>NZ_FTNI01000005.1:0-200586 GCF_900156315.1 Microbispora rosea | reverse complement strand
CTCCTCGACGGCGACCCGATGCTCGGCCCGGCCGACTCGTTCGAGCAGCGCGAATCGGTCTCCCTGGCCGTGCTGACGCTCATGGAGCGCCTGTCGCCCCTCGAGCGAGCCGTCTACGTCCTGCGCGAGGCGTTCTCCCACAGCCACGCCGAGATCGCAGAGATCCTCGACATGACCGAGTCCGCGAGCCAGCAGCACCTCCACCGGGCCCGGCGCCGCATCACCGCCGCGCGCCGCGGCGGCGAAGTCGACCCGGCGTCCGCCCGCAGGGTCGTCGAGGAATTCCTCGCCGCCGCCGCCTCGGGCCGCACCGCACGGCTGGTGGCGCTGCTCACCGACGACGCGACCCTGATCTCCGACGGCGCCGGCCTGGCCGAGAAGCTGCTGTGGTACGACACTCCGCACCACATCGCCTCCGTCGTACGAGCCGGCTTCAAACCCACACCCGCGAAGCGGCGCTTCGCCGGCGGCACGCCCGCCATCCACTACGCGCTCGTCAACGGCGCCCCCGCCCTCCTCTTTGTGATCGGCGACCAGGTCATCGGTGCCGTGACGTTCGACATCACAGGCGACAAGATCGCAACCATTCGCGGCATCGCCACCCCCGCCCTTCTCGTCCGCCTCACCGAAGCCTGGCGGCAGCACGACCCGGACCCGCCGCTGATCAGCCAGTGGTGACCCGGTGCCGCCCGGCGATCGCCCCGGGGTTCTCCACGATGCATATGACCAGGTCTGATACCGGGTCGCCGATACTGGGGGAATGCTCAGCAGCCACCGCCTCAAGGTGCTCCTGGAGGTCTTCAGGACCGGGAGCATCGCCGGAGCCGCCAAGTCCCTGCGGCTGTCGCCCTCCGCCGTCTCCCACCAGCTCGCCCGGCTGGAGGAGGAGGCGGGGGTCGGGCTGGTGGAGCGGGCCGCGCACAGCCTGCGGCTGACGGCTGCGGGCCACCGCCTCGCCGGGCGGGCCCAGGAGGTGCTCGACCTCATCGAATCCGCCGAGAAGGACCTGCTCGCGCAGGCGCGGGCGGACGCCGGGCAGCTGCGCATCGGGTTCTTCGCCTCGGCCGGCTACCGCCTGCTGCCGATGGCGTTGTCGTCCTTCACCGCGCGCCACCCGGGCGTCGAGCTCGATCTGGTGCTCGGGCAGCCGCACGAGCTGCTGCCCGACGTGGAACGCGGCGAGCTCGACGTGCTGGTCGTCTTCGAGCACGCGCTGGATCCCTGGAAGGCGCCGAAGGGCGTCGAGGTCGTCCACCTGTTCGACGAACCGCAGCTCCTCGTCATGCCGCTCGGCCATCCCGCGGGGCACCGGCCCAGAGTGCGGCTGACCGACCTGGCCGACGAACCGTGGATCACCACCTTCGGCACCGAGACTCCGGTGTCGGTGCTGGAGCGGGCCGGCGCCCTGGAAGGGATCACGCCCTCGATCCGCTGCCGCAGCGACCACTACGAGGTGACGCTCGGCCTGGTCCGGGCCGGGCTCGGCGTGGCCCTCGTGCCGAGCCTCGGCGTGCAGGGCGCGGCGGGCATCCAGGTGTGCCAGGTGGAGGGGCCCAAGCTCTACCGGCGGATCGGCGCCGCGCTGCGCCCGACCAACCCCAATCCCGCGCTGCGCGCGTTCGTCGACTACCTCAGGGACGCCTCGGCCCGCCTCAGCGTCACCCTTCGGTAGGTTGAACGGTGCGGCGAATCCGGGCGAACGGGGGTCGAGGACGTGCGGTGCACGGTAGTCGGAGCCGGCGCTTGGGGACTGTCCGCCGCGGCCGAACTGTCCGCGCGGGGCCACCGGGTCACGCTGGTGGAGCGCCACGGGATCGGCAACGCGCTGTCCTCCTCCCGAGGGCCCACGCGGTTGTGGCGCCTGGCCGACCCGGACCCGCTGAAGATCCGGCTGTCCCTGCGTGCCCGTGACGCCATGCAGCGGCTGGAGCGCCAGACGGAGGCGACGCTACACCTGCGCCGGGGGCTGCTGTGGCGGGACACGGAGTCGCTGGCCCGTCTGGCGGCCGCGCTGCGTGCCTCGGGCGTGCCCTTCACCGAGGTGGAGGCGGCCGACGTCGGCCGGTTCTTCCCGGGCCTGGCGGGCGACGGCCGCGGCGCGGTGTTCCAAGCAGACGCCGGAGTGGTGCTCGCCAAGGCTTACCTGGCCGCTCAGGCGGAGCGGTTCCGGGCGCACGGCGGACGCCTGCTCGCCGGGGAGGTCGTCGCCGTGGAGGCCACCCGGCAGCCGGGGATTCGCCTGGCCGACGGCACCATGCTGACCGGTGACGCGGTCGTAGTCGCCGCGGGCCCCGGCACCGGCCCGCTGCTCCCCTCTCTGGGCGTGACGCTCACGCTCAGGCCGTACCTCGAACAGGTGGTCCACTACGCGGGCATCGAGTCGTCCGCTCGGGTGCCCGGCCTGATCGACGGGCCCGTCCCGGACGGTCCGGCCGTGTACGCCATGCCCACCCCGGGCATCGGCTACAAAGCGGGACTGGACGTGCCGCTGCGGCCGCTCGAACCAGGTGACGACGACCGCACTCCGGACCCGGGACGGACGGCCGAGCTGACCCGCCGCATGACGGCCATGTTCCCGGGCGCGACACCGACGGTCGTGGACGAGCAGGTGTGCAGCTGGACCGATTCGCCGGACGGCCGCTTCGTCATCGACAGGGTCGGCCGCGCGACGGTGCTGGCCTGCGGCGACAGCGGCGAGGGATTCAAGTACGCCGCGCTCGTCGGCGACGTGCTCGCCGACCTCGCGGAGGGCCGGCCGCCGGACGAGGACATCTCGGCCTTCTCGCTCGCGCGCCTGCGCGCGAGCGTGGACGACCCCGGCCGGGCGCCCACCGCGCTCGGTCAGACGTCCGTTCCGGATGCCTGACCGCCTCAGCGTCACCCTTCGCTGAGACGAGCGAGCGCCCGGCCCACCGGGCGGTGGGCCGGGCGCCCCTGTCCGTCACCAGTTGCCGAGCCTGTGCGCGCTCCGCTCGCCCCGCTCGTGCCGGCGGAACACCTGCGCCATCGCCAGTGCGGCGGCTCCCAGCGCCACGGTCACGATGCCGATCGCGACGTTGTTCCAAATGGTCGTCGCCGTGGCCTCACGTCCCGCGCGCAGCACAAACGGCGAGACGATCGCCCACACGCCGAGCAGCGGGAGAAGCCAGCCCATGCCGTAGGTGCGTCCGTAGGCGGACGCGAGCCCCAGGGCGAGGGCGCTGATCACGAGGCCGGTGATCAGGTTGTTGACGGTCATGCCCCGGAATCCGAAGAACCCGACGATCCACGGCGAGAGGGCCAGATACAGGCCGGCCAGGAAGGCTAGCCCCTCCAACACCTGGGCGGGGGCCGTCGAGCCCGCCCGATCGTACGTCTGGCGCAGTTCACTGACGTCGGGATGACGCTCGAGGCCGGTGGGTCCAACCATGTCTGGTTCCGCCTTTCCTGCTGCGTGCGTTTCTGTCGACGGCCATACCCCCTAAAATCCCGACATTCTCGATTTCGCTTAATATTCCCGTATTTATTCAGCAATTGACGGATAAATACGTTTGGGAGCGTTCAAGGCGACATGCGGCGGGAATGGCCGGGGAGGCTACCGGTAGGGCCTCGACGGGAGGCCCCGCGAGGAGAAGCCGGAGACGAGGCGCTGGGGGGTCATGATCGCTGTAGTCCTGGCGTTGCTCGCCGCGGCGGCCAACGCCGTCGCGTCCGTACTGCAGCGCCGGGCCGCCCGCAGCGCCCCGGCCGACGAGGCGTTCCGGCCCGGCCTGATCTGGGACCTCGTACGGCGGCCCACCTGGCTCGGCGGCATCGGCGCGCTCATCGCGGGCTTCCTGCTGCAGGCGGCCGCCCTGACGTCCGGAGGGCTCGCGCTCGTCCAGCCCCTGCTGGTCGCGGAACTGCCGATCACGATGCTCGTGGCGGGCTGGATGTTCCGGGTTCGCGTCACCCCCCGGACGTGGCTGGCGGTGGGCGCGCTGACGGCCGGCCTGACCGGGTTCCTCGCGGCGGCGTCACCCACCCCCGGCCACCGGCTTCCCGGCCTGCTGAGCTGGGTGATCTCGGCGGGTGTGACCGCCGGGCTCCTCGCCTGCTGCGTGGCCGCCGCGATCGCCTGCGGCGGGGCCGCCCGTGCGGTGCTGCTCGGGGTCGCCGCCGGCCTCGGCTTCGCCTACACCGCCGTCCTCATGAAGCGCACGGTGGAGGAACTGCCGGGGGGCCTGCAGACGCTGGCCGGCTCCTGGTCGCTGTGGGCCATGGTGGCGGCCGGTCTGTGCAGCCTGTTCCTGCTGCAGAACGCCCTGCACAGCGGTCCGCTCGTCGCCGTGCAGCCCGCGCTGACCGTGACCGACCCCGTGGCGAGCACCGCGTACGGCGTGGCGATGTTCGGCGAGGACATCCGCACCGGCCCGTGGGTGCTGCCCGAACTGACGGGCATGGCCCTCATCCTGTACGGCAGCGTGCTGCTGTCGAGGTACGCCCCGCTCAGGGAGCAGGCTCGTATGGCCGGGGCACACCATCACCACGGAGCAGGAGGTCCGGGAGAAGAAGGGACTCGGCCGGCGCCGTGGTGAACAGGGCGGCCGCCCGCGCGGTGAGCGCGGCCCGTCCGGGCAGGCCGGGTTCGAGCCGGTCGAGCGCCCGCAGCAGGTCGGCGCGGCGGCGCGCGTGGACGCTGACCCCGGCCTGCGCCATCGCGAGCACACCGTCCCTGCCGTGCCCCGCGATGGGCCGGTGGGTGACGACGGGCACCCCCGCCGCGAACGCCTCCCGGCAGGTCAGCCCGCCCGCGTTGTCCACCAGCGCGTACGCGGAGGCGAGCAGGTCCGCCACGTCGTCGCGCCAGCCGAGAGCGACTCCCGCTCCGCCGAGCAGGTGTTCGAGGCGGCGGCGGAGCCGCTCGTTGCGCCCGCACAGCACCACGGGCGTGTACCGGCCCGAGCGGGCCAGGAGCCGGGCGGTCGCCGCGACCCCGCCGACCCCCCAGGACCCCGCGCAGACGAGCACGATCCGGTCGCCGTCCCGCAGGCCGACGCGGGCCCGGACGTCCGCCACCCCATCGGCGCGGGCGAACCCGGGGCGCACGATCGGGGCGCAGCGGAAGGCCGGGCGGCCGACGGCGGCCGTCACCGCGAGGGCCGTGGACGTGTCCGGGCACAGGTAGCGGTCGTTGCCGGCGTGCAGCCAGAGGCGGTGCACGGCGAAGTCGGTCAGCACGACCACGCTCGGCACGGCCAGCCGCCCCCGCTCGCGCAGGTGCCCGGCGGCCTGCGCGGCCACGTGGAAGACCGGCACCACCACGGAGGGCCGGACACGGCGCACCACCCGGGCCAGCCCGGCCGCGGCCAGGACCGTCAGCGGCGAGGTGGAGGGGGCCCGGCGGGAGACGAAGAACACCCGGTAGACCAGCGCGTACAGCCACGGCGCCCGCAGCATGACCGCCCGGTACCACCACCGCAGGAGCGCGCCCAGCCGCAGCGGCAGCAGGGCGAGCACGTCCACGACCTCCGCGCGCGTGCCGGCGGCGGCCAGGCGGCGGGCCAGTTCCGCGGCCACCGCGTCGTGGCCCGCTCCCATCGAGGCGCTGACGATCAATGCCCTGTTCCTCATGACCCTCCTTCCCGGGTGGGGGGCGGCGTGGCGGACACTGGAAGGCGATGGGACCTCACGCGCTCGTCGCCGCCGGACTGGCCCTGCTCCACGCCGGGCCGGGGGCCACCTGGCTGCCTCCGGTCCGCCGCCTGCTGCCGTCCCTCGCGGGCGAAGGCGATCCCGGGCATGTGGCGCTCACCTTCGACGACGGGCCCGATCCACGGTCCACCCCGCTGTTCCTCGACGAGCTGGACCGGCTCGGATGCCGGGCGACCTTCTTCCTCCTCGGCGAGATGCTCGACCGCCATCCCGAGGTCGGGCGGAGCATCGCACGGGCCGGGCACGAGGTGGCCGTGCACGGCTGGCGGCACGACAACGCCCTGCTCACCCGGCCGGGCAGGGTCGCGGCCGAGATGGGACGGGCCGCGCGCCTCGTCGCCGCCGTCACCGGCACACGCCCCACGTGGTATCGCCCGCCGTACGGGGTGCTGAGCGCCGAGGCGCTGCTCGCGGCCCGGTGGCACGGCCTGCGGCCGGTGCTGTGGACGGCCTGGGGCGAGGACTGGACGCACCGGGCCACGCCCGGCTCGGTGCTGCGCACCCTGGAGCCCGGCCTGCGCGGCGGGGCGACGCTGCTGCTGCACGACTGCGACCACACCTCCGCCCCGGGTTCCTGGCGCTCGGCGCTGGGCGCGCTCGCCGGCGTGGTCGCACGCTGCCGCGCCGCCGGACTGCGAGTCGGACCGCTCGGCGCCCACGGCGTGGGTGTACCCGGTGGCGCGCGGCCCCACCGGCTCCCGGCCTCGGCAAGCTTTTACCTGCGGCCGGAAGCATAAAAACGCGGAAAAACGGTCGCCGGGTCTCGACGTCCTTCTCGATTAGGTTTTTGCCCTTTTTTCCGGACACCGTCCGTTCGAGCACGCCGCTTTTCCCGGGGGGTTGCCCACGTAAAAGCGCCCGCCCGATCTGTCGGGTTTTGTGGTGAATGGCGGTGGAGATTCTTCAGGCATGTCCGCAGCGGACGTACGCGACGCCGCGCACCGGGAGAACTTCCCGGTGGCCTCCCGCCTGCTTCCGCGCGCGTACCGCCGCGACCTGATGGCGGTGTACGGCTTCGCCCGCTACGTGGACGACGTCGGCGACGAAGGGGACCCCGCCGGGCGGCCCGCCCTGCTCGACGCGGTGGAGGCCGACCTCGGCCGCCTGTACGCCGGAGGGAGCCCGCGGCTGCCCGCCGTACGCGCGCTGGGGCCGCTGGTCGCCGGGCGGGGCGTGCCGCGGACGCCCTTCCTCCACCTCGTGGAGGCCAACCGGCGCGACCAGGTGGTGCGGCGCTACGACACCTTCGCGCAACTGCTGGCCTACTGCGAGCTGTCCGCCAACCCGGTCGGCCGGATCGTCCTGCACGTCTTCGGCGTGGCCACCCCGGAGCGGGCGCGGCTGTCGGACCGCATCTGCTCGGCGCTGCAGGTGATCGAGCACTGCCAGGACGTGGGCGAGGACCACGCCCGCGGCCGCGTCTACCTCCCCGGCGAGGACCTGCGCAGGTTCGGCTGCCGCGAGGCCGACCTCGACGCCCCGCGCACCTCCCCGCGGCTGCGCCGGGCCGTGGCGCTGCAGGCCCGCCGCGCCGCCACCCTGCTGGACGAGGGCATGCCGCTGCTGGAGACGCTGAGCGGGTTCGCGCGTACCGCGGTCGCCGGGTACATCGCGGGGGGCCGGGCGGCTCTCGCGGCGCTGGAGCGAGGCCGGCACGACGTCCTCGGCGGGGCGGTCCGCGCGCGCCGCCGCGCGGTGCTGAGCGAGTGGATGCGCGTGCTGAAGGAGGTGAACGGTGACGGTTCCCGGCGCGATTCCTGATCCCGTTCCCGATCGCCCGCCCGGCCCCGCTCCGCATCGCGCGGGGGACGACCCGCCCGTTCCCGCGCCGCGCCCCCTCACGCCCATTCCCGCGCCGGCGTCCGTTCCTGTACCGGTGCCCGTGCCCGTGCCCGTGCCTGTGCCTGTGCCTGTGGCCTACCGGTACTGCGAGCGCGTCGTCCGCACCCGCGCGCGCAACTTCTCCTACGGCATCCGCCTGCTCGCCCCGCCCAAGCGCCGCGCGCTCAGCGCGCTCTACGCCTTCGCCCGGCGGATCGACGACATCGGCGACGCGGCCGGGCCGGTGGACGCGCGGCTGTCGGCACTGGAGAAGGCCCGTACGGGACTGCGGGCCGCGCGGCCGGACCCCGCCGACCCCGTCCTCGTGGCCCTGCGCGACACCGCCGTGCGCTTCCCCGTCCCGCTGGAGGCGTTCGAGGAGCTGATCGACGGATGCGCCGACGACGTCGCGGGGGCGTGCTACCAGTCCTACGAGGACCTGGTCGGCTACTGCCGTGAGGTCGCCGGGTCGATCGGGCGGCTGTCCCTCGGCGTGTTCGGCCTCGCCGGCGGGGCGGCACGCGGTGACGCAGCCCTGCGACGGGCGGCGCGGCTCGCGGACTCCCTGGGGGTGGCACTCCAGCTCACCAACGTGCTCAGGGACCTGCGCGAGGACCGCTGCGCGGGCCGGGTGTACCTGCCCGCCGACGACCTGCGCAGGTTCGGCTGCACGCTCGACCTGGACGCGTCGGGGGCGTTCACCGATCCGCCCGAGCGGCTGGCGCGGCTCGTCCGGTACGAGGCGGGCCGGGCGCTCGGCTGGTACGCCGAGGGGATGCGGCTGATCCCGCTGCTCGACCGGCGCAGCGCGGCCTGCACCGCGGCGATGGCGGGCATCTACCGTCGGCTGCTCGCGCGCATCGCCGCCGACCCCGGCGGGGCGCTCGCCGGGCGCGTGTCACTGACGCCGTGGGCGAAGACGATGGTCGCGGTGCGGGCGATCGCGGGAGCGGCCAAATGAACGGCCCGGCGAACGGCCCGGCGAACGGCCCGGCGAACGGCCCGATGAACGGCCGGGCGAGCGTCCCGCCCGTCGCGGTGGTGGGGGGCGGCCTCGCCGGTATCACCGCGGCCCTCGCGCTCGCGGAGGCCGGATGGCCGGTGACCCTCTACGAGGCGAGGCCCAGGCTCGGCGGCGCCACCCACTCCTTCGCCCGGGGCGGCCTGACGGCCGACAACGGGCAGCACGTCTTCCTGCGCTGCTGCACGGCCTACCGCGGGCTGCTGGACCGGCTGGGCGGCGCCGGGCGGGTGCGCCTGCAGGAACGCTTCGACGTGCGCGTGCTCACCCCGCACGGCGGGCGGGGACGACTGCGCCGGGCCGCGCTGCCCGGGCCGTTCCACCTGCTGCCCGCACTCGCGGGCTACCGCCTGCTGTCCCCCGCCGACCGGCTGCGCGCGGTGCGCGGCGCGCTCGCGCTGCGCACGCTCGACCCCGCCGAGCCCGCCCTCGACCAGGCCGCACTCGGCGGCTGGCTGGCCGAAAACGGCCAGCGGGAGGCCGCGAGGCACGCGCTGTGGGACCTGTTCGCGGTGGCCGCGCTCAACATCCCGTCCGACGAGGCGGCGCTGGGCCCGGCGGCGATGGTCTTCAGGACGGCCCTGCTCGGCCGTGCCGACGCCGCCGACATCGGGGTGCCGTCCGTCCCGCTCGGGGAGCTGCACGGCGGCGCCGCCCTTTCCGCGATCACCCGGCTGGGCGGCGAGGTCCGGCCGGCGGCGAAGGTCGACAGAGTGCTGCCGGGCCTGCCGGGCCTGAGTGGACCTTCCATCGTCGTGGGCGGCGCGCGGATCGGCGCGTCGGCCGTCGTCGTCGCCACCCCGCACGGCCAGGCCGCGCGGCTCGTGCCTGCGGAGGCCGCGCCGGACCGGGACGCCTGGGCGGGCCTCGGGGCGAGCCCGATCGTCAACGTGCACGTCGTCTACGACCGGCCCGTCACCCGGCTGCCGTTCGCCGCCGTCGTCGGCTCGCCGGTGCAGTGGATCTTCGACAGGACCGCCTCCGGCGGGCTCACCCGGGGCCAGTACCTGACGGTCTCGGTGTCGGCGGCGCGGCACTGGATCGACGTGCCCACGGCCGTGATGCGTGAGGTGTTCCTGCCCGAGCTGGAGCGGCTGCTCCCGGCCGCGCGGACGGCACGGGTCGTGGACCTGTTCATCACCAGGGAGCGGCGGGCGACCTTCCGCCAGGTCCCGGGCAGCGGCGGGTTGCGCCCCGGCGCGGCCACCCGGTGGCCCGGGCTGTTCCTCGCCGGCGCGTGGACCGACACGGGCTGGCCCGACACCATGGAGGGTGCCGTGCGCAGCGGACTCCAGGCGGCCCGCCTCGCCAGGCGGCATCTCGAACGGGAGCAGGCGCGGTGACCGGCCTCACCACGGGCGTCACCACGGGCGTCACCACCGGGGTGGCCGCAGGGGTCGCCACCGGCGCCGCCCGCGCCGCGACCGCCCTGGAGGCGGCGCGCGACCACCTGCTGGGCCTGCAGGCGCCCGAGGGCTGGTGGAAGGGCGAGCTGCAGACCAACGTGACCATGGACGCCGAGGACCTCCTGCTGCGCGAGTTCCTGGGCGTGCGGACCGCGGAGGAGACCGCGGAGGCCGCCCGATGGATCAGGTCACAGCAGCGCCCGGACAGCACCTGGGCGAACTTCCACGAAGGTCCCGCCGACCTTTCCACCACCATCGAGGCGTACGTCGCGCTGCGCCTCGCGGGCGACCCGCCGTCGGCCCCGCACATGCGCGCCGCGTCGGCGTACGTGCGCGGAGCCGGCGGCATCGAGTCGGCCCGGGTCTTCACCCGGATCTGGCTCGCCCTCTTCGGGCAGTGGCGGTGGGAGGACCTGCCGGTCATCCCACCGGAGATCATGTTCCTGCCGCCGTGGTGCCCGCTGAACGTGTACGACTGGGCGTGCTGGGCGCGGCAGACCATCGTCCCGCTCACGATCGTGACCGCGCACCGGCCGGTCCGGCCGCTGCCGTTCGGCCTGCCGGAACTGCGCACGGGAAGGCCCGCGCCGCGGGCCCCGCGGACCGGCTGGGACGCGGCGTTCGCGGCGCTCGACCGCGCCCTGCACCGCTACGAACGGCACCCGATCGCGGGGCTCCGCCGCGCCGCGCTGAGGCGGGCCGCCGAGTGGGTCGTGGCCCGGCAGGAGGCCGACGGCTCGTGGGGCGGCATCCAGCCCCCCTGGGTCTACTCGCTGATCGCCTTGCACCTGAGCGGGTACGGCGTCGACCACCCCGTCATGCGCGCCGGCCTCGCCGGACTCGACAGGTTCACCATCCGGGAGGACGGCACGCGCAGGCTGGAGGCGTGCCAGTCGCCGGTCTGGGACACCGCGCTCGCGATGACCGCCCTCCTGGACGCGGGCCTGCCCCGCGACCACGCCGCGCTGGCCCGGGCGGGCGAGTGGCTGCTGCGCGAGGAGATCAGGGGGCCGGGCGACTGGACGGTGCGGCGCCCCGGGCTCGCGCCGGGCGGCTGGGCCTTCGAGTTCGACAACGACGGCTACCCCGACGTCGACGACACGGCCGAGGTGATCCTCGCGCTGCGCCGGTTGGGGCGGCCCGACGCCCGGCCCGCCCTTGAGCGGGGGCTGCGCTGGATGGCCGGGATGGTCTCCCGTGACGGCGGATTCGCCGCCTTCGACGCCGACAACACCCGGGAACTGTGCCTGCGGCTGCCGTTCTGCGACTTCGGCGCGGTCATCGACCCGCCGTCGGCCGACGTGACCGCGCACGTGGTCGAGGCGCTCGCGGCCGAGGGGATGGCCCGCTCCCCCGTCGTACGGCGGGCGGTGGTGTGGCTGCTGCGGGCGCAGGAGCCCGACGGCTCGTGGTTCGGCCGGTGGGGGGCCAACCACGTGTACGGCACCGGGGCGGTGCTGCCCGCCCTCGTCGCGGCCGGGGTGCGGCCGGACGCCCCCTGCGTACGGCGGGCCGTGGCGTGGCTGGAGGCGCACCAGCACCCCTGCGGCGGCTGGGGCGAGGACATGCGCTCCTACCGCGACCCCGCCTGGGTCGGGCGGGGCGAGCCGACCGCCTCACAGACGGCCTGGGCCCTCATCGGCCTGCTCGCGGCCGGTGAGCGGGGCCCTTCCGTGGACAGGGGCGTGGCCTGGCTGGCCGGCAGCCAGCGCCCCGACGGCACCTGGGACGAGCCGCACTACACCGGGACGGGCTTCCCCGGCGACTTCTCCATCAACTACCACCTCTACCGCCTCGTCTTCCCGGTCAGCGCGCTCGGCCGCTACCTGCGCCTGCACGAGACGGCCGGACCGGAGGCGACGCCATGACCGATCGCGTGACCGATCCCGTGACCGATCTGATCGTGTGCACCGCGCTGGGGATGGAGGCCAGGGCCGTCGCCCGCGGCCTGCGGTCCCGGCCGGATTTCGGAGGCGACCATCCACGCGTCCAGGTCGTCCGGATGGGCATGGGGCCCGGCCGGGCGGCGCGCGCGGCCGGCCTCCTCCCGCCCGCCGCCGCCCTCGCCGTCACCGGCTTCGGCGGGGCGCTCCACGACGGCCTGCGCCCCGGGGACGTGCTCGTCGCCACCGAGGTGCGCTCCGGCGACCGGGTCTGGCCGTGCCCGTCGGCTCCGCTGCTCGCCGGAGAGCTCCTCCGCGCCGGGCTGCCCGCACGCACCGGCCCGCTCGTCACCTCCCCGCGCGTCGTGACGGGCCGCGGCCGCCACGCCCTCGCCCGCGAGGGCGCGTACGCCGTCGACATGGAGAGCGCCCCGCTGGCCGCCGCCGCCGGGACACGGCCGTTCGCGGCCGTGCGGGTCATCGTCGACACCCCCGACGCCCCCCTGCTGAACCTCGCCACGATGGGCGGCGCGGTCGCCGCGCGACGCACGCTCGCCCGGATCGGCCCGGTCCTGGCGCGGTGGGCGGCCGCGACCGGCCCGCGGCGGGTCCTGCTGGCCTCGCCCCGCTCGTTCTGCGCCGGGGTCGAACGGGCCATCGAGATCGTGGAGCGCGCCCTGGACCGGTTCGGCGCGCCCGTGTACGTGCGCAAGCAGATCGTGCACAACATCCACGTCGTACGCGACCTGGAGCGGCGCGGCGCGGTGTTCGTCGACGACCTGGCCGAGGTGCCGGAGGGCGCGGTCACGGTCTTCTCCGCGCACGGGGTCGCGCCCGCCGTACGCGAGGAGGCGGGCCGGCGCGGGCTGCGCGTCGTCGACGCGACGTGCCCGCTGGTCGCGAAGGTCCACACGGAGGCCCGCAGGTTCGCCGCGCGGGGCGACCTCGTCGTGCTCGTCGGCCACGCCGGGCACGAGGAGGTCGAGGGCGTGCTCGGGGAGGTGCCCGGCGCGGGCGTGCTGGTCGAGGACGAAGCGGGAGTGGCGGCCGTGGTGGAGAACGTGCCGCGGGGGCGCGGGGTCGCCTACCTGACCCAGACCACGCTGGCGGCCGACGAGGCGGGGCGGGTCGCGGCGGCGATACGGCGGCGCTTCCCGGACGCCGAGGGGCCGCGCGGCGACGACATCTGCTACGCGACGACCAACCGGCAGCACGCGGTGCGGGCCGTCGCCGCGGAGGCCGACCTGGTGCTGGTCGTCGGCTCGGCCAACTCGTCCAACGCCCTGCGCCTCACCGAGGTCGCCGCGCGGTCCGGTCACGACGGGGCCCCGCTCGCCCGCCTGGTCGACGGCCCCGGCGACATCGCGCTCGACTGGCTGCGCGGCGCGCGGACGGTCGGGCTGACCGCCGGGGCGTCCACCCCCGGCGCGATGGTGGACGCCGTCGTGGCCGCCCTCGGCGGGCTCGGCCCGCTGGAGGTGGAGGAACGGCGGGTGACCGAGGAGAACGTCGAGTTCACGTTGCCGAAGGAGGTGCGGCCCTGATGCCGATGCCCGTACGCCAGAGTCTGCGCGTCGGCGCGTACATCCTGGCCCAGCGGCTGCGCCGGCGGGAGAGGTTCCCGCTGCTGGTCGAGCTTGAGCCGTTGTTCGCGTGCAACCTTAAGTGCGCGGGCTGCGGGAAGATCCAGCACCCGGCCGGCGTGCTGAAGCAGCGCATGCCGGTCGAGCAGGCGGTGGCCGCCGTCGAGGAGTGCGGCGCCCCGATGGTGTCGATCGCGGGCGGGGAACCGCTCATGCACCCCCAGATCGGGGAGATGGTCGAGGAACTGGTGGCGCGCAAGAAGTACGTCTTCCTGTGCACCAACGCGCTGCTGATCCCGCGCAAGATCGACCGGTTCACGCCCTCGCCGTACTTCGCCTGGGCGGTCCACATCGACGGCCTCCGCGAGCGGCACGACGCGTCGGTGTGCAAGGAGGGCGTGTTCGACGAGGCGGTCGCGGCGGTGCGCGAGTGCCGGCGGCGCGGCTTCCGCGTCACCACCAACACCACGTTCTTCGCCGGGGACAGCCCGCGCACCGTGATCGAGGTGCTCGACTTCCTCAACGACGACCTGGGCGTCGACCAGATGATGATCTCGCCCGGGTACGCGTACGAGAAGGCGCCCGACCAGGACTGCTTCCTCGGGGTGCGGCAGACGCGCGAGCTGTTCCGCGCCGCGTTCGCGGGCGGCAACCGCAGGCGCTGGCGGTTCAACCACTCGCCGCTGTTCCTGGACTTCCTGGAGGGGAAGGCCGACTTCCCCTGCACGGCCTGGGCGATCCCGTCGTATTCGGTGTTCGGCTGGCAGCGGCCCTGCTACCTGATGGCCGACGGGTACGCGCAGAGCTACCGGGAGCTGGTCGAGGAGACCGACTGGAGCGCCTACGGCCGGGGGCGGGACCCGCGCTGCGCCAACTGCATGGCGCACTGCGGCTACGAGCCGACGGCGGTCTTCGCCACCCTCGGCTCGCTGCGCGAGTCGCTGCGCGCGCTGCGCGGCACCTGAGTCTCAGGGGCTGAAGCGGCGGGCCAGGACGCGGAACGCGCCGGGCGCGGCCCCGTGCAGGCGGGCGGGCAGCCGCAGCCAGGCGGGGACGTACACCTCGGCGCGGTCGCGCTCGACGGCAACCGCGATGGCGCGGGCCACCCGCTCGGGCGCGACGGGCGCGGGCCTGCGCCGCGTGTACGGCCTGCCGCGCCGGGCGAAGAACGGCGTGTCGACGACCCCGGGCACCACGGCCGTCACGCCGACGCCGTTCCCGTCAACCGCGGGCAGCTCGTAGCGCAGGCTCTCGGCGAAGGCGAGCAGGCCCGCCTTGGTCGCGGCGTACACCGCCTCCTCCCGCACGCCCACCACGCCGGCGATCGAGGCGACGTAGACGAGGTGACCCCGGCCGCGCTCCAGCATCCCGGGCAGCAGCAGCCGGGTGAGCTGCACGTGGGCCGTCAGGTTGACCGCGATCATGCGTTCGGCCGTGCCGCCGGACATCCGCGCGAGCGGCCCGCTCCAGCCCTCGCCCGCGCACGCCACCAGCACGTCCACCCGCCCGGCGCGTACGGCGAGGTCGGCCGAGGGGTCGGACAGGTCGGCGGGCAGCATCTCGCCGCCGGTCCGTGCGGCGACGTCCGCGAGCGCCTCCTGGTCGCGCCCGGACAGCACCAGCCGCGCGCCGCGCGCCGACAACTCCAGCGCCGTGGCGGCGCCGATACCCGACGACGCCCCCGTGACGAGCACCCGTGCCCCCGCCAGCCGCATCCGCCCACCCCCTCGTCCGTGGGTGTACCCGCCCCACGGGACCGCCCCGCAAGTGCCCTCAGCGGCGGATGTGACTGGAGATGGATTGGGCAACCCCAGACTGCTCACAGGCACAAAGAGCCGCAAACGCCCCCGCGGAGACATCCGCAGCGGTACCCCCACAGGTCAGATCCTCGGAGGCGGGCGGGCACGCTTCGGTCAACCGCCCTAGACGGCTTCGCGCGGCCCGGCGGAGGATCGAGACAAGGCCGTAAGGCGCGATGCGCGGGCCACACCAACCCCTCGTCCATCACCGTTTCCGTCGTCTGGCGGAACGGCTCAGGGTGAGCCACGGCCGGTTCCAGGGCCCAGGGAGGCACCATGCACCGGAAATGCAGGCAGCTGGCATTAGCGACTGTCTTCGTCTCGGCGATTACGGCGGGAGGCGCCGCGGTCCTGAGCGGTCCCGCCCTCGCCACGGACGGCTATGCCGCGGCCGGTATCGGGCCGCAGGAGAGCGAGCCCGGCGGCGCACAGACCATCTCGTACTTCGAGATGGAGAGCCCCTCGATGATGACCGCCGAGGAGGCGCAGGCCCAGATGCAGAGCGTCGTCGACCAGGCGCGCGCCGAGCGGGACCGCATCAGGGCCCAGGGCCGGGCCGACCGGGACCGCATCAGGGCCCAGGCCCGCGCCGAGCGGGACCGCATCAGGGCGAGCGAGTGGGAGTCGTCCGGGAGCGCCGGGTCCGACCCGCCCGCCGCCGACCCGCCCGCCTCGTATCACGACGGCTCACGCACCCGGTCCGAATACCGTTCCGAGCGCTACAGGGAACGTGCGGTGAGCTACCGCACGGTCCGCACGGCCCCGGTGCGCTACCGGATGTCGGAGCGGCTGTCCGAGCTGCGCACGCGGGAGTCGGCCCGGACCGCACGGGTGGCCAAGAGGGTGGACGAGCGGCGCTCCCGCCTGGTCGAGCGGGTGTCTGGCCGGCGCGACCGCCTGGTCAAGCGGGTGGAGTCGCGGCGCAGCGAGCGCGTGAGGGAGACGGCGTATCGGGGCGGCGGCGGGGTCGAGCAGCGGCAGTTCAAGAGCGTCCGCTACGAGCGCCGGTCGTCGTTCCGGACACACTGACCGGCCTGGACCGGGCCGCCGGCGGGTGAGCGTCGCGCCGGCGGCACCGTTCCCGTGAGACGACCCATGAACGATGGCTCCGCGCTCTCCGGGCCCGGGGCCATCGGCGTGCCGGAGCGGGACCCGCCGCTGCGCGAGACCGCCGCCCCGTTCGCCCGCCGACAGAGTTCTTCCGGAACCGGTGGACCACCAGGGGTATGACTGGGTAGCCTCCCGAGTATGACCAAGAAGATTACGATCTCTTTGCCGGACGAACTGGCCGACGAGGCGCAGGCGTCCGGCAACGCCTCGGCCTACATCGCCGCGGCGCTGCGGGAGCGGCGGCGCATCCAGGGCGACCTGGCCATCATGGCCGATTTATGGGGGCCCGGCTGGCAGGACGGCATCACCGATGACGAGAGCGCCCGCGCGGCGCGCCTGATGACGGGCGACGCCAAGGCGGACGCCGCGTGACCGACCCCGTCCCACCGGCCGGCGTCCTGTCCGGCCACGTGCTGGACCTCGACGCCGTCGTCCACCTGATCGAGGGCAAGAGCATGTACGGCAGGGCCGTCGTGCGGCAGTCCTCGGCCCACGGCGTCACCCTCCTCGTCCCCGCGCTCGCCGTCCAGGTGCTGTCGCTCGGCCCCATCCAGCCCCGGCTCGAACGCTTCCTGCGCATGTCGATGGTGGTCACCGGCGCGCTCTCCCCCGGCGACGCCGTCGAAGGCGGGCCGTACGCGCAGGCGATCATGACGAGCCTGCGGCGTCACCGGCCGTCCGCCGCCGACGCGCTCCTGCCCGACGTCCTGGTGGCCGCCCACGCGGCCGTCCACGCCACCCGCCGCAACTGGCGGATCATCACCGCCACCCCCTACCTGTACGAGGGCCTCGGCGTCCGCCTGGAGATCCTTCCCTAGAGGAGCCCTCGTTCCATGGCCACGACGACGGCCGCGGCCCTGCTGTCGACACCGAGCTTGGCGAAGACGTGCTTGAGATGCGTCTTCACCGTCGTCTCGCTGATCAGCAGGGCCCTGGCGATCTCCTTGTTCGCCGAGCCCCGCGCCACGAGGCGCAGCACCTCCAGCTCGCGCGGGCTCGGCTCCTGGGCCGCGGGCCTGCTCATCAGCGCGGACGCGACCGACGGCGCCAGGACCGCTCCGCCGGCGGCGGCCGTGCGGACCGCTCTGTGCAGCTCCTCGCGTGGCGCGTCCTTCAGCAGGTAGCCCGCCACCCCGGCGGCCATGGCCCGGGCCACGTCGGCGTCCGTGTCGTAGGTGGTGAGCACGACCACCTTGATCTCCGGATGGTCGGCCCGGAGCCGCTGGATCGCCCCGACGCCGTCAAGGCCGGGCATGCGAAGGTCCATCAGCACCACATGCGGCCCGGTCTTCCTGGCCATGGCCAGCGCCTCGAACCCGTCGGACGCCTCCGCCACCACCTCGATGTCCGCCACGTGGTCGAACATCCCGCGCAGCCCGTCGCGGACCACCGGATGGTCGTCGACGATCATCAGTTTGAGGGGATCCGCAGGCACAGCGCCGTCCCCTCCCCCGGTGCGGACTCCACGGTCAGCGTCCCCCCGACGCCGCCGGCCCGCTCCCGCATGGCCGCCAGCCCATACCCCGCACCGGGCGCGTCCGGGTCGAACCCCACCCCGTCGTCGAACACGTCGAGCGTCACCTCGTCGTCCATGTACGTCAGCGTGATCGCGACCCTGCCCGCCCGGGCGTGCCTGGCCGCGTTCGACAGTCCTTCCTGCGCCGCCCGCAGCAGCGTCGTCTGCACCTCACCCGGCAGTGGCCGGGGCGTCCCCTCCACCGACACGGTCGCCGCCACCCCCGACGTCCGCGACCACCGGGCGGCCACCTCCGCGAGCGCCGCCTCCGGGCCCGCGCCGGCGAGAGGGCCCGGCCGCAGCGCGTCGACCGAGCGCCGCGCCTCCCGCAGATTGTCGCGCGCCAGCTCCTTGGCCAGCGCGATCCTCCTCCGTACGGCGCCCACGTCGGGCATCGCCTGCTCGGCCGCCTCCAGCTGGGTGATGATCCCGCTCAACCCCTGCGCGAGGGTGTCGTGGATCTCCCTGGCCAGCCTCGCCCGCTCCTCCAGCACCCCGACCGTCCGGTTCTGCGCGCTCTGCCGGGACACATAGTCGACGAACAGCCCGATCGCCACGACGAGGCCGGAGCTCCCGACGAGCCGCCACAAGGCGCCGGGATCGTCCAGATAGCCCCTGGCGGCGAACGTGCTGAGGACCGTCGCCACCGCCCCCACGTACGACCAGGGGCTCGGCAGCATCAGATACGGCTGGGGCATCAGCCCGAAGACGACCACGTCGAACGATCGGTCGAGCGACACCAGCGCGATGTAGAGCGCGCAGACGACCGCCAGGTGGAACGCCATCGGGTTGAGCCGCCCGAGCAGACGCGGCCGACGTGCGACGAAGAAGCCGTGCCAGCCGGCCATGATCGCGACGATTCCCAGCGTCAGCGGGCCTGGGACCCTGCTCTCGCCCGTGCCCTCGCCGGACGAGAGGATCAGCCCGAGCGCCAGGCAGGCGTAATACAGCAGGTGGAAGGCGCGCAGCCAGCGCGCCTCCCAGACGTTCACGTCCTCACTCCCATCGGAACAGCGCGGCGCCGGCGGCCGTGGCCGCCACGATTATCCCCGCGAGGATCAGCAGGGGAAAGACCGCGGCGGTGCCGGACCAGGCGTCCCCCAGGGCCTCCACGGCCGGGGTCAGGGGCAGGAAGTCGCCGATCTGACGCAGCGAGCCGGGCAGGACCTTCCTGGGCACGGCCGCGCCCGACAGGAAGATCATGGGGAACATGACGAGCATGCCGATCAGGCTCGCGCCCCTGGTGTTGCGCACGACCGCGGCGATCACGAAGCCCAGCGCGCAGACCATCACCGAGCAGAGCAGGAAGGCGGCGGCCAGCAGGACGACGTTCCCGGGGGGCTGCGCGCCGAACACCGCGATCGTCACGACCACCAGCAGCGCCGAGCCCGCGAGTCCCGCGGCGACCTGGGCCACGAGCTGGGCGCCGAGCAGCAGAACCGGGGAGATCGGCGTGGTGGCCAGCCGCTTGAGCACCTTGCGCTCGCGATAGGAGGCCAGCAGGCCCGGCAGCGCGCCCATCCCGCCGATGGCGGCGATCATCGCGAGGTAGCCGGGGACCGCCCCGCTGTCGCCGCGCTTGAGCACCAGCAGCATGAGGGGGAAGGCCACCATGAAGAACAGCGAGGCGGGATCGCGCGCCAGCAGCCTGAGCTCGGCCGCCGCCAGAGCCGTGAACGCCCTCATCGGTCCGCTCCTTCCAGGGCGAGGTAGGCCTCTTCCAGCGAGGCGGTTCCGGTCCGGGCGACGAGCTCGCCCGTGGTGCCCGTCGCCGCCACCCGGCCGCGGGCGAGGACGGCGACCCGGTCACAGAGCGCCTCTATCTCGTCGAAGTAGTGGCTGACCAGCACCACGGTGGTGCCCGCCGCCTTCAGCTCGCCGATCAGCCGCCACGTCTCGCGGCGGGCGATCGGGTCCAGGCCCGTGGTCAGCTCGTCGAGCACGACGACCTCGGGGTCGCCGACCAGGGCGAGCGCGAGCATCAGCCGCTGCCTCTGCCCGCCGGACAGGTCGCCGAAGGCCTTCCTCGCAAGCGGCCGCAGGCCCCAGCGGTCCATCACCCGCCGCCAGTCGGCCGCGTCGCGGTAGAGGGCGCCGAACAGGCGCAGCGCCTCGGCCACCTTGAGCCGCTCCGGCAGCGAGCTGTCCTGGAGTTGCACGCCCAGGCGCTGGGCCAGGGCCCGTCGCCTCCGCGCCGGATCCTCGCCGAGCACCCGGACCGTGCCCGCGTCGCCGCGCCTGAGCCCGATCAGGCACTCGACGGTCGTGGTCTTGCCGGCGCCGTTGTGCCCGACGATCCCGAACGTCTCACCCGCTCGGACCGTGAACGTCACCCCGTCCACGGCGACGGTGTCCCCGTACGACTTGCGGAGGTCTGTCACCTCGATGACTTCCATGCCTCAAGGTTCGCGGCGAGGCCGATCACGCGGCATCACCCGGCACGTCGCCCTCCATCCCCCTTTCGGAGGATGGGGTGCGCGTCGCCGCAGGTCAGGGGTACTGCAGGGCAGGCCGGGGTACCAGCAGGGCATGGCCGCCCTTCCGGCGTACACACCGATGACAGCCCGGCTCGGGCGGCTGCCCGAGCCGGAGGGCGACTACGCGCACGAGATGAAGTGGGACGGCGTCCGCGCCCTCGGCTACGTCGAGGACGACACGCTGCGGCTGGTGTCCCGGAACGGCAAGGACGTCACCGCCGCCTATCCCGAGCTCGCCGGGCTCGCCGGGGCCACGGGCGGGCACGCTGTGGTGCTCGACGGGGAGATCGTCGCCTTCGACCAGCAGGGCAGGCCGTCGTTCGAGGCGCTGCAGCCGCGCATGCACCAGCGCAACCAACTCAAGATCAGGCAACTCCTGGTCACCACGCCCGTGACGTACCTGCTGTTCGACGTGCTGCACGTCGACGCCGCGACCACGATCGCGATGCCCTACACCGAGCGGCGGCGCCGCCTGGAGGACCTCGTCCACGCGGGGCGCCACTGGGCCATCCCGCCCTACTACGCCGACGGCGGCGAGCACGCGCTGGCCGACTCGAGGCGGCTGGGGCTGGAGGGCGTCGTGGCCAAGCGGCTCACCTCGCCCTACCGCCCCGGCCGCCGTTCGCCCGACTGGGTGAAGGTCAAGAACGTCCGTACGCAGGAGGTAGTGGTCGGCGGGTGGCGGGCCGGGGAGGGCCGCCGGGCGAATACCGTCGGCTCGCTGCTCGTGGGCGTCAACGACGGCAGCGGACGGCTGCGGTACGCCGGGAGCGTCGGCACCGGCTTCACCGACGAGGCGCTGCGGCGGCTCGGCGAGCGCCTGGCGCCGCTGCGGCGGGACACGCCCCCCTTCGACGGCATCACCCGGGAGGAGGCCAGGGGCGGTCGCTGGGTGGACCCGGTCCTGGTCGGCGAGGTGCAGTTCGCCGAGTGGACGGGCGAGGGGCGGCTGCGCCACCCCTCGTGGCGGGGCCTGCGCGACGACAAGGACCCCGGCGAGGTCGTCCGCGAAGAAGGCTGAACGCGCCGGGTCACGGCGGGTCACGCCGGGTCACGCGGCGCCCCGGCGCCGCGCCGCCAGGGCGCCGAGCAGCACCGCACCCACGACGAACGCGACGTTGTGCGCATACTTGGCGACCGTCGGGACCTCTCCCAGCGGTACCGCGAAGAAGCCGACCGCCGCACGCGCGGTCAGGGCTCCGGCGGCGAGCGCGGCGGCGTGACGAATCGTCCACTCCGGCGAGCGGGCGAGGCGGACGGCGGCCGCGCCGCACAATGCGATCACCGCGAGCCCGGCCGCGACCCCGGCCCAGGTCGACGGCAGGAAGTCGAAGACCAGGCCCGCGACCAGGCCGCCCGCCGCCACGGCGATCGGCCGGGGCGCGGCACCGTCCCGCACGGCGCCGTTCCGCACGGCACCGTTCCGCACGACGGGGTCCCGTGATCGCCGGCTCAGCGCGAAGAGGACGAGCAGCGCGACGGCGGCCAGCGATCCCCCGATCTGGGCGGCCGCGGCGTGCTCGTCCTCGGTCCGCAGGTGGTCGCGCAGGACCAGCGCCGCAGCCGCGAGGTACAGCGCCGCGGCCGTGACCAGTCCGGGCGTCCGCAGCCAGGGCGTGCGCGACAGCCGCGGGTTCAGCCCCTCCGTCAGCGCGATCGACACCCCGAAGCTCCAGACCGCGTGGCCCGCGACGAAGGACAGCGTGGTGTGGGCCGCCAGTCCGAGCGGCGCGACGTACGTCGGGCGGACCATCTCCTCCCAGTAGGGGATGTCCCGATAGCCCTCGCTGAACAGGGACTGGTCGACGACGCCGGCCTGCAGCACGCCGAAGGCCGCCGCGAGAGCGAGGATGCCCGGCCAGGACATGCCCAGGCGGCGGGCCGTCTCACGGATGAGCAGCGCGGGCGCGCCGTACAGCGGGCCGAAGATCAGCAGGCCCGCGGCGAGCGCGAGCGGGTCGCCCGTGCTGTCGTCGTAACCCGTGACGTACTCGGCGCACATCGGCGCCAGCACCAGGAGCCCGGCCGCCATGGCGAGACGGCGTGGATCACGCGTCTTCATCCCGCCTCCACGCGGCGGCGAGGACGACGGCGCCGACGACCGCGACGAGCAGGTTGGCGTAGATCTCGTAGCCGGTGAGGAAGGACAGCCGCGGGATGACCTGGCGGTTGAAGACGTTCAGTATCGCGCCCCAGAACGGCTGCACGGCCAGGTGGTCGATGGTGCCGCTGATGCCCGCGGCGACCAGGAACGCCCCGGCGAGCCGGATGACTTCACGCATGGCCCCGACGCTAGGGACCGGCGGACCCGCCGGGGATCGGGCGTCGGCATGCTCCCGTCCGGCGAAGGTCTCCTGCGTACGGCGTCGGCGCCGACCGAAGTCGGACGGCCCCCGACTTCGGTATGGTCTCGCCGCACGGCGGTGAAGACGCCCTCCGCCACGTCGTACGCTGCGGGGGATATGGATTCCCCCGCCGCCCCCCGGCACCGGCGAAGCCGGCGCGACTGGCTCGTGGACACGGCGATGTTCGTGCTCGCCGTCGCCTTCGGCTTCTACACGTCGGTGGAGCGTCTGCACGCCGCACCCCTGCCGCCGGCGTGGCTGTTCACCCTCGACCAAGTCGTGAGCATGCTCGGCTGCGCGGCGTTGTGGCTGCGCCGCAGGTGGCCGGTCGGGCTCGCGGTGACGCTCGTCGCGCTGTCGGCCGTCTTCGAGATGATCGCGGGCCCCATGCTGGCCGCGCTCTTCTCCGTCGCGGTTCACCGCCGCCCGCGGACCTCGGGCACGGTGTTCGCGCTCAGCGTCCTCGCCGCGGTCGTCTTCACCTATCTGCGCCCCGACCCGGACATGCCGCCGCTCGCGCTGCTGACGCTGGGCCTGGCCCTTCAGGGCGCGGCGGTCGGCTGGGGGCTGTTCGTC
The DNA here is from genome assembly GCF_900156315.1 of Microbispora rosea. Lineage (GTDB taxonomy): Bacteria > Actinomycetota > Actinomycetes > Streptosporangiales > Streptosporangiaceae > Microbispora > Microbispora rosea. Next base: position 177,376 of record NZ_FTNI01000005.1, on the reverse strand, counting down.
CACCACCGGCGGCGGCTGGTGCTGGCCCAGCGCGACCGCGCGGCCCGGATGGAGACCGAGGCGAGGCTGCGGGCCGAGCGGGTGCAGCACCAGGTGCGCGAGGCGATCGCCCGTGAGATCCACGACGTGCTCGGCCACCGGCTGTCGCTGCTCAGCGTGCACGCGGGGGCGCTGGAGTTCAACCCCGGCGCCGACCCCGCCGACGTGGCCCGCGCGGCGCGGGTGATCAGGCAGAGCGCCCACCAGGCCCTGCAGGACCTGCGCGAGGTGATCGGCGTGCTGCGCGCCCCGACCGGCGAGCCGTCCGCGCCGGAGCGGCCCGGCCTGCCCACCCTGGCCGACCTGGAACAGCTCGTCGCGGAGTCGGGCCGGGCCGGCATGCGGGTGGACCTGCGCGACGACCTCGGCCCGCGCGAGTCGATCCCGGACCGGACGGGCCGCACCGCCTACCGCGTCGTGCAGGAGGCCCTCACCAACGCGCGCAAGCACGCGCAGGGAGCCGAGGTCCGCGTACGGGTGACCGGGGCGCCCGGCGAGGGCCTGACGGTCGATGTGGTCAACGACGTCCCCGCCGCCGTCGCAGCGGACGCCGCCGGTGGGGGCCACGGCCTCGCCGGCCTGGCCGAGCGCGTCACGCTGGCAGGGGGACGGCTGGAGCACGGGCCCGTGCGCGGCGACGGCGACGGGGGCCCGGGTGGCTGGCGCGTGCGGGCCTGGCTACCGTGGCCTGCATGATCGCGCCAGAAGCCGCACCGATCGGCGTTCTCATCGCCGACGACGATCCCCTGGTCCGGGCCGGGCTGGAGATGATGCTCGGCGGCGCCCCGGACATCCGCGTCCTCGCCCAGGCCGGGGACGGCGCCGAGGTGCTGCCGCTGGCCGGTCGGCACCGCCCCGACGTGGTGCTGATGGACATCCGGATGCCGGTGATGGACGGCCTGGCCGCCACTGAGGCGCTGCGCGCCCGCGACGGCGCGCCCGAGGTGATCGTGCTGACCACCTTCGACGCCGACGAGCACGTGCTGCGGGCCCTGCGCGCGGGGGCCGCCGGGTTCCTGCTGAAGGACACCCCGCCGGGCGAGATCGTGGAGGCCATCCGCCGGGTGGCCGCCGGCCACCCGGTCCTGTCCCCGGCGGTGACCCGGCGGCTCATCGCCCGGGTCGCCGAGGACGGACAGGACCGGCGCAGGGCCCGCGCCCGGGAGCGCCTGGCACTGCTCAACGACCGGGAACGGGAGATCGCGCTGGCGGTCGGCCAGGGCAGGCCGAACGCCGAGATCGGCGCCCTGCTGCACCTCAGCGTCCCCACCGTCAAGACGCACGTGTCGAGCGTCCTCGCCAAGCTCGGGCTCAACAACCGCGTCCAGATCGCCCTGCTCGTCCACGACGCCGGGCTGCTCGACGACCCGCTCGGCGCGGACGGCTGACGCGGCCGTCGCGGCGGCGCCGCTGTTTCCCGTCCTGCCCCTTTCCATAAGCTCCGCGTTCAGCCCGCCGGCCGGGTAGTCCAACTTGAGCGACGGCACGTCATTCAGTGGCAGACCGACCTCAAAGCCGAGGTGTTGCGGTAGCGTGCCCAGCCTCGCCCCGTTCGGCCTGTAGGCCACCAGCCGCAGCGCGTACGCGTCTGGAGCAACCGGGATGATCACCTGGATGCGTCCCCCGAGTCACGTTTTCGTCGCCCTTCACGCACCGCTGAACTGGGCAGAGTGCAATGGTGAGATGTCATCCAGACGGCCTCAGCCTCCGGCCCGGCAAGTCCTCGCAGCCGCGGCTGCCGCCAAAGCGCGTCGAGCAGCCCGAAGCGAGCCCCCGGTGCCTCAACCGGTCGCGGCGCCGCCAACATCGTGGAAGCGACGATTACTGTGGCTGGTTCCTCTGCTGGTGATGATCGCGGTCACTGCCTGGGCGTCCCAAACGCTGAACATTCCCGACTGGGGCCGATGGACGCTTGCGGGGATTTCCCTGGCAGGGGCCTCCGCGCTCGGCATCGCCCTGCTGATCGGGCCCGCCGCCCGCCGCCTAGCCGGGGAACCTCACCCGCTCACCCAAACCGAACGCCAGCAAATGACCGCAACCGAGCGCGTCGAGGCCGTCAACGCCGCGCGGCACACCCTGATCCAGGCCGCCACCGGCCTGGTCGTGATCGGCGGCGTTATCTTCACCGGGCAAGGCTTGTGGTACACGGCCCAGTCGCTGGACGCCTCCCGCCAAGCTCAGCGCACCGCTGAACAAGGACAGATCACCGACCGCTACACCAAGGCGATCGAGCAGATCGGCTCCGACAGGCTGGACGTCCGGCTCGGCGGCCTGTACGCCCTAGAAAGGATCGCAACAGACTCGCCGCGTGACCACCAGACCGTCTACGACGTGCTCGCTGCGTTCGTCCGCGAGCACGATCCCAAACCCAGCGTCACAGCGGCCAAACTACCCGCTCAGCCCGACACCGATGTCCAGGCAGCCCTCACCATCATCGGCCGCCGAAACACCCGCTTGGATGCCCACAGGCCTAACCTGAACAACATCCGTATTCCCCAAGCGGACCTGAGTGGGGCCTACCTACGCGGCGCGGATCTGACCGGCGCGAACCTGACCGACGCCTACCTGAGCCGCGCGAACCTGACCGACGCCCACCTGGACGGCGCGGATCTGACCGGCGCGAACCTGACCGGCGCATACCTGAGCCGCGCGCGCCTGTTCGCGAATCTGAGCGGCGCGGACCTGCGCGGCGCGAACCTGAACGGCGCGCACCTGTACAGCACGAACCTGGACGGCGCGAACCTGAGCGGCGCGGACCTACGTCACGTGGATGGAACGACAGAGAAGGAGATCAGAGCGGTTGCGATCGTTGATGCGGAGACCCAGTTCTGACGAGCCTCACCGTCAGCGTGCTGCGAGCGCGGTGGCCTTGCGTTGGGCGTACATCCTGGTCGCCCAGGCCATCGTTCGAGATCAGGGTTCCCAGCGGGCTCACTCGGGATAACTACCTCCACCACTGACCCCCTTAGTTCTTTTGATCTCGTCGCGCTGCTGATCCACCACCGCCGACAGGACTGCGTTCCCGCACAGCAGAAACGACACCTTTCGCTACCTTTCGCGATGAAACACCCTCTAGGCGACGCGGTAGGGCTCGGCCACGTCGGCGCGCAGCGTCAGGCCGTGACCGGGCGCGTCCGGCGGGCGCACGGCGCCTCCCGTGGGGTCGGCCGCGCCGTCGAACAGGTCGCCCTCGATGCGCACGTGGTCGTGGAACCACTCCATGTGGCGCAGGTTCGGGGTCGCCGCGGCGACGGGCGCGTGCAGGTTGGGCGCGCAGTGCGCCGACACCTCGAGCCCGTGCCCGGCGGCGATCGCCGCCGCGCCCGACCAGCCCGTGTAGCCGCCGCAGCGGGTCGCGTCGATCTGCAGGCAGTCGACCGCGCCCGCCGCGCACATGCGGGTGAAGTAGACGAGGTCGCCGCCGTACTCGCCGGCCGCGACGTCGGCCTCGGACCGCTCGCGCACCAGGCGCAGCCCGGCCAGGTCGTCGGAGGACACCGGCTCCTCGAACCACCGCACGTCGTGGTCGCGCATCCGGCGTTCCAGCCGCACGGCCTGTTTCGCGCCGTAGCCGCCGTTGGCGTCCACGTACAGCTCGGCGGCGTCCCCGATGACCCGGCGGGCGAGCGCGACGCGGTGCAGGTCGCGGGCGGGCGCGGCGCCCGCGGACTCCCCGATCTTGATCTTGACGCGGGGGATGCCCTGCTCGTGCACCCAGTGCGCGAGCTGCGCCGTCGTGACGTCGTCGTCGTACGTGGTGAACCCGCCCGAGCCGTACACGGGCACGGACGGTCCGGCCAGGCCGAACAGGCGGGCGAGCGGCACACCGAGCAGCCGGGCCTTGAGGTCCCAGAGCGCGACGTCGACCGCGGAGATCGCGTATCCCGCGACGCCCGTGCGGCCCGCGTTGCGCACCCGGCGGACCATCGCGGTCCACAGGCCCGGCACGTCCATGGGGTCTCCGCCGCGCACCACGGGCGCGAGCAGGTCCGTGACGATCGTCGCGGCGGCGGCGGGCGCGTAGGTCCAGCCGAGCCCGGCCGTCTCGCCGGCGTCCGCGCGGACCACCACCATCGTGGTCGCGTCCCAGCTCAGCGTGCCGTCGGCCTCCGGGCGGTCGGTCGGCACGCGGTAGGCCGACACGTGGAGGTCCCTGATCACGAGGTCCCTGATCACGAGGTCGCTGATCACGCGCGTCTCCCTACCCGGGCGTGACCCCACGACTCTGGATCGGAGGAAAGATTTTCCATGCGGTGAGTGTTCGGCTTCCCATTCCAGGGGCAGCGCGGCACATATGACGGAAATCGCCTCAGAAGTACTCATCAGGCGGCTCGCCGACTGGGGTGTCGACACCGTCTTCGGGCTTCCCGGTGACGGCATCAACGGCATCATGGAAGGGCTGCGCCGCCAATCCGACCGTGTCCGGTTCGTGTTGGTGCATCACGAGGAGGCGGCCGCGTTCATGGCGGCCGCGCACGCGAAGGCCACCGGTCGCATCGGGGTGTGCCTGGCCACCTCGGGCCCCGGCGGGATCCACCTGCTCAACGGCCTGTACGACGCCAAGCTCGACCACCAGCCGGTGCTGGCCATCACGGGCATGCAGGAGACCAGCGTGCTGGGCACCGGCTACCAGCAGGAGGTCCACCTCGACCGGCTGTACGAGGACGTGGCCGAATACAACCTCGTGGTGGACAACCCGGCCCAGCTGCCGGGGGTGGTGGACATCGCGATCCGCACGGCGTACGCGCGCCGCGGGGTCGCCCACCTGTGCCTGCCCAACGACGTCCAGGTGGCCCCCGCCGACGCCGACCCCTACCAGCACGTCGCCCCCGCGCGGCCGCCCGCGACCGCCCCCGTCTACCTGTCCCCGCCCGGCGTGCCGCGCCAGGAGGACCTGAGGGCGGCCGCCGAGGTGCTCAACGCGGCCCGGCGGCCCGCGATCCTGGCCGGCGCCGGCGCCCTGCACGCCCGCGAGGAGGTGCTGGCCGTCGCCGAGACGCTGGGCGCCCCCGTGATCAAGACGCTCCCCGGCAAGGCGGTCATCCCCGACGACTCGCCGTACGCGGTGGGCGGGATCGGCCTGCTCGGCACGAAGCCGGGCGAGGAGCTGGTCGAGGACTGCGACACCCTGCTGATGGTCGGCACCAACTTCCCCTACACCAAGCACCTGCCCGAGCCCGGCAAGGTCCGCGTCGTGCAGATCGACGCCGACCCCGCCCGCGCGGGCGTGCGAATGCCGACCGAGGTCCCGATGATCGGGGACGCCAAGGAGGGGCTTGCCGCGCTGCTGCCGCTGCTGCACCGCACCGACGACCGGGCGCACCTGGAGAAGTACCAGAAGGCCATGGCCGAATGGCGGGAGAACATGGCCGCCCTGGAGAACCCGGAGCGCGCCCCGATCGCCCCGCAGTACCTGATCGGCTGCGTGGACCGGGCCGCCTCCGACGACGCCATCCTCACCTGCGACTCCGGCACGATCGCGACCTGGGCGGCCCGGCACTGGACGATCCGCGGCGGCCGGGAGTTCTACCTGTCGGGCAACCTCGCCACCATGGCCCCCGGCCTGCCGTACGCGATCGCGGCGCAGCTCGCCCACCCCGACCGGCAGGTGATCGCGTTCATCGGCGACGGCGGCTTCGCGATGCTGATGGCCGAGTTCCTCACCGCGGCCCGTCTCGGCCTGCCGATCACCGTGGTGGTGAACAACAACGGCTCGCTCGGCCAGATCCTGTGGGAGCAGATGGTGCTGGGGTACCCCGAGCACGGGGTCAGGTTCGGCGCGCCGTCCTCCGACTTCTCCGCCTGGGCCCGCTCCTGCGGCGGCTACGGCCGCAAGGTCACCGACCCCGCCGAGGTGAACGAGGCCGTACGGCAGGCCCTCGCCCATCCGGGGCCGGCGCTGGTGGACGTGGACGTCGACCCGAACGAGCCGCCCATGCCGGGCAAGGTCGCCCGCGATCAGGCGGTCAAGTTCGCCGAGGCGTTCCTGAAGGGACAGCCGCACAAGGCGGCCATCGCGACGACGCTGTTCAAGGACAAGATCTCTCAACTGGGGCGGTGACGCCATGACGGACCAGGTGCTCGTTCCCCTGCCCGTGACGACCCGGCCGGGGCGCCCGTACGTGCGGGTGCGCGACCTGGAGCGGGACCTCGCCGCCCGGGTGGACGGCGAGGTCAGGTTCGACCCGGGCAGCCGGGGCGCCTACTCCACGGACGGATCGAACTACCGGCAGGTGCCGCTCGGGGTGGTGGTGCCGCGCACGGTGGACGCGGCGGCCGAGGCGATCGCCGTCTGCCGGGAGCACGGCGCGCCCGTCACCTCACGGGGCGGGGGGACCAGCCTGGCCGGTCAGACCTGCAACACCGCGGTGGTGATCGACTGGTCGAAGTACTGCCACCGGCTCGTGTCGGTGGACGCCGCGGCGCGCACCTGCGTGGTCGAGCCCGGAATCGTGCTCGACGTGCTGAACCGGCTGCTGGCCGACACCGGCCTGATGTTCGGGCCGCGTCCGTCCACCCACTCCCAGTGCACGCTCGGCGGCATGATCGGCAACAACTCCTGCGGCTCGACCGCCCAGGCGTACGGCAAGACCGCCGACAACGTCGCGCGGCTGGAGATCCTCACCTACGACGGACAGCGGATGTGGGTGGGGCCGACCAGCCAGGAGCAGTTCGACCGGATCGTCGCCGAAGGCGGGCCGAGGGGGCGGATCTACCGCGAGCTGCGGGCGATCGTGGACGAGCACGCCGACGAGATCCGCCGCCGCTTCCCCGACATCCCCCGGCGGGTGTCGGGCTACAACCTCGACCAGCTCCTGCCCGAGGCCGGGTTCGACCTGGCCAGGGCGCTGGTCGGGTCGGAGGGCACGCTGGTCACCGTGCTGCGGGCCGAGCTGCGCCTGGTGCCCGCGCCCAAGGCCGAGTGCCTCGTCCTGCTCGGCTATCACGACATCGGCGTGGCCGCCGACGCCGTGCCGCGCATCGCCCGCCACGGCCCGCTCCAGCTCGAAGGGGTGGACGACAAGCTCGTGGACTTCGAGCGGCGCAAGCACATGCATCCCGACGCCCTCAAGCGGCTGCCGGAGGGCGGCGGCTGGCTCATGGTCTCCTTCGGGGCGGACTCGCAGAAGGAGGCGGACGCCAAGGCCCGTGACCTGCTGAAGGAGCTGAAGGGCGGCGAGCACGCGCCGCACATCTCCTTCCTCGACGACGCGAAGATCGAAAAAGAGCTGTGGGAGGTCCGCGAGTCCGGTCTGGGCGCCACCGCCCGGGTGCCCGGCATGCGCGAGACGTGGGAGGGGTTCGAGGACTCGGCCGTCCCGCCGGACAGGCTCGGCGGCTACCTGCGCGACCTGCGCCGCCTGTTCGAGGAGTTCGGCTACGGCGACGCCTCGCTGTACGGGCACTTCGGGCAGGGCTGCGTGCACACCCGCATCCCGTTCGACCTGGTGACGGCCGACGGGGTGGCGGCCTTCCGCGCCTTCCTCGATCGGGCCGCCGACCTGGTCGTCTCCTACGGCGGCTCGCTGTCGGGCGAGCACGGCGACGGGCAGGCCAGGGGCGAGCTGCTGCCCAAGATGTTCGGGCCGGCGGTCATTACCGCATTCGAGCAGGTGAAGGCCGTCTTCGACCCCGGCGACCGGATGAACCCGGGCAAGATCGTCTCGCCGTACCGGCTGGACGAGGACCTGCGGCTCGGCCCCGAGTGGACGCCCGCCGACCCGCCCGTCCACTTCGGCTACCCGGACGACGAGGGCAGCTTCCAGCGGGCCGTGATGCGGTGCGTGGGAGTCGGCCAATGCCGCGAGCACACCGGCGGGGTGATGTGCCCGTCCTACCGGGCCACGGGCGAGGAGGAGCACTCCACCCGCGGGCGCTCCCGGCTGCTGTTCGAGATGCTGAACGGCCACGCCGACTCCGTGGTGCGGGACGGCTGGCGGTCCGCCGCCGTGAAGGACGCGCTCGATTTGTGCCTGGCCTGCAAGGGCTGCAGGCACGACTGCCCGATGCAGGTCGACATGGCGACGTACAAGGCCGAGTTCCTCGCCCACCACTACGCCCGCAGGATCCGCCCGATGGACCACTACGCCATGGGCTGGCTGCCGGTGTGGGCCCGCGTGGCCGCGCTCGCCCCGGGGGTGGTCAACGCGCTGGCGCACGCGCCCGTGCTGTCCGGGCTCGCCAAACGCCTGGCGGGGCTCGAACCGGCCCGGCCGGTCCCGGACTTCGCGCCGCTCCGCTTCAGCGACTGGTATCGGCACCGGGGGCCGCGCGGCGGGGGCGAGCGGGGACCCGTGGTGCTGTGGCCCGACACGTTCACCGACAACTTCCACCCTCATATCGGCCGCGCCGCCGTCTGGGTGCTGGAGTCGGCGGGTTACCGCGTGCTGATCCCGCCGCGCACGCTGTGCTGCGGCCTGACGTGGATATCGACCGGCCAGCTCGGCGTGGCGCGGCGGGTGCTGCGCCGCACCGTGCGCACCCTCGCCCCGGCGCTGCGCCGCGGCATCCCGATCGTCGGGCTGGAGCCGAGCTGCACGGCGGTGTTCCGCGCCGACGCGCCCGAGCTGTTCGCGCACGACCGGGACTTCACCCGGCTGGGCGAGCAGACCAGGACCCTCGCCGAGCTGCTGAGCGCGACCGACGGCTGGGAGCCGCCCCGGATCGACCGGGACGCCGTCGCCCAGCCGCACTGCCACCACCACTCGGTGCTCGGCTTCGACACCGATCGGGCCCTGCTGTCCCGGGCCGGTGTGCGGGTGGAGACGGTGGGCGGCTGCTGCGGCCTCGCCGGGAACTTCGGCTTCACCGCCGGCCACCTGGAGGTGTCGACGACCTGCGCGGAGCACGAGATCCTGCCGGCCGTCCGCGCCGCCGATCCCCGCACGGTCGTCCTCGCCGACGGCTTCAGCTGCCGTACGCAGATCGAGCAGGCGGGAGTGGGACGCCAGGCGATCCACCTCGCGGAGTTGCTGGCGGCCGGGGTGCGGGGCATTCCGCTGGGCGACCACCCCGAGTGGCGGGCCGCGCGCAGGCCCGGCCCGGCGCGGGTGCTGGGGAGCCGATGAGCGCCGAGATCATGGAGGAGACGGACCAGACACTGGACGAGGACGCGTGGTCCGTGGAGGACGCCTCGCTCGCCCTGGTGGAGATGACCCTCAACGCGATGACGCGCAGCTCCGAGCTCTCGGTCACCCAGTTGCGGGTGCTGCTCGCGGTCGACCGGCACGGCCCGGTGAACCTGAGCGGGCTCGCCGCCCTGCTGGGCATGTCGGTCTCGGCCACGGGCCGTCTGGTGGCCCGCCTGCACACCGCCGGGCTGCTGACGCGCCTGCTGTCCCCGCACAGCCGCCGTGAGGTCAGCATCGACGTCACCGAGACCGGCAGGAGGTCGCTGGAGCGGATCCGTGCGGCCCGCCGCGGGCACATCGCCGCCGCGCTGCGCCACCTGCCGCCGGACAGCCGCCGTACGCTCGCGCGGACGCTGCGCGAGCTCACCGCGGCGGCCGGTGCGCACGAAACGGACGGTTAGCCGACGGTCGGCAGGCGGGTCAGCGGTCGCGGTCGGCGGCCAGGCGGGCCAGGGCCTCGAGACCCGCCGCCGGACCGGGCGCCAGCTCCGCCGACCGCAGCGCCTCCAGCGCCTCGGACAGCAGATCGTCCACCCTGGCGAGGCTCCACGCCCGCCCGCCGGCCTCCTCCACCAGCCGCGCGGCCCGGGGGAGGTCGGCCGGCGCGAGCGGGCGGCGGTACAACGCGGCGAGCGCGCCGCCGGCCGGCGTGCCCGATGTCAGCGCGGCGACGACCGGCAGGGACTTCTTCCGGTTGCGCAGATCCGAGTGGACCGGTTTGCCGGTGACGGCCGGGTCGCCCCAGATGCCCAGCAGGTCGTCGACGATCTGGAACGCCAGCCCCACGCGCTCGCCGAACACCCGCAGGAAGGACACCTGCTCGGTGGTGGTGGCGCCCCCCGGAAGACCGGCGGCCTGCAGCGCGCCGAGGGCGCAGGCGCAGCCGAACAGCGCGCCCGTCTTGCCCTCCGCCATGCGCATGCACTCCCCCAGGCTCACGTCCGCCCGCTCCTCGAAGCCGAGGTCGGCGCTCTGGCCGTCCAGCAGCGACTGGACGCACCGGGCCAGCGTCCGCACGCCGGCGGCGGGGCGGCCGCTCCCGGCGAGCACGGCGAAGGCCAGCGTCAGCAGGGAGTCTCCGGCCAGGATCGCCTCGGAGCGCCCGAAGACGTTCCACACCGTGGGGCGGTGGCGGCGGACCGCGTCACCGTCCATCACGTCGTCGTGGATGAGAGAGAAGTTGTGCACCAGCTCGACCGCGACGGCGGCCGGCAGTGCCGCGTCCGCGTCTCCCCCGGCGCCCTCCGCCGCCAGGAGCGTGAACGCGGGCCGCAGGGCCTTGCCGCCGTCCGCCCGCAGCGGCCGCTCCCGCGCGTCCCACCATCCGAAGTGGTATCCCGCCATCCGGCGCATCGGCGGAGGCAGGGTGTCGACCGCATGGCGCAGGGCGGGCTCCACCAGGTCGCGCGTCCGGGCGAGCACCTCCGCCGCGGTGCGCACTCCCTCTGCAACCGGTTCCGTCACGCTCCCACCACCTCGGGCTCGAGTGGACCCACAGGCCGGCTGGACTTGTCGGCATACCCCGGCCGCCTCCGCACCACACGTGTCACCTAACGTGATACCCCATGCGGAAGTGGCTGCAGGAGATGGGTCTCGGGCTCGCCGCCGTCGGGCGCCCCGCGTACATCACGCTCGGCCGGGACGAGGATTTCGGCGGCGACCGCGACGTGGCGGCGATGCGGGCGCGCACCTGGGAGGTGCTGGACGCCGCCCGGGCGGCGGGCGTGCGGTACGTCGACGTGGCCCGGTCCTACGGACTGGCGGAGGAGTTCCTCGCGGGCTGGCTGGCCGACCGGGGCATCCGGCCCGGCGAGGTCGAGGTCGGGTCGAAGTGGGGGTACGAGTACGTCGGCGGCTGGCGGATGGACGCCGGCCGCCACGAGGAGAAGGACCTGTCGGCCGCGCGGCTCCGCCGCCAGCTCGGCGAGACCCGCGAGCTGCTCGGCGCGCATCTGTCGCTCTACCAGATCCACTCCGCCACGGTGGAGAGCGGGGTGCTCGACGACGAGGAGGTGCTCGGCGAGCTGCGCGCCCTGCGCGCCGAGGGCGTCGCCGTGGGCCTGTCCACCACCGGCCCCCGCCAGGCCGCGACCATCGACAGGGCGGTCGCGACCGGGCTCTTCGACACGGTCCAGTCGACCTGGAACCTGCTGGAGCGTTCGGCGGGCGAGGCCCTGGCCCGGGCGCACGCCGCAGGCCTCGCCGTGATCGTCAAGGAGGGCGTGGCCAACGGCAGGCTGACCGTCCGGGGCGCGCCCCCGGCGCTGGTGCTCGCCGCGCGCGAACGCGGCGTCACCCCCGACGCCCTGGCGCTGGCCGCCGCGCTCGCCCGCCCGTGGGCGGGGATCGTGCTGAGCGGCGCGGCCACGACCGCCCAGCTCGCCGAGAACCTGACGGCGCTCGCCGTCACCTGGGACGAGGAGGCCGAGAAGGCGCTCGCCGGGCTGGCGGAGGACGCCGAGACCTACTGGTCCCGCCGCGCCGCCCTCCCGTGGGCCTGACCCTCAGCTGAGGAACTCGCCGTCCTTGAGCTCCAGCACGCGGTCGGCGAGGCCGACGAGGGCCGCGTCGTGCGTGGCCACCAGCGCGGTGACGCCCTCGCCCCGGACGAGCACCCGGAGCAGCTCCATGATCTGCCGCGCGGTCTGCGAGTCGAGCTGACCGGTCGGCTCGTCGGCGAGCAGCAGGCGGGGCCGGTTGGCCAGGGCCCTCGCGATGGCCACGCGCTGCTGCTGGCCGCCCGACAGCTCGTAGGGCCGCTGCTCGGCCTGGTCGGACAGCCCGACCAGGGACAGCAGCACCTTGACCCGCTCCTCCCTGTCCCTGGCGGGAACCCGCGCCAGCAGCAGCGGCACACCCACGTTCTCGGCGGCCGACAGCACCGGGATCAGCCGGAACGACTGGAAGACGAACCCGACGACGTCGCGCCGCAGCCGCAGCAGGCCCTCCTCGGGCAGCTCGGGCACCGGCTGCCCTGCCACCCGCACCCGTCCCTCGTCGGGCCGGTCCAGGCCGCCGACCAGGTTGAGCAGCGTCGTCTTGCCCGCCCCGGAGCGCCCGCGGATCGCGACCAGCTCGCCGGGGTGAGCCTCGAAGGAGATCCCTCGCAGGGCGCGCACGCCCTTGGGATAGGTCTTGCGCAGGCCCTCGACGACGACCAGCGGCTCACTCATTCGTCTCTTCCTCTGTATCGTCCGTGTCGTCCCCGGCGACCGAGGGCCAGACCCCGATGTGGTCGCGTTCGAGCTCCAGGCGCACCCGGTGCTCCATCGACAGGGCGTTGACGAACTCCCTCGGCAGCTGCAGGCGCCCGGCCCGGTCCAGCACCGCGTACTCCTCGGCGACCACCCTGCCGTCGGAGGACGTGCGGCGGAACGTCTCGCTGGAGGTGCGGCCGTCCCGGATGCCGACGGTCCGGTCGACCTGCTCCGACACCAGCGGGTCGTGCGTCACGACGACGGTCGTGACGCCGAGCTCCCGGTTGACGTGGCGCAGCACGCCGAAGACCGTCTCGGCGCTCTCGCTGTCGAGCTCCCCGGTGGGCTCGTCGGCGAGCACCACCTCGGGCGCGTTGGCCAGCGCCACGGCGACGGCCACCCGCTGCTGCTCGCCGCCGGACATCTCCCCGGGCCGCCGGTCCGCGAGGCCGGCCATCCCCGTCAGCTCCAGCAGCTCGTCCGTACGCGCCGACCTGGCCCGCCGGGACGTGCCGCCCGCCAGCCGCATGGGGAGCATGACGTTCTCCCGCGCGGTGAGGTACGGCAGCAGGTTGCGGGCGGTCTGCTGCCAGACGAAGCCCACGACGGAACGCCGGTAGCGGAGGCGGTCGCGGGGGGTCATGGACAGCAGGTCGATCCCGGCGACCCGGGCCAGCCCGGCCGTCGGCACGTCGAGCCCCGACAGGATGTTGAGCAGCGTCGACTTGCCCGATCCCGAGGCCCCGACGACCGCCACCAGCTCACCCCTGCCGATGAGCAGGTCGAGACCCTGCAGGGCGACCACCTCGACCGCGGCGGACCCCTCGGTCTTGTAGATCCGCACGAGGTTGTCGCACAGGATGTGGGCGTCCGAGCCGAACGCGGGACCGCCCCGCGTCGCCCGGGCCTCCAGGTCAGCCAGCGTGTCCACGGCTTCCTCCCAAATAGGCGCCCACGAGGGCGACGGCGGCGACCCCGGCGGCCAGGGCACCGGCCACGGCACAGGGCAGGACGGGCAGGAGCGCGGTGGCCGTCAGCGCGCCGTAACGCCCGCCCGCGTACGCCGACAGGTCGATCCCCGGCCTGAGCAGCGCGGGCATGGCGAGACCGGCCGCCAGCCCGGCGACGGCGGTCAGGACGAGCAGCGGGGCCGCCTCCAGGACGGTGACCAGTCCGGCCTGCCTGCGCGTGAGGCCGAGGGCGCGCAGCAGCCCCAGGTCCTCCGCCCGCCGGGCCGCGCCCCCGGTCAGGGCGATCGCGACGGCCGCCAGCGCGTACGCGGCCAGCGCGGCGGCGGCGACCCGCAGCGCGGTGGTCAGCGCCTTCGTCAGCGGCATCCCGGTGATCTCGGCGAGCGCGCCCGCCACGGTGGTCATGTGCGCGCCGGACGGCAACAGCGGCCTGACCGCACCCGGGTCTCCCGCGATCAGCAGCGTGTTGACCTGCTCGGGAGCCGCGCGGAGGACGATGAGAGCGCCGTCGCCGGCCCGCACCCCCGGCATCGCGTCGACGGTCCCCGCCGGGGTGACCGTCGTCCGCGCGGGCCAGCCGATATCGAAGCTCCGCATGGCGGACAGGTCGGGCGAGACCAGCGCACCGGTTCCCGGCGGCGGCAGGTGGAGCGGGCTGCCCGCGACCAATCGGCGGTAGGCGTCGAGATCGACCGCGACGACCGTGGCCGGCCGCCCGCCGAAGCCCACCTCGGCGACCGTCGTCCCGACCGCGGCAGGGACGACGGCCCTGACGCCGGGCGCGCGGGCGATCTGCTCCAGCGTCTCCGGCGCGATGCCCTGCGCGCGCTCCACCCTGATCTCCGCGCCGGTCCGCTCCCACGCCGCCTGCCGCTGGGCCTCCTCCAGCCCTCCGGCGGTGACCATGCCGTACGCCGCCAGCGCGACGGCCGGCAGCAGCGTGAGCACCGGCAGCGCGGCGCCCGGCACGGCCCGGGCGGCGGCGAGCCCGAGGAACGGCACGGCGGCGGCGCGCCGGGCCGCGGCGCGAAAGGCGAGGTGGATCAGGGCCGGGCCGGCGCGCAGCAGCGCCAGCGCGGCGGCCAGCGCCAGCAGCACGGGCGCCGACGCGAGGAACGCGTCGCCCGCGCCCGGACCGCCCGCGCCCGGACCGCCCGTGCCCGGACCGCCCGTGCCCAGGCCGCCCGTGCGCAGGAGCTGGACGCTCGCCACGGCGAGCACGAGCACCAGGATCTCCAGCACGATCCGGCGCAGCGCGTTCGCGGACCGCCGGCCCGTGGACCGGCGCGCCGCGGCCGCGGCGCAGGCGATCGCGACGGTCCCCACCGCCAGCGCGGCGGGTCCCAGCCGCGCGAACGCCGTCGGTGCGCCCGGCACGAAGCCCGCGGCCAGCTGGCCCGCCGCGGCCGCCGGCACCGCCACGAGCGCGACCGCTCCCCCGCAGGTCAGCACGGCCCGGGCCAGGGACGCGCCGCGGGCGCGCATCAGCAGCAGGTCGCCGCGCACCCGCCCGGCGAACAACAGCACGGCCAGGGCCGTGGTGCCCAGGCACACGACGGCCAGCCCGCTCAGGAACACCGTGATGAGCGCGCGCGTGACGGCCAGCCGGTCCAGGTACTCCCGCAGGATGCGGTCGAACCCGGTCGACAGGGTGAGTTCGAGGTCCTGCCTGCCCAGCCGGCGGTCGAACTCCTCCGTGGCGGCGAGCACGTCCGCCGCGTTGCCCGCGCCGACGCGGCCCTGCGCCGGGGTGACGAGCCATCGGAAGATCATGGGCAGCTCGGCGCCCGCGAGCCTGTCGCCGTCGGTGAGCGCGGTGACGATCAGGTCGTCCTCCGTGGCGAGCGGCACGCGGTGGTGGATGACGTAAGTGAGCTCCGGCTCCAGAGCCCAGAACCGGTCGGCGGGACGCGCCGGCTCGAACAGGCCGGTGACCTTCGCGGTCAGGTCGCCGAGGCGGAGAGTGTCGCCCGTTCTGATCGACATCTCCGAGGCGGCGACCGCGGGGACGGCCACCTCGAAACGGGTGCCCGAGCCGGGGCCCGGGGGGCCGCCCTCGACGTACCGCACGTGCCGGTCCGCCCCGGAGACCCATTTCAGCGTCAGGTAGCGATGCGCCTGGTTGTTGATCAGGATCGGCGAGGAGGCGGAGAAGTCGAAGAGCGGGGCGGGATCGGCGGCCATCCGCAACGCCGTGGGGAGCAGGGCTCGCCAGGCGGTGTCCGCCCCGGCCACGTCGGCCGTCGTCCGCATCGGCCTCAGGTCGAAGCCCCGGCTGTACTGGACCGTCAGCGAGGCCGTGCCGGGCGGGGCGGCGCCGATGATCGACCTGGCCGCCGCGTCGAGCGAGGACTCGACCATCCGGGGCAGGGCCGAGACGACAAGTGCGGCGCCGAACACCAGCGTGGCCAGCAGCGCCGCCACACCTTTGTGCACCCCGAGAAGGCGGATCACGACGCCTCCCCAGAACGCAGCACGGCGGCCGGCTCACGGCGGTGCAGCGACCGCGCGAGCCCCGCCACGATCACGAGGAGCACGGCGAGGACCGCGACGGCGAGCACCGCCACCTGGAGCCACGGAACGTGGAGCAGCACCGGCAGCCCGCCTCCGGCCGCGTATCCGGCGGTCACCATCGGCGGCACCACCGCGGCGGAGACGGCCACGGCGAGCGCCACTCCGCCGGCCAGCGACAGCCCGATGACGAACGACTGCTCGGCGGCGAGCAGGCCGAGCGTCTGCCGGAAGCTCACGCCGAGCGCGCCGAGCACGGCGAACTCGCCCCTGCGCTCGCGCGCCGAGACCGCCGCGTTGACCAGGAATCCCAGCACGGCGAAGGCCAGCGCCGCCGCGAAGCCGAGCAGCAGCGCGCCCTGCAGGCCCGCCGCCGTGGGGTCGTCCCTGTGACCTGCGGTCAGCGTGGCCACGTCGACGACGTCCCTGTGCGTCAGCGCGGTGGCGGCTGGTGTGGTGTCGTTCCCGTCGGCGGCCAGCCACCACTCCGTCACCGGCCAGTCCGCCCCCTGCGCGCCTTGGCCCCGCAGCGCGGCGAGGTCGGCGAGCAGGGCCGGGGTGCCCTCCGGTGTGCCGGGCATCGCCGTGACGACGCCCACGACCCGGATCGGGATCGCCGCCGTGCCGGCCGTGATCCTGGTGGTGTCGGCCAGACCGGGGGTCACCACGACCGGTAGCGGCTGTCCGGCGGACCCGGCGATCCGGGAGGTCAGCGTGGCCGGCGACAGCTCCGACAGGTCGGGGCGAAGCAGCAGGACCCGGCCCAGGTGCGCCGCGTCCGCGGCGATCAGGGTGGCGTCCGCGCCGTTCGCGACGACCGTGGCTCGGTGCGCGGGCACGGCCGCCGCGACTCCCGGCAGCGTGGTGAAGGTCCGGGCGTCGTCGCCCGGGAGGGCCGAGACGCGCAGGGCGGCGCCGGCGAGATGCATGGCCCGGTCCTCCTGGGCGCCGCGCCAGGTCGCGGCCGTGGTCAGGGACAGCACGCCGATCGCGGTCGCCATCGTCAGCAGCAGCGCCGGACCGGAATAGCGGGCCGGGCGCCGGCTCACCTGCCGGGCGGCCACGGCCGGCCCGAACCCGGGGCGGCGCCGCGTCGCCCGCTCGGCGACCCTCGCGACGGCGGGCACCAGCCGGAGGGCGGCCATCCCGCCGCAGAGCAGGGCGAGCGCCGGCCCCGCCCCGACGAGCGGGTCGAGCCCGAGCTCGCCGCCGAGGCGCGTGACCTCCGGCGCGTCCTGGGCGCGCAGGCGCCAGACGGCGAGCGCCGCCAGGACGAGCAGCGCCACGTCGGCCCCGGCCCGCTGGACCAGGCCCGGCCGGTCGGCGCGCCCGAGCACCGCCTGCTCCTCGACGTACGTGCGGCGGGCGGCGAGCAGGGGCGGAGCGGCCAGCATGGCGGCGCAGGCGAGCGCGACCGCCGCCGCGACCGCGAACGTGGCCCCGTCGGGCGCGCGGGGCGGCGCCACGCCGGTGGCCTCGATCCAGGGGAAGGCGCTCATCAGCCGCAGGAGGACCGGCGCGAGGAACGGCGCCACGGGCGCACAGGGCAGCGCGATCAGCAGCGCCTCCCCCGCCGCCATTGCGGCGAGCCGCGGCGATCCGCCGCCCCTCGATCGCAGCAGCGCCGTCTCCATCCGGCGGTGCTCGGCGAGCAGCCGCGCGGTCAGCGCCAGCGCGTACGCGCTCAGCACCAGCAGCTGGAGCACCGGCACCAGCATGGTCGAGCGGGCGACCAGGGCGCCGCGGTCGAGCCGCAGCAGCGTGCCGGACAGCGTCTCGGTGACGGTGCACCGGGGGCAGCCGGACCGCACGTCCGCGGAGACCGCGGCGACCGACGCCGAGAACGGCCGCAGCCGGTCGGAGGAGAGCCGGCGCAGGTCGGGTTCGGCGAGCCAGCGGGCCGAGACACCGGTCGCGAACCTGCCGAGGAAGGCGCCGGCCGGCATGACCAGGGGGCCGCGGGAGGTGAAGTCGCCGGTCTGCGTGCCGTAGCGCAGCAGTTCCTCTCCCTTCCAGCGCGGGTCGTCGGGGTCGCGCAGCCGGAACACGCCGGTGACGCGCACGCGGACCGATTTCCCGTCCAGGCGTCCGACGACGGTGAACTCGTCGCCGGTGGAGACTCCCATCGCCCGCGCGGCCGGCTCCGAGAGCGCCACCGCCGTTCCCTCCGTGGGCCAGCGGCCACTCACCAGGTCCGCCTGGCCGTCCAGTCCCTCGTACGCGGCGAACCGGGTCAGGACGGGCTGACCGCCGCGGTCGTCTTCCTTCAGCGCGTAC
The DNA here is from genome assembly GCF_900156315.1 of Microbispora rosea. Classification (GTDB taxonomy): domain Bacteria; phylum Actinomycetota; class Actinomycetes; order Streptosporangiales; family Streptosporangiaceae; genus Microbispora; species Microbispora rosea. Next base: position 159,250 of record NZ_FTNI01000005.1, on the reverse strand, counting down.
GAGGCGGACTCGACGCGAACGGTGACCCGTACGGGCACCTCGCCGTGGGCGTGGGCGATCCCCGCGCGGACGGCCCGGTCGGCCGAGGCGAAGTCCCCCGCGGTGACCGAGGAGGTGACGACGGTGGCGGTGGCGGCGAGCGGCGCCGTCTCCAGGGCCCGCCGTACACCCGCCTGGGTCGCCGAGCCCGCGTGCAGCAGCAGAGCCAAGATCGCCGTGGTGGCGAGCAGGATGGAGCCGAACGCGGCGGCCAGCAGCAGGGGCTCGGCCAGCGCGCGCCGGACCACCAGCGGCAGCCGCCCCCGCACCATCCTCACCACGTTCGTCTGAGTCTCGCCACGTTCATCCCGGCATCATGGCAAGGGTGATCGAGAAGCACCAGCGTGGCATTCGTCTAGGGTGAGGGCAAGACGGGCCGAGGAGGGCTGCATGCCTGCGGTGTGGCCGCTGCTCACGGGAGATCCGGCCGAGATCGGCGGCTGCCGGCTGGAGGGCCGCCTGGGCGCGGGCGGCCAGGGGGTGGTCTACCTCGGCCGCACGGCCGAGGGCGCCCCGGTGGCGGTCAAGCTGCTCCATGAGGGCTGGTCGGGAGACGAGAGCGCCCGCCGCCGCTTCGCGCGGGAGATCGACGCCGCGCGGCGGGTCGCGCCGTTCTGCGTGGCCCGGGTCCTCGACTTCGACCTGGACGGCCCCCGGCCCTACATCGTGAGCGAGTACGTGGAGGGCCCCACGCTGCGGCAGGCGGGGCGGCGGTCCGGGCCCGCCCTGCACCGGCTGGCCGTCGCGACCGCGACCGCACTCGCCGCCGTGCACCGGGCCGGGATCGTGCACCGCGACTTCAAGCCCGCCAACGTGCTGCTCGGGCCCGACGGTCCGAGGGTCGTCGACTTCGGGGTCGCCCGCGGTCTCGGCGCCACCACGGCGAGCGGCGGCATCGTCGGCACGCCCGCCTACATGGCGCCCGAGCAGATCGCCGGCGAGCCGCCCACTCCCGCCTGGGACGTGTTCGCGTGGGGCTGCGTGATGGTGTTCGCCGCCACCGGCAGGCCGCCGTTCGGCGACGACGCGCTGCCGGCCGTGCTGAACCGCGTCCTCACCAAGGAGCCCGACCTGGGCGACCTGGAAGAGCCGCTGCGCTCCGTCGTGGCGCTGGCCCTGCGCAAGGACCCCGCGGAGCGCCCGGGCATCCTCGACATCACAATGCGGCTGCTCGCCGCGGTGCCGGAGGGGGCCGCCGGGGGCTGCTCGCCGGGGCGCCGACCCCCGCACCGGCGGCCACGTCGCGCGCGCCCCTGCGCTTCACCGCACGCTTCGCGGGCGTGTGGCGCGGCAGGGTGGACTACGAGCCCGGCGCGTACGACACGCTCGTGCTGACCGTGCCGAAGGGCGGCGACACCGTCACCGAGCGGTTCGTCGACTACCGGTGCGAGGGCAGGTCCAAGCTCCAGGTCGTCAGCGGGACGACGGTGCGGCTGACGCGGGTGTCGATGCGCGGCAACTGCGTGCGCAACGGCACGATCTACCTCACCGTCCACGACAACGGGACGATGACCTTCGACTACAACGGACACGGCGAGAACGCGGTGACGAAGAACGAGCCGTTCTCCATGATCGCCACGCTGCGGCGAACGTAGCGTTTCCGATATATCAGACAGACCGTACTTGCGGGACATACGGCACGAAGGTGTAAGTTGACCACCGCAAGCGATGGACGCGGAGGAAGCCGGTGTGAATCCGGCGCGGTCCCGCCACTGTCACCGGGGAGCGACCCTCACCCACGCCACTGCCCAGCACGGGCGGGAAGGCTGAGGGGAGCGCTGATCCGGGAGCCAGGATACTCCGGCCGTCGGACCTTCTACCGGGGGCGCGGACCCCCAGGGGGGACATGCCATGGCCCGGACAGGCCTGCGCAGACGCGCCTCACTGCCGGTTTCGCGCTCCACCACCTGACGTGGCGCCCGGCGGCGGCCTGCTCGTGGCGGGCACGACCTCCGACGCGGGAAAGAGCGTGCTGGTGGCCGGCCTGTGCCGGTGGCTGGCCCGGCGCGGCGTACGGGTCGCGCCGTTCAAGGCGCAGAACATGGCGCTCAACTCGACGGTCACCGCGGACGGCGGTGAGATCGGGCGGGCCCAGGCGATGCAGGCCGCGGCGGCCCGGGTCGAGCCCGAGGCCGCGATGAACCCGGTGCTGATCAAACCCGCAGGCGAGCGGCACTCCCACGTGGTCGTGCTCGGCCGCGCGCACGCCGACGTGGACGCCATGTCCTACCGCGACCACAAGATGCGCCTGCTCGACGTCGCCCTCGACGCGCTGGACGGCCTGCGCCGTCGCTACGACGTGGTGATCTGCGAGGGCGCGGGCAGCCCGGCCGAGGTCAACCTGCGCGACCGCGACATCGCCAACATGGGCCTGGCCCGCGCCGCCGGCCTGCCCGCGCTCGTCGTCGGCGACATCGACAGGGGTGGCGTGCTCGCGCATTTCGCCGGCACCCTCGCCGTGCTCGACCGGCACGACCAGCGGCACATCGCCGCCTTCGTGGTCAACAAGTTCCGCGGGGATCTCGCGCTGCTGCGGCCGGGGCTCGACTGGCTCACGGAGACCACCGGCCGCCCGTGCCTCGGCGTGCTGCCGTGGCGCTCCGGCCTGTGGCTCGACGTGGAGGACTCCCTCGACCTCGACAGCCGTCCGGGCCTGCTCACCCCGCCGGTGGGACGTGACGTGCTGCGCGTGGCGCTGGTGCGGCTGCCGCGCATGTCCAACGTCACCGACGCCGACGCGCTCGCCGCCGAGCCGGGGGTGAGCGTCCGCCTGGTCACCACCCCCGCCGAGCTCGCCGACGCCGACCTCGTCGTGCTGCCCGGCACCCGCGCAACCGTCGGCGACCTCGCCTGGCTGCGCGAGCGGGGCCTGGACGAGGCGCTGCGCCGCCGCGCCGCCGACGGCCTCCCCGTGCTCGGGATCTGCGGCGGCTACCAGATGCTCGGCGCGGTCATCGACGACGACGTGGAGAGCCGGGCGGGCCGGGTGCCCGGCCTCGGGCTGCTGCCGGCCCGCACGGCGTACGCGCCGGACAAGGTGCTCGCGCTCGCGGAGGGCGAGTGGCGCGGCCATGAGGTCGCGGGCTACCAGATCCACCACGGCCGGGTGACGTCCGACGCGGGCGAGCCGTTCCTCGACGGCTGCCGGGCAGGCCAGGTGTGGGGCACGACCTGGCACGGCCTGTTCGAGCGCGACGGATTCCGCCGGGCCTTCCTCGCCGAGGTGGCCGCCGTCACCGGCAGGGCCTGGCTGCCGGGGACCGGCACGTTCGCCGCGCACCGGGAGGCCCGCCTCGACGCCCTGGGCGACCTGGTGGAAGAGCACCTCGACACCGAGGCCGTGTGGCGGCTCATCGAGCGCGGCGTGCCCGCCGGCCTGCCCACCGCCGGGATCACGCTGCGGGAGGACCGTCCATGACGATGCTGTTGCTGTCCACCGCCGACACCGAGCTGCTCGCCGCGACCCGCGGCAGGACCGGCTGGCGGGTCGCCAACCCCGCGCGTACGGCCGCCGGGGACGTGCCCGCCCTGGTGGAGGGCGTGGACGCCGTCGTCGTCCGGCTGCTCGGCGGCAGGCGCTCGTGGCCCGAGGGGCTCGACGCCGTGCTGGCGGCCGGGCTGCCCACCGTCGTGCTCGGCGGCGAGCAGGCCCCGGACGCCGCGCTGATGGCCCTGTCCACCGTGCCGTCGGGGGTCGCGGCGCAGACGCTGGCGTATCTGGCCGAGGGCGGCCCGGACAACCTGGCGGAGCTGCGCCGTTTCCTGTCCGACACGCTCCTGCTGACCGGCGAGGGCTTCGCGCCGCCCAGACCCACCCCCGCCTGCGGCGTGCGGCCCGGCCGGGCGCGCCGGGAGGGCCGGGAGGGCCGTCCTCTGGTCGGCGTGGTCTACTACCGGGCGCACGAGCTGTCGGGCAACACGGCGTTCGTCGACGCGCTGTGCGACGCGGTCGAGGCGGCGGGCGCCGACGTCCTGCCGGTCTTCTGCGGGTCGCTGCGCGGGGCCGGCGACGACCTGCTCGAACTGCTGCGGCCGGTGGACGCGCTGGTCGTCACCGTGCTCGCCGCGGGCGGGGCGGTCGCCGCCGCCGCGAGCGCCGGCGGCGACGAGGACGCCTGGGACGCCGGGGCCCTGGCCGATCTCGACGTGCCGGTGCTGCAGGCGCTGTGCCTGACCACGCCCCGGTCGGTCTGGGCCGGCTCGGACGCCGGGCTGACCCCGCTGGACGCCGCGATGCAGGTGGCGGTGCCCGAGTTCGACGGGCGCCTGATCGGCGTGCCGTTCTCGTTCAAGGAGGACGGGCCCGACGGGGTGCCGGTCTACGTCGCCGACACCGAGCGGTGCGCCCGGGTGGCCGCGCTCGCGGTCGCGCACGCCCGGCTGCGCCACGTGCCGAACGCGGACAAGCGCCTGGCGATCGTGCTGTCGTCCTATCCCACCCGGCACGCCCGGGTCGGCAACGCCGTCGGGCTCGACACCCCGGCCTCCGCCGTCGTGCTGCTGCGCGCCCTGCGAGCGGCCGGGTACGACGTGGGCGACGCGCCGGACGACGGCGACGCGCTGATCCACACCCTGATCGCGGCCGGCGGCCACGACGTGGAGTGGCTCACCGAGGAGCAGATCGAGACCGCCCCCGCCCGCGTGCCGCTGCGCGCCTACCAGGAGTGGTTCGCCGCGCTGCCCGCCGAGCTGGGCGAGGCGGTGACCGCCCACTGGGGGCCGCCGCCCGGGTCCCTCTACGTGGACGGAACCGACATCGTGCTGGCCGCGCTGCGGTTCGGCAACGTCATGCTCGCCATCCAGCCGCCCCGGGGGTTCGGCGAGAACCCGGTCGCCATCTACCACGACCCCGACCTGCCGCCCAGCCACCACTACCTCGCGGCGTACTGGTGGCTGGCCCGCGAGTTCGGCGCGCACGCGGTCGTCCACCTCGGCAAGCACGGCACGCTGGAGTGGCTGCCGGGCAAGGGGCTGGGGCTGTCTGCGTCGTGCGCGCCCGACGCCGCGCTCGGCGCGCTGCCGCTGGTCTACCCCTTCATCGTCAACGACCCCGGCGAGGGCACCCAGGCCAAGCGGCGGGCCCACGCGACCGTCGTCGACCACCTGATCCCGCCGATGGCCAGGGCCGACTCCTACGGCGACCTCGCCCGGCTGGAGCAGCTGCTGGACGAGCACGCCACCGTCGCCGCCCTCGACCCGCCCAAGCTGCCGGCCGTACGCGCGCGGATCTGGACCCTCGTCCAGGCCGCCCAGCTCCACCACGACCTGCACGTGGACGAGCGGCCGCAGGACGCGGAGTTCGACGACTTCCTGCTGCACGTGGACGGCTACCTGTGCGAGATCAAGGACGCGCAGATCCGTGACGGCCTGCATGTGCTGGGCCAGGTCCACACCGGGGAGGCCCGGGTCAACCTCGTGCTCGCCGTGCTGCGCGCCCGCCAGGTCTGGGCCGGCGCCGCCGGGGCCCTGCCCGGCCTGCGCGAGGCCCTCGGACTGCCCGAGGACGCCGGTGGGGCGCAGGTGGACGCGTTCGAGGCCGAGGCGCGGCGGCTGGTGGAGGCCATGGAGGACCACGGCTGGGACCCCGCGGCGGCCGGAGCGGTCACGGACGTGCCGGAGGTCGCCCGGGTGCTGCGCTTCGCCGCGACCGAGGTGGTGCCCCGGCTCGACCGGACGACGGACGAGGTGGCGCACGTGCTGCACGCGCTCGACGGCGGCTACGTGCCCGCCGGGCCGTCCGGGTCGCCCACGCGCGGGCTGGTCAACGTGCTGCCCACCGGGCGCAACTTCTACTCGGTGGATCCCAAGGCCATCCCGTCCCGGCTGGCCTGGGAGACCGGGTCGGCCCTCGCGGCCTCGCTGGTCGAGCGCTACCGCGCCGACACCGGCGAGTGGCCGCGCACGGTCGGGCTCACGGTCTGGGGCACCAGCGCGATGCGCACCCAGGGCGACGACATCGCCGAGATCATGGCCCTGCTCGGCGTGCGCCCGGAGTGGGACGACGCCTCCCGCCGGGTGACCGGCTTCGCGGTCATGCCGGCCGAGGAGCTGGGCCGCCCCCGCGTGGACGTGATCGTGCGCATCAGCGGATTCTTCCGCGACGCGTTCCCCCACGTCGTGGCGCTGCTCGACGAGGCCGTGCGGACGGTCGCCGCGCTGGACGAGCCCGCCGAGGTCAACCCGCTGCGCGCGCACGTCCACGCCGACCTCGCCCGGCACGGCGACGAGCGCCGCGCCACCAGCCGCGTCTTCGGCTCCAAACCCGGCGCGTACGGCGCCGGCCTCCTGCCGCTCATCGACGCCCGCAACTGGCGCGACGACGCCGACCTCGCCGAGGTGTACGCGGTGTGGGGCGGCTACGCGTACGGCAGGGGCCTCGACGGCCGGGAGGCCCGCGCGGACATGGAGGCGGCGTTCCGCCGCATCGACGTGGCGGCCAAGAACCAGGACAACCGCGAGCACGACATCGCCGACTCCGACGACTACTTCCAGTACCACGGCGGGATGGTGGCCATGGTCCGTCACCTGACCGGCAGGTCCCCCGCGGCGTATGTGGGCGACTCGCACGTTCCCGACGCGGTGCGCACCCGGACGCTGGGCGAGGAGACACGGCGGGTGTTCCGGTCGCGGGTGGTCAACCCGCGCTGGATCGCGGCCATGCGGCGGCACGGCTACAAGGGCGCGTTCGAGATGGCGGCCACGGTGGACTACCTGTTCGGGTTCGACGCCACCGCCGGGGTGGTCGACGACTGGATGTACGAGTCGCTTGCCTCCTCCTACGTCTTCGACCCCGAGGTGCGGGAGTTCATGCGGGCGTCCAACCCCTGGGCGCTGCGCGGCATCGCCGAACGGCTGCTGGAGGCGGCCGACCGGGGGCTGTGGGCGCGCCCGCGGCCGGAGACGCTCGACGGGCTGCGCGCGGCTTACCTGGAGACGGAAGGCGACCTGGAGGCGGGCAAGTGATCGTGGGATACCCCTTCAGCGCGGTGGTCGGGCACGACGACCTCAAGCTGGCGCTGCTGCTCAACGCCGTGTCGCCCGCGATCGGCGGCGTGCTCGTGCGGGGCGAGAAGGGCACGGCGAAGTCGACCGTGGTGCGGTCGCTCGCGGCGCTGCTGCCGGAGGTGGCGGTGGTGGCGGGCTGCCGGTTCTCCTGCGACCCCGCCGCCCCCGACCCGTCGTGTCCCGACGGCCCGCACGAGAGCGGCCTGTCGCCGCAGACGCGCCCGGCACGGCTGGTGGAACTGCCGGTGGGTGCGTCGGAGGACCGCGTGGCCGGGTCGCTCGACCTGGAGCGGGCGCTGACCGAGGGCGTCAAGGCGTTCGAGCCGGGCCTGCTGGCGGCGGCCCACCGGGGCGTGCTGTACGTGGACGAGGTCAACCTGCTCCACGACCACCTGGTGGACCTGCTGCTCGACGCGGCGGCGATGGGCGTGGCCCATGTGGAGCGCGAGGGCGTGTCCGTCCGCCACGCGGCCCGCTTCCTGCTGGTCGGCACGATGAACCCGGAGGAGGGCGAGCTGCGCCCGCAGCTGCTCGACCGTTTCGGCCTGGCCGTCGAGGTGCGCGCGTCCCGCGACCCGGCCGAGCGGGCCGAGGTGGTGCGCCGCCGCCTCGCCTTCGACGCCGACCCGGCCGGATACACCGGCGCGTACGCCGCCGGCGAGCGCGACCTCGCCCAGCGGATCGCGGCGGCCCGCGAGCGGTTGCCCGCCGTGACCCTGCCCGACGACGCGCTGCGGGGGATCACGGCGGTGTGCGCGGCCTTCGACGTCGAGGGGATGCGCGCCGACCTCGTGATGGCGCGTGCGGCCGTCGCCCTGGCCGCCTGGGAGGGCAGGGACGAGGTCACCCCCGGCGACGTCCGGACGGCCGCCCGCCTGGCGCTCCCCCACCGGCGCCGCCGCGACCCGTTCGACGACCCGGGCCAGGGGCTCGACGAGGAGCGGCTGGAACAGGCTCTCTCCGAGGCGCTCTCCCCGGACGACGACTCCGGCGACGACGCGCCCGACGACGGGCCCGACGACGACGGCCCGGGCGGTGGGGGCGCCCCGGATGGAGAGCCCGCGGACGCGCCGCCCGGCGAGGGCGGCGGGACGGGCGGCCGGAGGCCCGAGTCTCCGGGAGCGCCCTATCGGACCCGGCTCCTCGCGCCGGAGACGGTGGGCCGAGGCGGGCCCGCCGGCCGGCGTGGCCGCACGACGGGCGAGTCCGGGCGCGCCGCCGGCGCCCGCACCCCGGACGGGCGGCTGCGCCGGCTCGACCTGCCGGCGACGCTGGCCGCCGCCGCGCCGCACCAGCGCGGCCGCGGCCGCACCGGCTCCGGACTGGTGCTGCGCCGCGAGGACCTGCGTGAGGCCCTGCGGGAGGGACGCGAGTCGAACCTCGTGCTGTTCTGCGTGGACGCGAGCGGGTCGATGGCGGCGCGGACGCGGATGCGCGCGGTGAAGGGCGCCGTGCTGTCCCTGCTGCTGGACGCCTACCAGCGCCGCGACAAGGTCGGGCTGGTGACCTTCCGGGGCGAGGAGGCGACGGTCGCGCTGCCGCCGACCTCCAGCGTCGAGCTGGCCTCCGGCCGGCTGGCCCGGCTCGCCACCGGCGGGCGCACCCCGCTGGCCGCCGGGCTGCGCCGGGCGGAACGGGTGCTGGCCGCCGAGCGGCTGCGCGACCCCCGCCGCCGCCCGCTGCTCGTGGTCGTCACCGACGGGCGGCACACCAACGGTCCAGACCCGGTGATCACGGCCCGGCGGCTCGCCGGGGTCGCGAGCGTCGTCGTCGACTGCGAGCACGGCCCCGTACGGCTCGGCCTGGCCGGGCGGCTCGCCGCCGCGCTCGGCGGGACGGCGATCCGGTTGGAAGAGCTGGCGGCCGATCACCTGGCCGCGGTGGTGCGTGACGTCAGGAAGGTGGCGTAGATGCCGCAGGGCAGACCGGCCGGCGTGCCGGACGACGGGCTGACCACGCGCGAGCGGCGCAACCGCCCGCTGGTCATCGTGCACACCGGGGAGATGAAGGGGAAGTCGACGGCCGCCTTCGGCCTGGCGCTGCGCGCCTGGAACCAGGGCTGGCCCGTCGGGGTGTTCCAGTTCGTCAAGAGCGCCAAGTGGCGGGTCGGCGAGGAGGCCGCGCTGCGCGCCCTCGGCCGGCTGCACGAGCAGACCGGCGAGGGCGGCCCGGTGACCTGGCACAAGATGGGCGAGGGCTGGTCGTGGATCCAGCGGCCCGGCACCGAGGCCGACCACGCCGCCGACGCCCGCGAGGGCTGGGCGCAGATCAGGCGCGACCTCGCGGCCGAGACCTACGGCCTGTACGTGCTGGACGAGTTCACCTATCCGATGAAGTGGGGCTGGGTCGACGTGGACGACGTCGTCGAGACCCTGCGCGCCCGGCCCGGCCGCCAGCACGTGGTGATCACCGGCAGGGACGCCGATCCCCGCCTGGTCGAGACCGCCGACCTCGTCGTGGAGATGACCAAGGTCAAGCACCCGATGGACGCGGGACAGAAGGGCCAGAGGGGCATCGAATGGTGACGCTCGAATGGTGACGATCCCCCGGCTCGTGGTCGCCGCCCCCGCCTCGGGCGCGGGCAAGACCACCGTGGCCACCGGGCTGATGGCGGCGCTGACCGCGCGCGGCCTCGCCGTTTCGCCGCACAAGGCGGGCCCCGACTACATCGACCCCGGCTACCACGCGCTCGCCACCGGCCGCCCCGGCCGCAACCTCGACGCTTTCCTCACCGGGGAGGACCTGATCGCCCCGCTGTTCGCGCACGGCGCGCGCGGCGCGGACATCGCCGTGGTCGAGGGCGTCATGGGCCTGTTCGACGGTCGCTTCAACCACGGGCGTGGTCCCACGTCCGAGGCATCCACCGCGCACGTCGCCCGCCTGCTCGGCGCGCCCGTGCTGCTCGTGGTGGACGCGTCGTCCCAGTCGGCGTCCGTCGCGGCCCTCGTGCACGGCTTCGCCACCTTCGACCGGTCCGTACGTGTCGCCGGGGTGGTGCTCAACCGGGTGGGCTCGGCCCGCCACGAGGAGATCCTCCGCGAGGCGCTGCGGCCTCTGGGCATTCCGGTGGCGGGGGCCCTGCCGCGCGACGCGGCCGTCCACGTGCCGTCGCGGCACCTCGGCCTGGTGCCCGCCGCCGAGCGCGACGCGCAGGCGCGGCGGGCCGTCGCCGCCCTCGGCGCCCTGGTCGAACGGCACTGCGACCTCGATCTCGTGCTGCGCCTGGCCTCGGCCGCGCCCCCGCTCGCGGCCACGCCCTGGTCGGCCGCCGACGCGGTGGGAACCCCGGTTTCCGGCCGGCCCGTGGTCGCGGTCGCCGCCGGCGCGGCGTTCACGTTCTCCTACGCCGAGACGGCCGAGCTGCTGACCGCCGCCGGGGCCGAGGTGGCCCATGTCGACCCGCTGCGCGACGAGGCGCTGCCGCCCGGCACGCGGGGACTGGTGATCGGCGGCGGGTTCCCCGAGGTCCACGCCGCCGACCTGGCCGCCAACGCGCCGCTGCGGGAACAGGTGGCCCATCACGCCGCCCGCGGCCTGCCGATCGCGGCCGAGTGCGCGGGCCTGCTCTACCTGGCCGCCTCGCTCGACGGCGCGCCGATGTGCGGCGTGCTGCCGGTGGAGGCGCGGATGACCGGAAAGCTGACGCTCGGCTACCGCGAGGCCGTGCGGCCCGACGGCACCGTCGTGCGCGCTCATGAGTTCCACCGCACCGCCTGTTTCCCGCCCGCCGGCGAGTCCCCGGCGTACGTGCTGCCGGAGCGGGAGGGGTTCGTGCACGGCGGTGTGCACGCCTCCTACCTCCACCCGCACTGGGCGGGCGCGCCGCGCCTGGCCCGTGATCTCGTGGAGGCCGCTGTTTCGGAGGACGCCGCATGAGTCCCGTGCTGTTCGGGGTGGGCGTCGGCCCGGGAGACCCCGACCTGGTCACCGTGAAGGCCGTGCGCGTGCTGCGTGAGTCCGACGTGGTCGTGGTGCCGGTCGCCGACACCGGCGAGGAAGGCCGCGCCGAGCGCATCGTCCGGGCCCACACCGGCCGCGAGGTGACCCGCCTGGAGTTCGCCCTGAACGACCCTCCGGGCAGCGGCCCCCGGCGCGCCACGGCCTGGGACGCGGCGGGCGCGGCCGTCGCCGCCGCGTACGACGCGGGCGCGAGCACGGTCGCGTTCGCGACGATCGGCGACCCCAACGTCTACAGCACCTTCACCTACCTGGCCGAGACCGTGCGCGGGCTCGTGCCGGAGGTGGAGGTCCGCACGGTCCCCGGCGTCACCGCCATGCAGGCGCTCGCCGCGAGCAGCGGGACCGTTCTCGTCGAGGGACGCGAGTCGCTCGCGCTGATGCCGCTGACGGCGGGGCTGGACGCCCTGCGTGGGGCGCTCGACGTCCACGACACCGTCGTCGCCTACAAGGGAGGACGCATGCTGCCCCAGGTGCTGGCCGCCGTCCGCGATTCCGGCCGCCTGGCCGGCGCGGTGTACGGGGCGTCGCTCGGACTGCCGCAGGAGGACGTGCGGCCCGCCGCCGGGCTCGACCCGGCCGAGGCCGGGCCCTACCTGTCCGCGCTGCTGGTGACCCGGGAGCGTACGGGCCGGGGAGGCAGGCTGTGAGCGGGCCGGCGGTGAGCGGCACGGTGACCTTCGTGGGGGCGGGGCCGGGCGCGCCCGACCTGCTCACGCTGCGCGGCGCGGCGGCCATCGCGGAGGCCGACATCGTGATCTGGGCCTCCAGCCTGGTGCATCCCGGCGTGCTCGCCCACGCCCGCGACGGCGCCCGGGTGGTCGACTCCGCCGCCGTGCCCCTGGAGGAGGTCGTCGCCTTGTATGAGGAGGCGGCCCGCGACGGGCTGCGCGTGGCCCGCGTGCACTCCGGCGACCCCGCCCTGTGGGGGGCGGTCCAGGAACAGCTCGACCGGTGCGCCGCGCTCGGGCTGGAGACCGAGGTCGTGCCGGGGGTCTCCAGCTTCACCGCCGTCGCCGCCGCCGTAGGGCGGGAGCTGACCGTGCCGGAGGTCGCGCAGTCGGTCGTGCTCACCCGGCTGGAGGGCGGCAAGACGCCGATGCCCGAGGGCGAGACCGTGCGCGAGTTCGCCGCGCACGGCACGACGATGGCGCTGTTCCTGTCGGCGGCCCGTGCCGGCCGGTTGCAGGAGGAGCTGCTGGCGGGCGGCTACCCGCCCGGGACGCCCTGCGTGGTCGGCTACCGGGTCACCTGGGAGGACGAGCTGGTGCTGCGTTGCCGCCTGGACGAGCTGGCGGCGACCGTGCGCGCCCATCGGCTGTGGAAGCACACGCTGGTGCTGGTCGGGCCCGCGCTGGAGGCCCACGGCACGCGCTCGCACCTCTACCACCCCGGCCATTTCCACGGCCACCGCCGTTCCGACCCGGCGGCCAGGCGCGAAATGCGCGGCGCGCGATGAGCGAGGCCTCCGAACCGCGCGGTCCCGAACTGGGCGGTCCCGAACTGGGCGGTCCCGAACTGGGCGGTCCCGAACTGGGCGGTCCCGAACTGCGCGAGCCGGACCTGCCGCGCACGATGCGGGTGCGCAAGCGGGCGTTGCGCACCGGATGGACGACGGGCACCTGCGGCGCCGCCGCCGCCAAGGCCGCCAGCATCGCGCTCGCGCACGGCGACACCCCGTCCACGGTGGACACGCCGCTGCCGGGCGGTGGCCGGGTGACGCTGCCGGTCGACTCCTACGACGTGGCGGACGCGAAGGCCACGGCCGTCGTCGTCAAGGACGCGGGGGACGACCCCGACGTGACGCACGGCGCGCATCTGACCGCGACCGTGTCCTGGCGGCCCGAGGCCGGCATCGAACTCGACGGCGGCGTCGGCGTCGGTGTGGTCACCCGGCCGGGCCTCGGCCTGGAGGTCGGCGGCCCGGCCATCAACCCGGTCCCCCGCGCGCAGATCACCCAGGCCGTCGGCGAGGTCGTGGACCTGGGACGGCGCGGCGTCCGCGTGATCATCAGCGTGCCCGAGGGCGAGCGGATGGCCCGCAAGACCACCAACGCCAGGCTCGGCATCCTCGGCGGCATCTCGATCCTCGGCACGACCGGGATCGTGCGGCCGTTCTCCACCGAGTCGTGGCGTTCCTCGGTCGTCCAGGCCATCGACGTGATGGCGGCGCAGGGCGAGCGCACGCTCGTGCTGTCCACGGGCGGGCGCACCGACCGGGCCGCCATGCGGCTGCGGCCCGAGCTGCCCGCCGTGTGCTTCGTCGAGGTCGGCGACTTCACCGGGGCCGCGCTGCGCCGGGCCGCCGACGCGGGGCTGACCGACGTGCTCTTCGTCGGCATGGCCGGCAAGCTGACCAAGCTCGCGGCCGGCGTGCTCATGACCCACTACACCCGGTCGAAGATCGACAAGGATCTGCTGGCCCGGGTGACCCGGGAGGCCGGCGGCGACGAGGCCCTCATCGGGCGGGTCGCCGAGGCCAACACCGCCCGGCACGCGTACGAGCTGTGGGAGGCCGCCGGGCTGCTCGAACCCGCCGGGCGCGTGCTGTGCGCACGGGTCAAGGACGTGCTGGAGCGGTTCTGCGACGGCACGCTCACCGCGTCGGTGATCATGGTGGATCCCGACGGCCACGCTCCGGTCGCCTCCAGCGGGGAGGGACGCTGGTGGTGACGGTCATCGGCGTCGACGGGCGGCCGCTCGCCCCCTGGGCGGCCGAGCGGCTGGCCGAGGCGACGCTGGTCGTGGGCGCCGCCCGCCACCTCGTCGCGCTCCCCGTCCCCCGGCAGGCCGAGCGGGTGGTGCTGGGCCAGGTGACGGCGGGCGTGCGGGCCCTCACGTCCCACGACGGCCCGGCCGTCGTGCTCGCCTCCGGCGACCCCGGGTTCTTCGGCCTCGTCCGCCTGCTGCGCGAGCACGGGCTGGACGTCGAGGTCGCGCCGGCCGTCTCCTCGGTCGCGGCGGCCTTCGGCCTGGCCGGGCTGAACTGGGACGACGCCGTCGTGGTGAGCGCGCACGGGCGCGACCCCCGCCGGGCCGTCAACGCCTGCAGGGCGCTGGCGAAGGTCGCCGTGCTCACCGCCCCCGGCGCGGGGCCCGCCGAGATCGGCGCGGCGCTGCGCGGCTGGCCACGCCGGCTTCTGGTCGCGGAACGCCTCGGCACCGCCTCGCGGCGGGTGACCACGTGCACGCCCGAGGAGGCCGCCGGGCGGGAGTGGGCCGACCCCAACGTGGTGCTGTCCCTCGCCGATCGCCCGTCTCCGCGCGGCTGGGCGGCGCCGCCGCGCCCGGCTCCCGAGCGGTGGGCGCTGCCGGAAGAGTACTTCGAGCACCGCGACGGCATGATCACCAAGGCGGAGGTGCGGGCGCTTGCCCTCGCGCACCTCGGTCCCGGCCTGGGCGACCTGGTCTGGGACCTCGGCTGCGGCAGCGGCTCCGTGGCGGTCGAGGCGGCCCGGTTCGGCGCCGCCGTCGTCGCGGTCGACCGCGACCCCGGCCAGTGCCACCGCACGCGCCGCAACGCCGCGGCGTACGGCGCCGAGGTGCGGGTCGTGCACGGCGAGGCCCCCGGCTGCCTGACCGGGCTGCCCGCCCCCGACGCCGTGTTCGTCGGCGGGGGCGGCGCGGACGTGGTGAGCCACGTCGCCCGTCTCGGCGCACGCACCGTGGTCGCCGCGCTCGCCGCCGTCGACCGGGTGCCCGCCGCACGCGACGCGCTGCGCGCCGCGGCCTATGACGTGGGCGGCGCGTCGCTCGCGGCGAGCAGGTTCGCCGATCTGCCCGGCGGCGCCACGCGGCTGGCCGCGGCCAATCCGGTCTTTCTCGTATGGGGGCATCGTTGACAGTGATCGGCTTGGTGACCGCGACGAAGGCGGGCCGGACCGCCGCCGCGCTGCTGGAGCGGGCCTGGCCCGAGACCCGGTCGTATCCGGTGGCGGACCTGGCGCGGGCCTGGCGCGAGTGCGACCGCATCGTGTGCTTCCTCGCGGTCGGCGCGGCCGTACGGCTGCTCGCGCCGCTGCTGCGCGACAAGCACGACGACCCCGGGGTGGTCTGCGTGGACGAGGCGGGCCGCTTCGCGGTGGCCCTGACCGGCGGCCACGGCGGCGGCGCCAACCGGCTCGCCCACGAGGTCGCCGACGTGCTCGGCGCGACGCCGGTCGTCACCACCGCGACCGACGCCACCGGGACGGGCGCGCTCGACGCGCTCGGCCTGCCGGTCGAGGGCGACGTCGCCGCCGTGACCCGCGCCATGCTCGACAGTGTGCTCGACGGTGCGCCCGACGGTGTGCTCGGCGGCGAGGAGGTCACGCTCACCGCGGACGTCACCTGGCCGCTGCCGCCGCTGCCCGTCACCGCGTCGGACTCGCCGCGCCCGCCCTGCGTGGTCGTCACCGACAGGATCGTGGACCCGCCGCGCCCGGCCGTCGTCGTCCGGCCGCCGAGCCTCGTCGTCGGCGTCGGCGCGAGCCGGGGCGTCGCCGCCGAGGAGGTCCTCGCGCTCATCCACGACACGCTGGCGGAGGCCGGGCTGTCGCCCCGCTCGATCGCTCGCCTCGCCACCGCCGACGTGAAGGCCGACGAGGCCGGGATCGTGGCGGCCGCCCGCGCGCTCGGCGTGCCGCTCGTCACCCACCCCGCGGAACGGCTCGCCGATGTCGAGGTGCCGCACCCCAGCGAGGTCGTCCGCCGGGCCGTCGGCACCCCCAGCGTGGCCGAGGCCGCCGCGCTCGCCGACGGCGGTGAGCTTCTGGTGCCCAAGCGCAGGTCGGCGATGGCGACCGCGGCCGTCGCCCGGCTGCGGCCCCGCGGCAGGCTGGCGATCGTCGGCCTCGGCCCCGGCGCCCGCGACCTGATGACCCCGCGCGCCGTCGCCGAGGTGCGCCGCTGCGGCTACCTGGTCGGCCTCGACCAGTACGTCGACCAGATCCGCGACCTGCTGCGCCCCGGCACGCACGTCATCGAGTCGGGCCTCGGGGCGGAGGAGGAACGCGCCCGCACCGCCGTACGGCTCGCGAGCGAGGGACACGCCGTCGCGCTCGTCGGCAGCGGCGACGCGGGCGTCTACGCGATGGCCGCGCCCGCCCTCGACCTCGCGGACGACACCTTCGACGTCGTCGGCGTGCCGGGGGTGACGGCCATGCTCGCCGCCGGCGCGCTGCTCGGCGCGCCGCTCGGCCACGACCACTGCGCGATCAGCCTGTCCGACCTGCACACGCCGTGGGAGGCGATCGAGCGGCGGGTGCGGGCGGCGGCCGACGCCGACCTGGTGGTGGCCTTCTACAACCCCCGCTCGCGCGGCCGCGACTGGCAGCTTCCCCGGGCGCTGGAGATCCTCGCCGAGCGGCGCGGGCCCGGCACCCCGGTCGGCGTGGTGACCGACGCGAGCCGGCCCGGGGAGAGCGTCGCGCTGACCACGCTCGCCGGGCTCGACGTGTCCGCCGTGACCATGCGCAGCCTGGTGATCGTCGGCGCCACGTCCAGCCGGGTCGTGGCGGGCCGCTTCGTGACACCGAGGGGGTACGCGTGGCAGCCCTCGCCTACCTAGTCACAGAGTCCTGCGCCGGGTGCGGCGCCTGCCTGCTCACCTGTCCCGAGCACGCCATCCGGCCCAGTGACCGGCCCAGCGGCGCGCTCGTCGTACTCGATCAGAGGTGCACGCGCTGCGGCGAGTGCGCCGAGGTATGCCCCGTCGACGCCGTACTGGAGGTGCGGGCGTGAGTGTCGAAACGCACGGAGCCTGGACGCCCCGCGAACGGGCCAGGATCGGCGGCATCGTCGCCGTCGTCGCCGCCCTGCACATCGCGGGCTGGGCGCTCTACCTGTACTACGCGAACGGCCTGGCCGGGGCCGGGGCGTTCGCGGGCGCCGGGACGCTCGCCTACAGCCTCGGCATCCGCCACGCCTTCGACGCCGACCACATCGCCGCCATCGACGACACGACCCGGCTGATGATGCAGCGGGGCCGCCGCCCCGTCGGCGTCGGCTTCTTCTTCGCCCTCGGCCACTCGACCGTCGTCCTGGTGCTCGCCATGGTCGTCGCCGCCGCCGCAGGAGCGGCGGCGACCGGAGAGAGCGTCGAGGAGTTCCGGCACGTCGGCGGCGTGGTGTCCCAGGTGGTCGCCATGTCGTTCCTGCTGCTCGTCGCCGTACTCAACGCCCTCGTCCTGGCCGGGGTGATCGGCCTGTGGCGGCGGATGGCGCGCGGCACGCTCGACCGGGACGAGCTGGAGGTGCTGCTGCTCAACCGCGGCCTGCTCAACCGGATGCTCGGCCGCCGCGCGCGCGGGCTGATCCGGTCCTCGTGGCACATGTACCCGGTGGGCGTCCTGTTCGGGCTCGGCCTGGAGACCGCCAGCGAGGTCACGCTGCTCGCGCTGTCGGCCGGGACGGCGGCGCAGGGCGGGCTGCCCGCCCTCGCGGTGCTGACGCTGCCCCTGCTGTTCGCTGCCGGGATGACCGCCTGCGACACCGCCGACAGCCTGCTGATGTCGCGCGCCTACTCCTGGGCGCACCGCAGCCCAGCCCGGCGGCTCTACTACAACGCGGCGACGACCGGGATGACCGTCGTCGTGGCCGCCTTCATCGCGAGCGTCTACCTCGCCGGGCTCCTCGGCGGGCCGTTCGAGGCGTACGGGTCGCTCGCCGAGCACTTCGAGGTGCTCGGCTACGCCATCGTCGCCGCGTTCGCCGTCGTCTGGGCGGGCGCCGCCCTCGTGTGGCGGCTGTCCGGGCTCGGCAGGAGGTACGCGGAGTGAGAAGGGCCGTCCACCCCATCGAGGCGCGGTCGTACGAGATCCTGCGCTCCCGGGCCGACACCTCCGGGCTGCCGCCGCTGACCCGGGCCGTGACCGAGCGGGTGATCCACGCCAGCGCCGACCTCGACTACCTGACCGACCTGGTGGTCTCGGCGGAGGAGGACCTGCGGCGGGCCGCGGACGCCCTGCGCGCCGGGGCCCCCGTCGTCACCGACGTCGAGATGGTCGCGGCGGGCATCACCGCCGTCACCCCCGTCTGCCACGTCCGCCGGGCCGTCGCGCACGACGGCCTGACCCGCAGTGCCGCCGCCGTCCGCCTGGCGTACGACGAGGTCGGCCCGGGGGCGGTGTGGGTCGTGGGCAACGCCCCCACCGCGCTGGAGGAGATCCTCCGGCTCGGTGTCCGTCCCGTGCTCGTCGTCGGCCTGCCGGTCGGGTTCGTCGGCGCCGCCGAGAGCAAGGCCGCCCTGCGCGCGTCGGCACTGCCCGCGGTCAGCAACCGCGGCGAGAAGGGCGGCTCGGCGGTCGCCGCCGCCGCCGTCAACGCGCTGCTCTACGCCCGTGACAACCAAGCCCCGAACAACCTGGAGGGTTCACTATGACCGGCTCGCCGGCGCTGCTCCTCGTCGGCCACGGCACGCGGGACGCGGCCGGAGTCCGCGACTTCCACCTTCTGGTCGAGGAGGTGGCCGCCCGCTCCCCCGTCCCGGTCGCCGGGGGGTTCATCGAACTGTCCCGCCCGCCCCTGCGCGAGGCGGTCGCGACACTGACCGGCGCCGGGCACACGAGACTCGGCGTGGTCCCGCTCGTGCTGGTCGCGGCCGGGCACGCCAAGGGCGACGTGCCCGCGGCGCTGCAGCGGGAGGCGCTCCGCCACCCCGGCCTCGGCTACGCGTACGGCAGGCCGCTCGGACCGCACCCCACCCTGCTCCAGTTGCTCGACGAGCGGCTGGACGCCGTGCTCGACCCGTCCGAGCGCCCGGAGACGACCGTCGT
This sequence comes from Microbispora rosea, assembly GCF_900156315.1. Taxonomy (GTDB): domain Bacteria; phylum Actinomycetota; class Actinomycetes; order Streptosporangiales; family Streptosporangiaceae; genus Microbispora; species Microbispora rosea. The sequence continues at coordinate 140,495 of NZ_FTNI01000005.1, read as the reverse complement.
GCTCGTCGGCCGCGGCTCCTCCGACCCGGACGCGAACGCCGAGCACGTCAAGGTGGCCCGGCTGCTGTGGGAGGGACGCGGCCTGGCCGGCGTCGAGCCCGCGTTCATCAGCCTCGCCGGCCCCGGCGTGCCGGCCGCGCTCGAACGGGCCCGGCTGCTCGGCGCCCGCCGGATCGTCGTCCTGCCGTACTTCCTGTTCAGCGGCGTGCTGCCGGACCGCACGGTGGCGCAGGCACGTGAGTGGGCCGCGGCGCGTCCGGAAGTCGAGGTGCGCTTCGCCGGCGTCATCGGACCCGCGCCCGCCCTGGCCGGCCTGGTGCTGGAGCGCTACCACGAGGCGCTGCGCGGCGACATCCGGATGAACTGCGACACCTGTCTCTACCGGGTGCCGCTGCCGGGTCACGAGCATCGGGTGGGCGCCGCCCAGCACCCGCACCACCACCCGGACGACCCGGCGCACGCGCACGTCTAGGAGATGCCGCGCAGGAGGGTGGTGAGGGTCGCGCCGAGCGGGGCGTCGAAGGTCATCAGCGCCTCGCCGTCGCCCCGGGTCGGCCCCTGGTTGATGATCGCGACGGGGATGGAGCAGACCGCGGCGCGCCGGACGAATCGGTATCCGGACATGACGGTCAGCGAGGACCCCAGCACCAGCAGCAGACCGGCCCGCTCGGTCAGCGCGTAGCACTCCTCGACCCGTGACGGCGGCACGTTCTCGCCGAAGAACACCACGTCGGGCTTGAGCACGCCGCCGCAGCCCTCGCAGTCCACCATGCGGAACGTCTCGATCTCGTCCACGGCCAGGACGGCGTCGCCGTCCGGGTTGATCATCTCCGAGCTGGCCTGCCACCCCGGGTTGGCCGCGCGCAGCCTGTGGTCGAGCACGCGCCGCGAGGTGCGGTGGCCGCAGTCCAGGCAGCGCACCCGATGCAGGCTGCCGTGCAGTTCCACGACCCCGTGCGCGCCCGCCGCCTGGTGCAGGCCGTCCACGTTCTGGGTGATGATCCCCGCGACCAGGCCGCGGCGCTGCAGCTCGGCGACCGCGAGGTGCCCGTCATTGGGCGCGGCGTCCACGATGTGACGCCACCCCAGATGGCTGCGCGCCCAGTAGCGCCTGCGGGCGGGGGCGCTGCTCACGAAGGTCTGGTAGGTCATCGGCTCGGCTCTGCGCCTGCGCCCGGTCTCCCCCCGGTAGTCCGGGATCCCGGATTCGGTCGAAAGGCCGGCCCCGCTGAGGACCACCACCTCGCCGTCGGCCACGAGATCGGTGAGCATCCCCCACCGCTCGGCAATCCCCGCGTCGCGCACCACAGTCACGCATCCATGGTGCCCGACACGCCGTAGTCGTCAGCCCCGCCCCTCCCCCAGCCGTACGTCGAAGATGACCTCGACCTCGTCGCGCAGCTTGAGCGCCCCGAAGAACGCGGTGTAGGGGCGGATGCCCCACGCGGACTGCACGACGGTCGCCCGTCCGCGCGCCCGGCCGCCCGCGAGCGCGCCGTCGACCGTGACGGGCCGGGTGACGCCTGCGATCGTCAGGTCCCCCTCGACGTGGAACGCCTCGGGATCGCCCCCGACCCGGGTCGAGCGGAACGTGACCAGTGGGTGCTGGTCCGCCTTGAGGACCTTGTTGCGCATGTTCTTCTCGATCTCGACCCGGTCGGAGTCGGTGAGCGGCTTGACCCCGCCCGTGCCCTCCCTGACCCGCATCGAGGCCACCTCGGCCTCCACCGTCACCCGGCAGCCCGCCGGGTCGCCCGGCGTCACGACCGCCTCGCCTCGCCACCGCGTGACCTCCATCGTCAGATCGTGCCCGGCCTTGGCGCCCAGCCCGGCGCGGCCGGTGAGGACCAGGAGCCGGCCGGACCTCGGCCCCAACGCGTACGTGCCCGCCTCGACGTCCATTCCGTGGGCATTCCCGCGGAACGGACCGGAGATGTCGGTGCCGGATGACATCGTGGTGATCCAATCACCCGAAAGGAGAGGGATCATGAGTGAGCCCGGGACATTCAGCGTGCGGCCCGTCGGAGTCGTGCGGTCCGTGCTGACCGATCGCGGCGAGGCGCCGCGGCAGGGGCGCGAGGGCGCGCCGGACGCCTGGCTGGAGGTCGACCCGGCCGTCGCGGAGGCGCTCGACGGGGTGACGGCGGGCGACGAGGTGCTCGTCCTCACCTGGTTCCACCAGGCCGACCGCGAGACCCTGCGCATCCACCCACGCGGGGAGACGAGCAACCCGTTGACCGGCGTGTTCGCCACCCGCTCCCCGGACCGCCCCAACCCGATCGGCCTGCACCGGGTCACGGTCCTGGAGGCCGACCCGGCACGGGGACTGCGTGTGCACCCCCTGGAGGCCATCGACGGCACTCCTGTGATCGACGTCAAGCCTGTGCTCGACGCTGCCGAGCGGTGACAATCGTCCAGGCCCCTTTACATTGTAGATTCAACTCCTTGAGGGGACGTCGCCACCGTCTCCTCTTCGCTCACCTGGGACCGCTGTGCGACGCGAGCGAGATCCGCTGGAAGGTCGTCGACGCCACCACCGGCCACGTCGTCGGCCGCGGCACGGGTGCCACCGACCGCTGGCGGATCTCCGGCCTGACCAACAGCTACTACGGCCGTCTGGACAACTGTCCCCGGATGACGATCCGCATCCACAACTCGTAGCCACCCACGAGAGGGCCGAACCGGCCTGATCTTTCCGGTCAGGCCGGTGGAGGAGGCGGAGGGGGTCCGGAAATCACCGCAAGCCATCGAAGACGGCCGCTAGTCACGATCACAAAGGTTCGATGTGGATGTCACACTAAAGCACGATCTTCGCTCTTATTGCTGTCCATAGTTCCAGCTGACCGGAGAACGGGGATCCACTCATGCTGACTCGCAGGGATTCGCTGCGCCTGCTCGCGGGCACCGTCATGGGAGCCGCCGCGCTGCCCGCCCGCTCGGCGATCGCGGCCGACACTCCCCCTCCCTGGACGGTCACCGGCTCGGGCTCGCTACCGCCCTTCGACGACCTGATGAGAAGCTTCATGGAGTCGCGGAGCATCCCGTACGCTTCGCTCGCCGTGGTGCGGCAGGGCAAGCTGATGCTCGCGCGGGGATACAACTCCACGTCGGGCCCGGTCCTGGCCCAGCCGACGTCGTTGTTCCGCCTGGCCAGCGTGAGCAAGCCGGTCACGGCCACCGCGATCATGAAGCTTGTCCAGGACGGCAGGCTCAGTCTGTCGGCCACGGTGGCTCCGATGCTGGGGCTCAGCACGGCCGCCGACTCCCGCCTCGGCAACGTCACCGTGCGTCACCTGCTGCAACACCTTGGCGGCTGGGATCGCTCCGTATCCGGGTTCGATCCGATGTACCGGGAGGATTCCACCATCAGCAGCGCACTCCAGGTGTCGCTGCCGGTGACGCAGGCGAACATCATGGACTACGTGTCCACGCGCACGCTGGACTTCGACCCCGGCCTGAGGTACGCCTACTCGAACTACGGCTACATGCTGCTCGGCAAGGTCATCGAGACTGTCACCGGCCTGCCGTACGCCACCTACGTGCGGCAGAACGTGCTCTCCCCGGTGAAGATCACCCGGATGGCGCAGGGCCGCACGGCGCAGAGCCTACGGCGGTCCACGGAGGTCCCCTACTATTCGCCGTACAGCGATACGACAGTGATGGACGACTCCGGGGCTCAGGTGCCCCTGCCGTACGGGACGTTCAATCTCGAGAACATGGCCGCGCACGGCGCCTGGCTCTCCTCGGCCGTCGACATGGCGAAGTTCACCACGATCTTCGACGCTCCCGGCCTGCTCACCTCGTCGACGATCGGGCAGATGTTCGCCCCGCCCGACGGAGTCCCATGGAGCGGCTCTTACTACGGCATGGGCTGGTCTGTCCGCCCCATCGGCAGCGCCCTGAACACGTGGCACGACGGGGCGTATCCCGGCACCTCCACCCTCATGGTCCGGCGGTATGACGGGCTGAGCTGGATCGTGCTCTTCAACCGGTGGGACGACGCCTTGGGCCAGAACTACACCGCTGACATCGACTACCCGTTGCACGTGGCGGCCGACCGAGTCACCTCCTGGCCGAATACGGACCTGTTCCCGTCCTACGGCCTGTGACCCTGGGCTGACCAGCCGCAGCTCGCCGCTCAACGTCAGCAGCACCGCGGTGCCCAGCTGGGCGGCGAGGCGCGGCGCCCGCATGGTGAGAAGCGTCAGTGATTCATGTCGTGGGCGAACGCATGCGCCCGCGTCCCCGAGACTGCACTCCCGCCCGAACAGAGCCGGCACCGAGACCGTATTGCGCGCCGTGTCGTACGCCCGGAACGTGGAAGGGCCCGCGGAGTGGCCGACCCGCGGGTAGGTGATCGGCTGGTGCCCAAGCGGGAGGGATTCACCGAGTGCTTCCGCACCGAGCGAGGCTTCGGTCGTGACCGCCAACGGGTGCCTCTTGGCCCCGCCTCGGACGCGCTAGCGGCCGGCATGCCCTCGGATGATTGTTAGCGTTAACATTTTGCCCTCGTCTTCGTCCTCCTCCACATCGAGAGATCGGCCGGTGGTGGTGGAGCGGAGCAAAGCGGAGGCGTGAGCCCGCTGTCAAGTGGCGCGATAGGTGCGGACCCGAACGCGGGAGGGCGCGAACGCGGCCCAGCTGCCGCATCAGGGAACTCTCGGAGCTTCCCGGCGACGACGGTGAATGAAACGTTCATCCGATGACTGCGCTCCCGGATCACACACCGGCCGCGGCGGTTCGAGATCACGGGATGGTTTACGCTGCGCCGGACTTTCTCGGCGGAACCCTACTCTTGACACATTTCGGCGAGGTTTCCACACTGAGCCCCGAGGCGGTCTCCCGCTGTCCGGTGGTGGTGCGCGGGGCGGAGGCCTGCCGTTCGCGACGCCCTCGTGGTGTGCGCTCCTTGCCCGAGAGCACGGCGTCCAGCGCTGAATGCCCCCGCGTTTCCCCTTTCTCTGGTCGCAGTGATGGAGGCTCAGGCATGGGCGCACGCGCCGTTCCGCCGCCGGGAACCCGGCGGCCACCCGCGGACCCGTCCGCGTCCGGGCCCGGCTCGCGGAGCCGGTCGCTCCGGCGGGCGACAGGCCGGGCGATGGGCTGGACGGTGGCGGCGGTGGTGGCCGTCCTCGGGCTGTTGTCGGCGGCCATCGCGACCGGCCCGGCGTCGGCCGCGGACAATCCCTTCCAGCGCGGGCCGAACCCGACCGTGGAGAGCGTCGCGGCCACCAGGGGGACCTTCGCGACCGCCCAGACCAGCGTGCCGGCCGGCAACGGCTTCGGCGGCGGAGTCGTCTACTACCCGACCGACACCAGCCAGGGAACGTTCGGCGGAGTCGCGATCGTGCCGGGCTACTCCGCCCTGTTCGCCGACGAAGAGGCCTGGATGGGGCCCTGGCTCGCCTCGTTCGGCTTCGTGGTGATCGGCATCGAGACCAACAGCCGCACCGACAGCGCGGACGCCCGCGGGACCCAGCTGCTCGCCGCCCTGGACTACCTCACCCAGCGCAGTCCGGTACGCGACCGGGTCGACCCGAACAGGTTGTCGGTCGTCGGACACTCGGCGGGCGGCGCGGGGGTCCTCAGCGCGCTGCTCCGGCGGCCCTCCCTCAAGGCCGGGGTCGGGCTCGCGCCCGGCTCTCCCGTGGGCAACTACGACCTCTACGACGACCGGGTGCCGACGATGTTCATCTCCGGGCAGCGGGACACGACCGTCACGCGGTCGTATCTCAACGGGCTGTACGGCACGCTGCCGGCCACGACGCCGAGCGCGTGGGTGGAGATCACCGGGGTGGACCACCTGTTCGCGACGCGGGCCAACACGACCGAGATGCGGGTGCTGATCCCGTGGCTGAAGATCTGGGTGGACGACGACACCCGGTACACCCGGTTCCTGTGCCCGCTGGCGGACTCCACCGGCATCTCGATGTACCGCGACACGTGCCCGTACGTGCCGCCGGGCGGGTCGTCGCCGTCGCCGAGCGCCTCGCCCTCGTCATCCCCCTCCCCCTCGCCGTCCCCATCTCCCTCGCCCTCGCCGTCCCCGTCCGCCAGTCCCTCACCGCCGCCGCCGGGCGCCTGCGCGGCCGAGTACCACACGGTGAACTCGTGGCCCGGCGGCTACCAGGCGTCGGTCACGGTGACGGCGGGCGCCTCGGCGGTCCAGGGCTGGACCGTCAGGTGGACGCTCGGCAGCGGCCAGTCGATCACCCAGCTGTGGAACGGCACGCTGAGCACGAGCGGTTCCGCGGTGACGGTGAAGAACGCCTCCTACAACGGCACGATCCCCGCGTCCGGCTCGGCCACCTTCGGGTTCCTGGCCACCGGCACGCCGTCGGCTCCCCCGCTCACCTGCACCAGCCCGTGACCGATCGCGGCAGGTCGCGCCAATCGATGTCCCGTTGACTCCGGACAGGCCCGGAGCGGAGCCCTGGCCGGAACTGTCGAAACGATTCCGAGTGTCCCTACCCCCGTGTCCCTACCCCGTGTCCCTACCCCCCATGGACTTGGAGAAGTGAATTGTCTGACTTCACCCGACGGCAAGTGCTGCGATTCGGCGCGGTCGGAGCCGGGGCCGCGCTGGCGCCGTTCCAATGGACGGCGGTCGCGCGGGCCGCGGTGGCGGCCCCTCCCGAGGTGAGCGCCGCGAACGACCTGGCCCTCTGGTACGACGAAAGCGCCGGCACCGACTGGCTGCGCGCGCTGCCGATCGGCAACGGCCGGCTGGGCGCGATGGTGTTCGGCAACGTCGACACCGAGCGGTTGCAGCTCAACGAGGACACCATCTGGGCCGGCGGCCCGTACGACCAGAGCAACACGAGGGGCGCGGGAGCGCTCGGCCAGATCCGGCAGCTGGTCTTCCAGAACCAGTGGAGCCAGGCCCAGAGCCTCATCGACCAGAACATGCTGGGCAACCCCTCGGCCCAGCTGGCGTACCAGACCGTCGGCAACCTGCGGCTCACCTTCGGCAGCAGCAGCGGAGTCTCGGAGTACAACCGTGTCCTGGACCTGACCACGGCCACCACGACCACGTCGTACCTGCAGAACGGCGTGAGGTATCGGCGTGAGGTGTTCGCGAGCGCGCCGGACCAGGTGATCGCCATCCGCCTCACCGCCGACAGGGGCGGCTCGATCACGTTCTCCGCGACGTTCGACAGCCCACAGCGGACCACGCGCTCCAGCCCGGACGGCACGACGGTGGCGCTCGACGGCGTCTCGGGCGACCAGCGTGGCCTGGCGGGCAAGGTCAGATTCCTGGCGCTGGCCAAGGCCGTGGCCGACGGCGGCACGGTCAGCAGCTCCGGCGGCACCCTCCAGGTGCGGAACGCCAACAGCGTGACCGTGCTGATCTCCATCGGCTCCAGCTATGTGAACTACAAGGACACCGGCGGCGACTACCAGGGCATCGCGCGGGGCTACCTCAACGCCGCCGGCGGCAGGACCTACGACGACCTGCGCTCCAGGCACGTCGCCGACTACCAGCGGCTGTTCGGGCGCACGACGCTCGACCTCGGCCGCACCTCGGCGGCCGACCAGCCGACCGACGTGCGGATCGCCCAGCACGCGAACACCAACGACCCGCAGTTCTCGGTGCTGCTGTTCCAGTTCGGCCGCTACCTGCTGATCTCCTCCTCGCGGCCGGGGACCCAGCCGGCCAACCTGCAGGGCATCTGGAACGACTCCCTCAGCCCGTCGTGGGATTCCAAGTACACCCTCAACGCGAACCTGCCGATGAACTACTGGCCCGCCGACACCACGAACCTGTCGGAGTGCTACGAGCCGGTGTTCGGCATGATCAACGACCTCACGGTGACCGGCGCCCGCACCGCCCGGGTGCAGTACAACGCCGGCGGCTGGGTCACCCACCACAACACCGACGGATGGCGGGGCAGCTCCGTCGTCGACGGCGCGCTCTGGGGCATGTGGCAGACCGGCGGCGCCTGGCTCGCCACGATGATCTGGGACCACTACCTGTTCACCGGCGACGTCGACTTCCTCCGGCAGAACTACCCGGCGATGAAGGGCGCGGCGCAGTTCTTCCTCGACACCCTCGTGCAGGAGCCGAGCCTGGGTTACCTGGTCACGAACCCGTCGAACTCCCCCGAACTTCCCCACCACTCGGGTGTCAGCGTGTGCGCCGGCCCGACGATGGACAACCAGATCCTGCGCGACCTGTTCAACGGCTGCGCCAAGGCCAGCGAGGTCCTCGGCACGGACGCGAGCTTCCGGACCCAGGTCCTGGCCGCCAGGGACCGGCTTCCTCCGATGAAGGTCGGCTCGCGCGGCAACATCCAGGAATGGCTGTACGACTGGGTGGAGACCGAGCAGAACCACCGGCACATCTCGCATTTGTACGGCCTGCACCCCAGCAACCAGATCACCAAGCGCGGCACCCCCACCCTCTACAACGCGGCGCGGCGGACCCTCGAATTGCGCGGCGACGACGGCACCGGCTGGTCGCTGGCCTGGAAGATCAACTACTGGGCGCGGATGGAGGAGGGCAACCGGGCACGCAACCTGATCGGCCTCCTGGTGAGGACCGACCGGCTCGCGCCGAACATGTTCGACCTGCACCCGCCGTTCCAGATCGACGGCAACTTCGGCGCCACCTCCGGCATCGCCGAGATGCTGCTGCAGAGCCACAACGGCGAGCTGCACGTGCTGCCCGCACTGCCCACGGCGTGGCCCAGCGGGAAGGTGCAGGGCCTGCGGGGCCGCGGCGGCTACACCGTGGGCGCGACCTGGAGCTCCAATGGGAACACCGAGATCCTCGTCAAATTCGACCGCGCCGGCACGGTCAACGTGCGCAACCGGAGCTTCACCGGCACCTACCAGGTGGTCGACGCCGAGACCGGCGGCGCCGTCACCGTCACCAAGCCCGAGGCCGACGTCATCGCGCTGCCCGGCCAGGCCGGCCGCACCTACCGCCTGACCGGTTCCGGCGGCGGCACCACGCCGTCGACCTACGTGCGGATCGCCAACGCCTCCACCGGCCTGGCGCTGGACAGCGGCGGCAACGTGGCGTCGGGGTCGAACCTCAAGCAGTGGAACTGGGACGGCAGCACGAACCTCCAGTGGCAGCTCGTCGACCTGGGCGGCGGCTGGTATCGGATCGTCAACCGCACCAACGGCATGGTGGCCGACAGCTGGGGCAACACCGCCAACGGCGCCAACGCCAGGCAGGCGGCCTGGAACGGCGGCAACAACCAGCAGTGGCGGCTCAACGACCTCGGCAACGGCCGCTACCAGATCGTCAACCGGGGCACCGGCACCGCCCTCGACGGCATGGGCTACACCACCGCCGGCTCCACCGTCGGCATGTGGACGCCGAACAACAACGCCAACAACCAGTGGACGATCACCGGCGTGTGACCTGGCCGACCCGGGCAGGACGGAAGGGAGTGTCAGGGCGGCAGCGGATCCTGCCGCCCTGCGGCACCCTGCACACCGATACGTTCGCGCCCTCGGTCGCACGCGGGCATCGCCGGTCAGGACAAGCCGTCGCGGGGCCGTACGACCGCGACGGGGCAGTGCGCGCGGTGCAGCACGGCGTGGCTGACCGAGCCGATCAGGGCGCCGCGCACTCCGCCCAGTCCGCGGGAGCCGACGACCACGAGGTCGGCGACGAGCGAGGCCTCGGCCAGCGCCGGGACCGGGTGGCCGCAGACCGCCGACTCGACGAGCGGGACGTCCGGGTGCTTGTCGCGCCACGGCGCGAGCCGCAGCCGCGCCGCCCGGCACTCGTTGTCGAATATCTCCTGGAGCGCCAGCCCGTAGCCGACCGCGAAGGGCGACACCATCGGCATCTCCCAGGCGTACACCGCGTGCACCCGCCCGCGCCGGGCCCGGGCCTCCTCGAAGGCGAACTGCAGAGCCGCCTCGGAATGAGGTGATCCGTCGAAGCCGACGACGACCTCGTGGTACTCGTCCCGGTGCGGTTTGCGCACCACCACGACCGGGACCTCCGCGTGACCGGTCAGGCCGAGGCCGACGGAGCCCAGGACCAGGCCGGAGAAGCCGCCCATCCCCCGGCTGCCGACCACGAGGGCGTCGGCGGCGGCCGATGCGGCGCGCAGGGTCTCGACGACCGTCCCCTCGGCGAGCTCCGTGGTCACCTCCAGGCCGGGGGCGAGCTCCCGGGCCCGGGCGGCCGCCGCCGCGAGCACGCCCTCGCAGAACTCGCTGTAGGACTGGGCGAAGCCCTCGACGGCGTGGAACGGGTATTCGTGCGCCCACGGCTCTCGCACGTGGACGATCCGCAGTGCGGCCTCCCGGCGCCGCGCGTCGTCCGCCGCCCACTCCAGCGCCGCCGTCGCCGGCTTCGATCCATCGACGGCCACGACGATCTGTCCGGACATGTACTTCTCCTCCTGTGCTCAAGCGGTACGCGGACGCGCGAGGGTCAGCGCTCCCGGCCACCATCGCACCGTGTCCGCCGCCCACGGCGCAGCAGACGAAAGTCCTCAAGCGGAGGGACTTCCGCCCGCCCGGGCCCGGCGCGCTCCGCACAGCGGCCGCGCGGGGGACGACGGTCCCCCGCGCGGCCGGGTGTGAGGCTGCCGCCGGTCAGGCCCGCGACAGCCTGATCACGTTCCAGGAGACCGGCGGCAGCACGATCCGGAGCGGATCGCTCCGGTGGCTCGTGTTGGGGCGGGGCGCCACCCGATCGGGGTCGTCGGCGGTGTTGCGGGCGTAGACGTCCTCGTGGGTGAGCGTCGTCGCCTCGACGATCCGCACGGCGCCCGTGCCCGCGCCCAGCGCCCCCGCGTCGAGCTCCAGCTCCACCGGCTCGGCCGTCGACCTGTTCACCACGAACAGCGTCGTCTCCGTCTCGTCCCGGGTGGCGACCGCGTGGAGCACGGGCACCGCGCCGAACTCGGCCGTCTCGTACGTCGGGCAGACGGGCTCGACCCGGACGACGTCGCCCTTGGCGTGCCGTGCCGCCTGCGCGAACGGGTGGAAGGTCGTCTGCCGCCAGGCCCGGCCGCCCGGCTCGGTCATGATGGGCGCGATCACGTTCACGAGCTGGGCCATGCAGGCCGCCGCGACCCGGTCGCTGTGCCGCAGCAGCGTGATGAGCAGGCTGCCGAAGGCCACGGCGTCGGCGAGGTGGTAGTGGTCCTCCAGGAGCGGCGGCGCGACCGGCCAGTCCTGCCCGGGCTCCGCCGCCTGGACGCGGCTCAGGTACCAGACGTTCCACTCGTCGAAGGAGACGGAGATCTTCTTGCGGGAGCCGAGTTTGGCCCCCACCTGGTCGGCCGTGGAGACGACCGTGGAGATGAAGTGCTCCATGTCGCTGGCGCAGGCCAGGAAACCGGCGAGGTCGCCGTCCTTCTCCTCGTAGTAGGCGTGACAGGAGATGTGGTCGACCAGGTCGTAGGTCTCCTCCAGCACGGTCGCCTCCCAGGTGCCGAAGGTCGGCATGGAGGAGCCGGAGCTGCCGCAGGCGACCAGTTCCAGACTGGGGTCGACCATGCGCATGGCCCGGGCGGTCTCGGCGGCGATCCTGCCGTACTCGAGGGCGGTCTTGTGCCCGATCTGCCAGGGGCCGTCCATCTCGTTGCCCAGGCACCACATGCGGATGTCGTGCGGATCCTTGGCGCCGTTGGCGATCCGCAGGTCCGACAGCGCAGTGCCGGACGGGATGTTGCAGTATTCGAGGAGGTCCACGGCCTCCTGCACGCCTCGGGTGCCGAGGTTGACCGCCATCATCGGCTCAAGGCCGGCCACCCGGGTCCACCGGATGAACTCGTCGATGCCGATCTCGTTGGTCTCGGTGCTGTGCCAGGCGAGGTCGAGCCGCCGGGGGCGCTGCTCGCGCGGGCCGATGCCGTCCTCCCAGCGGTAGCCGGAGACGAAGTTGCCGCCGGGGTAGCGCACGGTGCTCACGCCGAGCTCGCGGGTGAGCGCGAGCACGTCGCCGCGGAACCCCTCCTCGTCCGCCGTGGGGTGGCCGGGCTCGTAGATGCCGGTGTAAACGCAGCGGCCGAGGTGCTCGACGAACGTGCCGAACGTGCGGCGCCGTACGGGGGCCACACGGTGGGCGGGATCGATGGTCAGCTGTGCCTGGAGCACGAACATCTCCTTCAGCAGGCAGGGGTCTCGCGGGCTGATTGTTAGCGTTCGCATTGCCTCTGGTCAAGATCTCGCCCCGGAAAACCCGACCCTTGACGCATCCGCTGTTACCGCTAACAGTCGTAGTCGATCTCCCCTCGGGACGCCGACGGCGTCCCCTGGACCGAGCCGGCACCCTCGTGCAGGGAATGCCCGCCATCCGGCCGGGCATGCTCTCAGTCAAGGAACCTCTGGGAGCGGGAGCGCGCATCGTGACTCGCGGCGTGACGAACGGCCGGGCGGGCCGGGCCAGGTGGGCCCCCGCCGTGCTGACCGCGCTCGGCCTGCTGGCGGGCGCGTGCGGATCCGGCCCAGGGAGCGGCACGGCGACCGGCACGGCGACCGGCACGGCGACCGTCCGGCAGAGCAGCCCGGCGGCCACCTCCCCCACCCCCTCCGCCACAACCACCGCGGGTTCCCTCGTGGCGGGCCGCTACCAGCCGTTGTGGCCGTTCGCCGACGAGAGACAGGCGCGGGACTGGCAGGAGAGCTACCGCTCGGGCGGCCACCAGCCCTGGCACCTGGACGCGGAGCGCACCGCGCTCTCCTTCACGCAGGGATTCCTGGGCTTCACCGGTGTCGACCGGGTGGTCAAGCGCACGGTGACCGGTGCGGACGCCCGCGTCTCGGTCGGCATCCGCGGAGAGGGCGGCGGGCGGCCCGGCATCGCCGCCGTCATCCACCTGGTCAGGTTCGGCACGGGGCCGGACGCGCCGTGGGAGGTGGTGGGCACCGACGACACCACCTTCTCCCTCACCACGCCCCGGTACGGCGCCCTCGTCTCGTCCCCCGTCACGGTGGGCGGCAGGATCACCGGGGTGGACGAGAGCGTCCGGGTGCAGGTACGCGCGATCGGGAGCACCCGCCCCCTCGGCGAGCGCTGCTGCGTCTCGGCCGGAGGGGACGACGCCCCCTGGTCCGCCACCGTGACCTTCCGCGCGGACCCGGGCCGCACGCTCACCCTCGTCGCCGGCACCGGCGGTCATGTGGCGGAGGTCGAGCGCTTCGCCGTCACCGGCGTCCGGGTGGCGCGGTAGGCGCGCGCTGCTTCGCGTGCACGACCTACTTCGCGTGCACGACGACGCTGCCGTGGGCCACGTCACCGGCTCCGTTCTGGTAGATCAGGTCACCGGTCCTCTCGTCCCAGATCCGGACGGCGAAGCGGTCCACGCCGTCCCCGTCGCCGGTGTCGCCGTCGCGGGCGACGACCTCGAAGCCGTACCGCCCGGTGCCGCCGATCGTCCCGATGCCGCGATACCGGACCTCTCCGCCCGCGACCACGAGCCAGTCGTACGCCGTGGACCGGAAGCTCAGCCGCCCGGCCTGGAACGAGAAGGTCGTGTCACCGATCGGAACCGCGTGGTCCTTGCCGGAGGCGTTCTTCACGTACCTGGCCGCGAACCCGAAGGTGGCCTGACCGGTCAGCGCGGGGTTGGCGCGGTAGGCGCCCGCGGGCGAGTCGATCCAGCCGCCGCCGGTGACGAAGCCGGCGTCCCGGTCGTACACGACCACGGGACGGCCCGTGGCCGTGGCGGTCGCGCCGTCGTCGTCGGCGACGGTGACGACGGGCTCGTACACACCGGGCTTCGCGTAGGTGCGCCGGGCCGTGCACGTCCCGCCGTCGACATCGCCGGACGAGGTGGTCCCGTCCTTCCAGTCCACCGCGCAGGTGAGCACGTCGTTCGCGCCCCGGTCGGTGACCGGGACCGAGAGGGTCACGCGCGTGCCGGCCTCGACCGGGCCGGTGGGCGTGACGACGTCCCCGGTCTTCGGAACCGCGTTGGCGACGGTCACCTTCGCGGTGTCGCGGCTGCGGCCGGAGGTCAGCGTGACGGTGTAGGTCCCGTCGTCGTCGCAGGTGAGGGCGGTCTCAGCGGCGGCGGGATCCGAGAAGGAGCAGGTCGCGCCGGAGCCGGCGCCCTCGCCGGGCGCGTAGCTCCACTTCGCCGCGCCGGTGGCCGATCCCGCCAGCCGGATGGGGGACCCCTCGCGGCCCTCGGCGTCCGGCCCGGCGTTCGCGACCGACACCGGGGCGACGCTCTCCAGCGTCGGCACGACCTTCTTGATCAGGCCGTTCTCGTCGAACTCCATCCGGTCGATGGTGGTCTCCCGGTGGGTGCCGTCGCCGCCGGGGACGGCGAAGCGGTGATAGGCGATGTACCAGTCGTCGGTGCCCGGCACCCGTACGACGGAGTGGTGGCCGGTGCCCCTGATCCCGAGGGACAGGTCCTTCTGCAGGATCACGCCCCGCTTGGTCCACGGGCCGAGCGGCGAGGCGCCGGTGGCGTACGCGACCTGGTAGTTCTCGTCGCGCGTGTCGTTCTCCGACCACATGAAGTAGTAGATCCCGCCGCGCTCGAAGACGAACGAGCCCTCGTTGTAGCCGCTCGGCTTGTACGTCTTCACCTTGGCGGGGTCGAACGACACCATGTCGTCGTTCAGCGGCACCTGGTAGGAGTTTCCGTTGCCCCAGTAGAGGTAGGCCTGGCCGTCGTCGTCGACGAACACGTCGGAGTCGATCATCTGGCCGCTGTAGGTCCCGGCCGCCACCAGCGGCTTGCCCAGGGCGTCCTTGAACGGCCCGGCCGGCGAGTCGGACACGGCGACGCCGAGGTGTTTGCCGGTGTCGCCGGTGGCCATGCCGCCGCTGAAGTAGAAGTAGTAGGTGCCGTTCCGCTCGGCGATCGTCGGCGCCCAGGCGCTGTTGTCGGCCCAGGTCACGTCGGGTCCGAGGTCGAGGACGACGCCGTGGTCGGTCCAGTGGACGAGGTCCTTGGACGAGAACGCGTGGAACTGCGTGCCGCTCCAGCCGGCGAAGCCGTCGGTGGTCGGATACATCCAGAACGTGTCGCCGAAGACGGCGATGTTCGGGTCGGCGTACAGGCCGGGGAGCACCGGGCTCCTCATCACCCGCGCCTCGACCGTCCACGTTCGCCGGGCGCCGTCGGAGCCGGTGACGGTGTAGGTGACCGGCTCGGACAGGTCGCGCACGGTGCCGGAGGCGGGACTGATGCTCGCTCCCGGGACCAGGGTGAACGCGGGGGCGAGCCGGCTGAGGTCGGTGCCCTCCTTCACCGGCAGGACGATCCTGCCGTTCGTGCCGTCCACGATCGCCGGGACCTTGAGCTCGGGCAGCGTGGCCGCGCCGACGGCCGCCGTGTTGCCGGAGACCCGGAGCACCTCGGTCGCCGACAGCGCGTGGTCGTAGATCCGGAAGTCGTCCACCTCGCCGGCGAAGTAGGGGTCGGCCGCGTAGAGCGACTTCCCGATGTACCCCGTGTGGTCCTTGGTCGCGTCGTACAGGTCGGAGGGCGTGACCGGCACGTCGGTCGCGCGCGCCGCCTCGATGCCGTCGAGGTACATGACGGCGGTCCTGCTGTCGCCGTCGACGGTCACCGCGACGTGCTTCCAGGCGCCGCCCGGCAGGGCCGCGCCGCCGGACAGCTTCGACTCGGCCTGCCAGCCGCCCGCCGTGATCGCCGAGTAGAGGGTCTTGCCGCCGTTGTACGGCGAGGTGAACAGATACTTGGTGCTGTCCGGGCCGAGACCGTACAGCCACTGGTTCACCGTCGTGGAGGCGTTCCACTTCACGTAGGTGGCGACGGTGACGCCGCCGAGGCCCTTCAGCACGCCGTTCGGGATCTTCACGTACGGCGCGGTGGTGGACGAGGACGGCCCTCCGGACATCGCGAACGAGCCGCCCTCGACGCCCCGGCCGAAGGCGGGCGTCCGCTCGTAGCCGCCGTCGTTGCCGTGGCCCGAGGCGTCGTGGACGACGGTGCCGCCCGTCTCGTCGAACGTGTACCGCAGCAGCAGGCCGGACGGTTCCGTCTCGCCGGCCGCGTGCGCCGGGGTCACGAGCGGGCCCGCCACCAGGGACAGCACGGCCGCGGCCGCGAGCGCGAGCCGAGAGAGGCGTGGGAGGCGTCGTAGGGGGGTGGTGCGGCTGGGCATCGTCTCTCCCGACCGGCGGCCCGGGACCATCGGCCTCGTTAGCGCTAACATCAGGAGACCCGCTCCGCCCCGACGATGTCGGGAGCGGAGTGGATCGGTCTCGTGAGTGTCGGCCGCGGAGCGTGTGATCGTCAAGACCCCGCGCGAAGGCCCGGGGTTGTCAGTGGCCCCGGCGGATCCACTCGTCGAGGTGCGGCAGCTCCGCGCCGATCGTCGTGCTGTCGCCGTGACCGGTGTGGACGACGGTCTCGGGCGGCAGGGCCAGCAGGCGGTCGCGGATGGAGTCGATGATCACGCCGAAGTCGGAGAACGAGCGGCCGGTCGCGCCGGGACCGCCCTGGAACAGGGTGTCGCCGGTGAAGACGACGCCGAGGCCGGGCGCGTGGAAGCAGCAGGCGCCGGGAGCGTGCCCGGGAGTGTGGAGCACTTCGAGGCGGGTTCCGGCGACCTCGATGACCTGTCCGTCGGACAGCGTGCCGCCGGGCTCGCGATCGGGGTGGGTGAGCCGCCAGACCGGCAGGTCGTCCGGGTGCAGCAGGACGGGCGCCCCGGTGGCCTCCGACAGGTCCGGCGCGACCCGCACATGGTCGTCGTGGGCGTGGGTGGCGAGGATGGCCAGGACGCGCCGGCCCGCGATCACGTCGGTGATCGCCTTGACGTCGTGGGGCGCGTCGAACACCACGCACTCGGCGTCGTCGCCGAGCACCCAGACGTTGTTGTCGACGTCGAAGGTCTGGCCGTCCAGGCTGAAGGTGCCCGAGGTGACGGCATGGTCGATACGGGCACTCACTTGAAGATCACCACCGTGCGGAACATGACCTTATTCTGCACGTGCTCCGCGGGCGGTGACGACCGGGAGGTCACGATGGGCGTCACGATGGGGGGTCACGGCCCCTGACGCTGGTCCTCGGCGGTCCGGGAGGGCTTGGGCGGCAGCACCGGCTCCAGGCGGAACATCCCGGCCGACACCTCCTCGTGCGGGGGCGCGGCCCCCCGCCTGCCCGCGACCGCCACGAGCACGTCGGTCACGGTGACGAGACCCTGCAGGGCGCCGGAGGTCCCGATCACCGGGACGACGTCCACCCCCGACTCCAGCATGACGTCCGCCACGGCGGGGAGCGACGCGTCGGGCGACACGTGCGGGCACCTGCGCCCGGTCAGCAACTGGCGCACCTGGCTGCTCGACTGCTCCGCCGGCCCGCCGGACCAGTGGGCCGCGATGTCCTCCCGGGTGAGCACGCCGATGATGCGGGAATTCGAATCCACAACGGGCAGGTGATGCATCGACCCGCGACGCATGAGTTCCCAGGCCATGAGCGGGGACTCGTCCGGCTTCACGGTCACGAGCACCCTGCTCATCACGTCGGCGGCGGTCATGGCTTCTACGGTCATCGTTCCTCCCGCGGGCGGCGCTGCGCCATCTCCATCCGACCACCGTGGGCGCGGCGCCGCACGGGCCCAAAGACCCGACCGCCGGGGACCTCCGGCACCTGCCCGTACGGCCCGCGCGGCGGTGGAATGACCACGACGGCGACGGACGGGGGAGGTGGGCCATGCTGGCCGCTGAGGTCATGAGCAGCCCGGCGATCACGTTGCGCCGCGACGACTCCGTGCGGCGGGCGATCCGGGTGCTGTACGACCACGACATCACGGCCGCCCCCGTGCTCGGGGAGCACGGCGAGCTGGTCGGCATGGTCAGCGAGATCGACCTGCTGTGCGGCGCGTTCGCGCCGGGCGCCTCGGCGCCCCGCACCGTGGCGGACGTCATGTCGCGCCAGGTGAGCACGGTCGAGGACACCACGGACGCGCGGGTGCTGACGGACCTCATGATCGCCAAGCGGGTCAAGAGCGTGCCCGTGCTGCGCGACGAGCGGGTCGTCGGGATGGTCAGCCGCCACGACCTCATGGCGCTGCTGGCCAGGTCGGACGACGAGCTGCGCGAGGCCGTTCTGGCCGCCCTGCGGGAGCGCTACCCCTCCGACGCGTCCTGGGAGGTGCTCGTGCGCGACGGCGAGATCGACCTGCGGGGCCCGGAGGGCCAGGGCCCCGGGCACGTGGGCGACCTGCTGGAGCGGACCGTCCCGGGGGTGCGGCCGGCCCGCCTGCTCCGCTGACGCGGCGCCGGCGTGACGGCTCAGCGCGCCCTCACCACGGCGACCGGGCAGCGGGCGTGGGCGAGCACGGCGCGGCTCACCGAGCCGAGCACGGCCGCGGTGAAGGCGTTGCGGCCGTGGGAGCCGACCACGAGCAGGACGGCCCGGGACGAGGCCTCGATGAGCGCGGAGACCGGATGGGCGCGGACCATCTCCAGCTCGGCTTTGACGTCGGCGTACCGGCTCCGCCACGGCTGCAGCTCGCCGCGCGCGTAGTCCTCCGCGGCCCGCCGCATGCCGTCCAGGTCCATCCCGATCACGGGCCCGTACGGCACCGGCGGCTCCCAGGCGCAGACGACCCGCACCCGGTGACCGCGCAGCCGCGCCTCCTCGAACGCGTACGCCAGGGCGGGCCCGGACGCCTCCGAGCAGTCGAACCCCGCCACGATCTCGGCCGCCGCCTCCGGGGGCTCCGGCCGTACGACGACGACCGGCACGGCCACGTGCCCGGCGACCTGGTTGCCCACCGAGCCGAGCAGCATGCCGGGGAAGCCGCCCCCGCCGTGGCTGCCGAGCACCACTTCGGAGGCGCGGGCCGCCTGGTCGCGCAGGACCCGGCCGGGACGCCCCTCGGCGAGCTCCGTCGTCACGTCGAGGCCGGGGCCCCGGTCCCTGGCGACCCGCTCGGCGTGGTCGAGGAGCTGCCGACCGGAGGGCGCCAGCCTGTCGTAGCTGTCGGGGATGGGATAGCGCGGGCCGTCGTACGGCAGGCGCTCGACGGCGTGGACCACCCGCAGGGGCAGGCCCTGCAGGACGGCGTGTCCGGCCGCCCACTCCACCGCCCGGGTCGCGCCCGCGGACCCGTCGGTGCCGACGACCACCGGGTCGCTGACCCGATCGGCGAACGGATCACTGATCGGCTCGGTCATGGCGCGATGCCTCCTCACGGTGTCGATCAAGTGTCGATCAAGGTGTCGAGCACGGCGTGGACGGCAGCGGCACGCTCCAGCACACGCGCGTTCCTCCGGCGGCGCCGGTCTCGGCGGCGCACGACCCGCCCAGGCTCTCGGCGCGGTCGCACAGGTTGCGCAGGCCGCTGCGGCGTCCCCGCGCCGGGAGGCCGACCCCGTCGTCCTCCACGAGCAGGGTCAGCCGGTCCTTGTCCAGGCGTACGGTGACGGCGGCGCGGGTGGCATGGGCGTGCCGCACCACGTTGGAGATCGCCTCCCGCGCCACGGCCAGCAGGTGGTCGCCGACGTGGGCGGGCACGCGGGTGTCGAGCTGCCCGTCCATGCACAGGGCCGGCAGGAAACCGAGGGGCTCCCGGGCGCCCTCGACCAGCTCGACGAGCCGGGCGCGCAGCCCGGGGGCGTCGGCGGGAGCGCGCAGGGCGAAGATCGTGGAGCGGATCTGCCGGATCGTGCCGTCGAGTTCGTCGATCGCGGTCCGCAGCCGCGCGGCCGCCTCCGGGCGCTCCACCAGCCGCGTGGCGCCCGTCAGCGTCATCGCGACCGCGAACAGCCGCTGGATGACCACGTCGTGCAGGTCCTTGGCGATGCGGTCGCGGTCCTCCAGCAGGCCGAGCCGCTCGGCGTCCCTGCGCGCCTCGTCCAGTTCGAGCGCGACCGCCGCGTGCCCGGCGAAGGAGTGGACCATGCAGACCTCCGCCCGGCTGAACGGGACACGGCCGGGCCGCCTGGCCAGAGACAGCACCCCGCGCACCGCTCCCGGCGCTCCCAGCGGCACGGCGCACGCCGCTCCCGCCTCCCCTGTCGCCGTGAGGAAGTCGGTGTCGCTCAGTTCCGTGACGACGCGCGGCTCCGCACGGAGGAAGGCCTGCCCGGCCAGCGAGCCCTCGACGGGCAGCCGGCGCCTGCGGGCCGGGCCGGGCACGCCGTCCGCGATCGCGACCCGCAGCGTCAGGCCGCCGCCTTCCGGCAGGAGGATCGCCGCCGTGTCCGCGCCGGCCATCCGCCGGGCACGGCGGGCGATCAGCGTCAGCACCCGCGGTGTCTCGGCGCCGGACAGCAGGCTCCTCGTGATCTCCGCCGACGCCTGGAGCCAGGTCTCCCTGCGGCGGCTGTCCTCGTAGAGGCGGGCGTTCTCGATCGCCACCCCGGCGGCGCCGGCGAAGGCCACGATGATCGCCTCGTCGTCCTCGTCGAACTCCCCTCCCCCGCGCTTGTCCGTCAGGTAGAGGTTGCCGAACAGCCTGCCCCGGACCCGTACGGGCACGCCGAGGAAGCCGGCCATCGGCGGATGGCCGGCGGGGAAGCCGTACGACCGGGGATGGTCGCCGATACGGGCCAGCCGCAGGGGCCGGGGTTCCTTGATCAGCAGGCCGAGCAGACCCAGGCCGTGCGGCCAGTGATCGATGCGGGCGATCTCCTCCTCGCTCAGCCCCACGGGGACGAAGCGGGCGAGGGTGTCGTCCTCCCCGATCACGCCGAGCGCGGCGTACCTGGCATCGGCCAGCGTGGCGGCGGTCTCGACGATCCGGTGCAGCACGGTCTCCAGGTCCAGGTTTCCGCCCACGGAGACGACCGCCTCCAGCAGCGCGTAGGCCCGGTCGCGCGTCGACAGGACCGCCTGCAGCCTCGTGTGCAGTTCGGCCAGCAGCCCGTCCAGGTGCGTCTGCGGGATCATGGTCCGCTCCCCCGTCGGCGCCACGCATGCCCCCCCACATTGGAGTGTCGCAAACCGGGCACTCCACGCTCCCGCCCTTTGCCAGGTCGCGACCGGCTTCTTACGGTACGTATGCGCCCATCCTCCGTCGGCCGCGGACATACTCGGATTGAGCCGAATCGGACGCGGGGGTGCGCCATGAGTGAGCCGCGTGACGGCGTCATCCGGGTCGCCTGGCACGGAGCCGACCGGTTCGACGTCCGGATCCGGCGCCACGTGGTACGCGCCGACCAGCCCGCGGACGTCGGCGGGAGCGACACCGGCCCCACTCCGGCCGAGCTGTTCGTGGGCAGCGTGGCGGCGGGCGTCGCCTGCTGCGCCGAACGCTACCTGCGCCAGCGGCAGCTGCCCGCCGGGGTGGGCGTGACCGTGCGGTACGGCCTGGGCGTCTGCCCCGGGCGGATCGACCACATCGAGCTGTCGGTGGAGGCTCCCGGCCTGCCCGCGGGGCTGCGCGCCTCACTCCTGTCGGTCCTGGAGCACTGCGCCGTCTGCACCACGCTGCGGGTGCCGCCGCGGGTCACGTTCGAGGTCCGCCAGGAAGCCTGTCCGCGGGCGGGTCAGGCCAGCCGGCCGACGCCGCCGAGGACGTAGCCGCCCTTGCTGTGCTCGACGAAGTCGCCGTCGTTGCGCCAGTCGGCCACGTCGACCAGCCCCGGCTCGACCAGCTCGAACCCCGTGAAGAACCTGGCGATGTGCTCGGGCGTGCGGTCGCGCAGCGCGGCCGTCGACTTCTCGTACACCGCCCTGGCCTCGGTGATCGTGTCCTCGCTCAGGCGGCCCTGGGTGCCGTGGGAGATGACGAGGTGGCTGCCGGGGGCCATGCGCTCGCGGAAGTACGACACCACCCGCTCGGCGTCGTCGTCCTCCACGAAGTGCAGAACGGCGACGAACAGCACGGCCACCGGCTTGCTGAAGTCGATCAGCTCCTTAGTGACCGGGCTCTCGACGATCGCGTCCGGGTCGCGCATGTCGGCCTGCACCACGCCCGTACGGCCGGTGCCGGTGAGCAGCGCCCGCCCGTGCGCGGCGACGATGGGGTCGTTGTCGACGTAGACGACGGTCGCCTCGGGATCGACCTCGTGGGCGACCTCGTGGACGTTGCCCTGTGTGGGGACGCCCGTGCCCAGGTCGAGGAACTGCCGGATGCCCGACTCGCTGAGGAAGCGGACGGCCCGGCCGAGGAACTCCCGGTTCTGCCTGATCACCAGGCGGCCGTCGGAGCCGACCAGTTCGAGCAGTTTCTCGGCGGCGGCCCTGTCGACCGCGAAGTTGTCCTTGCCGCCCAGCCACCAGTCGTAGATCCGCGCCACGCTCGGCGTGGAGAAGTCGATGGCCTTCAGCGCTTCCTCGTCCCGGCTCACCCGCGCTCCCCTCGCCTTCCCGCTCCGCGATGATCTTACGGGAACGGGCGGGAGACGGCGGCCCGGTAGTCGCCGGCGATTCGGGCCGCGACGGCCAGCAGCGGATCGACCAGGCGGGGCAGCTCGCGCACCCGCCTGGAGGAGACCACGATGCCGACGGCCGCGACGGGCCGGTCCCCGGCCAGCACCGGCGCGGCGGCCGAGCAGGAGCCGAGCGTCATCTCCTCGTGTGTCGTGGCGTACCCCTGGGCGCGCACCTGGGTCAGCTCGCGGGCCAGCCGGCCCGGCTCGGTGATGGTGTGCGGGGTCGGCCGCTCCAGCGGTCTCGACAGGTAGGAGCTGACGAACCAGCCCGGCTCGAAGGCGAGCAGCGCCTTGCCGACGCCGGTCGGGTGCATGGGCAGGCGCGCCCCGGTCCGCGACACGATCGGCACGGCCCGCTTGCCGTACACCTTGTCCACGTAGAGCACCTCCAGCCCGTCGCGCACCGCCAGGTGGACGTTCTCCCCGGTGCCGCCGAACAGCTCCTGCAGCCAGGGGCGCGCCACCTCCTGCAGCGGGTCGGGAACGAGCTGGCCCAGCTCCCACAGGCGGCGGCCGATCTGGTAGCGCCCGTCGGCGCCGCGGCGCAGGGCGCGCCACTCCTCCAGCTCCCCGACGAGCCGGTGGGCGGTGCTCAGCGCCATGCCGGTCCGTTCGGCGATCTCCGTCAGCGTGAGCCGCGGTTGGTGGGCGTCGAAGGCGCCGAGAATGGCCAGCGCCCGGGAGGTCACGGAACGTCCCGGGTCGCGCGCGCCGCCGGCCATGTGACCCCCTTCTTCCGCTCAGTAGAAGCAAAGCCTACGCGGGACGGCGGGTGCTTCCCGATGCTTGGGCCATGCGAACTCAGGTCGGGATCATCGGGGCCGGGCCGGCCGGCCTGCTGCTCTCTCATCTGCTCCACCTGCGCGGGATCGAGTCCGTCGTGCTCGAACGCCGCAGCAGGGACTACGTCGAGCGGCGGGTGCGGGCGGGGGTGCTCGAACAGGGCACGGTGGACACGCTCGTGGAGGCGGGGGTGGGCGCGCGCATGCAGGCGGAGGGCCTGCCCCACCACGGGATCGAGCTGCGGTACGGCGGAGCGGGCCACCGCATCGCCTTCGAGCGGCTGGTGCCCGGACGGGCCATCACCGTGTACGGCCAGCAGGAGGTCGTCAAGGACCTGATCGCCGCACGGCTGGCGGCCGGGGGCGACGTCCGCTTCGAGGTGGACGACGTGGCGGTGCACGACATCGGCACCGACCGGCCGTACCTCACTTTCGGGGGCGAGCGGCTGGACTGCGACGTGATCGCCGGGTGCGACGGCTTCCACGGGGTGTCTCGGCCGTCGATCCCCGAGGGCGTGCTGACCGAGTATCAGCGCGACTACCCGTTCGCCTGGCTCGGCATCCTCGCGAAGGTGAAGCCGTCGTCGGAGGAGCTGATCTACTCGCGGACCGAGCGCGGCTTCGCGCTGCACAGCATGCGCACCCCGGAGATCAGCCGCTTCTATCTGCAGGTGGCCCCCGACGAGGACCTCGCCGCGTGGCCCGACGAGCGGATCTGGGCCGAGCTGCGGGCCCGGCTGGAGACCGTGCCCGGCTTCACCCTCACGACCGGCGAGATCCTCGAACGGGGGATCACGCCGATGCGCGGCTACGTGGCCGAGCCCATGCAGTACGGCAGGCTGTTCCTGGCCGGGGACGCGGCCCACATCGTGCCGCCGACCGGCGCGAAGGGGCTCAACCTCGCGGTGGCCGACGTGCGGGTGCTGACCGAGGCGCTGGCGCGCTTCTTCGCCGACGGCTCGACCGAGGCGTTGGACGACTATTCGCGGGCCTGCCTGCCCCGGGTGTGGCGGGCCCAGCACTTCTCGTGGTGGATGACGACGCTGCTGCACACGTTCGAGTCCGACGACGCCTACGCCAGGAAGCTGCAGACCTCCTACCTCGACTACGTGACGTCCTCCGAGGCGGCCGGGACGACACTGGCGGAGAACTACGTGGGCCTGCCCTACCAAGAGGAGACACCGTGACACACCCGCCCTACCTGCACCCGGACTACGCCAGCACGGTCCTGCGGGCGCCGTCCCGGCCGCCGCTGGAGATGAAGCAGGACCCGGAGGCGGCCGAGCTGACCGGCCCGGTCTTCGGCCGCGGCGAGGTGGACCCGCTCGACGCCGACCTGACCGCGGGCCACGCGGGCGAGCCGCTCGGCGAGCGCATCATCGTCACCGGACGCGTCCTCGACGCGTCGGGCCGGCCGGTGCCGGACACGCTGGTGGAGATCTGGCAGGCCAACTCCGCCGGCCGGTACGCCCACCAGCGCGACCAGCATCCGGCCCCGCTCGACCCCAACTTCACCGGAGCCGGCCGGTGCCTGACCGACGACGAGGGCCGCTACCGGTTCGTCACGATCAAGCCGGGGGCCTATCCCTGGCGCAACCACCCCAACGCCTGGCGGCCCGCGCACATCCACTTCTCGGTGTTCGGCACGGCGTTCACCCAGCGCCTGGTGACGCAGATGTACTTCCCCGGCGACCCGCTGTTCGCCTTCGACCCGATCTTCCGGTCCATTCCCGACCCGGCCGCCCGCGAGCGGCTCGTCGCCACGTTCGACCTGGGGATCACCGAGCCGGAGTGGGCGCTCGGCTACCGGTGGGACGTGGTGCTCGGCCGTACCCCCATGGAGGACGCGTGACCACCCCTTCGCAGACCGTCGGCCCGTTCTTCGGGTACGCCCTGCCGTACGCGGCCGACTGGGAGCTCGTCCCCGAGGGCCATCCGGGGGCCGTCACGATCACCGGCCTGGTGCTGGACGGGGCCGGCGAGCCGGTGCCCGACGCCCTGCTCGAGCTGTGGACCGGGGAAGGCGGTGATCGGGGCGCCCTGAGCCGGAGCGGGACCGGGGTCTCCGGCTTCGGCCGGTGCGGCACCGCGCCCGACGGCTCCTACCGGTTCCGCCTCGCGCCGCCGTCCCGGCCGTACGCCGCGCTGCTGGTCTTCGCGCGGGGCCTGCTCAAGCCGGTGCGCACCCGCGTCTACCTCGCCGACGTGCCCGACCCCCTGCTCGGCTCCCTCGACCCGGCCCGCCGCGCGACGTTGCTCGCCCGCCCGGAGGGGCAGGACGTCTACCGGTTCGACGTACGGCTGCAGGGCGAGCGGGAGACGGTCTTCCTTGAGTTCTGACGGAGGCGCTGATCGCGGGCTGCTCTCCCCGGTGTGGGCGGGCACGGAGGTGGCGGCGGTCACGGCCGACGACGCCTGGCTGCGGGCGATGCTGGAGGCGGAGGTGTGCCTCGCGCGGGCGCAGGCCCGCCTCGGCGTCGTCCCCGGGCGGGCCGCCGCCGCGATCGCCGAGGCGGCCCGTCATGACCGCCACGACGCCGCCGGCCTCGCCCGCCGCGCCAGGGACGCCGGCAACCCCGTCGTCCCGCTGGTCAAGGACCTGCGGGCCGCGGCCGGCGAGGCCGGGTCCTGGGTGCATCACGGCGCGACGAGCCAGGACATCCTCGACACGGCGGCGATGCTGGTCGCCGCGCGGGCCCGCGAGGTGATCCTGCGCCACCTCGACCGGGTGCTCGCCGCACTGGCCCGGCTGGCCGCCGACCACCGGGACACCCCGATGGCGGGCCGGACGCTCGGGCAGCAGGCCGTGCCCACCACGTTCGGCCTGAAGGCCGCCGGGTGGCTGACCGGCTGCCGGGACGCGCGCGACCGCCTGGCGGCGGTGCCGCTGCCGGTCCAGCTCGGCGGCGCGGCCGGCACCATGGCCGGGTACGGCGAGAGGGCGCTCGACCTGCTGCCGCTGTTCGCGGCCGAGACCGGGCTGGCCGAGCCGGTGCTGCCCTGGCACACGCTGCGCACGCCGGTGACCGACCTGGCCGGCGCGCTCGCCGCCGTGACGGGCGCGCTGGGCAAGCTCGCCACCGACGTGATCCTGCTGGCGCAGAGCGAGGTGGGCGAGGTCGCCGAGCCCGCCGCGCCGGGCCGGGGCGGTTCGTCGGCGATGGCGCACAAGCGCAACCCGGTGCTGGCCACGATGATCAGGTCGGCGGCGCTCCAGGCCCCGGCGCAGGCGCAGGTCCTGCTCACCGCGCTGGTCGCCGAGCACGAGCGGCCCGCCGGGAGCTGGCACGCCGAGTGGCAGCCGCTGCGCGAGTGCCTGCGCCTGGCGGGCGGCTCGGCCGAAACGGCCGCCGAGCTGGCCGAGGGGCTGGAGGTGTTCCCCGGGCGCATGCGGCACAATCTCGATCACCTGCTCGCCGTGCTGGCCGAACACGGGGAGGACCCCGGCGTCGGATCCGCGCCCGCTCTGGTCGACCGGGCTCTGGCGCACCACGAGAGAAAGGCACCATGATCCCGCACCACCGATTCGACGGGCCGCAGGACGCCCCGGTCGTCGTGCTCGGGCCCTCTCTGGGCACGACCCTCGACCTGTGGGAGCCGCAGCTCCCCGTGCTCACCCGCACCTGGCGGGTGCTCCGCTACGACCTGCCCGGCCACGGCGGCTCGCCGGCCGCCTCCGGTTCCGCGCGTGATCTGACCGTGGACGACCTCGCCGACGGGGTGCTGGCGCTGCTCGACCGCAACGGCCTGGACTCGGTCGCGTACGCGGGGGTGTCGCTGGGCGGGGCCGTCGGGACCGCGCTGGCGCTGCGTGCGCCGGACCGCGTCGCGAGCCTGGTCCTGTGCTGCACCTCCGCCCGGTTCGGCACGGCGGAGAGCTGGCGCGAGCGCGCCGCGCTGGTCCGCGCCGAGGGCACCAAACCCCTGACCGAGGCGACGCGGAGCCGGTGGTTCACGGCGGGCTTCGCCGACGCCGAGCGCTACCTGGACATGCTGCGTGGCGCGGACCCCGAGGGATACGCCGCGTGCTGCGACGCCCTGGCGGTCTTCGACGTCCGCGACCGGCTCGGCGAGGTCCGCGCGCCCGCCCTGGTGATCGCCGGAGCGGACGACCCGGCGACGCCGCCGTCGGACGCCGAGGTCCTGGCCCGGAGCATCCCGGAGGCCGAGCTCGTCGTCGTGCCGGGGGCCGCGCACCTGGCCGCCGCCGAGCGCCCGGACGTCGTGAACACGGAGATCACCCGGCACCTGACCACCCGCTGGAGGACGGCATGAGCCACGAGGACGGCATGCGGGTGCGCCGCGAGGTGCTGGGCGACGCGCACGTGGACCGGGCGCAGGCGCGGACCACCGAGTTCACCGCGGACTTCCAGGACCTGATCACCCGGTACGCCTGGGGCGAGATCTGGACCCGGCCGGGGCTGGACCGCCGCACCCGCAGCTGCATCACGCTCACCGCCCTTGTGGCGCGCGGGCAGCTGGAGGAGCTGGCCATGCACGTGCGGGCCGCGCGGCGCAACGGTCTCACGACCGAGGAGATCAAGGAGGTGCTGCTGCAGACCGCGATCTACTGCGGGGTGCCGGCCGCCAACGCCGCGTTCGCCGTCGCCCAGCGGGTGCTGGCGGAGGACGTCCCGGGATGAGGTGAAGTCCTTTTCCCTGGGTACGGGTGCCTCACGAGCACGAGGAGGGACCTGAATGATCGAAATCATCCCAGTCGAAACCCCCTCCCTGGGCGACCGAAGCTACCTCGTCACCGACGGGGAGGTCGCCTTCGTGGTGGACCCGCAGCGGGACATCGACCGGATGCTCCGCCTGGCCGAACGGCGCGGCGTCGAGATCCGCCACGTCTTCGAGACCCACGTGCACAACGACTACGTGACCGGCGGGCCCGCCCTGGCCGCGGCCACCGGCGCGGACTACCACGTCAACGCGGCCGACCCCGTGGAGTTCGACCGGAGCCCGACCGAGGACGGGGACGTGGTCGAGGCCGGCCCGCGCATGCGCCTGCGGGCCGTCGCCACCCCCGGCCACACCTTCACCCACCTGTCGTACGTGCTGGAGTCCCAGGACCGGCCGCCCGCCGTGTTCACCGGAGGTTCGCTGCTGCACGGCACGACCGGGCGGCCCGACCTGCTCGGCCCCGAGCACACCGGCGCCCTGGTGCGCGCCCAGTACGCCTCGGCGCACCGGCTGGCCCGCGAGCTCGCGGCCGAAACCGACGTCTTCCCCACCCACGGGTTCGGCAGCTTCTGCTCGGCCACCCAGTCGGACGTCGCCGAGTCGACGATCGGCAGGGAGCTGCGGGTCAACCCGGTCCTGACCCGGAGCGAGGACGAGTACGCGGAGTCGCTGCTGGCCGGGCTGGACGTCTACCCGGCGTACTACGCGCACATGGCCCCGCTCAACCTGGCCGGGCCGGACGCGCCGGACCTGTCCGCGCCGCGCCGCGCGGACGCCGCCGAGCTGCGCCGCCGCCTGCGGGCCGGCGAGTGGGTCGTGGACCTGCGGTCCCGTACGGCGTTCGCGGCGGGGCACCTGGCCGGGGCGCTCAACTTCGGGCTGGACGGCAACCTCGCCGTCTACCTGGGCTGGCTCATCCCGTGGAGCTCGTCGGGAACGCCGCGGATACCGGTGACCCTGCTGGGCGAGACACCCGGGGACATCGCGCAGGCGCAGCGCGAGCTGGCGCGGGTCGGCATCGACCGCCCGGCCGCTGCCGCCACGGGAGGGCCCGCGGAATGGACCGGCGACGACAAGCCCGCGTCCATGCCGACGGCGACGTTCGCCGACATGGCGGCCGTGCGGCGCCACCGCCCGATCGTGGTCCTGGACGTGCGCCGTGCGGTGGAGTGGCGCGAGTCGCACGTCCCCGGCGCGATCCACATCCCGCTGCACGAGCTGCCCGCGCGGCTGGACGAGGTGCCCGGCGGCGAGGTGTGGACGCACTGCGCGAGCGGCTACCGGGCGTCCATCGCCGCCTCGATCCTGGCCGCCGCCGGGCGGGACGTGGTGGCCGTGCACGACGCCTACGACCCCAGCACCGTGATCTTGCAATTTGTCGCAGACAGCGGCGTCGACCTGGCACGGAACCATCCGTGATCATGCAATGCCGCCCGATGGGCCGTCGTCAGCGGAGGGCCAGCAGCGCGATCACGGTGCGGGCGGCCTGCCCGCCCTCCGCCTCGGCGATCGCCAGGGCGGTCGCGACGTCCAGGTCGTCCAGCAGCGCGCGCACCGCCGCCCGCTCCCCCGCCGCCGAGGCCGCGGGCCGCCCGGCCGCCGCATGCAGCCGTTCCAGCCGGGCCGCGGCCTTGTCCAGGCCGCCGGGGCGGTAGTCCCAGTCGGCCGCCCACGGGTGGCCGAGGAGCAGCAGGCGCACGGCGCCGACGGGGTGGTGCCGCAGGAGGTCGGCGGTGAAGACGAGGTTGCCCGCCGACTTGGCCATCTTGGCGCCGTCCACGCGGACCACCCCCACGTGGAGCCAGGCGCGGGCGAACGGCCGCACTCCGGTCACCGCCTCGGCCATCGCGGCCTCGTAGGCGTGGTGCGGGAAGCGCAGGTCGGCGCCGCCCGCGTGCAGGTCGAGAGCCGGGCCGAACGTCGTCAGCGCCATGGCGGCGCACTCGGCGTGCCAGCCCGGCCGCCCGTCGCCCCACTCGCTCGGCCAGCCCGGCTCTCCCTTCGCCGACGGCCGCCAGACCGCGACGTCCGCCGGGTCGTCCCTGCGCGGGCCGGCCCCGCCGGAAACGGGGTCGTCGCCGAACTCCGCCAGCAGGCGGGCCGCCTCCTCGGCGTCGAGCCCGGCCCGCTCGCGCACGCCCGCGCCCCGGAAGTACACCGCGCCCTCCCGCTCGTACGCGTGGCCCAGCTCCAGCAGCGCGCGGGCGAGCGCCACGACCTGCGGCACATAGGTGTGCGCCCGCGGCTCGTACGTCACGGGGTGCACGTGCAGCGCGGCCATGTCCCTGTCGAAGTAGAACTGCTGCACGGCGGCGAAGCTGTCGTAGGGGCTGCCGGCCCGGCGCGCCGCCGAGGTCAGCACGTCGTCCACGTCGGTGACGTTGCGGCACACCTCGACGGGCACGCCCGCGTGCCGCAGCACCCGCACCGCCACGTCGGCCCACACGAACGTCCTCGCATGGCCGAGATGGGTCGTGTCGTAGGGCGTGATCCCGCACACGTACATCCGGGCGCGGCCCACCACGGGCAGCGGCGTCGTGCCGATCGTCAGCATGCAACCCCCTTCATCCCAGGCGGAGGAACTCCCGCAGCCGATCCAGTGGCCACGTGTTGATTACCCGGTCGGGGGTGAGCCAGCCGCGCTGCGCGGTGCCGACGCCGTACCGCATGACATCGAGGTGCGGCACGGCGTGCGCGTCGCTGTCGATCGAGAACAGCACGCCCCGGTCGGCGGCCCGCCGGACGAGGCCCGAGGGCAGGTCGAGCCGGTCGGGGAAGGAGTCGATCTCCAGCGCCGTCCCGGTGCGCACACAGGCGTCGAACACCCTCGGCCAGTCGGCGTCCACCGGCTCCCGCCTGCCGATGATCCGCGCCGTCGGATGGCCGATGATCTTCACGTACGGGTTCTCGCAGGCCCGGATCAGCCGCCGGGTCATCTCCTCGGGCGGCTGGGTGAAGTGCGAGTGCACCGAGGCCACGCACAGGTCGAACCCGGCCAGGAACTCCGGCGGCCAGTCGACCTCGCCCTCCGGGCCGATGTTGAGCTCGCACCCGTGCAGCAGCGTCATGCCGTGGCGGGCCGCGCCGAGGCGGCGGAGCCGTTCGCGCTGGTCCAGCGCCTTCTCGTCGGTCATCCGCTGCATGAAGAGGTCGGGCGCGTGGTCGGTCACCGCGTAGTAGGCGTAGCCGCGCGCCGCGGCCGCCTCGACCATCTCCTCCAGCGGCGCGAGCCCGTCGGTCAGGTCGGTGTGGGTGTGCAGGTCGCCGCGGATGTCGGCCAGGGTCACCACCGTGGGCAGCCCCCCGGCCAGCGCGGCCTCGATCTCCCCGGTGTCCTCGCGCAGCGCCGGCTCGATCCACGGCAGGCCGAGCATGCCGTACACCTCGGCCTCGTCCGCCGAGGTGATCTTCTCGCCGGTCGCCACGTCGAACACGCCGTACTCCGACAGCTTCAGCTTCCGGTGCACGGCGATCTCGCGGGTGCGGATGTTGTGCGCCTTGGAGCCGGTGAAGTACTGCAGCGCGGCTCCCCAGGAGTCCCCCGGCACCACCCGCAGGTCGACCTGGAGCCCCGCGGCCGTGCGGACCGAACTCTTCGTCTCGCCGTGCGCGATCACCTCGGTGACGTACGGCAGTGTGGTGAAGGCCGCCATCAGAGCGGCCGGATCCTCGGCCGTGGCCAGGACGTCCACGTCGCCGATCGTGTCCTTCATCCGCCGCAGCGACCCGGCGTACGCGCACCGCTCGCAGCCCGGCACGGCCTGCAGCGCGGGGACGATCTCCTCGGCGACCGCCATCGCGATCCCGATGTGCACCCGGCTGCCGGTCTTGCGCATCACCTCGATGCCGTGGAGCAGGTTCTCCTCGGTCTTCGTCCCGAAGCCGTGCAGCCCCTCCAGGGCCCCGGCGTGGATGGCGTCCTCCAGCTTCTCGATCGAGTCGACGCCCCGCTCGTGATACAGGACCATGGCCTTCTTCGGCCCGAGCGTGGGGATCGTGGTCAGCAGGCGCACCCCGGCGGGGATCTTCGTCCGCAGCTCCTCCAGCTGGTGGATCGACCCGGTCCGCAGGTATTCGTCGATCTTCGCGGCGATCGACGCGCCGACGTTCGGGATCGCCCGCAGGGCCGCCGCGTCCATGCCGTCGATCTCGTGGCCGTACCCGCCGACCGACCGGGCCGCCTTCTCGTAGACCCGCACCTTGAACGCGTCTCCCCCGGTGATCGCGATCAGGTCGGCGTACTCCTGCAGCAGCCCGGCGACGTCCTCGTTGCAGCGTCTCATCACAGGCACCCCCAGGCCAGCCTGCGACGAGCCCCGGATCCCCCTCCAGGTGCGGAGGTCCCGGCCCGGTGTGACCGAAGACCCGGGTGATTCGTACTGCTCTCAAGGCGACATCCCGCCCTGCCCTCCCGGGCCGGAAGTTGACCATAATGGCGGCCATGACGGAAGCGGCGGAGCGGGCGGAGGAGCGCGAACCCGAGTCTGCCCCGCCGCGCCCTTCCCTGCCGCGGCCCGTGCGGCTGCCTGGCCGGTTGCTCGCCCCGGCGTTCGGGCTGACCGTCCTGCTGCTGATCGCGCCGGCCGCGACCGCGGCGTCGGCGGTGCCGGCCTGGCCCGCCTGGTCCCTGGTCGCCGCCGCAGGGCTGTCGTTCGTGGGGACCGTGCTGACCGCCCGACGGGATCGCCCGGGCGTACGGCCCCTGACGGTGGCGTTCGTCGCGCTGCTCGCGGCGGTCACGGTCACGGCGGCCCTGGCCTACAGGACGGACGGATGGCAGACGCTGTTCTCTCTGCTCGCCGTGGCCGTGGCGCTCGTGCTCCCGGTCCGTGCGGCGCCCCCGCTCGTCGCCGTCACGGCCGTGCTGGCCACAATCGTCCCTGTGCACGGCTCGTTCGGCGAAGCGCTGTGGGGCGCCGCGCTGACCACCTTCCTCGCCGGGATCACGACGTACGGCTTCCGCCGGATGGGCGAGGTGATCGAGGAGCTCGGCCGGACCCGGGAGGCGCTCGCCGTCGCCGCCGTCTCGGCCGAGCGCCTGCGCTTCTCCCGTGACCTGCACGACCTGCTCGGCCACACGCTCTCGATGGTGGTCGTCAAGGCCGAGGCCGTACGGCGGCTGGCCCCCCGCGACACGGAGGCGGCCATGCGGCACGCCGCGGACATCGAGGCCATCGGGCGGCAGGCGCTGACCGAGGTGCGTGAGGCGGTCACGGGTTACCGGGACGCGAGCCTCGCCTCCGAGCTCGACAGCGCCAGGGCGGCCCTGGCCTCGGCCGGCGTCGACTGCGTGGTGAAAGAGTCGGGGCCCGCGCTGTCGCGGGAGACCGACATGCTGCTGAGCTGGGTCGTCCGGGAGGGGGTCACGAACGTCGTGCGGCACTCCGGTGCCCGGCGCTGCGTCATCACGCTGCGCCGCGACCGCGACCCGGTGCTGGTGGAGATCGGCGACGACGGGACCGGCGCTGTGACCGGCGAGGAGGACGGCAGCGGCCTGCGCGGGCTGCGCGAGCGCCTGACCGCCGCGGGCGGGCGCCTGACCGCCGTCCGCGGGCCGCGGGGGTTCGTCCTCACCGCCGAGATCCCGCACGCGGGCGTGGACGATGACGACGACCGGAAGGACGGCCTGTGACCCGTGTGCTGATCGCCGAGGACCAGACGATGATGCGCGACGCGCTCACCGTGCTGCTCGACCTGGAGGACGACTTCGAGGTCGTCGCGCAGGTCTCGGCGGCGGGCGAGATCGTTCCCACCGCGCTGCGGGTCAAGCCCGACGTGGCCCTGCTCGACATCGAGATGCCCGGCGGCAGCGGTCTCGACGCGGCCGCGGACCTGCGGGCCGCCCTTCCGGAGTGCGTGGTGGTCATCGTCACGACGTTCGGACGGCCCGGTTATCTGCGCCGGGCGCTCGACGCGGGCGCCCGGGGCTTCGTGGTCAAGGACCGGCCCGTCGGCGAACTGGCCCAGGCGATCAGGCGCGTGCTCGCGGGCGAGGTCGTGGTCGATCCCGCCCTGGCCACGGCCGCCCTCAGCGCCGGGCCGAACCCCCTGACGCCGCGCGAGCGCGAGGTGCTCGCCGCCGCCGCGGACGGCTCGGCCGCCGCCGACATCTCCCGCCGCCTCTACCTGTCGGAGAGCACCGTACGCAACCACCTGTCCGCGTGCATCACCAAGACCGGCACCCGCAACCGCATGGAGGCCGTCCGGGTCGCCCGCCACAACGGCTGGCTGTGACCCCTCGACGACCCCTCAGCGGGTGGACAGGTACTCCTCGCCGAGGGCGCGCAGGCGCGCGTGCGCGGAGCCGTACACGTCCGGGCCGTTCAGGTACGCCTTGGGCAGCTTGGCCACCATCGTGTAGTTGGTGTCGCAGACGTTGCCGACCGGGGCCTCCCCGCCCTGGCTGACGAGCTGGTAGGCGTCCAGTTCGTCGAGGCCGGTGAGGGAGGCGGTCCAGGTGACGAGGTCGTGCTGGCTGATGCGGTAGGCGTCCTCCAGCGGCCGGGCCGAGCCGGTCGACATGATGTGGCGGTCGTCCTCCAGCCGGGGCCACGGCGTGACGGCGCCCTTGATCAGCTCGACGGCGACGACGGTGTTCATCGCGGCCTCGACGGCCGTGCCGCAGACCTCGCCGTGGCCCTGGCGGCAGTGGCCGTCGCCGATCGCGAACAACGCGCCCGGCACGTTGACGCCCAGGTAGACGGTGACCCCGGCGCGCAGCTCGGGCGTGTCCATGTTGCCGCCGTGGGCGTCCGGGGTGATGGTCATCCGCGCCTCGGCGGCGGCCGGGGCGACGCCCACGGTCCCGTGCATCGGGTCGAGCGGCATCTCGACGGCGAAGTCGCCCCGCCGGGCGCGATAGCGAACGGTCCGCCGCGCGGCGTCCACCTCGTACATCCACACGGCCTCCTCCAGCGGCGGCTGGAGCGTGGCGGTGGTGTGCGTGCTCGTCAGCGCGCCGAAGTGCGGGAACGTCGTGGAGACCGCCCAGTCGCGGGCGGGCTCGATGGAGACGAAGTGGAGGGCCAGGGTGTCGCCGGGCTCGGCCCCCTCGACGTGGAACGGGCCGGTGACCGGATTCAGATACGGGAACTCGCAGACCTGCGACGGAAGGTCGCCGGGGCCGCGCACCCGGCCGCCGAAGCAGTCCTCGGTGTACAGCTCCAGCACCGCGCCGGGCGCGACGGACTCGACGGCCGGACGGCCGCCGAAGGTGTACGCGAGGTCGTCGGGACGGGGACGGTAGGACACGATGTTCACTCGTTGGCCTCCGGGGTGACGGCGGACAGGGTGGGGCGCCGGCCCATCATGTAGGAGCCGGCGAGGATGACAACGCCGATGGCCAGCCAGACGAAGCCGAGCACCTGGGCGGCGATGCTGGCGTTGATCACGACGTAGAGCAGGATCAGGAAGCCGATCGCGGGGGCCACGAGGTGCCGCCACCAGTCACGGCTGCGGTTGCGGACGACGTAGTGGACGACGACCGAGACGTGCAGGGCGAGGAACGCGGTCATCGCGCCGAAGTTGACCAGCGTGCCGAGCAGCGTGATGCCGTCGTCGCGCGAGCTCATGTACAGGCCGAGGACCAGGGACACCCCGGCCACCAGGAACGTGGCGTTGACCGGCACCTTGTGCTTGGGGTGCACCTTGCCGAGGAACGCCGGGAGCTGGCGGTCGCGGGCCATCGCGAACAGCAGGCGGGAGGTGGCCGCCTGGGCGACGAGGGAGTTCGCGAATCCCCAGGCGACGGCCGTGGCGACAGCCGTCAGCACGCCCAGCCAGTGGCCCCCGGCGTACTCCGCGATGTCGTAGAACGCGTTGTCGCCGCCGTGCGCGAGGAGATCGGCGCGGTTGGGGGCGAGCAGCGCCGCCACCCAGGTCTGCACGACGAACAGCGCGCCGGCCAGGACGAGGGCGAAGACCATCGAGCGGCCCAGGCGCCGGGTGCTCTCGCGGCTCTCCTCGGCGAGCATCGAGATGCCGTCGAACCCGAGGAACGACAGCACCGCCACGGACACGGCTCCGAACGCCAGCGGCCAGGAGAACGTGGAGGAGTCGAACAGCGGGCTGAGCGCGGCGCCGTGGCCCTTGCCCTGCGCCAGAGCGACGATCCCGACGACCAGGAAGATCGCCAGCACGATCAGCTCGGCGACCAGCATGATCTTGTTCATTCGGGCGGTCATCTCGATGCCGAGGTAGTTGACCACCGTGTTGAGCACGATGAAGGCGATCAGCCACACCCAGATCGGAACGCCGGGCACGAACGACGTCATGGCCGAGCTCGCCACGAGGTACAGCAGCGCCGGAACCAGCACGTAGTCGAGCAGGATCACCCAGCCCGCGAGGAAGCCGACCGGGGCGGCGATGCCCCGGCCCGCGTACGTGTAGACCGAGCCCGCCATCGGGAACGCGCGCGCCATCTGGGCGTACGACAGGGCGGTGAACGCCATCGCGACCATGCCGATCACGTAGGCGAGCGCCACCATCCCGCCGGACGACTTGAAGACGCTGCCGAAGATGCCGAACGGCGCGATCGGCACCATGAAGATCAAACCGTAGATGAGCAGGTCGGCGAAGCCGAGCGAGCGCCGCAGCTCCTGCTGGTAACCGAAGCGCTCGACGCCGGGCGCCGTTGACTGTGGGGAGGACATGGATCCGCTCCTAAACGCACACGGGGGCAGAGCCGTACGATAGGGGCAATCCTTGAAAACGAAAAGATTTCCGATGGAAGTTTTACATCGGGGACATCAGCGGCGTGACGACCTCGAAGTCCAGCCCGTCGGCCCGGGCGAGGTACACCCGCTGGCGCACCCGGCCGGCGACCAGCGTGAGCGGGCCGCGTCCGGAGACGATCATCGTGCCGTCGGCGACCGCCTCGACGGCGGGCACCGCCAGCGTGCCCGCGCGCCGTGCCAGCGCCGCCAGCATGAGCACGCCCTCGTAGCAGCCGTGCCCGTGCCCGTTCAGCAGCGGCGCATCCGGGCCGAACATCGCCGTGTAGCGCTCGGCCAGGGAGAGGTTGGCGTCGGTGGCGATGCCGCCGAAGTACCCCATCGCGGCGTAGAGCCCACCGGTCGTGTCGCCGCCGGCGGCGAGCAGCCCGTGCTCCTCCAGCGCGCCGCACAGCCGCGCGCACCCGAGGCCGCTGGTGGCGAAGGCCCGGTTGAACTCGATCAGGTCGCTGCCGATGAGGGTGAGCAGCACGGCGTCCGGCCGCGCCGCGGCCACCTCCGCCAGCAGCCGGTCCGTCGCGGCGGTCCCCGGCGGGACGAGCCGCTCCCCCACGACCGTCGCGGACCGGGCGCGCAGGTGGCCGCGGGCCGCGGCGTGCACCAGGCGCGGCCAGACGTAGTCGTTGCCGAGCAGGAACCAGCGCCGGGCCCGCCGGTGCCCGACCAGCCAGTCGATCGCCGGGGCGACCTGCAGCGAGGCGGGCTCGCCGAGGTAGTACACGCCCGGACGGCGGGCGCCGCCCTCGTACGGCGGGGTGTAGACGAAGGGGGCCGCGCCGCCCAGCTCCTGTTCGACCGCGACGCGCACGTCGCTGGCGTGGGTGCCGACCACCGCCTCGACGACGCCGGAGCGCACCAGGCCCCGCACCTCCGAGGCGACCGCGGCCGGGCCGCGGCCCCCGTCCACGAGCACGAGTTCGACCGGCCTGCCCAGCACACCCCCGGCGGCGTTGACCTCCCGCGCGGCGAGCACGGCACAGTTGATCGCTCCCGGCCCGAGCAGGCCGAGCACGCCGGAGACCGGCACCACCAGTGCGACGCGGAGCGTGTCCGCGGGCAGCAGATGGGCCTCATAGGAGTCGATGACGACTGTGACAGGATCGGCCACATGCACGAGTATCCCCCCGTCGAACAGGTGACCGGCCTCGGGTCGTCGCTCGCCTATCTGCTGAGCCGCGCCGAGCGCGGCGTCAATCGCGGGCTGGCCGCCGTGCTGGCCTCCGAGGACGTGACCATCGAGCAGTGGCGCATCCTGCAGGCGCTCGCGGACGGGCGCGGGCACTCGATGGGCGACCTGGCCGAGGCCGCGCTGATGCCCCACCCCACGCTGACCAAGGCGGTGGACCGCCTGGTTGAACGCGCGGTGGTCTACCGGGGGCACGACCCGGCCGACCGCCGCAAGGTCGCGGTCTTCCTCGCCGACCGGGGCCGCGATCTGCTCGCCCGCCTGGAGGCGGGCATCGCCGAGCATCAGCGGTCGATCCTCGCGGCGTACGGCCCGGCCCGCACCGAGCGGCTGATGCGCGACCTGGAGTCGCTGCTGGCCTCCCTGGAGGCCTGAGCCGGGGCGGGCGGGATTCAGCCTTGCCCGGCCGCCTTTCGCGGCGTACGTTCGACTGCGTGACCGGAATCGTCATCTCGGTCACGGCCGCGGCGGAGGGGGCGCGATGACGGATCTCGACTCCCGACCGGCGGAACCCGCCTCCACCCGGCGGGACCGCGAGCGGCGGGCCGAGCGCATCCTCGACGCCGCGGGCGAACTCCTGGTGTCCTGGGGATACCCGCGCGTCACGGTCGAGGACGTGGCCCGGCGGGCGGGTGTCGGCAAGGGCACCGTCTACCTGCATTTCAGCACGAAGGAGCTCCTCTTCCTCGCGGTGCTGATCCGCGCCGAGGCGCGCATCATCGAGCGCTTCACTCTCGGCGTGCGCGCCGATCCCGCCGCGGTCCTGCTCAGCAGCGTGGCCAGGTCGGTGTACCTGTGGATGCACGAGGAGCCGGTCTTCCGGGCGACGCTCCTCGGCGACGGCGACACCCTCGGCACGCTGAGCAGGAGCGCCGCCGAGAACCTGCCCGGCCTGCTCGACGTGCGCGACCGCGCGCTCCTGGCGCACGTCGAGGTGCTGCGCGAGCACGGCCTGGTCCGCACCGAGCAGTCCCCGGCACTCCAGGTCCACGCGTACGAGTCGATCCTGACCGGCTTCGTCACGATCGAGCCTCTGTCGCCGTCCACCGTGCCCGCCCTCGACGACAACGCGGACATGATCGCCCATGTCGTCCGCTCGGCCTTCGAGCTTCCAGGACGGTCCGAGAGCGTCCGGGCGGCGGCGCCGCGAGTGAACGAGATCTACCAGCGCCTGCTGGACCGGCTCAACCAGGAGATCCAGCGGCACAGACGCACCTGACACGTGGAGGCAGGCATGAGCACTTCCAGCACGGCAGGACCCGTCAACCTGTTCGACGCGGACCTGGTGCGCGATCCGTTCGGGGGCTACGCGCGCCTGCGGGAGCAGGCCCCGATGGTGCGCGGTTCCTTCCCCGGCCTGGACTCCCCGGTCTGGCTCGTCACGCGGTACGACGACGTCAAGACCGTGCTGAGCGACCGCCGGTTCGTCAACAACCCGGCGAACGTGCCGGGGGCGAACGTGCACAACATCCGCGAGCAGCTCATCGAGGCGCGGGGCATTCCTCGCGAGTACGCCCCGTACATCCTGGACAGCGTCCTCGACTCCGACGGCGACGACCACCTCCGGCTGCGCCGGCTGGTCTCGCGCGCCTTCACCGCCCGCCGTGTGGCCGAGCTGCGGCCCCGGGTGGAGGAGATCGCCGAGGACCTCCTCGACCGGCTGCCCGGCCACGCCGAGGACGGCGTCGCCGACCTGATCGAGCACTTCGCCTATCCCCTGCCGATCACCGTCATCTGCGAGCTGGTCGGCATCCCCGAGGAGGACCGACCGCTGTGGCGGGAGTGGGGCAGGAGCCTGGTCTCGCTCCAGCCGGGAGCGATGGCCGAGCCGCTGCGGCACATGGTGACCTACATCCGGGAGCTCATCGCCCGCCGCCGGGCCGAGCCGGCCGACGACCTGCTGACCGGCCTGATCCGCGCCCACGACGAGGACGGCGACCGGCTGACCGACACCGAGATGGTCACCATGGTCCTCACGCTCGTCCTCGCCGGGCACGAGACCACGGCCCATCTCATCGGCAACGGCACCGCCGCCCTGCTGACCCACCCGGACCAGCTCGCCGCGCTGCGGGCCGACCCGGCACTGCTGCCGCGCGCCGTGCACGAGCTGATGCGCTGGTGCGGGCCCGTCCAGGGCACCCGCATCCGGTACGCCGCCGAGGACGTCGAGTTCGACGGCATGACCGTGCGCCGGGGCGAGCCGGTGATGGCGGTGCTGGTCTCGGCGAACTACGACCCCCGGCGCTTCGACGACCCCGACCGTCTGGACATCACCCGGGAGCCCGACGGGCACAAGGAGGTCCACGTCGGCTTCGGCCACGGCCTGCACTACTGCCTGGGCGCGGCCCTCGCCCGGCAGGAGGGCGAGGTGGCCTTCGGCGCCCTGCTGCGCCGCTGTCCCGGGCTCGAACTGGCCCTCGCGCCGCGGGACCTCGACCGGCAGTTCCTCCCCTTCTCCTGGCGCCTCGCCTGCCTTCCCGTACGCCTGGGGGAGGGCGGTCAGCTCATTCAGGCAGGATGACGAGGCGTTTGGGGGCGTGGAACAGCCAGTCCTCGGTCACCTCGACGCCGGTCAGCAGGGCGGCGAGGGCCAGCCCGCGGGCGAGACCGCCGGGTGAGGCGGTTGAGTGGTCGTAGAAGCGGCACAACCACTCCTCGGGAAGCATGTCGGCCTCGGGCCGCTGCGACGACTGGAGGTAGCGGATCTCGGCGCCGTCGCGCCAGACCTCGATCGTGGTGTCCACGATCATGTTGGTGACGATGCTGACGGCCGGGCCCGGCGAGCTGAGTGGACCCCACAGCTCGTCGGCTCCGGGGTCGAAGCTGATGGCGCTGTAGACCACGACACCGGCGCTTCCCGGCGGCCGCCCCAGCCATAGCGCGGCAGCGCCGAGGGACGGGCCGACGTCCATGTACTCGTCCTCGTCCACGAGCGGGCAGCCGGCGGGGTCCAGGCCGAGCCGGTGGATGGCCGAATCCTCGTCGATGCCCGCGACGAACGCGAAGCCGTCGCCCTCGCCGCAGTAGGTCTCCCAGGAGTCGTACGCTGCGACGAGGGCGTCCGCTTCCGCCTGCCGGCGCAGCAGGCCGACGTCCCTGGCGGGAGCGCCAGGCAGGGCGGCGAACAGGTCGGCCAGCGGCCCGGTCAGCGCGATGTCCGCGGCGGAGCGGCCAGCGACGACCGGCCGCCAGGGGTCCGCGCCGGCCCGCAGCAGCGCGGCGGTCGCGTCCCGGTGTCCCCAGCAGACCGCGGTCCACAGCGGTGTCTCCCACACGCCGGACGACTCCACGTCGGCGCCGTGCGCGACGAGCACCTCGATCGCCTCCGCGACGCCCTCATAGGCGGCCTCGTGCAGGTCGTCGTCCAGCGTGCGCGGATACCCCTGGTCGCCGCCACCCTCAAGCCGGCTCCGGATGCTCTCGGGGTCGAGCCCCCGCGCGGCCAGATGCTCGGTCCTTCTGCTCACAGCTTCCCCACTCACGCACAGCCGGATGAAGATCCGATAATGCCTGGAGGCCGTCGGGCCCGCCAGGGGTGGGACGCCGGTCGACAGGTAAGATTTGGGGTCCGTGAAGTGACGACGTGGGTTTCCCGTCCGGACGAGGCCGTTGGAGCAATGCTCCGGTCTCGGTGCCGCGTATCCTTCTGGGCCTCACGAGAAACGGCATGTTCCATGACCGATCAGGCGTTCCTCGATCACGTCGCCGACCGCCTCGCCGCCCTGCCGGGCGTCCGGGCCGTCGCTCTGGGCGGCTCCCGCGTGCAGGGCACCCACACCCACGGCAGCGACTGGGACTTCGCCCTCTACTACCGCGGCCCCTTCGACCCGGCCGACCTGCGTGCCGTCGGCTGGGAGGGCGAGATCTCCGAGATCGGCGGCTGGGGCGGCGGCGTCTTCAACGGCGGCGCGTGGCTGACCATCGACGGCCACCACGCCGACGTGCACTACCGGGACCTCGACGTCGTCGAGCACGAGCTCGCCGAGGCCGAGCAGGGCCGCTTCCACTGGGAGCCGCTGATGTTCCACCTCGCGGGCATCCCCAGCTATCTGGTGGTGGCGGAGCTGGCCGTCAACCGGGTCCTGCGCGGCGCCCTGCCGCGGCCCGGCTACCCCGAGCCCCTGCGAAGGTCGGCCCCGCCCATGTGGCGCGACCGGGCGGCCATGACCCTCCGGTACGCCGGGTCCGCCTACGCCGCGCGCGGTCTGGCCGCCGAAGTCGCCGGCGCCCTCGCCACCGCCGCCATGCAGACGGCCCACGCGGTCCTCGCGGCCCGCGGTGAATGGGTCACCAACGAGAAGCGGCTGCTGGAGCGGGCCGGCCTGCGCGACGTCGACACGATCGTGGCAGCGCTACGCCCCGACCCGCACGCCCTCACCCACGCCGTCGCCGAGGCGGAGGCCCTGTTTGGGGCGGCGGTGTGATTCGGCTCCGGCGGGTACGGCGGATCAGCCCGTCGCGCCGGGAAGGCCCTGACCGGCGATCAGCGGTTCGAGGGTCAGACCCTCGTGCTCACGCTGGATGGAGCGCATGCGCCACTGGTCGGCGAACACGGCGAGCAGCGCCTGGTCGCGGCTGCGGGTCAGCACCTCCGCGCCACGCTGGCGCCGCAGCACCTCCGCGGACTCGGCGTCGGTGCGGAGGGCGAGGCTGTACTCCAGCCGGTCGAGGACGATCTCCGCGCCGAACTCGGTGGCCAGGCGTTGCTCCA
The DNA here is from genome assembly GCF_900156315.1 of Microbispora rosea. GTDB lineage: Bacteria > Actinomycetota > Actinomycetes > Streptosporangiales > Streptosporangiaceae > Microbispora > Microbispora rosea. The sequence continues at coordinate 98,104 of NZ_FTNI01000005.1, read as the reverse complement.
CGACCTCGAACTGCATGGGCCCGACCGCCGCGAGCACGGGGGCCTGGTCGCCGCGCAGGTCGGAGCGGAGCACCTGGATCACGCCCTCGCCATCGAGCTGGTCGATGCCGCGGCGGAACTGCTTGGCCTTGGCGGTGCTCCGGGACCGGGCCACCGCGAAGTGCTCGGGGGCGAAGCTGGGGATGGGCGGGAACTCCACCGGCTTCCCCTCGTAGAGGGTGTCCCCGGGCCGCAGGGCCGTGGCGTTCACCAGCCCGACCACGTCTCCCGGGTACGCCTCGTCGATGGTGGCGCGCTCCTGGCCGAACACCGACTGGGCGTACTTGGTGGCGAAGGGGCGGCCGGTGGCGGCGTGGGTGAGCACCATGCCCCGCTCGAACCGGCCGGAGCAGACCCGGACGAACGCGATGCGGTCGCGGTGGGCGGGGTCCATGTTCGCCTGCACCTTGAAGACCAGGCCGGAGAACGGCGCGTCCAGCGGCCGGACCGCGCCCTCGGCGTCGGGCCGGGGCGCCGGGGCGGGAGCGAGGTCGACGAGCACGTCCAGCAGCCGGGCCACGCCGAAGTTGGACAGCGCCGCGCCGAACAGCACGGGCGTGGACTCGTGCGCCTCGAACGCCTTCTGGTCGTGCTCGGCGCCGATGGCGGCGAGCAGGTCGGCCTCCTCCCCCGCGCGTTCCCAGTCGGCCCCGAGCTCGGCGGCGGCCTGCTCGGGGGTCAGCTCGGTCTCCAGCGCCTTGGTGGCGCCGCCGGGGGTGCGGGTGTAGCGGACCGCGCGGCCCCGCAGCCGGTCGACCACGCCGTGGAAGTTCCCGGCCCCGCCGATCGGCCAGGTGACCGGGGTGGGACGCAGGCCCGTACGCTCCTCGATCTCGTCGAGCAGTTCCAGCGGCTCGCGGCCCGGCCGGTCCCACTTGTTCACGAACGTGATGACGGGGATGCGGCGGTGGCGGCAGACCTCGAACAGCTTCATGGTCTGCGGCTCCATGCCCTTGGCCGCGTCGAGCAGCATGACCGCGCAGTCGACCGCGGCCAGCACGCGGTAGGTGTCCTCGGAGAAGTCCGCGTGGCCGGGAGTGTCCACCAGGTTGAACACGTGGCCGCGGTAGTCGAAGCGCAGCGCGGCCGAGGTGATGGAGATGCCGCGGGCCCGCTCCATCTCCATCCAGTCGGACGTCACGCCCCGCCGGCCGGCCTTGCCGTGCACGGCTCCCGCCTGGGTGATCGCCGAGGCGTGCAGGGCGAGCGCCTCGGTCATCGTGGACTTTCCGGCGTCCGGGTGGCTGATCACCGCGAACGTGCGGCGCCTGGCCGCCTCACTCGTGGCGGTGCTCATCGCCGCAGCCCCCTGTCGGCGCGGGCGCGGGTCGTCGTGGTGCGGTCGTGCGTGCAGGCCATCCGTGCTCCCAAACAGCATGAGGACGGTTGAGGTTACCGCGCCGGACGCTCCACCCCGAATCGGCGGGCGCACGCGGCAGCGAAGGCCGCGCCGTCCGGGTGCCTCGGAACCCTCTCACCCGGCGGCGCCGGCGACCATGCCGCCGATCCGTCGCGCGACCGAGTGGATGACGGCGGTGTCGCGGCGCACGCGGGCGAGCAGGAGGGCTCCCTGCAGCGAGGACAGCACCAGGTCGGCGAGCGCCTCGGCCTCGGCCTCGTCCACGCCGTGCCCGTGCAGACAGTCGGCCAGGCCACCCAGCCAGGAGGCGTACGCCTCGTCACAGGCCGACCGGATGGGTTCGCTGTCGCCCGCGGCCTCCAGGGCGACCGTGGCCACCGGGCAGCCCTCCTGGAATCCCGACTCCTCCAGGTTATGGGCGAGCAGGTCGCCGATCCGGGCGACGGCCTCGGCGGGACCGGGGGCTGCGGCCACCGCGGCGGCGATCCGCTCGCCGAGCTCGCCGCCCGCGACCGCCACCGCCTCGGCGGCCAGTTGCTCCTTGCCGTCGGGGAAGTGGAAGTACAGCGAGCCCTTGGGCGCCCGGCTCTCCGCCAGCACCTGGTTGAGGCCGGTGGCGTTGTAGCCCTGCCGCTGGAAGAGCCCGGCGGCCGTGCGCAGGACCCGCTCGCGCGTGTCGTTCCTTCGGATCACGCCGCGACATTAGACCGGTCTACATACTTCTGTCCAACGGCGCCCGGTCCTCCCCCACGAGCTGTTCGCCGAGGCCGGTGCGCCGGTAGCGCAGCCGCCGGCCGTCCCGTTCGCCGGTCACCAACCCGGCGTCCCTGAGCGTGGTCAGATGGTGCGAGGCGGTCGCCGGAGCCAGCCGGAGGGCGGCGGCCACCTCTCCCGTGCTGGACGGTCGGGCCAGCAGGACGAGCACGGCCGCGCGGGTCGGGCCGAGCAGGGCGGCCAGCGCCTCCGGCGGCTCGACCGGCACCGGCGGGTCCCACAGCCGGCCGTGGCCGCCCGGCGCGTACCACAGGGCCCGCCCTGACGGTGTGTCGGTCATCGTGTACACGTGCGGGCCGGTGAATCCGGTCGGCAGCAGGGTGAGCGGATGCCCGTCCAGGCCGAACTCTCCGTCCTTGTCGTACGCCAGCCGCAGCGCCCCGCCGTCCCAGTCGAGGCGCGGGTGCAGGTCCGTGAGCAGCGCCCGCGGCCCCCGCTCCGCCGCGAGCAGCCCGCGGCGGGTCAGCTCGCCTTCAGCCAGCGCGCGCAGCCGCGGCCAGCTCGGCGCGATCGCCGCCGAGAAGTAGCGACGGATCTCCCGCACCGTCACGGCCAGCGCACCCGCGGGGTCGATCGAGAAGCGCTCGACCTCCGGCGGCGCGCGGTGCCCGGCCCAGGCCCGTTCCACCTCGGCCGCGGCCCGGTCGAACGGGGTGGCGGCCACCACCCGCAGCTCCTGCTCCAGGGTCGGGCGGGTGATGGGCGGCGCCGGGGTGAGGAAGTCCGGCACGTAACCGGTGGGCCCCGGGACCAGCGGACGGAGCGTGGTCAAGTCTCGCAGCAGCGGCTCGGCCCGAGCCCGCCAGGACGCGGGGACCAGGCGCGCCGAGCGGGAGCGCAACGCGAGGCAACTGGCCACGACCTCCGCCATCGGGCTGTGCGCGAACCTGAGCCGCAGCAGGTCGGCGGGGGCGAACTCGATCCGGATCACCCGTCCATTCGAGCACGCTCGAACGGTTAACGGGATGCGCCCCCCGGTTCCTACGGTCGGCGCATGGAATACACCCGTTTGGGGCGGACCGGTCTCCTCGTCAGCCGGATCTGCCTCGGCACCATGAACTTCGGCTGGCAGATCGGCGAGGCCGAGAGCCATGCGATCCTCGACCGGGCGCACGCCGACGGCGTGAACTTCGTCGACACCGCGAACATGTACGGCCGGGAGACCGGCGACGGCCTGAGCGAGCAGTTCATCGGCCGGTGGTTCGGCAAGACCGGCCAGCGGGACCGGATCGTGCTGGCCACGAAGGTGTACGCGCCGATGACCGACTGGCCGAACGACGGCGGACTGTCGGCCCGGCACATCATCGCCGCCTGTGAGGCGTCGCTGCGTCGCCTGCGGACCGACTGGATCGACCTCTACCAGATGCACCACGTGCAGCGGGACACGCCGTGGGAGGAGATCTGGCAGGCCATGGAGACACTGGTGGTCCAGGGCAAGGTGCGGTACGCCGGGTCGTCCAATTTCGCCGGCTGGCACCTCGCCCGCGCGCAGGCCGCGGCCGACCGGAGGAACTTCCTCGGCCTGGTCTCCGAACAGTGCAAGTACAACCTGCTCACCCGGCACGTCGAGCTGGAGGTGCTGCCCGCCGCGAGCGAGCTGGGGATCGGGATCCTGCCCTACTCGCCGCTGCACTTCGGCGCGCTGTCCGGGGCGCTGCGCAAGCAGCGCGAAGGCGCGGCCGGTCGCAGCGTCCTGCACGCCCCGGAACGGGTCGAGCCGCACCGGACGGCGATCGAGGGCTACGAGAAGCTCTGCGCCGACATCGGCGAGGAGCCCACCACGGTCGCGCTCGCCTGGCTGCTGTCGCGGCCCGGAGTGACCGCCCCGGTCATCGGGCCGCGTACGCCGGGGCAGCTCGACCTGCCGCTGACGGCGCTGCGCACCGAGTTGTCCGCCGAGACCCTCACTCGGCTGGACGAGCTGTTCCCGCCTGTCGGCAACGGCGGCCCCGGCCCCGAGGCATGGGCGTGGTGATCCCCACCCCGTGAGTCTCATCCGGCCGCGTACGCGGGGGCGGCGGCCGGACGACCGTCACCCGCCTGCAACTCCAACTTATTAGCTCGGTCAGTTGCTCCCTGCGGAGGAGGGGTGAAAGAATTGAAACAAGTTTTCGAATTGATTGAGGAGGGCGAGATGGATCTGTTCGATCCGGACCCTGATCGCCCTCATCGTGCGAATAACACCGACGACGGCTGGTGGGACCGGTTGACCGCCGACTCGCCGTTGTGGTCTGCCGACGGCTCGTCCGCCCGCGCGCACTTCCCGATCACCGACCTCGACCCGCCGCAGCACACGAGCGCGAACACCAGCGACGGCGCGCCCCGTGCCGCTCGGGACAGGGGCCGGTCGTCGTGGGTGCTGGTGGGGTCGTTGCGGGAGTCGGCGCAGGCGTTGGCGTTGACGCCGCTTCCCGAGGATGCGGATGTCTGCCTTTCTGAGGCGGAGGATTTGCTGTTCGCGCGGGACCGGATCACCTGCGCGCTGGCCGATCGGGTGGGGCGCGTGCATGCCGCTGGGCGGGCCAAGCAGCATGGGCATGCCTCCACCCGCAGCTGGCTGCGTACCGCCGCCGGGATGAGCGTCGGCGGTGCGGGCCGTCTGCTGACGTTGGCGGTGGAGCTGGCGCGTCTGCCGCGGGTGCGGGAGAAGTTCGCCGCCGGGCAGTTGGCGGCGGGGGTGGTGGAGGCGATCTGCGCCGCCACCTCGAACCTGTCTGGTGAGCATGCCGGTGTGGCCGAGCCGATCCTGCTGGAGTTGGCGGGCAAGGCGGGCGCGGCGGAGGTGGCCAAGGCCGGGCGTTATCTGCGGGCGGTGCTGGACCCTGATGGGGAGGACCGTGATGAGCGGGCCGAGTACGGGCGGCGGTTCCTTCGGGTGCGTCCCGGGCGGGGCGGCGGCCTGGAAGGGGAGTTCTCCCTGCCGCGTGAGGCGGCAGCCCGGCTACGGGCCCTGCTGGACGCCTACGCCAAACCCCGAGCGGAAGGCGACGACCGCCCACTGAGCGTGCGCCAGGCCGATGCCCTCATCGCCCTGCTGGAACAGAAGATCGCCACCGAACTCCTCGTCCTGGTCAACGCCGAATCCCTCCCCACCGACCCCGAGGCGGACGCCGGTGCGGAGAGCGATGCCCCTGCCGCAAGCGCCGACCGTGCCACCACCGGTCCCCGCGATGAGGAGGCTCGCCACCCCGGACCCGACGAGCGGCGGGCCGGTGAGCGGCGGGCCGGTGAGCGGCGGGCCGGTGAGTGCGAGCCGCGTGACACCGCGAGCGCCGCCTCTGCCGAGGGCGACGACACCCCGCCTGTAAAGGGCGAAGACCGCGACCGTGCCGGGGCACAAACCGGGGCAACGCACGCCAGGCGGCGCGGGTCAGCATGGCCTGCTGACGGTGGCCGGCCTTCACACGCAGCGCCTTCGAACACAACACCCTCGAACACAGCACCCCCGCCCACAGCGCCCTCGAACACGGCACCTTCCGGCACAGCGCCCGCTCAAGCAGCCCGGCCCGATCCTCCTCCCGAGGACAACTCCGCACATCACATCCACGCCGGGCCTCGGCCTGCGAGGGAGTACCCGCGTGGGCAGGACACGGCATCGGCCGGAGAGCCGCCGGAGGCACTGTCCGGCACGGCGCCGGGGGCGCTGTTCGGGGCGCCGCCGGGGGCATTGCTGGGGACGGAGTTGGGGACGGTGCCGGGGTTGTTGCTGGCCACCGGGCAGATGCTGCCCGTCACCAGCGTGCACCGCCTCGCCCGCACCAGCACCCTCATGCGGCTGGTCATGGACGCCCAGGGACAAGTGCTCGACATGGGCCGCAAAGTCCGCCTGGCCACCCCTGCCCAACGCAGGGCCGTCTTCGCCCGCTACGCCACCTGCTGGATCGACGGCTGCCCACTCCCCGCCACCATGTGCCAGATCGACCACGCCGACAACTGGAGCACCGGCGGCCTCACCGACCTGAAACTCCTCGGACCCGCCTGCCAATTCCACAACCGCGACCGCTACCAGCACCCCCACCACTACACCCGCCGCCAAACCGGCACCGACCGCTGGACCTTCACCTACGAGCGGCCCCGGCCCAGGTGAGCGTGCACCGGCTGCTGGACGCCGCAAGGTCGGCGCTGCTGCAAGAGCGACTACGAGAGCGGCCGAGCCGCGCCGACCACGAAGGACTCCAGCCGGTGCAGCAGCGCGGCCATCTCGCCCTCGGGCAGGCGGGTGGTGTCGGCGCTCAGCTCCACCCCGAGCGTGCCCTTCCAGCGCATCAGTGCCACGCAGAAGTCGCAGCTGCGCTTGTCCGTGCCGGGGAGCCACTCCAGCTCCGACTCCCCGTCCGCGCTACCGGCGCCAGCCGGGTCCTCGCCTGGGCGCAGGTCGTTGAAGCAGCACGACGGGAACAGGGGGACGCCCCGGTCGGCGCTCATCCGGTCGATCATCGCGTTCAGGGCCAGCGAATCGAAACGAGCCCGCCGGTAGGACGCGAGAACCGACGGATAGGCGCTCACGAGCGTCTCGGGAAGGCTCGCGCAGGGCCCCAGGGTGAACAACCCCAACTGGTTCAGGCTGGTGACCAGGTCCCGGCTCCGGTCATTGAAGCGGTTGTGCACGATCGGGGTGATCGCGGCGACCTCGTGTCCGGTCAGCTCGCGCAGCAGCATGGCGACCGCCACCAGCAAGACGGTGGCGGTGCTGACGCCGGCGCGGCGGGCGAGCACCTGGGCGGCGTGGTTGAGCCGGGGCGACGACAGCACTGCCCGCGCGTATCGCGGCGACGCGCCCGCTCCGACCGTTTTCGGGAACATGGCGGACGGCACCGTGCGGAGAAGCGCCTCCCACTGCGCGATGGCCCGGTCCGAACGGGCCGACGCCGCCTCCTCATCCCGCACGAGGTCGAGCAGCTGCGACGGCGGCGGCCCTGCGATCGACCCGCGGAGCAGCAGCATCCGCAGGTCGCGCACCACGACGTCGGCCGCGCGCCAGTCCGCGACGGCGTGGCTGAGCACGAGCGCCACGTGAGTGGCGGCGCCGTCGCAGATCACGAGACCGACGCGCAGCGGCTGCTCTCCGTCGCCGAAGGATCGACCGGCCAAGCGGGCGACGAGGTCCGCCGCGGCGCCGTCCGCGGCGCCGCGAGCCACCTCGACCGTCTCGATCGGCAGAGTCCCGGCCGCCGCCACCTCCTGGTACGGCCCCGCCGCGCCGAGCCGCACCAGCGATCGCAGGGCGTCGTGCCGGCCGATCACCTCCGCCAGGGCGGACGCCACAGCCCGGGGGCTGCGCGGGCCGCCCGCGCCCGGGACGGTGAGGAGCCGGGGCACGTTGAAATAGTGCGCGCTGTCCGGCCCCACCCTTCGGATGGCCTCCCAGATGTCCCGCTGTCCCCACGCGAGCTCCGCCGTTCCCGAACGATTGGAGGCGAAGTCCACAGAAAGCCGCATGGCTCTCCTTCACGAGTGGGGCGGGCGAACGTGGAAACGCTCCAACGAAGGCTAGGTTTCACCTCCGTGCGGGTCAAGATTCCATGATTCACCGCAGGTGAACCACTGGCGTTCAGCGGTCGGCTCCGAGGACCAGGCCGCTCGTGGGCACGCCGGTGCCCGCCGTCACGATCACGTTGCGCACCCCCTCCGGCTGGTTGACGCTGGTGCCCCGCACCAGGCGGACGGCCTCGGCGATGCCGTTCATGCCGTGCAGGTACGCCTCGCCGAGCTGGCCGCCGTGGGTGTTGAACGGCAGCCGCCCGCCGAGCTCCAGGTTGCCCTCGGCGACGAAGTCCTTGGCCTCGCCGGGGGCGCAGAAGCCCAGCTCCTCCAGTTGCGGCAGCACCAGCGGCGTGAAGTGGTCGTACAGGATCGCCGCGTCCATGTCGGCGGGGCCGAGGCCGCTCTGCGCGTACAGCTGTCGTCCGACCAGCCCCATCTCGGGGATGCCGGTGATGCGGGGGCGGTAGTAGCTGGTCATCATGTGCTGGTCGTCGCCCGAGCCCTGGGCCGCGCCGAGGACGACGGCGGGCGGGTGCGGCAGGTCGCGCGCGCGTTCGGCGGAGACCACGACCAGCGCCTGGCCGCCGTCGGTCTCCTGGCAGCAGTCGAGCAGGTGCAGCGGCTCGGCGATCCAGCGCGACGCCTGGTGGTCCTCCAGCGTGATGGGCCGCCGGTAGAACCAGGCCGCCGGGTTGGTCGCGGCGTGCCTGCGGTCCACCACCGCCACCCGGCCGAAGTCCTCACTGGTCGCGCCGTATTCGTGCATGTAGCGGCGGGCGAACATGGCGACCCACTGGGCGGGCGTCGACAGGCCGAACGGGGTGAGCCACGCGTACGCCGCGCTGTCGGCCCCCGTCTCGGCCGGGCCGTCCGCCTGGCCGAGGCCGTAGCGCACACCGGACCGCTCGTTGAAGGCCCGGTAGCAGACCACGACGTCGGCGACGCCGGTCGCGACGGCCAGCGCCGCCTGCTGGACGGTGCCGCAGGCCGCGCCGCCGCCGTGCGGGATGCGCGAGAAGAACGTCAGGTCGCGCATGCCGGTGCTGCGGGCGACGTGGATCTCGGCGTTGGTGTCGGCGGTGAACGTCACCATGCCGTCCACGTCGGACGGCTTCAGGCCGGCGTCGGCGACGGCCGCGAGCACGGCCTCGCAGGCGAGCCGCAGCTCGCTGCGGCCGGAGTCCTTGGAGAACTCGGTGGCGCCGATGCCGGCGATCGCCGCCGCACCCGAAAAGCCGCTCATGTCGCGTCCTTCGCCGGAAGCCGTACGGCGACGGTGCCGGTGACGTGGGCGCCCAGGCCGTTCTCGCCGCGCACGGCGATCTCGACCCGGCGGTCCTCGTCGTGCTTGGCGGTGACCGTGCCGGTCAGCGTCATCGTGTCGCCCGGGTAGTTGGGCACGCCGAGCCTGATTCTGATCGCCGTGACCACGGCGGCCGGGCCCGCCCATTCGGTCACGTACCGGTCGACCAGGCCGTTGGTGGTGAGGATGTTCATGAAGATGTCCGTGGACCCGCGCTCGACCGCGAGGCCGGGGTCGTGGTGGACGTCCTGGTAGTCGCGGCTCGCGATGGCGGTCGCCACGATGAGCGTGCGGGTCAGCGGGATCGGCAGCGGGGGCAGTTCCTCCCCCGTCGCCACCTCCTCGTACGTTCGCCCGTTCATGCCGCGATCCCGCTCTGCGGGCGGAACACCGGAAGTGACAGGTCGGGATCGGCGTCCAGCCAGTCGAGGACGACGGGCATGCCGATCTCGACCTCTCCGGGTTCCACACCGACCAGGTTGGTGACGAGCCGCGTGCCCTCGTCGAGCTCCACGACCGCGACGATCAGCGGATACTCGAACGCCGGGTGGCGGGGGTGGTGGTTGACCACGAAGCTGTAGACCTGCCCGCGGCCGGACGCCTCGGCGGCGTCCCAGTCGAACGAGCCGCAGTGCGGGCAGCAGGGGCCGGGCGGGTGGCGCAGCGTCCCGCACCCGGCGCAGCGCTGGATCACCAGCCGGTGCTCGCGCGCCGCCTCGAACCAGAACGCGTTGTCCCGGTTCACCGCGGGCCGCGGCCGCGGCGCCCGCGCCTCTTTCGGCCTGAAGCGCAGCAGCCGCCAGCGCTGCACGGCGACGACCTCGCCGTCCTGGTCGGTGTAGGTGCGGACCGTGGTCACGAACCGGCCGGTGCCAAGCGCGGTGCTCTTCTCCGGCGAGATCGACTCAACCACCTCGCGGACGCTCACCCGGTCGCCGGCCACCAGCTCGCGGTGGAACTCGAACTCCGAGTCGGTCGCCACCACCGAGGTGTAGCCGTCCTTCTCCAACAGCCCGTCCAGCTCCCGCGCCCCGGCCGCGGCTCCGGCCCTGGCCCCGGCATCCGGGCCCTCCACGGTGGCGGCGTACCCCCGCATCGTCCACGCCTGCATCATCGACGCGGGCGCGACGATACCGGGGCGGCCGGTCGCGCGGGCGGCGGCGTCGTCGCGGTAGATCGGGTTGCGGTCGCCCATCGCCTCGGCCCAGTGCCTGATCATGGGCACGTTCACCGGGTCGGGCCCCTCCCACAGCGGGAGGATCTCCCGTCCGGCGAAATCCTCGTAGCTGGTCATCGGTCCTCCACGCCGGTCTTCCCGCCGTCCCGACGTTAGTCAGCGGGACCCGCCGGAGACCCGGCGAATCCCGCTGACCGGGAGACCACGTCCACGCGGCCGGTCAGGCAGTGCGCAGCCGCAGGCCCTTGAACTCGGTCGCCTGGGCGGCGATCGCCTTCTCCGTGGGGAGGCGTTCCATCGACGACGCCCCGAAGAAGCCCGCGATCCCGTTCGTGTGATCGAGGACGAACTGGGCGTCCTCCGGCTCGGCGATGGGGCCGCCGTGGCACAGCACGATGACGTCGGGGTTCACCGCGACGGCGGCATCGCGCATCTCCTGCACCGCGGCGGCCGCCTCTTCGAGGGTGAGGGCGGTCTCCGCGCCGATGCTGCCGCTGGTGGTCAACCCGACGTGGGGCACGAGGACGTCGGCTCCGGCCTCGGCCATCGCGACGGCCTGCTCCGCGTCGAAGACGTAGGGGGCGGTGAGCAGGTCACGCCGGTGCGCTTCGCGGATCATGTCCACCTCGAGCGGGTAGCCCATCCCGGTCTCCTCGAGGTTCTGCCGGAACTTGCCGTCGTACAGACCCACGGTGGGGAAGTTCTGCACGCCCGCGAAGCCCATCGCCTTGAGCTCGTCGAGGAAGGGGCCCATGAGCCGGAAGGGGTCGGTGCCGCAGACCCCGGCCAGCACGGGGGTGTCGCGCACGACCGGGAGGACCTCCCTGGCCATGTCGACGACGATCGCGTTGGCGTCGCCGTACGGAAGCAACCCGGCGAGCGACCCCCGGCCGGCCATGCGGTAGCGGCCCGAGTTGTAGATGATCAGCAGGTCGACGCCGCCGGCCTCGGCGGCCTTGGCCGACAGGCCGGTGCCGGCGCCAGCCCCGATGATGGGGCGGCCGGCCCCGGCGGTGGCGCGCAGGCGTTCGAGAGCTGTCTCGCGGTTCATCTCATTCTCCAGTCCGGCGTGCGCCGATAAGGCGGTGCAGGGCTTCGGCCGCGGCCCGGCCGAAGCCCGGATCGTTGATGGCGGCGTCCACGTCGTGGACGGGGACGCCGGTGTCCTTCAGACCGTCGCGGAGCGCGGCGAAGCAGGCGGCGTCGGCGTCTGGGTCGGCGAACGGCCCTCCTTCGACGTCGATCCCGGAGACGCCCCTCAGCGGCAGGTAGACCTCCACCGGTCCGGTGGCGCGGCTGAGCTTGTCGCCGATCCTGGCGCCCAGCTCGGCCATCTCCTCGCGGGTCGTCCGCATGAGGGTGACCGTGGGGTTGTGCACCAGGAACTTCCGGTCCGCGAACCTGTCCGGCACGGTCTCCCGGGGGCCGAAGTTGACCATGTCGAGTGCGCCCACGCTGACCACCTGCGGGATGCCGGCCCGTCCCGCCGCCTCCAGCCGGTGGGGGCCGGCGGTGAGCATCCCGCCGACGAGGTCGTCGGCCAGCTCCGTGGTGGTCAGGTCGAGGACGCCGTCGAGCATCCCGGAGGCGGCGAGGGCCTCCATCGCCCGCCCGCCGGAACCCGTGGCGTGGAAGACCAGGACTTCGTACCCGAGGCCGGTCAGGTGCTCGCGGGCCTCGTCGACGGCGGGCGTGGTGAGCCCGAACATCGTGGCGCCGACGAGTTTCCGCTCGTCACCGGTCTCGTCCCGGACCCGGGCGTACCGCTGGGCCATCCCGGCCGCCGCGGCGGCGGCGTTGCCGAGAACCGCGCGCGAGAGCCGGTTGATGCCGGAGATGTCCACGACGGAGTACATGAGGGTGACGTCGGCGTCTCCGACGTACGGGCCGACGTCACCCGAGGCCATGGTCGAGACCAGCAGCTTGGGCACTCCGACGGGCAGGGCCTGGAGCGCACGGGCGGCGACCGACGAGCCGCTGGAGCCGCCGATCGCGAGAAGGCCGTCGAGGCGCCCCTCCTCGAACAGCCGCCGGACGACCACGGCGGCGCCGGTCGCCATCGCGTCCATCGCGGCGCCGCGGTCGCGGGCGTCGCGGAGCAGGTCGAGCTCGGTGCCCGCCGCCCGCGCCACCTCGTCGGCGCCGATGTCGGCGAGCTCCGCCCCGTGCGCGAAGGTGCCCACATTGATCAGGAGCACCTCACAGCCCGCCTCGTTCAGCTGGTCACGGACCCAGCGGTACTCCTCGCTCTTGGTGTCCAGCGTTCCCAGCAGCACTACCGTCGCCACCGCGGCCTCCTGTCGTCGTCGACCTGCCCGTACGGTCGAGGATGTCCGGCCACGGCCGAAGCGGCCAGGCCAATCACGCAGAATTGGTCCATGGCACGTGCGGAACATGTCGACAGTGCCGCGTTGGCCCGCCTCATCGGCGGGTGGCGGGCGGAGGACGGGCCACTGCCGCACGCGCTCGCGGATGCCCTCGCCGAGCTGATCGCCGGCAACGTGCTGGTCGAGGGGGCCGCGCTGCCGCCGCAACGGGCGCTGGCCGCCGCGCTCGGGGTGTCCCGCGGGACCGTGGCCGAGGCGTACGCGGAGCTGGCCGCGCGGGGGCGGCTGACGTCCCGGCAGGGGTCCGGATCACGCGTGCGGGGCGACCGGATCACGGGAGGGGATCATGTCGTCGAGGGGCGGCTCGCGTCCTTCGGCCGCACCCGCCGCCTCGTCGAGCTGGACCTTTCCAGTGGCGCCCTGCCCGCCCTGTCGCTGGTGCGGGACGCCGTGTCGGCGGTCGATCTACGCGAACTCGACGTCTATCTCGCGGACGACGGCTACTACGCGGCGGGGCTGCCTCGTCTCCGCGCGGTCGTGGCCGAGCAGTACACCCTGCAGGGGTTGCCGACCGGGCCCGACCAGATCCTCGTCACCTCCGGCTCCCAGCAGGCCGTCTGGTTGTGCGCGTCGTCCCTGGTCGCGCCGGGAGACGAGGTCCTGGTCGAGGAGCCGGGTTACCGCGGCGCGATCGAGGCGTTCCGTACGGCCGGGGCGCGGCTGACCGGAGTGCCCGTACGGGAGGACGGTCTCGACCTCGACCACCTCGACCGGGTCGCCCATCGGGCCGCCCTGCTCTACTGCCAGCCCGCGGCGCACAACCCCACGGGGATCAGCCTGCCGGCGGCCGAGCGGGAACGGCTCAGCCGGATCGTCGGCAGGCACGGCGTGCTGACGATCGAAGACCGATCCTGCGCCGATCTCGTCCTCGACGACCGCGGGATGCGGCCACCGCTGCCCGATCCCGCGAACCCCGGCCTGGTGATCCGGATCGGCACCGCGTCGAAGCTGCTCTGGGGCGGGTTGCGGGTCGGTTGGATACGTGCGGAACGTCCGGTGATCACGCGGTTGACACAGGCCAAGGCGGCGCTGGACCTGGCCGCGCCGGTGATCGACCAGATGGTGACGGCCGAGCTCCTGGCTCAGGCCGACCGGGCCCGGCAGGAGCGCGCCCGGCGCCTGCGGGCCCATCTCGCCGAGGCGGCGGCGGTTCTGACGGAACTGCGGCCGGCGTGGCGGTGGACGCCGCCGAGCGGCGGCACGGCGCTGTGGATCGACACCGGAACCGACGCCGTCGCCCTGGCCGAGCGCGCACGCGGGAGGGGCGTGCTGGTCACCGCGGGCCCGGCCTTCTCCCCCTCGAACGCGCAGCGCACCCGGCTGCGGCTGCCGTTCTGGAAGCCCCTGGAGCAGTTCGCGCACGCGGTCGAACTCCTCGAATGAGCGACGGCGCCGGTGATGAGGAAGGGCCTGACCACCGGCTACGGCGATCAGGCCCTCAGACGTCACCGCGTCGCCTCACTTCCGGTCGCGGCCCTCGGCGGCGTGCAGACGGCGCTGGTGGTCGGCGAACACCTCGTCGTTCGACGAGACGGTGGCCCCGGGCACGGTCGGGGAGACGAACGTCGGCACCACGACGCCCCGGCCGGCGAGCACGGCCGCCGTACGGGTGACGATCTCGTGGCTGACCACGCTGGCCACCACCGTCGAGGCGCCCCCTGTCGGACGGCCCCAGCCGTCCACCTCGATGATGGCGTCCTGCACCGGCACACCGGTGTCGATCGTGACGTCGCAGATCTCCGCGATCCGCCGGCCGCTGGAGTGCTCGGCCGGGCGTTCGAGGTTGGCCACCGAGGTGACCGCGACGGTGAACAGGCCGCGCTCGGCGGCGTACATGGCCGCCTCGACGGGCGCCGCGTTCCTGCCGCCGTGGCTGTAGACCACCATCACGTCGCCGGAGGCGAGCGGCTCGTGGTCCAGGTACTGCTTGATGTACCCCTCGGTGCGCTCCAGCCAGAGCAGCTCGCGCACGCCGCCCGGCCCCAGCACGTTGTGCCACATCAGCCGGGGATCGGTGAGCGGGTGGATGCCCGCGAAGCTGCCGTACCTGGGGAAGGCGTCCATGGTGGGGATCACCGAGTGGCCGCTGCCGAACAGGTGGATCAGGCCGCCGTTCTGGATGGCGTCCGCGCAGCGCTCGGCCACGGTCGCCAGCGCCTCCTCCTGCGTGGAGTCGAGCCGGTCAAGGATGGTCATCAGGGTTCGGGTGTAACTCACGGCGTTCCTTTCATGAGGTCCGCAACGCCAGTCGCACGCGGTATCGGTCACCGCGCATGACGCTGCGTACGTGTTCGAACGGACCATGGGCGTCGAAGGTGAGGCGTTCGACGTAGAACGCGTGGGCGCCCGCGGTCACTCCGAGGGTCGCGGCGTCCTCGTCGAGCACGCCGCCGACCGTGAAGGTCTCGACGGCCTCGCGCGGGACCAGCCCGTAGCGCTCGTTGAGGGTCCGGTAGAGCGACCGGTCGGTGAAGTCGAGGTCGGCGAGACCCGGAAACCGGTCGAGCGGGAGGAGCGCGGTCTGCACGCCCACCGGCCGGGAGCCGTCGGTTCTCAGCCTGCGCAGCCGCAGCATCCGGGAGTCGGCCGGCAACTGCATCTCGGGGGGCAGATCCTCCTCGCCCGCCGTGACGATCGTCTGGCCGAGGACCCGCGAGCCCGCGCTGTGACCGAGCTGCGCGAGCTCCGCGGTGAAGGATGTGACCCACCGAGCGCCCGCGGTCAGGCTCGTGTCGCGGACGAAGGTGCCCCGGCCCTGTTCCCTGACCAGCACCCCGCGGTCGACCATCCGGGCCACCGCCTGCCGGACCGTGACGCGGCTCACGCCGTACGCCTTGCCCAGCTCCTCCTCGGTCGGCAGCTGCTGGCCCGGCACCCACTCGCCGGCGTCGACGCGTTGCTGCAGACTCCGTTCGACCTGCAGGTAGAGAGGGATTCCCGACGTGGGGTCCATTCCCTTGACGATCACCATTCCTCCGTTCTGGCGATGAGGAGCGCTCCCACGACGCCCGCCCGGGAGCCCAGGGCGGTGGGCCGCACGGGCACCCGGCGGCCGTCGGGTGAGGCGAACCTCGCGACGTGCCGCTGCAGCGGAGGGCCGAGGACGTCCATCGCGTCGGCCAGCCCGCCGCCGATGAGTATGATCTCGGGATCGATCGTGCTGGCGACCGCCGCGACCCCCCGGGCGAGACGGGCGGCGTACGCGTCGAGCGCGGCACACGCCCGCTCGTCCCCCGCGCGGGCCGCCGCCACCAGGGCGGGGCCGTCGCGCAGCGAGGAGCCGGAGGCGGCCTGCTCGAACGGGCCGTGCACCGAATCGCGCACCGAATCGCGCATCGGGTCGTCCGGCACATTGGCCGGCAACCAGCCCCACGATCCGGCGCTGCCGTGGACGCCGCGCCAGATCCTGCCGTCGATCAGGAGGGCGCCGCCGATGCCGGTCCCGACGGCCAGCAGCACGGCGGACCTGACCCCCTTGGCGGCCCCTTCCGCGGCCTCGGCGAGCAGGGTGAGGTGGCCGTCCAGGCCGAGCCGCACCGGCGCGCCAAGGCGGGCCTCCAGGTCGTCCCGCAGCGGACGGCCCTCCAGCCACGGCAGCGCGGGGACGAACAGCGGCCGGCTCTCGCCGGAGGTCCCCGGCAGGCCGACGCCGACTCCCGCCGGTCGTGCGATTCCCGCGCAGAGCCCGGTCACCTGGGTGAGGAACGCGTCGTAGGAGCCGGCCACCGGAGCCGTGACCGGCTCGCCGCGGCCGTCCGGCGTCTCGGCCAGGACCCGTACGGAGGTGCCGCCGACGTCGATGCCGACGAACGTCGTCATCCCTTCACCCCCGTCCGGGAGATGCTCTGCACGAACACGCGCTGGGCGAGCAGGAACACCACGATCGTGGGCACGCTGGCGATCAGCGCTCCGGCCATGACCACGTTCTGGTACTGCACGCTCGTGCTGTAGGACAGCAGGCGGCTCAGCGCGAGGACGACGGGGAACTTGTCGTCCGACTGCAGGATCGACAGCGGCCACAGGAAGTTGTTCCAGTAGAAGACGAAGGCGAAGATCGCGAGGCTGACCAGCGCGGGACGCAGCAACGGCGTGACGATCTGCCAGACGATGCGCGCCTCCGAGGCGCCGTCCAGCCGGGCGGCCTCGATCAGCTCCTCGGGAACGTCCGCGATGAACTGCCGCATCAGGAAGATGCCGAAGGCGTTCGCCAGCCAGGGCAGCATCACGCCCAGGTAGGAGTCGGCCAGGCCCATCGTGGAGACCAGCCAGTACAACGGCACCAGGGTCACGACCGGCGGCAGGAACATCGTGGCGACGACCGACCAGAAGAGCAGGTCGCGGCCCCGGAAACGGTACTTCGCGAACACGAAGCCGGCCATGACGCTGGTCACCAGGACCGACAGCGTGGAGACCCCGGCGATCAGGACGCTGCTGACGAAGGCGCTGCCGAAGGGGACGGCCTGGAAGACCTCGCCGAACGCGGAGAACGTCACGTGGGACGGGAACCAGGTCGGCGGCGCCTTCTGGAGCTCTTCCGGGCCCTTCAGCGCCGAGATCACCATCCAGTAGAGGGGGAACAGCGGCACCAGGATGACCAGCCCGAGCGCGAGAACCGTGGCCGCGCGTGTGATTCGCCTCATGACCGTCCCTCCGCCGCCGTCCGCCTGCGCATGGCCGCGAGGACGACTCCCGCGACGGCCACCAGCACGAGCAGCAGGCTGAAGGCCATCGCGCTCGCCTGGCCCGCCATCCCGTTCTGGAACGCCGCCCGCTGGATCGCGTACGACAGGACCGTGGTGCTCTCGGCCGGGCCGCCCTGGGTGAGGATGTAGACGGGGTCGAAGACCTGGATCGCGTTGATCGCGGCGATCAGCACGATGAACGTCGTCGTACGGCGGAGCAGGGGCAGCGTGACGCTGAACGTCTGCCGCCAGAAGCCGGCGCCGTCGATGCGCGCCGCCTCGTACACGTCGTCGGGGATCTGGGTGAGCCCCGCGATGACCAGGATCGTGTAGTAACCGGTCATCTGCCAGACGTGGAAGATCACCAGCGAGAGCAGCGCCGTCTGGGGGTCGCTCAGCCAGGCGGGCGAATCGATCCCGACAGCGCCGAGCGCCTGCGAGATGGGGCCGTAGTCGGGCGCGTAGAGCGCTCCCCAGACGATCGCGATGGCCACCGTGGGGATCACGTAGGTCGAGAACAGAGCGGCCCGCGCCACCGCCTTGCCCGCGGCCTTCGGGAAGTAGAGCAGCATCCCGAGCGCCAGGGCCAGCGGAACCGTCGTCACCAGGACGAGCACGACGTACACCAGGGTGTTCCCGAGCGCGTTCAGGAAGTCGTCGCTGTGCAGCAGGTCGGTGTAGTTGCCGAGGCCCCGCCACGTCATCTGCGACAGCGGCGTGTACATCGACCAGTCGTGCAGGCTGATCCAGAACGTCAGGGCGATCGGCACGGCGACGAACAGGACGATGACCGCCATCGCCGGCGAGAGGAAGGCGATCGCCGCCCCTCGCCTGGCGCTGCGGGACGCCTGAACCGTCATGCCCCGGCCTTGGCGAGGATGCCGGCGACCTCGCTCTGCGCCGCGGTCATCGCCTGCTGCGCGGTCTCCTTGCCGAACACGACGTTCTCGATGTGCTTCTGCACGGCCTGGCTCATGGCCTCACCGCCCAGCACCGTCGGGAAGGGCTTGGCGTTCGGCAGCTCGGCGACGTACGCCGCGATGAACGGGTCGGACAGTTCGGCCTTGTGCGCCGTGAGATCGCTGGTCCTGCTGGGCAGGATGCCCATCGACATCAGGATGTCGCCCATCGCGGACGAGCCGCCCTTGCCGCTCTCGGGTCCGTTGAGGAACTGGAGGAACTTCCACGCCGCGTCCTGCTTGGACGGCGAGGCCTTGCCGTTGACCATCGTCAGCCAGGAGTAGGACACGCCCGCCGACCCCGTGCCCTCCGGGCCGACCGGCACCGGCGCCACGCCGACGTCGGAGTACCGGTCGCCCATCGCCTGCTTGAGGGCGCTCTGCCACCAGTTCGCCATGATGATCATGCCGGTCTTGCCGTTGACGAAGTTGTCGAGGTACGGCCCGGTCGTGTTGGCGTTGGCGCTGCTCATGGACGGCTGGGTGGCGCCGCTCTTGACGAGGTCCGCGTAGAGCTGCGCGGCGGCCACGACCTTCGGGTCGTCCAGCTTGGGAGTGCTGCCGTCGAGCAGTTGCCCGCCGTTGGAGTTCACCAGCGACAGCCAGGGGTGGACGGCGCCCGAGGCCCAGCTCGTGATCACGCCGAAGCCCTGCTGCGTCACCTTGCCGCCGTCGCGCTTGGTCAGCTTGGCGGCGTCGGCCGTCAGTTCGTCCCAGGTCTTGGGCGGCGCGGGGATGCCCGCCTCGGCGAACAGCTTCTTGTTGTAGTTGAGCGCGTAGAGGTCGACCTCGTTCGGATAGCCGCGCACCTGCCCCTGCTTGGTGACGCCGTCGGCCATGTTGGCCGGCCAGCCGGCCTTGACGTCCGCGGCCACGCCCGAGGGGGCGGGGGCGGCGAGACCGTCGCGCACCAGTTCGGGGAGCCAGAGGTCGTAGATTCCCGCGATGGTGGGACCGTTGGGGCTCGCGCCCTGCGTCCGCAGCGTGCTGAGCAGATTGGCGAACGGAACCGCCCGGATGTCGACGGTGACATCGGGGTTCTTGGTGTGGAACGCGGCGGCCGCGGCCTTGAGCGCCGTCACCTGCTCGGGTCCCCAGTGGGTAAGGAATGAAATCGTCTGCGGTCCGCCGGCCGCTCCGGAGTCACCCGAGCCGCCGCATCCGGCGAGCGCGAGCGCCAGCACGGCACCAAGTGAGATCGCTCCGACAGTTCTCAAGGGGGTCGCCTCCTCCCCGCTGTACGCCGCCGCCGACCGGGCGTCGTTACATCGTTATGTTGTTATAACGAATTTTTGCCGAGAGGGGAAGATAGGGAGAGGACCTAACCTGGATTTCAGGTCAGTACGGCGGCGGCCTCAGATTCGTTCGATGACGGTGGCCGTGGCGTGGGCGCCGCCCGCGCACATGGTGACGAGCGCGGTCGAGCCGCCGGTGCGCTCCAGCTCGTGGAGCGCCTGGGTGAGCAGGCGGGAGCCGGTGGAGCCCACGGCGTGGCCGAGCGCGATGGCGCCGCCGTTCACGTTGACCTTGTCCATGTCGGCGTCGAGCTCCCGCGCCCAGGAGAGCACGACCGACGCGAACGCCTCGTTGATCTCGACGAGGTCGAGGTCGGACAGCGTCATGCGCGCCTTCTTGAGGACGTGCCGGGTCGCGTCGATCGGGCCGTCGAGGTGGTAGTAGGGGTCGGAGCCGACCATGCCGGAGGCGACGATGCGCGCCCGCGGGCGCAGGCCGAGATCACGCGCCCGGGCGGCGCTCGTCAGCAGCACCCCGGCGGCGCCGTCGCTGATCTGCGAGGTGTTGCCCGCGGTGTGGATGCCCTCCGGCAGCACCGGCCGCAACCTCCCCAGGGCCTCCAGGCCGGTGTCGCGCAGCCCCTGGTCCCGGGAGACCACGGCGGTCTCCCCCGTCGGGCCCTCGGGCCCCATCACCGGCGCCTCCACCGTGAGGACCTGCCCGTCGAACCTGCCTTCCTCCCACGCCCGCGCCGCGCGCCGCTGGGAGCGCAGGCCGAACGCGTCGGCGTCCTCGCGGGTGATGCCGCGCCGCCGCGCGATCCGCTCGGCCGCGGTGAACTGGTCGGGCATGTCCAGCGACCACGACGGCGGGAACGGGCTGCCGGCCTCCGGGGTGACCGCCGCGCCGAGGAAGACCCGGCTCATCGCCTCGACGCCGCAGCCGATGCCGACGTCGATCGCACCGGCCGCGATCAGCCCGGCCACCAGGTGGACGGCCTGCTGGCCGGACCCGCACGCGCAGTCGATCGACGTGCAGGCCGTGCCGTACGGCAGGCCGGCGTGCAGCCACGCCTGGCGGGTGACGTTGTTGGCCTGCTCCCCCGCCTGGGTGACGCAGCCGCCGATCACCTGCTCGATCGTCTCGGCGGCGAGGCCGCTGCGCTCGATCAGGCCCCGGTGCACGACGCCGAGCAACTCGGCGGGGTGCAGCCCGGACAGGACGCCGTAGCGCTTGCCGACCGGCGTGCGCACCGCGTCGACGATGACGGCCTCAGGCATCGCACCTCCTTGAGGCGTTGGAGCGGGGCGCGAGCAGCAGCCGGCACGCGATCCGGATGTCGCTTTCGGTGTCGGGGACCGACGACAGGCCGTTCAGGCTCGACTGCAGCACGCCATGCCAGCACTGCATGAGCAGCCGGATCAGCGTGACGTCCATGACGGTCGGCTCCCGGATGCCGAGCGTGCGCAGGACGATCTGCCGGAACGTCCTGTCGATCCGGCCGGTGCCGGCCACGGCGGCGGCGTTGGCGGAGTTCGCCGACTGCAGCATCGCGGTGGCGAGCGCGGGGCGGCTCAGCAGCTGCCTGCTGGCCAGCACGAGCACGTCGGCGACGGCGTCCTCGGGCGCGGTGCCCGGCTTCGGCTGCGGGAGGCTCTCCTCGAACCGGTCGACCTGCTCGGCCATCACGGCGGTGAACAGGTGGGTCTTCGAGGGAAAATACCGGTACAGCGTGGCGATCGCGACCCCGGCCTCCTTGGCCACCTCGTGCATCTGGACGCGCTCGAGACCCTTCTCCGCGCCCATCCTGGCGGCGGCGCGCAGGATGCGCAGGTGCCGGGCCCGCTGCTCCGGCGAGCTCGGCTCCGCCGGCGCCCTGACCTCGGCGATCCTCGGCACGTCTCCCCCTGACCGTTCGTGTGTCGCAACGACGATACAAAGCCGTGCGGGGGTGCCTGCCAACGGTCCATGCCACTCAGCGGGACGAGTCAGTGGGACGAGCGGGCGCCGTCGTCTCCGGCGGCTCAGATCAGGTTGTCCTCGACGGCCAGGCCGAACTCGCCCTTGCCGTACATCGCGAGGGCGCGCTCGACGTCGTTGGCGACGTGGACGCTGCCCGCGTGGGCGTCGCGCCAGGCCCGCTCGATGGGGTTGCCCCGGCTGAGGGAGTTACCCCCGGCGGTCTTGAACAGGATGTCGATCGCCTCAAGCGCCCGTTCCGTGGCGCGCACCTGGTCCCTGCGCACCCGCAGCCGCAGCTCCACCGGGATCGCCTCGCCCCGCACGGCGTGCTCGTACGTCTCCCACACGTTGCGGTCGGTCTGCAGGATGGCCGCGTCGATCTCCGACGCCGCCCGGGCCACCGCGACCTGCGCGAACTGGTCCTCGGCGAACCGGCCGCCGCCCAGGCTGAGCCGCACTCGGTCGCGCATCGCGGTCACGTACGACCGGTAGCAGCCGACGGCCATCCCGATGACCGGGGCGGTGATCGTGGTGGTGAACACGGTGCCGAACGGGATGCGGAAGAGCGGGCCGGTGTTCACCTCCTGCCCGGGGCCGCGCAGCTGTGCCATGTCGTGGTTGCGCATCACGCGGTGCGCGGGCACGAAGGCGTCCTCGACGATGATGTCGTTGCTGCCCGTGCCGCGCAGCCCGATGACGTCCCACACGTCCGCGATGGAGTAGTCGGAGCGGGGCACCAGAACGGTCATGACGTCCACCGGCCTGCCCTGGTCGCCGAGGACGAGGCCGCCCACCATCGCCCACACCGCGTGCTCGCAGCCGGAGGAGAAGCGCCACCGGCCGGACAGCCGGTAGCCGCCCTCGGCGGGGACGAGCCGCCCGACGGGCGCGTACGACGAGGAGATCAGCGCGTCCGGGTCGCTCCCCCACACCTCGTCCTGGGCGGCCTCGTCGAACAGGGCGAGCTGCCAGGGGTGCACCCCGAGCACGGCCGCGGTCCATCCGGTGGACCCGCACACCGCGGAGATCTCCCGGATCACCTCGTAGAAGCTCACCGGGTCGCTCTCCGCACCGCCGTACCTCTTGGGCTGCAGCATCCGGAAGACCCCGGCCCGGACCAGCTCCCTGATCGACTCCGCCGGGACCCGCCGATCCTCGTCGGTCGACCGGGCCCGTTCGGCGATCTTCGGCAGCAGCGCCCGAACCGCGTCCAGGACCTCGTTGCTCATCGGGGAGTCCTCCGTGTCACGCTCGTCGGCAGCCGGGCGGCGATGCCGTCGAGGACGCTGTCCAGCCCGAGCTCGAACTGCCAGTCGTCGTCGTCCTTCCTGACGCCCTCGCGGATGTAGCGCTCGAACGCGGGATAGCGGCCCGAGTCCAGCAGCCACCTCATCCGAGATGAGTAGAGGGTGCGAAGGTCGTCCATCTTCTCCGCGCCCTCCTTGCGCATCAGCCTGGCCATCCTGATCCGGGCGGTGGTCGCCCCGGTGACGAACGCGGTGACCGTGCCGATGACGGTCATCGCCGTGTCGGCGTCGAGGCCGAGGCCGTCCAGCGACGCGAGGAGCCGGTCGGTGCGCGCGACGAAGTTGGGGGTCAGCGGCCCGGAATGGGCCGTGGTCTCGACCAGCCAGGGATGGCGCAGGGTGAGGGCGCGCAGGCGCAGGGCGGACACGCGCAGGACCTCCCGCCAGTCGCCGCCCTCTCCGGCCCGTGCCTCCTCGGCGTAGACCGCGTCCACCATCAGCTCGATCACGTCGTCCTTGCCGCGCACGTAGCGGTAGAGGCCCATGGTGGCGACCCCGAGCCGCTCGGCCAGGCGGCGCATCGAGACCGCGTCGAGCCCCTCGGCGTCGGCGATCTCCACTGCCGCCGTGGCGATCTGCGCGTGGGTCAGCGCCGCACGGGGAGGCCGGGTGGGCCGCTCCATCCGCTGCCAGATGGACTCGTGGGTCACATCGTGCGCGTCGTCCGCTTTCTTCCCGGCCATCGTCGTGCTCCTCCCGGTTCGCCGTGTACATCGTACTCGGACTTGTACATCGTACGCATCAGCGCGTACGGTGTACCCGTTGCGTACGGCGTACTCACCTCGTGGAGGAACGATGTCCGGAGAAGACCGGCTCAAAATGGGGATGATCATCGGTAGCGTGCGGGAGGGGAGGGTCGCGCCCCTCGTCGCGAACTGGTTCGCCGGTCAGGCCGAGCGGCGCGACGACGTGGCGCTCGACGTGATCGACCTGGCCAAGACCCGGCTCCCCGACGGGCTGCGCGGGCATTTCGGCGGCGAGAAGCCGGAGGAGACCGTCGGGCTGCGGCCCCGGGTGGAGGCGGCGGACGCCTTCGTCGTGGTGACCCCGGAGTACAACCGCAGCTTCCCCGCCGCGCTCAAACTGATGATCGACAGCTATCACCGGGAGTGGGCGGCCAAGCCCGTCGGGTTCGTCTGCTACGGCGGCATGTCCAGCGGCCTGCGGGCCGTCGAGCAGCTCCGGCTGGTCTTCGCCGAGCTGCACGCGGTGACGATCCGCGACTCCGTCGCCTTCCAGAGCCCCTGGACGCTGTTCGACGCGGAGGGGAACTGGCCGAAGGACCCCGCGGGCCCGGAGGGCGCGGCCAAGGTCATGCTCGACGAGCTCGTCTGGTTCGGCCGGGCCCTGCGCGAGGCGCGGGCGGCGCGGCCGTACGGGGGCTGAGATGGGCTCCCTGCTCCGCTCCGCCCTGCGTCCCCATCGCGGCGCCGTCGCCCTGGTCGCCGTGCTCCAGATCGCGCAGGCGCTCGCCGCCCTCCTGCTGCCCACGATCAACGCCACGCTCATCGACGACGGCGTGCTGCGCGGCGACACCGGGCTGATCCTGCGTCTGGGCGGCCTCATGGTGGCCGGGACCCTGGCACAGGTCCTGTGCTCGGCCGTGGTGGGCGTCCTCGCGGCCAGGACCGCCGCCGCCGTCGGTCACGAGCTGCGCGCCGACGTCTACGCGAAGGTCCAGTCGTTCTCCTCGCGGGAGGTGGGCCGCTTCGGCCTCCCGTCCCTGATCACCCGCACGGTCGGCGACGTGCAGCAGGTGCAGACGCTGGTCTTCATGGGGCTGACCGGCCTGGCCGGCACGCCGATGATCTTCCTCGGCGGGGTGGTCATGGCGTTGCGGCAGGACCTGCGCCTGTCCACGCTGCTGCTGGTCGCGCTGCCCGCGCTGTCGGCCGTCCTGTGGGTGATCCTGCACCGGCTCACCCCGCTGGCGCATGCGACGCAGCGCGGCGTCGACCAGGTCAACCGGCTGATGCGCGAGCAGATCGCCGGGGTCAGGGTCGTCCGGGCGTTCGCCGCCGAGGACCGCGAACGCGCCGGGTTCGCCGAGGCCAACGGCGCGCTGCTGGGCTTCGCCGTACGCGCCGCGCGGCTGGGGACCGTGATGTTTCCCGCCGGGATGCTGATCGGCAACCTGTGCGGCGTGGCGATCATCTGGTACGGCGGGCACCTCGTCGACGACGGCGTCACCCGGGTCGGCTCGCTGGTGGCGTTCTTCAACTACCTGGCCGTGATCCTGGGATCCGCCCTGCTCGCGACCTTCACCGTCCTGGCCGCGCCGCGCGCCCGGGTCTCCGCGCTCCGGATGCGCGAGGTGCTGGAGACCGGGTCCCGACCGGACGCGCCGCCGGCCGCCAGCGACCGGATGTGGAAGGGAGAGGTCGAGGTCCGCGACGCGCACGTGCGCTATCCGGGGGCCGAGGAACCGGTGCTGCGCGGCGTGCATCTCCACGTCCGCCCCGGCGAGACCGTCGCGGTCGTCGGCTCCACCGGCTCGGGCAAGACGACGCTGCTGAACCTCGTGGCCCGGCTGCTCGACCCGACCGCCGGGCGGGTGCTCCTCGACGGGACGGACGTCGCGTCGCTGCCCGCCGAGGAGCCGGCCGGCGTCGTCGCGCTGGTGCCGCAGCGGCCGTACCTGTTCTCCGGCACCATCGCCGGCAACCTCAGGTACGGCAGGCCCGAGGCGACGGACGCCGAGCTGTGGCACGCGCTGGAGGTCGCGCAGGCGCGCGACTTCGTCGAGGCGCTGCCGGAGGGCCTGGAGACACCGCTCGGGCAGGGGGGCGCCTCGCTGTCCGGCGGCCAGCGGCAGCGCCTGACAGTGGCGCGGGCGCTGGTCGCCCGTCCCCGGGTGCTGCTGCTCGACGACCCGTTCTCCGCTCTCGACCCGGTCACCGAGCGGGCGCTCGCCGACGCGCTGGCGCGGGAGACCCGCGACGTCGCCGTCGTCCTGGTCGCCCAGCGGATCTCCTCGGCCCGCCACGCCGACCGGGTGGTGGTGCTCGACGAGGGCCGCGTCGCCGGGTCGGGAACCCACGAGGAACTGATGGCCTCGTGCCTCGCGTACCGCGAGATCGTCTTCTCCCAGACAGGCCAGGAGGTGGCCGCGTGACAGCCCCGAAGCACGGAACCGTCCGGCGTCTGCTGGAGACGGCCCGCCCCGAATTCCCGCTCGCCGTGGCCGCCCTCGGCTGCGCCGCCGTGGCCGTGGCCCTGACCGTGGCGGTCCCCCGGCTGCTCGGCGCGGCCACCGACCTGGTGCTGTCGGCCGTGTCCGGGCACCGCCGGGTGGACTTCGCCGCGATCGGCGGGGTGCTGCTCGGCGCCCTCGCCTGCTATCTGGCCGCGTTCCTCCTCTCCCTCGCGCAGCAGCGGACGACCGCGACCGTCGCGCAGCGGCTGGTCTTCCGGCTGCGGGAGCGGACCCAGGCCAAGCTCGCGCGGCTGCCGCTCGCCTACTTCGACGGACGGCAGCGAGGCGATGTGCTCTCCCGCGCCACCAACGACGTCGACAACGTCGGCCAGACGCTGCAGCAGGTGCTCAGCGTGGCGGTCACCGCGCTGATCACTCTCGTCGGCGTGCTGGCGATGATGGTGTGGACCTCGCCGCTGCTCGCCCTCGTCTCGCTGGTCATGGTGCCGCTGTCCGTCGTGGCGGCCAGGGCGGTCGGCAGGCGGGCCCAGCCGAGGTTCGTGGAACAGTTCGCCGCCACGGGCCGGCTCAACGCCCACATCGAGGAGACCTACACCGGGCACGCCCTGGTCAGGGTGTTCGGCCGGCGGCGCCAGGCCGTACGGGAGTTCGGCGAGCGCAACGACGCGGTGTTCCGCGCGGGGTTCCGGGCGCAGCTGCTGTCCAGCCTGATCGGCCCGTCGATGTCGCTCGTCATGAACCTCAACTACGTGCTCGTCGCGGTGATCGGCGGCCTGCGGGTCGCGGCGGGCGCGCTGTCGGTCGGCGACGTGCAGGCGTTCATCCAGTACTGCCTGCAGTTCGGGCAGCCGGTGAACCAGGTCACGTCGATGTCCACCCTCCTGCAGTCGGTGCTCGCCTCGGCCGGGCGGATCTTCGAACTGCTCGACGAGGACGAGGAGGAGCCGGTCCGCGACCCCGTCCGCCTTCCGGCCGCGACCACCGGCCGGGTGACGTTCGAGAACGTCTCGTTCCGGTACACACCGGATCGCCCCCTCATCGAGAACCTGTCCCTGGTCGCCGAGCCGGGGCAGACCGTCGCGATCGTCGGCCCGACGGGCGCGGGCAAGACCACGCTGATCAACCTGCTCATGCGCTTCTACGACGTCACGGGCGGGCGGATCACGGTGGACGGGGTGGACATCGCCCGGGTGCCCAGGCGGGAGCTTCGCGCCAGGATCGGCATGGTGCTCCAGGACACCTGGCTGCGGCACGGCACGATCGCCGACAACATCGCGTACGGCGCCGGCGACGTGCCGCGCGACCGGATCGTCGAGGTGGCCAGGGCCACCGGCGTCGACCACCTCGTGCGCACGCTGCCCGACGGGTACGACACGGTGGTCGACGACGACGGCGAGGGGCTCAGCGCGGGCGAGCGGCAGCTCGTCACCATCGCCCGCGCGTTCCTGGCCGATCCCCCCATCCTGGTGCTCGACGAGGCCACCAGCGCGCTCGACACCCGCACGGAGGTGCTGGTGCAGCGCGCCATGACCTCGCTGCGGGCCGGGCGCACGGGGTTCGTCATCGCCCACCGCCTGTCGACCGTCAGGAACGCCGACCTCATCCTCGTGATGGACGAGGGGCGGATCGTCGAGCAGGGCACGCACGACGAGCTGCTGACGGCGGAAGGCGCGTACGCCCGGCTGTATCGAGCACAACTCCCCGGCGGGGACGGCCTCAGCGGGCCTCGTGGCGCCGCTGGCAGGCGATGCAGTAGCGGGCCATGGGCCGGATCTTCAGCCGCCCGAACGGGATGACCGCGGTGCAGTCGGCGCACCGGCCGTAGCTTCCCTCCTCGATCCGCTCCAGCGCCTTGCGCAGCTCGGCGACCCCCCGCTCGGTGGCGGCGAGGTCGGCGAGCAGGGCGAGTCTCGCGGTGTCGTCGTTGCCGCCGTCGACGGCGGCCCGCAGGTCGCGCAGCTGCACCTCGCGCCGGTGGAGCTGCTCCTCCAGGTCGGCACGCATGGCCTGCGTCTGCAGCTCGCTGATGGCGGTGAACTCGTCACTGGTGGTCATCGTCGAGGTCCTTTCGTCCGATGGCATTCGTCTATGGCAGAGGTGCCGGAAGTGCGGTGCTCGACCGTGGGCAGCAGGCAGGCCAGCCCTCTGACGGTCGCGTTGACGGGATCGGGCGCGGGGCTGACGGTGATCCGCAGCTCCGCGCAGAGCTTGCGGGCCAGCTCCGGGTCACGGGCGCCGCCGCCGGTGATCAGCAGGCCCTGCCGCCGGGCGGTGGCCCGCAGGGCGGCGGGGATGCGCGCGATCAGGTCGGCGACCATCGCCACGACCCGTTCCCGCGCGTGCGCCGGACAGCCGGCCAGGTCGCCCACGTCGACCTGTACGGCGCCCGCGTCGGCGATCTCGCCGGCGCGGATGACGACGGCCTCGGCGATCCCCGCTCCCGCGTCGAGCAGGATCCTGGGCCTCGGGTCGGCGATGTCCACCCCGCAGCCGACCGCCGCGGCCAGCGGCTCCTCGACGATCGTCACCCGGCAGCGGGCGGCGCTGCTGACCGCCGCGTACGCCGCTCGCCGGTCGAGTCGCGAGGCCGCGACGGGCACGCCGAGCAGCACGCGTTCCAGCGGCGGGTGTTGCCCGGTCACGGCGTCGCTCAGCGCCGCGCGGACCAGCCGGGCGCAACTTGGCATGTCGGCGACCATGCCGTGCCGCACCGGCCACCGGCGCGTCCCCGGCTCGCCGAACGACGAGGGCCGCTCCTTGATCGCCGTGCTGCCGGACAGCAGCAGCCGGGTCCGCGCGGTGCCGAGGTCGAGGGCCAGGGCCGTCATGCCGTCAACCGTGTCTCGCCGGCGCAGGAGGCGCACTGCTGCACCTGCGGCGCGGCCCTGAGCCGGTCGAGCGGCAGGAACGCCTCGCATCGGATACAGGTGCCGTAGAGGCCCCGCTCCATCCGCTCCAGTGCCGCCTCGATCGCGGCGACGTCGAGACGCGCCCGCCGTGCGCGGGCGGCGTGGAGCCGCTCCTCGAGCAGCATGCGCAGCTCGGACAGCTGCGTCGTGTACCGCCGGCACTCCTCCATGAGGAGGCGCGGCGACCTGATCTCTGCCATAAGCGGCATCACTCCAGGTGAGGGATGAGGTGGCGCGCGAGCACGCGCGCCGTCGGCGCACCGGTGCCGGTGCGCGAAACGAGTACGCGGGAATGGCCCGCGCGCGATGGTGGTCAGGGCTGGGAGGACGGCCGCATGACGGCGCGCGCCACGGCCGCCGGGGCGGTAAGGCGGGTCAGGCGCGCTTCGAGCGAGCTCGTCAGAGGGCCTGTGGCGGGCTGCGCGAGCCGGCGGTGCGATGCCCGGTCTGTTGCGGGCTGAGGACGATGTCCTCGTGATGCCGGGCGGGCTCCGGCGCGGAGACGGGAGCATCCGGCGCGGCCGCCACGCTGCGCGGCCGGAACGGGAACGGCAGATGCTCGGGACCTGCGGCGCCCGTGGGCAGGGTCGCCGACTGCGGCGTCCACGCCCCCGGCGTCCACACCTCGGCCGCGGCCTGCGGCGCACGCTGAGCGGGATCCCCGCCGTACCAGGCGGGGGTGGAGGCGACCAGCGCGAGGGCAAGCATCAGCAGGCCCACCACCAACGTGAAGGCGGTGGACCCGCACGTGCCACGTCGTGAGGTCGCCATGTGACCGACCATAACCCACCTTCGCGAAACGGTCATCCGCGTTTCCCGTTGCCCGTTTCTCCCAATCGGTCCCTGCCCGATTTCCGCCATTTGTTGTGCATACCCGCATCTCCGGAAACGTTCCCGTCCACTCGGGTGCGTTCTCCGTTCCCCTCTACTTGGGTACGGTGGCCGCAAGGCACGGGTTTCGCGGGAGGGGGGGGAAGGATGGCGCGACGCAGGCTGACCGCCGCGCTGCTGCTCCTGCTGCACGCGATCTTCCTGACCTCCGGCGGCGTGCCCGCGTCCGCGGGCACACTGCAGACGCCACATCGCGTCACCGGCATTCACCACACCGCCGGCACTCACCTCGCCACCGGCCGGCCGGCCGTCGAGACGGGCGGCGTGCGCTGCCCTCCGGCGCACGCCACACGGCCGGCTCAGGGCGACCCGCCCCGGGTCCAGGCGGGCGCGGGCGGCCCCGGCGCGTCCGGCGGACCGGTCGTGCTGCCCAACCCGGCGGCGCCGCGCGGCGGCACCCGGGTCACCCGGGCCGGGCCGCATCACGACGGCCCGCCCGCCCAGTGCCCGCGCCGGGCCGCCACGGCCCGCGCTCCTCCCTCCACCGCGTACTGAGACCTTTCCCACTCGTACGCCTGTGGAGGCTTCATGTCCCGTGCGCCCATGTGGCGTGCGGTGGCGGCGCTCGCCGTCATCGCGACCTCACTGCTGCTCGCTTTCACCATGGCCCCGCGCCTCGGCCTCGACCTGCGCGGCGGCACCCAGCTCGTCTTCGAGACGAAGGACTCACCCACGGTCAAGGCGGACGCCGACGCCACCGACCGCGCCCTCGACGTGCTCCGGCGCCGGGCGGACGCCCTCGGAGTCGTCGATCCCACCCTGGTCCGCTCCGGCGAGAAGCGGATCATCGTCGAACTGCCCGGCGTGCTCGACCCGCGCGAGGCCGCCGCGGTCATCGGCAAGACCGCCCAGCTCAACTTCCATCCGGTGCTCGGTCCCGCCGAGGACGGCGACAGGGACGCGGTCGCCGACGAGAGCGGCCAGAAGCTGAAGCTCGGGCCGGTCGCGCTCAGCGGGGCGGGCGTCACCGACGCCGCCGCGCGCAGCGACCCCCAGATGGGGCCGGGCTGGTTCGTCACGATCGACTTCAAGGAGCCCGGTCCCTGGCGGGAGCTGACCGGGACGGCGGCCTGCGCGCCGGTCGGCGACCACAAGCGCCGCGTCGCCATCGTCCTCGACAACGAGATCATCTCCTCGCCGCAGGTGGACGAGTCGATCGCCTGCGAGGCGGGGATCTCCGGCGGCAGCACGCAGATCACCGGGTCGTTCACCGCCCAGGAGGCGCAGAACCTCGCGGTGCTGGTCAAGGGCGGCTCGCTCCCGGTGCCGCTGGATCTGGTCGAGCAGCGCACGGTCGGCCCGACCCTCGGCGCCGACGCCATCGCCGCGAGCGCCAAGGCCGGCGTCGTCGGGGTGATCCTGACCGCGGTGTTCATCGGCGTCGTCTACCGGCTGGTGGGCGTGCTGGCCGCGGTCGCGCTCGCCTGCTACGGCCTGATCTCGTACGCCGGGCTCGTGGCCATGGGGGCCACGCTCACACTGCCCGGCCTGGCCGGGTTCGTCCTGGCGATCGGCATGGCCGTGGACGCCAACGTGCTGGTCTTCGAACGGGCCAGGGAGGAGTACGGCGAGGCGCCCCGCCGGGGTCTCAAGGCGGCTCTCGAACGCGGCTTCAAGAACGCCTGGAGCGCGATCGCCGACTCCAACATCACTACCCTGCTCGCCGCCGGGCTGCTGTTCTGGCTGGCCTCGGGGCCGGTGAAGGGCTTCGGCGTGACGCTGGCCATCGGCGTGCTGGCCTCGCTGGTCTCGGCGATGCTGATCACCCGGGTGCTCGCCGCCGCCCTGATCGCGAGGATCGGCCCGCGGGCGTCCGGCATCGGCTCGATCGGCCGGGTCAGGACCTGGCTGACCCGGCGCGGGCCGGACCTGATGCGCGGCAGGCGGCTGTGGCTCGCCGTCGCGGCCGGGCTGCTCGTGCTCGCGGGGGCGGGGCTGGTCACCCGCGGCCTGAACTACGGCGTCGAGTTCACCGGAGGCCGGATCGTGGAGTTCGGCACGAGCCGGCCGGTCGACGTCGCGGCGGCGAGGCAGGCGGTGGCGGACGCCGGGTTCCCCTCGGCCGTCGTCCAGAGGTCGGACGACGCGATCTCGGTGCGCACCGGGCAGATCAGCGCCGACGACGTGGTGCGCGTGGAGCAGGCGCTGGACCGGAGCGTGGGCGAGGTCACCAAGCAACGCGACGAGCTCATCGGTCCGAGCCTGGGTGAGGAACTGCGCCGCAACGCGCTCATCGCGCTCGCCGTCGCGCTCGCCGCGCAGCTCGCCTACCTGGCGTTCCGGTTCCGGTGGACGTTCGGCACGGCGGCCGTGGCGGCCCTGTTCGTGGACGCGGCCGTCGTCGTCGGCACGTTCGCCTGGCTGGGCAAGCCGATCGACGGGGTGTTCCTGGCCGCGATGCTGACGATCATCGGTTACTCGGTCAACGACAAGGTCGTACTGTTCGACCGGGTGCGCGAGCTGTGGCCGCTGCGGCGCCGGGAGCCGTTCGGCCGAGTGGTGAACGCCGCGATCCTGCAGACCGTGCCGCGCACGGTGAACACCGGGCTCGGGGCGCTGTTCATCCTGGCGGCGCTGGCGGTGTTCGGCGGCGACTCGCTGCGTGACTTCGCCGTCGCCCTGCTGATCGGCATCGTCGTGGGGACGCTGTCGTCGTCGTTCGTGGCCGGGCCGGTGGCGATCGCGCTGGAGCGCCGGTCCGGCCAGCCGCCGCCGGCTCCCGCCGCGCCGCGTGCGAGGCCCGCGCGGCGTGACGGCTCCGGCGCGGTGGTCTGACCGATCCGGTCGACCGGCCTGGGCCCCGGGGCGGGGACGCCCCGCCCCGGGGTCCGTTCGGCTACGGCCGGCCGAGCGCGCGCAGCTGGGCGGGCGTCAGCGCGGAGACGTTCTGGTCGATGGGCGTGTCGGTGTACTGGTGGATCGCCCAGGACTTCCAGTCGGCGGGCGGCGTGATGTCGCCCGGTGCCTTGCTGTAGTGAGCCACCCACAGGGGGTACTGGCCGAGGCCGCGGCCGTACTTGTTCGCGAAGTTCCAGCCGCTGTAGAACATCGGCCTGGTGCCGGTCTTGGCCGTCACGTACTCCAGCCAGGTCTTGGCCCACCTGTTGACCTGCTCGACGGACTCGCCGTCGGCGGTCTCCAGGTCGAGGACCAGGATGTCGCCGGGCTTGCGCGGCTGCGAGTTCACCACGCTGAGGAAGTGGTCGGCCTCGGCGATGGGGTCGTTGGAGGGATGGCCGTAGTGGTAGACGCCGCGGACGATGCCCTTCTTGGCCAGCTCCTGCCAGTGCCGGGGGAAGGACGAGTCGACCCAGTCGGTCCCCTCGGTGGCCTTGATGAACCCGAACTGCGCGCGGCTGTTCATCCAGTCGTGGTCGGCCTCGTAGCCGGAGACGTCCTGGCCGTACGTGTGCGGGTTCGCGTACGCCGGGGCGGGCAGGGCGACGGCCGCCGTGACGGTGGCCGTGGCGGCCGAGACCGCGAGGGTCGCCGCAGCGAGGGCGGAGCGCAGGCGCCGGCGGGAGGGCCGGCCCCCGAGGGAGAGCCGATGGATGGACATGGCGGGGTTGACTCCTTGCTTCCATTCCGCCTACCGGGTTAGCTGACGGGTTCGGGCAGGAAGTGCCCTACGGGCGCATCTGGGGGCCTGCGCGCCGATTCACCCCGAGAGAGTGGGTCCCCGGCTCCGCATGACGCGGATTCGGCGGCCGCGCGACCACCGCGCGGTCCGGGCAACGACACGGCAAGGGATACGACGGAGAATGTCGGCCGGTACCCATGCCGTGTGCCCTAAAGGTACACACAGCACCAGAATGGTGTAAACAGGACAAAACCCGTCTTTACCTGCAGCGGGACGGCGACGCCCGGCCCGTGTCGATCAGCTCGATGCCGGGCACGACGTACTCGGTCGCGGCTCGTCCCGCGACAGCACCATAACGTCGAGCAGGTGGCCGTAGCCGGGCTCGTGCACGCCCATCACCGCCGCATCACCGGGGAGGACAGCCCCGCTCGACGTCCGCACTCGTCCGCAATTCGGTGCCGCTGACTGGACAGATATCGCGAACAGGACGATCATCCCGATGAGCGAGGCCGGGGCGGGCCGGCAGGTGACCTGCTCGGACCGTAACCCCGCCCGTACGCGGCTTCCGTCGACCGGGATCCCCGTGTGATCCGCCCGTAAGGGGGTTTGTAAGTTCGTCACCTGAGGCACCGACACGTACGCGAGGTGAGTCCATGACCGCTGCACCCGCCGACCCCGAGTTCACCGAGGTGGCGCCGCCGACGCCGGCCGAGTTCCGGCGCGCGCTGGGCATGTTCGCGACCGGCGTTACCGTGGTCACGGGCCTCGACGACGGGGAACCGGTGGGCTTCGCCTGCCAGTCGTTCGCCTCGGTGTCCCTCGAACCGCCGCTGATCCTGTTCTGCGCCGACCACAAGGGCCGCGCCTGGCCTCGGATCAGAAAGTCGGGCCGCTTCTGCGTGAACGTCCTCGGCGAGGATCAGATCGACATCTGCGGCCGATTCGGCTCCAGCAGAGGCGACAAGTTCGCTGGACTCGACTGGGACCTGTCGCGATGGGGCACTCCGGCGTTGCGGAAGGTGCTGCTGCGAGTCCACGGCGACGTGCGCGACGTGCATGTCGCCGGTGACCATGATGTGATCATCGGCCACGTCCGCGAGCTCGAACCCGTCGTCACCGAGCAGCGCCCGATGCTGTTCTTCCGCGGCCGGTTCGGAGTGGAGCAGGACGACCAGGCCGCCGCCCTCGGTCCCAATCTGTGGGGCTGGGGCGACCACTGGGGGTGAGCACCGACCTCCCCCTGCCGCGGCCCCTTCCGGTGATCCGCTGTCCGAGTGCGCGGGGCGACGCCGGCGAGTCCGCAGCCTTCCCTGGTCGACGCCCTAACCAGCCGGGTTGATTTCGAGGAGGCACAGTCCCTCTCGCTGCAGGACACGATTCCCGAGCTCACCGTCGCCGTACAGGGCGATCGACGGCGCGCCCCGACCCCACCCGGACATCGATAACGATGACGTCAAAGCCGCGACCGCACGGCTGACCGCTCTCGGCGCCATCTATAAGTGGAGTTGCTGCTGGCAGGATTGCCCCTTCCTGCGCGTACCCGGCGCGTCCTTGCCGTCGCGAGCGACCCGGATGCATGCACCAGCACCGCCAGAACCAGGCCCTGACCTGCCCATCTCCTCCCACCTGTAACTCCAGCTAATCGCTTCGTCGCGTTGCTCGACGACCTGGCGTGATGAGAGAATTCATACACACTTTCGAATTTCTCAAGGATGTGCGATGGATCTGTTCGACTCTCATCCTGACCGCCTTCATCGTTCGAATGGTTCCGATGACTGGTGGGACCGGTTGACCGCCGACTCGCCGTTGTGGTCTGCCGATGGCTCATCCGCCCGCGAGCACTTTCCGATCGCCGACCTCCAGCCGCCGCGGCACACGAGCGACGGCGCGCCCGGTGCCCGGAGCGCGGACGGCCCGGGTTCAGATGCCGACGGCGCGGATACCCCCGATGCAGTCGGTCGTCCGCGTGCTCGGTCGTCGTGGGTGCTGGTGGGGTCGTTGCGTGAGTCGGCGCAGGGGTTGGCGTTGGCGCCGCTTCCCGAGGATGCGGATGTCTGCCTTGCTGAGGCGGAGGATTTGCTGTTCGCGCGGGACCGGATCACCTGCGCGCTGGCCGATCGGGTGAGCCGGGTGCATGGTGCGGGGCGGGCCAAGCAGCACGGGCATGCCTCCACCCGCAGCTGGCTGCGTACCGCCGCCGGGATGAGCGTCGGCGGCGCGAGCCGCCTGCTGACGTTGGCGGTGGAGCTGGCGCGTCTGCCCCGGGTGCGGGAGAAGTTCGCCGCCGGTCAGTTGGCGGCGGGGGTGGTGGAGGCCATCTGCACCGCCACCTCGAACCTGTCCGATGAGCATGCCGGTGTGGCCGAGCCGATCCTGCTGGAGTTGGCGGGCAAGGCAGGCGCGGCGGAGGTGGCCAAGGCCGGGCGTTACCTGCGGGCGGTGCTGGACCCCGACGGAGAAGACCACGACGAGCGGGCCGACTACGGGCGGCGATTCCTGTTGTTTTTGGAAGGGGAGTTCTCCCTCCCCCGCGAAGCGGCAGCCCGGCTACGGGCCCTGCTGGACGCCTACGCCAAACCCCGCGCGGAAGGCGATGACCGCCCGCTGAGCGTGCGCCAGGCCGATGCCCTCATCGCCCTGCTCGAACAGAAGATCGCCACCGAACTCCTCGTCCTGGTCAACGCCGAATCCCTCCCCACCGACCCCGCCACCGACCCCGCCACTGACGACACCAGCGACCCCCACCCTGCCGACTCCGACCCCGCCAACCCCGTAGACACCGACGACTCTGCCCCGGGCGAGGCCGCCACCCCCGACCCCGCCACCACCACCGACCACCCCGCGGACCACGACCACGCCGGAAGCACCGACGGCCCCAGCAAGGCCGACGACGTCGTTCCCGGCGCGATGGGCGACCCCGGTCACGCGGGCAGCACCGACGACCCGGACGAGCTCGACACTGGCGAGGACGAGACCGGGGGCGAAGCGGGGAGCGATGCCGGTGCCGATGGAGCCGCGGACGTCGGAGCCGGAAGCGCCGACCGCGCCACCACCAGTCCCCGCGACGAGGAGCCCCGCCAGCCAGGGCCCGACGATCGCGGGGCGGGTGAGCACGGAACCTCTGAGCGTGGGACCGATAGGCGCGCACCCCGTGAGCGCGGGACTGGTGAGCGGCGGGCCGGTGAGCGGCGGGCCGGTGAGTGCGAGCCTCGCGACACCGCGAGCGCCACCTCTGCCGAGGGCGACGACACCCCGCCTGTAGAGGGCGATGACTGCGACCGTGCTGTGGCAGAGACTGGGGCACCTCACGTCTGGCGGCATGGGTCAGCATGGCCTGCTGACGGTGGTGGGCCTTCGAACACAGCGCCCTCGAACACAGCACCCCCGGACACAGCGCCCTCGAACACAGCAGCTTCCGGCACAGCGTCTGCCCAGGCAGCACAGCCGGATCCTCCTCCCGAGGACGTCTTCGCGCGTCGCACCCACGCCGGGCCTCGGCCTGCGGGGGACTGCCGACATGAGCAGGGCACGCGTGAGGACCTCAGCGACGTGCGCTGTGGCCAGTACTGCCATGACCGGGGCCGCGAGGAGCAAGGTGGCGAGGAACCGGGCCGGGCTCGGCAGGATGCGGCGGACGGCCAGAGCGCGTGCCGGTGCGGCAGCGCAGCGCAGTGCGCGTGTGCGACGCAGGCACCGGGAACAGCGGGAAGCCCGGGGACGGGGACGCCGGGGACGGGGCAGGGCGCGTCACCGGGGACGCCGCCCGGGGAGCCGCTGGGGCGGCTACGCGGGACGGGGCCGGGGGCACTGTTCGGGACGGCGTTGGGGACGGTGCCGGGGCTGTTGCTGGCGACCGGGCAGATGCTGCCCGTCACCAGCGTGCACCGCCTCGCCCGCACCAGCACCCTCGTGCGCCTGGTCATGGACGCCGAAGGGCAGGTGCTCGACATGGGCCGCAAGGTCCGCCTGGCCACCCCCGCCCAACGCAGGGCCGTCTTCGCCCGCTACGCCACCTGCTGGATCGACGGCTGCCCACTCCCCGCCACCATGTGCCAGATCGACCACGCCGACAACTGGAGCACCGGCGGCCTCACCGACCTGAAACTCCTCGGACCCGCCTGCCAGTTCCACAACCGCGACCGCTACCAGCACCCCCACCACTACACCCGCCGCCAAACCGGCACCGACCGCTGGACCTTCACCTACGAGCGGCCCCGGCCCGGGCGGCTGCGGATCTGATCGTGTTCAGGTCGAATGTGCCCTCAGAGCCAGTCGCCGTTCTGGCCGACGGCCAGCAGGGGGTTCATGGTTCCCGGGGACCAGGTGCGGTCCGGCGCGCGGTGGACGGCCCGGGATCTGCGCTGGGAATCCAGGTCGGGGAAGAGGGCGAGCGAGACCTGCCGCGCGGCGTCGACCACGAGCGGGGCCATCTTCTCCAGCGCCGTGCGGGCGTCGCCCACCAGGGAGATGCCGGCCACCGGCCCTTCGTGGCCGCGAACGGCCGCGGCGACGCAGGAGATGTGGGGGAAGCACTCCCCCCGCTCGAAGGCGAGACCGCGGCGCCGCCGGATGCGGTTGAGCTCCTGGTGCAACGTGCCGATGTCGCCGATGGTCCGGCTGGTCAGACGGCTGATGTGCCCGTCGATGAGCGCCTCGACCTGCTCGGGCTCCAGCCAGGCGAGGATCGCCTTGCCGAGCGCGGTGCAGTGGGCCGGAGCCCGGCCGCCGACACGGGACGGCACCGACAGGGCGAACCGGCCGCCGACCTTGTCGAGGTAGAACACCTCGGCGCCGTCGAGCACGGCGAGGTGGACGACCATCCCGGTCCTGATCTGCAGGTTGTGGAGCAGCGGCGCGGCGGCCTCCCGGATCTCGTCGTGGCTGCCGTCCCGGCCGCCGAGCCGGAGCGCCCGCCTGCCCAGGCTGTAGCCGAACGGCGTGTGGTCCAGCCAGTTCAGCCGTACGAGCTGGTCGAGGATGCGATGAGCCGTCGAGCGTGGGAGGTGGGTGCAGCGCACCACATCCTCGAGCGTGAGACGGGTGGCGCGACCGGGGAACGCGTCCATGATGAGCGTCATCCGTTCGACCATCGACGGCGGCGGCTCTCGTCGAGCGGGCGCCGTCGCCTCCCGCTCGGCACGGAGAGCGGTCATCGCACCTCCCCAAAAACTGAAATTGATTCTTGCTCGGAATGTAGCAACGCATCACACCCCTGAGAAGAGGACGAAGAGACAGCCCGTCCTGCTGCCTTCTGTCCGATCCTGCCCGATGATCGGGCTCCTCCCCGGCTCTCCTTCGTTCACCCACGGTTGACTGCGCAGGAGAGTCAATGAGCGCCGAACGGGAACCGTGACTCGCCATCGACCCGCTCCCGCGCGGTGCTGCGCCGCTTCGATCTGCTGACCGAGGTCGTCGGGCTCGACCCCGCGCAGGTCGCCATCGCCAGGGCCCTGCTCCCGCGCTGGGGACCGAGGCGGCCTTGGGCGGGGGTGTGACCGGGACGTCCCCCACCCGCGGCGTGACCCGTTCGTGACCTTGATAGCCTGCCTGCTCCGTAGGCCATCGGACGCTGCATGGATCGGGGACCTGATGGGGGAAAGACAGCGGCTGCGTCTCAACGCGCCGCTGGGCACGGCCGGAATGGTCCTCGCCGCCGCTTTCTTCTCCCTGTCTCTCACGCCGTCGCTGCTGCCCCGGCCTTGGACGCTGCAGGGGATCATCGCCGGGGTGCTCACCGCCACCGGCTATCTGGTGGGAGTGCTCGCCGGCGCACTTGTGCGCCCGGCCGCGGCCCGGCTCCCGGCGAAGTGGCGCGCGGCATGGAAGCGTAAGGGAAGACGGCGGGTCCGGCGGCTGGTCGCGACGTTCGGCTGCGGTCTCGGCGCGGCCTCGCTGGTCCTGGGTGTACGCGCGCAGCGGGACATCTACGCGCTGATGGGGATGAACCCGCCGGAGCGGCTCAACTATCTCGGCGTCCCGCTGATCGCGGCGGCCCTGTTCCTCGCCCTGCTGGCCGCCGCCCGGACGCTGCGGATCGCGGCGCGGGCGCTGGGCC
Organism: Microbispora rosea; assembly: GCF_900156315.1. Taxonomy (GTDB): domain Bacteria; phylum Actinomycetota; class Actinomycetes; order Streptosporangiales; family Streptosporangiaceae; genus Microbispora; species Microbispora rosea. The sequence goes on along the minus strand of NZ_FTNI01000005.1, from coordinate 58,842 downwards.
GCCTCCTCGGACGGTGGTTCCCCGCGACGGCCGCGCAGTTCGCCGCGGGGCTCGGGGTGGGCGTGCTGGCCGTCTTCCTGACCGACGGGATCCTCACCGAGGCCCTGCTCAAGGGGGCCGACCACAGCTTCGCCGCGATCAACACCGAGACCTCGCCCGGCATCACCCCGCCGACGGCCGCCACGCTGTCGGGCAGCCCCTCCTCGCTGGCCTCCTGGGCGTCCCTCGGCTTGGAGGGCCGCGCGTTCGTCGCGCACGCGCCGACGGCAGGCGAGCTGAGCGGCTTCGCGGGGCGGCCCGCCGTCTCTCCGATCCGGGTCTACGCGGGGCTCGACTCCGCCGCGACCACACGCCAGAGGGCCGCCCTGGCCGTACGGGAACTGGAGCGGACCGGCGCGTTCGGCCGCAAGGTGCTCTGCGTGATCACGACGACCGGCACCGGCTGGGTGGACCCGCAGGCGGCCGCCGCCCTGGAGTTCATGTACGGCGGAGACACCGCGCTGGTCTCCATGCAGTACTCCTATCTGCCGAGCTGGCTGTCGTTCCTGGTGGACCGCGAACGCGCCAGGGCGGCCGGGCGCGAGCTGTTCGACCAGGTGTACGCCCGCTGGTCGGCGCTGCCCGCCGGGCACCGGCCCAAGCTGCTGGTCTTCGGGGAGAGCCTGGGTGCGTTCGGCGCGGAGTCGGCGTTCGGCGGCGACCGGGACCTGCGTGAGCGCACCGACGGCGCGCTGTTCGTCGGGCCGCCGGACAGCAGCGCGCTGTGGCGGCGGCTCGTCGACGGCCGCGACCCGGGCAGCAGGGAGGCGCTGCCCGTCTACCGGAACGGCGAGACCGTGCGCTTCGCCAACCGCCCCTCCGACCTGGACGCGCCCGATTCACCCTGGAACGCGCCGCGGGTCGTCTACCTCCAGCATCCCTCCGACCCGATCGTGTGGTGGGCGCCCCGGCTCGTCCTCTCCCGTCCCGACTGGCTGGAGGAGCGGCGCGGCGACGACGTGCTGCCCTGGATCCGGTGGTATCCGTTCGTGACGTTCTGGCAGATCACCGCCGACCTGGTCTTCTCCCTCGACGCGCCGCCGGGGCACGGCCACGACTACGACGGCGAGGTGATCGCGGCGTGGGCGCGGATCGCCCCGCCGGACGGGTGGGACGACGCGCGGACCGCGGCGCTGACCACGCTGCTCGTGAAGCACGCGTCCGGCTCAGACGAGTGAGTCGAGCCAGCCGATCAGCCGGGCTCCCTCGCGCGTCATGATCTGGGGGTCGCGCAGGGCGTTCGCCAGCAGCGACATCCCCTGGTAGGCGCCCACAAGGGTCAGCGCGAGGCCGTCGGGCTCCGGCAGGCCGAGCTCGCGGAACTGCTGCTCGGCCCATTCGAGCAGCAGCCGGATGACCTTGCCCGCCTCCGCGTCCAGGCCACCCTCGTCACGTTTGTCCAGCTCGGCGGCGAGTGTGCCGGTCGGGCAGCCGTACCGGGCCGCGAGGTCCCGCTGCCCGACCCAGGTCTCCACGAGGCCCTTGAGCCGCTCCCGGGGGTCCGGCAGCCGCTCCAGCCGTTCGGTGAGATCCCGCAGGTGGCGGGAGTGCTCGGCCAGCGCCGCGGCGACGAGCTCGTCCTTGGTCTTGAAGTAGTAGTACACGTTGCCGACCGGAACGTCGGCGGCGCGGGCGATGTCGGCGATGGTGGTGCGCTCCGCGCCCTGCTGGTGCACCACCTGCGCGGCCGCGGCCATGAGCCGCTGCCGCTTGGCGCTCGCGGCCCTCACCCGGGCACTCGTCGAGTCAGTCACCTGACTGACTATAGGCCTGACTCACTACAGAAGGGCCGGGCCCCGCGGTCGTACGCCGCGGGACCCGGGGAGATCTCTACCAGTTCGCCGGGAGTCCCGGAGTGGTGGGCGGCAGGGGGTGGTTCTTCGGGTGGATGACGTACACGATCCCGCCGCTGCCGGTGCTGCGCAGCCAGACGTTCTCGAAGTTGGCCCGCGGGTAGACGTGGCGCACCGCGTCGTCATCCGGCGAGGCGGGATCGTTGGCGATCACGTCACCGTTGGCGGTGAAGCCGACGATGACCATGAGGTGGCCGTTGGTGCTGTATCCGGCACCGGGCAGCTCCTCGGCCTTGAACGACTGCGAGGTGACGACGGGGATCCCGGCCCGGATCAGCCGCTCCATCTCGGTCAGCGAGCGGAGCCGGGTGACGAACCCCTCAAGCCCGTACCGTCCGGCGTAGGCCGCGTTGAACGGCCAGTTGCCCGCCCCCTCGTACGCGTAGTCGTAGGTGTACCTGGCGGCGTAGTCGACCTCGGGGTCGGGGTCGGAGGGGTCCACCCAGGAGGTGTCCTGCTTGCTGGGCCACTTCCCCCAGTAGCCGAGGACCATGGTGGTCGAGGTCGGGCTGCACCACGCCTCTCCCCCGCCGTCCCACTCGGGGTAGTGGCCCTCGTGGACGTTCTGCGAGCGGCGGGGCACCGGAAGCTCGACGCCCCAGGCGACGCCGCCGGGGCTGACCGGCACGGTCGCCCGGTCGGGCACCGCGGAGGCCATCGCGCCGAGCGTGCGCACGACCGGCTGCACGGCCGAGCCCGGCGCGCGGTAGAGCGTGACGCGCAGCTGGTAGGCGGTGATCGCCTTGCCCGCCGCGGCCACGAACGTGTCGACCGAGACGGTGCCGTCGGCGTCCCGCTGCCCGGACAGCGACGTGCGGCGGATGTCCTCGTCGCCGTACGCCCAGCGGCCGAGCACGTACCACTTCGTCTGCCCGGCGGCGTGGCGGCCCCGCATCTCGACCTGCAGCCAGCTGCCGGCGGGCACGTCGGCGTTCCAGGAGGCGACCAGCTCGGTGGCGGCGAACCCGACCTGCTGCTCACGGCCGGTCCACCGGGCGTACTCCCAGGTCTTGGTGCCGAGTGCGTCGGTGTAGGAGATCGTGCCCACGGGCGCGGCGAAGGACAGGGTGTTGCCCGCCTTCACGCCCTCCCGGACGCCGGGGCCGAAGTGGGCCCGCTGGTAGACGACGTCGACGGGGGACGGCGGGGGCTTGGTCGCGGCCTCTGCGGCGGTGGCCGGGACGGTGAGGGCGGAGGTCGTCAGAAGGGCGGACAGGGACACGGGCAGGAACGCGGTCAGGAACGCGGTCAGCACGCGCATGGCTCACCTCGGGGTCTCGTCGGCGTCCCCGACGCTAGATACCTGCCGCCCTCCCGCGCATCGGCAGGAATACGTATCCGCTACCGGCCTTTGCGGGGCAAGTCGCGAATTATCCGAGAAGCCACCTGAAACCCCGTGAGTCACATGCGTTTCGCCCCTTTACTGATATTTTGCGAACTTTAGCCTTAAAAGCCCGAATAGCCATGGCACGCTGATTCGCATGTTCGCTCGGAAGCTTTCTCTTGGTGTCTCCATGGCCGCCTTTGCCCTGGCTACGGGAGTGGGGGCGCCGGTCGTCGCCTCGCCCGCCCTGGCCTCTCCCGGCCTGGCGCAGGCCCCTTCCGCGCCGCAGGTGCACGGGCGGGCCGTCTATCTGTGGGACGCCACGACCGGGCAGGACCTGCTGGACAAGAACGCGGGCAAGCGCCTGCCGGTCGCCAGCCTGACCAAGATCATGACCGCATACGTCGTGCTGCGGGACGCGAAGCTCGACGACGAGGTCACGGTCAAGCGTGAGGACCTCGAGTACGCCTGGGACAACGACGGCACGACGGCCGATCTCGAGCCCGGCGACACCCTGCCGGTCCGCGAGCTGCTGTATGCCCTGCTGCTCCCCTCGGGCGCGGACGCGGCGCACGCCCTGGCCCGCGTGTACGGCCCCGGCGTGCCCGGCTTCGTGGACAAGATGAACGCCACCGCACGCCAGCTCGGATTGAAGGACACCCTGTACGTGAACGCCGACGGGCTCCCGACGTCCCGCGGCGACGGCTACTCCACGGCACGCGACCAGGCCAGGCTCGCGGAGATCGCGCTGCGGAACCCGGTCTTCAAGAAGGTCACCTCGACCAGCGAGCACTCGACCGAGGACGGCCGGTACGACTGGTACAACACCAACCACATGCTCGGGCTGCCGGGCGCGATCGGCGTGAAGACCGGCTCCACGAACGCCGCCGGGTTCTGCCTGGCGTTCGCCGCCGACCGGGGCGGTCACCGGCTGATCGGGATCATCCTCGGCGAGAACGTGGCCAACCGCCGTTGGGACACCGCCGAGACGCTGCTCGACTGGGCGAGCGAGCGCTGACCTCCGCGGACCTTCGAGCGGACCTCTGACTAGAGCGGGGCGCGCCCGCGCAATATCCCGGCGGGTGAGAAAACAGGGTCTTTCCGGATCTGTCAAACCCGGTTAGGTTCCCGATCACTGTCCATTGGTCCCAAAGGAGAGCCCAATGCGCGCCTCGCCCGGCATGCGCGCCGCCGTCGTCACCGCGGCGTCCGCCCTCGTGCTTCCCCTCCTGCCGGCCGCGCCGGCGAACGCCGATCCCGACCCGGCCGCCATCGCGCAGACGGTGGTCGCGTCGGCGGTGAAGAAGCACCTGCGCAAGCTGCAGGACATCGCGAACGCCAACGGCGGCACGCGCGCCGCCGGCACTCCCGGCTTCGCGGCCTCGCGCGACTACGTCGCAGGCGTGCTGAAGAAGGCCGGCTACACGGTGACCGTGCAGGAGTTCGAGTTCCCGTTCTTCCAGGAGAACTCCACCGCGGTCCTGCAGCGGACGGCGCCCTCTCCCAAGACGTACGCGCCCACGCCGCCGGACGGCAGCAGCGTCGGCGACTTCGCCACGATGACCTACTCCGGGTCGGGAGACGTCACGGGAGCCGTCACGAACGTGGACCTCGTGCTGCCTCCCGGGCCCACGCCCAACTCGTCGACCTCCGGCTGCGAGGCCGCCGACTTCGCCGGCTTCCCCGCGGGCGCCGTCGCGCTGGTGCAGCGCGGCACCTGCAACTTCCAGGTGAAGGCGGAGAACGCGCAGGCCGCGGGCGCGTCCGCGGTGATCATCATGAACGAGGGCCAGCCCGGGCGCACCGAGACCCTGCAGGGCACGCTGGGCGAGCCCACCGTGCACATCCCCGCCGTGGGCGTGAGCTTCGCGGCCGGCCAGGAACTGTCCGCCGCCGGAACCACGGTGCGCGTGAAGACCGACACCACCAGCGAGATCCGCACGACCCACAACGTCATCGCCGACTCCCGGTGGGGCGACGCGAACAGGGTGGTGCAGCTCGGGGCGCACCTGGACAGCGTGCCGGCCGGGCCCGGCATCAACGACAACGGCTCGGGCAGCGCCGCGATCCTTGAGGTCGCCACCGCGCTCGGCAAGATCCCGACGAGGAACAGGCTGCGCTTCTCCTTCTGGAGCGCGGAGGAGCTGGGCCTGCTCGGCGCCGAGCACTACGTCGCGAGCCTGTCCCCCGCCGACCTGGCGAAGATCAAGCTGTATCTGAACTTCGACATGGTCGCCTCTCCGAACTACGCCCTGAAGATCTACGACGGCGACGACTCCGACGCCACCGGCGCGGGCCCCGGCCCCGAGGGATCCGGCGAGATCGAGAAGCTCTTCGAGAAGTACTTCGACACCCTCCGTCAGCGTCACAACGGCACCGACTTCGACGGACGGTCGGACTACGGGCCCTTCATCGACGCCGGGATTCCGTCCGGCGGGACGTTCACCGGCGCCGAGGGCGTCAAGACGCCCGAGGAGCAGGCGATGTTCGGCGGCACCGCCGGGGTGGCGTACGACTCGTGCTACCACCAGGCCTGCGACACCCTCGCCAACATCAGCGACAAGGCTCTCGCGCTGAACACCGGCGCGATCGCCACCGCCGCGGCCGTCTACGCCTTCAGCCGCGACCTGCCGGGTCCGGACAACCGCACCACCGCGCGCTCCGCAGCCGCCGCACGCACCTCCGCGGGCATGCGGTAGCCGTACACGGCCCGCCGGTCAGGTGCGGTCGCGAGGGGCCTGCTGCCCCTGTTCCGACTTCGCCAGGAACGGCGAGCGGCCGAGGATGACGATGCCCACCACGAGCGCCATCAGGCCGCCGACCTCCCCCGCGAGAGCGGGGGGATCGACGCGCAGGCGCTCGTCGAACATCGCGACGCCCAGGACGATGCCGACGATCGGCTCGGTCGCCGTGGTGGCGGGCAGCGAGATCCGCAGCGGCGCGGCGTCGAAGGCGCTCTGGTTGAGCAGGATGCCGGTCGCGGCGATCACGGGCAGCAGATAGGGCTCCCAGGAGGTGAACAGCGCCGCGGGTCCCTGCGCGAGCGTCAGCAGGGACCCGCGGGTCAGCGCGTCCTGGAGGCCGTACAACGCCCCCGCGGCGGCGGCGAGCAGCATCGCCTTGGTCTGCAGGGACGACCGCAGCGCCACGGCGACCATGCCCGCGGCCACGCCCGCCACGATCAGCACGGCGATCCACACCGTGGAGCCCGACGCCGGTATCCCGCCGCCCTCGGGGCGGCCGGCCACGAGGAAGGCGGCCACGCCGCCGCTGACCAGCACCGCGCCCAGCCACTCCGTCGGGCCCAGGCGCTCCTGGTAGAACAGGGCCGCCGCGGCGAGGGCGAAGATGAGGTTGGTCGCGAGAAGCGGCTCCACGGACGCCACGTCGGCACGCCGCAGGGCCAGGGCCCCGAGGACCTGCCCGCCGACCATCGCGGCGATCCCGGCCAGCCACACCGGTTTGCGCGCCAGGTCGAACAGCAGGCGCACATGCAGCATCTCGCCCAGCGGTTCGGTGTACGCGACGTGCTGCTGCGCGACCCAGCCCAGGCCGAGGAGGGCCGCGGCCGCCAGGCCGAGAACCACCGTGACGATCACGGCGGCACGCCGTCCGCCGGCGCCCTCGGCATCATGATCGGTCACTCCCCTCGGCGGCCGGGTCTCCCATGTATCCGCCCATCCCCCGCGACGACGACCTCATGTCCGGTGCTATGGTTTTGGGCAAACGTCCAAGTCGGTCGCCCAAGTCAGTCGTACAAGGCGGTCGTACGAGAACCGAACGGAGCACGTGGGAGATGGCGGAGGCGTCCGCGGACCGGGGCAGGACCACACGGCAGCGGCTGCTCGGCGCGGCGGCGGCCCTGATCGCCGAGGCCGGCTGGGGCGGAGTCAGCACGCGGATGGTGGCCGAGCGGGCCGGGGTCGCTCCCGGGGTCGTGCACTACCACTTCGCGTCGCTGCCCGACCTGCTGATCGCGGCCTCGACGGGGGTCGCGCGCGCGATGCTGGAGGAGCTGGCCGGGCGGCTGGCGGAGCAGCCCGACCCCGAGACCGGCGTCGAGTGGCTGCTGGGCGAGCTGTCCCGCTACACGGGAACCGACCCCGCCTCGCTGCTGATCGTCGAGATGTACCTGGCGGCGGCCCGGCTGCCCGAGCTCCGCGACCTGCTGCACGAGATCGTCGCCGATTCCCGCGCGCGGATCGCCTCCTGGCTACGTGATCGCGGCCACGCCGGCGACGCCGAGGCCACCGCGGCGGTCCTGGTCGCGGCGGTGGACGGCCTCGTGCTGCACCGCGGGCTCGACCCCGGCCTCGACCTCACCGCTCTGGCCGGACCGCTGCGGGCGATGGTGCGTACGGACGGACACGAGGAGGGCAGTGGGACATGAAAGCGATCGTCTGCGGTGCCGGGATAGCCGGGACGGCCCTGGCCTGGCACCTGGAACGCGCCGGCTGGGACGTCGAAATGGTCGAGCGCGCCCCGGCGTTCCGCGAGAGCGGATACATGATCGACTTCTACGGCCCGGGACTGGAGGCGGCCGGGCGGATGGGGCTGCGCCCCCGGCTGGAGGAGGTCCGTCACCCCGTCCACGAGATCGGTTACGTCGACGGCTCCGGACGGCAGACCAGCCGGCTCGCCGTCAAGGCGGGCTTCGCCGAGGTGGTCAGCCTGCTGCGGGGCGACCTCGCCCGCGTGCTCGCCGAGCAGGTGCGCGCGCCGGTGCGGTACGGCACGACGGTCGCGGCCGTCAGGCAGGACGACGAAGGCGTCGAGGTCGAACTGACCGACGGCACCCGGCACGAGGCGGACCTGCTGGTCGGCGCCGACGGCGTGCACTCGCGGGTCAGGGAGCTGGTCTTCGGCCCCGAGGAGCGCTTCGTCCGCTATCTCGGCCACCACGTCGCCGCTTACGTGGTCGAGGACGAGGACCTCAGCCGGCGGGTCGGCGCGCGCTACCGGATGCTGACCGTGCCGCATCTGATGGCCGGGGCCTACGCGGTGGGCGAGAACCGGCTCGCCCTGCTGTTCCTGCGCCACGAGCCCGACCCCGCCGTTCCCGCCGATCCGGCCGCCTCGCTGCGCGAGCACTTCGGGCAGCTCGGCTGGATCCTGCCCGAGGTGCTCGGCGGCTGCCCGCAGCCGCCGGAGCTGTACTACGACCAGGTCACACAGGTCGAGGCGCCCAGTTGGAGCAGCGGCCGCGTGGTCCTGCTCGGCGACGCCTGCCAGGCGGTCTCCCTGTTCGCGGGCCACGGCGCGTCCCTGGCGGTGGCCGCCGCGTGGGTGCTCGCCGGCGAGCTGCGCGCGGCCTCCTCCGGCGACCTGTCCCCCGCCCTCGACCGGTACGCGGCGCGCATGCGACCGGTCGTCGCCGACGTGCAGTCGTTCGGACGCCGTTTCCTCCCCTGGATGGCGCCGTCCAGCCGCCTGCGCATCACGGCCCGCGACTGGCTGCTTCGGCTTGCCTCCCTCCCCGGAGCCGACCGGCTCTTCATGAACTCCCTCAGCCCCGGCGGCCACCGCCTCATCACCTGACGGACCGCGGGGTGACGCACCGGTAACGGCTTTTTATTCCGGATGCCGTGGTCCGGTAATCGGGGCGGACTGAAGTGGCCGTCATGGAAACGGCGGCAGAGACCAGCACACCGCGGATCGCCGGAGCCCATTACCCGGTCGCGGTCGTCGGCGGCGGCCAGGCGGGGCTGTCGGTCAGCCACTGCCTGGGCCGGCGCGGTATCGAGCATGTCGTCATCGAAGCGCGGCGGGTCGGTCACGAGTGGCGCGAGCGCCGCTGGGACTCCTTCTGCCTGGTCACCCCCAACTGGCAGTGCGACCTGCCGGGCTTCCCCTATCGGGGGCCCGACCCCGACGGTTTCATGGTCCGCGAGGAGATCGTCCGCTATCTGGAGGACTACGCCGCCTCCTTCGGGCCCCCGCTCGCCGAGGGCGTGCGCGTCACCCGCCTGCGGAGGGCCCCCAGCGGGACGTTCGAGCTCGCGACCACCGCCGGCGACCTCACGGCCGACCAGGTCGTGGTGGCCACCGGCCCCTACCACGCGGCCGCCGTCCCCCGGCTGGCCGAGCGGCTGCCCGCGGGGATCACCCAGATCCACTCCTCGCGGTATCGCCGTCCCGCGCGGCTTCCCGAGGGCGAGGTCCTCGTGATCGGCACCGGGCAGTCGGGCTGCCAGATCGCCGAGGACCTGCATCTGGCCGGACGGAGGGTCCACCTCGCCGTCGGGAGCGCGCCCCGCGTCGCCCGCTTCTACCGGGGCAGGGACTGTGTGGCGTGGCTGCACGACATGGGCCACTACGCCAGGAGCATCGACGAGTTCGGCGACGCGGACGCCGTACGCCTGCGGGCCAACCACTACGTCACCGGGCGCGACGGCGGGCGCGACATCGACCTGCGGGCCTTCGCCCGCGACGGGATGCGCCTGTACGGCCGGCTGACCGGCGTGACCGGCACGGCGCTGGAGTTCGCCGCCGACCTGAAGGACAACCTCGACCGGGCCGACGCGGTGGCCGAGGGGATCAAGGACGCCATCGACGCGTACATCGCCGCGCGCGGCGTCGGCGCCCCCGCCGAGCCCCGCTACGTGCCGGTCTGGGAGCCGGGCGAGCCGGTGCGCGCCCTCGACCTGGCCGCCGCCGGGATCACCTCGGTCGTCTGGGCGACCGGGTTCACCCGCGACCACCGCTGGATCGAGATCCCCGCCTTCGACGGCCGGGGCTATCCGATGCACTGGCGCGGCGTGACGAATTGTCCGGGGCTCTACTTCCTCGGGCTGCCCTGGCAGCACACCTGGGGCTCAGGCCGGTTCGAGGCGGTGGGACGGGACGCCGAGTTCCTGGCCGGGCACATCGAGGCGTCCCGGCGGCTGGCCGACGTCTGCGGCGCGCTGACCGGCGCGCCCGCCGAACTCTCACCCGCGTTGCCGGTCGGGTGACTCCGATGATCTTCGACGCCCACCGCCACATCGGCGTGCTGCCCGCCCATCCCTTCTACGGCGGCCCCGCGGTGAACCCCGACGTCACGGCGCGTGCCACGGTCAAGCAGCTGATCGCCGACCTCGACGCGGAGGGCACGGAACGCGCGCTGGTGCTGCCCAACTACGGCGTGCCCGACCCGGCGGTCGCCTTCGCGCTCAACGACCTCGTCCTGGAGGCCGCGCAGGCCGACGACCGGATCCGCGCCGGGCTGTGGGTCTCGCCGCTGCCCCGCGACGAGGAACGCACCGCCGGCGCCCTCGCCCTGGCGGGCGAGCGGGGCGTGCGGGCGCTCAAGCTCAGTTTCCTGCTCGGCGGGCGGCCCACCGACCCCGGCTGCCGTCCCGGCCTCGACCGGATCTTCGCGGCGGCCGAGCGACACGGTCTGGTCGTCCACGTCCACACCTCGCCCGGCGCCGCCTCGGACGTCGACGAGGTCGGGCACCTGGTCGAGTGGTACGCCGACCGCGTGCCGGTGCACCTCGTGCACTTCGGCGGCGGGATGAGCGGCCACATCAAGCTGGCCGGCTCCCGGTTCTTCGACTGGATCGCGGCCGGCAAACGCGTCTACACCGACCTGTCCTGGGCCATCGGCTTCGCGCCGTACTGGCTGGCCAAGGAGATCGAGCGGCGCGGCCTCGGGCACGACCGCGTGCTGTTCGCCAGCGACCAGCCGTGGGGCGACTTCGCGGGCGAGCACGCCCGGATGCGCGCCGCGGCCGGGGACGGCGAGCTGGGCGCGCTCGTCTTCCGCCGCACGTTCGCCTCCCTCTACGACTGACCCCCACTCACCCCCCTGCGGCCAAAGGAGAGACACCATGTCCGTCGACATGAACGACCTCGAGAAGAAGAGCATCGAGGAGATCCCCCACCCGTCCCTGCCCGAGGGCTCCAGCATCTACGGCACGACCAAGGTGTTCCCCGACTACAAGGCCGAGAACGGCGAGTCGTACTTCACGCTCGTCCACGGCATCGCGCACGAGTCGTCCGTCAGCTTCGTGGCCGTGCTGCAGGCCACCCGGGCGCTGCGCAAGGGCTTCGAGACCGCCATCTACTTCTACGGCCCGGGCTCGCTGAACTGCCTGGCCACCCGCGGCTTCCCGACGACCGGCAACTCGGCGTTCCCGGGCGAGCACAACATCAACAACCAGCTCAAGACGTTCATCGCCGAGGGCGGGAAGGTCTACTGCTGCCGGTTCGGCCTGTCCCTGCACGGCGCCCGCGAGGAGGACCTCATCGAGGGCGTGATCCCGACCCACCCGCTGGACGTGCAGGACGCGCTGATCCACTACGCCCGCAAGGGCGCCATCATCAACTCCACCTACCAGCTGTAGTGCCGTGACCGTCGATCTGCGGATCATGACCCGCGCCGAGCTGGCCCTGCGCGGCGTGGCCTTCGACACGCCCGTACGGCGGCCGGACGGCGCGGGGCCCAGCGGCGACGGCCACGTCCTCGTCGACGGCGCCGGCGCGGCGCTGCCCATCGATCCCGGCAGCCCCTACACCGTTCGCGACGGCACGGTCTGGCTCGGCGAGCAGGACACCGGGGTCTCCCTGGTGCCCGTGCGGCGGCCGAGGTTCTACGACCTGACCACCGCCGACGGCGTGCCGTACGAGAAGATCGCCCGGCTGCACGGCGCGGACGTGCTCGCCACGACCGTCGTGCAGACGTGCGTTCGTTACGGCGAGGCCGAGCGCTGCCGTTTCTGCACCATCGAGGAGTCGCTGCGGTCGGGCGCGACGGTCGCCGCGAAGACGCCCGCCCAGCTCGCCGAGGTGGCGGAGGCGGCCGTGCGGCTCGACGGCGTACGGCAGATGGTGATGACCACCGGCACCACCACCGGGCCCGATCGCGGCGCGCGCACCCTGGCGCGGTGCGTGCGCGCCGTGCTGGACGCCGTGCCGCACCTGCCGATCCAGGTGCAGTGCGAGCCGCCGGGCGACCTGGCCTGGATCGGCGCGCTGCGCGAGGCCGGGGCCACCGCGATCGGCATCCACGTGGAGTCGCTGGACGAGGAGGTCCGGCGGCGCTGGATGCCGGGGAAGTCGTCGGTGCCGCTCGCCGAGTACGAGGCCGCCTGGGACGAGGCGGTCCGGGTGTTCGGGCGCAACCGCGTCTCGACGTACCTGCTGGTGGGGCTGGGCGAGGACCCCGACGAGCTGATCGCGGGCGCGGGCCGCCTCATCCGGCGCGGTGTCTATCCCTTCGTGGTCCCGTTCCGCCCGATGCGGGGCACGCTCGCGGCCCGCGACGGGATCGGCGCCCCCGGCGCGGGCCTGCTGACGTACGTCACCGAGGGCGTGGCGGCGCTGCTGCGCGCGGCCGGCATGCGCGGGGCGGACCAGGGGGCGGGCTGCGCCGCCTGCGGGGCGTGCGGTGTGCTGAGCGCGGCGGGCGGGTGAGGTGACGATGCACCTCGACGGCGACACGGCGCCCGACATCCTCGCGCTGCTCGGTGACCGCAGCACGCTGGCGCGCCGCCCGGGAGTGCGGATCGAGCAGGCGGCCGACGCCACTACCCTCCGGGCCTACCGTCGGCTGCGGCACGACGCGTTCGTCCGGGAGCAGGGCTTGTTCGAGAAGCACGACCTCGACGACAGGGACGACGATCCCCGCACGGTCACGCTGGTGGCCAGGGACGCGGCGGGCACGGTCGTCGGCGGCGTGCGGCTCGGACCGGCCGGCGACGGCACCGACATCGGCTGGTGGACGGGCGGGCGGCTGGTCGCCGCGCGTGGTTCCGGGGGCACGGGCGGCATCGGCGCGGCCCTGGTGCGGGCCGCGTGCGCCCGCGCCGAGGCGGAGGGCGTGCTGCGGTTCGAGGCGACCGTGCAGGTCAGGGCCGAGACGTTCTTCCGCCGCCTGGGCTGGACCCGGGTGGGGCCGGTGACGGTGGCGGGCGCGCCGCACGTGCTGATGCGTCACCCGATCGGCCGGGTCGCGGCCCACGCGGCGGCGGCCAAGTCGGCGCTCGGGCCGCTGCTCGCCGCCCTCGCCGGGCAGTCCCCGCACGCCCTCGGCGGCCCGGGTTTCGTCGGCGACGACGGAGCGCCGGTGCCCGGCGGCGACGTCGTCGCGGCCTGCGACGCGATCGTGCCGTCCATGGTCGAGCGCGACCCGGAGTGGGCCGGCTGGTGCTCGGTCCTGGTCAACCTCAACGACCTGGCCGCGATGGGCGCCACCCCGGCGGGGCTGCTCGACGCGCTCGCCGCGCCCGACGCCGCGCACGCCGCCCGGGTGCTCGACGGCCTGGCCCGGGCCGCCCGCGCGTACGGGGTGCCGCTGCTCGGCGGGCACACGCAGCTCGGGGTGCCGGCCGCGCTGTCGGTGACGGCGCTGGGCCGCGCCGCGCGTCCCGTGCCGGGCGGCGGCGGACGCCCCGGCCACGCGGTGCGCCTCACGGCGGACCTCGGCGGCGGCTGGCGGGCCGGCTACCGGGGCCGCCAATGGGACTCGACCACCTCCCGGCGTACGGACGAGCTGCGCGCGATGCTCGGCGCGGTCGCGGCCGGCCGCCCCGCCGCCGCCAAGGACGTGTCGATGGCGGGGATCGCCGGCACGCTCGGCATGCTGGCCGAGGCGAGCGGCTGCGCGGCCGTGCTGGACGTGGCCGCGGTGCCGCGTCCGGCCGCCGCCGCCATGGGCGACTGGCTCACCTGCTTTCCCGGCTTCGCGATGCTCACGGCGGACGAGCCGGGCGCGCCGGCGCCTCCGGCGGGGCCGGCCGCCTCGGCGGTGTGCGGGGAGTTGACCACCGGCAGCGGCGTGTCGCTGCGCTGGCCCGACGGACAGGTCACGGAGGCCGTCGGCGGCCCGGTGACCGGATTGGGGGCCGCGTGAGCGCCCTGCGCATGGCGGCGGTGTCCGCCGGTTTCGGCCGCGACCTCGACGAGGACTTCGCGATCGTCGAACGCCTCGTCAAGGAGGCGCGCAACGCGGACGTACGGCTCCTCGCGCTGCCCGAGGCGTGCCTCGGCGGCTACCTGCTCAGCCTGGACGGCGACGCCGCGGACGCCGGGCCGCCCCCGCTCGCCGTGGACGGCCCCGAGATCCGGCGGCTGGCCGCGCTGGCCGGCGACATGGTCGTGGTCGCGGGCTACTGCGAGGACGGCGGCGACGCCCGCTACAACAGCGTGGTGTGCGTCAGCGGCGACGGCGTGCTGGGCAACCACCGCAAGGTGCACCAGCCGCTCGGCGAGAACGCCAGCTACGCCTCGGGCGACGGCTTCCGCGCCTTCGACACGCCCGTCGGCAGGATCGGCATGATGATCTGTTACGACAAGGCGTTCCCCGAGTCCGCCCGCGCGCTGGCCCTCGACGGCGCGCAGATCGGCGTGTGCGTGTCGGCCTGGCCCGGCTCGCGGACGAACGCGGCGGCGGACCTGGAGCGCGACCGCTGGAAGCGGCGCTTCGACCTGTTCGACCGGGCGCGGGCGCTGGAGAACCAGATCGTGTGGCTGTCGGCCAACCAGGCGGGCACGTTCGGGTCGCTGCGCTTCGTGGGCAGCGCGAAGGTCGTGGACCCCGGCGGCGAGATCGTCGCGGCGACGGGCGTCGGGCCGGGCGTGGCCGTCACCGAGATCGACGTGCCGCGGGCGCTGGAGACCGCGCGCCGGTCGATGGGCCACCTGCGCGACCGCAGGCCGGAGACGTACGGAACGGCAGGGCACGCGGCGTGACCGTTCTGCGGATCGCCGCGGCGGCCGCCCACTTCGGCCGTGACCTCGCCTTCGACCTGGCCCGCATCGCCAAACTGATCGACGACGCCCGCGCCGCGGGGGCCCGGCTGCTCGTGCTGCCCGACGCCGCGCTCGGCGGCTACCTCGCCGACCTGCGCAGGCCGGACCCCGACGCGCTGCCGCCCGCGCTGAAACCGGACGACCCGGTGATCGCGCGGGTGGCGGCGCTGGCCGCCGAGATGGTGGTGTGCGTCGGATTCTGCGAGGACGGCGGCGACGTCCGCTACAACGCGGCCGTGTGCGTCAGCGGCGACGGGGTGCTCGGCCTGCACCGCAAGGTGCACCTGCCCGCGGGCGAGACCGCGGCCTACGGCCCGGGCGACCGCTTCGACGCCTTCGACACCCCGGCCGGGCGGATCGGCATGCTGATCGACTACGACAAGACCTTCCCCGAGTCGGCCCGCAGCCTCGCGCTCGACGGCGCGCAGATCCTGGCGTGCCTGTCGGCGTGGCCCACCAGCGTCACCAACCGCGCGCCCCGGATGGCCCAGGACCGGCAGTCGCGGCTGTTCGACCTGTACGACCAGGCGCGGGCCGCCGAGAACCAGGTCGTGCTCGCCTCCTCCAACCAGACCGGGGTGATGGGCGGCATGCGGTTCCTGGGCCAGGCCAAGGTCGTCGGGCCGGGCGGCGACGTGCTCGCCCGCACCTGGTCGAAGGCCGGGCTGGCCGTGGCCGAGCTCGACGTCGCCGCCGAGATCGACCGCGCCCGGCGGATCCTCCATCACCTCGACGAGCGCAGGGCCGACGTCTACCGGGAGGCACGCGGGTGAGAATAGCGCTGCTCAGCTACTCGACCAGGCCCCGCGGCGGGGTCGTGCACACCCTCGCCCTCGCCGAGGCGCTCGCCGCGGCGGGACAGCACGTGACGGTGTGGACGCTCGGCCGGGGCGGCGACACGGGGTTCTTCCGCCCGGTCGACCCGGCCGTGCGGCTGCGCGTCGTGCCGTTCTCCGACATCCCCGGAGAGGGCGTCGGCCCGCGGGTGCTGCGGTCGATCGCGGTGCTGCGCGGGGCGTTCACCCCGGAGGCGGCGTCGTACGACGTCGTGCACGCCCAGGACTGCATCAGCGCCAACGCGGCGGGCCGGTGCGTGCGGACGGTCCACCACGTGGACCACTTCACCACGCCCGAGCTGGCCGCCTGTCACGAGCGGGCCATCGTCACGCCGTACGCGCACGTCTGCGTGTCGCAGGCGGTGGCCGCCGAGCTCGCGGCCGGGTGGGGCATCACGGCGACGGTGATTCCCAACGGCGTCGCCTACGAGCGCTTCGCGTGCGCCGATCCCGTCGCCGCCCACATGTGGCGCAGGCAGTTCGGGACGTACGTGCTGACGGTCGGCGGCATCGAGCCGCGCAAGGGCTCGCTCGACCTGCTGGAGGCGTACGCGCTGCTGCGGGAGGCGCGCCCGGACGCCCGTCTGGTGATCGCCGGAGGCGAGACGCTCTTCGACTACCGCGACTACCGCGCGCGGTGGGAGGCGCGGGCGGCGGAGCTGGGCGCCGAGCCGCTGGTCCTCGGGCCGGTCGCCGACGCGGACCTGCCGCCGCTCGTCGCGGGCGCCGCCGCCTTCGCCTTCCCGTCGGTGAAGGAGGGCTTCGGCCTCGCCGCGATGGAGGCCCTGGCGGCGGGCGTCCCCCTGGTGATGCGCGATCTGCCGGTCCTGCGTGAGGTCTTCGGCTCGGCCGCGCGCTTCGCCGTCAGCCCCGCCGGGCTCGCCGCCGAGCTCGCCGACGCCCTCTCCGCCGACGATCCCGGCAGGCGCACGGCGGGCCGGGCGGTCGCCGTCCGGCACACCTGGCGGGCCGCCGCCGAACGGCACATCGCCCTGTACGAGTCGCTCGCGTCGTAGTCTCGGACCATGGCGGCCAGAGCGTTCGACGCGGTGCTGTGCGATTTCGACGGCGTCCTGAAATTTCAGGACTTCGAGGAGCAGGCCGAGATCGAACGGGCGTACGGGGTGGAGCCGGGCACGGTGGCGCGGGTGACCGGCCGGTCGGCCCTGGTGGTCCCCGCCCTGACCGGGCTGGTGACCCGCGAGGAGTGGCTGGCCTCGGCCGTTCCCGTCCTCGCCGGGCTGGTGGGCTCGGCCGCGCGGGCGAGCGCGCTGACCGCCGACTGGCTGGCCGCCCGCACCTGGGCGGACGAGGAGGTGCTCGCACTGCTCACGCGGGCGCGGGCCCGCGTCCCCGTCGTGCTCGTCAGCAACGCCACCTCGGAACTGGCCGCCCACCTGCGCGAGCTGGAGCTGCACGACGCCTTCGACCACGTCGTGAGCAGTTACGACGTGGGGGTGGCCAAGCCCGACCCGCGGATCTTCGAGATCGCCGCCGGGCACGCGGGCGCCCCGCCGGAGCGGTGCCTGTTCGTGGACGACCGGGCCGAGAACGTCGAGGCGGCGAGAGTGCTCGGCATGACCGGGGTCGTCTACCGCGCCCCGGCGGACCTGGAGGCGGCGCTGCTCCCGCTGTTCGAAGAGGCTCCGTGATGACGGTGCGGCGCGTGCTGGCCTTCATCGACAGGCCCGGGGACCGATTCGAGGAGGCCGCCGCGTTCTGGACGACCGCCACCGGCACTCGCCTGTCGCCGCGGCAGGGCGACGACGGGGGCGGCGCCCATCTCGACCTGGAGGTGGACGACGTCCGTGCCTCGCTGACCCGGGCCGTGGCGCTCGGTGCCGCCGTCGCCGCCGACCACGGCGACTGGGCCGTGCTGCGCTCCCCTGAGGGCAGGGCGTTCTGTCTCGTCCCCGGAGAGGGGACGACACGGCGGCCGCCCGTCTTCGCCCGCCTCGACCAGGTCTGCCTCGCACTGGCTGGTCATGCGCGACCCGGCGGGCGGCGTCTACTGCCTCACGCGCCGGGACCCCGAGACCGGCTCACTGCGGGGTGACCGTCAGGCGGCGGGGCGCAGGTGCCGCAGCGCGGGGGCGAGCCGGGCGAGCTCGGCCAGCATCGTGTCCGCCGCCGCGTTCATCACGTCGTTGGGCTGCAGCCGGCCCTCCCCATCGAGGAACTGGGTGACGAAGGGGATGGAGACCGCATCGAACACGGGCACCATCTTGAGCGTGGTGACGACCTGCTTGAGCATCTGAACGGCCCGGGTGCCCGCGGAGACGCCGCCGTAGCTGACGAACCCGACCGGCTTGTAGTGCCACTCGTGGTGCAGGAAGTCGAGGGCGTTCTTCAGCACGGCGTTGAAGCCGTAGTTGTACTCCGGCGTGACGAACACGAACGCGTCGCCGCGTTCGATGGTCGCGCTCCACTCCTTGGTGTGCTGGTGGATGTACTGCCGGAGGCGGGGGTGGTTGGGCTCGTCCATGAACGGCAGGTTCACCTCCGCCAGGTCGACGAGCTCGACCTCGAAGGCGTCCTGGGCGGCCGCGCGCTCGCGGAACCACTCCGCGACCGGTAGCCCGACCCGCCCGGGACGCGTGCTGGCGATGACGATCTGCAGAACAGGCTTCTCCACAATTCCCCCAAAACACCATTAAGCGGACATAACGCACTTAACAGTACGCCGTGATCGGTAAGAACAACGGCAGGGGCACGCGGCTTCCCGCACTTCGCCGGAGAGATCTCAGCGGGCGAGGTGGCGGCTGATGACGAGGCGCTGGATCTGGTTGGTGCCCTCGAAGATCTGCATGATCTTCGCCTCGCGCATGTAGCGCTCGACGCGGAACTCCCGCGTGTAGCCGTACCCGCCGAAGACCTGGACCGCGTCGGTGGTGACCCGCATCGCGGTGTCGGTCGCGACGAGCTTGGCGACACTGGCCTGCCTGCCGTACGGCAGGCCGGCGTCGCGGCGGCGAGCCGCGTCGAGGTAGGTCGCCCGGGCGCAGTCCACGCCCGCGGCCATGTCGGCGAGGAGGAACCCGAGCCCCTGGTGATCGATGATCTTCTTGCCGAACGTCTCGCGCTCCTTGGCGTACGCCACGGCCTCGTCGAGCGCGGCCTGGGCGAGGCCGACCGCGCAGGCGGCGATGCCGAGCCTGCCGGAGTCGAGCGCGCCGAAGGCGATGGGCAGGCCCTGCCCCTCCGCGCCGATGAGGCGGTCGGCACTGATCAGCACGCCGTCCCAGTGGGCGGTCGTGGTGGGGACGGCGTGCAGGCCCATCTTCTCCTCGGGGCGGCCGAAGGTCAGGCCGTCGGCGGCGCCGGGGGCGAGGAAGCAGGAGACGCCGCGCGGGCCGGAGTCCGTGCGGGCGAACAGCGCGTAGAAGTCCGCCAGGCCGCCGTGCGTGATCCAGGCCTTGGTGCCGGTGATCCGGTAGCCGTCCTCCGTCTTCTCGGCCTTGCAGGTCAGAGCCGCGGCGTCGGACCCGGCCTGGGGCTCCGACAGGCTGTAGCCGCCGATCAGCCGCCCGGCGAGCATGTCCGGCAGCCAGCGCTCCCGCTGCTCCGGCGTGCCGTACACCGCCAGGGGCAGGCAGGACAGCGTGTGCACGCTGACCGCGACCGCGACCGCGGCCCACCGCGCGGCCAGCTCCTCGAGCACCTGGAGATACACCTCGTACGGCTGGCCGCCGCCGCCGTACTCCTCCGGGTAGGGCAGGCCGAGGAGCCCGGCGGCGCCGAGCGTGGCGAACAGCCCCTCCGGGTAGGTCTCCGCGCGTTCGTGCTCGTCGACGCGGCGGGCGAGTTCCTTGTCGGCGATCTCACGGGTCAGCTCGATGAGGTCCCGGGCGTCCGGGCCGGGCAGCAGACGGTCGACGGTCACGATGACTCCTGGAGGACGGGGTCGTCCAGCTCGGCGAGAAGGGTGGCGGCGCGGTCGCGGAACTCCGCGACACGGGCGAGCTTGATGTCCTCATACCCCCGGATCAGGTCCGGCAGGGCGGCGATCTCCGCGACGACCGCGGCGGTCGCCGGGGTCAGCCGGTCGAGCGCGCGCCTCACCAGCTCGCGGTACTCCACGACCAGCGTACGCTCCACGCGGCGGACGGCGGCGTGCCCGAACACGTCGAACGCGGTGCCGCGCAGCACGCGGGCGGCCCGCAGCCCGTGGAACACGACGCCGGCGGACCGGCGCAGCCTGATCTTCCGTTTGAGGCCCATCGCCCGCAGCACCGGCGGGTGCAGCAGCACCGACACGGCCGCGCCGGGGCCGAACTCCCGCTCGCGCCGGGCCCGTTCCGCCGGGTCGAGGTGCAGCCGGGCGACCTCGTACTCGTCCTTGTACGCCATGAGCTTGTGCAGCCCCCGGGCGTACGCGAGCCCGACGCGCACGCCGGCCTCCTCCCCCGCCCGCTCGGCGGCCAGCGCGGCCACCCGGCGCACGTCCAGCGCGTACGAGCGGGCGTAGCCCGCGTTCTGGTAGCCGGTCAGGTCGGCGACGCGTACGGCCAGGGTCTCCTCCAGCCCGCCGGACGCGGGCGGCGCCGCCGTCTCCGGCTGGGGGATCGCGGCCCGGAAGACGGCCTCGCGGTCGATCACGGCGGCCCGCCCCCACCGGAAGGCCGCCAGGTTCTGCTCCACCGCCGCCTTATTGAGACGGATGGCCCGCTCGATCGCGTCCGCCGAGATCGGAATGCAGCCGT
Organism: Microbispora rosea; assembly: GCF_900156315.1. Classification (GTDB taxonomy): domain Bacteria; phylum Actinomycetota; class Actinomycetes; order Streptosporangiales; family Streptosporangiaceae; genus Microbispora; species Microbispora rosea. Next base: position 38,354 of record NZ_FTNI01000005.1, on the reverse strand, counting down.
GCTGGTAGGCCGCGCCGACGAGCACGAGGTTGGCGGGCATGTGATCGCCGAACAACGCCTCGCACAGCGCGCCTGCGTCAAGGTGGAGGCCGGCCGCCGACGCAGTGGCCGACGCGATGCGGGCGAGCGCGTCCCCGGGCCCGGAGAGGGCGGCGCGGCCGGTGACCATGGCGGCGGTCGGCACGACCGCGGTGTTCACGACGGCGACCGTCCGCCCCGGCGCGGCGACGGCGAGGGTGTCGTCCGCGGCGGCGCCGAGCACGTCGAAGCAGACGAGGACGTCGGCGGTGCCGCGGGCGGCGCGGACCGAGCCGGTGATCGGCTGCGGGGAGATCCGCACGTCGCTGACGACGGGACCGCCCTTCTGGGCCAGCCCGGTCTGGTCGAGCCCGGCGGCGTGCAGGCCGTCGAGATGGGCGGCCATCTGCAGGATCTGCGAGACGGTCACCACCCCCGTGCCGCCGATGCCGGGCATCCGCAGCAGCACCGAGCGCTCCGGGAAGCGCGGCGCCGGCTCGGTCAGCGCCACCGGCGGCTCGGGCACGGCACGCGAGACCTTGGAGCGGGGCTCGACGAGCAGGAACGACGGGCAGTCGCCCTTGAGACAGCTCAGGTCGGAGTTGCACGACGCCTGGTGGATGCGGGTCTTGCGGCCGAACTCGGTCTCCACGGGCTGCACGGACAGGCAGGTGGAGGCGTCGCCGCAGTCGCCGCAGCCCTCGCACACACGCTCGTTGACCACGACCCTGGCCTTCGGCGTGGGCAGTTTGCCGCGTTTACGCAGCCGCCGTTCCTCGGCCGCGCAGCGGTCGTCGTGGATCAGCACGGTCACCCCGTCGATCGCGGCGAGTTCCTTCTCCACGTCCGGGAGATCGTCGCGGTGCCGTACGGACGCGATCGGGGCCAGCCGCACGGCCCGGTAGGTCTCCGGCTCCGGCGTCGTCACCACGATCCGGCGCACGCCCTCGGCGGCCAGCCACCGCGTCAGCGCCGGCACGTCGAGGCGGCCCTCGGCGCGCTGCCCGCCGGTCATCGCCACGGCGTCGTTGTAGAGCAGCTTGTAGGTCATCGAGACGCCGGCCGCGACGGCGGCCCGTACGGCCAGGGAACCGGAGTGGTGGAAGGTGCCGTCGCCGAGGTTCTGGGTGAAGTGGCGGTCGGAGGTGAAGGGGGCCAGGCCGAACCACTGGGCGCCCTCGCCCCCCATCTGCGTCATGCCGACCTGCCTGCCGCGTCCGTTGCCGTCCAAGGCGATCATGGCATGGCAGCCGATGCCCGCACCGACCAAGGTGTCATCGGAGGCGCGCGTGGCGGCGTTGTGCGGGCAGCCCGAGCAGAAGTACGGCGTGCGGGCGGCGACCAGCGGGAGCATGATGCGGCGCCGGGCAGGGGCGGGCGCCAGGATCGCCACGTGGCGGGGCAGGCGGTCCGGGCCGAGGCAGGTGGCGAGCGCCCCGGCCACGTCCTCGGCGCCGAGCGTGCCGCGCGACGTCAGCAGTTCCCGGCCGAGGACGTCGGGACGCCGACCGGTGTCGTACAGCGCCTGCTTGAGGTGCCCCTCCAGGAACGGCACCTTGTCCTCCACCACGAGCACCCGGCCGAGCCCCTCGGTCATGGCGGCGAGATCGTCGTAGGCGAGCGGGAACGGCATGGCGAGCCGGATGAGCCGCAGGCCGAGGTGGTCCATCGCGGCGTCGTCCAGGCCGAGGTCGGCGAGGGCGCGCAGGACGACGGCGTAGGAGGTGCCGGAGGCGAGCACGCCCGTCGTTGCGCGCGGCGCGTCGTGGGCGACCCGGTTGAGGCCGTGCGCGCGGGCGTACTCGCGGGCCAGGCCGAGCCTGCGCGTGAGCATGTCGTGCTCGGCCTCGAGCGAGGCCGGGCCGACCAGGGTGGGCGGCGCCCCGCGGTCGGCGCGGTCCGGCACCGGGATGCCGGTCCGGATCGTCTCGCGCAGCGCTCCGAGGTCGACGGTGGCGGAGGAGTCGGCGACGTCGGCGACGATCTTCAGGCCGGCCCAGAGGCCGGTGGCCCGCGACAGCGCCACCGCGTGCAGCCCGAGCTCGACGACCTCCGCCACGGAGCCGGGGGCGAGCAGCGGCATCGACAGGCTCTGGCACATCGGCTCGCAGGAGCTGGGCACCGTCGACGACTTGCTGCCCGGGTCGTCGCCGATCCAGGCCACCGCCCCGCCGAGCGGCGCGGTGCCGGCGAGGTTGCCGTGCCGGATCGCGTCGGCGGCCCGGTCGAGGCCCGGGTTCTTCCCGTACCAGAACCCGGTCACCCCCTCGTGCCTGCGGCCCGGCACCTGGGCGAGAAGCTGGGTGCCCGCGACCGCCGTGGCCGCGAGCTCCTCGTTGAGGCCGGGCCGGGCCACCACGCCCGCCTCCTCAAGGAACCGCGCGGCCCTGGCCATCTCCAGGTCGACCCCGCCCAGCGGCGAGCCGGGATATCCGGAGACGAAGACCCGGGTGTCCAGGCCGCGCGCGGCGTCGAGGCGGCGCTGCTCCAGGGTCAGCCGGACGAGGGCCTGGACGCCCGAGATCAGCACGGTGCCGCGCTCGGCCGCGTACTTGTCGTCGAGCGAGACGGGAGGCGTGGACACGGGCGGGGACACGCGAACCTCCTTGAGGTCGGTAAGTGACCCACAGCACACCAACGCTCCGGGCGTACGCGCAAGCATCGCGCGAGAACCGGCCGCCAAGACGCAAAAATATGGACGAGTCCGCCTCAGGCGCTACTGTTTCTTGCGCCGTACCGGGTGGAGAGGAAGTAGCCCATGGCGGAGATCGACGACATCGACCATCGGCTGCTGCGTCTGCTGCGCGAGGACGGGCGCAGGACCTTCTCCGAGATGGCCGCCGAGATCGGCCTGTCGGTGGCCGCCGTGAAGCGGCGGGTCGACCGCCTGCGCGAGATCGGCGTCATCACGGGCTTCACCGTGCGGATCGACTACGCCAAGCTCGGCTGGGGCATCGAGGCGTTCACCGAACTGCGCTACCCCGGCACGACCCCGGTCGGCAAGATCGTCCGTACCGCCACGGACGTGCCGGAGGTGCAGGAGGTGTTCACCATCGCCGGCGACCCGGACGCGCTCATCCACGTCCGCGTCCGCGACCTCGGCCACCTCCAGCAGGTCATCGACCGCCTGCGCCGCGCCGGCGACGTGACCGGCACCAAGACCCTGCTCGTGCTCGGCTCGTGGACCCGCGACCTCGGGCCGGTCGAGGACCTCAGTCGCCGTTCCCCCGGACGCTGAGGCCGCCGGCGTTCAGGAAGTCGGTCAGCGGGCCGTCGGCGAGCCTGCCGGCCCGGTACTCCTGCCGCAGCTTGACCAGCAGGTCGCCGACGCGCCGGGCAGCCTTGTCGCCCCTGTCCCCGCCCCGGTCTCTCCCTCTGCCGTGGCCTCCGGACATGTCCCTGGCCGTCTTCCTGATCGTCTCGTGGGCGTCGCGGGCCAGCTTCGGCTCGATCCCGCCCCGCCTCTCCTGCTCCTGCACGGCGCGGTCGAAGGCGGCCAGCCACTCCTGGTAGCTCCGGTAGACGCGGCGCGCGGACGGCGTGGGAGACGGCCTTGGGGACGGCTTCGGGGACGGGCGAGAGGTCGTCCCGGTCACCCGGGGCACCGGGGTGGGTGAGGTCCCGGCATGGGTGGCGGTGGGCGACGGGGCCGCGGCCGCGGGTTCCGCCTGCCCCCCGCCGTCGGACAGGGCCGCCACCCCGATCGTGACCACGGCGAGCCCCGCCACCGCGGCGCCGAGCCGGATGAGCGTGCGCCGCTCGGGCGACACCCCCGCCTTACGCCCCGAGGGCACGCCGGGCGGCAGGGTGCCGGGCGGGGCGGTGTCGAGCAGCGGGGTGTCGAGCAGCGCCGTGTCGCCCGCACGCGCGCCGCCCGCGTACGGCGCCGGCGACGGGGGCGGAGTGGGTGCTCCCGCCTCCCACGTCGGCCTTCCGGCCGAAAGCGCGACGGCCGCCAGAATCCGGCGGGCGACCTCCGCGTCGGCGGGCCGGGCGGCGGAGTCCTTGGCCAGCAACGCCATGATCAGGCGCTCCAGCTCGGCGGGGATGTCGGGGCGGTGCCGGCTGGGCGGCGCCGGGGCCTGGTGGATGTGCTGATACACCAGCTCAGGGGCCGACCCGGTGAACGGCGGGTGCCCGCACAGCAGCTCGTAGCAGACGCACCCCAGCGCGTACAGATCACAGGCGGACCCGCCGCCCCTGCCGTCGATCTGCTCCGGAGCCAGATAGGCGGCGGTGCCGACGACGGTGCCCACCATGGTGAGCCGCGCCGCCTCGGTCGCCACCTGGGCGACGCCGAAGTCGACCACCTTGAGCACGCCGCTCGCGGTGAGGTGCAGGTTGGCGGGCTTGACGTCCCGGTGCACGACTCCCGCGCGGTGCGCGGCGTCCAGGCCGGCGGCGGCCTGGCTCATGAGGTGACACGCCTCCGCCACGCCGTACCGGCCCCGGTCGAGCAGCTCCGCGGCCAGGCTGCGGCCGGTGAGCAGCTCCATCACCAGGTAGGGCCGCGCGTCCTGCTCGCCCACGTCGAGCACCGTCACCACGTTCGGGTGGACGACGCGGGCGGCGGCCCTGGCCTCGCGGGCGAAACGTTCCCGCGAGGCGACCCCGGCGACCTGCGGCGTAAGGATCTTCACCGCCACGGGGCGGTGCGCCCGCAGGTCCCGGCCCCGCCAGACCTCGCCCATCCCGCCCTGGCCGATCAGCTCCTCCAGCTCGTAACGCCCGCCGAGCGTGGACGGCACCACGTCCCGCACCCCCCATGGCCATTCGCGCCCCTCATGATCGGGAGCCAACCTATCCTCTCGGGCGGGCGGGGCGGGAACGGCCGGCGTTACGCGGGGGTCCGCGGTCGCGACGAGGCCGCAGACTCCTCCGGCTGTGCCCGCCCTTCGCCGCGCCGTTCGTGGGCGGCGGCGAGGATGAGATAGGCGCCGGCCGTCCAGGTGTAGGCGCGGTCGCGCAGCCCCTCGCCGGTGCGCGCGTCGAAGTTCTCCGCGAAGCCGGACCGCTCGCACAGCGCGCGGAACCGGGCGCTGATCTCGTCGGCGAGCTCGGTGTGCCCGGCGCGGCGCAGGCCGTCCTCGATGAGCACGGTCGAGGGGGCCCAGATCGGTCCCCGCCAGTAGCCGTCGTCCTGGTAGTGCTCGGACTCGGGGTGCTCGGTGGCGGGCCCGAAGGCGGTCAGATGCGCGGCGATGCGTGCGGCGAGCGCCGTGTGCACCGGCTCGGGAAGCTCGTCGCCGAGCACGATGGGCATGAGGTCGAGCAGGCTGGAGCTCGACCAGGTGTGCCCCGTGTGCGCTCCGCGGGCGACGAACCGGTCCCCCGTCCACAGTTCGGCGAGCAGCGCGTCGCGCATCCGGTCGGCGGCGCCGGACCAGTGGGCCGCCGCGGACGGGTCGGGGGCCCGGCGGGCCAGCTCGCGCATCTGCAGGACGAGGAACGCGGCCAGGTCGGCGGTCTCCACGACGCGTTCGGGGTCGAAGCTGGTGGCGTTGTCCCAGCCGCTGTCGTTGCCGTGCTGGTAGTGCGGCAGTTCCCGGCCGGGGACACGCCGCGCCGTGAGCCAGAAGGTCGTCCAGCGTTCCAGCAGCCGGTAGACCTCCTCCGCCTCGGCCGCCTCCGGGAGGCGGCGCAGGGCCCAGCCGTGGATGGGCGGCTTGACGAAGTTGTAGAGGATCTCCGAGTGGGTGACGGAGTCGGGCAGCGCGCCCGCGGCGTCCTGGTGGTCGAAGGGCAGCAGGAACTGGTCCCACGCCAGGCCGGGCAGGCCGCCGGCGAGGGCGAGGGCGTTGAAGCAGTGGTCCCAGCTCCACACCTTGTCCATCCAGTGCTTGGACATCAGCACGGCGGGCCGGGTGACGAACCCGGCCGGGCGCACGGTCGCCGACCACAGGACGTAGGCGGCCAGCTCGGCCGCGGGCGTCCGGTCGCTGCGCCAGGGCGCCACCGCCGCCGTGAACGCGTCGAACTCGGCCCGTGCCGCCTCGGCCACCTCCTCGAAGGCGCCCGTGCGCGTGTAGGGGGCGCGCGCGGTCTCGTACTCCTCGACGGCGATCTCCCATTCGCCGCTCAGGACGACGCCCCGCTCGGCGGCGCCGAGCGCCTGGGCGCCCCGCGCCTCGGCCTGCCCGGCGAGCACCGTGATCCGATAGCGGCGTCCGGTCTGGTAGACCGTGAAGACGAACGATCCGTCCACCGGATCCTGGTAGAAGTACGGGCCGCTGAACGGGGTCAGGACGGGGTCGGCGGCCAGGAGGCTCAGTCCGAGGCCCCGGCCGCGCAGCCGCACCGTGTCGGCGTTCTCGTAGGCGAGGTCGATCCGGCCGTCGGCGCCGCTCCAGGTGAGCCGGTGGGGCGTGGCGGTGACATCGCTCTCGGCGGACGGCGCCAGCCGCAGGATCGGATGCATGCCGGTCTGGTGGGAGACCAGATGCACGTCCCGCGCGTAGGTGTTCTGGGCGACCACCGGCGAGAAGCCGAACCAGGAGCCGCGGTAGCTGAACGGGATTTCCCGCAGGGAGAACACCGGGCCTGAAGCGGCGACGGTCATGAAGAGGGGGTCCCTTCTCGAAAAAAGGCTCAGTCCTTGACGGCGCCGGCGGTGACGCCTGCGGCGACGTAACGCTGGGCGACGATGAGCAGAACGGTGGCCGGGATGGAGGCGACCACGGCGGTGGCCATGATGGCGTTCCACTCCTGGTTGTTGTTGCCGATGTAGTGGTAGATCCCCAGCGTGATCGGCTGATGGGCGCCGCCCTGGTCGAGCGTGGAGGCGAAGACGAAGTCCGACCAGGCCCACAGGAACGCGAACAGCGACACCGTGATGACCGAATTGCGGGAGACCGGCAGCACGATCGAGACGAACGTGCGCATCACCCCGGCGCCGTCCACCCGGGCCGCCTGCAGCAGTTCCTCGGGGATGCCGGACATGAACGTGGTGAGGATCAGCACGGCGAACGGCACCGCGAGGGTGGAGTCGGCCACGATCAGCCCGGGAACGGTGTTGAGCACGCCGGTGGTGAGGAAGATGGCGTAGAAGCCCATCGCCATGATGATCCCGGGGATCATCTGCGCGATCAGCAGCACGAAGCTCAGCACGCCGCCGCCGCGCGGGCGCAGCTTGGCCAGCGAGTACGCCGCGGGCGCCGCGATCACCAGCGTCAGGGCCACGGTGCCCAGCCCCACCACGAGGCTGGTGGCGAGGTAGGGCCCCTGCTGCTCCAGCACCGCCCGGTAGCCGTCCAGCGTGCCGTGGACCGGGAACCAGTACGGCGGCGACTTGCGCATGTCCTGGTCGCGGGTGAACGAGACGTTGACCATCCAGTAGACCGGGAACAGCATCACGGCCGTCAGTGCCAGCCCGGCGGCGGTCTTGAGCCGCCTCATGCCGCGGCCTGCCGTCGCTGCACGCGGATGTAGACGAGCCCGAAGACCAGCGCCATCACGATCAGCAGGTTGCCCACCGCCGCGCCCGGGCCGAAGGAGGGCAGCAGGTTGCCGAAGCCCAGCCGGTAGGACCAGGTGGCCAGCGTCGTGGACGCGTCGCTCGGGCCGCCCTTCGTCATGATCCAGATGATGTCGAACACCTTCAGCGTGTAGACCAGCCCGAGCAGCAGCGTGATCGCCGAGACCGGCCGCAGCAGCGGGAACGTCACCCGCCAGAACCGCTGCCAGGGGCCGGCCCCGTCGAGCGCCGCCGCCTCGTACACCGCCGAGGGGATCGCCTGCAGTCCGCTGTAGAGCACGACCAGGTTGAACGGGATCCCGATCCAGATGTTGGCGATGATCACCGACCACAGCGACCAGTCCGGCGACGTCAGCCAGTTGACCGGACCGGCGCCGACCCAGCTCAGGGCGGCGTTGACCACGCCGGATTCGCTGTTGAGCATCCACGACCAGGTCGACGCGGACACGATCAGCGGCAGCAGCCACGGCACCAGGAACAGCGCCCGCAGCGTCGCCGACAGCCGGAAGTTCCGGCTGAAGAACACCGCCAGCGCGAGCCCGATGGTGAACTGGAAGGCCAGCGACACCACCGTGAACACGATGGTGTGCCACAGCGCCGGGGCGAAGGTGGCGTCGGCGAACACCTTGGCGTAGTTGGCGAATCCGGCGAACGGCGCGTCCCCCTGCACGAACGAGCGCACCGTGTAGTTGCGGAGGCTCAGCTCGACGTTGCGATACAGCGGGTAGGCGTAGAAGATCAGCAGGTAGAGGACGACGGGGGCGAGGAACGCCCACGCCGCCCACTGCCCCGATCGGGTGCGCGCCGGCGTTCTCGTCGCTCGGCTCATGCTCATTACTGGGTCGCGCTCGCCGCCGTCGACTGCGCCGCCGCCATCGCCTCCTGCGGTGCCGTGGAACCACTCAGCGCGGCCTGCACGGCGCCCCACATCGGCTCGGAGATCTTCGGGTACTTGGTGCCGAGGTTGTCGCTGGTGCGGCCCTTGGCCGCCTTGACCGCCTCCACCCACACCTTCAGCTCGGCGTTCTGCTCGACCTGCTTGGTCTGCACCGCTTCCGTCGGCGCGATGTACGACAGCGTGGTCGTGGTGGTCAGGGAGTTGTCGGTGCTGGTCAGGCAGCTGACGAGCTTCTGGGAGGTGGCGTAGCGTGCGGTGTCCGACTGCACCGGGATGCTCACGAACTCGCCGCCGGTCGGGGCGGGAGCGGTGCCGCCGTCCTTGGCGGGAATCGGGATGATGCCGTAGTCGAAGCCGGTCTTCTTGGCGTTGGCGAGCTGCCAGGTGCCGTTCTCGCCGAAGGCGAAGTCCCCGGTCGCGAACTCCTGCCAGCTCGTGGTCTGGGTGTTGTTGATGACCGAGTTGGGCGCGTAGCCCTTCTTGAGCCAGTCGGCCCACAGTGCCACCGATGCGACACCCTCGGGTGAGTCCAGTTTCGTGAGGTTCGCGCCCGAGCCCCAGAACCAGGGCAGGAACTGGAAGCTGCCCTCCTCGGTGCCGATCGCCGAGAACGTGATGCCCTTCTTGCCCGCCGCCTTCACCTTCTCCAGCGCCGCGGTCAGCGACGCCCAGTCCTTCACCGAGTCGGCGTCCACCCCGGCCTTCTTCAGCACCTCCTTGTTGTAGTAGAGGGCGAGGGTGTTGGCCCCGATCGGGATGCCGTACGTCTTGCCGCCGAGCTGGCCCGCGGCGAGCAGGTTCGGCGCGATCGACGTGACGTCGAGCTTGTTCTCCTCTGTCGTCGTCAGCACGCCGGCCTCGGCCAGCGTCGAGACGACCGGGTTGTCCACGATCAGCACGTCCGGCGAGTTGCCCTGCTGTGCGGCCAGCAGCGCCTTGTTGGTCAGGTCGGTGGTGTCGTAACCGGTCCGCTCGACCGTGACTCCCGCCTGGGTGCCGCACGTGTCCAGCAGCTTCACCCAGTCGGAGCTCTTGTCGTACTGGGGGTAGGGGTCCCAGATCGTGTAGGTCCCGCCTCCAGCGGCGGACTGGCCCGCGCCCGCCGAGGGGGCGCCGGCGCCGTCGGGCTGTGACGAGCAGGCGGCCAGCCCGGTGGCGGCCACGAGGACCGCCGCACCCATCCCGGCCACACGCCGGCCGCTTGACCCTGGTCTCATGACGTGACCTCCTGGCGTTACGCGCCTGTTTCCGATCTGAGTCGAACCGATTCGGCGAATCGGTTCGCCGACGATAGGCCCGGCTCGGCGCGCGCGTCAATGGGGTACGCGGCCCGATTTGCGGAGACGCCTGCCGGACAGCGAGTCGGATGGCGGGTCGGATGGCTCGTGTCAGCGAGATGACGATGACGTGCCGGAAGGGTTTCCGGACCTTGACCGCTTTGCGACAGCGCGCTTATCGTCCAGTCGAATCGATTCGCTTAACCGATTCGACTGGCCCCGACCCCTACATCACTCAGCCCCCCGCGAATGGGACAGCGCATGGCCGTACCCTTGTCCGGGCGAGCACGCAGGCGCGCGCCTCATGCCGTTCTCGCCTCCGTCCTCGCGATGACCGCGATCCCCCTCGCCGCCGTGCCGGCGCACGCCCTTCCGGCGGACAGCGCCGCCGCACCGGCACTCGTCCTCCACTACGACTTCGAAGGCGACCTGTCGAGCGGCGTCGTCGAGGACCGCTCCCCCTCCGGCCTCGACGGGGCCCTGGCCAACCCGGGCTCGGCCAAGACCGCCGTGGGTCCCGACGGCACGCAGGCCCTGTCACTCCCCGGCGGGGCGACCGGCTCGACGACCGCCCCCTTCGTGACGATCCCCAACGGCCTGTTCCGCGACCGCCACGCCATGACCATCTCCACGTGGCTCAAGTGGGCGGGCGGCGCCGACTTCCAGTGGGTCTACAACCTCGGCAAGGACAACGCGACCGCCACCTTCGTCACCCCGTCCTACGCCGGCGACGCCACCACGCGATCGTCCATCAAACCGGTCAACGGCAGCGCCGAGGTGGGGGTGCCGGGCGCGCAGAAGCTGCCCACCGGTCAGTGGGTCAACCTCGTCACGACGATCGACGGCAAGACCCTCACCTACTACGTGAACGGCGTGGCCATCGGCAGCACCACCGCCCAGATCGACCTGGCCGCGGTGATGCACTCCGACCGCAACACCACCTCGGGCTTCCTCGGCAAGCCGTTCTGGGGCGGGCACCCGTTCCTGGCCGGCGATCTGGACGACTTCCGCGTCTACGACGCCGCGATGGACGCCGAGCAGGTCGCGGCGCTCGCCGGAGACCACAAGGCCACTGTCACCAAGGTCGACCAGGCCTCCTTCGCGATCACCACCTACCCGGGCATCGCACCGGCACTGCCCGCGACCGTCAACGCGCAGTTCTCCGACGGCATCCGCCGGGGCGTTCCGGTCGTCTGGGAGGCGGTCGACCCGGCCGCGTACGCCAAGCCGGGCCGGGTCACGGTCAAGGGCACCGCCTACGGGACCGCGGTCGAGGCCACGGTCGACGTCGTCGCCAACGACCTGACCATCGACCTCGGCACCGAGACCGGCGCCTTCCACGGCGGCGCGTCGGGCACTCTGTACGGCGTGTACGGCGAGGGCGTGCCGACCTCCAACCTCCTTGAGGGCATGCGGCTGCGCACGGTCGCGACGAAGGCCCAGGACGGCCCGCAGCACCCGGGCGCGGACGCGCTGGAGGTGGTGAAGCCGCTCGCCGACAGCACCGGCGGCGACGTGTACATCTACATGACCGACATCTACCGGGGCTTCCCCTACGAGTGGCCCGGCACCACGCCCCAGGCCAGGCTGGACGACTTCAAAGCCAAGATCGCCAAGCAGGTCGACCAGGTCCGCACGCTCGACCCCAAATATCAGGACCACATCGTCTTCGTGCCGTTCAACGAGCCCGAGGGCAACATGTTCGGCACCGGCACGTGGAGCTACAACAAGATCAGCTGGTTGAGCGACCCCCAGTACTACTTCAAGGCGTGGGACGAGGTCAACGCGCTGATCAAGGGCAAGCTTCCGAAGGCCAGGATCGCCGGCCCCAACACCAGCGTCCTGTACGACCAGGTGCAGGGCTTCCTGCGGCACGCCGTGCAGGCGGGGACGGTCCCCGAGGTCATGACCTGGCACGAGCTGGGCGACCCGGCCCGCATCCGCACCAACGTGGCGAAGTACCGCCAGTGGGAGCGGGCCATCTTCGCGGGCACCCCGTACGAGGGCAGGCAGCTCCCGATCAACCTCGACGAGTACGCCTTCAACTACCACACGTCGGTGCCCGGCCAGATGGTCCAGTGGGCCTCGGCCATCGAGGAGTCGAAGGTCGACGCCGACATCGCCTACTGGAACATCGACGGCAACCTGTCCGACTCGGCCGTCCAGGCCAATCGCGGCAACGGCCAGTGGTGGCTGCTCCACGCCTACGGCCAGATGACCGGCGACACGGTCAAGGCCACCCCGCCCCGGCCGAACGTCAGCTACACCCTGCAGGGCGTCGCGACGCTCGACAAGGCCAAGGCGCAGGCCCGCGCGCTGTTCGGCGGAGCGTCCGGTCTCGTCGGCGTCCACTTCGCCAACGTCGACACCGCGCTGTTCGGGGGCACGGTGCACGCCCTGATCCAGGAGATCCCCTGGACCGGCCAGGTCGGCGACTCCGCGCAGCCCCGGGTCGTCGCCGAGCTGAACCAGAAGGTGACGGACGGCGCGGTGACCTTCGAGTTCGGGTCCGCGCTGCCCGCCCTGAAGGAGTCGTCGGCCTACCAGATCATCCTCACCCCCGGCGGCCACGCCTCCTCCGGCACTCCGGCGACCACGCTCTGGCAGGCCACGTACGAGGCGGAGAACGCCGGCCACACCGGCACGGGGTACAGCCGCAACGGCCCCGAGGGGACTCCGTCCGACGTCGGCAAGTTCTACACCTCCGGCGGCTACGACGTCGGCGGGCTGCGCACCGGCTCCGACGTCACGCTGAACTTCCCGGTGTCGGTCCCGCAGGACGGCACGTACGACCTGTCGGTCTTCGCGAACTCGCTGAACACCTACGGCGCGGTTCAGGAGCAGGGCCCGACCAACGTCTTCCTCCGCGTCGACGGCAAGGACGAGCGGGAGCTCCACCTTCCGCTGGGCTACAAGTGGGTGGTCTGGGACCACACCGACACGAAGGTCACGCTGTCGAAGGGGGACCACACGATCACCCTGGCCGCCAGGAGCCTCGACGGCACCCGCGCCACCAAGGGGGACGCGATCATCGACAAGATCGACCTGACCCTCGCCAACCCGGCCGCGAGCGAGTCCGTCTACGAGGCCGAGTACGCCACGCTCGACGGAGGACGCACCGCCTACGGCGAGAAGAAGGTGTCCGGCTCCGGTGTGGCCGACCTGCGCAAGGGGCAGGCGGCGACGTTCTGGGTCTACTCGCCCGGCGACGGCGAGTCCACGCTAGGTGTCGACCTGCGCGGCGGCGGCAAGGGCACGCTGACCGTCAACGGGCAGGACATCGCCGAGCCGTCCGGGTCCTCCCAGATCAAGGCGTTCCTGTCCGGCGGCGTCAACAAGATCACCTACACCGCGCGGACGGGCAGGGTGCGGTTGGACCGGCTTACGGTCGAGAAGACCGAGGGCGCGCTCACGCCGGCCTGGTACGAGGCCGAGTCGGCCCACGTCGCCGGCGCCGCCAAGGTGGCCGCCTACCCGCTGGCGAGCGGCGGCAAGGCCGTCACCGACATCGGCGGCGCCCCCGGCGACGCCGGCACCCTCACCTTCGACGTCACCGCGCCCGAGAACGGGACGTACACGCTGACGGTTCGCTACTCCAACCCCGAACAGTCCCCCGCGTCCCACTACAACCCCGACCCGCTGGCCCGCCACGCCGAGATCTCGGTCAACGGCGCCGCACCGCGGCGGGCCTGGTTCCCCCACTCCTTCCACGCCGACAACTTCTGGGAGCTGACCATCCCCGTCCAGCTCAAGAAGGGAGCCAACACCGTCGCCTTCGCCTCACGCGAGCTGCCGAACTTCGACGGCGCCACCTACATCTCCGAGACCTTCCCCGACATCCTGCTCCGATCGCAGTACGCCCCGATCATCGACAAGATCGCGGTGACGCCGATCGTCAAGTAACACGCCGGGCACCTCAGCCGGGCGGGGCCGACGGCCCCGCCCGGCATTCTTGTTCTCGGCGGAATTCAGGCCGGGCGGGCCCGGAGGCCGTCGAGCGCCATGCCCAGCACCCGCTCACGCTGCTCGTCGTCGACGAACCCGCCCCCGGTGATACCGGAGATCATCCGCAGGACGTCGTCGAAGGTCACGTCGCCGCGGACCTCCCCGGCCTCCCTCGCGCGGTCGAACAACGGCCCCCCCGCCTCGTACATCGCGGTCCTGCTCGACCGCATCATCTCCGAGTCGCGGTTGAGCGCCTCGGAGATGGCCCGCTTGGTGGCCACGTAGTCCACGAACCGGCGCAGCCAGGCGGCCAGCGCCTCCCACGGCGGCAGGTCCGCCACCTGCCTCGCGGCGTCGCACAGCTCGTCGATCTCGTCCAGGTAGACGCTGTCGAACAGGTCCTGCCGCGTGGGGAAGTTGCGGTAGAGCGTGCCGATGCCCACACCGGCGCGCCGGGCGACGTCCTCCAGCGAGGCACCCGTGCCGTGCTCGGCGAACGCCTCCCGCGCGGCGGAGAGCAGCGCGTCGAAGTTGCGCCGCGCGTCGGCGCGCTGGGGACGCCGCACCCGCGTCCGGGGGCCCTCGGCCGCCTTCTCCGTCACCGGTCTTCCTCCCGAGGTTGAAGTGGAGGCACCCCTCCGCTAATGTGGAGGCATGCCTCGACTTTAGCAGGCGGACATTCGCGTTCGCGTCATCTCCCGCGACGCCCCCCCTGATCGTCGTTCTTGTCGCACGCCGTCCCCGTTGCCGGGGCGGCGTCACCGGCGCGCCTCGCCGGGCCGGTTCCTCCTCTCGAAGGATCTCGATGTCACGCACCACCTCGCCGCAACGGCTGACCTTCCTCGCGCTGGCAGCCGCCACGGCCGCGTTCTCCATGCTGCAGTCCCTGGTCAGTCCCGTGCTGTCCACCATCCAGCACGACCTGCACACCGGGCAGAGCACGGTGACCTGGGTGCTCACCGCCTGGCTGCTGTCCGCGTCCGTCGCCACGCCGCTGATGGGCCGCATCGCCGACATGATCGGCAAGGACCGCACGCTGCTCGTCGCACTGGGCGCCATCGCGCTCGGCTGCCTCGTCGCCGCCGTCGCCCCCAACGTCGGGGTCCTGATCGTCGGCCGGATCATCCAGGGCCTCGGCGGGGCCGTGTTCCCCGTGTCGTTCGGGATCGTGCGCGACGAGTTCCCCGCCACCCGGGTGCCCTCGATCGTCGGCATCCTGTCGGCCGTCATCGCGGTCGGCGGCGGCGTCGGAATCGTGCTCGCCGGCCCGATCGTCGACGCCCTCGGCTGGCGCTGGCTGTTCTGGATCCCGGCGATCATCGTGGTCGCCACCGCCCTCGTGGCCTACCGCAACGTTCCCCGGTCGCCGGTGCGCACGCCCGGCCGGGTCAACTGGGCGGCCGCGGCGCTGCTGTCCGGATGGCTGGTGACGCTGCTGGTCCCGCTCAGCGAAGGGCCGGCCTGGGGCTGGGGTTCGGCCGCCGTCATCGCGCCGCTCGCGGGCGCCGCGCTGCTGTTCGCGGCGTGGATCGCGGTCGAGCTGCGCTCCCGCGACCCGCTGATCGACATGCGCATGATGCGGCTTCCGGCCGTGTGGACGACCAACCTGGTGGCGCTGCTGTTCGGCGCCGGCATGTTCGCCTCGTACGCGTTCCTGCCGCAGTTCATGCAGATGCCTGTGGCCGTGACGGGCTACGGATTCGGATCGAGCGTCACCGGGGCCGGGCTGCTGATGCTGCCCATGCTCGTCACGATGGCCGTCGCCGGCACCGTGAGCGGCCCGATCTCCCGCGTCGCCGGGGTCAAGGCCCAACTCGTGTGGGGATGCGCGCTCGGCGCGCTGTCGAGCGCCGGCATCGCCCTCTGGCACGACCGGCCCTGGCAGCTCGCCGCCGCGACCGCCGTGTTCGGGCTCGGTCTCGGCCTGGCCTACGCCTCGATGACCAACCTGATCGTGCAGAGCGTGCCGGCCGGCCAGACCGCCGTCGCCGGTGGAATGAACACCAACATCCGCACCATCGGCGGCTCCATCGGCACCGCCGTGATCAGTGCCGTCCTCACCGGCCACCTGCGGCCCGACGGCCTGCCGTACGAGTCGGGCTTCACCACCGGCTTCCTGGTGCTGGCCGTGACCCTGGCGGCCACCGTCGCCGTTGCGCTGCTGGTCCCGGGGGCGCGCCGCCGTACGGCGCCCGCCGCCGAGGCGGCCGAGCGGGTCCCGGCGGTCCCGGTGGGTACGGCCCGCTGAACATCAGGCAAAGGAGACACATCATGCAGAGGACATGGCTCATCACCGGCGCCTCCCGGGGCCTGGGACACGCGCTGGCCCGGGAGGTGCTCGAACGCGGCGACCGCCTCGTGGCCACCGCGCGACGGCCGGAACTACTGGACGATCTCGTCCGAGCCCACGGCGACCGGGCACGCGCCGTCGCGCTGGACGTCACCGACGCCGCGGCGGCGCAACGGGCCGTACGGCTGGCCGTCGAGGAGTTCGGCTCGCTGGACGTGCTGGTGAACAACGCGGGGTACGCGAACTCCTCGCCCATCGAGGAGACCTCCGACGAGGACTTCCGGGCGCAGTTCGAGACCAACCTGTTCGGCGTCGTCACCATGACCAGGGCCGCGCTGCCGGTGCTGCGGGCGCAGCGGTCCGGGCACATCCTGCAGATCGGCTCGGTCGGCGGCCGGGTCGGGGGCACGCCGGGGCTCGGCGCCTACCAGGCGGCCAAGTTCGCCGTCGAGGGGTTCTCGGAGGTGCTGAACAGCGAGGTCCGGCCGCTGGGGATCACAGTGGTCATCGTCGAGCCCGGCGGGTTCCGTACGGACTGGGGCGGCTCGTCGATGCGCATCCCGCCCGTGGGGCCCGACTACGAGCAGACCGTCGGCCGGGTCAACGCCTACCGGCGCGAGGTGGACGGCGCCCAGCCGGGCGACCCCCGGCGGGCGGCCAAGGTGATCGCCGGGCTGGTCGACGTGGACGAGCCGCCGCTGCGGCTGCTGCTCGGCTCCGACGCGCTGCGCATGACCGAGCAGGCCTCCCGCCTCCGCGCGGCGGAGGCGGAGCGCTGGGCCGCCGTCAGCCGTTCGACCGACTTCGACGGCGTCGTGGGCCTGACCGAGGAGCCGGTCACCCGGCTCCTCGCGCACGGCGAACGGTGACGGCCGGGTCAGGCCCGCAGCTCGGGGAACTGGTCGTCGCGCCACTCCCCGGACAGAGCGGTGCCGGCCTCCGCGGCGTCGCTCTCCCTGGCCCGCAGCTCGACCCGGCGGATCTTCCCCGAGATGGTCTTGGGCAGCTCGGCGAACTCCAGCCGGCGCACCCGCTGGTAGGGCGCGAGCCTTTCACGGGCGTGCCGCAGGATGGCCCCGGCGGTCTCCCGGTTCGGCTCCCAGCCCGCGGCCGGCACCACGTACGCCTTGGGCACGGCGAGGCGGATCGGGTCGGGGGCGGGCACGACCGCCGCCTCCGCGACGGCGGGGTGCTCGATGAGCACGCTCTCCAGCTCGAACGGCGAGATCTTGTAGTCGGACGCCTTGAACACGTCGTCGGTGCGGCCCACGAAGGTGATCGAGCCGTCGGCGTCCCTGACCGCGACGTCGCCGGTGTGGTAGAGGCCCTCGGACATGGCCCCCTCCGCACCGTCCAGGTATCCGGTCATCAGGTTGACCGGGCGGGCGGCGAGATCGAGGCAGATCTCGCCCTCGTCCGCCGGCCGGCCGGTCACCGGGTCGACGAGGACGACCGGGACGCCGGGAAGGGGGCGGCCCATCGAGCCGGCCTTCACCGGCGCGCCGGGCGTGTTGGCGATCAGCGCGGTCGTCTCGGTCTGGCCGTACCCGTCCCGGACCGTCAGCCCCCACGCCCGCTCCACCTGGGCGATGACCTCGGGGTTCAGCGGCTCCCCCGCGGCGACCACCTCACGCAGGCTGCCCGGCCCGTCCCCGAGGTCGGCCTGGATGAGCATGCGCCAGACCGTGGGCGGCGCGCAGAACGTGGTGACCCCGGCCCGGCGGATCTGCCCGAGCAGGGCGGCGGCGTCGAAGCGGGAGTAGTTGTGCACGAACACCGTCGCCTCGGCGTTCCAGGGCGCGAAGAAGCAGCTCCAGGCGTGCTTGGCCCAGCCGGGCGAGCTGATGTTGAGGTGGACGTCGCCCGGCCGCACCCCGATGAAGTACATCGTCGTCAGGTGCCCGACCGGGTAGGACACCTGGGTGTGGCGCACGAGCTTGGGCCTGCTCGTCGTCCCCGAGGTGAAGTAGAGCAGCAGCGGATCACCGGGGGAGGTCCGGGCCTCGAACGGATCCGGCTCAGGCGTCGCGTAGGCGTCGCCGTACCGGAGCCATCCGGCGGCCTCGCCCACGCAGACGCGGCCGTACTCGCCCGGCACGCCGTCGAACTTGTGCGTGTCGGCCGCGTTGGCGATGACGTGCCGGACACGCCCACGCTCCACGCGGTCGGCGAGGTCTGCCGTGCCCAGGGCGGTGGTCGCCGGCATGATCACCGCCCCGAGCTTCATCACCGCCAGCATCGACTCCCACAGCTCGACCTGGTTGCCGAGCATCAGCAGCACGTGGTCGCCCGCGCCGACCCCCTGGGCGGCCAGCCAGGCCGCCACCTGGTCGGAGCGGCGCGCCATCTCGTCGAAGGAGTAGCGGCGCTCGGAGCCGTCCTCCTCGACGATCCACAGCGCCGTACGGGGGTTTCCCCTGGCGATCGCGTCGAACCAGTCTGTGGCCCAGTTGAACCTGTCGCCGAAGATCGGCCAGGCGAACTCCCGTGCCGCCCGCCCGGGCTCCTCCCTCAGGCCGAGCAGCAGGTCGCGGGCTTCCCTGAAGACATGAGTGCTGGTCGTCTCGCTCACGGTGACTCCTTCGTCGCGCAGGCCACGGACGTCAACGTACGACCGCCCCTCGCGCCGTGTCACCCCCGGAGATCCGCCAGCAGGGAGCCCGCGACGGCCTCCTCGTAGACCGCGGTCCCCCGCTCGCCCATCGCGTCCGCGAGGGCGGGATCCCAGGGTGTCGGCACCGGCCGCCCGGCGAGCCGCAAGTGCTCGTCGCCTTCGTGGAGGTCGCCGAGGTTCGCTAGACCGGCGAGGTAATCGGCGGCGGTCATGCGCCAGAGCTCCGCGCTGTAGCGCCGCGCCACGGCACCGGCCATGTCCACTCCCGGCCAGTCGAAATCGCCGTGGTAACGCAGGCGGGCACCTCCGCGTACGGCTGTCGCCGCCAGCCGATGGAAAGCCGTCGACGGGCGTCCCTCGGTGCAGACGAGGGGCGGGCATTCCGGCCCGAGTTCCGCCGCCGCGCGCCGCAGCACGGCGGGGTTCTCGCACACGTGCACGACCGGGGCGCGCAGGGCGATGGAGAAGGTGGTGAGCTGGTGGAGCGTGACCTGGAACGGAGTGCCGAAGCGGGCGGCGCCGGTCAGCCACTCCCCCAGCCCCTCGCCCTCCGCCGGCAGGTTCAGGACGAGGATCCGGCTGGCGAGGTCGTCGACGACCACCTCATAGCAGTCCCACAGATTCCGGCGCTCCTCCGCTGTGCTCGGGGCCGGAACGCCCGCGCGGATCGCCAGGGCCCGCAGCACCAGGGTGGACAGGGTGGCCGGATGGTCGAGGGCCTTGGGATGACCCGTGATCTTGGTGGCCAGCCCGGCGAGGGTGATCTCCGGGTCCTCCTCGGGCCGTGCCTCGAGGAACTCCAGGACGCGGGCGGCCCTGGCGAGCGCCCCGGCCGTGCGCGGGCGGCCGGCGAGCCTGCTCACGGTGCCGTCCCGGCTCACCTCGTCGAGCCACCCGCGGTACCACTCCGCGCTCTCGTACAGCGGGCTCTCCTTCGCGGGCCGAAGGACCTCGTCGCGGGCGGCGAGTGCGCGGGCCACCTCGCGGGGACGGTTCCGCAGCGGCCCGCCGAGCGTCTCCAGCAGGTCGACGAGGCCGAGGTTGGTCCCGGCGCGTACGACGGCGTCGAGCTCGCGCAGCGTGACGCCGATGCGCTTAACGCCGGGTTCGCGGTAGCCCATGATGCCGATAAGCGCCTTGCGCTCCGCCTCGTCGGGCTTGTAGACGCCGACCGAAGCGTCCAGGCTGCCGCCGTTGCTTTCCAGACGGCGCCGCGCGGCCTGGAGCAGGCGGCGATACTCCGGCCCCCGGTAGCGCTCCACCGCTTTTGCGGTCACTGTCATACGCCGGCCTCCGCGTCGTCGGGCTCGTCGTCGCCGTCGGCGGCGAGGAGGGTGCCCTCGGTGAGGGCGGGGGCGCGGCGGCTCGGCCGGAAGCCGAGCAGCGTCTCGGCCAGCTCCTCGTTGCCGGAGAAACCGGCGTCGGCGTCGACGGTCTGGGCGCCGTCCCAGAGCATGAGCATCGCCGACACCGCGTGCGCGCTCTTGTCGTGGTGCATGTCATAGTGCGCGGCCATCGGCACCGTGTCGAAGTGGATCCACAGGTCGTGGCCGGTCATGAACAGATCGAGGCCGAACTTCGCGGTCAGCCCCAGCAGCTCGGGCTTGTACCGGTCGTCGATGCCGGCGAACGCCTCGTCCAGCGCGATCATCCGTGGGCACGTGGGCTTGGCGGACGAGTAGAGGGCGTTGGCCGCGGCGAACAGCGGGAGGTGGATGGCCGCCGATTTCTCCCCACCGGACATCTCCTCGTGCTTGGCCCGGGTGAGCTTCACCTCCTTCTCCCCCGGCACGGCGAGCACCAGCTCGAAGCCGTACCAGGTGCGGTAGTCGAGCACGTCGGCCAGCGCCTGCTTGTAGGTGGCGCGCGGATGGGCGGCCCGGTAGTCGCGGATCATCTCCCGCAGCAGGCCGCGCAGCTCGCCCAGGCCGGGCGCGCCGAGCCCCTGCGCGTCCCTGTCGAGGAGCCGCGAGACCGCGACCTGCCGGTCGTTCAGCCGGTCGGAGCGGCCCCATCGGATGCCGATCCTGGTGCCGGACGACATGGGCCGTGACCGGGTGTCCTCGTTCATCCCCCGCACCAGGTCACGCGCGGTGCGGACCCGGTCGTGCACCTGCTGGGCGAGCGTGGTGAGCAACTCGTCCTCCAGCACCGTGCGCTCCCGTTCCTCGAGCAGCAGCCCCTGCTCCTGGACGCGGTCGGCGACCCGCCGGGCGAACGCCGCGACGGGATTGCGGCCGCCCTCGTCGCTGACGTAGACCATGACGACGCCGGTGGGGTCGTGCTCCAGGCGATAGTCCTCGGCGCAGCCGTCGAGCGCGTCCTGGAAGGTGCGCAGCGAGGCCGACAGCCGGCTCGCGGCGTTCTTGAGCGCGCTCTCCCCGGGCACGCGGATGTCGGCCATCTCCGCGGCGAAGGCGTCCAGCAGCGCGGCCACGGCTCCCGGCAGCACCCGGCCGACCAAGGCGGCGGGGTCCGGCGGCTGTCCACCCCCCTCTCCGGCGGCGGAGTGGGCGGACAGCTCGGCGGCCACCGACGCGGCCGCCTCCGCCGGTTCGGGCCAGCCGACGTGGGCGGGCCACGGCGCGGTTGCGGTGACGCCGAGCAGCGGGCGCAGCTCCAGATGCGCGTACGGCCCGAACGCCGCGACGTGCTCGAAGAGGTGCCCGAGCGCCTGGCCGAGGGAGGCCTGGCCGTGCCTGAGGTCGGCCTGGGCGACGATCAGCGCCTCGTTCTCCCGCGCCGCCGTGGCGGCGTGCTCTTCGCACCGCCCCCGGACCTCGGCGAGACGGCGCTCGGCCTCGCCGATCTGGGCGAGCACCTCGCGCAGCGGCGCGTCCAGGGCCTCCTCGCCCGCCCTGAGCTCCTCGGCGTCGGCCCGGTGCTCCCGCTCCTTGTCCTCCAGAGCGCGGGAGTCCGCGTCGTGCCGCTCGCGCTGCCGGGCGATGGTGGCCTGCCGCGACGCGAGGTCCCGCTCCTCGGACACGGCCCGCTCGCGGCCGTCGTGCAGCCGCTGCGCCGTCGAGAGGAAGTCGTCGACGGCCCGCGCGACCGCGTCGACCTCCTGTTCGGCGACGGGCATGCTCCGTTCCGCCGCGACCTGCCGCAGCCTCCGGCGCGACGCGTCGACCTGGGCCACCGCGGCGTCGAGGTCGCGGCGGCGGTCCGCGAGCGCCGACCGCGCCTGGGCCAGCAGCGCGGACTCCTGCGACACGCGGGTGACGGCTTCGACCACCGCCGTGGCGGGCGGAAGCTCCCGCCGGGCCCGGGCGAAGTCCTCAAGGCGGCGGTTCGCGCGCGCCAGGTCGCGCTGGGCGTCCTCGTGCGCCCGGCTCGTCTCACCGATCGTCTCGTCATACTCGGCGAGCCTGGCCGCGCGGCGGTTGGCCCGGTTCGTGGCGCCGATGTACTCGGGCGACGGCTTGGGCCGGGCGCCGAGGAGGAGCCCGAGGCCGAACTGTGCCCGGCCGGTCACCGTCGGCGCGGGACCAGCCTGACGATCCCGGGCGGGCGTGATCGTGTCGGCGACCGCGACCGACCGCAGCACGTCCGCGACGACCGCCGCCGGCACCAGGTCCTGTTCCTCCGGCACGAGGACGTCGGCGAGCGTACGGCCGGAGGGGCGGCTCTCCTCGGGGAGCGGGAGCAGGTAACCGTCGGATTCCAGGACCTCGACGGCGGCGAGGGTGTGCCGTGCCTGCGGGTGCACCCAGGCGGTCAGCAGCCCCGCGCCGTACAGCGCGCCTTCGAGGCCGGCCGCCTCCTTCTCGTCGAGGTCGCCGGCGAACCGGACGAGCCGCCACAGGGGCGCCCCCGGGCGTCCGTCACGGTCCGCCGTCCTGCGGTCGTCGTGCGGCGGCGCCTCGTCGCGCTCCGCCGCGATCTCCTCCCGCTCGCGGCGCAGGCGGACGAGGTCGGCGGCGAGGTCGCGCGCCCGGGCGGACAGGCGTTCCGCGGACCTGGCCGCCTCCGTCCGCCGCTCCTCGGTCCGCACGCTGTAGACCTCGGCCAGGGACGGCGCCCCGGCGTCTCCGGCATGGGTGAGCGCCTCCGCCAGCGCCGCCACGTCGGCGGGCCCGGCCACCGCCTCGTCGTCCTCCGGGTTCAGGTCACCTGGCGCGTCTCCCGGGGGCTCGGACGAGCCGGCCCAGCGGGTGGCCCAGACGTCGAGCGCCTCGCGGGCCCGGCGGCGTGCCGTCACCAGCGCGGCGTCGGCGGCCTCGCACCGCGATTCCCGTTCCTCGACGTCCTTGTCCGCCTTGTCCCTGTCGGTCTCCGCCCGCAGGCGGTCCCGCTCCGCCCCCGACACCCGGGCGATCTCGTCGCGGACCATCGCGACGTCGTCCCTGCGGGCGGTGGCGCGTGCCCTCGCCGTCGTGAGCAGGTCCTCCCCCGTGTCGGCCGGGCCGTCCCCGTCGTGGGAGACGCCGGCCCGCTCCGCCGCGTCGGCGAGGTCGGTGGCGTGGCGGACGATCGCCGCCCGCGCGCCCTCCAGCCGCTCCGCGAGCTCGCCCGCCTCGCCCTCCAGGGCGGTCAGGTGCTCGGCGCCGTCCGCCAGCCGGGCGCGCTCCCGCTCGATCTCCTCACCGGTCTTGACGATCTGACGGCGGCGCAGCTCCAGCTCGCCCCGGGCGCGGTAGGCGTCGTCCGCGCGCAACGCGGCGAGCCGGCGCTCCAGCCCTTCCCGTTCGGCCTCGGCCGCGGCGGCCGCCGCCGAGGCGGCCTCACGTGCCGCCGCGGCCCCCTTCCGCGCCTCCTCCGCACGCACGAGCGTGCGGGCGTGCTCCACCGCTCCGTCCATCTCCGTGTGGATGCGGGCGAGCCGGGCCTTCGCATGGGTGCGCAGGTACGCGACGTAGTCGGTGAGGAACGCCCGTACGGCCGCGTCGGCGACGGCGAAGTCGTCGAACTGCTTCTGGACCGCCGCCAGGTTCTCGAAGTCGCGGGCCGCCTGGTCGACGAGCTCCTCGTCGATGGGGCTGAGACCCGAGGTGAGCGTGCCGGAGACCTTGTCGGGGTCGAGGTCCTTGGCCAGCAGCGGACGGCGCAGCGCCAGCAGCAGGTCGAGGAGCTGCGTGTAGCGCTCCCTGCCGAGCCCGAACAGGCGGGCGTCCACCGCGTCCCGATACTGGGTGGCGGTCTCGCTGTGGGCGTCCGGGCCGAGGACGGCCTTGAGCTGCCGCTCGGTCAGCGGCCGGGAGTCGGGCGCCAGCAGCCCGAAGTCGACGCCGAGGCGCCTGTCGGTGACGAAGAACGAGGTCCGCACCCCGTCTCTGTGCCGGTGCGCGCGGATGCCGATGATGAGGGTGACGGTCTCGTCGGTCGCGGCGGGCTCCGCCCCGATCTCCCGCCGGGCGAACTCCGTCCACACGTAGCCGTACTCGGCCTCCTGCCCCCGATAGAGCAGGTTGGACTTCATCGTGCGGTTCTCGCCGCTGAACGGGTCGAGCCGCCGGGCGTCCGCCACGCCGTCGAGGATGAACGGGAAGAGCACCTCCAGCGCCTTGGTCTTGCCCGAGCCGTTGTGCCCGCGCAGCACCAGCCGCCCGTCGGCGAAGGCGAACTCCTCGTCCACGTAGTCCCAGACGTTGATCACACCGGCCCTGCTGGGCTGGAACCGGTCGCTCGGCGGCGTCATCGCTCCTCCTCCTGCGTGAACGAAACCTCCTGGCCGGACGAACCCTGCTGGCCGGACGAACCCTGCTGGCCGGACGAACCCTGCTGCGCCGCCGGCTCCGGCAGGGCCACCAGCGACAACTGGCCGCCCGACGTCCGGGTGGGCAGGGCGGCCCGGATGTTGCGGTAGCGCAGCGCGGCGGGCAGGACGAGCACGCCTCCGGGCACCGGCCTGAGCAGCGTCAGATCCGCGAGGAAGCCGACGACGGCGTCGAGCAGCCCCCGGGGATCCTGCTGCCAGACGCTGGTGAACGAGGCCGCCCCGAACTCGTCGTACAGCTCGGTCGTCATCGTCTCCAGGCGGCTGCGCTCCACGAACGGCGCCTCTGCGGGCGCGGACCGGTCGTTGGGGAATGGCTCGGCCTCGGACGGAGACCAGGCGAGCTCGGCGACGATCCCGTCGCGGGGCAGGCCCGCGTCCATCCGCGCCACGAGACCGGCCTGGTCGTGGGCGAGCGCGGGCACGGGCAGCCGCTCCGGCACGTGCTCGGGATCCTCCAGAAGATCGGCGACCTTCGCCAGCAGCAGCCCCGCCGCGCGGCTCACCGCGTTGCCCCGGCCCGGGAACGGCCGGTCGGTGAAGACGCCGCCCGGATCGGCGAGCATGACGCCCTCCGCCCGCCGTTCCAGCACCAGGCCGGTGAACCGGACGAGGTCCTCGGCGAGGCCGGGGGCGTGCAACGCGTCGGCCACCTCGGGCTCGACGTCCGCGTAGTACACCACGGGGAACTCGACGAGCAGCCGCCGCGCCCTGCGGGCCGGGTTCGCGTGCGGCGGCTCGTGCACCAGGCCGGCCGCGCTGGTGAGGTGCTGGACGGGCCTGGCCGGCTTGAACAGCACCGCACAGATGTCATGGTCGATGTCGTACAGCGCGTCGCCGCGTTCGGTGTCGCGCGCCCACCACTCCAGGCTGCCGTCGGACAGCCGGAGCGCGCCCCGGTCCACCAGCCAGCCCAGCACGTCGACGACGGCGGCCTTGTGCGATCCGATCGCGGGGTCGAAGCCGAGGCCGTCGATGGAGTTGGCCAGCGGGGTGAAGATCCGCACCAGGTCCGCCAGGCTGATCTCGATGCGGGAGCGCTGGAACGACCCGAGCACCAGGCACAGGTAGGCCAGCCGGCGGCGGTCGAACGGCTTGCCCTTGCGGGAGAAGATCGAGCGCTGCGTCTCGTCCAGGACGTCGAGGTGGCGGACCAGCCGCACATGGTGGGTCGTGGCGATCAGCGTGTAGCCGAGCAGCTCGCGGAAGTCGCGAGTCATCTCGTCGGCCCAGCGCAGCACCTGGTCGAGCACGCCGGGACGCGGCCGGTCCTTGGTGATCAGGTCGCAGGTCAGCACGCGGCGTACCGCCTGCTGGTAGGAGCCGAGGTCGGCGACGGAGACGCCGGCGGCGGCCCGGGCGCGGGGAGTCGTCACCGGGCACCCCCTGTTTCCGAGCCTGTTCCCGGGCCTGCCGCCGAACCCGCCGCCGGAGTCCGCCCGGCGAGCTCGACCCGGAACCCGGGCAGGTGGAGCAGTCCCTGCGCGGTGCGCACGGCGCTTCCGGTGTCGCTCGGCACGAGCCGGACCATCACGGCGTCGTTGGCGCCGGATCCTCTCTTCAGGCGGCCGGCGACGACCGTGCGGCCCTCAAGCGCCCGCGTCATCAGTTTCAGCAGGACCCGGGTCTCGGACTCGTCGAGCACCCGCCCGTGCGCGCCCAGCTCGGTCAGGTGGCCGGCGGCCTCGCGTTCGGCCCGGCGTTCCGCCGCCTGCTCCCGGCGCAGCGCCGCCCGCGCCCCGGGGTTGCCGCGCACCGGCGTGGGCACGCCCGTCGTGGGCGCCTTGCCGCTGCGGAAGAGCGTGACCGACACCTCCACCCCCGGCGCGTCCCACCAGGTCGCCCTGGGCGAGATCTGTTCGGTGTCCTCGTGGGCCGTGCCCAGGTGCCGGGCGCTCCGCAGGTTGAACGCCGCGCCCGTCAGCGCGTGGGCGGCGCCCTCGTCCGGCGCGTTCCAGACCCATTCGGCCAGGTGCCGCAGCTGGGTGGCCCGGTTGACGCCGCCGCGCTGCGCCTCCGAGATCTGCCGCAGCAGCGCGATCACCCCCGACACCGCGACGCGTGTGGCGTTGCGCAGCTCTCCGGCGCGGGACTCCTGCGGCCCCTCAGGGGCGAACCACGCTCGCAGGACCGACCAGCGGCGGCGCCAGTCCTCCAGCCGCTCGTGCCGCTCCATGAAGGGCCGCTCGTCCGCTGCCGCCGCGCGGTCGAGCAGGGAGGCCAGGCCGCTCGCCTCGACGTCGCGTACGGCGGTGGCCAGGCGGGGCAGGTAGCGGTCGAGCTCCGCCATGAACTCGGACATGTGCGTCAGCAGGGCGTTCTTGTAACGCAGGAACGTCTCGGGGGAGGCGTCGGTGGACCTGATGATCTCGCCCAGCGTCACATGGAAGTGCGCGGAGCGGCGCCCCATGTCCTCCATCACCGAGTCCAGCCGCGACAGCCGGCGGTAGACCTGCTCGCCCTCCCCCGCGCGGTTGGCCGCCGCGAGCGCCTTGAGGTCCTCAAGGATGTCGGAGAAGACCAGGCGCGACAGGTTGGCGTCCTGGATGCGGGCCGCGAGCAGCCCCTCGACCGAGGTGTACGCCCAGTAGCCGAGCTCGCTGAACTGGTAGACCGACTGCCTGTTGCGGTAGCGGACGAGGTTGCCGGCCCGGGACGCGTCGTCGAACCGGTGCACCACCCCGTCCTCGTACAGGGCGTCCAGCCGGTCGCGCAGGTTGCCGTCGAACGTGGGCACCTCGTCGTGGAGCCGCGTCAGCTCGTTCAGGGCCGACTGCACCTCCCCGGCGTCCACCTGGACCCGGTGCACCTCCCGCAGCCGGTCCATCGCCCGCAGGACCCAGAGATAGGCCACATGGTCGTCGCGCCTGGTGAAGTTGAACAACCTGAACCGATCGCTGATCGCCAGCGAGTCGAGGTCCAACGCCCTGCGGTCCGCCATCCGGTCCCCCCGATCCGTGTCGCGGGTCCGTGCCACCGTTCCGTGCCGCACCCGCCCGATCGCGGAGACCCGCCCACCAGGAGAGGCGGGCGGGGCTCCGCGTGCCGAGAAGACCGTATTGGAGGGCACCGACAGTTGCGACCTGCCCGGGGGCAGGCGACCGGCGCGGGCGTCACGCGGGGCGGAGGAGCGCGACCAGGAAGGTCGAGTCGTCCCTGAACGGACGCAGGTCCCAGGTGGACAGCAGCAGGTCGGGTTCGAGCGCGCCGGCGGCCGCGTCCGCGAAGAACTCGCTGAACTCGTAGCCGCGGCCGGCGCCGAAGCCGATCGCGACCCGGCCGTCCGGCGCGAGGTGCGCACGGAACCGTCTCAGCACCTCGCGACGGGTGCTGGGCGCGAGGAACGCCATCACGTTCCCGGCGCAGACGACGGCATCGAACGGCGTGGTGATGCCCTGCGCGGGAAGGTCGAGTTCGGCCAGGTCTCCGACCATCCATCGCGGCCCGGAGTGGTCCTGCTCGGCGGCCTCGATCAGGGCCGGATCGACGTCGACGCCGACGACGTAGTGGCCGGCCTCGGCCAATGCGCCACCGACCCGGCCGGTTCCGCAGCCGGCGTCGAGGATGCGGGCGCGGCGCGGCACCATGGCGTCCACGAGGCGGGCTTCCCCGGCGAGGTCGTCACCGGCGTGAGCCATGGAGCGGAAGCGCTCGATGAACCAGGTGGAGTGATCGGGGTCGGCGGCGACCTTCTGCATCCAGATGCTCTGTTCAACCATGCCTGAATTCTCCCGAGCGGAGGAGGCGGCGAGCGACGCGGTACCGGAGGGCCGGACGCCCGGGCGTCACCGGAGAGGCGTCACCGGAGCCCGTGCGCCTCCGCCCAGTCCGCGACGGCCCCGGCGATCAGCTCCGGGTGGTCTTCCGGGGTGTGGTGCCCCGCGACCTCGTCGAACCGCCGGATCTCCAGGCCGGCGACATTGGCCGCACACCAGTCGATCATGTCCTGGTGCACCATCGTGCCGGGTCCAGGCGCGAAGGCGAGCAACAGCTTCGGCACCTCCGGGCTGGCGGCCAGCCACTTGTCGTACGCCTCCACGCGTGCCACCACGTCGGCCGGCTCACCGCCGAGCGGCATCGAGCGCGCCCACCGCAGCAGCGGCAGGCGGCTCTCGCGCGTCGGGTACGGCTTGCGGTAGACGGCCAGGTCGTCCGGGTCGATGGGGGCCGCGACGGTGCCCGGCAACCCCTGTTCGATGAAGGCGTCGTCCTCCAGGATCATCTTCTCCCCGACGCCCTCGGTCTTGATCGCAGCGAACAGCTCCCGGCCGCCTTCGGGGAACTCCTCCCAGGTCATCGGCTTGACGATGGTCTCGGTGAAGGCGATCCCGCGTACGCGGTCCGGGTGGCGGGAGGCCCAGTCGAAGGCCAGCGCGCCGCCCCAGTCGTGGCCGACGAGCACCACGTCGCGAAGGTCGAGGGCGTCGAACCACGCATCCAGATAGCGGGCGTGATCCGCGAAGGTGTACGCGATGTCGGGCTTGCCGGAGTCACCCATGCCGATCAGGTCGGGGGCCAGCCGGCGGCCCTCACCGATCGCGGGGATGACGCGCCTCCACAGGTGGGACGAGGTGGGGTTGCCGTGCAGGAAGACCATCGGCGCACCGGAGCCGGTGTCGCGGTAGTGGACGGTGGAGCCGAGAACGTGCTGAACGGGCACGACAGGTCCTTTCAGAGGTCGAGCGGAACACATCGATCGGTTCATCGGAAGGCGGCGGCGTTGCGGACCGCCCAGTCGGCGAAGGACCGGGGAGCACGGCCGAGCACGCGCTCGACGTCCGGGCTGATCCGCCGCTCCGCGTCCGTCGGCTCCCCCAGGATGGCGAGCGTCCCCTCCACCACCTGCTCGGGCATGAACTGCAGCATCTGCGCCCGGGCCTCCTCCCTGGTCTGCTCGGCGAACCGCACCGGCGTGCCCAGGGCCGCGCCGATCGCCGCCACGCGTTCGCGCGGCGTGGTCGGCGCGGGACCGGTCAGCTCGTAGACGCGGCCGACGTGCCCGTCCTCGCGCAGGACGGTCGCGGCGACCTCGGCGATGTCGGCCGGGTCGATGGTCGGCAGGCCGACGTCGCCGAACGGGGCGGCCGCCGTACGGCCCCCGCGGACGGACTCCGCCCAGGCGTAGGCGTTGGAGTGGAAGCCGCCGGGCCGCAGGATGGTCCACTCCAGACCGGACCGGCGCACCGCGTCCTCGAAGGCGGCGGGGTGGCGGTAGAAGTCCGGCCTGGTCCCCGCCCCCTGCGAGGACAGCAGGACGACCCGCCGGACCCCGCCGGCCATGGCGGCGTCGAGGATCGCCTGCGGGTTCTGACCCGCCACCAGCAGGAACAGGGCGTCCGCGCCTTCGAAGGCGTCCTTCAGCCCGGCGGGGTCGTCCAGGTCGGCCCGCACCTGCCGCACGCCCTCGGGCAGTTCGGCGGTCCGCCGGGAGACTGCGGTCACCCGCTCGCCTGCGGCGGCGAGCAGCGCGACGACCTGCCCGCCGACGTTTCCGCTGGCGCCCGTTACCACGATCATGATTGCTCCTCAGTGAGTTAGTTGACTGACTGAGAAGACCGTAGCGGCCCATGGGACCACTTGTCCACTTCTGGTCAGTCGACCGACTCAGAAATGCCGAAAGGCCCCGGAAAACCCGGAGGTCGTACGCCGCCCGGCTCGTCTCGCGGGTGCGGGCGCCAGGGACCGCGCGGCCGCCGTCGCCAGAAACTTTCACCGCCGTCGTCGCCGTTCGCGGCGCGGAGCGTGCGCAGCCAGGTGAGCGCGGGGGCGCACCGGCGCCAGTTTGACGGGGCCCTTGACGACCCGGAACGCGACGCTGACACTGAGCGGCGATCTCCCCCGAACGACAGCGTGCTCGCGAGGGCACTTCCGTGCCGTGATTGTTAGCGCTCACATCGACACGCTCACATCGACACCCCGTACCGTCCGTCCCGACGAGAGGCACCCCCGTGGACACCTCCGTACGCTCTCCCGCATGGCCGCGCCGCGTCCTCGCCCTGGCGGTCCTGGCGCTGCTCGCGATCTGCCCGTCCCTCGTGGCCGCCGGCCCCGCCCAGGCGGCGACCATCGACACGAGCGCGTCGTACGTGCTGGTCAACCGCAACAGCGGCAAGGCGCTGGACGTCTACAACAAGGCGACGAACGACGGCGCGCCCCTGGTGCAGTGGGCCCGCAACGACGGCGCCAACCAGCAGTGGCAGTTCGTCGACTCCGGCGGCGGCTACTACCGCCTCAGGTCGAGTCTCAGCGGCAAGGTCGTCGACGTCTCCGGCCGCTCCACCGCCGACGGCGCCGACGTCATCCAGTACACCGACAAGAACGCCACCAACCAGCAGTTCCAGGTCGTCGACACCGACAGCGGCTACGTGAAGCTGATCAACCGCAACAGCGGCAAGGCCCTGGAGGTCTGGGAGTGGTCCACCGCCGACGGCGGCCGCATCTCCCAGTACACCGACCTGGGCGGCGCCAACCAGCAGTGGCAGCTCGTCAGGCTCACGTCCTACCCCGGCCCGGGCTACGTCACCGGCGACGTCACCGTGCACGACCCCGAGGTGACCAAGAAGCCCGACGGCACCTACCTGCTCGCGCACACGGGCGACAACATCGCGCTCAAGACCTCGTCCGACCGGACCGCCTGGCGCAACGCGGGCGTGGCCTTCCCCGGCGGGGCCTCCTGGACGCACGCCTACACCAACGGCAGCAACACGCTGTGGGCGCCGGACATCACCTACGTCAACGGCAAGTACTACATGTACTACGCGGCCTCGACCTTCGGTTCCAACCACTCGGGCATCTTCCTGGCCACCAGCACGACCGGCGCGTCGGGCTCGTGGACCAACCAGGGCCTGGTCATCGAGTCGACCACCTCCGACAACTGGAACGCCATCGATCCCAACCTCGTCATCGACGACCAGGGCCGCTGGTGGCTCGACTTCGGCTCGTTCTGGTCGGGGATCAAGATGGTCCAGCTCGACCCGGCGACCGGCAAGCGGCTGGACGGCACGATCCGCAGCATCTCGGGCCGCAACGGCGGCGCGA
This sequence comes from Microbispora rosea, assembly GCF_900156315.1. GTDB lineage: Bacteria > Actinomycetota > Actinomycetes > Streptosporangiales > Streptosporangiaceae > Microbispora > Microbispora rosea. The sequence goes on along the minus strand of NZ_FTNI01000005.1, from coordinate 7,084 downwards.
CCGAGGCGCCGTTCATCTACCGGCACGGCGGCTACTACTACCAGTTCGTCTCCTTCGACCTGTGCTGCAAGGGCGCGTCCAGCACCTACCGCATCATGGTCGGCCGCTCCACCTCGGTCACCGGCCCGTACGTCGACCGGAACGGGACGGCGATGACGTCGGGGGGCGGCACGCAGGTGCTGGCCGGGCACGGGAGCATCCACGGCCCCGGCCACCAGGCCGTCCTCGCCGACAACGACGGAGACGTGCTCTTCTACCACTGGTACGCCGACGACGGCTCCTCCCGCCTCGGCATCAACAAGCTCGGCTGGGACGGCGCCGGCTGGCCCTACGTCTACTAGTCACCGGAGAGAGATGATTTTCATCTGACTCGGCCTGTCTGGCGAAAAGTTACGATCTCGACGAGATTTGCGTGGCGCTCTGGCGTGCGGCCGCGCGCGGCGGTGTGATTGCCCCGGCCTGATCCCCCCCACAGGCATTCGAGAAGGGGTCGCACAACGGTGAGAACTCCACATCGCGGCATCGCCGTCGCGGTCGCCGCGGCGGCAGCGCTGTTCCCCGCCGCGCCGTCCGCCCTGGCCACCGCCTCCACGGCCGGGCCGCGGGTCTCCTGCACGGCAACGCTGTCGGCGCCCACGCGCGAAGCCGCCTTCGGCGAGGCGGCCAGGGCGACGGGCGCGCCGGAACCACTGCTCAAGGCCGTGGCGTACATGCTGTCCCGCTGGGACGACCACCGGGGCAAGCCGAGCTCCGACGGCGGCTACGGCGTGTTCGACCTCGGCGACCGGGCGCCCGAGGCATGGGACGGCGCGGACAAGGGACGCGCGGCCTCGACCACGAGCCAGATCGCGGCGGCGGCCGGGCTGACCGGGCTCACGGCCGACGCGCTGCGCCGGGACCCGAACGCCAACATCTGCGGCGGGGCCGCGCTGCTGGCGTCCTACCACGACGGCGGCGACGGCCTGGGCTCCTGGCGGGACGCGGTGGCACGGTTCGGCGCGAAGAACGACTTCGTCCGGCAGGTCTACCAGACCCTGCGCAGCGGCCAGAGCCGCGTCACCGCCGACGGGCAGCGGGTCACCCTCGCCGCCGACGAGTCGGTGCCCCTGCCCGCCATGCGGCTCGCCGCCGGCGCCGACGTCGACTGCCCGGCCGGTCTCGACTGCGAGCCGATCCCCGCGCCGTACGCCAAGGGCTCGGCAGCCGAGCCGGACAACACGACCGACTACGGCAACCACGACCTCGCCGACCGGACCGGACCGGGCGGTCCCGCACTCGACTACATCGTCATCCACGACACCGAGGGCTACTACGACCCCTCGGTCCGGTTGGCCCAGGACCCGACGTACCTCGCGTGGAACTACACCATCCGGTCCTCCGACGGCCACATCGCGCAGCACCTCGACGCCAAGGACGTCGGCTGGCACGCCGGCAACTGGTACGTGAACATGCACTCCATCGGCATCGAGCACGAGGGCTTCGCCGGGACCGCGGCGTGGTTCACCGAGTCGATGTACCAGACCTCGGCCACGCTGGTGAAGCACCTCGCGCAGAAGTACGGGATCCCGCTCGACCGGGCGCACGTCATCGGCCACGACCAGGTGCCCGGGACCGTCCTCGGCGCCACCAAGAGCATGCACTGGGACCCGGGGCCGTACTGGGACTGGGACCACTACTTCGACCTGCTCGGCGCTCCCATCGGCGGCGACCTGAAGACCACCGCCGACGTCGCCCCCGGCGACGTCGTGGAGGTGCGCACCGGCTACCAGGACAACCCCCAGCCGGTGACCGGCTGCGCCGCCGCCTCCCCGCCCTCCCCCGACTGTGTCACCGGGGCCGGCACCAACTTCCTCCCCCTCCACCAATCGCCGTCCGAGACGGCGCCGCTCGCCGCCGACCCCGGCTGGAAGCCCGGCTCCACCGCGGGCTCGACGTACGCGAGCGACATCAGCGCCCGGGTCGTCTCCGGCCACAAGCTCGTCGTCGCCCAGGTGCAGGGCGACTGGATCGGCGTGTGGTGGGCCGGCTCCCTCGCCTGGCTGCACAACCCCGCCGACCGGCCCGTCGTGGTCCGCACGCAGGCGAAGACGGTCACCGTGAAGTCCGCGACCACCCCAGCAGCCGTCTACGGCCGGGCCTACCCCGAGGCGTCCGCCTACACCGGCACCGGCATCCCGGTCCAGGCGCTGTCGCCGCTGGAGTACAAGATCCCGGCCGGGCAGACGTACGCCGTGAGCGACGACGACCTGGTCACCGACTACTACCGGGCGACCACCTTCGACGGGTCGGCGCCCGGCGACCGCACCGACCTCAAGGGCCAGGACCGGTACTACCAGCTCTGGTACGCCCACCGGCAGGTCTTCGTCCGCACGGCCGAGGTGGACCTGCACGACGCGCAACGGTCGCCGGTGTCCAGCACCGCGCCGCCGGTGATCAGCGGGTCCGCCAAGGTCGGCGGTGAGCTCACCGCCTCCCCCGGCACCTGGTCGCGGCAGGTGGCGGGCTTCACCTACCAGTGGTACGTGGACGGTGCGAAGGTCCCCGGGGCCACCGAGCCGGCGTACCGGCCGGGCGCCGGGGACCTCGGCAAGAGCGTGCTCGTCGAGGTGACCGTCGACGACCCGTACTTCACCGCCACGTCGGCACGGTCGGCGGCGACCGCGCCGGTGGCGTCGGGAACGTTCACCTCGGCCCAGCCGCCCGCCGTGAGCGGGACGCCGAAGATCGGCCGCACGCTGACCGCCTCCCCCGGCGCCTGGACGCCCGCTCCGGAGAAGGTCGCCTACCAGTGGCTGCGCGACAGCGTCCCGGTCAAGGGCGCCACGGGCCGCACCTATCACCTCAAAGGCCACGACCGCGGCGCCCGCATCGCCGTACGGGTGACCGTGTCGGCGAAGGCCTATGCGAAGGCCACCGCCACCTCGGCGGCGACCCGGCCGGTGACCACCCGCTGAAAGCACGGCGGGGCCGGGGAGGGCTCTCCTCCCCGGCCCCGCCGTCAGGCGTGCCGCGGGTAGGCCGAGACGAGCTTCGCGGCGGCCTTCCGCGCCAGGTTCAGGGTGTCCTTCCAGTGGCTCGCGCGGGCGCTGACGACCTGGACGACGGCGACCGCCGATCGATGCCGGATCACCACGTAGTCGAAGTGGTACAGCTTGGCGTCCTGCCCTTCGTATACCGGGTTCGAGTCCTGGACCTCTAAGGCGTAAGCCGCCTGGCCCAGCCTGCCCGGCGCGTGCTTGACGATCTTCACCATGTTGCGCCGGTCGCCCGCGCCGTCGCAGGCCGCGGCGACCCGCTGGGCGGTGGAGGTCATCTTCTTGAGCGCGGCGGCGTCGCCGGTGTACAGGCGCTCCCCGCCGGACGCACGCCCCAGAACGAGGGCGCTGTGCGCCGGCTCGTCGAACACCGCGTCGAACGCCCGCGCGGCGGTGAGGCAGGGGGCGTCGTCCACCTCCAGCCCGGTCAGGTCGAGCCGCTTGAGATTCATGGGCACCGCGCCCCATTCCTTGCCGAGATCCTTGGTCGTGACCAGCAGCTTCTTGAGTTGCGTACGGCTCAGCGGTCGGTCGGACGCCGCCGAGGCCGGGACGGCGGCGGCGAGCGAGGCGGCGAGCGTCAGAGCGGTCACGGCGATCCGGGCTGGCTTCTTCATGCAGGCGTCCTTGTCGGTCGGGGGGATACCTTCGCGGGCTTGCTCATGCGGATTTCACCGGCGCCTCGGCAGCGTACACAATCCCGGGCATTCACCGCTTCGCGCTTATCGCCTTCAATTCGGCGTGCTTCTCGCCGATTTCGGGCCGAGCTTCCTGTGGGGCTTTACCCGGCGTACTGTGTTGGCCGGCGCTCCGGCCGCTTTCCCCGCCCACACTTCAGGAGCCGACGATGGATAACGAGATTCAGCTGCTCAGTGACGGCGATGGCCTTGCGGTCATCGGGAATCCGGCTGCCGTGGATCGTTTCCTCGTATCCGAGGGACTGCCGTCAAAGGACCTCGGACTGAAACGGCTCAGATCTGTCCTCAACACCGGGGCCGAGGCCGCACAGGCAGGTTCCGAGATTGCCGCAAACGCGGGCCGCTGGGTGAAGCTGACCGAGAAGTCCGCGCGAGCGATGCAGAAACACCCCCTGATGAAAGGTTCGGAGACGGGCGTCAGCCGTGCTGTGCTGACCGAGAAGGGCAAGATCAATGGACTCCTGGAACTGGTGAGGACGCCCGGATCGTTCCTGACCAACCCGGCGATTCTGGCCGGCGCCGCGGGGCTCATGGCGCAGCTCGCGATGCAACAGACCATGGACGAGATCACCGACTATCTCGCCGTGATCGACGGGAAGGTCGACGACGTGCTCCGCGCCCAGAAGGACGCCGTGCTGGCGGACATGATCGGAGTGAACCTCATGATCGAGGAGGCCATGACCATCCGCGAGCAGGTGGGCGTGGTCTCCGAGGTCACGTGGTCGAAGGTCCAGGCCACGCCGGTGACGATCGCGCGGACGCAGGCCTACGCGTTGCGTCAGCTGGACGCGCTCGCGGAGAAGATGGACCGCAAGGCCAAGATCGGTGATCTCGCCAAGACGTCCAAGGAAGCCGAGCTCACGGTTCAGGAGTGGCTCGCCGTCCTCGCTCGTTGCTTCCAGATGCAGGACGCGATCGCCGTGCTCGAACTCGACCGGGTGCTGAACGCGTCTCCGGAGGAGCTGGACCGGCATCGCCTCGCGCTCCGGGCCGCGCGGCAGAACCGGCTGGACCTCATCTCCCGGAGCACCGAGCGTCTGCTGGCCCGCATGGAGGCGGCTGCCGTCGCCGCCAACACGAAGGTGCTGCTGCACCCGACGACGTCCCGGGCCGTGGTGCAGTCGACCAACCATGTCGCGGTCACCGTCGTCGACTTCCACGGACGGCTCGGGATCGAGCGCGGCCGGCAGTCGCTGGAAGCCAGACGTTGGGCGGACGCAGCTGCGGAGGTGAGGGACAAGGTGCTCGAGACGGGAGCAGAGGGCGTCGACGCCGCCGTGCACCTCGGTACGGAGACACTCGACCGGGCCAAATCGGTGATGGGCAGGCTTTCCAGCGGGATCGCCGAGCGAACGCTCCGTCCGCGCGGGGACGAGGAAAGCTGACTGCCGCCTGAATCTCAGGGGCGACCTGGACGCTCCGTTCCCGGGATCCGTGCTCGTCAACGAGCTCTCCCCGGCGGTCCAGGAGGACGCCCAGGCCGGGCATCTGCTGAAGCCGGAAGCGTCCGCGCACACCTGGCGCACCGACTACCAGGACGCCTGACGGCCCCGAAGTCCATGGGGTCGGTTGTGAGCGGTTCGGCGAGCAGCACATACTTGATGAGATGAAGCCAGCCAGCGGCGCGTCCCGCCGTCACCTGCCCACCAGTCCCTTCAAGCCCCCGCCTCCGGCCCCGCCTGTCGAACAGTTCAGTGTGAACGACCAGGTCACACATGATCGGTACGGCCTCGGCGTGGTCGTGGAAGTAGAGGAGGGGGTGGCTGTGATCGTCGATTTTCGATCGCAGCAGGAAAGAATCCTGACCCCATACAAGAAGCTGCACAAACTCTGAGACGGATGCGCCGCAGGGGAAGCGCGTCGTGCGAGTACAGCTCCGCCGGCGACACGCCGGCGGACGCCCACGCGCCGGCGCACTCCCTCACGGCCGGATCTGAATGTGCATCCGCCCTCGCCGGAAGCTCCCCTGCCCGGACCGGGCAGCGGCGCTTGGAGGATCGACGAGGTGCGGCACGACGGAGCGTGTGCCCGGACATGAGTCGGGGCCCGCGCTTGTAGAGCGCGGACCCCGAATCACGATGCGTACCTGAGTCAGGCGGGCACGATGTTCTCGGCCTGGGGGCCCTTCTGGCCCTGGGTGATGTCGAACGACACCTTCTGGCCCTCCTGCAGCTCGCGGTACCCCTGGGCGGCGATGTTGGAGTAGTGGGCGAAGACGTCGGGGCCGCCACCCTCCTGCTCGATGAAGCCGAAGCCCTTTTCCGCGTTGAACCACTTCACGGTTCCGAGAGCCATGTTGAATCTCCTTTAACAGGGACCGAACCGGAATCCGCACTGTGCTGATTCCGCGTCGCCCGATGAGGCCCCTCCGGAGAAGGCCGGAAAAACAAAATGCGCCTGAAGGTCACATCCCGCCAGGCGCACACGAGTTTCATGGGTACCACAACTGCAACTCGGTAGACCGTAGCACATGCAGGGGGCGACGGGCACATCTGAGGTTCAAAAATCCGGATGCCACGGCCGGGCCGCATGACCGAAGTCATCAATTCCCTCGTGCGCGGCCACAACGTCATCAGACAGGAGACGGACGCCATCCGGCGACACCGCACATGGCGCGGCGGCCGTCGGCCGCCGCGCCATGGGTGCGGTGTTGCGGGTGTGCAGGATCAGCCGGCGCTACAGGAAACCGTCGGCCAGGTCCAGTTGCCGTTGTGCTGGATGGTGACCCCGAAGTTGTTGCCGCTGCCGTTCGGCTTGGCGGTCATCACCTGGGAGCTGGGCCAGGTGGCGCTGGTGTTCCAAGTGGCGATGATCTTCGCGGGGGACGGGACGTTCATCGTGACCGTCCAGTTGTTCGAGCCGCTGACCGAGACGTTGAGGTTGTAGCGGTCGCTCCACGACTGGCCGGCGGACAGCGTCGCGGTGCAGCCACCGCCGCCGCCACCACCGCCACCACCGCCGCCGCCGCCACCGCCGCCGCCACCGCCGGTGGAGCCGCCGATGGTGATGTTGGAGCTGCCGCTGCTCTGGTAGCCCTCGGTCGCCAGGATCTGGTAGTCGTGGTTGCCCAGGGACATGCCGGCGCGGGCCCAGGCGTCGAAGTGGTTGCCGACGGTGATGGTGCCGCCGGTCCTCTTCTGCTGACGGACGCTCCAGTACTGGTTGAAGGTCTGGTTGCCGTCGATGGAAGGCGCGTTGTAACGCGTCGTCTGGTAGATGTCGTAGGTGCCGCCGTCGGAGGTCACGGTGCCCTTGAAGGTGCCCGTGGGCCGGTAGGTGCCCCAGTTCTCGACGATGTAGTACTCCACCAGCGGGCTCCGCGTCCACCCGTACAGCGCCAGGTAGGCGTTG
>NZ_FTNI01000048.1 GCF_900156315.1 Microbispora rosea | reverse complement strand
GACTCCACGAACAACCTGTTCGAGGGCGTCGAGGTCTACAAGCTCCAGGGCCAGAACAAGTACCTCATGCTCGTCGAGTCGATCGGCTCGCAGGGCCGCTACTTCCGCTCGTACACGGCCACCAGCCTGGGCGGTTCGTGGACCCCGCAGGCCACCAGCGAGAGCAACCCCTTCGCCGGCAAGGCCAACAGCGGCGCCACCTGGACCAACGACATCAGCCACGGCGACCTGGTCCGGTCCAACCCCGACCAGACCAAGACCGTCGACCCCTGCAACCTGCAGCTGCTCTACCAGGGCCGCAGCCCCAGCTCCAACGGCGTCGACTACGGCCTCCTGCCCTACCGCCCCGGCGTGCTGACCCTCCAGCGCTGACGGCATGACACGGGTCCGTCCCGGTCTCCCGTCGTTCACGGCACGCACGCGTACAGAACCTGAGCGCCGTCACCGTGAACGATGAGGACCGGGCGGAACCCGACCGGCGGGCTCGGCGCACGGCCGAGCCCGCCCAGTCACGCGGAGAGCCCTCGCACCGTCCCCCTGCACGACTCCACGACCGGACGCCTCTTCGGGAGTTTTACGGCATGTGAGCCGGGTCAGGCGCTCCCGATCGGATCGGAGGCCTGCCCGCCGCCCTCCTCGTTCGAGGCCTTGGGGTGGGAGACCGGCACCACGACCTGCTCGGTGTCCTTGTCACGCGTCACCCAGAGATAGACCAGTGCGCCGGCGAACAGCACGATCGAGGTCCACTGGTTGATCCGCAGCCCCAGGAGCGTCACCGCGTGGTCGACTCCGCCCACCGGGTCGATCCGCAGCCCCTCGATCCAGAACCGCCCGAACGTGTAGCCGGCCACGTAGAGGGCGAACAGGCGGCCGTGGCGCAGCGTGAACCGCCTGCCGGCCAGGATCAGTCCGAAGCCGAGCGCCGCGTCCCACAGCGACTCGTACAGGAACGTCGGGTGGTAGAGCATGCCCGGCTCGCCGCCGTGCGCCTGGTCGATCTCCAGGCCCCACGGCAACGTGGTCGGACCGCCGTACAGCTCCTGGTTGAACCAGTTGCCCCAGCGGGCGATGGCCTGCCCGAACGCGATGCTCGGCGCGACCGTGTCGGCCACGTCGTGCAGAGACAACCCCCGGCGGCGGCAGGCCAGCCACACGCCCACGCCTCCCAGGGCGATCGCGCCCCAGATGCTGAGCCCGCCTTCCCAGATGAACAGCGCCCGGTAGGGCTCCTTGATCGCGTGCGGGCCGAAGTAGGTCTGCCAGTCGGTGATGACGTGGTAGAGGCGGGCACCGATCAGCCCGAAGATCACTCCGGGCACCGCGATGTCGCCGATCGCACCCTTCTCGCCGCCGCGGGCGCGCCAGCGGCGCTCGCTGAGCCAGACGGCGAAGACGATCGCGACGATGAAACACAACGCGTAGGCCCGGATCGGGATGAACCCGAGATACCAGACCCCTTCGGAAGGGCTGGGAACCGAGGCAAGGGGCATGCCGGTGAGGCTAGTCAACGTGAGGCCACCTGGCCGCCTTCGTGACCCGATCGCAAAGGTGTATTGCAGAAAGCGGAGCCATCCCGGGGCCTTTCGCTTTCCGGAACGGCGGTGACACCCGGAAAGGCGTGGTACGTCCGCCGGCGCCGGCGTCTCCGAAGGCTTTTCCGAGGATGTCGTACGTGCCTGCTTTGATTCTCCCGAAACAGACGCCGAGTGCGATATGAGGTGCTGCGTGGCCGACTGCCTGGCCAGTCTCGTATACGAGGTCAACGACCTCTACGGGAACATCGACATCGTGGACGGGGACAGTGGCGACCCCCTGGCCGCCTCGCTCCCGACGGAAGCTCGGGAGGAACACTGGTGGATCGAGACCGACGAGGCGTTCTTCCTTCGGGCGAATAGGGAATGCCGCGCCTACGTGCGGGTCGAATTGTGGAGCGGCCCGCCATCGGCTGTAGATCCCTCCTGGGAGCGCTCGTGGAGCGGACGGGTGCGTGTGCCCTCGGGCAGGCTCCAAGCCCGGGAGAACTTCATGAGTGGCGACCATGAGACGTTCGACCTGGGCTGTGCCGATGTCGAATGGTCGGTGCACGTGCACGCGAAGACGCTGGAAAACCACTTCGATCCGGACTTTCCTCCCGACATCTTTCGCGTAGAACTGTTCAAGCTGCGCTTCTGGCGGTTCGCCCACCGATAAGGGCACGCCGGCCATTCACCGCGTACCGGGCTTATGGCGGACGACGTCGGCGATGCGGGAGGTGCGTCAGACGACGCAGGTGATAAGGCCGACAAGGGGCCGAGACGCCCAATCCGCCGGAGGCTAAAGTGTGGCGCATGACGCCGCTTCGGCTCGTGACCGACCGCCGGTAAGACCAGCGTGATCGCCATCGCTCAGTTGCCGTCCGCGGGCCGGGTTCTGGCCGGAGCCGCCGGAGGCGTCGCGGTGGCCGCCCTGCTCGCGTTCCGGCTGGCCGGCCACGGCGGGTTCGCCACCGACCCGGTCGGCGTGCTCGCGCTGGCGGCGGGAGCGACCGGCGCGGCCGTTGCCGCCACTCGGCTCGCCGGGGTGGGCAACCGGCGGGCCGGCACGCTCGCGACCTGGCTCTGCGCCGCCCTGCTCGCCAATCTCGTCCTGGCGGCCTGGGCGGTGTGGATGGTCACGGCAGGGCACCCGGCCGCCGCACTCGCGGTTGCCGCCTGGAATTCGGCGTGGATCCCGCCGCTCGCCCTCATGCAGCTCACCGCGTCCGCGGCCATCCGGACCGGTGCAAGGGCACCCTGGACACACCCGGTCCTGGCCGCGGCGAGCGGCACGGTCACGCTCGCCGACGCGCTGCTGACGACGGCGAGCGAGCCGTTCACCGGGCTGCCGACCATCGCGCCGGAGGACTGGCGGACGGCACTCGAGCCGGTCGGCACCTTTGCCACGCTGCTCGGCGTCCTGGCCCTCCTGCTCGTCCCGGTGACGCTGTGGCGTGCCGCGCTCGGCTCGGAGGGATCCGCCCGCGCGCGGATCGGAGTCGCCGCGGCCGGGGCGAGCGCCGCCCCGCTCACCGTCTGCTTCTGCCTCCTGCTCGCCGTTGCCCGTGACCCTGGCGCCGTAGAACCGTCGCTCGGCTCGGTCGCGTTCCTTGTCGCTCTCGCCGGAGCCTCGATGTTCAGCACCGCCTGCGCGCTGATCGCCGCGCGCGGCGGCGTCGAGGGTCGCCAGGTGGCGATCGTCGTGCGCGGCACCGGGCTCGCCGGCGCGGCCCTGGTCGTGATCGGGACCGGGACCATCATCGCGGCTCCCGGTCTCCGGCTCGGCGCGAGCTCGGTCGCGTTCCTCGTCGCGGCCGTGACGGTCGTCGTCGGGGGCGGCGCCTGGGCCGGGACCGGACGACTCGCCCGGGCCCTGACCCCGCAGCACCCGCAGCACCCGCAGGACCCGCAGGACCCGCAGCACGCGCAGGACCCGGAGCACGCGCAGGATCCGCAGGCCCTGAACGACAAGGGTCTCGCGGCGCCGGCCGGAGGGGCAACGGTCACCGGCCTGACCCCGCGCGAGGCCGAGGTGCTCGCCGTCCTCGCCGAGGGGGCGAGCAACGCCGGGATCGCGGCCCAGCTCGTGGTGTCCGAGCGCACGGTCGACGCCCATCTCCGCGCGATCTTCGTCAAGCTCGGCCTCACGCCCGGCGCGGAGACGAATCGTCGCGTGCGGGCGGCGAGGATCTGGCTGGATCACGCTGCTGGGAACCGGGGGCCACAGGGGCTGAGCAAGGCCGACTGAGCTGGTCTTTTCCAAAGATAGGTGCTGAGGCCGATGCCCGCACGACGCCCCGTGGTGACGGTGGACAACAGCGCGAGTCGCGCTGACACCGATCGAAGGAGGCACACGACCGTGACTGCATCCGAACTCCCCGGCACCGTGATCCCCCCGGCCGCGGCTGCCGAGCCGGTCCCGGCCCGCTGGGCCCCGCGGCGCGTCGCTCTCGTCGGGCTCTTCGTCCTGCTGCTGGTTTCGCTGGCCGGACGGACGGGGTTCACCTTCTGGGAGCCGCCGTTCGACGGCACGGTCCGGTACGACGACGTACGCGCGTTAGGCGGCGCGTACTGGCCGATGAACCTGTACCTCGGCGGTCCCGGGTATGCGATCTCCTGGGTCGCCGCCGGGGTCTTCTTCGTGCTGCTCGCCCGGGGCAGGGCCGGTGTGCTCAACCTGGCCGGCGCCCTGCTGGCCGGGATCGGCGGGATCCTCTTCGCCCTCACGATCACCGCCCAGGTGCTGCCGTTCGCGTACGCGGCCGACCCCGAGGTACTGCCCGAGGCCGAGGGCCGGCAGCTCTTCGACGTCCTGAACGCACATCTCGACCGGCTCCTGCCGGCGATCATCGGCACCCAGGTCGCCATCGCGGTCGGGGTGCTGCTCGTGCTCGTCGGGACGCTGATCTCGAAGACGATGCCGCGCGGACTGTCGATCACGGGCATCGCATACGTCGTCGTGTTCGTCGGGCTGCCGGCCGAGTCACTCGGCGCCGGGGTCGTCGCCGTCGGGTATCTGCTCCAGGTCACACTCGTCGCCGCGGTCGGCTGGTTCGGGCTTCGCGCCGGACTCGGCAGGCATTAGAGGGCAGGGACCGGCGGGCAGGGGCCCTCGCGTGGCGTCACCACTCCCGTACGGCGCCGGCCGTCGTCGACGACCGTGTCGCTGCGTACCTGACCTCTGTGGTCAGTACACCTAGAGCAGGAGGGAACTGATCCGGGTGGCACCGGACGTCAGCTTCGCGGCGATCGACGCGACGTCCTCTTCGCCGAGTCGGGAAGGCGGCGCCGCGGCCGCCAGTGCGGCGGCGATCCTGCCGCTCGCGTTCCGCACCGGAACCGCCACCGACGCGACGTCTTCCTCGCTCTCACCGAGGCTCCAGGCGTAGCCCAGCCGTCGTGCCGTCGCCAGGACCGATGTGAGCTCCTCGCGGTCGGTGACCGTCTTGCGTGTGAGCGGGGCGAGCACGCTCGGCAGGTGGGTCTGGAGCTCCTCGTCGCTGAGCTCGGAAAGGAGGATCCGTCCGGTCGCTGTCGCGTAGGCCGGACGGAGATCACCGTCCCGCGCACCTACACGAAGTGACTTCGGCGTCTCGATGGACTTGAGGAAGAAGACCTCCGAGCCCTGCAGGACGGCGAGGTGGATGGTCTCGCCGAGCTCGGTCACGAGCTCGGCCATCACGGGGGCCGCGGCCTTGGTGAGGTCGAGTCCCCGGGAGATCGACACGGCCACGCGCAACAGCGAGGGCCCGACGACGTAGGCCTTGGACAGCTCGTCCTGCGACGCGAAGCCGTGCGCGACCAGCACCCGGAGCAGCCGGTGCGCCGTCGACCGCGCGACCCCCAGCATCCGGCTGACGTCGGCCACCCGCAGCTTGTCGTGCTGCTCGAACGCCGCGATCAGGCGCAGCACGTTGTCGGCAGAGCCGATGGGGGAGAGCGTGTCCGGCGCGTCCATGGGTGTCCTCACGACGATCAGCAAGATAATGATTCTAACCTGCGGAATGTCGTTCGTGTCAGCGAGACGCCTGGGTGGAGGGTTGTCGACTCCGAAGACGTCACGCCGTACCGCTGATCCGGTGGCGGGGATCAGTAGACCGCGCGGCCGCCGGTGATGTCGTAGACCGCGCCGGTGGAGAAGCTGACCTCGTCGGAGCACAGCCAGGCCACGAGCGCCGCGACCTCGGGCGGGCCGGCGATGCGGCCGAGAGGCTGGTTGGGGATCGCGCGTCCCGCCAGGTCCGGCATCGGGCCTACGATGCCCGTGTCGCCGACCGATCCCGGGGCGACCGCGTTGACCAGCACGCCGCTCTCGGCGACCTCGCGGGCGAGCGACTGGGTCAACGCGATGACACCGGCCTTCGCCGCCGCGTACCCCGAGCGTCCCTTGTTGCCCTCGAGGCCGGCGATCGAGGCGATGTTGACGACCCGCCCGGCCGTGGCCGCGACCAGGTGGGGGAGCGCTGCCCGGCAGACCCGGAAGGTGCCGACGAGGTCGACGTCGACGACCCGGGTGAAGTCGGCATCGCTCGTCTCGGCCAGCGGGGCGTTCGGTCCGATGATGCCGGCGTTGTTGACGACGACGTCGAGGCCCCCGAGCCGCTCGACCACATGCGCCACCGCCGCGTTGACCGACGCGGTCGAGCTGACGTCGCACGGGATACCAACCGCCCGCCCGCCGAGCTCGGCGACGATCGAGGCGGTGTCGGCCACATCGAGGACGGCGACGTACGCCCCCTCGTCGGAGAGGCGGCGCGCGATGGCCGCGCCGATCCCGGCGGCCCCGCCCGTCACCAGGACCCGTCGGTGCGCAAGGCCCGGGTACATCAGCCGGCCTCGAGGGCCGCGCGAATGCCCTTGGTCAGGTCGGAGACCGCGGGCTCGAGCATCGGCGCCATCAGCACCTCGAGCATCGGCGCCATGGGGCCGCCCGGCTGCACCTGCAGCTCGAAGGTCAGCAGGGACCCCGCGCCGCTGCTGTCCGCCGGAGCGGAGGCGATCGTCGCGGCCGCGGCGCGCACGGCCTCGTCGGCGCCCTCGGCGCGCTTCATCATCCGGCGCATCATCCGCGCCTGGAAGCGCGCGAACGCCTCACGGAGACGACGGCGCTTGCGCCGTGGCGCCGGGGCGCTCGGCGCGGGCGACTTCTCGGCCGGCGTCTCGGCCTCCCGGGCGTCGTTGCCGGCCGCCGGCTCAAGGGTGAAGCTGCCGGAACCGGAGAGCTTCTCGGTCAGGCCGGTCAGGGTGAACTCGACACGCTTGAGCGGCTCCCAGAGGGTGATGTCGGCCTGCAGGTCCACCTCGCGGGCGAGCATGCCCATGTCGCCCTTCAGGGTCCAGATGGACTGCCGGTCGTTCACCTCCACGACCTTCTGGTAGCCGATCATCAGTGGCGCCCAGTTGGGGAGGTGCTCGACGAAGGCCCAGACGCGCTCAACTGGCGTCGCGATTTGCACCGTGTATCGGATCTGCGGCACGTGACTCCTCCGGACGCGCTCGGGCGGGCAAGGTCTGCCCGTGACAGCGACGAGATTAGGGATCGTCGTTGACCTGGTGTGACGACCGTCCTAGGGTTTCCGTCGTGCAGAATGCTGTGGGCCGCTCGACCAAGCCCGCCGCTTATCCGATCGAGTCCGTCGACAACGCGTTACGGCTGCTGACGCTGCTGCGCAACCGGACCGACGTGCCGGCCGTGATCGCCGGCGACGGTGCCGGCCCGCCCGGGTTCGAGCTCGGGCCGGGGCTGGGCGTCGTCGAGGTCGCGCGCCAGCTCGGGATCGCACCGTCCACGGCGCACCGCCTCCTCGCGATGCTGGTCCACCACGGCTTCGCCGTCCAGGACCTCAAGCGCAAGTACCATCTCGGCCCGGCGTTCTCGGTGACGCCGGCATCGGCGCGGTCCGGACGCGACCTGCGCGCCGTGATGAGGCCGTCGCTGGTCGCCCTGAGCCGGCAGCTCGATGAGACGGTCCACCTGATGGCGCTCCAGGGCTCGGCGGTGCGGTTCGTCGACGGCATCGAGGCGGCCCACGCCGACCGGGTCGGTACGCGGGAGGGCATGGTGCTCCCCGCCCACAACACCGCCGGCGGCCGCGCGCTTCTGGCGCAGTTCACGAAGGCAGAGCTCGAGTCCCTCTACTCCCACGGGCTCCCCGTTGTCTACGGCCCCGCCGTCTCCGAGCTTCCGGAGCTCGTCTCCAAGCTCAACGCCGTACGCCGGCGCGGCTATGCGATCAACGACGAGGAGAGCGAGCGCAACATCGTCTCGGTCGCTGTGGTGCTCAAGGACACCGACGGCGTCGTGCGGGGTGCGCTCGCGGTCGCAGTCCGCCCGTCGCGTTGTCCCAACAGCCTGATCCCGAAGATCGGCAAGGCGTTGATGGCGGAGGCGTCCCGGATGGCGCCCGATTTGTGCGACATCGCCTGAGGGGCCGAGCCCGGAAGAAAACGTTCTGTCCTCAAGAATGTTCGAACGCCGCCGAGTATGAAGACGGTCGCTCCTGATTACGTCCCTTGCCAAAGGTGACGGGAGCTAACGATGAATATGCTGATCGACGGCAAGCTGGTGCCGGCGAGCAATGGTGACACCTACGAGACCTTCTCTCCGGCCTCAGGAAAGTCCCTCGGGTTCGTGCCCGCCGCCACGGCCGACGACGTCGACCGCGCGGTGGCGAGCGGCAAGCGTGCCTACCTCGACTGGGCGGCTGCGGCCCCGGCCGAGCGCGCGAAGGTGCTGCGGCGGATGGCCGCCACGCTCCGCGAGCACCGGGACGAGTTGGGCCTCCTCGACGCCCAGGACGGCGGCAACCCGGTCACGGCGATGAAGGGTGACGTCGACCTGGCCGCCGAGCTGCTCGAGGTCTTCGCCGACTGGGCGATGAACCTCGGCGGGGAGACCGTGGTCGGGCGGTCCAACATGCTCCACTACACCGTGCGCGAGCCCTACGGCGTCGTCGCGCGGCTGATCCCCTACAACCACCCGCTGATGTTCGCGGCCTCGCGGATCGCGGCGCCGCTGCTCGCGGGCAACGCCGTCGTGCTCAAGGCGCCCGACCAGACGCCGCTTTCCGCCCTGCGGATGGCCGAGCTGTTCGCGCCGCTGGTGCCGCCGGGCGTGCTGTCCGTCATCTCCGGTTTCGGTGTCACGGCCGGTGCCGCGATGGTGGCGCACCCCGACGTACGACGGATCGCGTTCACGGGCAGCGTGCCGACGGGCCAGACGATCCTGCAGAGCGCCGCGCGGGCCGGCATCAAGAACACGACGCTGGAACTCGGTGGCAAGAACCCCATGGTCGTGCTCGAGGACGCCGATCCGGCGGTCGCCGCGGCCGGCGCCATCACGGGCATGAACTTCCACTGGACCGCCGGGCAGTCCTGCGGCTCGACCTCGCGGCTGCTGGTGCACCGCTCGCTGGTCGACGAGATCGTCGAGCGCGTGGCGGCCGGTGCGAAGGCGGTCAGGATGGGCGACCCGCTGGACCCGGAAACCGAGATGGGCGCCATGGTCACCCCGCAGCACCGTGACCGGGTGATGGGGTTCGTGGAGCGGGCCAAGGGGGAGGGTCTGCGGGCCGTGGCCGGAGGCGGCGCCTCGCTCAAGGGTGCGTTCGTCGAACCGACCGTGTTCGCCGACGTGCCGCCGACCGCGGAGATCTTCAACGAGGAGATCTTCGGGCCGGTGCTCTCGGTGACCGCGTTCGACACCGAGGATGAGGCGATCGGCCTGGTCAACGACTCACCGCTCGGCCTCACCGCCAGCCTCTGGACTCAGGACGTGGCCAAGGCTCACATCCTCGCCCGAAAGGTCGAGGCCGGTTATGTCTGGCTCAACACGTCGTCCCGGCACTTCGTCGGCCTCCCGTTCGGCGGGGTCAAGAACTCGGGGCTGGGGCGTGAGGAGCACGTCGAGGAGCTGCTGTCCTTCACGCAGGTGAAGGCGGTCTCGCTGGACCTCCAACCGGGCTCCCGCTGATTTTCGGACAGTCAGGATAGGGACAATTCCGTCCTGCAGAAATGCGGCTGCGATCTGTGGCCGTCGTCACAACCCTTTCCTAGCCTGAGCGTCGCACGGTGCCCTTTCGTGCGAGGTGAGCACAGGCGCACCCACCACCTCAAGGAGCGAAACCGATGAGCGAGACCCCCCGGACCTTCCAGGGATGGGTTCGATACGACGACAAGTTCGAGATGAAGACGCTGCGCCTGAACCCGATCCGCCCGAAGGACGTCGTGATCCGGAACCTGGCGGCGCAGGCCTGCTACACCATCGTCACGAACGTGTCCGAGCTTCCCAACCAGGCTGTCCGGCCGCGCAGCCCGGGTCACGGCGCCATGGGCATCGTCGAGGAGGTCGGCCCGCTCGTCACCCGCGTGAAGCCGGGCGACAAGGTCGTCACGCCCGTCCTCCCCGCGTGCGGCACCTGTTACAGCTGCCTGCGCGGCGAGTGGTGGTGCTGCGGTCACAAGAACGACATCGATTTCGCCCACCCCGACAACCCGCCGTTCGCCGAGATGGAGGACGGCCGGTCGGTCTGGCAGGACCACACCGGCGGCTTCGCCGAGCTCGCCGTGAACGACGAATCGTGGGTCGTGCCGGTCAACGAGAGCAGGCTCTCGAACATCGAACTCGCCTCGCTGGCCTGTGTGCCGGGCCCCGGCTGGGCCTTCGGCCTGCTCGGCATGCGCATCGAGATCGCATCCTCGGTCGTCGTCCTCGGTGCCGGTCCGCTCGGTCTCGCGATCATCCAGGCCGCCAAGATGGCCGGTGCCCGTCTGATCATCGCTGTTGAGCGGATCCCGCACCGCCTCGACGCCGCCAAGGCCGCCGGAGCGCACGTAGTGCTCAACTCCGACGAGGTCGGCATGGACCACCTCGTCGGGAAGGTCCGCGAGCTGTGCCGGCCGGCAACCGACAACATGGACGCCGGCGGCAAGCCGTACGAGGGCTTCTACGACGGCAACGGCGCCGACCACGTTTTCGAGGCAGCCGGCATCACCTTCGGCGACCCGACCACCGGGAGCCCCGACGACAGGACCGGCGCCCACTTCATCACCCTCGGGCCGAAGATGACCCGTCGCGGTGGCACGTTCGTCGCCACCGGCGTCGTCGCGCCGACCAACGATCCCAAGGTCTGGGGCCCGGCCCCGGGGCCGTTCGACTACCACGGCAAGAGGTACCTCTCGGCCGCCTACGGCGGTGCCAACGTCCTCCGGGACATCCCGCGCCTGGCGAACCTGATCGAGAACGGCTACCTGGACGCCAAGGCGCTGTGCGACCCGATCCTCCCGTTCGAGCGCGCCGACGAGGCGCTGTGGAGCGCGCTCAACCGCGACGCCCTGCTTCCCATCATCACCTTCGAGTAAGCACCACCAACCCGCCAAGGAGAGGTCACGGGGGACACCTGATCCTTCCACCCATCCGGGAGAACCAATGAGAAAGATTCGCCGCCTGCCCATCGGGGTCACGGCAACCGTCGCCGCCCTGGTCATGATGGGCTGCAGCAACACGTCCGCCCCGACGTCCAGCAAGGCCGACCCCCTGAAGGTCACGAACGGGTCGTTCGGGATCACCGAAGCCTCGGGTAACCCGGTCAGCGGTGGTTCGCTGACCTTCGGGTACGGCGGCGGCATCGCGAGCTTCGACCCCGTCTCGCAGCAGTATTCGGGCACCTCGGGCGGCGACGAGGCGCGGGCGGTCTACGGCACCCTGACCGAGTACGACACCAAGGCCGGTAAGTACGCGCCTTCGATGGCGGACTCGATCAGCGCCAACGACGACTTCACCGAGTGGACCGTCGTCCTGCGGGACGGCGTCGAGTTCACCGACGGCACGCCGTACGACGCGGACGCCGTCCTGTTCAACTTCGACCGCATGGCCAAGAGCGGCGCGGGCTTCTCCGGCCTGTGGACCTCCGTGGTGAAGAAGGCGGTCGCGAAGGACGCCAAGACGGTGGTCATCACGCTGAAACAGAAGTGGGCCGACTTCCCCTATCTCCTCTCCCAGGCCCCCGGCATGATCGCCTCGCCGAAGGCCGTCAAGGACGAGGGCGAGTCCTACCAGCGCGAGCCGGTCGGCGCCGGTCCGTTCATGCTCGACAAGTGGACCCCGGGGCAGAACCTCGTGCTCAAGGCCAACCCGGACTACTGGGACGGCAAGCCGTACCTCGACTCGCTGACCTTCCAGACGATCACGACCGGTGACCAGGCGCTGAAGGACGCCCTCCAGGCCGGTGGCATCCAGGGCAGCCTGATCGGCACGCCGACGATCGTGAAGGATTACATCCAGCCCAGCAGCGGCTACAGCGGCTACGTGCGGATGACCAACACCGGCTCGATGCTGCTGATCAACAACGGCACGCCCAGCCGGCCGGACACCCCCGGCAAGGACATCAACGTCCGCGAGGCCATCGCGTCCGCGATCAACCCCGACGTGATCAACCAGCGCGCCTTCGACGGCAACGCGTTCCCGGGCACCGGCATCTTCTCCGCCGAGTCGCAGTGGGCCAACGACAAGCCGACCTTCACCTACGACGCCGAGGCGGCCAAGAAGCACCTCGCCGACGCGAAGGGCTTCGACGGCAAGATCGAGCTGATCTACCCGTCGGCGCAGGCCGAGGCGGCGCTGACCATCGAGGCCCAGCTCGAGGCCGTCGGCTTCAAGGTGGACGCCAAGCCGGTGCAGTCGATCACCGACCTCATCAACGCGGTCCTGATCAAGCGGGACTACGACCTCGCGATGTACGGCTGGCCGGTGCCGGACGAGCCGGGCGAGCTCTACACGAGCTACCTGGAGCGCTTCGGCCGCAAGGACAACCAGCTCGGCTACTACAACGAGACGATCGCGAAGGCGCTGAGCGACTTCGCCGCCGCCGACGACACGGCGGAAAAGGCCGCCCAGATGGCGACGATCCAGGCCCAGTGGGCCGAGACGGTGCCGGCTGTGCCCTACAACACGACGGCCCAGATGGTCGTGTGGAACAAGAACGTGCACGACATCGAGGTCTCCTCACGGCTGACGCTCGACTTCTCCAAGGCATGGATCAGCAAGTAACCCTGCGTCATGCACCACGGTGTGCGGGGGCGTCGTCCGCCGCCCCCGCACCACTGCCCGTCCGATCGTTCAGCCGAGGTGAAGTTGGTGAGGACCTGATGAAAGCTGCGGCGGGAAAGGTGGCCCAGCTCCTGGTGGTCATGTTCCTGGTGAGTCTGGGCACGTTCTCGCTCACCTCACTCATGCCGGGAGATCCGGCGGTGGCGATCCTCGGTGACAACCAGTCGCCCGAGGCCTACGCCGAGCTCCGCGAGAAGCTCGGTCTCAACGAACCACTGGTGGAGCGGTACTTCACGTGGCTCGGCCACGTGTTCCAGGGTGACCTGGGCACCTCCATGGTGCCGCCCAACGAGGACGTCACCAGTCTCATCCGGTCCGCGTTCGCGGTCAGCATCGAGCTTGCGGTGCTCGCGCTCGTCGTCGCACTGGTCGTGTCGATCCCGCTCGCGATGATCTCGGCGCGTCGCCCCGACGGCCTGCTCGACCGGGCGGCCAGTGCCACGACCTTCGGCATCATGTCGGTGCCGAGCTTCGTCTCGGGCCTGGTGCTGATCGCCCTCCTGGTCAACCAGCTGCACCTCTTTCCGCGCGTCGGCTGGGTGGGCGTCACCGACGGGCTCGGCCAGAACCTCTACCACGCTGCGCTGCCCGTGATCACGATCGCGCTGCTCGAGATCCCCACCTTCACCCGGGTCCTGCGCGGTGACCTCGTCCGCACTCTTCAGGAGGACTTCGTGCTCTCCGCCCGTGCCAAGGGCATGCCCGCGTGGCGCATCATGATCTTCGACGCGTTCCGTCCGTCGTCATACTCGCTGATCACGGTGCTGGGCCTCAGCCTGGCCCAGCTCATCGGCAGCACGGTGATCGTCGAGACCCTCTTCTCCCTGCCGGGGATGGGCCGGCTGGTGGTCAGCTCCGCCAGCCAGGGCAACATCACGGTGGTCCAGGGCGCCGTGCTCGTCATCGCCGCCTGCTATGTGCTGATCAACGCCGGAGTCGACCTCATGTACAGCGTCATCGACCCGAGGATCCGTCGTGTCGGCGCCTGAGGCCGCGGCGCTCGCGCCCACCGCGCGGCCCGCACGTCGTCGTCGCCGCATCGACCTGCTGCTGTGGTTCTGCGGCGCGTGGCTGGCGGTGCTCATCCTCGCCGCGATCACCGCGCCCATGCTCGGACTTCAGGAGGCACAGGACGCCGCGAAGACCCTCCTCGAGCCGGTCTACCAACCGCCGTCGCTGGGCAGCACCCACCCGCTCGGCACCAACGCCCTCGGCCTGGACATGCTCTCGCGCATCATCTACGGCGCCCGGGTCTCGTTGACGGTGAGCATCTCCGCCGTCCTCATCGGCACATTCGTCGGCGGCACGCTCGGCGTCATCGCCGGCTACCTGCGGGGCAAGGTGGACAGGGTCATCGGCACGCTGACCAACACCCTGCTCGCGGTCCCCGCCCTGATCCTGCTCGTCGCCCTGGCCACTGTGCTGCGGCCGAGCGCGCTCAACATGGCGCTGGCGCTGTCGCTGGTCGCCATCCCGGGCCTGATCCGGGTGACGCGGGCCAACACCCTCGCCTTCGCCCAGCGGGAGTTCGTGACCGTCGCCCGGGCGCTCGGCGCCGGCCGGGCGCGGGTTGTGTTCCGCGAGCTCATGCCCAACGTGCTGCTGTCGGTGGTGCCGATGTGCCTGGTGTACGTCTCGGCCCTGATCGTGGCCGAGGCCTCGCTCAGCTTCCTGGGCATCGGGCTCCGTCCGCCGCAGCCGACCTGGGGCAACATGATCGGTGAGGGCCTCAACGGGAAGATGGAGGACTATCCCCACCTCGTTTACGTCCCGGCAGCGGTCCTGTTCCTCACCGTGTTCTCGTTCAACCTGCTCGGCGAGCGGATGCGCAAGCGCTGGGACAAGCGGGAGGTGTCGCTGTGAGCCGGCCGTTGCTGCACGTACGTGACCTGACCACGACGTTCACCACCTCACGTGGCGAAGTCGTGTCGGTCGACCGGGTCTCCTTCGATCTGGAGCGCGGTCAGACGCTCGGCATCGTGGGCGAGTCCGGATCCGGCAAGTCCGTCCTCGGACGCACCGTCATGGGGCTCACCAGCACTGCGCCGAACGCCACGGTCACCGGGTCGGTGCTCTTCGACGGTGTCGACATCACCAACCCCGACAAGAAGATGCGGGCGGCGTACCTGGGCGCCAGGATCGCGATGATCTTCCAGGACCCGCTCAGCTCCCTGAATCCGGTCAAGCTGATCGGCGTCCACATCACCGAGACGCTGCGGCAGCACGACAAGTCGATCTCCCGCCAGGAGGCCAGGCGGCGCGCGATCGAGCTGCTCGACACCGTGCGCATCCCCGACCCGGCCCGCCGGTTCGGCCAGTACCCGCACGAGCTCTCGGGCGGCATGCGACAGCGCGTCGGCATCGCCATCGCCCTGGCCTGCCGACCCCAGCTGCTGATCGCCGACGAACCGACCACCGCGCTCGATGTGACCGTCCAGAAGCACGTCCTCGATCTGCTCGGCACGCTCTGCGAGGAGCAGGGCATGGCCATGCTCCTGGTGAGCCACGACCTCGGCGTTGTCGCCGGCCGCAGCGACAAGGTCGCCGTCATGTACGCCGGACGCATCCAGGAGGAGGCCGCGTCGTCGGACTTCTTCCGTCACCAGCGGCACCCCTACTCGCAGGCACTGCTCGACGCCAAGCCACACCTGGAGAACCCGGCACGGGCGGAGCTGGTGTCGATCCCCGGCCGTCCACCGGACCCGGCCCACCGGTTCCCGGGATGCCGGTTCGCCCCCCGTTGCCGGTTCGCCCAGGACCGGTGCAGGGAGGAGGAGCCCTCCCTGGAGAGCGGCGGCATTCCGTCCCACGGCGCCGCCTGCTTCTACCCGCTCGACGCGGTCCGCAGCACGAAGGAGGTGAGCATCTGATGGCAGGGACCGGGAAGACCCACCTGCGCGAAGCCGGCAGCACCCTGCTCCGGGTCGAGGATCTCCAGGTCGAGTTCCCCGCGAAGGGCGGCCGGCGCGTCCACGCCGTGTCCGGAATCAGCTTCGACGTCGCACCGGCGGAGACCGTCGGGTTCGTCGGCGAGTCGGGCTGCGGCAAATCCACCGTCGCACGCGCCGTGATGCACCTGCCCGCCCCGAACAGCGGTGTCGTCAACCTCGACGACACCGAGCTCGGCAGCCTGTCGGCGAAGAAGCTTCGCGAGACCCGGGTGGCGATGCAGCTGATCTTCCAGGACCCGATGGCGTCGCTGAACCCGCGGCGCAAGGTCAAGGACCTGGTCCAGGAAGGCGTCGAGATCTGGCACCGTGGCGGCGACCGCCGTGCGCTGGAGGAGCGGACGCGTGAACTGCTCGACGACGTCGGCCTCGACTCCGCGACGGTCTGGAACCGCTACCCGCACGAGCTCTCGGGCGGCCAGTGCCAGCGGGTCTCGATCGCGCGGGCGCTGATGATGCGGCCCAGCCTGCTGATCTGCGACGAGATCCTGGCCAGCCTCGACGTCTCGGTCCAGAGCCAGATGCTCAACCTGCTCAAGCGCACCCGCGCCGAGCACGGGCTGGCGATGATGTTCATCTCCCACGACCTCGGCGTCGTGAAGAACATCAGCGACCGGATCCTCGTCATGTACCTCGGCAAGGTCGCCGAGGTGCTCGAGGTGGAGGCGCTCGATCGCGAAACCGTCCACCACCCCTACACCCAGCTCCTCCTCGCCTCGGTGCCCCGGGTGACGGGGGAGCGGATCAAGCCCTCCGTGGCCGGGGCCGCCCAGGACCTGCCCTCACCGCTGAACCCACCGAGCGGATGCCGGTTCCGTACCCGTTGCCCGCTGGCGACCGACCGGTGCGCGCAGCAGGAACCGCAGCTCGAGGAGAAGCGGCCCGGGCAGTTCATCGCCTGCCACCACGTCTCGTGACCACCAGCGACACAAAGGAGAAGAGAAACATGAACGAAGCCGATGTCGTCGTCGTGGGCTCCGGTGCCTCAGGGCTGACTGCCGCGCTGATCGCGGCCGACGCCGGGTTGAGCGTCACCGTCGTCGAGAAGGCCGGCGTTTTCGGTGGCACGAGTGTCGTCTCCGGCGGCTCGATCTGGGCGCCCTGCAACCGCTGGCTGGCCGACCTCGGCCGTACGGACAGCCGTGAGGACGCGCTCGCGTATCTGAAGACCATCACGATGGGCCGCGTCGAGGAGGAGCGCTACACGATCTTCGTCGACACGGTGAACCCGATGCTCGACGAGGTCGTCGCGCTCACGGGCATCTCGTTCGAGGCGAACCCGCACCACCCCGACTACCAGCCCGACATGGCCGGCGCCATGGCCGGCGGCGGCCGGACCCTGCAGGGCGACCTGTTCGACACCACCCTGCTCGGCGACCTGCAGCCCAAGCTGCGTCAGGCGCACAGCGGCGTGCCGATCACGCGCCTCGAGGTCGACGAGTGGGGCCAGGACACTCTCGACCGCTGGGACTGGGCCCTGGTCGCCGACCGGGTCAGCAAGGGCATCGTCGGCATGGGCGCCGCGCTCGTGGGCGCCCTGCTGCACGGCTGCCAGAGCAAGGGCGTCACGCTGCACACCGACACCCCGGCGCGGCGGCTGATCCGCGGGGCGGACGGTTCCGTCGCGGGCGTCGTCGTCGAGCACGAGGGCGTCGAGCAGGAGCTGCGCGCCCGGCGTGGCGTCGTCCTCGCCAGCGGTGGGTTCGAGTGGAACAAGACGCTGGTCGACCAGTTCCTCGGCGCACCGCTCACCGCTCCGTCCAGCCCGCCGCACAACACCGGTGACGGCCTGATCATGGCCATGGGCGCCGGCGCGATGCTCGGCAACATGAATCAGGCCTGGTGGAGCCCCTCGATCTACGTCAAGGGCGACAGCTATGACGGCGCCCCGCTCTACCGGCCCACCAGCAGTCTGCGGGCACTGCCGGGCGGCATCATCGTCAACAAGTCCGGCCGCCGCTTCGTCGACGAGGCGATGAACTACAACGACATGGGCAAGGCGCTGGCGAACTTCGACCCGCAGGCCTACGCGTACGCGAACCAGCCCTGCTGGCTGATCTTCGACCAGCGCTTCCGGGACTCCTACTCCGTGGCCACGGTGACCCCGGAGACGCCGACCCCGAGCTGGTTCACGGTCGCGGACTCCTACGAGGAGCTGGCCGGCAAGCTGGGCATCGACAAGGACGGCTTCCTCGACCAGATGAAGCGGTACAACGACTACGCCGCCACCGGCGTCGACATCGAGTTCCACCGCGGCGAGTCGACCTACGACTCCTATCGCGGTGACGCCCGCGTGACGCCGCACCGCAACCTGCGCCCGCTCGAAGGCGGCCCGTACTACGCCGTCGAGGTGCTCCTCGGCGCGCTGGGCACCAACGGCGGCCCGCAGACCGACACCACGGGCAACGTGCTGGCGGCGGACGGCGGCACGATCAAGGGGCTCTACGCCGCCGGCAACGTGGCCGCGAGCCCGTTCGGTCCCGGTTACCCCGGTGCCGGCGCGACGCTGGCGGCCGGCATGACCTACGGCTACCTCAGCGCGAAGGCGCTCGCCCGTTGAGCACGTCCGCGGACCTGCTCGCGCAGCCCCTGCGGATCGGCTCCCGCACCCTCCGCAACCGGATGGTGATGACCCCGCACCTGGGACGCCTGGGTGCGGGGCGGCTGCCGGCGTACCTGAGCCGGCGTGCGGAGGCCGGTGTCGCCATGGCCATCCTGCCCGCGGGTATGGGCGTGATGAACATGCCGGTCTACCCGCCCGACATCGTCGCGGGCCTCGAGGGCGCGCGCGGTGATCAGGACGGCGTGCCGTACCACCCGCGCGACGAGCGGTACGAGACGAAGCTGCTCGCCGGCCTCGGTGACGTCTTCGCGGGCTTCGCCAACACGGTGCAGCGGCACGGCGCCGTGGCGATCGGCCAGATCCACCACCCCGGCGCGGAGCGGTCCTGGGACAGCTTCTCGCCGGCGCTGGCGCCGTCCGCTCTGCGCGGCGACGAGTTCGGCACGGTGCCGCACGCACTCAGCGGCACCGAGATCGGCAACCTGATCGAGGGGTACGTCGGCAACGCGGGCTCCATCGCGGCCAACGGATTCGACGGGGTCGAGCTGCACGCCGGCCACGGCTACCTGCTCAACCGCTTCATCTCGCCGTACTACAACCGCCGCACCGACGAGTGGGCCGCCGGCTCCACCCTGCTGGTGCGCCTGCTGGAGCGGGTTCGCGAGCGGATCGGCTCGACGCCACTGCTCGGGCTGCGGCTGCAGGTCAGCGAGGAGATCGAGGGCGGGCTCACTCCGGAGATGTCGGCGAGGATCGCCTGCGACATCGCGCCGTACCTCGACTACCTGTCGGTCTCGATCGGCAACCACAACGGACTGCGCAACGGCCGGCCGAGCACTCCGTACACCAGTCCCTGGCTCACCGCGCACGGTCCTGCCGTCGACGGCGCCCGGGCGATCCGCACCGCGCTGGCCGAGGCCGGCCTCGAGCGGCCGCTCCTGGTGACCGGCCGGATCACCACCGCCGCGTTCGCGCGGGAGATCCTCGAGCAGGGCGACGCCGACCTGATCGGCGCCGCGCGGGCCTACATCGCCGACCCGGACTTCGCCGCCAAGGCGGTCTCGGGTCGCGGCGAGGAGATCGCCCTCTGCATCGGCTGCAACGAGTGCGTGCGGGTCCCGCTGTCGTGTCCGGTCAATCCGGATGCGGGTCGCGAGGGCTTCCACGCGGGCTCGGCGCCGGAGTCGCCGAAACGGATCGTCGTGGTCGGCGCCGGGCCTGCTGGAGCGACCGCCGCGGCGAAGGCCGCCGAACGCGGGCACGAGGTGATCCTCCTCGACCGCGAAGACGCCGTGGGCGGTACGCTGCGGCGCCTGGTGGCGTCCCCCATGCTGGAGGAGTGGTCGGCACTGGTCGGCCAGCTCGAACGCGATGTCCGGGCGACCGGTGTGGACTTCCGGCCGGGCACGGAGGCGAACGAGGAGACCCTCGCCGAGCTCGCCCCCGACAAGGTGATCTGGGCGGTGGGCGCGGAGCCGCTGACGGCGCCGTTCCCAGTCGACGCGCCGGTGCTGACCACCTCCGACCTGCTGGTCGGCCGCCGGCCGACGTGCCCGTGGTCGTCGTGGGTGGTCCCGAGACGCATCTGGAGCCGTTCATCGCCGCGGAGTTGCTGGCCGGTAAGGGCCGGCGCGTGTGGCTGCTCACCGAGCGTCACGCGCACGGTGAGGACGTCGAGCCTCGTTCGCTGAGCGGGCTGCTGTCCCGGCTCTCGAAGCTGGGGGTGGAGTTCGTCTCGATGACCGCGGTGACCGCGTGGAGCAAGGGCGTGGTGCACACCGAGCAGGTCTTCAGCGGCGCGGCCGGGGAGATCCCGGCCGGCGCGGTCGTCACCGCGATCGGCCGGGTCGCCAACCCGGTCCCGGCCGGCGACGAGGGCGAGGCGTACGTCATCGGTGACGCCCTCGCGCCGAGACGGATCACCCACGCGGTGCTGGAGGGCCGGCGCTTCGGCGCGATGATCTGACCCGCGCGCCGTCCGCCCCGGCGTACGGCTCCCGGAACGACGACAGAGTCGCCTCGGCGGCCCTGTCGTCGTTCCTGTGAACGATCAGATCACGTGGCTCTGCAGCACCGAGGCGGGGAACAGGTCCGCGACGGCCAGCTTGGTGGCGGTCAGGCGCTGCTCGGCGGCGTAGGTGGTGAAGGCATCGAGCGTCGTGCGGTTGGCCTCGACCCCGTAGGGCCACATGTCGCCGCCGAAGATGTCGGCCGCGATGCCGGCCGTGGTCGCACCCCACGGCACCGGCACGTGCGGGGCCGTGCCGCTGAGCATGCGGGCGATGCTGTTGTCCTTGGCCTGCGTGAAGGCGGTGACCAGGTTCGGCCCGATCCACGGGTAGCGCTCGAACACGTCCTTGCGCACAACCAGCACGTGCATGATCGGGAAGATCCCCGTCCGCCGGTAGTACTCCTCCTCGACGGAGCGCACATCGGAGAAGAGCTGGACCACCCGCCGGGAGCCGTCGGTCGCGGCGTCGGGGGTGTGCGGCACGATCACCGCGTCCAGGTCGCCGTCGATCAGCATCTGGTTGAGGGAGCGCTCGCGCTCCGCCCGCACGGTGATGCCGTCGGGAAGCCCGACCGGCAGCGTCTCGATCCGGCCCGGTGCGTTGATGCCGCCCTGGACCCAGTCGATCGCGGTGAGGTCCAGGCCGAACTCGTGCTGCAGGAGCGCGCGCTGGTAGACCGTGGCGGTCACGGTCCACTCCGGGAAGCCGATCCGCGCACCGGCCAGAGCGGCCGGGTCGTCGACCGGACCGTCGGCACGCACGTAGATGCCGGAGTGGCGGAACGCGCGGGAGGGAAAGACGGGCAGGCCCACAACGGAGTCGTCCCCGGCGCCGCGCAGCGAGCAGTACTTGCCCAGCGACATCTCGCTGATCTCCCACTCGCGGAACTTGGTGAAGCGGAAGAAGATCTCCTCCACCTCGTGGTAGGTGACCCGCAGGTCCACCCCGTTGACGGTGACCTTGCCCGAGGCCAGGTCGCGGACCTGGTCGGAGTCGTTGATGGCCAGGGTCAGGTCGATATTGCGGCTCACAGGAAGTTCATCCCTCCGTCGACGACCAGGCTCTGACCGGTGATCATCGAGGCTGCGTCCGAGGCGAGGAAGACGGCAGCACCGGCGATGTCGGCGGAGACGATCCGCCGCTTCAGCGCCTGGTTGCCGACGATCTGCTCGACGGCCTCGGGGCGGGCGGAGTCACGCGGGATCCCGGTCTCCACGGACCCGGGCATGATCACGTTGACGTTGATCCCGGCGGGACCGAGCTCGCGGGCGAGCGAGCGGGTCATGCCGACGACCGCGGCCTTGGACGTCACGTAGTGCAGGTAGTTCGGGCGTCCGCCGAGCACGGTCGAGGAGGAGATGTTGACGATCGTGCCGGAGCCCTGGGCCCGCATCGTCGCGCTGACCGCGCGGCAGCACAGGAAGACGCCGTTGACGTTGACGTCGATCACCTTGCGCCACTCGTCGGCGCCGATCTCCTCGAACGGCTTCATGGTGAGGGTGGAGAAGATCGCCGCACCGTTGACGAGCACGTCGATGCGCCCGAACTCGGCGACGGCCGCCTCGACCATGCGCGTGACGGCGGTCTCGTCGGAGACGTCGACCCCGAGCCCGAGCGCCTGAGCGCCCCCGCCGCGCAGCTGCGCCGCCACCTTTTCGGCGTTCTCGCCGTCGAGGTCGGCGACCACGACGGTGGCGCCGGCCGCGGCGAACGCCTCCGCGAACTCTCTTCCGATGCCCTGGCCGGACCCGGTGATGACACCCACCCGGTCCGCGAGCACTCCGCTTCGACTCATGGGATTCCTTCCACATCGGAGAAGTCGGACGTGCTTCTTGACCGCTTCTCGAGACGACACCTAGCATGACAGGCGTTCGACGCTGCGGTCTAGCATTCCGCCTATCCGAACACTCGACGTTCAGCGCAACCCGGCCGCAGAGCCAAGAGGAGAAGCGCACCATGTCTGACACCTACGACGGCCTCATCATCGGCGCCGGCCAGCACGGGCTGATCCTGGGCACCTACCTGTCGAAGCTCGGGCTCAAGATCGCTGTGCTGGAGCGCCGGCTGCAGTACGGCGGGGGACTGAGCACCATCGAGCCGGGCCCGCCGGGCTTCTACCAGAACCCGCACTCGATCAACCACTTCAACATCACCGAGACGCCCTGGTACAAGGACCTGGGCCTCTCGGCCACGGTCGACTACGTGACCCCGCAGTACGAGTTCGCGCAGCCGCATCTCGACGGCTCGTCGCTGGTCATCTCCCGTGACGCGGAGGAGACGATCGCCTCGATCGCGCAGTTCTCCAAGAAGGACGCCGAGACCTTCCGCGAGTGGAACCGGCGCTCGGAGAAGATCAGCAACGCGATCTTCCTGGCCGAGCGCTACTCCGAGCCGCTGGCCGAGGCCGAGCGTGTGGCACTGCTGGAGAAGAGCGAGATCGGTCGCGACTTCCTCCAGATCATCGAGCGCCAGCCGCTCGACCTCGTGAAGGAGTTGTTCGAGAACGAGAAGGTCCAGCTCCTCATGCTGTTCAAGCTCTCGCTCTTCGGCACCGTCCTCTACGACGCCGTCTCGGAGAAGAGCCCGATGGGCGCCGCCGTCCGCGGCTTCGACCTGTCGGCCGGCTACCAGGTCTGCGTCGGCGGCAGCTGGAACCTCGCCCGCGGCCTGATGGAGCAGTTCATCCGCGCGGGTGGCACCTTCATCAACAAGGCCGAGGCGGCGCGCATCGTCGTGGACGGCGGCCGCGCCACCGGCATCGAGCTGACCGACGGTCGCTCGTTCAAGGCCCGGCAGTTCGTGGCGAGCTGCATCGACGTCCCCCAGACCTGGAACAAGCTCGTCGGCCGCGACCAACTGCCGGCCGAGTACCTCAAGAAGATCGACAACTTCAAGCAGACGGCCTGGGGCCTGTTCGGCGTCCACCTCGCGCTCAAGGAGGCGCCGCGCTACGTCGGCTCGGACACCAACCCGGCGCTCCACAAGTCACTGAAGTACAACGTCGGCGCGGAGACCATGGAGGACCTGTTCGGCCTGCACCAGCAGGTCGCCGAGGGCCGCATTCCCGACCTCGTGTCGTTCGGCACCGGCAACATCACGGCCTTCGACCCGTCGCAGGCGCCGGAAGGCGGCTCGACAGCGTACGCCTGGTACGCGATGCCCTACGCGCCCGGCGGGGACCCGGAGAACATCGAGCCCGTCAAGGAGGAGATCACCCGCAAGGTGATCGACAAGTGGCGAGAGTACGCCCCGAACCTCACCGACGACAACATCGTCCACGCGTGGACCTACACGCCCAACGACTACACGAAGGAGATCACCAACATGGTCGAGGGTGACATCTTCGTGGGCTCGTTCGGCGGCGACCAGAGCATGTGGAACCACTTCGGCTACCGCACACCGATCTCGAACCTCTACATGGCAGGGTCGCCCACGCATCCGGGCGGCGCGATCTCCGGTGGTGCCGGCTACATCGTGTCCCGCATCATCGCCGAGGACCTCGGCCTCACGCCCTGGTGGACGCCTATCGACGTGCGCGCCGCCATGGAGGAGGCAGCCCGGCAGTCGCCCGCCGCGCCGACCGTGTGACGGCTGCCTGATGCGCCACTCCCCGCCGCAGACCGTGGCCGAGTCGCCGCTCGCCGCGACTCGCCGGGCGGCGACCGACCCACCCGAGAAGGAGACCGAGAAGATGACTGACTCACGAGGATTCGAGAACCGGGTGGCGTTCGTGACCGGCGCCGGCAACGGCATCGGCCGGGAGATGGCGCGCGACGTCGTACGGCAGGGCGGCAAGGTGGCCATCGCCGACATCGACCTGGCTGCGGCCGAGGCCGCCGCCGCCGAGCTCGGCGACGCCGCGATGGCGGTGCTCTGCGACGTCGCCGACGAGCGGTCCGTCCAGACCGCGGTCGACACCGCGGCCGAGGAGCTCGGCGGCATCGACGTCCTGGTCAACAATGCCGGCCTGCACCTGATGAAGTGGAACGTCCCGGTCACCTCGGTCACGGCCGAGCAGTGGCACCAGATCCTCGGCGTCAACGTGGTGGGCGTCGTCAACTGCGCGAGGTCTGCTCGGCCGTACCTCGCCCGGGGGAAGAGCCCGGCGATCCTCAACCTCTCGTCGATCGCCGGCTATCTGTCGAACACCGTGTACGGGATCACCAAGCTCGGCGTCCGGGGCCTGACCGTCGCGCTCGCCGAGGAGTTCGCGCCCGACGGCATCCGCGTCAACGCCGTCGCGCCGGGCGCGATCGGCTCGGACAACGCGATCGGCGAGCTGTCCGGCCAGTTGCGGGTGCTGATCGACGACATGCAGCTGATCCACCGCATGGGAACGATGGCCGACATCGTCAACGCGATGAACTACCTGTGCACCGACGCCGCCGGCATGGTCACCGGGCAGACCCTGTCGGTCTCCGGCGGCTACCCCCTCCACCTCTCCTGAGCACGACGAAAGATTCCCGGCAGGCGGGCGGTCGTCGTCGGCGCGGCGCGGTATCGGCAGGGCTGTGGCGACTCTGCTCGCCAGCGCCGGAGCCGCGCGGCCGATGCGGGCCGGCCGCGATGGGCGCATCCTGCTGAGCCGAGCGTTCCCCCCTCCACCGCTTCGCGCCGCTGATCCACACGCGTCGCACGGTGAGCAGGGCCCCTTGGCCGAGCTCGCCACCAGCGTGAAGCGGTAGGCGTCAAGCGCGTTGAGGTAGGTCTTCGTGCGTGGATCGCGTCGCTGCCGTGACCGTAGGCGACCCGCAGGCCGGCGGGTACGCCGAGGACCGGCACCGTCTTGGTCGGCCGGGCCATCAGCCGCACCCTGCGCTCCTCGCGCCAGGTTCGGGCAAGGACCGGCTCGTGATCGGCCGTCAGGGGCACGGCACAGCGGGTCGGCACCCGGGCAGGACTCGGGCGGCCTCCGATGATGCACGGTTGTCACGCGGCCCGACGCGGCCGGGCTAGGAGTTGCTGACGATCAGGTCGGCCGTGGCCAGTGGGATCGGCTCGAACATGGGCGGCTCGTCCTCAGGGAACAGGGCCGTGGGCCCGTAGACCCAGTCGGTGAACGAGTAGTCGTCGATCGCCCGGTGGCGGAGGAGAAGGTTGCGCTGCTCGCGGGCACGCCCGCCGAGGTGCCACAGCTCGCCCCAGGCGCGGGCTGTCAACACCACGCGGCGGCAGTGCTCGGGGCGCACGGCCTCGTACGCCGCGAGGGCGCCGTCCCAGTCCGGCGCGCCGTCACCCGCACGCAGCCGCTTGAGGTGCTCGGCCAGCACCCAACCGTCCTCAATCGCCATGATCGCGCCCTGCGCCATGTACTGCAGCGGTGGGTGGGCGGCATCGCCGAGCAACGCGATCCGGCCCTGGACCCAGGTGCTGATCGGGTCGCGGTCGAACATCCGCCACCACTTGTCGCGCCACATGTGCGGCATTCCGGCGCGAACGTCGTCGCACGTGGCCGCGAACGCGGTGTCGAGCTCGTCCGGCGTGCCCCAGTCCTCGAGCCCGGCCAGTGCCTTCGGCGACTCGAACACGGCGACCTGGTTGAGGAGGTCTCCGCCGCGCAGCCCGTAGTGCACGAAATGGCAGCGCGGGCCGACGTACACGACGACCTCGGAGAGGTCCACTGGGCGGGTGAGCTCGGGGATGGGGACCGTGCCGCGGTAGGCGACGTAGGAGGAGGAGACGGGCTCGTCGTCGACGAGCAGCTTGCGCGCAACCGAGTGCAGGCCGTCGGCGGCGATCACGAGCGGGGCGACCCAAGTGGTGCCGTCCTCCGTGACGACGGTGGCGTTGCCCTCGGCGTGGGCGTACGCCGTGACCCGCTGATGGGTGAGCAGCTCGACGCCGGCGGTACGGCAGGCTTCGAGGAACAGACCGTGGAGGTCGCTGCGGTGGATGACCATGTAGGGATAGCCGTAGGTCCGCTCAAGGTCGCGCAGGTCGAGCGAGGTCAGCTCGCTGCCGTCGATCGCGTCACGCATCACCATCCGCTCGGGGACGACGCCGAGAGACTTGGCCTTGTCGAGCAGGCCGTAGTCGTCGAGGATCCGGGTGCAGTTCGGCGCGAGCTGCAGGCCGGCTCCGACCTCCCCGAACTCGGGTGCCTGCTCCAGGACCTGGACCTTCAGGCCGAGCCGGGCCAGGGCGAAGGCGGTGCTCAGTCCACCGATGCCGCCGCCGACGATGATCACGTCCACGTTGCTCATAGTGCGTGCCTCCTCAGAGCCAGGGGCTGACGCGCTCGGCCTCGACATCGGCGACCAGCGGGGTCAGGAAGTCCTCGGGGAGATCGGCGAAGGCCGGACCGGTCTGTCGTCGTCACGTGTTCTACGGTGGCAGGCGTCGCCGGTGCAGAACCTAAGATTCTGCTTTGCGGAACCGATCGGAGAAACAGCGTGGACCCGAAGACCCCACCGGCCTACATAGTGACCAGTGCCGACCACGCGCTGCGTGCCGCGGTCATGCTGCAGCTGGAGGGCGGCCTCACGGTGAGCCAGATCGCCGAGCGGCTCGGTGTCGCCCGATCGACCGCCCACCGGCTCCTGCAGACGCTCGTCTATCGCGACTTCGCCGTCCAGGACGACCGCCGCACGTACCACCCCGGCCCGGTGCTGGAGTTGGCGACGTACTCGCAGTCGAGCGTGTCGCGCCTGCGCAGCCGGGCGCTGGGACACCTGCAACGCCTCGTCGACGTTGTGGGGGAGTCGGCGAACCTGGCGATCCGGACGGGGGACCGAACCCGGTTCATCGCCAGCATCGAGTGCCAGCACGCGCTGAGGGTGGGCTCTCGTGAGGGGATGGTGTTCCCCGCGTACCGCACCACAGGTGGACTCGTGCTGCTTGCCGAGCTCTCGCCGTCGGAGGTTGACGGCCTCTACGCTCCAGAGCGCTACGTGGAGCGCCCGGAGGAGCGGCCCGACTTGGCGAGCCTACGGACGCAGCTGGCCCGGATCCGCCGGTCCGGTTTCGCGGTCAACGACCAGCTCTCGGAGCGCGGGGTCGTCGCGGTCGGTGTCCCGGTCCGCGATGCGGAGGGTCAGGCGGTTGCGGGGCTCTCCGTCTCCATGCCGTCGGTGCGCTACGACCGGCACCAGTTGCCCGGCCTGGTCGCCACCCTGCACCGTGCGGCCGGCGCCATCGAGGCAGGAGGTCTGGCTCCGTCGCATTGACATGTCCTTCTGGCCTACCTGGTCGCGATCGGGCGGTACCGCACGTTCACCGCGGCCGAATGGTCATCGCCGTTGAGCAGCTCGAGTCGGACGGGGGCGCTCCCGGGGTTGTCGAACAGCCGGATCCCGTCGCCGAGCAGCACCGGCGCAATGTGCAGGTCGACCTCGTCGATCAGTCCGCGTTCGAGAAGCTGTCGGCCGAGCGTGGCCGAGAAGACCTCGAGGTTCTTGCCCCCGGCGGCCTCCAGCCCGATCCGAACCGCCTCGGCCACATCGCAGCTCAGGAAAGTCACGCCCTTGGAAGGCTGCGCGTCTTCGGGATGGTGCGTGAGGACGAACACCGGCCCCCGCCACGCGCCGCCGTAGATCCCGCTGACGTCGGGGTAGGCGTCAAAGCCATCTCGGCCTCCCAGCACGGCGCCGGTCGTTCGGGCGTACTCCTCGATGAGGCCGGGGCGGAACGAGATCCCGGTCATCCAGTCCATCGCGTGGTTCGGCCCCGCCACGAACCCGTCCAGGGACATCGTGAAATGCCAGAGCACCTTGCCTTCGGCGGTCCGCCGTTCCGTGTCTGCCATCTGTCACTCCTTGAGCTTGTTGATCGGCGCGGTGAACGAGGTGTCGATGCTCTGCGGGGTCTCCGCGGTGCACATGATCAGGTGGCCCCGTCAGCCGACTTCGTTCGGTTCGACGATGGGCAGGTCGTAGGTACGGCGCACCACGTCGTGTGGTCGTGCACGCTGGTCGCCTGCCCGGGCCGGGAGATGAGCGCGACGACGGAGAAGCTGCCGTCGGGCTCGACGTGAAGTACCTGGCTTCGGTCACTCCCTCGGCGTGCCCGGGCCGGGACCTGCCGCAGGACGTCGTCGGCTGGGGGGAGCTTCCCCCTCAGGCCGGCGACTACGGCGTCGACCACGGTCTGCCAGTCTGCCGGGACTCGGGTTGCGGCCCGGATCGCGGCATACATGCGTTCCAGGGAGGAAGGACTTTCCGGACCGGTCGCGGTAGCAGGAGAAGTGGACCGCATGGCGTGCATCAGGCGTCCTCGTGGTTGGTTGATGCGACGCTAGGCCAGGCAGGTGGACCTGGGTAAGGTCCAGTTCCATGGCAGTTGAGTGGTCCGGTCTGACCCCGGACCTCTTCATCCGGCTCGATCGCCAGAGCCCCGAGACGCTGGGTTCGCAGTTGCAGAACGCGCTGCGAACGGCGATCCGGGAGGGGCGTCTGCAGATCGGTGAGCGGCTGCCGTCGTCGCGAAGGCTTGCGGTGGACCTTGGTGTCTCCCGCGGCCTGGTGCAGGCGACCTATGAGCAGTTGGAGGCTGAGGGTTACCTGCGTGCCTTCGGCGGCTCGGCGACGCGGGTCGCGTTCAGCCCGCAGACGACCGTCGTCACATCACCAGAGGGCACGCCTGCCGCCAGGATGGAGATCGACTTCGCGCCGGGACGCCCCGACCTGAACAGCTTCCCGGCACGCGACTGGTTGTGGGCATGCGGGGAGGCCACCCGCACGGCCTCTGCCCGTGACATGGGGTACGGCGATCCCCAGGGCTCGATCAGGCTGCGAGAGGTCATCGCGTCGTACCTGCAACGGGTTCGCGGAGCGTTCGCAGGTGCGGACGACGTGGTGATCTGTAGTGGGTTCACCCAAGGCGCCGCCCTCACCCTGGCCGCACTGCGAGCCGCGGGCGCCACCTCCGTCGCCGTCGAGGACCCGGGCCACCTGGACATGCCGATTCTCGTCCGCCGGGCGGGCCTGAAGCCGGTCTTCATCCCCGTCGACGACCGCGGCCTGGTCGTTGACGAGCTCGCCAGGACGAAAGCGACCGCGGTCATCGTCACGCCGGCCCACCAGACCCCAACCGGTGTGGTCCTCGCCCCCGATCGGCGGTTGGCACTGCTGGAGTGGGCCGAGCAGGTGAACGGGGTGGTGATCGAGGACGACTACGACTCGGAGTTCCGCTACGACAAGCAACCCGTCGGATCCCTCCAGGGCCTCGCGGCGGATCGCGTCGTGAGCATCGGATCGGTCAGCAAGTCTCTCGCTCCCGCGATCAGACTTGGGTGGGTGCTGGCTTCACGGCACCTGGGTGCATGGATCGCCGAGGAGAAGCACCGGCGCGACCGCTGCTCGCCGATACTCGACCAGCTCGCCCTGGCTCGGCTGATCGAGTCGGGCCGGTTCGATCGCCATCTACGCCGCATGCGCGGCGTCTATGCCGCGCGGCGCATTGCACTGGTCGAGGCGATCGGCGAGCACGCTCCCAACCTCGTGCTGACCGGCCTCGCCGCCGGCTTCCACGCCATCGCTCAGCTCCCCAGGGGAGCCGACGAGGCGGAGATCGTCGCCGCGGCAGCACAGCGTGCGGTAGGGCTGCAAGGGCTCGATCGATACCGATCACCGAACAGCGACGGGCCGCCGGGAATCGTGTTCGGATTCGGAGACGTCAACCAGGACGCGATCAGACGCGGGATCGCGGCCATCGGCGACCTACTGCGGCAGGGATAAGACGCGTAGCGGCACCGGCGTCCCGGCACGGTGCCGCACGAACGGCCCAAAGGTCATTCCGTGGATACCGGGACATCGCGAGGTCATCCACATGTGGAAGACGATCGTGTTCGTCTCGCGTCAGCGCGGGGTCGCCTGCCTCCGAAAGGGCGGGCGGCATTGGGCGAACCTCGCGCTTTCAGGTCGCCGGTGGTCCGTTGGGCAGCATTTCTCTTTCGAACGACTCGCGTCCGGACTCGTCGAATCGTGCACAGAGTTCTTGGACCTCGTCCTTGAGAAGCAC
Source organism: Microbispora rosea (assembly GCF_900156315.1). GTDB lineage: Bacteria > Actinomycetota > Actinomycetes > Streptosporangiales > Streptosporangiaceae > Microbispora > Microbispora rosea. The sequence continues at coordinate 9,968 of NZ_FTNI01000048.1, read as the reverse complement.
GATCTGGGAGAAGCCGACCAGCTCGCCGTCGACCCGGATCGGTGAGACCGTGACCAGGATTGTGGTTTTTCCATAGGGTCTGGCGACGTAGCGTACCGGCTCGACGCGGCCGTCCTCGAACAGCTTGAGCATGGCGTCGAGACGGGGATTGGTCACCGCTCGGCGATGCCGTTTCCGGACGTCGTTGCCGATGTATTCGGGTCGGCGGTCGAGGTGCTCCGAAGCCCACTTGTTGTAATACATCACGGTGCCGTGGCGGTTCAGGATGGTGACTCCGACTCCAGCCTGATCGATCAGCCGGTCCGCCCACTCGTCCAGGCCCCAGTCCGTGGCGATGCGGCTCTCGGCGGCTTCGGCCGGCTCGGCCTGAGATGTCATCGATACCTCCGAGGTGCTCGTGCTCGACGGACTACGTCCGGTCTCGCTTTGAAGCCTGCCCGCCTGACATGGGGTTGACAATGAGCCTTTTTGCGCATGAGCCTTCGGCTGGGCTGAAGGCTTCTTGGACCGGGCCGATGGGAGTAGCGTCTCGGCCATGGCGTACGACCTGACCGATCTCCAGCTGTTCCTGCAGGTCGTGGACCAGGGCAGCATCACTCAGGGAGCGGACCGGTCACACCTGTCGCTGGCCTCGGCCAGTGCAAGGATCAAAGCGATGGAGAAGGCTCTGGGGGCGCCGCTGCTGATCCGGCATCGCCGTGGCGTTGTGCCCTCGCCGGCGGGCTGGCTGTTGGTGGCCCATGCACGCGAGGTCGTCGGGCAGGTCGCCCGGATGCGTTCTGAACTGGCCCGGTATTCCGACGGCCTGCGATCCACTTTGGTGATCCTGGCGAACACTTCGGCAACCGAAACGCTCGTGTCGTCGGTGCTGGTCGACTTCATGGCCGACAACCCCGACATCGACCTGGAGTTGGCGGAGCGGCCGAGCCATGAGATCGTCGCCGCCGTCACCGACGGCCGGGTCGAACTGGGGATCATCGCCGATACCGTGGACTCGGGCCGGCTGGAACGCGCCGTGCTGCGTCCCGACCCGCTGGTCGTCATCGCCCGGCCAGGCCACACGCTGGCCGGGCGTGCTCATGTCGCGTTCAGCGAGTGTCTGGGCCACCCGTTCGTCGGTTTCACGCAGGGGAACCCGTTGCAGGAGCATCTGAGCGGGCAGACCCAGCCGCTCGGGCTCCGTCCGCGCTACCGGGCGCATCTGCCGACCACGGAGGCGATCTGCAGTGCGGTGGCGGCTGGGGTCGGCATCGCCGTGGTTCCCGCGCTCGCGGCGGCCCGTTGGCAGCGCGTCTACGACCTGCGGGTCGTGGACCTGACCAATTCCTGGGCGAGGCGCAACCTGCTGCTGTGCGGCCAAAGCTGGTCCGGGCTCTCCGAACCCGCGGCGGCGCTCGCCGCACACCTCAGAACAAGGGTCCAGCCCAAGTAGGCACGGCCTCGGCGCGTCTCGGCGAGTTCTGGGGTACGGCCGTTGGCGGTCCGGTGGGTGATTTCCGGTGCGGACCCTCTTGATGGGCGGCCTGCTGCCGAACATGTGGAACAGGAGTTCAACCCGATCACCTCTGCGCCTCTTGGCGGACGCTGGATGCGTCGTTTCAGAGTTCCGCCACCACCTCCCGCAGGTACATCTCCAGCCGCCTGATCGATGCACTCACGCCTCTCGTATCGAGCCGGCAGGTGTAGAGACGACGGACGAATGTGGGCTGCCGCATGGGCAGAGCCACGACGCTCGGCGGAGCGTCCAACAGCAACAACCGCGGCAGCAGCGCGACGCCGAGACCCGCCGCGACGAGATTGAGCGCAGTGCGGAAGTCCATGCCGTCGAAGTCCAAACGTTGTCCGCTTCCCCGGTCGCCGTGGACGGGTGACGCTGCCGAGTCGCGGACGTCGACCGCCGTGTTGATCCATGCGTCCGACGGCAGGTCGGCTGGGGTGACACTGTCGGCTCCGGCCAGGGGATGACCGACGGGAAGGACGACCATGATCGGGTCGTCCATGAGGTGCTCTTGCACGAGCCCGGCGGGCACTCGCCCGGGAGCGTGTTCGTAGTCGAAGGTGATGGCCAGGTCGATCTCTCCCCGGAACAGCAGCGCATGCGTTTCACGCTGCTCAAGTTCACGGAGTGTGATGTGAACCGCCGGATGGGCCGCACGAAGGCGTGCGAGTGCGAGAGGGACGATGGAGGCTGCCGCCGAGATGAACGCGCCGAGCCGCACCTCGCCGCCGGTTCCGTCCGCGAGCGCCGCGAGCTCGGTGGCGGCGCGACTCATCGACATGCTGATCGCGGCCTCGGTGTCGAGAAGGACCTGCCCGGCCTCGGTCGCACGGACGGGCCGCCGGACCACAACCCGCGCACCGACCCGTCGTTCCAGTTCCGCAACCTGCTGCGAGACCGCGGACTGGGTGTAGCCGAGCTCTTCGGCAGCAGCGGCGAACGAGCCTAGGCGCACGACGGCCTCGAGGGTCCGTAGATGGCGGGGGTCGAAACTCCATGACACGAAGTTCAGCGTAGCTAATGGTCTGTGAAGAAATCATCGCTTGTCCTAATGTTGCTGCGTGCTCGACGCTGGACCGCATGGACTCCACGCACTTCGACGCCGCCGTCGACAAGCTCCCCCGACGCCGGGTCGGGTTCTACCCCACTCCGTTCCACGCGCTGCCCAACCTGTCGGCCGCGTACGGGCTCAACCTCTTCATGAAGCGCGAAGACCTGGCAGGCCCGAGCGCGATCAGCGGAAGCAAGATGCGCCTGGCCGAGTTCATCCTGGGACGGGCCCTCGAGAACGGAGTGACACACGTCATCACCCAGGGGGAATACCTGACCAACTCGGGTCTGCAGTTCGCCGCCGCCTGCCTGAGCGTAGGAATCACGCCGATCCTGTTTCTGACGCGGAACGTGCGCCGGCATGGTGAGCTCGGCGAGTTTCGCGGCAACTATCTGCTCAACAAGACGATGGGTGTCGAAACCCACGTCATCAACGTCGGCGACAACGTCTGGCACTCTCCGGACGAGGCCGCGCGCATCACCGACGCCATCGCGGTGCGCAAGGCCGAACTCGAAGCGCAGGGACACGAAGTTCTCGTTGTCGGGACCGGTGGTGCGCACCCCGACGGCTACATCGCGCACGCCCTGACGTTCCGGGAGATGCTTGAACAGTCCGATGCCGCAGGGGTCGAGCTCGACTACGTCTACCACACGATCGGCACCGGGACCGCGCTGCCGGGGATGCTGGCGGCCAAGCTATGCCTGGGACACCCGGTGAAGTTCCGGTCGATCTCCATCCAGAGGTTCAACGACGGAGACCGGATGAACCCCGGCGTGATCGTCGAACGGACCAAGGCGGTGCTGGCCACCTTGGGCGCGCCCGTACCCGACGACGCGACGATCCGCGCCGAGATCGACATCGACCAGCGCTTCATCGGCGAGGACTACGCCGTCGCGTCCGCCGAAAGCACAGCAGCCATCCGCGAGCTGGCCCGAGCAGAGGGCGTCTTCGTCGGCCCCGTCTACACCGGCAAGGGACTCGCAGGACTGCTCGACCACGCCCGCAGCGGGCGGATCCCCGCCGACAGCAACGTCGCGTTCCTGCACACCGGAGACACCGGCAACCTGTTCGAGATCCCCCAAGTCGTCGGGCACATCACGGCCTGAGCCTGCAGCCCATCAACCGTGCTCGACCTCGCCCGGCACAAGCACTTACGAAGAATGCCGTCACGGCTATAGAGAGCAGGATGAGGACAAGCATGGCCGTCAATGATCCCTCGGCCGCCGCCCAGCCGGCGGCTCTGAGAATTGCCAAACAGATAACGGCTGCAACGGCGATCTTCCAGCCGCATGATCACGCCATGGGACCGGTGCCGACTCGCACTACTGAGGACCGGCCGGCGGGAAAAGAGAGCCCTGACGCGTCCAGCGGTACCGGGCGGTCGAGCTGCGGGAGAACTACCCACCAGTTCCACCGTGCCTTCCTCCCGCATGATCGAGAGCCAGCGCCGTACCGTCTGATCCGTGAGCCCGGTGCGCCGGGCCAACTCGGCTCTTGAGAGAGTCTCGTCGCCGAGCGCGTCCAGCAACTGCGGACGCCGGTCGGCCCGCGTGGAAGCCGAGGTCCCAGCAGAGGTACGGCCGCGCAGTCGTTGGGACAGCTCGTAACGGGCCCACCGCCGGGTCCCTGTCTGAAGCACGAGCTTGCGCGACACGAGATCCTGCAACTCGGCCGCGGCGACCCGCGAGTCCACACCAGCTGTGCTCCGGTAGTACCGGCTGTCCAGGATCTCCCCGTCCCGGAGCATCGCCAGTGCGATGCACTGGCTGTCGGTGAGTCCCCTTCTTCGACCAGCCCACCACCGAGCAGGTACGCGCTCAGCACGCCTGGGTCATCGACGCACTCCAGGCGAAATATCCGGCCGCCGCCGACCACCTCGACCAGGCGCGCAAGGACCTGCTCGCCTCCGCCGCCTTCCCCGAGAGATCTGCAAACAGATCTGGTCGAACAGCCCTCAGGAGCGGCTGAATAAGGAGATCCGCCGTGGGCGGGGTCAGCAGAAGCTGACCCCGCCCACTTTGAGGTGTTTCATTCAGTGGTTCGTAGGAGTTCTGCTAGTTCTTGCGGTTGCCGTTTCCGTTACCGTGGACCTTTGACTCGGATGCGACGGTGCCGTTGGCGGCGAGGGTGAGGCGCATCGCCTGTCCCGGGGGTGCCTTGAAGTCGAACATGTTGTCCAGGTCTCCGGAGGTGGCATCGGCGGAGACACCGCCGACCCTTCCGGTGTTCCAGTTGTCCTCGATGAACTTGAGGATGGAGGACTGGGTGGTCAGGGTGTGGTCGATGAAGTTCTTCTTCGCGTAGGGCGAGATCACCAGGAGCGGCTGGCGGGGGCCGGGGCCGCAGCGGTTGACCTGGCCGCCGATGTCGACAGTGGCGGCGTTGGTGCAGATCGCGGAGTTTCCGCTGGCGGCGCTGCCGTTGGTGATGGTGGCGGCGACGTGGTCGTACCAGCCGTCGGAGTCGTCATAGGCGATCACGATCGCGGTGTCGGCCCAAGCGGGCGAGGCCTCGATGGCGTTGATTTCCTTGACGAGGGAGATCTGCTCGTCGACCGGGTTGGAGCTGCCGGGGTGTCCGTCCTGGGCGGCCGCGGCCTTCACGAAGGAGACCGCGGGGAGCTTGTCGGCGGCCAGCGCCTGGTAGAAGTAGCTGACGTCGTAGTTGTGGTTTGCCTGGCCGTCGTGGCCGACCTCGTCGAGCGAGGCGGGCAGGAGGTGGTGCGGGTTGGAGGTCGACTCGTAGTAGGCGAACGGCGCGTGGTGCGGCACATAGGCGCCGAGCGGGAAGTTCGCGTTCTCCGCGGTGATCGGCACCTGGGCGCCGCAGACGGCGTAGCCGGTCGGGCTGTCGGCCGCAGTCGTGGTCGGCGTGAAGCCGTCCTGGAACCATCCCCAGCTGACGCCGCGGGAGTTGAGCAGGTCGCCGATGTTCTTGCCGGTCATCTTGGTGAGGTTGCCGGTCTTGGTGTGGTTGCTGTCGGCGCAGTCGTCGTAGAACGGGTCAGGGTCGCTCGTCACGGTCGTCGTGGTGGTTGAGGTCGGGACCCCGGTGACGGAGTTCACGCTGAGCGCGCCGGAGGTGTTGCCCGAGACCAGGTTGAGAGCGCCCGGCGTGGACGGGCCGAAGCCGGTGCTGAAGCTGTTGTCGCTCATGGCGTAGTTCTGGGCCAGGGTCCACAGCGCGGTCACGGTGTTGCCGTCGTAGTAGTCCATGACGATTCCGTCGGTGCCGTAGAGGGTGGACGGGCTGCAACTGCTGGTCTCGGTCTCCTCGACGAACCGGTCCATCAGGCCGCCATCGAAGGCCTTCTGCTCACTGCCGTAGGAGTGGGACTGGTCACAAGTGAGCGCGTGCGCCGCGTCGAGACGCTGCGGGTTGAACGCGTTCGGGTTGTTGGTGAGCAGGTCCGGGTGGGAGATGTAGTTGTTCGGGATCGGCGTTCCCGCCTTGGCGGTGAACGTGGTGCCGTCGGTGTTGGCCGCATGCGGGTAGGTGCCGAAGTAGTGGTCGAAGGAGTTGTTCTCCTCGTAGATCACCACGATGTGCTTGATCGGGGTTGCAGTCTTGGCGGAATTGTCGGCCTTCGGTGCGGCGTTGGCTGACGTGCCGAGGTTAGCGACGCCGAACACGGTCGCGGCCAGGGCGGCAAGCGACGCGGTCGCGACGGCGGCGCGTTTGTGACCGATGGAGCGCATTGCATGGTGCCTTTCGGGTTTCTTTTGGTGGGTACTTTGGCGGGCCGGTCAGTTCATCAGGGTCCGGCCGAGCCAGTCATTGGAGTCGCGGGCACCGGGCAGCGCGAAGTAGTAGCCGCCGCCGAACGGGGAGATGTAGTCGGCCAGGGCTTCATCGACCAGCCGCTGCTGCACGGCGGCGAACTGCCGCTTGATGTCTTGGTTGAAGGTCGTGAAGATGAGGCCCATGTCGAGCTGGCCGTTGATGTCGGTGCCGGCGTTGTAGTTGTAGCCGCGACGCAGCAGCCGAGAAGAGTCGGTCGCGGGCGTGCGCGGGTTGGCGAGCCGGATGTGGGCGCCGGTGGGGATCGCGTCACCGTTCGGGTCGTTGAGGTAGTCCGGAGTGTCCGTCTCGTTGACTCCGGTCAGGGGCGCGCCGACGTCGCGGGAGCGGCCGATCATGTTCTCCTGCTCGCGCAGCGAAACCCGGTCCCAGAACTCGACCAGCATGCGGATGAGCCGGACGACGTGGTAGCTGCCGCCCGCGGTCCAGGCGGGTTCGCTGCCGTCGGTCGCGGCCCAGACCAGCCGTGCCATCTCGGCCGGGTCGTCGATGTTCGGGTTCGCGGTGCCGTCCTTGAACCCCATCAGGTTGCGGGGTGTTCCGGTCGGGCGAGGCGGGGAGATGAACCCGTCGGTCCGCCACCGGACAGCCATGCCGCCGCGGGTGGCGCGGGTGATGTCGCGCATGGCGTGGATCACGGTGTCGGCATGGTCGGCGCGCAGCTGCAGCAGGAGGTCCCCGTCACACATGTCGCGGCGCAGCGCGTCGTTCGGGAAGTCCGGCATCGTCACCAGCCGGGCCGGTTTCCGATCCGCCAACCCGTAACGGTCATCGAACAGGCTCGCGCCCACCGACAGCGTCACGGTCAGACCATCCGGGCTAATGTCGGGCCCCACGACGCCAGAGTCCGACGGCGGGGCGGTGATGCCGACCGACGGCGGCGCACCACCAGCAGTCAGAAACCGTGCCCGGCTAGTGACCGCCTGGAACAGCTCGGACAGCTCGGCACGATCGGCTGCGGTGACATCGAGCGCCAGGAATGCCGCTGCGGCTTGGGGCGGAGTGAGCACACCCTGCTGGTGCTCGCCGTGGAAGGCGAACCGCCCACCGGTAGGCGCGGCCGACGAGTCCGCAGCCGATGGCGCTGCGTCAGTGTGAACGGCCGCCGCACCTATCCCCGCGCCGAGGGCGGCGGTGCCGAGGCTCACGCCGACCGCGCCCATGAATCCACGCCGGCCCACCATCCGCGTGGGGCCGGTTCCGCCCGTGCTGGCGTTCCGGTTCTTAGTCACTGGTCGGCCACCCTCGGGTCGGTGACCGCAGCGATCGGGGCGAGCAGCTCCACGGTGCGCTCCAAGTCGGCGTCGAGCGCTTCGCGCTGGGCGCGGTCCAGCGAATCCAACGCCCGCCAGGTACCGCCGGTCTTGTAGGAGGCGACCAAGGTCGCGGTGCGGGCCAGCCACGCGTCCGCGTCGCTCAGCCCGGCGTAGCGGGGGGTCACGAGGGGGCGGATCGGGTCGAGCACCGCGCGGGTCGCCTCGATATCGGCCGCAATCACCGCCAACCCGGTGTGCGAACCGGCGTCGTCGGCACCAGTGAGGGTGAACTGGATCGCGTCTTCCAAGATCTCATGCGAACGCAGACCGAGATCGATGGCGTTCACCGGCGTCTTGGTCAGCGTCGCCGTTAACGATCCGATATCGGTGATGAGCCGCGCGGCAACCGGCGCGGCTTCAGCGATCGGTAGATCGCTCCACAACAGCGCCTCGATCTTGCGAAGCCCGTGTAGATCGGAGTCCTCCAGCGCCGAGCTACCGGCGGCTGGATCACCATCAATAGCGTCGGCCAGATCCCCGAACGCCCCGTAGGCCGCACCGAGGCGCGAGTAGTCCTGCTGGGCCGTCAGCCAAGCCGCCTGTGAGACAGCACGGTCGCCACTCACAATCGCTGTGGCGAGTCGTTGCGCGTCGCTCGCCAGTTCCTTGATACGGGAGCCGACCCACTCGTTGTAAGTGTGAGCGGCGGGAAGCAAATCCGCTCGGGTCACCACCTCGATGCCAGGAGTGGGGACAAGCCCAGCCGGGGAATCGCGCACCGTCACCACCGGCCCGGCGATCGGATCGTTACCAGCCGGTATACACACGAACCGGTACCGGCCGTCGCCGAGAGTGACCCGCAGGTGGTAGACCGTGCTCGGGCCCAGACCCTCAGCCTCGGCATACACCTTCCGGTCATCGGCCCCTTCGAGGTAGACCGCTTCACCGGCGATGGTGGAATTCGACACCGCGAAATCGAACGCGCCGCCGGTGGCCGGACCAGACCAGCCGTCACCACATGCATCGAAGCCGTTCACGACCGCTATCGCGCCCGCCGAAGGCGAAGAGGGCTCCCGACTTGAACCGAAGGTCCGCGACACGAACACCGCACTCACTGCAACGATCACGACCGCAACGATCACGGCCACAACCACCGACAGTCGCCGCCCGCCGGGTGCGACGAAAACGGAAGAACGCACAGCAAGGACTCGCAGGGTAGACAGCGGCTAACGAACTGAACTTAAGGCCACGCTTAGCAGCACAGTCGCTTGACGAAAGAGTCTTCCCGCGAGATTCATGCTCAGTTCAGCGACACTGCTCAGGGTGTCAACAGATGTTCATCCGGGCGTTATCTCGGCTGCTCAGCCTTGCCGTTGTCGCTGCGCCGGATCATGAGGATGCCGCCGGCATCTTTGGTGACCACGACGTTGACCGAGGGGACGAGACTGTCGGGCTTCGGGGCTCGAGGATCGTCGTAACAGTCGATCCGGCGTGCCATAGATCAGGACCCTATCGGGCTGGCCTGGTCCCAGACCTTCCGTAGCTGTCGACGTAGATGGTGATCATGTCACCACTGACGACCTGCGCAAGGCCCAGTACGGGGCCAGTCCGCCGAGGTGTCGCACGCGTAAGTGTTGACCGGCAACTGGTCGTTGCCGCGAGACCCCATGGCCGCCTCGACCCCATCTCGGGCTGAACGGGCAAGTTGGGGCAAGCTCGGCAACTCGGCCCCGTGGAGGTCGAAGAGTTCTTGCCGGGCCCGACGTTGTCTCGGAACGGGCCTCGTGGGCGTCTTCGGCTGGACTACGCGGGAGAGGATGCTTCCACCGCCATCCCGTACTGGTACTGGGGAGAGGAGGCGATCTCCGTGGCGGAGGATGCCTATCGACTCGCCCGCCTGGTCGAAGAAGAGAGCGGTCTGGCGGGTTATGACCCGCAGGCTGATCAGGACACGATGACGGGTGACGCGGGGAAGGCCGCGGCTCGGCTCGGCGGCGTCGCGCAGTGGGCGCACGAGAACCTCACGTGAGCTCACGATCTTAAGCATGCTCACCTGCGGAAACGCCGACATGATCGTCCCGCGTATGTCTCGTGATCTTTGGCCTTCGGCTGCACGTCGCCGCCTTCAGCTACTCCTGTGCTGTGGGCCGACCTAGGTCCTGTTCCTTGGATCACGTGCGGAGCCAGATCATCAGGGCTGCCACGGTCACGGTGCCGAGGTAGATCGTAAGCGCGCTTGTCGTAGCGGGTGGCCACAGCCCGGAAGTTCTTCAGCCGGTTGATCGCCCGCTCGACAACGTTGCGCTTCTTGTAGCGCTCTTTGTCGAACCCGGTCGGGCGTCCACCGGCCGAGCCGCGCCTG
>NZ_FTNI01000031.1 GCF_900156315.1 Microbispora rosea | reverse complement strand
GACCCCCGGGAGCGGAGACGAAGGCGACTGAACGGCTCCCGGCCGCCCGGACCGGGACTTCCTTCACGCAGACTCGGCTCAACACACGGCGTACGGCCACTGAGGGCCCGCCCACTAGGCTCACCTGTAACGGCTGCCCTCACCATATCTCGAACAGGCTATCGACTCTAACCCTCTACCAGCACAAACGTGGAGTCACAACCGCTTCACAGCTCGCCGCGTTCGACGGCCAGGGCGAGTTCGACGCGTGACCGCAGGCCGGTCTTCGCGTAGACGCGGGTGAGATAGACCTCCACGGTCTTGCGGCTGTAGTGCAGCTCCTCCGCGATCTGGGGGTTGCTCAGCCCGTCGGCGACCAGTTCGATGACGCGGCGCTCGCCGGGGGTGAGGCGGTTCGCGGGTTCGGGGACCAGCCCGGCCTCCCGCAGGCGGCGTTCGGACAGCGCCGTCCAGGGCGCCGCGCCGAGGCGGACGAAGATCGCGTGCGCGCGGGAGAGCTGCGCGGTGTCGCCGAGCGCGCCGAGGACCAGCCGGGCCCGCGCCTCCTCGAACGGCAGGCCGTCGGCGCGGGCCCGCTCCAGCGCCGCACCGGCCCGCGCGCGATCCCGGAACGTCGAGCCCACCGCCAGGTCGGCGGCGAGCCGGGCCCGGGGGGTGCCATTCCCGGACCGCTCGTCAAGGCAGGTGGCCGCCGCCCGGCTGCTCGCGTCGTCGCCCGCGGCTCCTGTCACCAGCACCTTGATCGCCAGGGCCCGGTGCACCACCTCGGGCACCTCGTACGCGAGGGCGTGGTCGAGCTCGCGCCGCGCGGCGGCGATGTCACCCCGCCCGAGCACCAGGCGCGCGCGGAGCACGCATCGCATTCCCCGGTGCAGCGCGGAGCCGGGCGGCGGCTCGGCGAGGACCCGGGCGGCCTCGTCGAACCTGCCCTGGTCGAGCAGGATGTCCAGCTCCATGTTGCGCAGCAGGGCGAGGTTCTCCAGCAGGCCCGCCTCGGCCAGTGCCCGGCTCGCGACCGCGATCTCCTCCAGGGCCCGCGCCCATTCGCCGCCCATCCGCCGGATGACCGCCATGGTCCGTACGTGCTGTCCGGCGATGTCGTGCCAGCCGAGTCCGCGGTGGATCTGCTCGGCCTGGCCGAGCACCTCGACGGCGCGGGAGCGCAGCCCGGCGATCGCCAGCACGTGCGCCGCCGACTCCAGCGACGCGAGCCGGGCGCCCGGCGGCAGCGCGGCGGCGAAGGTGAGCAGGTCGTCGACGGCCCGTTGCGTCTCGGTCCAGTCGCCCCGCACGAGCGCGTGGATGGCCAGATAGCCGACCGTGATCGCGCGGTCCTGCGGCGGGCAGTCGGACAGGCCATCCCAGGCCCGCCGGGCGGCCTCCCCGCTGGGCAGACCCATCTCCGCGCTGACCAGCGCCTGCTGGGCCAGCAGCGCCGATGCGTCGTCGGCCTTGGGGATCTGGCGGCGGGCCACGTCGAGGGCGACCTCGTACCACCCCATCACATGGGCCGCGCCGACCGCGGTGTAGGCGGCGCGGGTGCGGCGGCGCCCGGAGGGCAGCACGGCGATCGCGCGCTGGGCCGAGTTCAGCGCCAGCGCGGGCCGCGAGCCCTTCCAGTAGGCGAGAGCCTGCCTGGCCAGCAGCTCGCCGGGCTCAGGGGACAGCTCGGCGGCCTTGCCGTACCAGTGCGCGGCCGACAGCGGCGCGGTCCAGCGGGTCAGCTCGGCGGCGCGCAGCACCGCGGGCAGGGCCTCGGCGGGCGGCCCGGCCTCGGCCATGTGGGTGGCCCACTCCAGGACGCGCCTGGTCCCGGTCAGCCCCTCCCGTTCGACCATGTCGGCGATGCGGCGGTGCACCTCGCGGCGGCTGGAGGCGCCGAGGTCGTCGTAGAGCGCCTCGGCCACCAACGGGTGCGCCAGCGCGTAGCCGTCGCCGTTCCTGCTGACGACGCCGTCCCTGACCAGCGCGTCGAAGGCGCGCTCGGCCTGGTCGGGCGTGAGCCCGGCGAGTTGGGCGAGGGCGGGGAGATCGGCGGCCTCCCGCGTCCGCGACAGCGTGGCCAGCACGCGGGCGAGGTCGCGTCCGCCCCGGTCGCGCTGGAACAGCCGGCTGAGGATCGCGCCGCGTCGTGCCCCCGGATCCGCCGAGCGCACGGCGCCGCCCTGCACCAGGGCCAGCACGGCCTCCTGCACGAACCACGGATTGCCCCGGCTCGCGACGTGGATCCGCCGCAGGACGGTGTCGCTGGGCCGACGGCCGAGCAGCGTGGTGACGAGGCCGGCGACCTCGCTCATCGTCAGCGGCTGGAGCCGGATCGACAGGTCCACGTCGAGCGCGGGTGGGTGGCGGGCGGTGCCGAGGATCGCGACGGCGTCGTGGCGGCGCGGCAGGGCCCGCAGCACGCTCAGCGTGTCCGCGTCGGCCAGGTGCAGGTCGTCGATCGCGAGGAGGGTGGGGCCGGGCAGTGACTCCATCAGCCGGGCGGCCATGGCCCCGGGCGCGGCGGCGGGATGGCCGAGCGCGGCCTGGTCGACCGCGTCGAGCAGGCCGGACAGCACGTCGGCCGCCTCGCCGCCCACTGCCTGGAACGCCTCGACGAGCGGGGCGTAGGCGCGCCCGCCGTCCAGTTCGCGGGCCTGGCCGCGCAGCACGCGGAAGCCCTTCAGCCGCGCCGCGGCCTCACCGATCAGATGAGTCTTGCCGATGCCGGGCTCGCCGAGAACGAGGACGGTGCGCGGCGTCTTCGACAGGGCCGAGACCACCTGGCCGAGCGCCCCCGCGCGGCCCTCCCCGACGGCCGGTACGTCCACGGCTGGCCGTCACTCCCTTCGCATCGGTCCCGCTGGTGTCACCTAGGACGCGGCGGAAAGGTTGAACGTTCACACGAAATGTGACGCTCTCCGAGCGTGATCGCAAGGGGACAGGTATATCAAGATTCGAACACGGCCACGGCGGCGGCGGTCAGCGTCTCCTCGACCACCTCGGCGGGCACGTCCGTCGTCTTCACCACACCGGACTGCACCGCGCCGAGGGCGGCCCAGGCGCGTACGCGGGTGCCGGGGGAGGGATCGGGCCCGGCCAGACGGAGGAACAGCTCCCGGCCGAACTCCCTGATCGCCTCGCCGGGAGATCCGGGAGGGGCGCTGTCGGCGCCGCCGATGTCCTCGGTGAGCAGCCGGATCACCGCCCGGTGCCGCACGGCGAACGCGGTGAAAGAACGCAGGAACTCCCGGTGGCCGGAGAACTCGCTGCCGAGCAGCGCGAGCAGGTCGTCGGCGGCCGGGGCGATGATCTCGGTCGCCAGCCGGTCCTTGGGGTGGAAATGGTAGGCGACCGCCGTCTTCGTCAGGCCGACCGCCGCGGCGATGTCGGCGAGCGACACGGCGGCGTATCCCCGCTCGGCGAACAATTCGCGGGCCGCGGCCAGAATTCGGGAGCGGGTCGCGTTGCCCTGATCGAGTGTGGTCATCGTCTCAATTCCGGCCGCGCCGTTCGCGCGCCGCTCAATTCCTTTTACCCTCGTTTTGTACGGCCGTACAGGACGGTCGTGTGAGGACATGCTATCCGGGACGGACGGCGATGAGCGGGCTTCTGGGGCGGCTCGGCGGATGGTGCGCACGCCACGGCTGGATCGTGCTGACACTGTGGGTGCTGGCGGCGGGCCTGCTGACGGCGGGCACCCTGGTGTGGGGCCGACCGGTGAACAACGACGTGTCGATCCCCGGCACCGACGCGCAGCGGGCGCACGAGCTCATGCGCGAGGGCTTCGGGCCGGGGTACGACCCCGGCGGGACGGTGCAGCTCGTCCTCTACACCGCGAACGGCACGCTGATCGACAAGTCGCGCAAACAGGCCGTCGAGCAGTCCATGGACGCCCTGCGGCGTACGCCGCACGTCGCGGAGGTGGAGACGCCCTACCGGGTGGGCGGCATGTCGTCCAGCATGCGGATCGGGATGATCACCGTACGGCTGAAGGGGCAGGACACCACCAAGCTCGCCCAGACTTCCGAGCAACTCGTCACCGCCGCCGCGCCGGCGGTGCGGGCGGGCGTCGAGGTCGTGCCGTCCGACAGCTCCACGCCCGCCGACAAGCAGATCAAGACCGGTGCCAGCGAGATCGCCGGCGTCGTCTTCGCGTTGCTGGTGCTGCTGTTCGCCTTCGGGACGCTGGTCGCCGCGCTCGTGCCGATCTTCACCGCGCTGATCAGCATCGGCGTGGGGCTCGGCCTCATCGCGGTGCTCGGCCACGTCGTGGACGTGCCCTCCACCGCCTCGATCCTGGCGACGATGATCGGCCTCGGCGTCGGCATCGACTACGCGTTGTTCCTGCTGTCGCGGCACCGGACGCTGCTGGCCGAGGGCGTGCCTGTGCAGGAGGCGGTCCGGCGTACGGCGGCCTCGTCGGGCGGGGCCGTGCTGTTCGCCGGCGGCACGGTCGTGATCGCCCTGAGCGCGCTGATGTTCACCGGGTTCCCGCTGTTGCGCACGCTCGGCTGGATCACCGGCGTCTCGGTCGTGTGCGCCGTGCTCACCTCGATCACGCTGGTGCCGGCGCTGCTCGGCCTCCTTGGGCGCCGGATCGACGCGCTGCGGCTGCCGCTGGCCGGGCGCCTCGCCCGCCGTGACGGCCCGGCAACGGGCTGGGCCAAACTGGGCGCCTGGGTGGCGCGCCGCCCCTGGCGGGTGCTGGCCGTCACCGTGGTCGTGCTGGTGGCGCTCGCCGCCCCGGCCGTCACGATCAAGCTCGGTCCGCTCGACAACGGGTACGGCGACAAGGGCACCCCGGCCCGGCGGGCGTACGAGCTGATCGAGGCGGGCTTCGGCCTGGGGGCCAACGGCGGGCTCGTCGTCGTGGCCGAACTGGACCGGAAGATCGCCGGCTCGACCCCGCCGGACCCGGTGGTGCAGGTGCTGCGGCAGCGGGTGGAGCACACCGACGGCGTCGCCTTCGTCGCCCCACCGGAGGTCAACGAAAACGGCCGTTCGGTGCTCATCCAGGCGGTCCCCGACTACGCCCCGAGCGACCCGCGGGCCCTCGACGTGGTGAAGCGGGTGCGGGCCATCGAGGTGCCGGGGGCGCGCGTCCACGTGGGCGGCCAGGTGGCCGGGCTGGCGGACGCGGGCGACCGCATCATGGGCAGGACACCGCTGGTCGTCGGCATCGTCGTGCTGCTCAGCGCCCTGCTCCTGCTGCTGGCCTTCCGCGCGCCCCTGGTCGCGATCAAGGCGGCGGTGATGAACCTCGTCTCGCTGGGCGCCGCCTTCGGCGCCCTCGCCGTGGTGTTCTCCCAGGGCCTGGGCAGCCGCCTGGTCGGCATGGACCCCCCGCCCTCGGCCGAGGGGTCCCACCTCGCCACGTTGTTCTTCTCCGTGCCCATCGACACGTATGTGCCGCTCATGCTGTTCGCCGTGCTGTTCGGCCTGTCGATGGACTACGAGGTCTTCCTGCTGACCTCCGTACGGCAGGCCTACGCGCGCAGCGGGGACAACCGGAGCGCGGTGGCCGAGGGACTGGGGTCCACCGGCCGCGTCATCACCTCGGCCGCCCTGATCATGGTGGCGGTGTTCACCGCGTTCATCGCCTACCCCGACCCCCTGGTCAAGGTGTTCGGCGTCGGGCTGGCCGTGGCCGTCGCCGTCGACGCCACCCTCATCCGGGGCTTCCTCGTGCCGGCCACGATGGTGCTGCTCGACCGGCTCAACTGGTGGATCCCACGCCGGCTCGACCGGATCCTGCCGAACCTGTCGATCGAGGGCCACGAGGAGGACGGCGGGCCCGCCGAGGCGGAGCCAGAACCGGTCGGCGCGGGCAGGCACGCCCGCGCCTGACGCGGTCGCCCGATCGGCGTACGGGATCAGAAGTTCTTGCTGCGGACCGTCCAGAAGGCCCTGGACGCGAGGCCCGAGGACCCCAGGATGTACGACCGCGCGGTGGCGTTGTCGTTGAGCATCATGTCCAGGAACTGGACCACCGCGGTCATGCCCTCGCTCATCTGGGCGCCGGTGATGAACCCGACATGACCGGCCTGCGACTGCTCGGCCAGCACGGCCGGCACCTGGGTCAGGTCGTAGTTGGCCCGGCTGTTGTCGTAGGCGATGTCGGAGAGCCCGCCGTCCAGGAACATCACCGGGGTGTGCAGCTTGGACAGTTCAGCACGTGAGTATCCGAACGAGCCGTCGGCGAACAGCCCGCTGTCCAGCGAGACGACGCTCTTGACCCGCCGGTCCTGGCCGGCGATCAGTGCCTCCAGCCCGCCGCAGGAGTGCCCGGCCGTGGCGACCCTGGACAGGTCGAGGCGCTGGTAGAGCGGCGAGCCGGCGCGGGCGTTCTCCCGCTCGGCCCAGCTGATGCCGTCGGTGAGAAGCGACGGGATCGGGGACCCGCTCTGCACCCCGTTCGACGAGCCGTCGACCGACGCGGTGTCCACCACGACGAACCCGCGGGCCGCGATGAACGTCAGCGCCTGGATAACCTCGCTGCTGTTGGTGTGCGCGCAGGCCCCGTTGCCGAAGACCAGCACCGGCATGGCACGCCCCACGGCCGAGGGGTTCGACGGCCGGAACACCGTGTAGCGGTTGGTGCCGTACGCGCCCTCCCGCGTCACCGGGAAGTTGTTCTCGATGGCGGGCCGGTTCGGCGGCGTGGGACTGGCGCTCGGGGAGGGACTGGGGCTCGGCGAGGGCGAATGCGTGGGAGAGGGCGTGGGGGAGGGAGACGGCGATGGCGAGAGAGTGGGAGACGGGGTGGGAGACGGGGAGGCGACGTCGCCGGTGCAGGTCACGCCGTTGAGGGCGAAGCTCGCCGGCACCGGGTTGGAGCCGTTCCAGCTCCCGTTGAACCCGAAGTCGGCGCCGCCGCCACTGGGGATGGCGCCGTTGTAGGAGGCGTTGGTGACCGTGACCTGCGCGCCGGACTGGGTGAAGGAGCCGTTCCACAGCTGGGTGACGGCCTGCCCGGCCGGGAACGACCAGGTCAGCCTCCATCCGTTGATCGCGTCGCCGAGGTTGCGAACGCGGACGCTTGCGCCGAAGCCGCCGGGCCACTCGCTGGTCACCGTGTAGTCGACGTCGCATCCGGCCGTGGCCGCCGACGCGACATGGGCCGCCGTCACCGTGACGCCGGCCGTCAGCAGCACGGCGGCGGCAGCCGCCAGCCTCGGCCGCCGGCGGAAAGAACTGTCAAGTCGCACGGGCTTTTCCCTTTCGACATGGTGTTATCGCTAACATCTTCAGGACGCCGATGTCGACGGGTGGTGCGTTCCTGGAGTCGGGAGTCAATCCCGGCACAAAAGCTATGTCAAGTAACTTGATATAATGGCTGTTTTCCTCGTGCTGCGGAATCTCCGGGTGAGCAGGCGCTTCGGGGACGCGCCCGAAAGACCGGCCGTCAGGGCGGCGGTGAATATTTCACTCTCCTGCTCGTGGTCGCAGGCTCAGGAGCTCACCGGCCGTCCTGCGGATCGGGGCTCTTCGACCCTGGGGCCGAGCGGCCCGGGAACGCGGATCATGAGTTCCTCGTCGCCGGAGACGCCTACGGTTCGGGACTGTCTGATCCGGCGCTGTCTGATCCGGCGCTGTGTGATCCGGCGCTGTGTGATCAGGCGCTGTGCGCTCCGGCACTGCGCAACTCAGGACTGCGCAAGTCGGAACTGTGCGATTCGGAACTGTGCGATTCGGGACTGCGCGGTTCGGGACTGTGCGGCTCCGGATCCTTCGGTTCGGGACTGCGGGACGCGGGCGGCTCGGGGCTCGTCGCCGGGCCCGGGTCCTTCGCCGGCCCCGGACTCTCCTTCGCCGGGCCCGGACTCTCCTCCGCCGGCTCCGAGGGCGATTCCTGCGGCTTCGGGCACCGGGGACCGGCGACCCGCACCTCGGCCCGGCGGGGCCCGCCGGGATCGGCCGGCTCGGTCGTGACGCGCACCCCGAATACGGCCCTCTTCCCGCACTCCACGACGCCGAGGCCGGCGGCAACCGTGAACGAGTAGGACGTGCGGCCCGAGAGCGTGCGGGTGTCGGCCGTCGCCTCGCGGCCGTCGCGGGTGAAGACGCTGGAGACCCTGACCGGGCCCCTGCCGGAGGTCCGCACCGTCAGGGCCGCCGTCCTGCCGTCCCAGTCGTCGATCGCCACGCTCTCGACCGCGGGGGCCGGGCAGGGCGGCCCGGTGAGCCTCCGCGTGCGCGTACGGGTGCCTCCCTGTGCGGCGGGGACCGTGGACACCTCGACCCGCCGATAGACGACGGTGCCGCAGGCCGGGGAGGGGAAGGGCTGCTGCAGCCCGATGTGATAGGACGTCGCGCCCCGCAACCCGACGGTCTGCGCGGGCGCGGCGGCCAGCGCGTCCGGCGACGGCCCGGAGGCGAAACGCGCGGTGAGCAGGACCCTGGCCGTGGTGCTCGCCCGTACGTCGGCCGTGACCGCCTGGCCGTCGAACTCCGCGATGCCGAGATCGGTCACCCGCGCCGGCGACGGCGACGCGGTCGCGCCCATGTGGGAGGGAGTGGCGCTCCCCGGCCCGGAAGGTCCCGGCGGCACGGCCGGCCCGGTGGACACCGACGACACCGGCGTGCCGGACAGGTCGGGCGGGGTCGTCCCGGCGTTCTCGTCCGGACCCGCACCGGAGGATCCCGCAGTGTCCGGTCCCGCATCGGACGGCCCCGCATCGGACGGCCCCGCATCGGACGGCCCCGCATCGGACGGCCCCGCATCGGACGGTCCCGCATCCGACGACTCGTCCGGCGCCGTCTCGCCGGGTGCTGCCTCGCCGGGTACGGCAGGCGGGGGAAGCGCCGCCGGGGCGCTGTGCGGCGGCGGGGTGAGCAGGGTGTCCCGAGCCATCGGGGTCTGCCGGTTGGCCGCGACCACCGCCGCGATCACGACGGCCGACAGCACGGCCGCGCCGATGGCGAACCGGGGCGCGAAGCGCGACAGCCGCTCGGACAGCACGGTCTTGGCCAGGGACGTGGACGCCTCGACCGGCTCGGCCGGGGCGGCCAGGGGAAACGTCAGGGCCAGCAGGGTGGCGAGTTCGGCCAGGTGCCGGCGGCCCCGCTGCTCCCAGTCGGACCCGTACGCGGCGGTCGCGGCGGTCTCCAGGTCGGCGATGAACGCCCGTGCGGTGGGCGGCCGGTCCGCCGGGTTCTTGGCCATGCCGCGCGTGACGAGGCTCCGCACCGAGCCGGGCACGTCGGTCGCGGGGATGGGGGCGCTGCGGTGCAGCATGCGCAGCGCCGTCAGGTCGTCGGCCCGATATGGCCGGCGCCCGGTGAGGCACTCGTAGAAGACGCAGGTGGCGGCGTAGACGTCGGCGGCCGGACCGGCGGGCCCGCCGTACCACTGCTCGGGGGCCATGTAGGGAGGCGTGCCTGCGGGGGTCTCCGGCGAGCCGCTGGGCGTCGCGATGCCGAAGTCCGACAGTTTGCTGTTGCCGTCGGCCTGGATCAGCACGTTCTCCGGTTTGTAGTCCCGGTGCACGATGCCCGCGGCGTGCGCGGCCGACAGGCCCGCCAGCGAGCCCTTCAGCACGACCAGCGCCGCCTCCGGGCTGGTCGAGCCGTGCTCGCCGAGGATCCTGCGCAGCGAGACCCCGTCGACGAGTTCCATGACGATCGCCGCGCCCTCGCGGGCCTCGACGTACTCGTACAGGCGCACGATGCTGGGATCGTTCAGCTCCACCATGATCCGGGCCTCGTGCCGGAACCCGGCGAGGAAACGCCGATCCTGCCGCAGCTCCTCGCGCAGGTACTTGATCGCGACGTAGGCGCCGGTGGTCACGTAGGTCGCCAGCACGACCCGCCCGGCGCCGCCCGCGCCGAGTTCACGCACCTCGCGGTAGCCCGGTACCGACCAGGCGTTCATGCCGCCGCCCCCTCGGATCAGGTCGTCTCTGACCACTCAAGCCCTGCCGCGCAGGCGGCGCCTCGCTGCGTTGCCGCCCCACCCGTCGCTCGCGACGGCGGCATCTGCCAGACACTTCCTGGCCCTGACTCAAGGTCTCATCCGAAAGGGCGGTTGTCACCGGAGCAAAAAAGTCACCTTGCGGATGTAGTCCTGGCCTGCGTGGTCACGTGGCGGGCCGCGCGTACGGCGAGGTCGCGGGCGCGGTCCACGTCGACGCTCACCAGGCGGCCCCCGCGCTTGACGATCCGCCCGCCGACCAGCACCGTGTCCACGGTGGCGGTGCCGGCCGCCGTGACGACCGCGGCGACCGGGTCGTGCACGGGCGCGAGGCCGGGGGCTCCGGCGTCCAGGATCACGATGTCGGCCTGCTTGCCGGGGCGCAGCGAGCCGATCCTGTGGTCCATCCCGATCGCGGCCGCGCCCTCGATCGTCGCCATGCCGAGCACGTCGGACGCGGTGAGCTCCGGCGCCGCCTGCCCGGCGCGTCCGGCGGCGAACGCCGCGCGCATCACCGAGAACATGTCGCCGGGGACGTCGGTGACCGTGTCCACGCCGAGTCCCGTCGCGATGCCGGACGAGCGCAGCCTGCCGGTCTCGGGGTGGCCGTGCCCCATCTGCGACTCCACCGCCGGGGCCACCGAGGCCGTGCCGCCGCTGCCGGCGACCAGCTTCAGCGACTCGTCCGGTATGCCGTTGCAGTGCACGAACAGCACGTCGGGGCCGAGCAGGCCGGCGTCGTGCAGCCGTTCGACCGGGCCCGCGCCGGTGGCGTGCAGGCTGATGCGCAGGCCGAGGTCGCGGGCGAGTGCCCAGTCGGCCCGCGCCGCCTCGACCGAGCCGTAGACCGGGCCCCAGGCGGCCAAGGCGGGGGTGACCAGGCCGTCGTCGGACGGCAGGAGCGCCGAGCGGACCCGCCGCACCTCGTCCTCGGCGCGGTCGGCGTCGCCCGTTCCCCGATGGGCGTACCCGAAGACCGCCCGTACGCCGGACTCGCGTAAGGCCGCCACGGCCGCGTCGGTGTGGCCGGGGGTGAGCTGGATGTGCGACCAGTCGTAGACGGTGGTGACACCGGCGTCGAGCGCCTCTATCGCGCCCCAGAGGTTGGCGGCGTACACGTCCTCCGCGCGGAACGCCGGGGTGAGGGCGCCGAGGACGAGGTCGAGGTAGGCGCTGAGCGTCGCGTCGGCCGCGATGCCGCGCAGCACGCTCTGCCAGACATGACGGTGGGTGTCCACGAAGCCGGGGAGCACGATGCCGCCCCTTGCGTCGATGATCTCGGTGCCCTTCGCCAGGTCGTCCGGCTGCGGGCCGACCGACACGATGACGCCGTCCTCGACGACGACGGCCGCGTCCGGCACGACCTGCGGACGCGGTTCCGTGTCGACGACGGTGCCGTTGACGATGATCGTTTTCATGGGCGAACCTCTTTCCCGAATGCTTTTAATAAAGCTTTTTGGAAAGCTATCAGAGTGAGGGACTAGGCTCAACCCCATGCGACAGCGGGACCGGGTCGACGAGATGATCGACGGGTGGCGGGCCGAACTGCCGGAGGCGGCCACCGTCCAGTTGGAGATCGTCAAGCGCGTCAGCCGGCTCAAGGCCCGCATCGAGGAGGTCACGCAGGCGGTGCTCGGCCGTCACGGCCTGACGTACGCGGAGTTCGACGTGCTCGCCACCCTCCGCAGGGCCGGCCGGCCGTACCGGCTCAAGCCGAGCAGGCTCGCCTCCCATCTGATGCTCACGACCGGGGGGACGAGCAACATCCTGCAGCGGCTGGTCGCCGCGGGGCTGGTGGAGCGGGAGCCCGATCCGGCGGACGGGCGCAGCTCCTGGGTCCGGCTCACGCCGCTCGGCGTCGAGAAGGCCGAGGAGCTGTCGCTGGCCACGACAGAGGCGCACCGGGAACTGCTGGCCGACGTGCCGGAACCGGCCGCGCGTGCCCTGGCCGACCAGCTCAGGGACGTCCTGCTCGCGCTGGGCGACCGCGCCCGGCCCTGACCGCCGTGGCCGTCGCGGGCGCGGTGTTCCGGTGTGCGCTGCCGGTGGCGGCGGGCCGGTGACCGCAGGACGATGTCCGTGGGGCGCTCGACCACATCATCACTGTCGGTCGCGGCGGTGCCGCGGCAGCAGCATGCCGACCACCGCGATGGCGAGGCCGAGTCCGGCCGCTGTGAGGAAGACCAGATCGTAGCCGGTGGCGAGGGCGGCGGGCGAGGAACTCCCGCCGGCCTGCGACGCGGCTCTGGCACCGGCGGCCGTCGCGAGCACCGCCAGGCCTGCCGACCCGCCCACCTGGCTCGCGGTGGTGGCCAGACCGCCGGCGATCCCCGCGTCACCCTCGGCGACGTCCGCGGTGGCCGCCGCCATGAGGGTGGGGAAGGTGAGCCCGATGCCGGTCGCGATGAGCAGCGTAGGCCCGAGCACGCCGGTGGGGTAGCCGCTGCCGGCGTGGGCCTGGGCGAGCCAGCCGAAACCGGCCAGGAAGCAGGCGCTGCCGGCCAGCACCAGCGGTCGCGCACCGGTTCGCGGCAGCAGTGGGGCGGCCCACCGCGCGATCACCAGGAACGTCATCGCCGCGGGCGTCTGCCCGAGCCCGGCCCGCAGGGCGCTGTAGCCGAGGACGTTCTGCAGGAAGAGCGAGGTGAAGTACCACATCGCGATGGGAATCGCGCCGAACAGCAGCAGCATGCCGTTGCCGACGGCCACCCCGCGCGTTCGGAACAGCCGCAGGGGCATCATCGGCCGGGTGGCGAAACGCGCCTCCACCACGGTGAAGACGACGAGGAGGAGCAGGCCCGCCACGATCGGCCCGACGACCGGCACCGACCTCCAGCCGTGATCGGCGCTCTGCATGACCCCGTAGATCAGCGCGGCCAGCCCCGCCGTCCCGGTGACCGCGCCCGCGAGGTCGAGCGATTCCCTCCGGCCGGTACGCGTGCCGGCCAGCGCCGTCATGGCCACGACGATCAGCACGGCGCCGATCGGCACGTTGATGAGGAAGACCCACCGCCACGACAGGCCGGTGGTGATGGCACCGCCCGCGATCGCGCCGGCCGTCCCGCCCACTCCTCCCGCGGCGGACCATGCGCCGAACGCCTTGGCGCGGGCGTTCGGTTCGGCGAAGGAAGTGTTGATCACGGACAGCGTCGCCGGGGCCATCAGGGCGGCTCCGACGCCCTGCGCGACGCGGGCCGCCACCAGGACCTGCGGAGTGCTCGCCAGGCCACCGGCCAGACTCGAGGCGGAGAACAACGACAGCCCGGCGACCAGCATCCGCCGCGGGCCGAACAGATCGGCCGCGCGACCACCCGGCAGCATGAAGCCGGCGAAGGTGAGCAAGTAGCCGTTCACCACCCAGGCCAGGCCGGTAGATGTGAAGCCGAGTTCTTCGCCGATCGAGGGAAGGGCGAGATTGACGATGGACGAGTCCAGGATGACCATGAACTGGCAGGCGCACACCAGCGCCATGATCATCAGCGTGGGGGCGGTGCGGGGCCTGGCCGGCTGAGGTGCGGCATCGACGCTCGTCATGACCTTTTTCCCCTGCCGGACGCCGCCGCTCACGCGCTCGGCGAGGTCGTCGCGGCCAGGTCGTCGCGGGCGTTCCCGTCCGGTGCGATGGCATCGGCGGGGCGGTCGCCCTTGAGCAGCCGGATCGCGATCCGGGCCAGCCTCCGTCCCTGATACCTGGCCGCTTCCAGCGCCGCGGTGTCCGGGCCGTCCGAGGCCGGGCCGGTCATCGACGTGCCGTAGGGGTTGCCGCCGGCGGCGTACACGGCCGGGTCGGTGAACCCGGTCGGTACGATCAGCGCTCCCCAGTGGTAGAAGACGTTGGCTAGAGAAAGGATCGTGGCCTCGCTGCCGCCGTGCCGGTTGTAGGCCGAGGTGAAGGCCGTTACCGGCTTGTCCGCCAGTCTTCCTTCCCGCCAGAGCCCGCCGGCCTGGTCGATGAACTGCTTGAGCTGCGCGGCCGGCGCGCCGAACCGGGTCGGCGTACCGAACGCGAACGCGTCGGCCCACGCCAGGTCCTCGACCGACGCCTCGGTGATCGAAGCGGTGGCATCGGCGTGCTGCCGCCACGACGGGTTCCGGTCGATCGCGCTGTCGGGCGCCAGTTCGGCGACCCGCCGCAGCCGCACTTCGGCTCCGGCCGAGACGGCGCCCTCGGCGACGGCCTGCGCGAGTGAGTGAACACTGCCTGTCGCGCTGTAGTAGACGACGGCGACCTTCACGGTCATGTCTGAGCTCCTCGATGTCCTAGGATTAGTTATGCGGATAATAGTTATGCGCATAACTGATCTGTCAAGGAGAGCCCATGGACTTCGAGCAAGCCGACGCCCTCAACCAGGCAATCCGCCTGCTGAGCCTGCGCCACCGGGCCAGGGCCGCCGCGCTGCTGGCTCCGCTCGGCCTGCATCCCGGCCAGGAGGCGCTCCTGCTCGAACTCGCACGGACCGGCCCGGCGATCCAGTCCCAACTCAGCGAGGCGCTCGGCTGCGAGCCGCCCAGCGTCACGCTCATGACCCGCAAGCTCGAAGCCGGCGGCCACATCCGCCGCAGACCCGCCCCCTCCGACCGGCGTGCCAGCATCGTGGAACTCACCGATAGCGGCAGAGCGCTGGCCGACCAGGTCAAGCACCTGTGGTGCGCCCTCGCGGAGGAGACCGTGGCCGGCCTTCCCGCCGAGACTGTGGCGGAGCTACCCGGCATCCTCACAACCTTGACCGGCAACGTGGACACCAGGCGCTCCCGCCGCCTACAGGGCGACAGCGCGGTTTAGCGCGCCGTACGCTCACCGAGGTCTTCCCGGATGACCGCGGCTATCCGGCACGATGGTGATCATGCAGACGCGACCTGGACCGCCGTCGTCCAGCGTGGAGCGGTTCGTCTGCCGGCTGTCGGCAGCGCGCGTCAGCCGAAGGCGGAACGGCGGCTTTCCACACGTCAGGACGCATGAGCGTGGGACGCCCGGCCGCGGCGGCGCCGAGAGGTCAGTAGGCGATGCCGATCATGCTGTGGACGGTGCCGGGGTCCTCCAGCGCCTTCAGCATGTATCCGGCCAGGTCCGCCCTGGAGATGCGCACACCGCCGCGGACGGCGTCCCCGGCGGCGGTGCGGTAGGCGCCGGTCGCTGCTCCGTTCGTGAGGCGGGGCGGCTGTACGACGGTCCAGTCGAGGTCGCGGGTGCGGATCTCCCGCTCAAGCAGCCGGGCGTCCCGGCACGCCGCCTCCAGGAAGATCCTCCGTACGAGCCGCTTGAGCAGCCGCTGCGGCGTCGTGTCCGAGGGCTGGTCGCCCAGCGCGTTCGTCACGACGACGATGCGGCGCACGCCCTGCCGGGCCATCGCGTCCATGACGTTGCGACCGCACTCCGAATAGAGGTTCGTGGGACCGCCCCCGCTGGGGCCCACGACGTAGACGACGGCCCCGCCATGTCCCGGTTGCGCGCGACCGCGGGGAGGGGGATCCGGCCGCGAGCCTGGAGGAGTTCGCCGTGGCCGCGATCCGCTTCTTCGGCAGGTCGCTGCCCCTCATCGCCGGCCTGCTCGCGGAGGCCACGCTGCGGGAGGGCTTCCGGCAGATGCTCGCCGGCAACGGCGGCGGCCCGCATGTGCCGGTCGCGGTCCTCGGCCGTCACCTCGCCGAGGAGCAGCGGCTGGGCAGGTTCCCGGCGGGGACGAAGCCCCACGCGGCGGCGGCGCTCTTGCTGGGAGCCTGCTTCCACCGCGCGTTCGTCGTGAGCCTCGTCGGCGGCTCCACCGACCTCGGCACGGACGAGGACGCCGCCGCCGACCTGGTGGCGGCGGTCCTGGGCGGCACGGGCGGAGGGCCCGCGACCTGACCGGCCGCGTGCGGGCGCCGCGCACGCCTGCGCACGGGGAACCCCGAGGCGTCGCGGGGCAGGGCCCGAGGGCGGCACAGGGCCCAAGACAGGGCCCAAGACGGGGGAGGGCCTGAGGGCGCCCAGGGCCTAGGGTGCTTCCATGCCGCGCAACCTCATCGTGTCCGGAGGAGTGGCCCACGACTTCCCGGCCACCTCGGCCGCCCTGGCGGACGTGCTCGCCGAGATCGGCGTCGAGTCGGAGATCACCGAGGACGTCTCCGGAGCCCTGGCGGCGCCTCCGCCGGTCGGCCTGATCACGGTCAACGCGTTCCGATGGAGGATGGACGGCGGCGACTTCGCGGAGGAGCGGGACCGCTGGCGTTTCGAGACGCCGGACTCCGTCAGGCGGACGGTGCTCGATCACCTCGCGAGGGGCGGCGGGCTGCTGGCCGTGCACACCGCCTCGCTGTGCTTCGACGACTGGCCCGAGTGGGCCGAGATCCTGGGTGGCGCCTGGAGGTGGGGCCGGTCGTACCACCCCCCGATCGGCCCGGCCAAGATCCGGCTCGGCGACGGTCACCCGATCGTCGAGGGCCTGAGCGGCTTCGAGGTGACCGACGAGGTCTACACCGACCTCGACGTCCTGCCCGGCGTGGAGCCGCTGGCGTACTGCGGAGACCAGCCGCTGTTGTGGGCGAGAACCGTGGCGGGCGGCAGGGTCGTGTACGACGCGCTCGGCCACGACACCCGGTCGTACGAGAACCCGGTGCGCCGCGCCCTGCTCCGGCGGGCGGCGCGGTGGCTCCTGGGGGACTGACTCCCTACGCGCCGGGGATGTTGCGCAGCGCCTCGCGGCGGCTCAGCCCGCTGATGCCCTGGTGCTTCACGTAACGGAGCACCTCCTGCGGGTTGGTCTTCGCGTACTCCCGCAGCGCCCAGCCGATCGCCTTGCGGGCGAAGAAGTCGGTGTCCGACAGGCTCGGCTCGATGCAGGCGTAGAGCAGGTGGACGTCGGTGCGGTCCTTGAAGGAGTTCTGGCACAGGATGGCGGTGCGCCGCTTCCACAGGTCAGGGTCGTGCGCCCACTCCAGCACCATGCGGCGCATGCTCTCGGGATACAGCCGCAGCAGCGTGCCGATCCGGTGCACGGCGATGTCGTCCACCAGGTCCCACCACGCCCCGGTGACGATCATCTCCTCGTACATGGGGATCGTGTAGAGCGTCTGCCAGGACCGGTAGAAGCGGTGCGCGGACAGCTCGATGGCGGCGTAGCGCTCCTCGCGGTATTCCGCCTCGCGCCACAGCACCAGCACCGCCCTGCGCCACTCGGGGGCGCTGTCGAGCCGGTGCTCGGCGAAGACCTTGCGCAGCGCGGCCCGCCGCGGCACGGCCGTCACCCCGAGGAAGGGCATCTCCGACTTCATGTACGAACGCATGCCCTCGGCGCGCGCGGGGTCGGCCAGCTCGGTCAGCGCGAGCCGTACGGCCTTGAGTAGCGTCATGACGGCTGGCTCGCCCGCTCGCCGGTCGCCAAGCCGTCGAACAGCAGCTTGACGAAGTGGTCGGCCAGGGCGTCGGTGTCGAGCCTGCCGCCGGGGCGGAACCAGCGCACGGTCACCCAGATCGTGTCGCGGATCATCCGGTAGGTGAGCTTGGGATCGACGTCGGGGCGGAACTGGCCGGCCGCCTGGCCGCTCGTGATCTGCTCCACCCACATGCGCTCGACCTCGTCCTCGGCCCGCACCAGGTAGTCGAACCGGTCGCCGGGCAGCGAGCGCAGGTAGTTCCAGTCGTTCTGCATGACGGTGATGGCCGCCCGATGGTCCTCCAGCGTGCCGAAGCCGATGCGGACCATCTCCGCCAGGATCGAGCGCGGGTCGGGGTGCGTGCCCAGCGCCGCGCGGTAGCGGGTGATCAGATCCTCGAGGAAGGTGCGCAGCACCTCGTCGACGATCGTCTCCTTGGAGTCGAAGTGGTGGTAGAGGCTGCCGGACAGGATGCCGGCCTCCAGCGCGATCTCCCGCACGGTGGTGGCCTGGAAGCCCTTGCGTGCGAACAACTCGGCGGCGAGCTTGACGAGGTGGTCGCGCCGTTCGGACGCCGAACCCGCCGTCCCCCGCTTCGCCTTGACCGGCGCGGCCGTACCGCCGGAGTCCTTACGCTGGTTCACGGCTCCCATTATGGCCGTCGAGCAAGAGCTTGTTCACATTCTCGCGTCGCCCGACCTTCCCGCATGGATCGGATCGGTAGGGCAGGATCGAACTCATGGCGAAAATGGGGTATCCGTTCACCTTGGGGGTGGCGTCAGGCGAGCCGTTACCCGACGGCGTGATCCTGTGGACCCGTCTGGCCCCCGAGCCGCTGCATCCGACACAGCCCGGCGGCATGCCCAACCGGGCGATGAGCGTACGGTGGGAGCTCGCCGAGGACGAGGCGTTCACGAAGGTGATCCAGTCGGGCGCCGCCCCCGCGCAGCCGGACTGGGCGCACAGCGTGCACGTGCGAGTCTCCGGGCTGCGGCCCGCGGCCGACTACTTCTACCGCTTCTCCATCGAGGGGCACGTCAGCCCGGTGGGCCGCACCAGGACCGCGCCCGGCGCGGACTCGACCGCCCCCGTCCGGTTCTGCTTCGTCTCCTGCCAGCGTTACGAGCACGGCTACTTCACCGCGCTGCGCCACCTCGCCGCCGAACGCCCCGACCTGGTCCTCCACCTCGGCGACTACATCTACGAGTACGGCAAGCCGAAGAACCCCAAGCCGGGCCGCTGGGTGCGCCCGCTCGAGTCGACGGCCGAGTGCACGACGCTCGGCGCCTACCGCAACCGCTACGCCCGCTACAAGATGGACCCGGACCTGCAGGCCGCCCACGCCGCCGCGCCGTGGGTCGCCATCCCCGACGACCACGAGGTCCGCGACAACTGGGCGGGCGCGCTGCCCGGCGACGGCGGCAGCCCCGCCGCCTTCCTCAAGCGCAGGACCGCCGCGTTCAAGGCCTACTACGAGCACCAGCCGCTGCGCGTCCACCCGTCCGGCTCCGCCCTGCAGAACTACCGCCGGCGGCCGTACGGCCGGGTGGCCGACTTCATGCTCGCCGACACCCGCCAGTATCGCGAGGGGCGCGACATGCTCGGCGCCGAGCAGGAGAAGTGGCTGAAGGAACGGCTGCACGGATCGACGGCCCGGTGGAAGGTGCTCGCGCAGGCGGTCTTCTTCTCCCGGCGCACGTTCCCCCTCGAACCCGTCAGCGCCGACGCCTGGGACGGCTACCCGGACTCGCGCGCCCGCGTGCTCGCCGCCGCCCCCGACGGGCTGGTCGTGCTGAGCGGCGACGTGCACAGCGCGTACGCCTGCGACGTGCGCGAGGACTGGGCGGATCCGGCCTCCCGCGCCCTCGGGGTCGAGTTCGTCGGGCCGTCGGTGACGAGCATGCCGGGCATCACCGACGGCAGCGGAATCCTCTCGCTGAACCCGCACATCGCGTTCTTCGACAGCCGCCACGGCTACGTGTCCTGCGTGGCGGACATGGAGAACTTCCGCGCGGACTACCGGGCCGTGGCCTTCGTCGACCGTCCCGGCGCGCCGCTGACGACCATCGCCGGCTTCGAGGTGAAGGAGAACAGGCTCCACCGCACGGACGTGTGATCGGGGCGACAACCGAGGTCTGCCCCCTAGCAAATAGGAAACTTTCCTATTAGATTGCGGGGCATGCCTGAGCGATGCCCTGCGGGCGCAGCATGAAGCGAAGCCCTGACCTGCTCCGTCTGGCCGACACGGTCCTGTTGCCCGGCTTCATCGGGACCACCGCTCCCGACTGGGTGCGGCGGCGGCTCGCCTGCGGGCTCGCCGGTGTGGTGCTGTTCTCCCGGAACGTCGACACCCCCGCCCAGCTCGCCGCGCTCACCTCGGCCCTGCGCGCGGACAATCCCGAGATCCTGATCGGCATCGACGAGGAGGCGGGGGAGGTGACGAGGCTGGAGGCCCGCACGGGCAGCTCGCGGCCGGGCAACTACGCCCTCGGCGTCGTGGACGACGTGGAGCTGACCGAGCGGGTGGCCCGCGACATCGGGCGCGACCTGCGGGCGGCGGGGGTGAGCATCGACTTCGCCCCGGCCGCCGACGTCAACTCCAATCCGGACAACCCGGTCATCGGCCTGCGGTCCTTCGGGGCCGATCCAGTGCTTGTCGCGCGGCACACGGCCGCCTGGATCCGCGGCCTGCAGTCCACCGGCGTGGCGGCCTGCGCCAAGCACTTCCCCGGGCACGGCGACACGTCGGTCGACTCCCACCACGGCGTGCCGCGCGTCACGGCCTCCCGCGACGAGCTGGCCGAGGTCGAGCTGGAGCCGTTCCGGGTGGCCATCGGCGAGGGCGTGCGCTCGATCATGACCGGCCACCTGCTGGTCACGGCGTACGACGAGGAGTTGCCAGCGACGCTCAGCCCCCGCGTCCTCACCGGCCTGCTGCGGGAGGAGCTGGGCTTCGACGGCCTCGTCGTCACCGACGGCATCGAGATGGCCGCCGTCTCGGGCCGGTACGGTCTGGGCGGCGCGAGCGCGATGGCGGTGGCGGCCGGGGCCGACGCGGTCTGCGTGGGCGGGGAGAACGCCGACGAGGCGACCTACGAGCACATCCGCGACGCGGTGGCGGACGCGGTGACCGAGGGCAGGCTGCCGGAGGAGCGGCTCGCCGACGCCGCCGCGCGGGTGCGCGCGCTGACCGCCTGGCAGGCCCAGGCCCCGCCCGTGGACGACGTACGGGACGAGGTCGGGCTGGTCGCCGCCCGCCGGGCCGTACGGGTGACCCGGCGCGGCGCGGACGGCCTGCTGCCGCTGGCGGCCGCCCCGCACGTGCTGGAGCTGGCGCCGGAGACCAACCTCGCGATCGACAAGGGCATGCCGTGGGGTGCGGGGGAGCCGCTGAGCAAGCTGCTGCCCGGCACCACGGTCGCCCGGCTGCGGCAGGACGACGTCCACAACGAGGTCGCCGGCATGGTGCTGCGCCAGGCCGCCGACCGGCCGCTCGTGATCGTGGTGCGGGACGCCCACCGGCACCCGTGGCAGACGGACCTGCTGGAGCGCCTGCTGGCCGCCCGGCCGGACGGCGTCGTGGTCGAGATGGGGCTGCCGGGCCGCACGGACCTGGGCGCGGTGCACATCGCCACGCACGGCGCCGCCCGGGTCTGCGGTCAGGCGGCGGCCGAGGTGCTCGCCGGCCTCGCCTGACACTGCCCATAGCATTGGTCACTGCTGACATGCGAACGGGAGCGTAATGAAGGTCGCCTACGTCACCACGGACCATCCTGCCGCCGAGCAGGACGACGAGCGGGAGATCGCCCTCACCGCCTGGCTCGGGGCCGGCATCGAGGGCTCGCCGGTGAACTGGAAGGATCCCCACGTCGACTGGTCGGACTTCGACGCGGCCGTGGTCCGCTCCCCCTGGGACTACATCCTGCACCGTGACGAGTTCGTCGCCTGGGCCCACCGGGTGGAGTCGGCGACGCGGTTGTTCAACCCGGCGAGGGTGATCGAGCGGAACACCGACAAGACCTACCTGCGCACACTCGGTGTGCCCACCGTCCCCACCCACTGGGCGGAGCCGGGCACTGACCTGCCCGAATGGGACGAGTACGTGGTGAAGCCCGCCATCTCGGCGGGGGCGCGCGACACCATCCGCACCGCGGACCGGACCGCCGCCCAGAGCCACGCGGCGACGCTGCTCGCCGCGGGCCGCACGGTCATGGTGCAGCCGTACATCCCGTCGGTCGAGCAGGAGGGGGAGCTGTCGCTGCTGTACTTCGGCGGCCAGTTCAGCCACGCCGTACGGCGGCACCCGATGCTCACCGGGGTGGCGGAGACCGCGGACAACCGCGCCACGCTGCGCGACCCGGACGACGACCAGTTCGCCCTCGCCGAGCGGGTCCTGGCCGCCGTGCCGGAGACCCTGCTGTACGCCCGGGTGGACCTGGTGCGGATGCCGGACGGCGAGCCGGTCCTGATCGAGCTGGAGCTCACCGAGCCCTACCTGTTCCTGCGGGAGGAACTGGCCGCGCCCGACCTGTTCGCCGAGACCCTCGCCGAGATGCTCAAGGGCTGAGCGGGCCCGCCCGTCCCGCGGCGTCCAGCGCCAGCCGTACGGCGTCGGCCGGATCGGCGGCGGCCACCGGACCGGGCACGGGACGGCCCTCGGCGTCGAGGACCCGCCACCCGCCAAGGGCGATCACGGGCGTGCCGCCTCGCTGGGCGAGCGCCAGCTCGGAAAGCGTGCCCCAGGAGCCGCCGACGACGACCACCGCGTCGGCGGCCCGCACGATCAGCGCGTTGCGGGCCTCGCCCAGGCCGGTGGGCAGGGCCACGGTGAGGTCCGGGCTCGCCCCGGCGCGGTCCCGGCCGGACAGGACGCCGACCACGACGCCTCCGGCCTCCCGCGCGCCCGCCGCCGCGGCGGCCATCACCCCGCCGTACCCGCCGCACAGCACGACCGCGCCGCGCTCGGCCAGCAGGCGGCCCACGGCGCGGGCCGCCTCGGCCTCCTGCGGGGTGCACTCGCCCGGCCCGCACACCGCCACCTGCCACATACGCATGAATCTAGGCGGAGATGCCTCCGTCGACCGGGATCACGGCGCCGGTCAGGTAGGAGCCGGCGCGGGAGGCCAGGAAAACGGCCGCGCCGGCCATGTCATCGGGCCTGCCGATGCGGCCCAGTGGGACGTTGCTCTCGATCGCGCCGCGCGTCTGGGGGTCGTCGAGCGCGAAGGCCATCATCTTCGACTCGAACGGCCCGGGCGCGATCGCGTTGACCGTGATCGACTCCGGGGCGAGCCGGCGGGCCAGATGCCGGGTCAGCATGTGGACGCCCGCCTTGGCCGCCGAGTACGCGTAGTTCTCCATGAACGGCACCCGGAGCCCGTCGATCGACCCCACGTTGATCACGCGGGCCGGGTCGTCGGGCGACGCGGCGGCGCGCAGCAGGGGCAGAAAGCGGCGGGTGAGGAAGAAGA
This sequence comes from Microbispora rosea, assembly GCF_900156315.1. Classification (GTDB taxonomy): domain Bacteria; phylum Actinomycetota; class Actinomycetes; order Streptosporangiales; family Streptosporangiaceae; genus Microbispora; species Microbispora rosea. The sequence goes on along the minus strand of NZ_FTNI01000031.1, from coordinate 95,335 downwards.
CGCCCTTGACGTTGATGTTCCAGAGCTTGTCGAACGCGTGCTCCGGATACTCCTCCAGCGGCGCGCCCCAGCTCGCCCCGGCGTTGTTGACGAGCACGTCGAGCCGGCTCTCCCGCTCCGACACCGCCTGCGCCAGCGTCTCGACGCCGTCGGGGGTGGACAGGTCCGCCTGGACGGCGTGGCAGCCCAGCTCGGCGGCCGTGGCCTCCAGCTCGTCCTTCTTCCGCGAGGAGATGTAGACGGTGGCGCCCGCGTCGAGGAACCCCCGCGCGATCATCTTCCCGATGCCCCGGGACCCGCCCGTGACGACGACCGTCTTGCCTTCCACCGAGAACAGAGTCATACGGGCAGCATACCGACCGGTCGGTTCCGCGTCAGGCCCGGAAGCCTCCGTACGCTCCGCGGAAGAACACCAGCGGGCCGCCGTCGTCGTGGCGGTCGAGCCCGGTGACCCGGGTGACCACGATCACGTGGTCGCCGGCCGGGTGCTCCGCGTCCACGGTGCAGTCGATCCAGGCGAGCGCGCCGTCCAGCACGGGCGCGCCGCCGGGGGACAGGGCCCACGACAGCCCGCCGAACTTGTCCCCGCCCTTCGCGGCGAGCTGATCGCACACCTGCCGCTGGTGGTCGGCGAGCACGTTGACGCACAGGGCGGTCGCGGCCCTCAGCCGCGGCCAGCTCGTGCTGTCCCGCGAGACGCAGAACGACACCAGCGGCGGATCGAGGCTCACGGACGTGAAGGAGTTGACGGCCAGGCCGCACGGCTCCCCGGTCTCCGGGTCGATCGCGGTGACGGCCACGACGCCGGTGGCGTACCTGCCGAGGATGTTCCTGAAGTGCTGGGGATTGACGGCCGGAATCCTCCTGGCGCCGTCAGGGCCGACCCTCCGGGACACAGGGATGCTCATCGCACGTGCCTCCTCGGTCGCCTCCCCATGAAGTCAAGGAGGGCCGGAGCCGATGCATTCCCTGTGCGTGCCTAACGGTGGCGCGTCCTGGCGGGCGTGGGGGACCCGCCAGGACGCGCTCCGCCCCGGCGCGAGACCTCGACCCCGGCGAGGGTTGGGGTCGAGACCTCGTTCATTCGCACGGAGTCCGTGGGGAGCGGCCCTTCTCGACCGGCCGCTCCGGCGTGCGGTGGTACCGCGTGCTCGGGCATGTCACGCCGTTCCCGCACAAGGCGGTCATGTCGGTGGATACCGACAGCTCTGACATGTCGTTCCCGTCGCTCTGATAGGTCTGGGTCTGGGCCGGGGGCTCGCGCCAGGGCGACTTCGGCGTTCTCGCACCGACCGCCCTCACGTGCCCACCTCCATTGGATGGATTTGTACCAACGTTTGGATAATGCGCGGCTGGGTGGGCTCTGGTCAAGGGGTTGTTTCCCAGTAGACCGAGATCCTCTAGATTTGTTGGAACAAAAGGGTGGATTGAGGAAAGATGGCACGATCGTCGCTCTACCAGCAGGTGGCCGCGGAAGTACGCAGGGCCATCTACGCGGGCGAACTCGCGCCAGGCGACCAGATTCCGACCGAGGCCGACCTCATGGAGGCGCACGGCGTCAGCCGCAACACCGTACGGCTGGCCCTGGGTGAGCTGGAGAACGAGGGTCTCATCCTGCGGATGCGCCGGCGTGGAACGTTCGTACGCGAGCGCCGTCCGCTCCTCATGCGCCCCCAGGACGAGTTCCTCCCGTACGACCAGGAGGGGCGGCGGTTCGACACGTTCGTCCACGCCGTCCGCTCCGAGGGTCGTACGGCGGACCAGAGGATCGAGGTCTCGATCGTCGAGCCGCCCGAGGACGTGGCCACCCGGCTCGCCCTCGCCGACGGCGCCCTGGCCGTCGTGCGCCGCCGGCTGCGCTTCGTGGACGGCCAGCCGTACAACACCTTGGACTCCTACTTCCCCCTGGAGATCGTGGGGGACTCCGAGATCGCCCGGCCCGGCGACATCACGCGCGGGGCCAACCGGGTGCTGGAGGAGTTGGGCCATCTCCAGGTCCGTGTGATCGACGACCTGTCGGCCCGCATGCCGACCTCTGACGAGTCGTCACGGCTCCAGCTGGAGCCCGGCACTCCGGTCGTCGTCCACACCCGGGTCGGCTACGACGCCGACGACACGCCCGTCCGCGTCGCCGTGTCCGTGCTGCCCGCCGACAAGCATCTGATCCGATACGAGCTGGAACGTCATTGACGAGGCCCGGACGCCCCCTGGCCTGAGCGGGCGTCCCCGGCCGCCGGGCCCTCCTCCGGAGGGCCGCTCCCGCGATTCCCATCCTGACCCCGGCAGGGGACCGCGCCGCACCCGCGCGCCCTAGCGTGGCCCGCCGTCTCCGGACGGACGCTGTACGGCATCCAGCCGTCACTCTTTGTGATCAAATCGCCGCCGTCGGCACGAAAGGAATCAGGCATGCCCGCGAACACCCTGGATCTTGTTACGGAACTCACGCTGCGTCGCGCCACCCCGGCCGACCTGAAGGGGGTCCTCGCCCTGCTGACGCGCACCGCCGGGTGGCTGAACGGTCTCGGCGTGCGGCAGTGGCCCGCCGGGGGATTCCCCGCCGAGCGCATCGAACCGCTGATCGGTGAGGGCGTCATGTACCTCCTGGACGCCGGCTCCCCGCTGCCGGCCGCGACGATCGCAGTGGACGGCCATGCCGACCCGGAGTTCTGGACCCCCGCCGACCGCCCAGGCGACGCGCTCTACGTCCACAAGCTCGCCGTGAACAGGACCTGCTCCGGCCAGGGCCTGGGGGAGGTGCTGCTCGACTGGGCCGCCCTGCGGGCCGCCGCTCACGACCGGCCGTACCTGCGGCTGGACTGCGCCAAGGACAACGCCCGCCTGCAGTCGTACTACCGGAAGGCGGGCTTCCGGCACGTCCGCACAATCGACCTGCCGCACCGGGCCTCCGGCGCGCTGTTCGAGCGGGATGCCAGCGCCGTGATCCCGGCCGCGTTGTCCTATAACCGCACGCCGGCGGTGCCGGCCCAGCGCTCGGGACATGCGACGCAAGCCTGGAAAGTTCTTGACATCACCTCGCACAACGAGTTGATCGAGTGCTGAACAGGGCGGATGCCGTGAGGCGCCGCAAAGGGACCGGATACTGTTCACTTCATGACGGGATCCCTCCTTGAAGTGATCGCGCTCGACGTGCGTGACGCCGTGGCCGCCGAGGAGGGCGGAGCGGACCGCCTGGAAGTCGTGTCCGACATGGGCGCGGGCGGGCTCACCCCCTCGGCGGACCTCGTCGCCGCGATCGCGCGCGAGTGCGGGCTGCCGCAGATGGTCATGCTCCGCTGCAACGCCGGGTTCACCGTGACCCCGGAGGAGCTCGACCGGCTGCGCGGCCATGTCAAGGAACTCGCCGAGGCCGGTGCGGCGGGCTTCGTCTTCGGCTTCCTGTCCGGGGACGGGTCGGTCGACAGGGAGGCGACGGACGCGCTGATCCACGCGGTCTCGCCGCTGCCCTGGACCTTCCACCGCGCCGTGGACAACGCCGCCGACGTCCGGGCCGCCTGGCGTGCCGTACGGCTGCTGCCGAACCTGGCGACCGTCCTCACGTCCGGCTCGCCCGAGGGCGTCGGCAGCGGCCTCGGGGTGTTACGCGCGCGGGCCGAGGCGGGGGACGCCTCGCTCGTGCTCGCCGGTGGCGGCCTGCGCGAGGAGCACGTGCCGGTGCTGCTCGACTACGGCATCCGCGCCTTCCATGTGGGCACCGCCGTCCGGGGCTCGTGGCGGGAGCCGGTCGACCCGGACCTCGTCAGGCGCTGGCGCGGCATCGTGGACCGGCCCTGACCGCCCCACTCCGACCAGCCGGCCCACGCTGAGACTCAGGCGCGGCGGCGGGCGACCAGGACGGCGTCGCGGCTCGTGACCTCGCGGCCCTCCGGGTCCACGGCGGTGCGCGGCCGGGCCTCGGCCGCCGCGATCTCCCACTCGGCCGGATCGAGCGACGCCGCGACCTCCTCGGCGGTGAACATCATCTGCGGGAAGTGCATCTGCCGGACCCTGGTCAGCAGATCGGACGGGTGGTGCCCGACGATCAGCAGGGTGCCGCCCGGGGCCACCGCGGCCGCCAGCCGGGCGAACAGCGTCCGCCTGGCCTCATCCGGCAGGTGCATGTACTGCGCGGACACCAGGTCGTACGCGCCCTCGGGAACCGCGTGGTCGCGCAGGTCCGCGCGCACCCACTCGGTGCGGTCCGCGACGCCCGCGCCCGCGTCGGCGGCGTGGGCGGCGGCCCGCTCCAGCGCCGTGGCGGAGATGTCGACTCCCGTCACCCGCCAGCCCCTTGCCGCGAGCCAGACGGCGTCGGCGCCCTCGCCGCTGCCGACGTCGAGAGCCCGGCCCGCGGGCAGCTGCGCGGCCTCGGCGACGAGCTGCGGATTCGGGCGGCCGCTCCAGATCGCCGGCCGGGAACGGTAGCGCTCCTCCCAGGCGGCCTCCTCGAACAACGTGCGCATCTCGTCCCGGTAGGCCGCGACGGCCTCCCGGGTCTCCTCGGCGATGAGATCCATGTTGATCGCCGCGCCCGCGGCCAGGCCCGCGGCGGCGGACGCGATCACGACGGCGCGCACGTCCGTCACGTTCCCCGCCACATAGACACCGGGCACGGCGGTCGCGCCGGTCGGCTCCGCGGCGATCCTGGTCCCCGCCGGGTGGCCGCCGAGCTCCACCTCGACCGGCTTGAGCCCGAGCGATTCCAGCACCCCGGACCGGGCGGCGAGCGGCACGCCGACGACGAGCGCGTCGAGCGCGACGACCTCGCCGGAGGCCAGCCGCACCCCGCTGAGCGCGTCGCCGGTCACCTCGATCCCCGTGACGGGGCTGTCGGCGACCGGAATCCTGCGCGCGGCGAGCCGCTCGGCCTCCTCCTCCGACGGCGCGGGGCGGTGGTGGGTCAGGAACACCACGTCATCGCTCCACTGCCGCCACAGCAGGGCCTGCTCGACGGCGAGCGGCCCGGTTGCCAGCACGCCGATGCGCCGGTCGCGGACCTCCCACCCGTGGCAGTACGGGCAGTGCAGCACGTCGCGGCCCCACCGCTCGGCCAGGCCCGGCACACCGGGCAACTCGTCCACGGCCCCGGTCGCCACCAGCAGCCGGCGGGCCCGGACGGCACGGCCGTCGTCCAGCGTCACGAGGAAGTCGTCCCCGTCCCGGACGGCCGCCTCGGCCCGCCCGGCGACGACCTCGCCGCCGTAACCGATCACTTCCTCGCGCCCGGCCGCCCGCAGTTCCGCGGGCGGCGTGCCGTCCAGGCCCAGGTAGTTGTGCATGTGCGCGGCCGGCGCGTTGCGCGGCTCTCCCGCGTCCACCACCAGGACCGACCGCCGGGCCCGCGCCAGCGCCAGGGCGCCGCTGAGCCCCGCGGCGCCGCCGCCCACCACGACCACGTCGTACTTCTTCTCGTCCACCTCTGCCTCCCGTGTCGACATCTGCTGTCGGCGTCTGCTGTCGGCGTTTGCCGTCGACGTGGGGCAACAGTGCGGCACGGGCGGAGGAAGTGGCAAGGAACCTTGCCGATGTGGCAAATCTCAGCAGAGGGCGCGGTCGGCCCGCCCCAGAGCGGCGACCAGAGTCTTGATCGTCGCGGGCTCGTCCAGCACGCCTCCGGCGGCCTCGCGCCGCTCCTGCCAGGCGCGCACCCGGTCGGCGTACTTCTCGTAGCAGGTGAGGTGGAACGCGTAGACGGTCGTGAAGCGGCTGACGAGGTGAGAGGGGTGCATGTCCCAGCCCTGGTAGAAGCCGTGCGCCAGCGAGTGCGACACCAGGGCCGAGTGCCTGCGCAGCAGGGCGTGCACGTCGGCCGCCGCGTCCGAGGCCGGAGCCGCGGCCAGCGAGCCGTCCGACAGCTCCACCCCCGTCCCCGACAGCGCCGTCTGCATGACGTGCCGCGCGTGGTCGCAGGCCGGGTGGTCGAGCCGCTGCTCGTCCGGGGGCAGCCCGAGCGCCGCCGTGTAGTCGAACACGCCGAAGTGGGCGGCCGCCAGCCGGCCGCCCAGCGAGGGCACCAGACCGGCCGACCGCTGGAGCATGAGCACGGTCTGCGGGGCCTCCACCTGCATCTCGAAGCGCAGCGTGCCGGGGGCCAGGCGCAACGCGTGCTCCAGCGCCTCCAGGCAACGGGCGAACTGCCGCAGGTAGTCCTCCATCAGGACCTTGGGGAAGGTCACCGTGAACCCGTCGGGGAGCCTGCCGGCCCGTCGTACGACCCCGGTCAGGAACCCGTCGAGCGTGCGCACCGAGCGCAGGGGGTCGCCGTCGGCGAACGACTTCACCCGCAGCCCCCACCTGCGGGGCAGCGTGCCCGCCTCGTGCATCGCGGCCACGGCCGCCGCCGCCGACTCGGCGTGCCCGTCCTCCTCCTCGGGGGAGCGCGGGCCGTAGCCGTCCTCGAAGTCGATCCGCAGGTCCTCGATCGGCTCGGCGTGCAGCTTCCTGCGTACGCGGTCGTGCACGGGCTGGGCCAGCTCGGGGTCGAGCTCGAACAGCGCGGCCAGCTCGGCGGGGGTGAACAGGAGCCGGTGGAGGAGGTCGGTGGCGGCGTGCCGCCACTGCTGGACGATCTCCGCCGTCACCCGGTCCGCGGGCACGTACACGGTGTGCACCGGCTGCCACGCGGGCTCCCGGACGGGAAACCGGGCGAGCTGCTCGTCATGGGCGCCGGCGAAGCCGTCGAGCGGCCCGTCGAACAGTCCGTCTGGGCCGGTCAGCGTCGTCTCCATGGGGACGATCCTCGCAGACGTCCCCGCCACGAAGACGTCATCACCCAACGTCGCTGCACGACCACGTTCGGTTGGCTATTCTTTTCCTCGAACAACCGATCGAACAGGTGAGCGAATCGGTGGAGACAAAGAAACGGCCCCCTGTCGGGGGCCGTAGAGCCCGGGGACGTAGCCGCGGGCGCGGTGACTCCATGTTAGGAGATGATGGCGGTGCGCGACAACCCCGTTCCTCACGTCCTGCGTGTCGGGGTCTACGTCGACGGGTTCAACCTCTATTACGGACTGCGCTCCTTGCGGGGACGCCGCTACCTCTGGCTCGATCTCCACGCGTTGGCGTGCCGGCTGCTGAGGACCGGGCAGACGCTGACGGCCGTCCGCTACTTCACCGCCCCCATCCGGGGCGACGCTCGTGCCCTCGCCCGCCAGCAGACCTATCAGGCGGCCCTGGAGAGCCTGGGAGTCGAGGTGGTGCTCGGGCGGTTCCAGGAGCAGCGGGCCTCCTGCCGGGCCTGCGGCGTCTCCTGGCGGACCTACGAGGAGAAGCAGTCCGACGTCGCGCTGGCCGCCGCGATGGTCGGCGACGTCGCCCTCGACCGGGTCGACATGGTGCTGCTGCTGTCGGCCGACTCCGACCTGTGCGCGGCAATCGAGGCGGTGCGCCAGGTGGACGCCCGGCGCGGCGGCAAGACCCGGGTCGTCACCGTCTTCCCGCCCGGCAGACGGTCGGACGGCCTGCGCCTCGCGAGCGACGCCTGGTTTCCTCTCGGCGAGGCGCTCATCCGGCAGGCGCAACTGCCCGACCTCGTGCCCGGCCGCGACGGAGCGCGCTACCACCGGCCCGTCCACTGGTCCTGACCACGCCACCCCTCAGGATGCGACACGCGTCAGGACGCGACCCCAGCGAGCCGCGTCAGGACGCACCGTCCGGCCGGCCGAGCCGGCCGCACGCGCCCAGCATCGCGTCCCTGCCCACCAGCTTCACCCGCTCGCCCCTCCTGAGGCTGCCGGCCAGCGCGGCCTCCGCGGCCTCGATCGCGAGCCAGTCCTCGTACATCACGGGGCTCAGCCCGCGCGCGGCGAGCAGGTCGTCCAGCCGGGCGGTAGCCGTTCCCGGCACCACCTCGGCGAGCAGCGTGCGCACGGTCTCGGCGGCGTCGGACTTGTTGGTCCCGATCACGCCCGTCGGCCCCCGCTTGAGCCAGCCCGCGACGTACTGCCGGTCGGTCACCTTGCCGGCGACGTTCGGCACCGTCATCGACTCCGCGTCGAACGGCACCCCGGGCAGCGCCACGCTCTGGTAGCCCACCGAGCGCATCACCATGTCCGCCGGGATCGTCTCGAAGTCGCCGGTCCCGACGACCCGCCCGTTCTCCAGCCGGGTCCGCTCCAGCCGCACCCCCTCGACCCGGGACACGCCGAGGATCTCCACGGGGCGCAGCCAGAAGCGCACCTCCAGACGGCGGGGCCGGTCGGCCGGCTTGCGCTCCGACCACGACCGCAGCACGTCCACGTTGCCCCTGACCTGGCGCGACAGCGCGGTCAAATCATCGACCGCGATCTCGCCGGGGAAGGTGAGGACGTCGGCGTTCAGCAGCTCGCCGAGCTCCCGCAGCTCCTTCAGGGTGAACTTCGCGTGCTCGGGGCCACGCCGGCCGACCATGTGGATCCGCTTCACCTTGGAGGCGGCCAGCCGGTCGAGCACCTCCTCGGGCACGTCCGTGCCGCGCAGCTCGTCGGCCGTCTTGGCCATGATCCGCACCACGTCCACGGCGACGTTGCCGACGCCGATGACGACGACATCCTCCGCGTCGAGGGAGAACGCGTCCGGCGGGACGTCGGGGTGGCCGCAGTACCAGTTGACGAAGTCGGTCGCCGCGACGCTGCCCGGCAGGTCCTCACCCGGGACCCCGAGGTGCCGGTCGACCATCGCCCCCGTGCAGTAGACGACCGCGTCGTAGCAGGACAGCAGGTCGTCCGCCGAAAGATCGGCGCCCAGCTCGACGCCGCCCAGGAAGCGCACCCCCGGGGTCTCCAGCACCCTGCGCAGGTAGCCGGCGATCGACTTGATCGACGTGTGGTCGGGCGCCACGCCGTACCGGACGAGCCCGTACGGCGTCGGCAGGCGTTCGAGGACGTCCACCTCGACCGGGTCGCGCGACTGCTTGACCAGTGCCTCGGCCGTGTAGATGCCGGCCGGGCCCGACCCGACGATCGCGACGCGCAGTGTCACCATGGCCTCCAGCAGCGGCGGACTCGCGACGGGCGGCGCCCTCGGACGCTCCCTATCAGTGATTCTTTATCACCGCCGGTCGCCCTGCCAATGCAACGCCGTGCCGTGCACACCGGATTGTCATCCGTCTTGTGATGATTCGCGGGGTTGCGGCGACCAGCCGGCCACGATCAAAGTGATGCCCGTGGGCAGTGGGGCTAAAAGACGGGGAAACCCGCGGACGAGAAGGCCGGGCGGTGGCACCCTCCCTGACATGAGGGGACTCCGCGGGGGGCGGGACGAGTCCGAGGCCTCACCGGCCACGGCGCACGGCCCGCAGAACGGTCAAGAGGACGGCGACACGCCGCCGCACGGCTCCGGGCCGGACGGGCTCAGGTACGAGGCGCTGGGGCGGGTCATGGCCGCCTTATCCGGTGAGGCGGAGACGTTGGAGGCGTGCCGCGACCTCACGTGGTGGCGGGGCACCGACCGCTCCTGGCACATCGAGTGGCGCGACGGCCCGTACGCCGCCGAGGTGGCGGCGCTGCTCCTGGACCGGATCGGCGAGCCGGGCCAGGACGCCGTGCGGGCCGCGCCCGCGGGCCCGGCGACCACGTCGACGGCGATGCTGAACGTGATGGGCGTGACCTTCGTGCTGCGGGCCATCGACCCGTTCGGCATGGATCGGCTGCGGACAAGGCCCGGACTGTGGCGGCTGTCCGCGGCGCTGGACGGCCCGGCCGGCCCCGTCGGCACGGGCGGGAGGTCCCGTCAGCACTGGGAGGAACTGCTCGGCGGCTGATGCCGGCGGCCTGTATCGGCTCGCCCGTCGTTTACGTGAGGCGGTGGGGCCCCCGGAGTCGATAGCCTTGGGGGCACATCGTCTTCGTCTCGTCCCTCCGGTCGTCTCCGAGGGTCCGCGAGGAGATCCGCATCGCACCCCCCGAGGGGACGCCGCGGACGAGACCTCTCACGAGCCAAGGAGTAGCCGTGCTGCTGCGTATGTCGACCCTGTTCCTGCGCACCCTGCGTGAGGATCCGGCGGACGCGGAAGTGCCGAGCCACAAGCTGCTCGTCCGCGCCGGCTACATCCGCCGCGTCGCGCCCGGCATCTACTCCTGGCTGCCACTCGGCAAGATCGTGCTGGAGAACGTCGCGCGGGTCGTGCGCGAGGAGATGGACCGGATGGGCGCGCAGGAGGTGCTGTTCCCCGCGCTGCTGCCCCGGGACTTCTACGAGCCCACGGGCCGCTGGACCGAGTACGGCGACACGCTGTTCCGGCTGAAGGACCGCAAGGGCGCCGACTATCTCCTCGGGCCGACCCACGAGGAGATGTTCACCGACATGGTGAAGGGGGAGTACTCCTCCTACAAGGACTACCCCGTCACCCTGTACCAGATCCAGACGAAGTACCGCGACGAGGCCCGGCCCCGGGCGGGCATCCTGCGGGGCCGCGAGTTCGTCATGAAGGACTCCTACTCCTTCGACCTCGACGACGACGGCCTGAAGCGGTCCTACGAGATGCACCGCGAGGCGTACATCCGCATCTTCGAGCGTCTCGGCATCGACTACAAGATCTGCTTCGCGATGTCGGGAGCGATGGGCGGGTCGGCCTCCGAGGAGTTCCTCGCCCCCTGCCCGACCGGTGAGGACACCTTCGTGGCCTGCCACAACTGCGGATACGCGGCCAACGCCGAGGCGGTCGTCACGCCCGCGCCGCCCGCCGTGACCGCCGCGCAGCCGCCCATGAAGGTGCTCGACACGCCCGACACCCCGACGATCGAGTCGCTCGTCTCGTACGTCAACGAGAACCACGGCCTCGGCATCACCGCCGCGGACACGCTGAAGAACCTCGTCGTGAAGGTCCGCACGCCGGGCTCCGACGAGGTCAAGACGGTGATCGTCGGCGTGCCTGGCGACCGCGAGGTCGACTTCAAGCGGCTTGAGGCGGCGCTCTCACCCGGCGTGCCGGAGATCTTCGAGGCCGAGGACTTCGCCCGCCACCCCGGCCTGGTGCGCGGCTATATCGGCCCGCAGGTGCTCAGGGACCTGGGGATCACCTACCTTGTCGACCCCCGCGTGGTCGAGGGCTCCGCCTGGGTGACGGGCGCCAACGAGCCGGGCAAGCACGCCGCGCACGTGGTCGTGGGCCGCGACTTCCAGCCCGACGGCACCATCGAGGCCGCCGAGGTGCGGGCGGGTGACGCCTGCCCCCGCTGCGCGCATCCGCTGTCGATCGACCGGGGCATCGAGATCGGCCACATCTTCCAGCTCGGCCGCAAGTACGCCGACGCCGCCCAGCTCGACGCGCTCGGGCCCGACGGCAAGCCCATCCGCATCACCATGGGCTCGTACGGCGTGGGCGTGTCCCGGGCGGTGGCCGTGCTCGCCGAGCAGCGGCACGACGAGCTGGGCCTGGTGTGGCCCAGGGAGGTGGCTCCCGCGGACGTGCACATCGTCGGCACCGGCAAGGAGAACCAGATCGAGGTCGCGAGCACGCTCGCCGAGACCCTTGAGGCGCGGGGGCTGCGCGTGCTCGTGGACGACCGCCCCGGCGTGTCGCCCGGCGTCAAGTTCAAGGACTCCGAGCTGCTCGGCCTGCCCACCGTGCTGATCGTCGGCCGGGGCCTGGCCAACGGCGTGGTCGAGCTGCGCGACCGGGTCACCGGGACCAAGGAGGAGATCCCGCTGGACGAGGCCGTCGAGCGGGTGCTCGCCGCCTGCCGGGCCTGATCGCCGGACACCCCGATCCTCCACACGGCGCCGCCGTCCCCTCGCGCACAGCGCATATGCACAGCGCACAGCGCACTCGCGGGGGGCGGCGGCGTCGCCTTTTCGCCGGACGCCGTCGCGGGCCGCGCCGCCTACTGGCCGTCCTCGCCGGACGGCTCCGGCTGGGCCTCCTGCCCGGGCGCGCCTGCGGACCCGGCCGGTCCGGAGGAGGCCGCCGGCGGGGACTCGGCCCCCTGCGCGGGGACGTCGACGTCGGCGCCGTCCCGGCCCATGCCCGGGAACGGGTCGCCGATCCTCGGCTGCCAGCCGTACGCCCGGGTCGCGCACTCCTGCGCGGCCAGCGCGGCGAGCCGCCGCAGCGCCGGGTCGCGGTCGGCGGCGAGCTCCAGGTAGGCGGTGGTCACCCGCTGCTCCACCAGCAGGGCGAGGCGCACCGCGTCGGCCGGTCTGCGCACCTCGAAGGGCAGGCGGTAGGTGGGGCCCGGCTCGGCGGGCGTGCCGCCCCGCTGGGAGATGAGCGCCCGGAGCTGGTCGCGCCGCGCCCGGTGGGCGTCGAACCCCGCGGTGGCGCGCCTGAGCAGCGCGCCGCTCGTCTTCCCGCCGATCACCCCGTACGCGTACACGGCGGCGTGCTCGGCGGACAGGGCCCGGCCGAGCGCGTCGCCGACCGGCGCCCCGGCAGGCGTCCCGGTAGGTGCTCGGGCGGGCTCGGCTGAGGTCTCAGTCACGCACCCTCCCCAGGGCGACGACATGGACGGCCTCGCACGCGCCGATGCTCGCGAGGAGCTGGGAGAGCGCGGGGGAGGCCGTGGCCATCTGCGCGGGACGCCCCGACGCCGCGCGCCGTTCGGCGTCCCTGAGCGCCTCGACCGAGGCCGCGGACGGGCTCTGCGGCGGGGGAGCGGAGGACGAGGGCGGCGGCGTGGAGCTCGCGGGGAACGTTCCCGCGCCGCCTCCGGCGGGCAGGAGCGCGCGCAGGGCCTGCAGATGGGCCGCGTGACGCCGGCGGAACGGCTCCAGCGCGGCGGCCCGGGCGGGCTGGGCGGCGACCGCGCGCCCGTAGAGCGAGACCAGCTCTTCCTTGCCCGCGATGAGAGAGGTGAGCAGCACGGTCTGCGGATCCGGGGAGGCCGGAGCGGCCGGTTTCTCCGGAGTCGAGGAGCAGCCGGCCGCGGCCAGACCGGCCGCGGCGGCGGAGCCCAGCAACGCACGTCTCGTCACTCGTGCCCCGCCGCTGTGTCTCACGACACAGCATCGTACGGCGCGGCGCGCACTGGTCATCGCCCGTGACCATGATGATCGTGCACGTGTCGGACCGCCGCCCGGGTGTGGCGATGTTTCCACCTCCCGGTGTCGATAGGCTGTTGGCACATCGGGCTTGGGCACTACGGTCACAGCCACACGGTCATAGGGAGGTCGGCATGGGCAGCGACGCTCGACGCGGCCGCCTGGTTGAGCTGCTCGGCCCTGTGGTCGCCGCCGAGGGCTTCGACCTGGAGGACGTCACGGTCACCCCGGCGGGCCGCCGGCGGCTGGTGCGCGTCGTGGTGGACCGGGACGGCGGCGTGAGCCTGGACGACGTGGCCGACGTGAGCCAGTCCGTCTCCAAGCGGCTGGACGAGGTGGACGTCCTCGGCGGCAGCGCGTACGTCCTCGAGGTCACCTCTCCCGGAGTCGACAGGCCGCTCACCGAGCCGCGCCACTGGCGCCGGGCGCGCGGGCGGCTGGTGAAGGCGGAGCTGCGTGACGGCACCTCCGTGGAGGGCCGGGTGGCCGAGGCCGACGAGACCGGTGTGGAGCTGGACGGCGCGCGCCGCATTGCGTACGGCGAGCTGGTGCGCGGCCGGGTGCAGGTCGAGTTCAACCGGCGCGACGCCGGGCTCGACGACGAACTTGATGAGGGCCTCGATGTCGACGAGGACATCGCCGACGCCGACGACGAGGGCTAGGGGGAGCCTTGTGGACATTGACATGAGCGTCCTGCGCAGCCTGGAGCGGGAGAAGGACATCTCCTTCGACCTGGTCGTCAAGGCGATCGAGGACGCGTTGCTGATCGCGTACTTCCGCACGGAGGGCGCGGCGCAGAAGGCGCGGGCCGAGCTGGACCGCGACACGGGCCATGTGATCATCTGGGCCGCCGAGCTGGACGAGAACGGCGAGGTCGTGCGGGAGTACGACGACACCCCGTCGAACTTCAGCAGGATCGCCGCCACCACGGCCAAGCAGGTGATCCTGCAGCAGCTGCGCGACGCCGAGGACGAGGTCAACTTCGGCGAGTTCGCCAGCCGCGAGGGCGAGCTGGTCGCGGGCGTCATCCAGCAGGGCAAGGACCCGCGGGTGGTGCTGGTCGACCTCGGCAAGATCGAGGCGATCCTGCCGCACAACGAGCAGGTCCCCGGCGAGGAGTACGCGCACGGCGAGCGCATCCGCTGCTACGTGGTGCAGGTGAAGAAGGGGCCGAAGGGGCCGTCGGTCACCTTGTCGCGCACGCACCCCAACCTCGTGAAGAAGCTCTTCGCGCTGGAGGTGCCGGAGATCGCCGACGGGACCGTGGAGATCGCGGCCATCGCGCGCGAGGCCGGCCACCGCACGAAGATCGCGGTGCGGTCGCGCAAGCCCGGCGTCAACGCCAAGGGCGCCTGCATCGGCCCGATGGGCTCGCGCGTGCGCAACGTCATGACGGAGCTGCACGGCGAGAAGATCGACATCATCGACTGGTCGGAGGATCCGGCCGAGTTCGTCGGGAATGCCCTGTCGCCGGCGCGTGTTTCCCGTGTCGAGGTGGTCGACGCCGACAGCCGCACCGCGCGGGTGATCGTGCCCGACTACCAGTTGTCCCTGGCGATCGGCAAGGAGGGCCAGAACGCCCGCCTCGCCAACCGTCTGACGGGCTGGCGGATCGACATCCGGCCGGACACCGAGCAGGCACCTGCTGATCCCGCTGATGCGTCGGCAAGGTAAGCTGGAATATGGTTACCAGGCAGCCCCGCTGAGAACGTGTGTGGGCTGCCGGGTTCGCACGGTAAAGTCCGAGTTGCTCCGCCTGGTCGTGGTCGAGGGCGTGATCGTCCCCGATACGCGAGGACGGCTCCCGGGACGTGGTGCCTCGTTGCATCCGTCCCCGCGCTGTCTGGAGCTCGCTGAGCGTCGCCGGGCGTTCCCACGCGCGTTCCGCGCGGAGGGACCGCTTGACACGTCGCTCTTGCAAGCTCACTTGGAGGGGTTGACGCCGGGGCGGTCCGGGTGAATGGTTACCGCTGGCCCTCGGTATCGGCTCCGGGAGCCAGGGCACGACGAAATTGTCATGTAGGACGCCGAGTTGATGGGCGGAGTCAGATTGCTATGAGCGCCTGATGAGCACGCGGCGATGAGTACGTTCAGGTAGCGACGGTCCGGCGGCACTGCGAGCCTCCCGGGCCGAGTTAGGGAGTGCAGTGGCGAAGGTCCGGGTATACGAGCTCGCCAAGGAGTTCGGAGTCGAGAGCAAGGTCGTCATGGCCAAGCTCACCGAAATGGGCGAGTTCGTGAGGTCGGCGTCCTCAACAATAGAGGCGCCGGTCGTCCGCAAACTGACCGAGGCGTTCAAGGGTGACGTCTCCAAGGGCGGGGGGAAGCCCGCCCGTCCGGCGCAGCCGAAGCCTGCGCCGAGGCCGGCAGAGAGCCAGGCCAACGGGGGCGCCCCGCAGGCGCCCGTTTCCCAGTCCACCGGCGCGGTGGCCAAGCCGGGCCCGAAGCCCGGCCCGCGGCCCGCTCCGCGTCCGGTTCCGATGCCTCACCCGCCGGTAGCACAGCCGGACGCGGCGCGCCCCGAGGCCGCCCGTCCGCAGGCGCCTCGTCCGGAGGGACCGCGTCCCGCGGCCGCCGGTCCGAGGCAGGGTGCCCCCGGTGCCGGTGGGCCCAAGCCGGGTCCCAGGCCGGCTCCGGCTCCGCGCCCGGGTGGCGCACCCGCCGGTCCCGGCGCGCCCACAGGCGGCGCTCCGCGTCCCGGTGGGCCGAAGCCGGGTCCGCGCGGCCCGCGTCCGGGCAACAATCCGTTCTCCTCGACCGCCAGCGGCATGGGCCAGCGCCCCGCGCGGCCCGGCGGCCGTGACGGCGGTCGTCCCGACCGCGGGGACCGTCCCGACCGTGGCGACGGCGCCCCTCGTGAGCCGCGTCGTGACGGCGCGCGCGACGGGGGCATGCCGCGTCCGCCGGGCGCGCGTTCCGGCGCTCCGGGCGCCGGCGGTCCGCGTCCCGGACCCGCGGGTCCGCGTCCCGGGCCGGGCATGGGCGGTCCGCGTCCGGGTCCCGGCGCCGGTGGTCCGCGTCCCGGTGGTCCGCGTCCGAACCCGATGATGATGCCGCAGGGCCGTCCGGCCGCGCCGGGCGGCGGTGGTCCGCGTCCCGGTGGCGGCGGCGGTCGTCCCGGTGGTCCCGGCGGCGGTGGCCGTCCGGGCGGCGGCGGCGGTCGTCCCGGTGGTTTCGGCGGTCCGCGTCCCGGCGCCACGGGTGCCGGTCGTCCCGGTGGTCCCGGCGGCGGTCCCGGTGGTGGCGGCGGCGGTGGTTTCGCCGGTCGTCCCGGTGGAGGCGGCGGTCGTGGTCGCGGTGGCGGCACGGCGGGCGCGTTCGGGCGTCCGGGCGGACGTCCGGCCCGTGGCCGCAAGTCCAAGCGCCAGAGGCGCCAGGAGTTCGACAACATGCAGGCCCCGGCGATCGGCGGCGTGCAGGTTCCGCGTGGCGGCGGCCAGACGATCCGCCTCCCGCGTGGTGCGTCCCTGTCGGACTTCGCCGACCGGATCGGCGCCAACCCCGCCTCGCTCGTGCAGATCATGCTGCACCTCGGCGAGATGGTGACGGCGACCCAGTCGGTCAACGAGGAGACGCTTCAGCTTCTCGGCGCCGAGCTGGACTACGAAATCCAGGTCGTCAGCCCGGAGGAGGAGGACCGCGAGCTCCTCGAGTCCTTCAAGATCGAGTTCGGCGAGGACGAGGGCGACGAGGCCGACCTCGCGCCGCGCCCGCCGGTCGTGACCGTCATGGGTCACGTCGACCACGGTAAGACGAAGCTGCTCGACGCGATCCGCCACACCAACGTGGTGGCCCGCGAGGCCGGCGGCATCACCCAGCACATCGGCGCCTACCAGGTGGCGACGACGCACGAGGGCGAGCACCGGAAGATCACCTTCATCGACACCCCGGGTCACGAGGCGTTCACCGCCATGCGTGCCCGTGGTGCCCAGGCCACCGACATCGCGGTGCTGGTGGTCGCGGCCGACGACGGTGTGAAGCCGCAGACCATCGAGGCGCTGAACCACGCCCAGGCGGCGAACGTCCCGGTCGTGGTGGCGGTCAACAAGATCGACAAGGAGGGCGCGGACCCGACCAAGGTGCGGGCCCAGCTCACCGAGTACGGCCTGGTGGCCGAGGAGTTCGGTGGCTCCACCCTGTTCGTGGACATCTCGGCCAAGCAGGGCATCGGCATCGAGAACCTTCTCGAGGCCATCCTGCTGACCGCGGACGCCGAGCTCGACCTGCGGGCCAACCCGGAGATGGACGCCCAGGGACTCGCGATCGAGGCGCACCTCGACAAGGGCCGCGGCCCGGTGGCGACCGTGCTCGTGCAGCGCGGCACGCTGCGGGTGGGCGACTCGATCGTCTGTGGCGAGGCCTTCGGCCGCGTCCGCGCCATGCTGGACGACAGCGGCGAGACGGTCGAGGAGGCCGACCCGTCGCGTCCGGTCCTGGTCCTCGGTCTGACGGCCGTCCCGCGTGCCGGTGACAACTTCATCGTCGTCACCGACGACCGCATGGCCCGCCAGATCGCCCAGCAGCGGGCGGCCAGGCAGCGGATCGCCGACATGGCGAAGTCCGGTCGCCGCCGCACTCTCGAGGAGCTGTTCAAGGACCTCGAGAAGGGCCAGGTCGACGAGCTCAAGCTCATCATCAAGGGTGACGTCTCCGGTTCCGTGGAGGCCCTGGAGGACGCGCTGCTCAAGATCGACGTCGGCGAGGAGGTGCGCCTGCGGGTGCTCCACCGCGCGGTCGGCGCCATCACCGAGCACGACGTCAACCTGGCGATGGGCGACGACAACGCCGTCATCATCGGCTTCAACGTGCGTCCCGAGGTGCGGGCGCGCGACCTGGCCGAGCGCGAGGGCGTGGACATCCGGTACTACTCGGTCATCTACCAGGCGATCGAGGAGATCGAGGCGGCCCTCAAGGGCATGCTCAAGCCGGAGTTCGAGGAGGTCAGGACCGGCACCGCGGAGATCCGCGAGGTCTTCAAGGTTCCCAAGATCGGCAATGTCGCCGGTTCGATCGTCCGCTCGGGCGTCATCACCCGCAACAGCAAGGCCCGGCTCATCCGCGACGGCGTCGTGGTGGCCGACAACCTCACCGTCTCGTCGCTGCGTCGCTTCAAGGACGACGCGACCGAGGTCCGCGAGGGCTTCGAGTGCGGTATCGGTATCGGCTACAGCGACATCAAGGTCGAGGACGTCATCGAGACGTTCGAGATGCAGGAGAAGCCGCGCGTCTGACGCGCCGTCCCGCCGCCCCCGCCACGCGCGGGGGCGGCGGCCGGACGTCCGTGACGTGGTGACGACCCATGTTCATCGGTGCTCTTACTCTTGACATCCTGCTCGGCGACGTCCGTTCGCTGAAGCAGAAGCGCTCGGTGGTCCGGCCGATCGTCGCCGAGATCCAGCGCAAGTATCCCGCCGTCGCCGTCGCCGAGGCGGGCCACCTCGACCTGCACCGGCGCGCCGAGATCGGCATCGCCGTGGTGTCGGCGTCCGCGGCCAACTGCGACGAGGTGCTCGACGCCTGCGAACGCCTGGTCGCCTACCATCCCGAGATCGAGCTGCTGTCCGCGCGGCGGCGGCTCTTCAACGACCACGAGGAATAGACGGCCGGGGCCCGCGCGTCAGCCGTACAGATACGAGGGAGCGTGAGCATGGACGCAGCGCGTGCCAGGAAGCTGGCCGATCGCATCCAGCAGGTGGTCGCGGAGATGCTGGAGCGGCGGATCAAGGATCCGCGGCTGGGGTTCGTGACGGTGACCGACACCCGGGTCACCGCGGACCTGAGCGACGCGACCGTCTACTACACGGTTTTCGGCTCCGAGGCGGAGCGCGCCGACACGGCCGCCGCCCTGGAGAGCGCGAAGGGCATCATCCGCTCCGAGGTCGGCCGGCAGACCGGCCTGCGGCACACCCCCGGCCTCACGTTCGTGCACGACCCGCTCCCGGACAGCGCCCGCCACATGAACGACCTGTTCGAGCTGGCGAAGGCCAAGGACGCGGAGATCGCCCGCCAGGCGGAGGGCGCGAAGTTCGCCGGGGACGCCGATCCCTACCGCTTCGAGGAGGACCTCGACGCCGAGGCGGCCGAGGAGGGCGAGGACGAGCCCACCGGCCGCGCGGAACACCCCGCCCGGTGACCACCAACGAAAGCGCCGCCGGTGAGGCGGACTGGCGGCGTGCGACCGAACTGATCCGCTCCGCCGGCACGCTGGCGCTCGCCTGTCACGTGTCCCCGGACGGGGACGCCCTCGGCTCGATGCTGGGACTCGGGCTGGCGCTCGCGGGCACCGGCAGAAGGGTCGTCGCGTCCTTCGGCGACCGCGTGTTCGCCGTGCCCCGGCTGCTGCGGTTCCTGCCCGGGCAGCACCTGCTGGTGGAGCCCTCGGCCTACCCCGCCGAGCCCGACTTGATGATCACCTTCGACGCCTCCACGATGGAGCGGCTTGGCCTGCTCGCGCCTCACGCGGGCAAGGCCGGCGAACTCGTTGTGATCGACCACCACGTGTCGAACACCCGCTTCGGGACGGTCCACCTCGTGGATCCCGGCGCGGCCTCGACCACGATGGTCGTCGAGGAGCTCGTCAACCGCCTCGGCCTCCCGATCGACCGGGAGGTCGCCACCTGCCTGTACACGGGACTGGTGACCGACACCGGCTCCTTCCGGCACTCCATCACGACCCCGGCCGCGCACGCCATGGCCGGCCGGCTGCTGGCCACGGGGCTGCGCCCGGAGGAGATCGCCAGGGACCTGTGGGACCGCTCGCCCTTCGCGTACCTGCGGGTGCTCGGCACGGCGCTCGGGCGGGCCACCCTGGAACCGGACGCCGTGGGCGGCCTGGGGCTGGTGTGGACCTACGTGAGCCGCGCCGACCGCGCCGCCGAGGGTCTGCCGTACGAAGAGGTGGAAGGCATGATCGACCTCGTGCGCCGAGTCGACGAGGCGGAGGTCGCGGTCGTGCTCAAGGAGGACGACGAGGGCGGCTGGAACGTCTCGACCCGGTCGAAGGGCGCGGTGGACGTGGCCCGTGCCTGCGCCGCGCTCGGCGGCGGCGGCCACATGCGTGCCGCCGGGTTCTCCTCGGCGCTGTCCGTGGGGGACACGATGGCCGCCCTGCGTCCTCTCCTCGCTCCGGAAGGGAGCCGGTCATGAGCACGACGGCCAAGGCGAGAAGGACGCCGCCGCCGAGCGGCCTGATCATCGTGGACAAGCCGGCCGACTGGACGTCGCACGACGTGGTCGGCAAGATGCGCGGCATCGCGGGCACCCGCAAGGTCGGCCACGCGGGCACGCTCGACCCGATGGCCACCGGTGTGCTGGTGATCGGGGTGGAGAAGGCGACCCGCCTCCTCGGGCACCTCGCGCTGACCGAGAAGGTCTACGAAGCGACGATCCGCCTCGGCGTGACGACGAACACCGACGACGCCGAGGGCGAGGTGGTCGCCACCACCTCCGCCGGGCACGTGGCCGACGAACAGGTGCACAAGGGCGTCGCCGCGCTGACGGGCGAGATCATGCAGGTGCCGCCACAGGTGAGCGCCATCAAGGTCGACGGGCAGCGGGCCTACAAGCGGGCCCGCGCCGGCGAGGAGGTGACGCTGGCCGCCCGGCCCGTCACGATCCACGCGTTCGAGGTGGGGGAGATCCGGCGCACTCCGGAGACGGTGGACCTCGACGCCGTGATCACCTGCTCCAGCGGCACCTACATCCGGGCGCTGGCCCGGGACCTCGGCGCGTCGCTCGGCGTCGGCGGCCATCTCACCCGGCTGCGCCGCACCCGGGTCGGGCCGTACGGCATCGAGGCGGCGCGCACCATCGAGGACCTCGCCCGGGAATGCGTGATCATGCCCATGGCCGACGCGGTGTCGGCGGCCTTCCCCCGCAGGGACGTGGGCGAGGACGAGGCGCGGCTGGTCGCCCACGGCGGGCGGCTGCGCGCGGCGGGCCTCGGGCCCGGCCCCATCGGCGTCTTCGGGCCGGACGGCGCGCTGCTCGCGCTCGCCGAGGAGCGCGGCGGGACGGCGAGGCCGCTGGTGGTCTTCGTCTCCTGACGCCGGGGGCTGGTGCCCCGGCACCCCCCGGGGCATGGCAGTCTTGTCTACTGCGCGGTTCCCAGGCGAGGCGATTCAGCCGCCTCGCCGACGGCACGGCAATCGGACACAGAAGCGAGGTCGAGGTGCAGAGCTGGCACGGGCTGGACGAGGTCCCGAAGGACTGGGGCAGGTCCGTCGTCACGATCGGCGTGTTCGACGGCGTGCATCTCGGTCACCAGCAGATGGTGGCCCGCGCGGTCGGCATGGCCCGCGATCTGGGGCTGCCCGCCGTGGCGGTCACCTTCGACCCGCACCCGGACGAGGTGGTGCGGTCCGGCAACCACCCGCCGCGGCTCAGCACCACCGACCGCAGGGTCGAGCTGCTCCACGCGCTGGGCGTCGACGCGGTGTGCGTGCTGCCGTTCACGCTCGAGTTCTCCCGGATGTCGCCGGACGAGTTCGTCCAGACGGCTCTGGTCGACCGGCTGCACGCGGCGGGGGTCGTGGTGGGGGAGAACTTCCGCTTCGGCCACAAGGCGTCGGGCGACCTGGAGACCCTCCGGACGCTGGGAGAGAAGTACGACTTCACCGCCGAGGGCGTGCCCCTGGTCAGCGACGGCGACGCCATCTCCTCCACGGTGATCAGGGAGCGGCTGGCCGCGGGTGACGTCGCCGGTGCGGCCGTCCTGCTGGGCCGCCCCCACCGTGTGGAGGGCGTGGTGGTCCGCGGCCACCAGCGCGGCCGGGCGCTCGGCTTCCCCACCGCCAACGTCGAGTCGCCGCCGCACACCGCCATCCCCGCCGAGGGCGTCTACGCGGGGTGGCTGCAGTGCACTCAGAGCCCCTCGCCGTACGAGGGGGAGCGCTGGCCGGCCGCCATCTCGATCGGCACCAACCCCACGTTCGACGGGGTGGAGCGCACGGTCGAGGCGTACGCGCTGGACCGCGACGACCTGGACCTGTACGGCGCGCACGTGGCCGTGGACTTCGGCGAGCGGCTGCGCGAGACGCTCAGGTTCGACTCGATCGAGGCGCTGATCGAGCAGATGCACGACGACGTGGCCCGGGCCCGCGAGTTCACCTCCTGAACCCGCCTCGCCCGAACGTGCTGCGTGGCGCGTCGTGACAGCGTGTGTCCGACGAGCTGGTAGGGTTGTATGTCAGCCATGTTCAGGTGGTGTTGAGCCACCCGGCTGTCCTGTCACGGCGACTGTAGGCACGCACGGTCGTTCGCGGGATGGGAATCGTTGCGCGTGCCATTTCACCAGAACGGAGAAGCAGTGTCGCTTGACGCCGCTACCACCAAGTCCATCATCGGCGAGTACGGCACCAGCGAGGGTGACACCGGGTCGCCGGAGGTCCAGATCGCGCTTCTGAGCAAGCGGATCAGCGACCTCACCGAGCACCTCAAGACCCACAAGCACGACCACCACAGCCGTCGTGGTCTGCTCCTGCTGGTGGGCCGCCGGCGCCGGCTGCTGAAGTACCTGCAGGCCAAGGACATCACCCGCTACCGCTCGCTCATTGAGCGGCTGGGCCTTCGCCGATAAGGTGAGGAAGGAGCGGCGATTCTTCGCCGCTCCTTTTCCATAACCGGCCACAATGGAACCGGCCCAGCGGGCCGAGTGAGACAGCCGAGTGGCCGAGACAACTGAATAGCCGAGACACAGTGCCCCGCGTCCGCAAGCAAGCCGCAGCGCGATCCCGCGGCGTGAGAGGGCCGGTCCTCGGTAGTGGCCCCCGGTAGGCACGGCGACAGCCGTGCGGACGGACCGGGCGCTTCGATCGAAGACCGGCACTGCACCTGAACGGGGAGCCCGGCGAAAGAGGACGCGGGAGACCGACCCGAAGAGGAGGTCCCCCGTGGAGGGTGTCCACAGCACAGAGGCCGTTATCGACAACGGTCCCTTTGGCACGCGCACGATCAGGTTCGAGACCGGGCGGCTGGCCCGGCAGGCGGCGGGCAGCGCCGTCGCGTACCTGGACGACGAGACGATGATCTTGTCGGCGACCACCGCGTCCAAGCATCCCAAGGAGAACCTCGACTTCTTCCCGCTGACGGTGGACGTCGAGGAGCGGATGTACGCGGCCGGCCGCATTCCCGGCTCGTTCTTCCGCCGCGAGGGCAGGCCGTCCGAGGACGCGATCCTGACCTGCCGCCTGATCGACCGGCCGCTGCGCCCGTCGTTCGTGAAGGGCCTGCGCAACGAGATCCAGATCGTCGCGACGATCATGGCCCTGCATCCCGAGCACCTGTACGACGTGGTCGCGATCAACGCCGCGAGCATGTCCACGCAGCTCGCCGGGCTGCCGTTCTCCGGCCCGATCGGCGGCGTGCGCGTCGCGCTGATCGACGGCCAGTGGGTGGCGTTCCCGACCCACACCGAGCTCGAGCGCGCCACGTTCGACATGGTCGTCGCCGGGCGCGTCCTGGCCGACGGCGACGTCGCGATCATGATGGTCGAGGCCGAGTCGACCCGCGACACGCTCAAGCTGGTCGCCGACGGCGCGGTCGCCCCGACCGAGGAGGCCGTGGCGCAGGGCCTGGAGGCCGCCAAGCCGTTCATCAAGGTGCTCTGCGAGGCCCAGTCGAAGCTGGCCGAGGTCGCCGCCAAGCCGACCGCCGAGTATCCGATCTTCCTCGACTACCAGGACGACGCCCTGGAGGCCGTGACCGCGGCCGTCAAGAGCGAGCTCGCCTCGGCGCTGACGATCGCGGGCAAGCAGGAGCGCGAGCTGGAGATCGAGCGCGTCAAGGTGCTGGCGGCGGAGAAGCTGCTGCCCGACTTCGAGGGCCGTGAGAAGGAGATCGGCGCCGCGTTCCGGTCGCTCACCAAGAAGCTGATGCGCGAGCGCGTCATCAGCGAGGGCGTCCGCATCGACGGCCGTGGCCCGAAGGACATCCGGCAGCTCAACGCCGAGGTCCACGTAGTGCCCCGGGTGCACGGTTCGGCCCTGTTCGAGCGGGGCGAGACGCAGATCCTCGGCATCACGACGCTGAACATGCTGCGCATGGAGCAGATGATCGACACGCTCAATCCCGAGCGGACCAAGCGCTACATGCACAACTACAACTTCCCGCCGTACTCCACGGGTGAGACGGGCCGCGTCGGCTCGCCGAAGCGCCGCGAGATCGGCCACGGCGCGCTGGCCGAGCGGGCGCTCATCCCCGTGCTGCCGTCGCGCGAGGAGTTCCCGTACGCCATCCGCCAGGTGTCGGAGGCGCTCGGGTCGAACGGCTCGACCTCGATGGGGTCGGTCTGCGCCTCCACGATGGCCCTGCTCGACGCGGGCGTGCCGCTCAAGGAGATGGTCGCCGGCATCGCGATGGGCCTCATCGGCGAGGGCGAGACCTTCGTCACGCTGACCGACATCCTCGGCGCCGAGGACGCCATGGGCGACATGGACTTCAAGGTCGCCGGCACCAAGGACCTGATCACCGCGCTCCAGCTCGACACCAAGCTGGACGGCATCCCGGCCCACGTGCTCGCCGCCGCGCTGAAGCAGGCGAGGGGCGCCCGGCTGGCGATCCTCGACGTGATGCAGGAGGCCATCGACTCCCCGGCGGAGATGAACCCGACCGCGCCGCGCATCATCACGATCAAGGTCCCGGTCGACAAGATCGGCGAGGTCATCGGCCCCAAGGGCAAGATGATCAACCAGATCCAGGACGACACGGGCGCCGAGATCACCATCGAGGACGACGGCACGATCTACATCGGCGCCACCGACGGCCCGTCCGCCGAGGCGGCCCGTACGCTGATCAACGGCATCGCGAACCCGCACATGCCGGAGGTCGGCGAGCGTTACCTGGGCACGGTCGTCAAGATCGCCGCCTTCGGCGCGTTCGTCTCGCTGCTGCCGGGCAAGGACGGTCTGCTGCACGTCTCGCAGATCCGCAAGCTGCACGGCGGCCGCCGGATCGAGAACGTCGAGGACGTCATGAACGTCGGCGAGAAGATCCAGGTGGAGATCGCCGAGATCGACTCGCGCGGCAAGCTCTCTCTGGTCCCGGTCGAGGTGGTCGAGAAGGAGGCCGCGGAGAAGGACGCCGCCGCCGAGAACGGCGAGGCCGCGCCCGCTCCGGCCGAGTCCGCCGCCGCGCCGGGGGATGAGGAGCAGCCGCGGGCTCCGCGCCGGAGCCGCAGCCGCACCCGGGGCGGCCGGGACGAGCGCAACTCGTGACGACCGAGACACTGTTCCCGGGCAAGGACGGCGCGGGGGTCATCCGCCGCACCGTCCTGCCCGGCGGCCTTCGGGTCGTGACCGAGACGATGCCGACCGTGCGCAGCGTGGCGGTCGGCCTGTGGGTGGGCATCGGTTCACGCGACGAGGCCCCCGAGCACATGGGGGCCACCCACTTCCTGGAGCACCTGCTCTTCAAGGGCACGCCCACGCGCGACGCCATGGAGATCTCGGCGTCCATCGAGGGCATCGGCGGTGAGATCAACGCGTTCACCGCCAAGGAGTACACCTGCTACTACGCCCGGGTGCTCGACGAGGACCTGCCGCTGGCGATCGACGTGCTCGCCGACGTGGTGACCTCTTCGCTGATCACCGAGGAGGACGTGGAGTCGGAGCGCGGCGTGATCCTGGAGGAGATCGCCATGCACGACGACGACCCCTCCGACGTGGTGCACGAGCAGTTCTCCGCGGAGCTGTACGGCGACACGCCGATCGGCCGCCCGATCCTCGGCAACGAGGACTCGATCAACGCGCTCACCCGTGACCGCATCCGCGAGTACTACCAGCGGTTCTACGTCCCGCCGCGCACGGTCGTGTCGGTGGCGGGCAACGTGGACCACGAGCGGGTGGTCGCGCTGGTCGCGGCGGCGTACGAGCGGGCGGGCGCGCTGGGCGGCTCCGCCGCGCCCGCGCTCCCGCGCATCGGGGGCCCCGGCGTGGACGTCAGGACCGGCGTCCGCGTGGTCGACCGGCCCACCGAGCAGGCCAACCTGGTCCTCGGCATGACCGCCTTCGACCGCAACGACGACCGGCGCTTCGCCCTCGGCGTCCTGAACGCGGCGCTCGGCGGCGGCATGTCGTCGCGCCTGTTCCAGGAGATCCGGGAGAAGCGCGGCCTGGCCTACAGCGCCTACAGCTACACCTCGCAGTACGCCGACACCGGCCAGTTCGGCATCTACGTGGGCTGCCTGCCCTCGAAGGTGGACGACGTGCTGAAGATCTGCCGTGACGAGGTGGCCAGGGTCGTGGCCGAGGGGATCACCCCCGACGAGATCGCCCGTGGCAAGGGCCAGATGCGCGGCGGGCTGGTTCTCGGCCTTGAGGACACCGGCTCGCGCATGTCCAGGATCGGCAAGAGCGAGCTCGTGTACGAGCGGCTCATGACGGTCGACGAAGTGCTCGGGCGGATCGAGGCGGTCACCCCCGAGGAGATCGCCGCGGTCGCGGAGGACATCCTCAACCGGCCGCTGACTCTCGCCGTGATCGGGCCCTACTCCGACAAGGACTTCGGCTCCGCCATCGCCTGACCGTGCCGTACGAGGCCGCGCCGGTGCCCTTCCGCACGGCGCGGCCTCGTCGTTTCATCCCCTACGGCTCTCGCCCGGGGCGGCGCCTCCCGCCGCACGGGAATCGGCCGCGTCGGACCGCTCCTCGCCGTCCCGCCTCCCGCCGTCACGTATAGCCTTGGGCGCGTGATTAAGGTCGGTGTTCTGGGCGCCCGCGGGCGCGTGGGTGTGGAAGTGTGCAAGGCCGTCGCGGCGGCCGATGACCTGGAGCTCGTGGCGGAGGTCGACAAGGACGATCCGCTCGACGCGCTGACCGGCGCCGAGGTGGTGGTGGACTTCACCCACCCCGACGTCGTGATGGGCAACCTCGAGTGGTGCATCTCCCACGGCATCCACACGGTCGTGGGCACGACCGGTTTCGACGCCGGACGACTGGAGACCCTGCGAGGCTGGCTGGCCGCCAACCCCGGCACGAACTCGCTCATCGCCCCCAACTTCGGCATCGCGGCCGTGCTGATGATGCACTTCGCCGCGCAGGCGGCCAAGCACTTCGAGTCTGTCGAGATCGTCGAACTGCACCACCCGCACAAGGCCGACGCCCCCTCGGGCACCGCCCGCCGTACGGCGGAGCTGGTGGCCCGGGCGCGGCGCGAGGCGGGGCTCGGCCCCTCTCCCGACGCGACCACCACCGCGATCGACGGCGCCAGGGGCGCGGACGTCGACGGCGTCCACGTGCACGCCGTACGGCTCGCCGGGCTGATCGCCCACCAGGAGGTCATCCTGGGCGGTGAGGGGGAGACCCTCACGATCCGGCACGACACGATGAACCGGGCGTCGTTCACGCCGGGCGTCCTGCTGGGCGTTCGCCGTGTCCAGGAGCTCGACGGCCTCACCGTGGGCCTGGAGCGCCTTCTCGACCTGCAGTAGTCGCGCCGCCCGGCTTTATCCGTCGATGCACGACAGGGCCGGGCGGCCTCTCGCCACCTCGCGCCGCCCCGCGTACGCCCGGGTCACCGCGGCGGCGGGGTGGAGCGCATTCTGATCTTGATGTCGCCGTCGCCGTGACGTGCGACGTCCTTCAGGCCCAGCCGCCGATAGAGGGCGTGGGCGCGGTGGTTGACCGTCAGCACGTCCAGGAGCAGGTCCTGACCCCGCCGATGCGCCTCGTCCAGCAGCGCGGTGATGAGGCGGGTGCCGATGCCGCGCCCCTGATAGGCGGGGTCGATCTCGATACGGCCCAGGTAGATCTCGGTGGGACGATAGTCGACGCTCAACATGCCGGCATCGACGCCCTCGACGGTGACGATCCGCGTGCCGCCGGGATCGAACCCGCGCTCATGATGGCCCCGCTGGTCCTGCTCGTCCCAACCCCAGATCGCCGCGACGTACTCGCCCAGGGCGGCCTTGTGCAGCCGGAAGCAGAACTCGCTGTCGGCCGGTGTCGCCGGCCGTAACCCTACGACGGTCATACGACCTCCCTACCGGATCGCAGGAGGCTTCGCGACCGATGCCGACCCCGTGAGCCCAGGCGAGACCCGGCGGCAACGTCACCCCCCGCGAAGGTCAGCGCGGCTCGACGGTGACGTCCACCTCGGCGAACATGCCGAGCAGATCGTCCAGGGTGGTGGCCGGGCCCCAGGAGCGCAGGTCGTACGCGGGCCGGTCGTAGCCGGGGAAGCCCTCGATGCCGGTGACGAACCGGCCGTCGAGGTGATAGGTGCGGCCCGGCGGCCGATCCGGCTGACCCTCGGCATGATGCCACAGTGCCGCGCCGGCCCACTCGTGCCGCAGGCCGCGGTCGTACCGAGCCCAGAGGTTGCGCCGGGAGGGCCGCCCCGCGTGCCAGAGGTCGTAGATCTCGTGAGCGCCGTCGGGGAACGGCTTCTCGAAACCGCCGTCGAGCGTGATGTCGAGGAGCCTGCTGTCCAGCCGGGAGGGGGTCGCTCCGGTGACGACGGGTCGGTCCATGCGGCGTGGCCGGTGGCGTCCACGGCATGGACCGTCGCCTGAAGGCACCGCTTCCTGGCGGACCGCCGCCTCAGCCCCCCCTCCACGTCGAACAGCTCCTCCGAGCAGGAGCAGCCAATGTCGTAGTGCTGACAACCGCGCGGCGGGGGGCCGCTGCGGATCGTGCACCGGATCGAGCATGACGGTCGGCAGCCAGGCCCCACCGGGTCCGCCGTGAGGAGCCGGCGCCGCGTCCAGGGCCTCCCGCAGGGGACCGGCCGGGTCGCAGCCGAGCAGCGTGAAGCGCTCCGGCTCCGGCAGCGGCTCTGGTGCGACGAACAATCCGTCGATGTCGGCGCAGACCCCCATCGCGACGTCCGGGTCGCCTGGGTTGCCCGTGTACTCGTCGACCAGCAGCCACCGCAGTGGCAGGTGCCGGTTCCAGGTCCACACGTGGTCCATCCGGGATCCGGACGTGGTCAGAACAGGGCCAGGCCGAGGGTGAACAGGGCGCCGAAGACGAGTTGCAGGCGGCCGGTCTGCTGGAGCGTCGCGATGAGCGCGGGACCGGTCGCCCCCGAACGGACCGTTCTGATCGGGCTCACCACGAGGGGGAGCGCCAGCACGGTCAGCGCGGCGAAGGGCCGCACGGGCACCAGGGCGAGTGCGAACACGAAGGGCAGCACCAGGGTCGCCGAATAGGCCAGGCGCGTGCGGCTGTCACCCAGCACGACGGCGAGCGTGCGCTTGCCGGAGGGGCCGTCGGTCACGATGTCGCGGAGGTTGTTCACCATGAGGAGCGCGCAGGCGAGCAGCCCCACGGGCACGGCGGCGGCCAGCGAGAGCCAGGTCAGCCGGTCCACCTGGACGTACGTCGTCCCGGCGACGGCCACGATGCCGAAGAACACGAAGACCGAGATCTCCCCGAGCGCGCGGTAGCCGTACGGGCGGGAGCCTCCGGTGTAGAACCAGGCCGCGAGGATGGAGGCGAGGCCGACGAGCAGCAGCCACCACGCCTGGGTCGCCACCACCAGGACGAGCCCGGCGACCGCGGCGGCGAGAAAGCAGCCGAGAGCGGCGGCGAGCACCTGTTTCGGGGCCGCGACGCCCGAGCCGACGAGCCGCAGGGGCCCCACGCGGTCCTTGTCGGTGCCCTTGATGCCGTCGCTGTAGTCGTTGGCGTAGTTGACTCCGACCTGCAGCGCCAGCGCGACGAACAGCGCGAGCAGCGCGCGCCACCAGTTCGCGCCGTCCTCCGCGAAGGCGGCTCCGGTGCCGACGGCGACCGGGACGACGGCGGCGGGCAGCGTACGGGGGCGTGCGCCCGCTAACCAATGAGCTGGGGTGGCCACGTGACTCCCTTTTCCTACCTGTGCGTAGCCGGTGAAGGCGTACCTAGTTTGGCCAATCCCCCATCTTCTCGTGACAGCGGGGTTGGCGGAGGCGACGCCGCCGGGGGCGGAAGCCGTACGGACGGGCAGGAGAAGGACGTGAGTCAGCTGATGTCGGTGGTGAGGCGGATCATCCTGATCGGGCGGCCCATGTCGAGAACGCGCTCGGCCTCGTCCTCGCCCCAGCCTGCCGACTCCAGGAAGCCGATCATCGGGTGGTTGTCGGCGAAGACCCAGGTGACGACCGTGTTGTAGCCGTCCTCGCGCAGGTGGTCGACTGTCGCGTTGAGCAGCCTGCTGCCGTGTCCGCGCCTGATGTGGTTGGGATCGACGAGCAACGTCATCAACTCGGCCGTCGTGGCCGGGTGCAGGTCGGGGTCCTCGGCGGGTCCGTGCGACGCCAGCCCCACGACCCGGTCGGAGGCACGCTGCGCCGCGGTCGCCAGGATGCCGCCGGGGCCGAGCGCGGTGAACGCGTCGGTGTCGGGCACCACCCGCTCGACGGCGACGAGCAGACGGTGGCGGGGCGTGGGCGGCGAGAGGATCGCCTCCTCCCACTGGCGGCGCCACATCTTCTCCGCCGCCGGCCCCGTCATCTGCTCCAACGGGATCGGTGGCAGGAAGTCGCGATAAACCGCCTTCCACGCCCGGATCTGGGTGCTGGTCACCGCGTCGACGTCTTCGAGGCGGGCAGCTCTAACACCCATTCGGCGGGCTCCTTTCTTAGCGTGTAACACCGTACTGGTCAGGAGGGCCTCGGCGTACCTTCCGCCTGGCGTCGTGCCCGATATGCCCGGGTTTTTGTGCGGTTTCCGCAGACGCGCATAGAGCACCAGGAGCGAGACCGGTTTTTCGAGGAGTCGATGAACGCCCATTGACAGGTGCTCTCGGCGCAGACCTTCAGCCGTGCCCAGGTGCCGTCGGCGTGGGCGGCCGGGATCAGCGCGGCCAGCCGCGCGAGCCCGCCCGCCACTCCGGACCCCACGGGCTCGAGCGCCGGCGTCCCCGCCGTAAGCGTCACGTGCACCGGCAGTCCCGCCAGGGCCGCGTCCAGTCCCTCCGGAACCTCGTACGGACCCCCGTCGTGGTTGCCGCGCAGCGCGGCCCGCAGTCCTTCGCGCAGCTGGGTCGCCGTCGCGAGGTCCTCGTCGGCGGCGCGGTCGTCGTCGCCGATCAGCCCTCGTTCGCGCAGCCAGACAGACAGCTCGGCCGGCGAGGCCAGCTCGTCGGCGTCTCCCTCGACGTCGTAGGTGTTCACGAAGTCGCGGAGCAGCTCCGCCGGGCCCGTCATGATCGATCACCCCTCGTGACCACTGTACGACAGTCGGAGGTCGTGAAATAACAACACCACCGCAAGCGTTTCACTGGTGTTTGCTATTCCGGGGAGGATCCCATGCGCGTCAGCTACCTGGCCTATCTCGCACTGCGGAACAAGGAGCGTCGCGAGCGCCTGTCGGAGGAGCACCGGCGGGAGGGGCGTCGGCGGGAGGGACGCCGATGACCCCGGGGGTCTAGAGACCGAGCTGCCGCACCGCGGTCCGCCAGTTCTTGGCGATGGCCTGCTGCGCCTTGGCGAGCGGCACCTCGCCGTGGCACACGGCCCTCCACAGCGTGAGCTCGACCGCGTCCTTGGCGGCCGGGGTCCTGCCCTTGCCCGCAAGAACCGGCTGAGGCCATAGGTTCTTCGCGCTCTTGGGCGAACCGCCCAGGGACAGCGGGATGAGGTGGTCCTCCTTGTAGTGCGACGGCTTCCTGTCCGCGTAGCCGTACTGGGCGATCTGCGTGAGGCGCAGGGCGCCGGCGTAGCTCGCCGGCGGCGCGACCTTCCTGCTGTAGCCGGGGGTGCAGATCGTCGACTTGATCGTCTTCTGGGTGACGGCGGGGTTGCGCGTCCCCGGCTGGCACTTCGGGTCCGGCAGCGGCAGGTACTTCTGGGAGCACTTCTGATGCGACGGCTTCGGGGTCGGCTTGGCCGTCGGCTTCGGCGTCGGTTTCGGCGTCGTGCCGCCGGAGGAGCCGGCCGGCTTCCACCTCCAGTAGGAGCCGTCCTGCACGCATCGGTAGGAGGCGCCGCTCTGCGAGGTTCCGTTCCTGCCATGGGCCGCCGCCGGGCAGAACGCGCCGGGCGTGACGCACTCCCAGTGGTCACCGACCTGGCGGTAGCAGCCCGCCGACACGGAGGCTGTCCCGGCGGAGGCGGCCTCGGCGGCGAACGGGACGACGAGCAGGCCGGCTGACGCGAGCACGGCGCATAACGCGGTCAACAGAGAGCGGACGCGCACGGTGTCTCCTCTGTGAGGGGGTTGAAGGGCGACAGAGAAGAGACGGTTCAACCGGGGCAAAGGTTCACTGGTGGGACTCGTGTGGCTGATGGGACAGAGCCGGGGCGAGGCGGCGGATCCCCTCTTCCAGCTCGGCCAGGCCGGTCGCGGCCGTGTGGGTGAGCCGCAGCCGCGGTCCCGGGGGCTCGGAGGGGTAGTAGATGCGCCCCGGGCTCACCAGCACGCCCTGGGCCTGCGCCGCCTCGACCACCTCCGCCTCGTCGGCGCCGGACGGCAGCCGCACCCAGACGTGCAGGCCGCCGGACGGCACCAGGTGCACCTCGGCGGCGGGCGCGTGGCGGGCGAGCCCCGCCAGCAGCGTGGCCTGCCGCACGCCGAGCTCCTGCCGGACCGTCCCGAGGTGACGCCGCCAGGCGGTGGAGCCCACGAACTCGGCGGCCGTCTCCTGCAGGGGCCGGGCGACGAAGAACGACTCCACCACCTGGCAGGCGCGCAGCCGGTGCGCGGCCGGGCCCCGCGCGGTCAGGCCCGCCACCCGCAGGCTGGGTGACGTGATCTTGCTAAGCGACAGGATGTGGACCACTGTGCCGTGGGTGTCCATGGTCACCATGGGCGGCGGGACGGGTCCCGTCGTCAGATATCGCGCGTAGTCGTCCTCGATCACGAACGCCCCCGCAGCCCGGGCCACCGCGAGCACCTGCTCCCTGCGCTCGCGGGTCAGCGTCGCCCCCGTGGGGTTCTGCAGCGTCGGCTGGCAGTAGAACACCCGCGCCCCCGTCATCGCGAAGGCCTCCGCCAGCAGGTCGGGCCGCACGCCGTCCCGGTCGAGCGGCACCGCGCTCGCCCGCAGCCCGGCCGCCTTGGCCGCCGCGAGCGCCCCCGGATAGGTGGGGGTCTCGACGAGGATCGGCGAGCCGGGCGCCGCCAGCGCGCGGAACGCGAGGGTGAGCGCCGACTGGCCGCCGCTCACCACGAGCACGTCGTTCTGCGTCACCGCGCCGCCGACCTCGGCGGCGAACCACCGGCGCAGCTCCGGCAGGCCGTTCAGCGGGGGCATGCTCCACGCCTCCGGCCGGCGTACGGCCCTCGCGGCCGCCGCGGCCAGCGCGTTCACCGGGCGCAGTTCGGGGTTGAGATAGCCGCCCGTGAGCGGCACGACGCCGTCGGGGGGCTGGGCCAGCAGGCTCGCCGTCGCCGAGTCGTCCACCACCCGGTCCCCCAGGGCCACGGTCTGCCACGACAGGTCGGGTGTCTCGGCGACCGGCCGCCGGGCCGGGGCCACGAACACGCCCGAGCCGGGACGGGTGACGACCCGGCCCTCCGCCGCGAGCTGGGCGATCGCCCGCGAGACCGTCACCGGGCCCACGCCGTGGAGCCGCATGATCTCCCGGCTGGACGGCAGCCGTTCGCCCGGCCGCGACCGCTCCGTCTCCTCCCGGAGCATCGCGGCGAGACGGGCGATACTGCTATCGTCATTCATGAAAATCGACAATAGCGCTATCGATGTCCTCCCGATAGCGGAGGCCCCGCACCGTTCGGCCTGGCGGGGCAGCCTCCTGGCCGGCGTGGGGGTCCTGTCGTTCTCGGGGTCGTTTCCGGGCACCGTGTTCGCGATGCGGGGATTCGATCCGTACCTCGTCGCGATCGGGCGTGCCGCGCTCGCGGCGCTCGTCGCGGTGATCTGTCTCAAGGCCGCCGGGGCTCCGCTGCTGCCGCCCCGCGCCCACCTGCGGTCGTACGCGTTGATTTCGCTGGGCGTGGTCCTCGGCTTCCCGCTGTTCAGCGGCCTGGCTCTGGACGGCGGCGCGAGCACGGCCCACTCCGCCGTCGTCATCGGCCTGCTCCCGGCCGCCACGGCCGCGTTCGCGGTGCTGCGGGCGGGGGAGCGGCCGAGACCGCTGTTCTGGGCGGCCTGCGCGGCGGGCGCGTTGTCGATCACCGTGTTCACGCTGACCCGGGGCACGGGCCGCCTCGCCGGGGCCGACGTGCTGCTCGTGCTCGCCCTGCTGTCGGCCGCCGTCGGCTACACCGAGGGCGGGCGTCTGGCCAGGGAGACACCGGGCTGGCGCGTCATCTCGTACGCCCTGGTGCTCTCGGCCCCGCTCACCGTGCCCGTGACGGCGGTGCTGGCGGTCGCCACGCCCATGGAGCCCTCGGCCGAGTCGCTGGCCGGGTTCGCGTACGTCGGGCTGGTGTCGATGTTCCTCGGCTTCATCCCGTGGTATGCCGGGCTCGCGATGGGCGGGATCGCCCGTGCCGGGCAGATCCAGCTCGCGCAGCCGCTGCTCACGCTGGTGTGGGCCTGGCTGCTGCTCGGCGAGGAGATCGGCGCCGCGACGATCGCGGCAGCCCTGGCCGTGCTCGTGTGCGTGGCGGTCACGCAGGCCAGCCGACGGCGGCGCGGTGTGGGCACTTGATTGGTGTGACGGCTCGGCGCAGGATGGGGCTGACAGTGTTACAAGGTGAGGCGGGTCACACGCACGCGGGATGGTGAGGCGATGTCGGACGTCGTGGTTCCTGAGGGTGGTTTCTGGCCGGCGCCCGAGATTCCGCAGCCCAACATCTACCCGATGGAGTGGCGGGTGGAGACCGAGAAGCTCGCGGCCATCTACGAGAAGTCCAAGCGCATGGTCTGGAACCCCGCCGACCTGCCGTGGGACACGCTCGACCCCCGGGAGTTCACGGCCGAGCAACGGCTGGGGATCATGTACTGGTTCTCCGTGCTGGCCAACTTCGACGCCTCGGGCCCGGCCGTCTTCGCCCGCGCCACGATCCAGGCGTTCGAGAAGCACGAGGAGGATCCCGTACGCAAGTGCTTCTTCTCGATCACCCGTGACGAGATGAACCACGAGGAGTGCTGCCAGCGCGCCATCGCCCGGCTCTGGCCCGGCGGCCCGCTCGACTGGCAACCCTCCACCGACCTGGAGCGGGCGGCGCACAACAACATCGGCTGGCTCTACCACAACGGCGGGCGCTACTGGAACGGCTACAACACGGCCGTGGGCAAGTATTCGCTCGCCGTGCTGTTCACGAGCTTCATGATGGGGGAGATGGCGGCCTCGACGCTGTTCCGGGGGATGGCCTCCGGCACCGAGCACCCCCTGTTCTCGGACATGTTCCACAAGATCGGCCGGGACGAGTCGCGGCACCTCCAGATCTGCATGACGATCCTGGAGAACGAGTGGCCCGGGCTCACCGACGACGTACGCGGCCTGATCACGCGTCAACTGCGTGCCGGGTTCGTGTTCCTGTCGATGATCCTGTGGGAGCCGCCCGAAGGCTTCTGGGAGCTCCCGCCGTACTTCCTGCACAACCACCGCGTGCTGATGGACCACGCGCGGGAGGGCGGCCTCGGCGTGCTGTCGTACGAGGAGCAGGCCGGCAACTGGCGGCTGGCGATGGCCCGCGTACGCGCGATCGTCGAGCGGTGGGGGATCGAGTTCCCCGCGATCCCCGAACTCGACATCGACGGCGTGGACGTCGACGTGATCGACCCGGAGGACATCATCCCGGTGTTCTGACGTGTGATGTCGCGACACGCAGCGCCGCGATCAGCGCGACGACGGCGGGGTGACCGCCGGCGCCCCGGCGGAAGGCCACGCGGGTGCGGCGGCGCATCGACAGTGCGGTCAGCGTGACGTCCTCGGGCGGGTCGGCGGCTCCCAGTTCCGGCACGAGCGCCACGCCCTGGCCGACGGCGACCATCGCCAGGACCGTGGCGAAGTCGTCGATGTGGTGGCGTACGCGAGGGGAGAATCCGGCGGCCTGGCAGGCGCGCACGGTCATCGCGTGGCAGAGCGTGCCCGGAGTGGAGGCGATCCACGGCTCCTCGCGGCAGGCGAGGAGCCTGGCCGCGTCGCCCTCTCCACCGACCGGGCGGATGGTGGCCAGGTACATGGGTTCGTCGAGGAGGGGGACGGCGTCGAGGGCGAGGTCGGGCTCGGCCGGGACGAAGTCGTACTCGTGGACCAGGGCGACATCGAGTTCGCCGGCGCGAAGGCGCGGCGCGACCTCGGCCGGGTCGACCTCGTCCACCATCGGATCCAGGCCCTGGTGGCTGTGGGCGAGCGCCGCCAGGGCCGAGGGGAGGATGGCGCGGGTCGCGGTGGGAAAGGCGCCGATCCGCACGGTCCCGGACAAGTCCCCCCTGGCCGCGGCGAGCTCCGCCGCCGCCTGCTCCAGCCGTTCGAGCACGGCCTCCGCGTGCCGCACCAGCGCCACCCCGGCGGGGGTGAGCGCGACCCGGCGTCCGGTGCGCTCCAGCAGGGCGACCCCCGCTTCGCGCTCCAGTGCGGCGAGCTGCTGGGAGACGGCCGAGGGGGTGAACGTCAGCGCCTCGGCCACCGCCGCGATCGTGCCCCGGTAGGCGAGCTCACGAAGCAGGCGAAGCCTGCGGACGTCAAGCATCGGAGCGGCCGGAGCCGGTGACATCGAGCATCAGTTCACCTTAACGGTTTCGACAGAAACGCGAACTGGACCTTCACGGTTACTCGCCGGAAGGATCGCGGTATGACTCTTTCCGGCGTTCATGTCCCATTGATCACTCCCTTCGCCGAGGACGGCGAGATCGCGTTCGACGCGCTCGAAGACCTGGCCCGCAGCGTGCTCGACGACGGCGCGTCCGGGCTCGTCGCGCTTGGCACCACCGCGGAGGTCGCCACGCTGGCGGAGGAGGAGCGGCGCGCGGTGATCGAGGTCTGCGGCCGGGTCTGCCGTGAGCGGGGCGCCACGCTCACCGTCGGTGCGGGATCGGCCGACACGCGGAGCACGGCCGAGGCGCTGCGCGCGCTCAAGGGGGAGGCGGACGCGGCGCTGGTGACGGTTCCGGCGTTCGTCCGCCCGTCCGAGGCCGGCGTGCTCGCCCACTTCACCGCGCTGGCCGAGCAGACCCCGGTGCCGCTGATCGTCTACAACATCCCGTATCGGACCGGGCAGCAGGTGGGCGCGGCCACGCTGCGGCGGCTGGGCGAGCTGCCCATGGTGGCCGGGGTCAAGCACGCGGTCGGCGGCGTCGACCTCGACACGGTCGCCCTGCTCGCCGATCCGCCGGCGGACTTCGCGGTGCTCGCCGGGGACGACCCGTTCCTGTCCGCGCTGCTCGCGCTGGGGGCGCCCGGCGGCATCCTCGCCTCCGCACACCTGCGCACCGGCGAGTTCGCCGAGCTCGTCCAGGCGTGGCGGGCCGGAGACGTCGAGCATGCCCGCGCCCTCGGTCACCGGCTGTCGCTCATGTCGGCGGCCATGTTCGCCGAGCCCAACCCGACCGTGCTGAAGGGCGTCCTGCACGCGCGGGGCCGCATTCCCACCGCCGCCGTACGGCTTCCGCTCGTACCGGCGAGTCAGGCGTCGATCGAGGCGGCCCTGCGGATGCTCTGACATCCGGTCCCTTGGAGATAATCCGCATACGGACGAATTGATAGCCTGGACGCATGACCGCCATGGCGCCCTCGCGTGACGAGCCCGACCTGTCCTTCCTGCTCGACCACAGCAGCCACGTGCTGCGAACGCAGATGGCGGCGGCCCTCGCTGAGATCGGCCTCACGGCGCGCATGCACTGCGTGCTCGTCCATGCTCTGCAGGAGGAGCGCACGCAGATCCAGCTCGCCGAGCTGGGCGACATGGACAAGACCACGATGGTGGTCACCCTCGACGCCCTGGAGCAGGCCGGTCTCGCCGAGCGCCGCCCGTCCAGCACCGACCGGCGCGCCCGGATCGTCGCGGTCACGGAGAAGGGCGCGCAGGTGGCGAAGCGGAGCCAGGAGATCGTCGACGGGGTCCACCGGGCCGCCCTCGGATCGCTGCCCGAGGAGGAGGCGGAGGTGCTCGTGCGCGCGCTCAACCGGCTGGTCACAGGGCACCTGGCCACGGCGGTCGAGGCGCCGCAGCCGGTGAGGCGGGCGCGTCAGCGCGGATGATCGATCTATAGGGGATCGTCTACAACAAAACTATCTGCTACGGTTCTTCTGTTCCTATGAACAGGAGGCGACCCCATGTCGTGGATATCCCGATCCCGTCTGCTCGTGCTGGGCGTGCTGTCCGCCACGATGCTGATGACGGTGCTCGACGGCAGCATCGTGACCGTGGCCATGCCCGCCATCCAGCGGGACCTCGGCTTCGCGTCCGCCGAGCTGAGCTGGACCGTCAACGCCTACCTCATCGCGTACGGCGGACTGCTCCTGCTGGCCGGCCGGCTGGGCGACCTGATCGGCCGCCGGGCCATGTTCCTGGCGGGCAACGCCGTCTTCGTCGCCGCGTCCCTGCTGGCCGGAGCCGCCACCGGCCCGGGGATGCTGATCGGCGCCCGGTTCCTCCAGGGCGTCGGCAGCGCCATGGCCTCGGCGGTCGTGCTCGGCATCCTGGTGACGACCTTCACCGACGCGGGGGAGCGGGCGAAGGCCATCGGCGTCTTCAGCTTCACCGGCGCCGCGGGAGCGTCGCTGGGCCAGGTCATCGGCGGGGTCCTCACCGACGCGCTGGGCTGGAACTACATCTTCTTCATCAACGTGCCGATCGGCGTGGTCACGATCGTGCTGGCGCTCCGGGCGCTGCCGGCCGACCGGGGGCTCGGCCTGTCGGCGGGCGCGGACGCCGTGGGCGCCCTGCTGGTCACGGCCGGACTCATGCTGGGCATCTACGCAGTGGTCCAGATCGAGCGGTATGGGCCGCGCTCCCTGTGGTTCGGCGCGGCGTCGCTCGTGCTGCTGGCCGCGTTCCTCGTCCGGCAGGCGACCGCCCGCACCCCGCTCATGCCGCTGCGGATCCTCCGCTCGCGCGCCGTCGCCGGGGCCAACCTGGTGCAGGTCCTGACGCTGGGCGCGATGTTCGCCTTCCAGGTCGTCGTGGCGCTGTTCATGCAGCAGGTGCTCCGGTATGGCGCGCTCGACACCGGGCTGGCCATGCTCCCCGCGGCGCTGTCCATCGCGGGGGTGTCGCTGTTCGCGTCCCCGCGGCTGAGCACCCGCTTCGGCGCGCGTGCCGTGCTGCTGGGCGGCCTGGTGCTGCTGATCGGCGCGATGGCCTGGCTCACCCGCGTCCCCGTCGACGCCCGTTACGTCACTGATCTGCTCCCCGTGATGGTGCTCATCATGGGCGGTGGACTGGTGCTCCCGGCGCTGACCACGCTCGGCATGTCCGACGCCCGCTCCGACGACGCGGGCCTGGTCTCGGGGGTCTTCAACACCACCCAGCAGGTCGGGATGGCGGCCGGCGTCGCGCTGCTGTCCACGGTCGCCGCCTCCCGTACGGAGGGGTTGCTGGCGGGCGGGGCGAGCGAGGCGGTCGCGCTGACCGGCGGCTACCGGCTGGCCTTCACGGTCTCTCTCGCCCTGCTGGCCGGCGCCCTCGTGGTCGCGTACGTTGTCCTGCGGCGGCCCCGGGCGGGCGCGGAGCAGGCGGTGGAGCCCCAGCCCGAGCGGGTCTGAGGGCCGCCGCCGCGGCTCAGGGCCCTGTGACCCCAACGAAAGGGCATCCGGCTGTCACCGGCCGCAGGCCCTGCGGCGTCCTCTCCCGTGCGACCAGTGTCCACGGAGGCGGCGATGCGTGTTCCCTCGCAGGCCATGCGCGCACCTGCGGTGCGGGTGAGGATCCGCGCCCGCCTCCGGCACTGGCTCGCCCGGCCGGTGAGTGACGGTGACCGCGCCCCCGCGCGACCGGCTTCCGCAGGCGGCGCGTTCGTCGCCGGTCCGTCCCCCGACCACGGAGCCACAGTGGATTCCCAGACCTTTCTCGTCCTCGCCGGGGCCTTCTTCGGCGTCTGGCTCGTCTTCGACTACGTACGCAACTACCTGTCCAGATGCCCCAAGTGCAAGGGAAGCGGCACGCTCAAGGCCACCTGGTGGTCCGGGCGGTACCGGCCCTGCCCGCGCTGCGGCCGCAAGGGAGAGGTCCCGCACGCCTTCGGCCCCAAGAGCTGAGTCGTAGGGCGCGGGGAAGGCCGACTCCCGGATGATCGGTTGTCAGGCTGCTCCTGACGGCGTAGCCTTTGGCGCGTGCGCGTCAGGAACAGCCTGACACGTTATCCCCCTGGAGGCATCGTGCCTGCTCCTTCCCTGGCGGATCAGGACATCCGTTGCTCGTTCTGCTCCAAGTCGAAGACCGGCGTGGCCAAGATGATCGCCGGGGCCGGCGTGTACATCTGCAACGAGTGCGTCGGACTCTGCACCGAGATCCTGGCGGCCCAGTCCGTCGAGACGCCGGAGATCTCGTACACCGAGAGCATGACCGACGAGCAGATCCTGGAGCTCCTTCCCCGGATCGCCGAGGTCGGCGCGCAGGTCGAGGACAACCTGCGGGTCTGGGTCCAGCGGGCCCGCGACCGGGGCGTGACCTGGGCCAGGATCGGCGGCGCTCTCGGCATGACCCGGCAGTCCGCCTGGGAGCGGTTCTCCGGCGAGGAGTGAGGCGGGACCTCGTGCTGGCCGCCGGAGGGGAAGGCGAACGCCAGGTGCCGGCCGGGGGGTTGATCCGCGAACCGGTGATGGTGACGGCGATGGACGTGCTCATGCCGCCCGGCCAGGACGTGGAGGTGTAGTTCACGTGGCAGGAGGGCGGGATGGGCGGCGCCGACGGGGACGGCGAGATGGGCAGCACGTCGTTGTAGACCGTCACCGTGACCGGCTCCGACAAGGGGTCCGGGACGCCCTTGGCGTCGACGGCCCTCACGTAGAGGGTGTGCTTCTCGGATGCGACCCCGCACGGGGGGAACGGCAGGGTGACGGTCCACCTCGGTTGCCAGGGGGAACTAAAAGGTGGCCCGCAGTTTGAGCAGGCCGTCGACCTCCTCCATGACCTCCTAGCAGGCGATGCCGTCCCGCCCAGCGCGGCGGTTGCGTCGGACTCCCGGTCAGGGCACGAGCACGATCTTGCCCATGGCGGCCCTGTCCTCCATGCGCCGGTGTGCCTTCGCGGCGTCCGCGAGTGGGAGCAAGGTGTCGACCTGCGGGAGGAGACGGCCCTCGGCGACCATGCCCAGCACGTCCGCGCGGGCGGCCAGCACCTCCTGAGCCCAGGCGTCCATGCCGCCGCAGCCCACGAGGGTCAGCCCGCGCTGCAGGAGGTCCATGGGAGCGATGCCGGGCGCGCCGTTGAGGACGCCGTAGAACATGATCCGGCCGCTGCCGGGCGTGAGCGCGTCGAGCAGTCGCCCGGCGGAGGCGCCGCCGAGGGATTCGAAGACCACGTCCACGGTCTCGCCGTCGAGAGTGTCGCGCACCCGGCCGGGCCAGTCCGGGTCCGAGTGGTCGAGCACCTGGTCGGCGCCCAAGGACAGTGCCCTGCGCCGCTTGGCCTCGCTGCCGGCCGTCCCGATCACCCGGCCGGCGCCCGACTCCCTGGCGAGCAGGGTCAGGTAGCCGCCGGTGCCGCCTCCCGCCGCTTCGATCAGCACGTTCTCTGTTCCGTTCAGGTGCGCCGCCCGTAGCAGGGCCAGCGCCAACGCCCCCTGCACGGCCACGGCGACGGCGTCCGTCGCCGTCACCTCGTCGGGAATGAGGGTGAGAGCACGCGCGTCCGCCGCCACGTACTCGGCGTACGCGCCGCCCGCGGCGTTCAGGTTCATGACGTGTACGCGGGCGCCGGACAGGGACGGGTCCACCCCCTTCCCGACCTCGGTGACCGTCCCGGCGGCCTCGAAGCCGAACACCGCCGGAAGCGGCGAGGGGAAGGGGAACGCGCCCCCGCGCAGCAGGGTGTCGGCGTAGCCGACGCCCACCGCCTCCGTCCGTACGAGCACCTGCCCGGGACCCGCGGTGGGTGTGGGGACCTCTTCCAGCCGCAGGACCTCCGGTCCGCCGCTCTCGTGCAGCACGATCGCACGCATGTGTTTCCCCTCTTGTTTGTAGTTAACTGGACCAGAGGTCAAGTTGATGTGGGCGCTACTATATGGACCGTTGGTCAAGTTGTCTATCGAGAGGGCAGGAGTGGGCGAACAGCGGCGCGAGCGCGCTGACGCGGCGCGAAACCGGCGCGCGATCCTGGAGGCGGCGGAGGAACTGCTGCGGCGGCACCGGCCCGACGAGGTGTCGGTCGAGCAGGTCGCCACGGCCGCCGGCGTGGGCAAGGGCACGGTGTTCCACCGTTTCGGCAGCCGGGCCGGGCTGATGCTCGCCCTGATGGAGGAACGTGCACAGGAGCTGAGCGAGGCCATCGCCGCCGGCCCCCCTCCGCTGGGGCCGGGGGCGCCGCCGCACGAGAGGGTCCTGGCCTTCCTCGACGCCATGGTGGCTCTCGCCTCGCGAAACGTCGGCCTGATCACGGCCCACGAACACGCCGTGGCCACGCAGAGGAATGCGGCCGGCCCCCGGGAGGCCAACCCGGTCTACCGGCGGTGGCATGATCACGTCTCGGAGCTGATCGCGCAGGCGCGTCCGGATCTGGACGCCACGCTCGTCGCCCACCTCCTCATCGGCTCGCTGCACAACGAACCGGTGGCGCGGCTGCTGCTCGACGGTGAGTCCGGGCGGCTCGCCGCCGGACTGCGGTCGCTCGCGACGTCCCTGCTCAGCCCGGGTACGGCCCGGTAGTGGAGATCAACGGAGCGGG
This sequence comes from Microbispora rosea, assembly GCF_900156315.1. Taxonomy (GTDB): domain Bacteria; phylum Actinomycetota; class Actinomycetes; order Streptosporangiales; family Streptosporangiaceae; genus Microbispora; species Microbispora rosea. The sequence continues at coordinate 52,724 of NZ_FTNI01000031.1, read as the reverse complement.
CCCGGTGCGAGGTCGTAGCCGAGCAGGCCAGGGGTCAGGAGTGTGGCGGCGGTTCGAGGTTGATGCCGAGCTGGGAGTAGAGCTCCAGCTGGTCGTAGTAGTCCCGATCCGTGATGATCTTTCCGTGCTCGACCGCGCAGGCACAACTGCCCCGCACCGTTATGCGACGGCCCGTCGGGGCCGCCACCCGGCCGCCCGGAAGCAGGAGCGGGCCCCTGTGCGTGCCGGTCATCGTGTACTCGGTGAAGGCGGGGTCCACACAGGGGGCCTTGTACCAGGGGGTGTAGCAGATGTCGGGGAAGACCTTGCAGAGGCCCTCATAGATCCAGGCGATCTGCTCACGGCCTTCCGCGACGCCCGCGGGGCTGACGTACACGGCGTCGGGCGCGTAGCAGTCCAGCACGTCGTAGAGGTCGTGGTGGTTGATCGCCGTGAAGAGTCTGTCCTTGAGTTCTCGAGCGCTCGGCATCGTCCAGGCCATCTCCTCGACGCTTCGGCATCAGGCGGGCGCCGGGGGGCTACCACCCAATCTAACAAGGGCTTCGTTACCGGGTCTTTCGGCTGCGTTGACGCTCGCGCTGATGGCGTAATCCGCAATGTCTGTGTCATTGACGCCACGAAGCCCTGGTCGCAAGCATGGAGGGCATGCAGCGGCGCGTGGTCATCGTCATCTTCGACGGCTTCCAGATGTTCGACCTCGCCGGACCGGCCGACGTCTTCAGCACGGCGAACCTGCTCGTGCCCGAGGCCGGCTACCGGCTTGAGGTGACGGCCGTGCGCGCCGGAGCCGTACCGGCGCACAACGGGATCGCGACCCTCGCGGAGACCGCGCTGGGCGAGGTCGAGGGGCCGATCGACACGCTGCTCGTCGTGGGCGGGCTGTCGGTGCCGGAGCACCTGCGCGATCGTGAGCTGGTCGCGGGCATCACCCGGCTGGCCGACGGGGCCCGGCGCGTCGCCTCCGTCTGCAACGGGAGCTTCCTCCTCGCCGAGGCCGGGCTGCTCGACGGCAGGCGCGCGACCACCCACTGGCTGGTCGCGGGCGAACTCGCCGACCGCTACCCGGACGTCGAGGTGGACGCCGATCCCATCTACATCCGCGACGGGAACGTCTGGACCTCGGCCGGAGTCAGCTCGGGAGTGGATCTCGCCCTGGCGCTCGTGGCCGACGACCACGGCCACACGGTCGCCCGGAACGTCGCCCGCGGGCTCGTGGTGTACCTGCACCGGCCGGGCGGGCAGAGCCAGTTCAGCGCCCCCATGCGGGCCGCCGTCCCGCGCGCCGAGCCGCTGCGCGAGATCCAGGCGTTCATCGACGCCAACCCGGCCGAGGACCTGAGCGTGCCCGCGCTCGCCCGGCGGGCCGGGATGAGCGAGCGGCACTTCTCCCGCGTCTTCACCGAGCAGACCGGGGTCTCACCCGGCAGGTATGTCGAACGCAGCAGGGCCGACGCCGCCCGGCGGCTGCTGGAGACCACCGGCCATCCCCTGGACCGGGTGGCCAGGGAGTCGGGGCTCGGCGTTCCCGAGACCCTCTATCGGGTCTTCCGCCGCCATTGGCGTGTCTCACCAGGCGACTACCGCCGCCGGTTCCGATCGAAGGAAGGCAGCAGATCATGAACATCGCGATCCCCCTCTATCCCCGGTTCACCGCGCTCGACGCCGTCGGGCCTTACACAGTGCTCGCCTTCGCGCCGGGCTGCACGGTCACGTTCGTCGCGGCCGAGCCCGGGCCCGTGCTCGACGACCGGGGGAGCCTGAGTCTCGCGGCCACCGCGTCGTACGGCGACCTGCCCGCGCCGGACGTGGTCGTCGTGCCGGGAGGACCCGGGACGATCGAGGCGCTGTCCGACACGGAGCTGCTCGGCTGGATCGCGCGGGCCCACGAGGGCACCCGGTGGACGACCTCGGTGTGCAGCGGCTCGTTCCTGCTGGGTGCGGCTGGGCTGCTGAAGGGCCGCAGGGCGACGACCCACTGGGGATGGCTCGACCGGCTCGCCGGATTCGGCGCCGAGCCGGTCAGCGAACGCGTGGTGATCGACGGCAAGGTCGTGACGGCGGCGGGTGTGTCCTCCGGCATCGATATGGCCCTGACCCTGCTGGCCGAGATGCGCGACGAGGAGACGGCGCAGGCCGTGCAGCTCGCGATCGAGTACGACCCGCGGCCGCCCTTCGCCGCCGGCAACCCGAAGACCGCTCCGGCGGGCCTGAGCGACAAGGCGATGGCCCTCATCGGCTGAGCCGTTCCATCCGGCGGGCTTCGGACAGGCGCCTCCTGATGATGGTCTCGACCACGACCAGGTTGACGATCCAGCCCAGCGTCTGGCCGATCGGGATCACCGAGGTCGCGAGCTCTCCCATCGATCCCGGGTCGGCTCCGCGGAAGGGGATCTGGACCAGCAGGAGCAGGGGCACGAGGACGCGCGCGGTGACGGCGAGGAACGTCAGGGCGTAGTTGCGCATCATCCAGTCGCGGTGGCTGTCGAAGTCGCGCCGGCGGGCGGCCCGATACGCGAGGCCACCGGTGATCAGCCACAGGACGGCCGCGGTCGTGAGGCCGATCTGCGTCATGAGTCGGCCCGACCACAGCGCGACCGGGATCGTGGCCGCCGCGGACGGCAGTACCCCGGCGAGGAGATAGACCCGGCCGAGGGTCCGGTGGATCCGCCCGCGCGCCCGCACCGCGGGCATGAACTGCAGGGAGCCGAGCACGAGCGCGACCGCGGCGGTCCCGATATGACCGACCAGAACGTAGTAGTGCAGGCTGTCACGCACATCGAGGCGGCTGTCGTCTGCGTTAAGGCTCAGGTAGGGATAGACGAGCACCGAGGTGGCGACAACCGCCACGATCAACAGCAGCCAAGCCGTACGTCTCCGCATGACCGCAGCCTGGCAATCACCGGCTGCTCCGGCATCCGCCCCCGGATGGCCGCTCGCGTACGAAAGTCGGCGTACGGGCTGCGTCGTTGAAAGGTGCCACCGTGTGATGGGCCTCGTCAGGCGACTCCCCTCATGCCCGAGGAAGCGCGGAGGGGGATTGGGGAGTCGCCCGACGTGCGTGGCTACGCGTCGAGGCCCTCGCTCTTGGCGATCACACGAGCGACCTTGTCGGAGAACTCCTCCCGCCAGGCCTTCTGCTGCCGGACCTCGTCGAGTACGACGGAGAAAGCGGAGCGGAACTCCTCCAACGTCTCGCGCATCTCCTCCTGTCCCTTCCGCAGCTCTTCCTGTCCGGCCCGGAGGTCGGCTGTGGTGGCGCGGAGCTCTTCCTGCCCGGCCCGGAGGTCGGCTGTGGTGGCGCGGAGCTCTTCCTGCCCCGCGCGGAGGTCGGCTGTGGTGGCGCGGAGCTCTTCCTGCCCCGCGCGCAGGTCGGTCGTGATGGTGAGGAGCTCTTCCTGCCCCTTCCGCAGCTCGTGCTGACCCGTGCGCAGATCGCTCATCTGCTCACCGCACTTGATCAGCATGGCGTTCTGCAGTCGGACATCGCTCCTGATGCCGGTGATTTCCCGCTCTATGGCGTCGATGCGTTCCTCGGTCTGTGGCATGCCCGACAGGATAGGGACGTCGGAGCGATCACGAACAGTGAAATCGCGATCTCTCTGTGTCCGAATCTTGCGGCTGTCCTTCCGATCGGTACGCGCCAGGACGTTCAGACGGATGTGAACTGCCATGAGACGGCGGTCGGGCGCGGTGCGGCATCCGGGTTCGCGAACTGCGCGAAGGCGGGACGGCTCAGGTCGAGGTGGTTGGCCGCGCGGCCCGGACAGAGGTCTCTGATCGGCACCTGGATGCTCTTGCCGCCGTAAGTGATCAGCACTCCCTGCTTACAGAGCGCCAGACACGCGCGCGGAGGACCTGAGCATCATCTATCGCTGCGACGGCGTCGGGGTAGCACGAGCTCACGGTAGACATCGCGGCGGTTCCGCGTTCGCCTCGGCGAGCAAGCTGTGGACAGGTCAGCTTCCCGGCCAGTCCTCTTGGGGGGATACATAAGTGCCGCGATGCGGGACGGTGAACACCCATCCCTGCTTACGAAGGAAATCCACGGCGTTGCGGGCGGTGGCCTTGGCGACGCCGTACTGCTTCATCAGTGCCTTCTCCGGCGGGATGCGCCGATTGGGCACGAGATCTCCGCTGCGGATCTGCTCCAGGATCTCGGCCGCTATGCGCTGGTAGACCGGCGTCCGTTCGGCTGACCGTGGAGTACCTGGCCGACCGACGAATGTCCCTTCGCCTTGCAGGGTGTAGACGAGCCCCTGCTCGCGAAGTTCCCGGGTGACGCGTCGTGCCGTGAGGCGGGCGATGCCGTACTCGGCCTCCAGCTCTGTCTCGCTCGGAACGGCGTCGCCCGGCTCCAACTCGCCATGGTCGATCTGCTCACGAATGATCTCGGCGATCTGTTTGTAGATCGGCACCGGACCGTCGCGATCAATCATGAAGGAATGATAGACGAAACCGGACGTCCATCTACAAAGCAGACAACATGTGCCGCAATGTATAGGAGCAGTAGACCGCTATAGCTGATATGGTCTACGGGCCGTCAAATGGGCCGTCAGGCGCGATCCGGCGCCAGGCGGTGTCGGTGACGATCACGTGGTCGAGGAAGCGGAGGCCGACGGTGTCGGCGGCCTCGTGGAGGCGGGCCGTGACCTCGACGTCGGCGGGGCTGGGGTCGAGCGATCCGCTCGGGTGGTTGTGGGCGAGGCCGAAGGCGGCCCCGCCGGAGAGGAGGACGGTCGTGACGATGTCGCGGACGGGCGCGGGGGTGTGGTCGCTGCCGCCCTCGGTGACCACGGTCCGGCGCAGCACGGCGCCGCGGCCGTCGCACACGACCACGACGAGCCGCTCGCGCGGCTGTCCGTGCAGCAGGGGAGCGGCAGCCGAAGCGATGTCGGCCGAGCAGGTGATCCGGCTTCGCTCCGGCTCCGCCTGGGCCCGCCGCACGAGGTGGAACGCGGCCGCCACGCGGGCGGCCTTGGCGGGGCCCACGCCGGGGACGGCGAGCAGCCGGTGGGCCTCGGAGCGGGCCAACTCCCCGAGATCGCCGCAGTGGGCGATGAGCTGGGAGGCGAGTTCGACGGCGCTCACGCCCCTGCTGCCCGAGCCCAGCAGCAGGGCGAGCAACTCCCTGTCGGCGAGTGCGGCGGCTCCCGACGCCAGCAGCCGCTCACGCGGCTGGTCGGCCAGGGGCATGTCCTTGACGCGCATCGGCACCTCCGGATGGGGGATCCGGATCGGTTGTACCAGTGGGCACCGACAGTCAGAGGAGGCTGGGAATGCCGTAGACCAGCCGGAATCTGTCGCCGGGCACCACGGCGTCGCTGGTCTCGACCGGCCGCTCGCCGGCCCAGTAGGTGCGCTCGATCTGGAGCACCTGGACGCCGGCGGGCAGCTCGAGCAGGTCGCTCTCGGTCGGCTGGGGAACACGGATGAGCACGGTCTCGCTGATCTCGGTGACCGGCAGGCCGCTCGCCGCGAGCCGGAAGGCCGCGCTCCTGCGTTCGTACGTGCCCTCCTCGGGCGCCTGGCTCTGCCCGGGCTCGACCGGTTCGTACGAGGTGAGCAACTGCACCGGGCGGCCGTCCCCGCGGAAGACGTAGCGGGTTCTGATCACCGGGCTGCATTCCCCGACGCGCAGGCGGCGGGCGATGTCGGGAGGGGCGTCGGCGAGCTCGCTGCGCCAGCTCCAGCTGGGTTGTCGCCCGCCCGCCTGCATGTCGCTCGCGAAGGCGGCGTGCGGTTCGGGAAGGCGGCTGCGGTGGAGCGGGAGCAGGATCGGCTTCTCCCGCACCCGGTGCCCGGAGCCCACCCGGCCGATGATGAGGCCCTCCTGGGCGAGCACGCGCAGCGCGTGGCGGGCGGCCGTCTCTCCGACGCTGTACTTCCGGGTGATCTGGTGCCGCGAGGGGATCGGTGCGCCTGGGGGGAGCGTGCCGTCGACGATCTGGCGGCGAATGTCCTCGACTACGCGCAGGTAGACCGGATCAGAGTTTGCCATCAATCCATCCCTGAGGGGGTGACGGGTCCTCCAAATCTTGGCGTATCCGTCGGGCGACCGAGAGTGACGGGGATGGCCTGTGACTCCAACTTTACCTGGTGAAAGGGCTGCTAGTGGGTGATTGTGCCGCTAAGCGGCCAGGTGCTGATATTCCCCTCCCGGCGCCCTATCACGGTATCCATGCCAGCCCTCCGCGGGACGGGCACAGGAGGCTCAACTGGATGAAGCCCACCAACCGCAGCGATCGCGTACGGGTACGCCGCCACACGTGTGAGTGCAAGGCGACGATCTACGAGCTGTGCGCGGCGGGCGGGCTGTTGTTCATCCGGCGGACGACACGGGGCAAGGAGGTGGAGATCCGCGAGACCGAGCGGCTCGTCGCCACGCGCATGGAGGAGCTGTGGGTGAGGCTCCTCTCGGGCGAGGTCCACTGATTCACCGGCTTTTCCGTCGAGTCCCGCCATCTCCCCCGAAGACCACCGAGGGGGTGCAGGCACCGCCGTTCGCGGCCTTCCGGAAAAAGTTCGCAGTGGTGTGTAACGTCCGCGTAAGACGCGGCGATTCTCGGTTAGAGGTCGCTGATGTGTGTACCCCCGAGCACATATCGGCGGCCTCTTCCGCTGTCGGCACCGCCTGTGGGGCGGTACTGGACATAACGGGGTGGCGAGGTCCATCACTCCTGCGGATCCGGGTACCGTTCGGTCTATGGCATCGCCTACTGGAACCTCCGACGCCCCCTTCGGCCGCACGCTGACCGCGATGGTCACACCGTTCACTTCTGACGGCGCCGTCGACTACGAGGGCGTCCAGCGGCTCGCGGCCTATCTCGTGGACGAGCAGCGCAACGACGGCCTGATCGTCAGCGGCACCACAGGGGAGTCCCCCACCACCTCCGACGAGGAGAAGGACCGGATCCTCCGCGCGGTCGTCGAGGCCGTGGGCGACCGGGCCACCGTCGTGGCAGGCGCCGGCACCAACGACACGCGGCACAGCGTCGAGCTGGCCGAGGCCGCCGAGCGCGCCGGTGCGCACGGTCTCCTGGTGGTGACCCCTTACTACAACAAACCGCCGCAGGAGGGCCTGCTCCGGCACTTCACGGCCGTCGCCGACGCGACCGGCCTGCCGGTGATGCTGTACGACATCCCGGGCCGCGCCGGGGTTCCGATCGCGATCGAGACCCTGTTCCGGCTGGCCGAGCACCCGCGCATCGCCGCCGTTAAGGACGCCAAGGGCGACCTGTTCGCGGGCTCGCAGGTGATGGCCTCCACCGACCTCGTGTTCTACTCGGGCGACGACCTGCTGAACCTGCCGTGGCTCTCCGTCGGCGCGGCCGGGTACGTCAGCGTGGTGGGCCACGTGGTGGGCGCCGAGCTGGCCTCGATGGTCGACTCCTACCGGTCCGGTGATGTCGAGAACGCACTGGCCGTCCACCGGCAGCTCCTTCCGGTGGTCTCGGCGATCATGACGCGCACCCAGGGGGCGATCATGGTCAAGGCGGCGTTGAAGCTGGTGGGCCAGGACGCGGGATACGTCCGGCCGCCGCTCGTGGACGCCACGGAGGGGCAGATCGCAGCGCTTCGGGAGGACCTCATCACGGGGGGCCTCAAGCTTGTGGATTAGATCAACAGATGGAGCCGAATGAGCGACTTGACCAGAAGGAACGAAGATAGGGAACGGTGCGTGAGCGCGCACGGCGAGCGGCTCGGGGCGGAGGGCGCGGAATGAGTCATCCGCATCCCGAACTCGGGCCCCCTCCCGCGCTGCCGGAAAACGGCCTGCGCATCGTCGCGCTGGGCGGCCTCGGCGAGATCGGCCGCAACATGGCGGTGTTCGAGTACGACGGCCGTCTGCTCGTGGTGGACTGCGGCGTGCTGTTCCCCGAGCCCGACCAGCCGGGCGTCGATCTCATCCTGCCCGACTTCGACTACATACGAGGGCGGCTCGACGACATCGAGGCGCTCGTGCTCACGCACGCCCACGAGGACCACATCGGTGCCGTGCCGTACCTGCTGCGGGAGCGGCGCGACATCCCGGTCGTCGGCTCGCGGCTGACGCTCGGGCTCATCGAGAGCAAGCTGACCGAGCACCGGATGCAGCCGGTCAAGGTCGAGGTGATCGAGGGCGAGCGGCGCACGTTCGGACCGTTCGAGTGCGAGTTCGTCTCGGTCAACCACTCGATCCCCGACGCGCTGGCCGTGGCGATCCGCACCCCGGCGGGCCTCGTCCTGCACACCGGCGACTTCAAGATGGACCAGCTCCCGCTGGACGGGCGGCTGACCGACCTCGGGGCGTTCGCCCGCCTCGGGGCCGAGGGCGTCGACCTGCTGATGTCCGACTCCACCAACTCGGAGGTGCCGGGCTTCGTCACCAGCGAGCGGGAGATCGCGCCGGTCATCGACGACGTCTTCCGCAGCGCGACCAAGCGGATCATCGTGGCGAGCTTCGCCTCGCACATCCACCGCGTCCAGCAGATCATGGACGCGGCCGAGAAGCACGGCCGCAAGGTCGCGCTCATCGGCAGGTCGATGGTGCGCAATATGGGCGTGGCGCGCGAACTGGGCTACCTGAAGGTGCCCGGCGGCCTGCTCGTGGACTCCCGGGAGATCGAGGAGTGGCCGCCGGAGGACGTGGTGCTGATCTGCACCGGCTCCCAGGGCGAGCCGATGGCGGCGCTGTCGCGCATGGCCAACCGCGACCACCCGATCAGGATCGCCGAGGGCGACACCGTCCTGCTCGCCTCGTCGCTCGTGCCGGGCAACGAGACGGCGGTCAGCAAGGTCATCAACGGGCTCAACCGCTGGGGCGCGCGGGTGATCCACAAGGGCAACGCGCGGGTGCACGTCTCCGGCCACGCCGCCGCGGGCGAGCTGCTGTACGTGCTCAACCTCACCAAGCCGTCCAACTTCATGCCCGTGCACGGGGAGTGGCGGCACCTGCGGGCGCACGCCGGGCTCGCCGAGCTGACCGGCGTCCCCCGGGAGAACATCGTGATCGCCGAGGACGGCGTGGTCGTGGACCTCGTCGACGGCCAGGCGAGGATCACCGGCGCGGTCCCGTGCGGGTACGTCTTCGTCGACGGCACCTCGGTGGGCGACATCACCGATGTGGCGCTCAAGGACCGGCGGATCCTGGGCGACGAGGGGTTCATCTCCATCGTCGTCGTGGTGGACTCCACCACCGGGAAGCTCGCCGGCGGACCGGAGATCACCGCGCGCGGCTCGGGTATCGACCCCGACGCGTTCGACGCGGTCGTCCCGCAGATCGAGGCCGCGCTGCAGGAGGTCGCCGCGTCCGGAGTGGCCGACGAGATGCAGATCCGCCGGACCATCAGACGCACGGTGGGGCGCTGGGTGAGCGACACCTACCGCCGCCGCCCGATGATCATCCCGGTGGTCGTCGAGGTCTGACCGGTAATCCCGTTGTACTCGGAGACGGGCGTGGCGTAGCGTCCCGCCCGTGTCCGAGGTGAGGATCATCTACCGCAAGTACGGCGGGTCGCTGCACTGGCACCAGTACGCGCGGGTGCTGGGCGAGGACGAGCACGGCGTCTGGACCGGCTGCCCCGCGGGCACCGCCGGCCGCCGGGGGAGCGAGCCGCCTGTGGTCTGGCCGGACCCTTTCGTGATGCTGTTCCCCCGGAACGCGTGGTGGACGGCCACGTTCAACGCCCGGCCGAACAGGTGCGCGATCTACTGCGACGTCACCACGGTGCCCGTCTGCGGCGACGGCCGGATCACGATGGCCGACCTCGACCTCGACGTGCTGCGGATGCGCGACGGCCGGCTGATCCTGGACGACGAGGACGAGTTCGCCGTCCACCAGGTGCGGTACGCGTACCCGGAGGAGATCGTCCGCCAGGCGGAGCGGTCCGCCGCCTGGCTGATGGAGGCCGTCGGCGGCCGGACCGGCCCCTTCGGTGGTGCCCACGACCGCTGGATGTCCCTCGTGACGTGATCGGCCTCGTCCGGCGGGCGCCCCCGGCGTGAGCGGCCTGCGTCTCAGCGGGCCGTGACCACGCCCTCGGCGGGCTCCTGCCCGCCGGTCTCCTCTTCCCCGGCCTCCTCTTCTCCGGTCTCGGGGATCACCTTGGGCACGCCGCGCAGCGCGAACGGCACGGCGACCGCGAGCACGAGCAGGATGGCCGCGCCGGTCAGCACGGTGACGTGGATGCCCTCGACGAACGCCTGACGGGCGGCCCGGACGACGGCCCCCGCGGCGTCGCCCGGGAGCGTGGCGGCGACCTTGAGTGCGCCCGCGAGCGTGTCGCGGGCCTCGGCCGCGGGTCCGCCGGGCAGGCCGGGCGGAAGCACCAGGCCGTTCCGGTAGACGCTGGTCAGCACGGTGCCGAGCACGGCGATGCCGAGCGCGCCGCCCATCTCGTGGGCCGTCTCCGAGATCGCGCTCGCCGCGCCGGCCCGCTCCTTGGGCACCGAGGCGAGCAGCGTGTCGCCGGTCACCGCGAACATGAAGCCCATCCCGACGCCCTGGATGATCATGGCGACCAGCATGTAGAGATAGGGCGTCTCCATATCGATCCGGCTGAACAGGATGAACCCGATCGCGGTCAGCGCCAGCCCGAGGCTGACGACCGGCCCGCGGCCCCACCGGTGCACGAGCACTCCGGACAGCGCGCCGCCGACGCCCCCGGCGAGGCCGCCCGGCATGCCGGCGAGCCCGGCGGTCAACGGCGACCAGCCCATGACGAGCTGGAAGTACTGCGCGAAGACCACCGACATGGCGAGCATCGCGAAGACCGCGACCAGCTCGGCGCCGACCGTGGCCGCGAACGCGCGCCGCCGGAACAGCGCCACGTCGATCAGCGGTTCGGCCAGCCGGGTCTGCCTGCGGACGAACACGACCAGCGCGGCGACCGCGATCACCGCCGCGGCGATCACAGACGGCTGGGTGACGCCTCCGCTCGTGGCCTCCTTCATCGCGTAGATCAGGCCGAGCACGCCCACGGCGGACAGCGGGACGCTGAGGAGGTCTAGCCTGCCGGGGCGGGGGTTGCGCGACTCGGGCAGCACGACGAACCCGGCGACCAGGACGGCCGCGACGACGGGCACATTGATCAGGAAGACCGAGCCCCACCAGAAGTGGTCGAGCAGCAGGCCGCCGACGATGGGCCCGAGAGCGAACCCGACCGCGCCCACGCTGCTCCAGATGCCGACCGCGGTGGTCCGCTCCTTCGGGTCGGGGAACACGTTGCGGACCAGCGACAGCGTCGAGGGCATGATCGTCGCGCCGGCCACGCCGAGGAGCGCGCGGGCGGCGATCAGCAGCGGGGCGTTCGGCGCGTACGCCGTCAGCACCGAGGTCGCGCCGAAGGCGGCCAGGCCGACGAGCAGCAGCCGCCTGCGCCCGATCCGGTCGCCGAGGTTGCCCATGGTCACGAGCAGCGCGGCCAGCGCGAAGCCGTAGATGTCGGCGATCCACAGCAGCTGGGTAGCCGAGGGAGCCAGGTCCTCGCCGAGCTTCGGCAGGGCGAGGTGCAGCACGGTGAGGTCGAGGGACAGCAGGAGCATGGCCAGGCAGGCGACGACCAGCGTGCCCCACTTGCGGGAGGTGTCGTTCATGGCCCTCAGCGTGCGCCGGGGCGCTGACGGATCACCCACCGAGCGCTGACAGGTGCCCTTCGATGACGGTCAGCGCCGCCGTCTCCGTGCCCTCCGCGATGCCCCCTGCGAGACCCCCCGCGAGACCCTGCGTGACCGGCACCCGCTGCCGGGTGAACGCCTCGGCCTCGGCGTACGCCCGGTCGAAGGCGTCGTCGCCGAGGGCGGTCCGGCAGCGCGCCTCGATCCGGGCGACGTCCGGGTCGCGGGCGGCGGGAGCCCCGCGCAGCGCGGCGCCGACGCCCAGCAGCCAGGCGGCCCGCTCGGGGGCCTCCTCCAGCACCGCGACGCCGGCGACGCCCTCCGCGACCGCGGCGCTCATGGTGAGGCTGCGGGTGCCGAGGCCGGTGGTGAGGGCACGGCGGTGCCACGCCAGTGCCTCGGCGGCCTCGCCCGACATCTGCGCGGCCCAGCCGAGCGCGAGGTAGACGTGCGAGCGCGTCTCCTCGGCGTTGAACCACTCGGCCGTGCATTCCGCCAGGGCCGTCTCGTACCACCGCCGGGCCTCGGGCAGGTCACCGCCGAGCCGGGCGAGCTCGCCGAGCCCGAGGAGCGCCGTCGCGAGGGTCTCCGGGGCGCCCGTACGCCGGGACAGCTCGGCGGCCCGCTCGAAGTCGGCCCTCGCGGAGTCCGTGTCTCCGGAACGCATCCGGGCCCAGGCGCGCCGGCAGAGGGTCTCGGCGAGGTCCGCCGTAGCGCCCAGCCGCTCGGCCAGGTCGAGCGCCTCGTTGGTCAGCGCCTCGACCCGTTCGAGATGTCCCCGCCGGTCGGCGACGTCCGCCATCGCGGACAACACCATCACCCGGAGCCACACGTCCCCGGTGGCGCGGGCGTCCCGGAGCGCGCCGGTGAGCTCCTGCTCGGCCTCGTCGAGCCGGCCGTCGAACGTCTTGAGATAGGAGAGGCTGAACCGGCTGAGTATCCGCGTCCACGAGTCGCGGTCGAGCGCCCGGAACAGGTCCTCCAGCCGGTGAAGCTCCTCCCTGGCGGGAGGACCGCTGATCATCGCGTGCAGCACGAGGAGGAACGGCTGGCGGGGCGGCATGGGCAGCGTGTAGGTCCGGCGGGCGGCCGCGGCCACCAGCGCGTCGACGACGGGGCCGCTCGTCCCGCCCCAGGCGACGAGGCAGGCGCACACGACGTGCTCCTCCTCCAGCCCCTCCGGTGGTGTGGCGCCGGCTCCGACCAGCAGTTCGGCGGCCAGCCGGGCGGCCTCGCCGCGCAGCCCGCGCAGCAGCCAGTAGCCGGCCGTGGCCGACAGCAGCCGCAGCGCGGGCGGCACGTCACCCGCGCGTACGGCGCGGCGCAGCGCGGCCTGCAGGTTGTCGCGCTCGCCGTCCAGCCGGCGCAGCCACTCGATCTGGCCGGGCCCGCGCAGGTGCGGGTCGGCCGTCACGGCCAGGTCGAGCAGGTGCGCGAGGTGGGCCTGCCGCGTGGCCTCGCTCTCGCCGGCCTCGGCGAGCCGTTCGGCGCAGAACGCCCGGATCGTCGCCAGCATCCGGTAGCGGTCGTCCACCACCTCGACGAGGGACTTGTCCACCAGGGAGGCGAGCACGCCGTCGGTGTCGGGCAGGCCGCACACCCGTTCGGCCGCCTCCAGCGTCGCGCCGCCCGCGAAGACCGTCAGGCGTCGCGCGAGCGCGCGCTCCGGCTCGTCGAGCAGGTCCCAGCTCCACTCGACGACCGCGCGCAGCGTCCGGTGGCGCGGCTGCGCCGTACGGCTGCCGCGCGACAGCAGCGCGAAGCGCGGGGCGTCGCCCTCCGCCGCGGGGTCGCCGTCGTCGCTGCCCAGCCGGGCCGCGATCTGAGCCAGAGGCAGCGAGCGCAGCCGCGCGGCGGCCAGCTCGACGGCGAGCGGCAGCCCGTCCAGCGCCCGGCAGATCCGCAGCACGTGCTCGATGTCGCCGGGGCCGAAGACGATGCCGGGCCGTACGGCGGCCGCCCGTTCGGCGAACAGCCGTACGGCCGGATAGGCGAGCGCGTCCTCGACGGCGGGCTCACTGCCGGGCGGTGGGACCCGCAGCGGGGGGACCGGGCACAGGCGCTCGCCGGTGATCCCGAGCGCCTCCCGGCCCGTGGCCAGCACGCGCAGGGCGGGGCACGCCGCGAGCAGCCGGTCGGCGAGCCGGGCGGCCTCGTCCACGACGTGCTCGCAGTTGTCGAGCACGAGCAGCACCGGCCGCAGCGTGAGGGCGGACACCAGGCGGGCGACGGGATCGGCGGCGCCCTGCCGCGTCCCGGGAACGGGGATGGCCACGGCGGTCTCGCGCAGCCCGAGCGCGCCGAGCACGGCCTGCGGCACGTCGGCGCCGTCGGTGAGCGGGGCCAGTTCCACGAGGCAGACCTCGCCCGGCCACCGGGCGGCCGCCTCGACCGCCAGCCGGGTCTTCCCGGTGCCGCCCGGGCCGGTGAGCGTCACCAGCCGCGCCTCGGCGAGCAGCGCGCCGATGCGCTCCAGCTCGTCGTCGCGGCCCACGAGGGAGGTGAGCGGGACGGGCCGTCCGCCGGGCGCGGCGGAGGCGGGAGCGAGGGACGGATCGGAGCGCAGCACCGCGAGGTGGATCGCAGCCAGCTCGGCCGACGGGTCGGCGCCCAGTTCGTCGGCGAGGACCCGCCGGGCGTCGTCGTAGACGGCCAGTGCCTCAGCGGGGCGGCCCGCCGCGTACAGCGCGCGCATGAGCTGCCCGCGCGAGCGCTCCCGCAGCGGGTGCGCCGCGACCCGTTCCTGCAGCTCGGGCAGCAGGTCGCGGTGCCGCCCGAGGGAGAGGCACGCCTCGGCGAGGTCCTCGGCCGCCGACAGGCGCAGCTCCTCCAGCCGGGCCGTCTGGGCGGGCGCGAACGGCGCGTCGGGCACGTCCGCGAGCGCCGGGCCGCGCCACAGCGCGAGGGCCTGGTCGAGCAGGCCGGCGGCCCGGGCGGGGTCGCCCGCGTCGAGCGCGCGCCGTCCCTCGGCCGCCAGCCGTTCGAAGCGCGGCGCGTCCACGTCCTCCGGGTCCACCGCGAGCCGGTAGCCGGCCGGTTCCCGTACGATCAGGTCGCCCAGGTCGCCAAGGCTGGCGAGGTGCTGGCGCAGCCGCGACACCTGGGCCTGCAGGGCGTTGGTCGCCCCGGCGGGCGGCTCGGCGCCGTAGAGGCCGTCGATCAGGCGGTCGATGGTGACGACCCGCCCCGCGTTGAGGAGCAGCAGGCCGAGCAGCGCCCGCAGGCCCGGCCCGCCGACCGGGACCGTACGGTCGCCGCCGGGCCGCGCCTCCGTCGGGCCGAGGATGCCGAACCGCATGCCCATGATTGTCCCGCATCGTGCGGCGCTGTGTGGAGCGGTGTGTGGTGTGAGTGGCGTGTGGTGTGAAGCCGGTGCGGAGCGGTGTGCTCAGCGGCGGACGGCCTCCGTGACGGCCCTCAGCCGGGCGGCTGAGGCGAGGCCGCCGTGATACCAGTGGATCTCGGCGGCGCCGGCGGCCGTGTAGGCCTCGGCCAGGAACGACAACGCCGCGCCGTCCGCCGGGCGCGGGGGCAGGGCCAGCACGTACGCGCCCACCCGGGGACCGAGCCGGCTCAGGGCGCGCAGCCCGGCCTCGTCCACCTCGGGGGAGTTCCAGCAGTTGCCGACGAGCAGGTCGACGTCCACCCCCTCGGGCACGGTCGCGAACGGGCCGGTCGCCCACGGGTCGGCGCTGGCGTGCAGGGCGATCCTCAGGCCGGGCCGCACCGCCCTGGCCTCGGCCAGCAGCAGGTCGCGCAGTTCGCCCGCGAGCCCGGTGCGCAGGTCGCGCAGCGCTCCGGCCAGGTCGCCGAGCGCGTCCTCGACCGAGCCCGGCGCGCCGTCGACGCCCGCCCGCACCCGG
This sequence comes from Microbispora rosea, assembly GCF_900156315.1. GTDB lineage: Bacteria > Actinomycetota > Actinomycetes > Streptosporangiales > Streptosporangiaceae > Microbispora > Microbispora rosea. Next base: position 37,266 of record NZ_FTNI01000031.1, on the reverse strand, counting down.
GCGCGGACCTCGGCGACGTCGAGCCCGGCCGCCTCGTAGCGGCGTGCGCAGGCCGCGCAGAAGCACAGGGACAGCAGCGCGATCTGCGCGGGCGACCAGTCCGCGCCGTCGGTCTTCTCGTGGTGGCCGCCGTGCCGGAAGCCGAGCGCGCCGCACGCCTCCAGGATCAGCGCGTCGGGGTCGCCCGCCTCGACGACCTCGTGGACCAGCGTGCGGCAGTAGTCGCGCACGTCGGCCGCCGCCGGGCACAGCGCGTACGGGTAGAGCTCGCCGAAGGCGTTGGTGACGACCAGGTCGGGGTTGGCCGAGCCGAGCCTCGTGTTGTGGGTCAGCACGGTCCACGCCTGGACCGGCAGGCCGGCGGCGCGCAGGGCGTCCCTCGCCTCCCCGAACGGGTCGGGGGAGTCCATCCACGACGGCGTGCCGGGCACGAGCCGTGAGCCCTTCCACGCCTCCTCGCGTACGGGCACGTAGCAGGCCGCGTGCCGTGCGTCGACCAGCCGGTGCGCCGGATGAAAAGGGGTCGCGGCGCGGGTGGTGTGGTAGGAGGCGGCGAGCGCCACCGCGTCGACGCCGAGCGCCTTGAGGCGTGCGGCGGCGCCGGGATCGCCGACGATGTCCCAGGGGTAGGCGTAGATGACGTTCACCAGCGTGGCCTCCGAGCGGAGAAGGACGGGTCGACGGACCGCATGTACGTCGTGTCGTCGCGGGAGCGGACCCCGCACTTCTCATACTGCTCGTTCATGATTGCGAGGGCGTCGCGGTCGAGTTCCACTCCGAGCCCCGGGCCGTCCGGCACCGGGACCGCCCCGTCCACGAACCGCAGGGCGCCTTCACCGCCCGACGATGGGACGACCACGTCCTGGCCGTCCTGCCAGGGCGTGTGGGTGTCGCAGGCGTGGGTGACCGACGGGGTGGCGGCGGCCAGGTGGGTCATCGCGGCGAGGCTGATCCCGAGGTGGGAGTTGCTGTGCATGGACAGCTCGATGCCGAAGGTCTCGCACAGCGTGGCGATGTGCGCCGAGCGGACCAGACCGCCCCAATAGTGGTGATCGGTCAGCAGCACCCCGATGGCGTTGCGCCGGACGGCCTCGGGCAGGTGCTCGGGGGTCACCACGCACATGTTCGTGGCGAGCGGCATGGGCACCTCGGCGGCGACCCGCGCCATGGCCTCGATGCCCTCGGCCGGGTCCTCCAGGTATTCCAGCACGCCGTCGAGCTCGCGGCCCACCCGGATCGAGGTCTCCACGCTCCAGACGGCGTTGGGGTCGAGGCGCAGCGGGTGCTCGGGGAACGCCTCACGCAGCGCATGGATCGCCTCGACCTCCTGCTCGGGCGGGAACACCCCGCCCTTGAGCTTGATCGAGCGGAAGCCGTACCGGCCGATCAGCAGCCGGGCCTGCTCGACCACCCCCTCGGGGTCGAGTGCGGCGCCGAACCCGTCCTCCGGCGCGCCCGGGTGGCCCGCCCACTTGTAGAACAGGTAGGCGCTGTACGGCACGGCGTCGCGCACCCTGCCGCCGAGCAGGTCCACGACGGGCCGGCCCACCGCCTTTCCGCGGATGTCCAGGCACGCCACCTCGAAGGGGGAGAAGATCCGGTCGACGGTCTTGGCCCGGGAGGAGGTGCCGGTCAGGCCGTGCAGGTCGGTGACGACGTCGGCCCCGACGAGGCCGGCCACGGTGGCGTACATCGCGTTGTGGCCGTAGACGTCGTGGCCGATCAGGGCCTCGGCGGCGGCACGCACCCGCACGAGGTGGTCGAGGTCGCCGTAGGTCTCCCCGAGGCCGGTCAGTCCCTCGTCGGTGACGACCTCGACGACCGTGCGCAGCGCCCACGGCTCGTGGACGCCGGCGGCGTTGAGCAGCGGCGGGTCGCGGAAGGCGACCGGCGTGACGTTGATCTCGCGAATCCTCATCCCACGATCTCCAGACCGGCCGCGATCAGCCGCTCCAGCCGGGCCACGTGCTCGGGGGCCGCGTCGACCAGCGGCGGGCGCACCCGGCCCACGTCGAGGCCGCGCAGCGTGACGCCCGCCTTGACGAGCGAGACGGCGTAGCCGGGCACGAGGTCGCGCAGCTCGACCAGGGGGCGGTAGAAGCCGGCGAGCAGGCGCCGCACGAGGTCGTCGTCCCCCGCGGTCACGGCCTTGTGGAAGGCCAGCGCCACCTCGGGGAGGAAGCAGAACACGGCGGAGGAGTACAGGCTCACGCCGATCCCCCGGTAGGCGGGCACGGTCATCTCGGCCGTCGGCAGCCCGTTGAAGAAGGTGAAGTCACGGTCGGTCGCCTCCCTGACGGCGAGCACGATCCGCTGCATGGCGTCGATGTCGCCCAGGCCGTCCTTGAACCCCACGACGTTGGGGATCTCGGTCAGCGCCACCGCGGCGGCGGGGGTGAAGCGGGCGTTGGCCCGCTGGTAGACGATGATCGGCAGGTCGGAGGACGCCGCGACCTCGCGGACGTAGCGGACCAGCCCCTCGGCGGGGGCGCTGACCAGGTAGGGCGGCAGCAGCAGCAGGCCGTCGGCGCCCGCGTCGGCGGCCCTGCGCGCGCACTCGCGGGCGAACGGGAGCGGACCGCCGGCGCCGGACAGGACGGGAACCCGCCCGCCCGCCGACTCGACCGCGATCCGCACCACCCGCGCGTACTCGTCGATGCCCAGGGCGTTGAACTCGCCGGTGCCGCAGGCGGCGAACACCCCGCCCGCGCCCTCGGTCACCCCTCGGTTCACGTGCTTGGCCAGCACGTCCTCGGCCAGCTCACCGTCCGCGCCGAACGGTGTGACCGGAAAGAAGAGAACGCCGTCGAGATGCATCCGCCCACCCCCTCGCTGTCCATATATATGGACAAAGTTCTTCAATATGTTCACGAAGCTAGCCGGGTGATCCGACGAAAGTCAACTTCGTCCGCCCGTGGCCGCACCGCTGGTCAGCCCCCGCATGAGCTGCCGCCGGAAGGCCGGGAGTGTCATGGTCGAGGGCCGCCGGCGGGGCGAGTGCCGAGGGTGAGTGTGGGGCCCGCAATTGTGTGTCCTTGCTAGCAAGACCGTAGAAATTGACATCAGTTGCGTCAAGAAGAGATCTCGGGTCAGATTTGTGAACTATGCCCGTACTTGTGAACGATTGGGGTTGCTGCGAGACTGGCGCCGTTCGGCATTGACACGGTCCGTACGTCGCTTGGACGCTCACGGAGCGCCGCGCACCGGCGCGGGCACCCGATTCCCCACCCCGGGGTCGCGCTCCATGCAGGGCCGACCCGACAGGAGGCACATGCGAATTCTCATGACCGGCGCGGCGGGCGGCGTCGGCACCCTGCTGCGACCACGGCTGGCCAGGGAGGGGCGCGTGCTGCGCCTGCTCGACGTCGTCCCACTGGAGGCCGGGCCAGGCGAGGAGGCGGTGACCGCCGACATCACCGACCCCGAGGCGATGGAGGCGGCGATGGACGGCGTCGACGCGGTGCTGCACCTGGGCGGCCACAGCGTCGAACAGCCGTGGGCGGACATTCTTCAGATCAACATCAACGGCACCTACGTGGTGCTGGAGGCCGCGAGGCGGACCGGCGTGCGCCACGTCGTGCTGGCCAGCAGCAACCACGCGGTCGGGTTCTTCCCGCGCGGCGAGGACGAGGCACCCGACTACCTGTTCCCGCGCCCGGACACCTTCTACGGCGTGAGCAAGGTGACCAAGGAGGCGCTCGGCTCGCTCTACCACGACCGCTACGGCATGCACGTGACCTGCCTGCGCATCGGCTCGTGCTTCGAGCGGCCCAGGGACGTGCGCATGCTGTCGACCTGGCTGTCCCCGGACGACTGCGCGCGGCTGGTCGAGGCGTCGCTGGCGGCCGGCGGCTTCCACGTGGTGTGGGGCGTGTCCGCCAACACGCGCCGCTGGTGGTCGCTGGAGGAGGGCCGGGCCATCGGCTACGAGCCCAAGGACGACGCGGAAATGTACGCCGATAAGCTGATCGCCGAGTACGGCGAGCCCGATCCCCGGGAGTCGCCGCACTCGCTGGTCGGCGGGGCCTTCTGCGGTCCCCGCTACGACGTCGAGAACCTAACGACGGGGGGATGAGGTGACCGGCCAGATGAACGATTCCGTCCAGGCGGCGGTCGAGCGGGCCGCGGCGGCGGGCGAGGCGTGGCGGGCGACGCCCCCGGCCGAGCGTGCCACCGTGCTCGAAGGCGTCTCCGACGCCCTGCTCAAGCACGCCGAGGAGCTGTGGCCGGCCGCCGCGGAGGAGACCCGGCTGCCGGAGGCGCGGCTGCGCGGCGAGATCGCCCGCACGGCCGCCCAGTTCCGGCTGTTCGCCGACGTCCTGCGGGACGGCGGCTGGGTCGAGGCGGTGATCGACCACCCCGACCCCGGAGCCATCCCGCCGCGGCCCGATCTGCGCCGGATGAACCACCCGCTCGGCGTCGTGGCCGTCTTCGCGGCCAGCAACTTCCCCTTCGCGTTCTCGGTGGCCGGCGGCGACACGGTGTCGGCGCTCGCGGCCGGCTGCCCGGTCGTGGTCAAGGCCCACGAGGGGCATCCCCGCACCTCCGACCTGACCGCCTCCGTCGTACGGCAGGCCCTGCCCGACCCCGACCTGCTCGGGCTCGTGCACGGGTTCGAGGCGGGGGCTCCGCTGGTGAAGCACCCGCTCGTCACGGCGGTCGGCTTCACCGGCTCGCTCGCGGGCGGCACGGCCATCCAGAAGCTGATCGACGAGCGGCCCGACCCCATCCCGTTCTACGGCGAGCTGGGCAGCGTCAATCCGGTCGTCGTGCTGCCCTCGGCCGACCCCGCCGAGGTGGCCTCCGGGTTCGCGGCCTCGCTGACGCTCGGCGTGGGGCAGTTCTGCACCAACCCCGGCCTCGTGTTCGTCCCGGCGGAGGGCGGGTTCGAGCAGGCCGTCGCCGAGGCGGTCGGCGCGACCAGCGGCGGGCCCATGCTGACCGACAAGATCCGTGAGGGCTACCTGCGGGCGTCCGGCCGGCTGGCCGAGCGGCTCACCCTGCTGGCCGGCGGGAGCGCGGTGGACGGCATCACCCCGCAGGTCTTCGCCGCCGATCTGGAGGCGTTCGCGGACGGGCTGCCCGAGCTGGGGGAGGAGTGCTTCGGTCCGTCGGCGATCGTCGTGCGCTACCGCGATGCCGCCGACCTGCCCGCCGTGCTGCGCCGGCTGCCCGGGTCGCTGACCGCGACCGTCCACGCGGCCGGGCCGGAGGAGGCCCGCGATCTCGTGCCGGTCCTGCGCCGCCTGGCGGGGCGGCTCATCTGGAACGGCTGGCCCACGGGCGTCGCCGTCTGCTGGGCGATGCACCACGGCGGCCCCTGGCCCGCCTCCACCGCCCCGGCGCACACCTCGGTCGGCGCGGCCGCGATCGGCCGCTGGACCACCCCCGTGGCCTACCAGGACTGGCCGGCGGACCTGCTGCCGCCGGAGCTGCGCGACGACAACCCCCTCGGCGTGCCGCAACGTGTGGACGGCAGCCTGCGCGTCTGACACCACCGCGCCCGTTTCCTGCGGCGCCCGTTTCCGCGCCGCTCCCGTTCCCGGGGAGCGGCGCGGGCCTGAGTGATCCCGAGGGCCGGTTCACGTGCTCGCCCGCCTGCTCGCCCGGACGCCCGCCCGAGGTGAAGGGCCGACGCCCCGATAGCCTGGATTTTCGGTGCGAGAATGGGGGGTCTCGCCGTGGCCGACGTAGTGGACCGATATACCAGCGCGTTCAACGCCCACGATCTGGGCGCGATCATGGACTGCTACTGCTCCAAGCCCGCCATGGTGGGGCCGGGCGGCCCGGTGGAGGGACGCTCGGAGATAGCGTCCTATTACACCCGGACCTGGCAGGCGTTCCCCGACATGCACGTCACGGTGCTGCGGAAGGCCGTGGACGGCGAGGCCACGGCGGTCACCGCGGTGGCGACCGGCAGGCACACCGGGCCGTTCGCGCTCACCACGGGTGACGTGCTCCAGAGCAGCGGGCGGTACATCAGCGTGCGGTGCTGCTGGTTCTTCGCCCTGCAGGACGGCCTGATCGTCGACCAGCAGATCTTCTACGACCAGCTGGAGCTGTACCTCCAGCTCGGGCTTCCGCTGTCCCGCCTCGGCCCGCCGCCATAGGGTGCGCGCGGCCCCTGTGCGCGGAGGGGCCGCGCACGGGGGCCGCGCGTCGCCGGCCGTCAGTGGATCTCGCCGGCCCCGGCGTGCCGGGAGACCTCCCTGCGCACGGTCTCGGCGGGGTCGATCCCCGTGTGCAGTGTGGGGGTCCAGCCCGCGTCGGCGCCGAGGTCGGGGTCGTTCTTCGCGTTGTAGGCGGCGACCAGGTCGATGGGCCGCTCCTTGCCGCCGACCCGCAGCAGGTTGCCCTTGCCCGTCAGCGTCGTGCCGCCCCAGTTGTAGAGCAGGTCGGCCGGGTCCACGCTCCGGCTCAGCCGGAAGTAGTTGTTCTCGGCGTAGATCTGGGACTCCACGCCCACACCCAGCGCGTACTCGAAGGGCCCGGCGTCGGGCACCTGGTAGTAGTTGTTGTAGACGTGCACCTTGCCGAACCGCACGCGGGGCAGCCGCTGCAGGTTGCCGGAGAATGCGTTGTGGTGCACGGTGACGCTGAGCTTGCCCCGGTCGGCCGCGGGGTTGTTGGTCGAGCCGATCAGCATGGTCTTGTCGTGGTCGGAGAACGCGTTCCACGACACGGTCGCGAAGTCGGAGCCGTTGGTGATGTCCGCCTGCCCGTCGTGCACCTGGTAGGGCCGGCCGAAGTAGACCGGCTGGTTCGCGTCGGGGTTGTCCCCGTCGGTGAACGTGTTGTGGTCGATCCAGACGTGGGTCGAGCCGGTGACCGAGATGTTGTCGTAGAGGGAGTTCCAGTTGCCCTCGTCGCCGTCGGTGGGGTCCCATTGGGGGAAGCAGTCGGCCGCGTCCTCGAAGCGGATGTTGCGGATGATGACGTTGTCGGCCTTGTCCACGTGCAGGTTGATGTGCCGGATCGTCGCTCCCGGCAGGCCCACGATGGTGGTGCCGGACGGCACCTTCAGCTTGATGTAGGCCGTCTGCGCCGCGGCGGAGGCGGCCCGCGCGTCCTCCATGGGCCCGGACGGCTCGGTGTCGCGTCCCCACACCGCCGGGTCGTACGCCGCGAGGTAGCCGGTCAGGGTGTAGCCGTCGGCGGCGAAGTCCGCGCAGGTCTTGTCGACGTCGATGACGCCCTTGACGTAGATGATGCGGGGGCCGGGGGAGGCGAGCGCCGCGGCCAGGCCGGCGCGGTCGGCGACCACGTGGACGTTCGACGCGGGGGCCGCCGCGCCGCCGGTGGTTCCCGTGCCGGCCGAGGCCCAGCCGTCGCCCGCGGGCAGCGTCTGCCGCCCGAGATCGACCGGCTTCCCGGCGGGCGGGGTGACCGCTCCCGCGGGGGCCGCTCCGAGCACGGGGACGGCGGCCGTGATCGCGAGGGCGGCCGACAGGAGTAGGGATCTTCCGGGCATGACTGTCTCCGTTCCGCGGTCGCTCCCCCGAGACGAGTCCGTACGCGTTCAGGCCGGATCGGGCGACCGCTCCAGTTCTTCGAGAAGGGCGAGACCGCGGTCGATCAGCGCGGCGAGCCTGTCGAGGTGCTCGGGGCTGGGATCGGACAGCGGCCGGCGGACGGGTCCCACGTCCAGACCACGCAGGCGAACGCCCGCCTTGACGAGCGAGACGGCATACCCCGGGCCCTCGCTGCGGAGGCCGGCCAGGGGACGGTAGAAGCCCTCGATCAGACGGTTCGCGACGTCGTCGCGGCCGTCCCGCAGCGCCCAGTAGCAGGCGAGCGCGAGGCCGGGGAGGAAACAGAAGACGGCGGAGGAGTAGCGGACCACCCCGAGGTCCCGGTAGCCGGGCTGGGACAGCTCCGCCGTCGGCAAGCCGTTGAAGTAGAGCATTTCCGACGGGGCGGCCTCGATGATCCGGCGCATGAGACCGAGGTCGCCGTAGCCGTCCTTGAGCCCGATGACGCCCGGGTGCCGCGCGAGCGCCGCGACCGTCTCCGGCTCGAAGACGGCGTTGTCCCGCTGGTAGAGGATGATCGGCAGCCGGGCGCCGTCCGCGATCGCCTCGTAGTGGCGGCGCAGGCCGTCCTGACCGGCCTGCACGAGGTACGGCGGCAGCGCGAGCAGGGCCGAGGCCCCGCCGTCCTCGGCCGCCCTGGCGAACTCCACGGCCATCGCGGTGCCGTAGCCGGTCCCGGCGACCACCGGGACGCGCCCGGCCGCCTCCTCGACCGCCGCGGCGACGCAGGCGGCGTAGTCGCGCAGGCTGAGCGCGGGGAACTCACCGGTGCCGCAGCAGGCGAACACCGCGCCGCACCCCGCCTCGACGCCCTGGCGCACATGCCGGCGGAACACCTCGAGGCCGAGCCGTTCCTCCTCGTCGCAGGGCGTGACCGGGAAGAACAGCAGGCCGTCGAACGTCACCGGCTTCCTCCGTCATCCATCTGAACACAATTCATATTCATGAACACCGGGACCGTACGGCGCGCGGCGGCGTGCGGTCAAGACACGCACCCCGAGAGAGCGAATGTTTCGAATGTGACACGGGTCCTTGACAGGACCACGGCCCGAATATCACCGTTGATCCGTCCACGTTTGTGAACTACGTTCAGGAATATGTCTTGAACTCGGTTCAGGGAAAAGTCGCAGAGGAGATGCGCCGGTGACGACGATGCGCCGCAGGGCCGTGCCGTACCTGCTGATCTCACCGACGGTCGCGCTCATCGCCGCGTTTCTCGTCTACCCGATCGCCAGCGTCGCGTACTACAGCCTGCAGCACCGCAACCTCACCCGGCCATGGGCGGACGGATTCGCCGGGCTCGACAACTTCCGGCAGATGCTGTTCGAGGACGAGGTCTTCTGGCACAGCCTGGGATTCACCGCCAAATGGGTGGTCGCCGAGATCGGCCTCCAGCTGATCCTCGGGCTGGGTCTGGCCCTCATCGTCAATGAAAGTTTCATCGGCAGGGGGCTTGCCCGGTCGCTCGTCTTCTCGCCCTGGGCCGTCTCCGGGGTGCTGACGACGGGCATCTGGATCCTGCTCTACACGCCGAGCACCGGGGTGCTGCGCTTCCTCGGGCAGCCCGAGGCGGCGGTCCTCGGCAACCCCGACACGGTCTTCCCGGCCGTGGTGGTGACCGAGTTGTGGCGCGGCGTGCCGTTCTTCGCGATCCTCCTGCTCGCCGGCCTGCAGGGCATCCCCGGCGAGCTCTACGAGGCGGCGGCGGTGGACGGCGCCGGACGGATCAGGCGTTTCCTCCACGTCACGCTGCCGCACCTGCGGGACGCGATCGTGCTGGCCACGCTGCTGCGCGGGGTCTGGGAGTTCAACAACGTCGACCTGCTCTACACGCTCACCGGCGGCGGCCCGGCGCAGGTCACGACCACGCTGCCGCTGTACGTCGCGCAGCGGGCCGTCGACTCCAAGGACTTCGGGTACGGCTCGGCGCTGACGATGGCGGGCTTCGTGATCCTGCTGTTCTGCTCCATCCTCTACCTCCGGCTCAGCCGGTTCGGGGAGGAACGATGAAGAGGCGAGGGGTTTCGCAATGAGCGCCGACGTCATGATCCGCCCGGGCACGCGAGTGGTGCCCGACGGGGCCCGCCGGCGGAAGAGACGCGATCCCGGCCGCGTTCTGCGGCTCTACGTCCCCCTCGGGATGTACCTGGTCTTCACCCTCGTGCCGTTCTACTGGATGCTCGTGTTCGCCCTGCGGCCGGCCGGATCGACCGACCCGGTGCCGTGGCCGATCACGTTCGAGCACTTCGAGACCGTCTGGAACGACATCGGCTACGCGGTGTTCTTCAAGAACAGCGTGATCGTCGGGGTCTGGTCGCTGCTGGTCACCACGGTCATCGCGGTCATGGGCGGGTACGCGCTGTCGCGCTACCGGTTCCGCGGCCGGGGCCTGTTCATGGTCGTGCTGCTGTGCACCCAGTTCATCCCCGGCGCGATGATGCTGATCCCGCTGTTCTCGATCTTCAAGTCGCTCGGCCTGATCAACAGCCTGGCCGGCCTCGTCGTCGCCGACACCGTCTTCAACCTGCCCCTGTCGATCATCCTGATGAGCGGGTTCATCTCGGCCGTGCCCTTCACGGTCGAGGAGGCCGCGATGGTCGACGGCTGCACCCGGTTCCGCGGCTTCCTCGCGATCGTGCTGCCGCAGCTGCGGCCCGGTCTGATCGCCGTGGGGTCGTTCGCCTTCATCCACACGTGGAACAACTTCCTGTTCGCGCTGATGTTCGTCAGCAAACAGGACAGCTTCACGATCCCCGTCGGGCTCAGCTACACGATCGGGGAGTACAGCGCCGACTTCGAGGCCCTGGCGGCCGGGGGCGTCGTCGCCGCCCTGCCGGTGGTCTGCGTGTTCGCAGTGGTCCAGCGCTATCTCGTGCACGGCATCAGCGCCGGCGCGGTCAAGGGATAGCACCCCCCAGAGAACTGTCGAGAGCAGCCTGTCCTAAGCAGGAGGAACCATGAAGATGAAAGTGGCCTGGGCGGCGCTCGCCGTTCTCGCCGTCACCGCTACCGGGTGTGGGTCGGACTCGGGTTCCGGCGAGGGCTCCGGCAAGACGACCATCACGTTCTGGGACAACAACGGAGGCGCCCGCACCCCGATCTACCAGGAGCTGATCAAGCGGTTCGAGGCGGCCAACCCCTCGATCCACGTCGAATACGTCGGCGTCCCGATCGCCTCCGTCCAGCAGAAGTACGACACCGCCATCGCGGGCGGGGACACCCCCGACGTCGGCGGCGTCACCACGTCGTACCTGGCCAACCTGACCGGCCAGCAGGCGCTGGAGCCGGCGGACGAGTGGCTCGCCAAGAGCTCGGTGAACGGCAAGCTGGCCACCTCGATGCTCGACTCGGTCCGCAAGACCGTGCCCGACGGCAAGCTCTACCTGGTGCCGGGCACCTCCAACATGGACGTGGTGTGGTACCTGAAGGACAAGCTCCAGCAGGCGCCGGACACCTGGGACGAGTTCTTCACGCACGCCGACGAGCTGACCAAGAAGCCCGACGAGTACGGCTACACCATCCGCGGCGGCGCCGGCTCGATCTTCCAGATCCTGGCCGAGATGTACTCCTACTCGGGAGTGACCGAATTCTTCGACGCATCGGGCAGGAGCACGGTCAACGACCCGAAGAACGTCGAGTTCCTCACCAAGATGGCCGGGCTGTACAAGAAGGACACCCCCGAGGCCGACGTCACCAACGACTTCCCGAAGATGGTCGCCGCGTTCGGCACCGGGAAGATCGCGATGATGCACCACAACCTGGGCTCCTACAACGACCACGTCAAGGCGCACGGCAAGGACAAGATCGGCGCCTTCGCGCTGCCGACCGGTCCCGGCGGCAAGCGGACCATCGTCGCCAACCCCGTGGACGGCTTCGCGGTGTTCAAGAGCAGCGAGCACAAGGACGCCGCCTGGAAGTTCGTGGAGTTCCTGGTCTCCCACGACAGCAACAGCTACTGGAACCAGCAGACGGGCCAGATCCCGGCCAACACCGAGGCGCAGGGCGACTCCTGGGTGCAGGGCCTGGAGCACCTGAAGACGGCCGTCGACACGCTGAACGACCCGAACACGCAGGTCGTGTCGCCGCCCTACTACCTGCCCCAGTTCTCCTCCATCACCAAGGCCGACACCGAGCCCCTCTTCCAGAAGGTGCTGCTCGGCCAGATGAAGCCCCAGGAGTTCCTCGACACCCTGGCGCAGAAGCTGACCGACGCCCAGGCCGAATGGAAGAAGGCGACCGGCGGCTGACGATCGCCGCCGCGTCCCGGGACCGGGCCGGTGCGTCCCTGACCGCGCACCGGCCCTCCGGCCCCTCCCCACCGAGAGAGAGGAAGAGCCCATGGCGGTCGTCGAACGCGTCATCGTCACGGTCTTCACCACGGTCACCCGGTCCGTGGTGGACGGGCACGGTCACCGGCATCCCGGCCCGCCCCGGGAGGTGCGGGAGGCGCTGCTGGCCATCACCGACAGCGACGGCGCGACCGGATACTGCCTGGCGGCGCCGGACACCGTCAGGGAGGCGGTGATCACGGGCCACATCGGGCCGGCGCTGATCGGTCAGGACAGCCTCGACCGGGAGCGGTTGTGGCACCGCGTCGCCCGCCGGCAGCGGGGCGCCCAGGGCAACCTGTCCGACCGGGCGCTCAGCGCTGCCGACCAGGCTCTATGGGACCTCGCCGGGCGCAAGCTCGGCCTTCCCGTCTGGAAGCTCCTCGGCGGCGCCCGCTCCGAGGTGCCCGCCTACGCGAGCACGATGTGCGGCGATGACATCCCCGGCGGCCTGGCCACCCCCGACGACTACGCCGCCTTCGCCAAGGAACTCGTCTCCCGCGGCTACCGCGGGATCAAGCTGCACACCTGGATGCCGCCCATGCCGTACGGCGTGGACCGCGACATCGAGGCGTGCGCCGCGGTGCGGGAGGCGGTCGGCCCGGACGTCGCCCTCATGCTCGACAGCAACCACTGGTACTCCCGCTCCGAGGCCCTGGCCCTCGGCCGGGCCCTCGACGAGCTGAACTTCGCGTGGTACGAGGAGCCGATGGAGGAGGCGTCGGTGCAGTCGTACCGATGGCTCGCCGACCAGCTCAGGACGCCGATCCTCGGGCCGGAGACCTCCTGGGGCAAGCACATGGCACGGGCGGAGTGGGTGGCCGCGGGGGCCTGCGACATCCTCAGGGTCGGCGTGGTCGGCTCCGGGGGGATCATCCCGGCGATCAAGGCGGTCCACCTGGCCGAGTCGTTCGGCATGGACTGCGAGATCCACGGCAACGGCTCCGGCGCCCTGGCCGTGATCGGCGCCACCCTCTGCGGGCGGTGGTACGAGCGGGGGCTGCTGCACCCGCACTCGGACTACGACACGCCCGCCCCGCACCTGCGGTCGATCGTCGACCCGCTCGCCGACGGGAAGGTGCGGATGCCGGACACTCCTGGACTGGGGGATGATCTGGATATGGACTACATCGCCTCCCGGACGGTCGCCTCCTGGGGAACCGGCTCACAATAGGAGGCGGACAGGCGGGTCAGGGAGGTACACATGGCGGAACCCGTGCCGCACGTGAAGTCGGCACTCCGGACGGTCGAGCTGCTCGACTTCTTCGCGCAGTATCCCGGGCTGCACAGCCTCACCGACCTACAGGGCAAGCTGGGCTACCCCAAGAGCAGCCTGCACGCGCTGCTGCGCACGCTGGTCGACCTCGGCTGGATCGAGACCGACGTCACCGGCACGCTCTACCGGATCGGGATGCGGGCTCTGCTGGTCGGGGCGACTTACATCGACGGCGACCCGGTGGTCCAGCTCGCGCACGACGCGCTGGACTGGCTGGCCGAGGTCACGGGCGAGACGGTGCACCTCGCCCGTCTCGATCATTTCGACATCGTGTATCTCGCCACGCGCGCGTCGCGGCACTACCTGCGGCCGTTCTCGCGGGTGGGCCGCCGCCTGCCGGCGAGCACCACGTCGCTCGGCAAGGCGATCCTGGCGAGCAGGGACGACGACGAGGTGCGCGCGATACTGCCCGCCGAGCTGCCCTCGCTGACGGCCCACACGATCGTGGACGCCGAGGAGCTGCTGGTCGACCTGCACCGGGTGCGCAAGCAGGGCTACGCGGTGGACCGCGAGGAGAACACCGAGGGGCTGCGATGCTTCGGCGTCGCGCTGCACATCAGCGACCCGCCGCGCGACGCCATCAGCTGCTCGGTGCCGATCCCGCGCCTCACACCCGAGCGGGAGAAGGAAATCGCCTCCTGCCTTCTGGAGGCGCGCGAGCGCATCGAGCGCTCGGCCATGCGGCAGCGCCGCGCTTACTGACGCGCCCGCGGCGCCCCGCACGCACGTGCGTGCGGGGCGCCCGCATATAGAACAAATCTAGAATTCGTCCGGGTGTGGCGATTCTTTGTGGCCGACCGGCTCGGCGGACCGTCCCGTACGTACTCTTCCCGGTTTTCGGCGTATTCGCCAAAAGACATTGACCGACGGCAATTCGCATTGATAAGTTCCCGGTATCGTGATGGTCTCCTCCGGCCGATGGAGGTCGGCTTGCGATTGCCGAGGGTGAAGGCCGAGCATCGGCCCTACAGAATCGGGCGGGACAGGATTCGCATCGGCGGATCCATCTATGGAATCGCCGCGGAGATATCGGATCCGCATGGTCACGCGTGGGCCGCGCTGTCGGCGATGGACGGAACCCGCGCGCCCGCCGACGTCGCCGCTCATCTGTGCGGTCTGTTTCCCGGCCTGACGAGAGTGGACGCGGCCGGCGTGGTGGACCTGCTGCTGGGATCGGGTTATCTGGAGGACGCGGCGGCCCCGCCGCCGAGCGATCTCAGCGCGGCGGAGACGGAGCGGTATTCGCGCAACAGGGCGTTCTTCCGCTGGGTGGATCTCGTTCCCCGGGCACACGGATGGGAGGCGCAGGTCGCGCTGAAGCGCGCCCGTGTGCTGATCCTGGGGCTCGGCGGCACCGGCAGCCACGCCGCCTGGGCGCTGGCCGCCGCGGGGGTCGGCAGGATCCATTGCGTCGACCGCGACGTGGTCGAGTTGTCGAATCTCACCAGGCAGGCGCTGTTCACCGAGGCGGACATCGGGAAACCGAAGGCCGACGTGGTGGCGGGCCGCCTCAGGGAGATCAATTCGGACCTTGACGCGACAGGGGAGACCCGCGCCGTCGAGAGCAGGGCGGACCTGTCCGCGCTGCTGACCGGTTTCGACGCGCTCGCCCTGTGCGCCGACGAACCTCGCGGCCGGGACAGCATCCGGATCTGGGCCAACCGGGCATGCCTGATGGCCGGGGTGCCCTGGGCGGTCGGCGGCTACCGCGGTCCCCTCGTCAGCGTGGGGGTCTTCACCGCCGACGGGCCCTGTTACGAATGCCTCACCGCCGCGATCGAGGCGACGCTGACGCCGGGGGTCCGCGTCGACCTCGGCGGGCCGGGGGTGCTGGCGCCGTCCGCCGGTATTTCCGGTCACCTCACCGCGCAGGCCGTCATCTCGATGGTGGCCGGAATTCCGGTGACCCTGCGCAGTCACGTCACCGGAATAAATCTGATCGCGCCAGAACAGCATGTGTACACGCTCCATGAGGCTTCGCCGGAATGCGCCGGCTGCGCGTTGCGGCGAAAAGGAGGGCAAGAATCCGCTATTGACGCCTGATATGTCGCGGCCTACTGTCGTGAGTTATCGCGACGAAAGGGGGTGGAAATGGAGCGACAGGAGCCGGCGGTGCAGGATTCCGCCGAGACCGAGGACGCGGCCGGGAAGATTTCGTTCCGGCTGCTTGACAAGATCGAGACCACGCAGTCGTACAGCGGAAACTCGAATAGTTGACCGGCGATGGTCCGGATGGGTGATTTCCGAGTCGCCGTCCGGGCCATTGTCTTGCGAGAACGAATGACGGTGAGGAATGAAAATACCCCGACCGGAGGCCGTGCCGGGCACGATGCTGCCCATGCGGGAGTACGCGGCGGACTTCCTGGAGGTCTTCCACCACGTCGACGGTGTGATCTGGAAGCTGGAGCGCGCCCAGACGTTCGACGAGGGGGAGAACCCGAGCTGGAACGCCATGCGTGCGGGAGACTGGCGGCGGTCGCTCGAGTTGCTGGAGGCGGCACGGGAGACGATCGCCGCGGATCTTCCCGCCCGGGGGGAGCTGCGCCGCCTGCGGGTCGTCGAGACACCGCTCACCGCGTACCTGCAATGGGAGCTGCACCTTCTCGCCCTGCGCATGCGCCTGGGAGAGCGCGGCAGGGTTCTGGACGCCGGTGAACTGACGGGCATCGAGAGGGACGGCCCCCTTCCGGAACTGGTCATCTTTCCCGGAAGGCACATGTACCACGTGCACTACGACGACGGCGGCGCGTGTGCCGGCGCGCGCCGGATAGACGACGCCGACGTGGTGGCCGCGTGGGGTTCGGTCGTCTCCTCGCTGTACGAGCGAGGTGAGGACCTGCTGACCTACGTGGACAAGCGGGTCGTCCCGCTTCCGCCGCCCCGGATGGGCACAGAAGCGCGATGACGGACGTCCGGCTGCGCCCTCTCGGCTTCCGCGAGGACGAGGACGGATGGATCGTCGGCCGCGTCGAGACGGGTGTCTGCATCGCGGTTCCCCACGCGGGGAAACGGGCGATCGAACTGCTCGGCAGCGGGCGGACGATCCTCGCGACACGCGAAGAGCTCAAGGTCGAGCTCGGAGTCGAGCTCGACGTGTCCGGATTCGTGCACGACCTGGCGGCCGTGGGGATGGTGGCCTCGATCGGTGATCGGGTCTTCGCCGACACCGGCACTCCCGCACCTTCGCTTCCCTGGATCACGAAGGGGATGGTGCGATGGACCCTGAGCCGCCTGCTGCACTGCCTGATGGGCCTGCTCGTGCTCGGCGGAGTCGTCGCCGCGGCGCTGCGCCCCGACGTCGTTCCCCGGTGGCGTTCCCTGCTCTGGAGCGACCACGGAACGGTGGTTCTGCTGAGTGAGATCGCCCTGGTGGCCGTGCTGGTCTCACTCCACGAGTTCGCCCACCTCCTCACCGCGCGGGCCGCGGGCGTCCCCGGCCGCATCCGGGTGGACACGCGCCTCCAGTTCCTGGCCGCGCAGACCGACGTCTCCGGCATCTGGCTCGCCGAGCGGCGGATCCGCCTGACCGTCTATCTCGCGGGGATGGCGGTGGACGCGAGCGTTCTCGCCGGCTGCCTGCTGACGATGGCGCTGTCCGGCGGCAACACGCTGCTGTCCGTCATCGCTCTCACCGAGATGACGGGGCTGGCGTTGCAGTTCTTCATCTTCATGCGCACCGACCTGTACTTCCTGGTGCAGGACCTGGCCCGCTGCCGCAACCTCTACGCCGACGCGACCGCCTTCCTCCTGCATCTGCTTCGCCGGGCCGCCCGAATGCCCACCGCGGAACCGCTCGCCGGGATGGAGCCCCGGCAGCGCCGGTTCGTCCGGATCTACAGCGTGCTCCTCGTCGCCGGAACGGGGCTCTGCCTCGGGGTCTTCCTCCTGATCTCCGTCCCGTTCACGGTCGCGCTGGTCGCCCGGTCCCTCGGCGTGCTCCTGCGCCACGACAACCACCACGACGGCCTGGTCGACGCCGTCGACGCTCTGCTGACGCTGGGGGTCGTCGTCGCCTACCAGGGTGTCTGGGTGAGGGCGTGGGTCCGCCGGCACGGGCCACGCGTGCGGAGTTTCATCGCGAGGCTGGCGCGCCCGGCCCGTTCCGCCGGCCTTCCGGGTTTCTCCCCGCCTCGCGACTGACTCCGGCGTCCCGCCACCCGTACGGCTGCCGGACCCACCGATCGAAAGCGGGGGTCGTCAGGCTCGGTTCGTGAGCGGGGTCAGCTGGTGGATGTCGTGCCGGGCGCGCAGCGCCGCGATCTCGGCCTGGTCCGGCGGCCCCGAGGTAAGCATCCGGGTGAGCTCCCGCAGGTATGTCTCGTGACCCGCCGGGGTCACGACGAACAGCATCCGGGCCGGCTCACTGCCGGGGTTGAAGAACGCGTGGGGGCATCCGGCCGGCACGTGCATGAAGCTCCCAGGCCCGCCCCGCAGCACCTCGGCGCCGGTCTCCGACCGCCAGGAACGCCAGTCGGGGCCGGCCTCGGCGGCCGGATGGAAGGCGAGGAGGTCGAGCTCGCCGTCGATGACGTAGAACATCTCCTCCGCCTCGTGATGCAGATGCGCCCCGACGTCGAAACCGGGGGCGACCACGGCCTCGAAGACCGACCACCCCGCCGTCTGCTCCGCGCCGACCTTCAGCGTCATCGCCTGAATCGTGTCGCCGCCTCCCGGCGGCAGCAGCCGTCCATCGGTCATGTCCGTGAACCTCACGCTTTCCAGCCGGTGGCACGCAGCCACGTCTCCAAGGTCATCAGGCCCGGGTGCTCGGCGCGAAGGGCCCGCGGATCGACCTGCGCGGGCGGCTGCTCCTCGAAGAACTCGAACATCCGGGCCACCCACTCGTCGAATGCGCGCACCTGCTCGATGGGCGTCTGTTCGAAGCGGGCCGGCAGGCCGCACACCCGGCCGAACGTGGCGGCGATCTCGAGCGGGGTGAGCTCGTCGGCGCCCAGGTCGACGGTGCGGCCGAGGAACCGGCCGGGGCGCTCGAAGGCGAGGGCGGCGAACACCCCGATGTCGTCGACGCCGATCAGCTGCATCGGCGTGCCGGGCTGCGAGGGGAGCCGCACGACCAGCGTGCCGTCCTCCAGGACCGGCCGGTTGTAGGTGCTGAAGTTCTCCATGAAGGAGACCGGGCGCAGGATCGTCGCCGGCAGCCCGAGCGCGTGGATCTCGCGCTCGATCCGTGCCTTGCTCTCGATGTGGGGGATTCCGGAAGGGTGGTCCGTGCCGGGGACCGAGCTGTACACGAGGTGTCCCGTGCCGATCTCGGCCGCCAGCCGGGCCACCGTCAGGCCCCGCCGCTCCTCGGCGGCGGCGCCCTCGACCGTGATCTTCGGGCCCTGCATCATGGTCAGCGCCAGGAAGACCCCGTCCACGCCCCGCATCGCGCGGCGCAGCGACCCCTCGTCGTCGAGGTCGCCCACGACGAGTTCCGCCCCCGACTCCTCCAGAGCCCGCGCGGCGGAACCGCCCGGGTCGCGCACCAGGGCGCGTACGCTCCGGCCCCGGGCGAGCAACCGGCGCGCGGTGGCGCCGCCCTGCCGGCCCGTGGCGCCGACCACCAGTACGGGATCGCTCATGGCGCCTACCTCCGTGGCACACTCGCGGTGTGAAGGATCATGGACGTCACGATAACGAGACGGCGTCCGGCGGTCCTGGCACTCGTGCTGCCAGTCACGGGCCCGGCCGCCGCGCCAGGGCGTCGAGCCGCAGGGCCGAGCTCGGCGCGTTCCTCCGCGCCCGGCGGGCCCGCCTGCGTCCGGCCGACGTCGGCCTGCCGGAAGGCGATCCGGCCCTGCGCCGCACCCCCGGCCTGCGCCGTGAGGAGATCGCCGAGCTCTCGGGTGTCGGCGTCACCTGGTACACCTACCTGGAACAGGGACGGGACATCTCGGCGTCGGCGCAGGTGATCGACGCGCTGGCCCGTGCGCTGCTGCTCGATCCCGACGAACATCGCCACCTGCGGGACCTGGCCGGACTGGCCCCTCCGGACACGCCGTCCGGGGAGGGGGAACCCCGGGACCGGTTGCGGCGCCTGGTGGACGCCGCCGCCCCGAACGCCGCCTCCGTGTACGACGCGCGCTTGGACTATCTGGCCTGGAACACCCCCTACGCCCTGCTCCGCCACGATCCGCTGACGCTCCCGCCGGGCAGGCGGAACCTGCTGTGGATGATGTTCACCGACGCCGGCAACCGCGCCCGGATGGTCCATTGGGAACCCGCCGCCCGCGCTCTGATCAGCCAGTTCCGCGCCGCGATGGGACACCGGCAGGGGGACCCCGCCTTCACGACGCTGGTGACGGAGCTGAGCGAGGTCAGCCCGGAGTTCCGGGAGTGGTGGGCGGACTACCCGGTCCGCCGGTTCAGGCCCGCGACGGTCGCGATCGACCACCCCGAGATCGGGCGGGTGGACCTGGAGATGTTCCAGCTGCGCCCGGCGGAGCACCCCGATCTCCTGCTGGTGCTGCAGGTGCCGGCGGGCGAAGACGGTCGCAGGCGGGTGAGCGCGCTCCTCGACGGACAGGGGAACCCCGGCGGCGCCCCGTAGACCGGTGTCTCGTCGGGCGGGCTCCCGGCGCGCCGCCCCGGTAATCGCCCGCATCCGGGGTAACTTCGGCATCATGGCCACCCGTACGTCCGGACAGGGGTCCGGCAAGCGCCCCGCGTCGCGCTCCGGATCCCGTACGGCTTCATCGAAGCGATCCCCGGCCGGTTCCCGAGGCAGGGCGGCGCCCAGGCCCGCGCCCAAGCGGCCGGTCGCCACCGGCCAGGACCCGATCAGCTGGTTCTTCCTTGTGATCGGCAAGCTCGTCATCGGCATGTGGATGCTGCTGGCGAACGGCGTGGGAGCGGCCGCCCGGGCACTCGGGCAGGGAGCCCGCGACCTCGACCCCATGCACCGCCGCGACGGCCAGGGGCTGTCGGTGCTCGCGGGCGCCATCGTGCTCGCCGCCCTGACGTGGCGGGACACCAAGACGGGGTTCGCCGCGTTCGTCGACGCCGTGGTGCGCGGCACGGTGGGATCGCTCGCCTGGGCGGTGCCCGTGCTGCTCGCGCTGCTCGCCTGGCGGCTGCTGCGCCACCCCGACCAGAACGCCGAGACCGGCAGGATGGGCATCGGCTGGACCGCGATGCTGGCCGGGATCCTCGGGATCGTGCACGTCGCCCACGGCACGCCGTACCCCTCCGGAGGGCCCAACGACGGCATGGACAACGTGTCGGCGGCGGGCGGCATGATCGGCTTCATCGTCTCGGCTCCGCCGTCGAGCATCCTCCCGGCGTTCATCACGATCCCGCTGCTGCTGATGCTGTCCGGCTTCGGCCTGCTGGTGATCACCGCGACCCCGGTCCACCGCATCCCCGAGCGTCTCGCCGAGATCCAGCACATGCTCTTCCAGCGGCCGGACGAGACCGGGGAGCCCCGCAGGGCCCCCGGGCCGGCCAAGAAGCGCACGCGCAAGCAGCAGGGCGGCGGGCGCGGGGCGCCCGAGGGCGGCGACACCGTCAAGCCGTACGACACGCCCGTGCTGTCGGAGAAGGACCACTCGCCGGAGATCGTCCCCGGCCTCATGGACGACCTCGTGGAGTCCGCCGAGCCGACCGAGCCGGAGATACCCAAGCCGGCGCCCCAGCCTCCGCTGCCGACGCCCGCGCCGCGGAAGGTGGAGCAGCTCGTCCTGTCCAGCCAGGAGGGGCCGTACACGCTGCCGGACCTCACGATGCTGCGGCCGGGCAGCGCGCCCAAGCAGGAGACCAAGGGCAACCGGACGGTCGTGAACGCGCTGACCAGCGTGCTGGAGCAGTTCGCCATCGACGCGCAGGTCGTCGGCTTCACCCGGGGTCCGACGGTGACCAGGTACGAGATCGAGCTGGGCCCGGCCGTCAAGGTCGAGAAGGTCACCGCGCTCACCAAGAACATCGCCTACGCCGTCAAGTCCGCGGACGTCCGGATCCTGTCTCCCATCCCGGGCAAGTCGGCGATCGGCGTCGAGATCCCCAACGTCGACAAGGACCTCGTGTCGCTCGGCGACGTGCTGCGCTCGCAGGTGGCCCAGGCCGACCCCCACCCGATGATCGTCGGGCTCGGCAAGGACGTCGAGGGCCGCACCATCGTGGCCAACCTGGCCAAGATGCCGCACATCCTCATCGCCGGCGCCACCGGCGCGGGCAAGTCGACCTGCATCAACGGCCTGATCTCCTCGATCCTCATGCGGGCCACGCCCGACGAGGTCCGCATGGTGCTCGTCGACCCCAAGCGGGTCGAGCTCAGCGCGTACGAGGGGATCCCGCACCTCATCACGCCCATCATCACCAACCCGAAGAAGGCCGCCGAGGCCCTCGAATGGGTGGTGGGCGAGATGGACCGGCGGTACGACGACCTGGCGGCCAGCGGCTTCCGGCACGTGGACGACTTCAACAAGGCCGTGCGCGCGGGCAAGCTGGTGCCGCCCCCGGGCAGCGAGCGCGTCTACCAGCCGTACCCCTACCTGCTGGTGATCGTGGACGAGCTGGCCGACCTGATGATGGTCGCGCCGCGCGACGTGGAGGACTCGATCGTCCGCATCACGCAGCTCGCCCGGGCCGCCGGCATCCACCTGGTCATCGCCACCCAGCGGCCGTCCGTGGACGTCGTGACCGGCCTGATCAAGGCGAACGTGCCCTCGCGGCTGGCGTTCGCGACCTCCTCGCTCGCCGACTCGCGGGTCATCCTCGACCAGCCCGGAGCCGAGAAGCTGGTCGGCCAGGGCGACGCGCTGTTCCTGCCGATGGGCGCGAGCAAGCCGATGCGGCTGCAGAACGCCTTCATCTCCGAGAAGGAGATCGCGGAGGTCGTCGGCCACTGCAAGGTCCAGATGCAGGCCGAGTATCGGGAGGACGTCGCCGCGCCCGCCGCCGCGAAGCGGGAGATCGACGAGGAGATCGGCGACGACCTCGACCTGCTGATCCAGGCCGCCGAGCTGATCGTGTCGACCCAGTTCGGCTCCACGTCGATGCTCCAGCGCAAGCTGCGGGTGGGCTTCGCCAAGGCCGGACGGCTGATGGACCTGCTGGAGAGCCGCAACGTGGTCGGCCCGAGCGAGGGGTCCAAGGCCCGGGAGGTGCTGGTCAAGCCCGACGACCTGCCCGGCCTGCTCGCCGACCTGCGCGGCGGCGAGTAGCCGCCGAGCGTCCGCACGGCCTGGATCGCCTGACCTCCGCGGCGGCGAGTAGCCGCCGGGCCTCGCCGAGCGTCCGCACGGCCTGACCTCAGCGGCTTGCGACCCGGTGGGCGGCGGTGGCGAGCAGCAGGGCCGCGTGCGCGCCGGGGTCGGTCACCGGGTGGCCCAGCAGCGTCTCGATGCGCTGCAGCCGCTGGTAGAACGTCTGCCGGCCGAGGTGCAGCGCGGCGGCCGCCCGGGTCGCGCTGCACCCGTGCAGCAGGAAGACCTCCAGCGTGCCGACGAGGTCGGTCCGGTGGGCCGTGTCCCAGTCCACCAGCGGGCCGATGGTGCGCCGTACGAGCTCGGCGGCGTGCCGGGCGTCGGCGTGGCGGGTGAGCTCCAGTTCGAGGGCGAGCGCGCGGGTGGTGACGAGCCGGGCGTCCCGCCGCAGCCCGAGCGCGGCCCGCGCGTCCCGCAGCGAACCGCCCAGCTCGGCCAGGCCGGTAGCGGCGTGCCCCACGGCGACTCTGAGCTGGGGGGTGTGCAGCCGCCGCAGCGCCTCCTCCAGCGCCTGGGCGGCCGCACCGGCGGCGTCGGCCACGGCCACCGGCACCGCGAGGGTGCCGAGCACCAGCCGGCCCACCCGCCCGCGCAGGGCGGTCGTGTGCAGGATGTGCGCGGCCCGGTCGAGCACGGCGAGCGCGGCCGCCGTCTCCAGGGCGTCCACGGCCACGCCCACCAGCAGGTGGCCGGGCCCGGTGGGCAGGCCCGCCATGACCGCCCGTACGCCGGGGTCGGCCTCGGCCGTGCCCTCGATGAGGTCCCGCAGCAGCGCGGACGTCTGGCGGTCGCGCTCGCTCGGCGGACTGCCCGTCCTGAGCATGGCGAGGGCGAGGGCGACGGCCGTCCGCTCCAGCGCGATCGCCAGGTCGTCGGCGGGCAGCGCCGAACCGGGGCCGGCCACCAGCCGCCCCCAGGGATGGCCGTGGAGGGTGACCGGTGACTCGCAGACCGCACGCTCAGCCGCGCGCCAGGCGTCCCGGTCGCTGCCCACGCCGTGGGCGGCGACCAGCGCGCCGCTGGCGGACAGCAGCATCAGCGGGGCCCCCACGACCTCGGCTCCGGTCGCCAGCACCCCGGCGACCCCGGCGCCGGCGATGAGCGCCTCGTTGAGGGCGCGGGTGGCCGAGTCGCCCACCCGCAGCCGCCGGCTCGCGTAGTCGACGATCAGCGTGTTGACGTGCTCGGTGATCCGGATGAACGGGACGACCGCGTGCAGGGCGATGAACGGCAGCTCCTGCCTGCGGGCCTCCTCCACCAGCTCGCGAGGCGTCTCGGGGAACGTGCGGCCGAGTTCGAGGGCGACCCCGGCCACGCCCCTGGCGGCGATCTCCCGCAGGTAGTGCCGCCGCGCCCCCGCGTCGGTGCCGGCCAGGCCGAGCCCGGTCGTCAGCAGCAGCTCGCCGCCGGTGAGCAGTGGGCCGATCTCGTAGATCTCGCTGGAGTGCACCCATCGGACCACCCGGTCGAGCGCGGTCTCCCCGGCGAGGACCTCCGGCCGGGCCTCTCGCAGCACCTCGAAGGACAGCAGCTCGCGCAGGGTCAGAGGCATCGGTGCACCCCTATACGGATCGTCCGTTAAGGGTCGTCATAGTACGGACGTTTCGTCCGTTCCCGAAGGCCCGGCGTGGAGGGATAGTGAGCGCATGACAAGCGACGCCGCCATGCTCAGCGTGGCCCTGGAAGAGGCCAGGAAGGGGTTCGCCGAAGGCGGCGTGCCCGTCGGCGCGGCCCTGTTCGGCCCGGACGGTCGCCTGCTGGGGCGCGGGCGCAACCGCCGGGTCCAGGACGGCGACCCCTCGGTGCACGGGGAGACCGCCGCCTTCCGCGACGCGGGCCGCCAGCCCTCCTACCGCGGGACCACCATGGTGACCACCCTGTCGCCCTGCTGGTACTGCAGCGGCCTGATCCGGCAGTTCCGCATCCCGCGCCTGGTCGTCGGCGAGTGCCGCACGTTCATGGGCGCGCACGAGTGGCTCGCCGAGGCCGGGGTGGAGGTCGTCGTGCTCGACGATCCCGAGTGCGCCGGGCTCATGACGGCCTTCATCGCGGCCAACCCGGCCGTCTGGAACGAGGACATCGGAGATGAGGCATGAATTCGGTTCCCGTCGTCGACCTGACTCCCTGGTTCTCCGGTGAGGCGGACGGCCGGGCGCGGGTGGCCGCCCAGGTCGACGCCGCGCTGCGCGAGATCGGCTTCCTGCTGGTCACCGGGCACGGCGTGCCGGCCGCGCTGCGCGAGGACGTGCGCGCCGCGGCCCGGCGGTTCTTCGCCCTGCCCGCCGAGGTGAAGCAGCGGTACGCGGCCGTCGTGGGGGAGCGGGGCTGGCTGCCGCCGGGCGTCGAGGCCAACGGCTACGCCGAGGGCACGCCCACCCCGCCCGACCTCAAGGAGACCTTCGCCGTGGGCGCCGACCAGCCGATCGGCGTCCCGGAGATCGACGCCGAGTGGTTCCTCGCCAACGTCTGGCCGTCCGAGGTGCCCGAACTCCAGGTGCTGCTCACCCGCTACCTGGCGGAGATGCGCTCGCTGGCCGGCGAACTCCTGGTGGTCTGCGCGGCCGCTCTGGGGATCGAGGAGGACTTCTTCGCCTCCCGGGCCGACCACCCGTCGTACACGATGAACATCAACCGCTACCCGCCGCTGTCGCAGGTGGGCGAGCCGGAGGCGGGGCAGTTCCGGATCGGGCCGCACACCGACTTCGGCACCGTGACCGTGCTCGACCGGCAACGGGGCGTCGGCGGCCTGCAGGTCTACACGCTCGACGGCGAGTGGATCGACGCGCCGTTCGTGCCGGACTCGTTCACGATCAACATCGGCGATCTGCTGGCCCGCTGGACGGGCGACCGCTGGCGCTCCACCCGGCACCGGGTGCTCCCGCCCGACCCGTCGGCGCCGGACGAGGAGCTGATCTCGCTCATCTACTTCTACGAGTGCAATCCCCTGGCCGAGGTGGAGTCGCTCGGCCCCCCGATCGGCCGGGTCTCCTACGAGCCCATGCGCGCGTCCGACTACCTCCTCGAGAAGCTGAGGGCGATCTCCGTATGACAGTTCTGGAACCCCCCGAAGTCGCCGTACGCGAGGGCCGGTACGGCGACAAGGTCGCCGCGATCGAGCCTGGCGGCATCGAGTTCATCCCCCTCTCCGAGCGCCACGGCAGGCCCCGGCAGCTCTTCTGGACGTGGACCTCGCCCAACCTGGAGTTCGCCACGATCTTCCTCGGGGTCCTCGCCGTGGCGGCGTTCGGGCTCGGCTTCTGGCAGGCCGTGCTCGCCGTCGTCGTGGGCAGCGGCCTCGGGGCCCTCACCCACGGCGTGCTGTCGGCCAGGGGCGTGAGCGCGGGGCTGCCGCAGATGGTGCTCGGCAGGCTGCCGTTCGGCTATTGGGGCAACGTCATCCCTTCGGCGTTCAACTCCGTCGCCGCCGGAATCGGCTGGTTCGCGGTCAACAGCGTGAGCGGCGCGCTCGCGCTGAACACGCTGACCGGTCTGCCGGGCTGGGCCTGCCTGCTGATCGTCGTCGCGGTCATGGTGGCGCTCGGTTTCTTCGGCCACAACCTCGTGCAGGCCTTCGAGAAGTACGCGTTCCCGGTCCTCGCGGTGATCTTCGCGGTCACCTCCGTGATCATCCTGTCGAAGGCCCAGCCGGGCTACGCGGGCAGCGGGGGAGGGCTGGGCGGCTTCCTGCTCACCGTGGGCGCCACGTTCGGCTACGCGGCCGGCTGGAACCCGTACGCCGCCGACTACACGCGGTACCTGCCGCAGGACGCGAGCAGGCGGGCCACCGGTCTGTCGGCGGGCCTCGGCGTGTTCGTGTCGTGCGTGCTGCTGGAGGTCGTCGGCGCGGCATCCGTGACGATCGGGGGCGGCGACGCCCTCGGGCAGCCCACCTCGGCGTTCACCGGCCACCTGCCCGCGCTCGTGGCGAACCTGACGCTGCTCGCGATCGCCCTCGGGGCCGTGTCGGCCAACGCGCTCAACGTCTACTCGGGCGCGATGTCGCTGCTCGCCCTCGGCGTACGGCTGCCGCTGACGATGCGGCGTGCCATCGTCGCGCTGGCCTGCGGCGTGATCGGCTTCGTGGTGGCGCTGTCGGGCCTGGAGGACGCCGGGCACAAGTATGAGGCGTTCCTGCTGGTCATCGCGTACTGGATCGGCCCCTGGCTGGGCGTGGTGCTGACGGACATGCTGCTGCGGCGCGGCCAGGACATCCGCGCGCTCGAACCGCTCATGTTCGACCGGCGGCACGCCAACTGGGCCGGGCCCGTCGCGATGGTCGCGGGGGTCGTCCTGTCGGTCTGGCTGTTCTCCAACCAGGAGCAGTACGTCGGCCTGGTGCCGCGGAGCGTGCCCCAGGTGGGGGACATCGCGTTCGAGGCCGGGTTCCTCATCTCCGCCGGGCTCTATCTCGCGCTGAAGCCCCTGCGGCGCTGACAGGCCCTGGCCGCTCCCATGTGCACTCTCCGTGCACATTTGGCACACCCCCGGGTACCCATCGTAGTCAGTTACTGATTGAATGTGACTAACTACGCATTGTGGGGCGAGCTGCAAGCTCGGACAGGGGGGCCTGACCAATGAGCGTTGGTGCTGTTTTGGCCGAAGCCCGTGAACGCGCCGGGCTGACCGTGCGTCAGCTCGGCGAGCGCACGCGGATCCGCGAGACCGTGATCGAACGCTTCGAGCGCGACGACTTCTCGGTGGGCGACTTCTACGCACGCGGGCACATCCGGACCATCGCCTCCGACCTCGGCCTGGACCCGGACGAGATCCTGCGGCAGTACGAGCAGGAGAACGCCGACATCGCGTCACCGGTCAAGGCCTCGGCGGTGTTCAGGGGCGACGTGGGCGAACGGGCCCGCAGGGCCCCGAGCTGGACGACGGCCGTCGCGGTCGCCCTGGCCATCGTCGCGGTCGTCGTCATCGCGCGGATGATCGGGAGCTCCGGTGAGAAGGCGGGCCCTACGGCCGCCCAGCTTCCGGTGACCGCGCCGCACGCGCACGCGCGTCACGAGAAGGGCCACGAGAAGAAGACCGTCGAGGAGGCCCTCGCGCCCGGCGTCGTGGTGGTGAAGGTCACCGCGCGCAAGCCGTCCTACCTCAACGTGAGGGACGCCAAGGGCAAGGAGATCTTCCAGGGGACGGTGCCCGAGGGGAAGACCACGACCTATTCGGCCAAGGACCGCATGCGGGTGACCATCGGCGACGCGGGGGCGGTGCGGCTGGAGGTCAACGGAAGGGACCTCGGCACGCCCGGCAAGGACGGTCAGATGATCCGGCGGACCTTCGAGGCGGGCGGCCCGAGTCCCCGTTAATCGCCGACTGCCGATACCGTAGTTCGCATCATGTCTTCTCGCCGAACCGTATCGCTGATCACGCTGGGCTGCGCCCGCAACGAGGTCGACTCCGAGGAGCTGGCCGCGCGGCTGGAGGCCGCCGGCTGGCACACCGATGACGACGATCCCGACGTCGTCGTCGTCAACACGTGCGGCTTCATCGATTCGGCGAAGAAGGACTCCATCGACACCCTCCTCGCCGCGGCCGACTCGGGCGCGAAGGTGGTGGCGGCGGGCTGCATGGCCGAGCGGTACGGCGCGCAGCTCGCCGACGCCCTGCCCGAGGCGACCGTCATCTCCTTCGACGACTACGCCGAGATCGGGGACCGTCTCGACGACGTCATCGCGGGCCGGTCGCTGGTCCCGCACTCGCCGCGGGACCGCCGCACGCTCCTGCCGATCACGCCGGTGGAGCGCTCTGCCGCGCGTGCCCACATTCCCGGTCACGCCCAGGAGGACCCGCTGCCGGAGGGCGTCGCCCCCGCCAGCGGCCCGCGCATGCTGCGCAAGCGGCTCGGCTCGGGACCGGTGGCCTCGTTGAAGCTCGCGTCGGGCTGCGACCGGCGCTGCACGTTCTGCGCCATCCCGGCCTTCCGCGGCTCGTACGTCTCGCGCCGCCCGGAGGACCTGCTCGCCGAGGCCGCCTGGCTGGCCGGGCAGGGGGTCAGGGAGCTCGTGCTGGTCAGCGAGAACTCCACGTCGTACGGCAAGGACCTGGGCGACCTGCGCGCGCTGGAGAAGCTGCTGCCGCCGCTGGCCGCGACCGAGGGCATCGAGCGCGTGCGGGTCAGCTACCTGCAGCCCGCCGAGCTGCGGCCCGGGCTGCTCGACGTGATCGCCTCCACGGAGGGGGTCGCACCCTACTTCGACCTGTCCTTCCAGCACGCCAGCGGAACCGTGCTGCGGCGGATGCGGCGCTTCGGCGACCCCAAGCGGTTCCTCGACCTGCTCGCGCAGATCCGCGACCGCGCGCCCGAGGCGGGCGTCAGGTCCAACTTCATCGTGGGGTTCCCGGGGGAGACCCAGGAGGAGTTCGACGAGCTGGTGGACTTCCTGGAGAAGGCCAGGCTGGACGTCATCGGCGTCTTCGGCTACTCCGACGAGGAGGGCACCGACGCGTACGGCTTCGACGGCAAGCTCGACCAGGACGTGATCGACGAGCGGGTCGCGACGCTGACCGAGCTCGCCGAGGAGCTCACCGCCCAGCGGGCCGAGGAGCGCATCGGCACCGAGCTGGAGGTCCTGATCGAGGAGGACCTCGGCGACGGCGGCTACGAGGGCCGGGCGGCGCACCAGGGCCCCGAGGTGGACGGCGCCGTAACGGTGCAGGGAATCGGCCTGGTCCCCGGCCAGATCGTCCAGGCGGTCGCCGTCGACTCCGAGGGGGTCGACCTCATCGCCCGGATCAAGGCAGGCACATGACGGAGCGCGGTGAGCCGCCGATGGACGTGGCGGGGCCGGGAGGGATGACTCCGGAGCCCGCGGCGCCGCCGGTCGCCGCCGTGCCCGCCGCACCGGTGGCGACTCCGGCGCCCGTCCCGCGTGTCCCGCAGACGGGGGCCGGCGTCTCCGGGGAGCCGGGCTCCGGGGCCGTATTCGATGGTCGTACGGCGCCCGAGCCGTCGCCCGCCGGCGTGACCGGAGAGGGCGTCAGCGCCGGAGAGGACGCCGGAGAAGGCGCCGGAGAGGGTGCGGTGCGCCGGGTCAGCACCTGGAACATCGCGAACGTCCTGACCATCGCCCGGCTGGCGATCGTCCCGGTCTTCACCGCCTTCCTGTTCGTCGAGGGAGAGGGCTGGCGCCTTGCGGCCCTCGGCGTCTTCCTGCTCGCCTCCCTCACCGACCAGCTCGACGGCTGGCTCGCCAGGAAGTACGCCCTGATCACCGACTTCGGGAAGATCGCCGACCCGATCGCGGACAAGGCGCTGATCGGCGCCGCGCTGCTCAGCCTGTCGTACCTCGGCGAGATCCCGTGGTGGATCACCGTGGTGATCATCGCCCGCGAGGCGGGGGTGACGCTGCTGCGCTTCCTCGTGATCCGGCACGGGGTTATCCCGGCCAGTTACGGCGGCAAGGTGAAGACCGTGTTGCAGATCGTGGCCATCGCGCTCTACATCGTGCCGGGGGTGCCCGGCGTCATCAGGTGGGTGGCCATGGGTCTCGCCCTGGTGGTCACGGTCGGGACCGGCGCCGACTACGTGGTGCGGGCGGTGCGGCTGCGGCAGGTGGCGAGGAGCGCGCGAAGCTGATGATGGGCGTGGCGAGCGAGGTGCTGTCCCTGCTGGTGCGCCAGGGTGCGACCGTCGCCGTGGCGGAGTCGCTCACGGGCGGCCTGATCGGCGCCGCGATGACCGGTCCGATGGGGGCCTCGGCCGCCTTCAGGGGCGGGGTGATCGCCTACGCCACGGACCTCAAGGCGAGCCTCCTCGACGTGCCGTCCGACCTCCTGGAACGGGAGGGAGCGGTGCATCCCGGCGTGGCCGCGGCCATGGCCGCCGGCGTGCGCAAGCTCGCGAACTCCGACTACGGCCTGGCGGTGACCGGGGTCGC
Source organism: Microbispora rosea (assembly GCF_900156315.1). Taxonomy (GTDB): domain Bacteria; phylum Actinomycetota; class Actinomycetes; order Streptosporangiales; family Streptosporangiaceae; genus Microbispora; species Microbispora rosea. Next base: position 7,041 of record NZ_FTNI01000031.1, on the reverse strand, counting down.
CGGCCCCGATCCCCAGGACGGGAAGCCGGTCGGCACGGTCCACATCGCCCTGGCGGGACCGGGAGAGGGGCTCTGGCACCGCGACCTGCGCTTGACCGGAGACAGGGACGGGATCAGAACTGCCACCTGTCAGGAGGCGTTGAGGCTGCTGGAAGGTGTGCTGAAGGCAAATTTGGGGGAACATTCGTGGTGATTACCGCGTTACGTCCCCAGCGAACATGCTCGCCTCGGTCTGCCGCGGTGTCGCCCTCTACAGGTACGGTGGAGCTGTGAGTGAGGTCCGTGAGCCAACGGCGAGGAGCAAGACAGGCGCACGCCCGGCGAAGGGGCCGAGCGAACCCATGATGACGGCGAGGCGTATGTACGAAGGGCAGATGAAGAAGGGGCGACATGAGCCCACCGCGAGAGGCGTCGTGAAGGCGCCCCCCTTGGGGAGGGAGCGACAGATGATCCTGCTGCGTCAGCTGCTCGGTGACGTACTGCGGCGGCTGAGGGTGCGGCAGAATCGCACCCTTCGCGAGGTCTCCACTCTGGCGCGTGTCTCACTCGGCTATCTGTCCGAGGTCGAGCGCGGTCAGAAGGAAGCCTCCTCCGAGCTGCTCGCCTCGATCTGCGGCGCGCTCGGGGTGCCGTTGTCCCAGGTGCTGCGCGAAGTGTCCGATCAGTTCGCGCTGGCCGAGCTGCAGGCCGCCCCCGTGCTGGCAGATGTGCCCGAGCACGAGCGCCTGCCCATCCCTGAGACCGTCCCCTCGGGGCCGGATTTCGAGGGTTTCCCCGAAGTCAAGGACATGGTCGCCGCCTAGGCGGCGCCTCGACGCCCCGCCGCGCCGGCGGACGGCGTCTCCGTAACTTCGCCCGACCGTCCCCGCAGGCCCCATAAGACACGGCCCGACAGGACACGCCCGGCATGAAGGCCAGGCGTGGCCCCCGCGCCCGCAGTCCGGGTCGACCCGGACCCGGGTGCCCGTCCCGATCCCACGGGTGGGCGCCTGGCCCCCGCAGGCCCGTCTCCGATTTGTGCGGCTCGTTCCTGACGCGCCCGTCCGGCCCGTTTCCGTTTCGTGCGGCCCGTTCCCCGGTGTGCCCGTCCTGGCCCGCCCGTCTCCGATATGTGCGGCCCGTTCTCGACGCGCCCGTCCGGCCCGTTTTCGCCGGGGTCGCGTTCGCCCCTCCGGCTCTGCGGCGCCTTCCGCCGCGCTCCCGCGGCGTCCTCACGTTCCTCGGCCTCGCGGCCTCGTTCGCGGCCGGCGTCCGCGGCGCGCCGTCGCTTCAGGCCGCCGGGGTCACGAGGCTGGGATCACGACGCCTGGACCTCGACCACCCTGCCGTCCGGGTCGGTCATGAGGTGCCGGCCGGGCTCCAACGGCGGCTCGGCGGTGGCGCCGTCCACCTGGAGACCGAGCCGTACGGATCCGGTTCTGCGCTCGGCGGTCGCCGGGTACACCTCGAACACGGTGCCGTCGGCGAGGACGGCGGCGTAGTGCCGCGGGCCCTGGCCGTGCCGCTCCGGAGTGAACTCGACGCCGAGTGCGCCGTAGAAGTCGCGGCACTCCTCCAGCCGATCGGTGTACAGGACGAGCAGCATGACGCGGGCGGCGGTGGGCGGCACGGGATCCCCTTTGTGTGTGCGTACCGCCCTATTGTCGGTTCTCAGTCGCGCTGGCAGGCGGGGCACCAGTAGATCAGCCGCTCGGCGGGCTGCGGTCCCATCTCTCCGCCGCTGATCGGGCCGCCGCAGCGGCGGCACGGGCGGCGTGCCCTGCCGTAGACGAGCAGCGACCGCCCGGGGCGCGGATCGCCCGTCGTCACCGGGAGCGGCGCGTCCTTGCTCGCGTCCATCAGGCGATGGGCGACGGCCACGAGCGCCTCCAGTTCGTCCGGCGGAATCGACCCCACCGGACGCCACGGGGACATCCGCGCGGCATACAGCGTCTCGGCCCGCCAGATCGTGCCGATGCCCGCGAGGTCGCGCTGGTCGAGCAGCGCCTCCCCGATCGACCGCTGCGGCGCGCGCAACAGGTTTCGCACGGCGAGGGCGGGGTCCCAATCCGGCCCGAGCAGGTCCGGGCCGAGGTGTCCCACGACGCGCTCCTCGCGGTCGGTCGGCACGAGGTCGACCATCCCCAGCCGTGTGCCGACCGCCTGCCACTGGATGTTGGCGAGGATCAGCCGGACCACGTCGCCCCTCGGCGCCGGACGTCCCGCCGGGCCCAGGCGCCAGCTTCCCTCCATGCGCAGGTGGGTGTGGACCGTGAGCCCGCCCTCCACCCGGGTCAGGAGGTGCTTGCCGCGCGAGAGTGTCGTCAGCACGGTCCGGCCGCGCAGATCCGCGGTGGCGTACCGGGGCACCCGGAAGTCGCTGCGGGTCAGCCTTCGGCCGTCGAGGGCCTGCCTGAGCCGCTTGGCAGTCCGATAGACGGCGTCACCCTCCGGCACGGCTCTCCTCCCGCGAGGATCGGGTACGGGCGGCTCACACGGGCATGTGCGAGTCCCAGGCCGCCGGGTCGGCGGCGAGTTCGGTCACCCGGGGCGGCAGCTCGCCCTTGGCGATCTGCTCCAGGTTGACCGCTTCGAGGATGGCCCGCTCACTCGCCCGCAGCGCGATCCACACCTGCTGCAGCGCCTGGGCGGCGCCCTGGTATCCGACGTGCTCGGGCCGCTCGCCCCGCACGTTGGCTAGTGGCCCGTCCACCGCGCGGATCACATCGGCGAGCGAGATCTGACTGGCCGGCCGTGCCAGGACATAGCCTCCCTCTGGGCCCCGCTGCCCGCGCACCAGTCCGGCGCGGCGCATCTGCAGCAGGATGTTCTCCAGATATTTGGGGGGCATCTCCTGCTCCTTGGCCAGCTCGCCCACCGTGGTGGGTCCCTCACCCGCCGCGGCGAGTTCGGCGGCGGCACGGAGGGCGTAGTCGACACGGGCAGAAAGTCGCATGTAGTCGATTATCCCGCCTGGTTGGCATCGGTAGGACGCCCGCCCGCCATCACGGGCCGGCCGGGCCGTGATTTGCCAGATACGGCTCAATCCAGCCGGAGCCGTACGACGAGCGGGAGGTGGTCGGAGAACGGCACCCGGGGCGCGTCGGCCGCCACCGCGGTGAGCCCGTCCGAGATCAGCACGTGGTCGATGCGCCGCACGGGGGCATCGGCGGGGGAGGTCGGCGGGTCGCCGAGCGCCCGCAGCGGGTCGGACAGGCCCGCGGCCTCCAGCACGCGCATCTGGGGGTCGGACGGCGTCGTGTTGAGGTCTCCTGCCACGATCACCGGCCGCGGAGCGGCGACACCGGTGCCGGGCGGGCGGGAGGTCGCGGCGAGCCGCCGGGCGATCGCGGCCACCTCGGGCGCTTGCCCGCGCGGCTCCTGGAGGTGGGTGTTGACGATGCCCACTTCGTGGTCGCCGACCTTCAGCACGATCGACTGCGCCTGGGCGCCGGTCGGATATCCGTGCCGTCCCAGCCGGGTCGAACCGATTTCGGCGACGGGAAGGTTCGTGAGCAGCGCGTCGCCCCAGAGGCGGTCCGCGGCGGGGGCGAAGTAGTAGCGCATGCCCAGGCCGCGGGCGATCCTCGCCAGGTCGTCGTGCCCGCCGTTCAGCAGCCAGCCCCGGTCCACCTCGCTCATCAGCACCACGTCGGGACGCCGCGTCGCGGCCCAGGCGGCGATGCGGTCGAGGTCGAGCCGCCCGCCGAGCCCGAAGCCCATCCGGATGTTGTACGCCACGAGGGTGAACTCGTTTCCGGTGATCGCTTTCGTCGCGGGCGGCGACTGCCAGGTGAGGAGGCCGGTCAGAAGGGCGGGCGGCAACGCGATCAACACCCATCGGCGCGGCGCCCTCCGGGCAGCCTGTCCGTCGATCCCCGCGGCCCGGTGCCGCCGGCCCGCGCGCACGGCCACGACGGCGACCAGGACGGCCACCAGGACGGCCACGGCCACCGGGACCAGCGCGTTGGGGAAGCCCAGATCCGTGTCGAAGGCCGCGTAGTAGAGGAACGCCCCGACCAGGAACACGAGCATCCCGCCCAACGCCGCGACGCCCGCGCGCCCGCCTGTGCTCTCCGCGGCGGTGCCCGCCTGTCGTCCGGCGGCGCCGGCGCAGGCCCCGAGGGCGACCGTCGTCACGAGGGCCGGCAGGCCCTGCACGCCGATCTCGGCCGCCGCCACCCCGGCGACGAGGAAGAGCCCGGCCGCCAAGTCCCACGACGCCCACCGGCTCCGGGGCGTCCTCACGCCCAACGATGTCGTCCAGGCACAGACGACGGCGGCGCACAGCGCGGCGACCTGGAGCACGACCGCCAGGGCGGTGAAGGGTGCGCCGTGCTGCCCGCTGTGCTGCCCGGTGTCCTGCGCGAGCACGGCCGGAGCGCCGCAGTACATGCCCGCGAGCAGGAGCATCGGGCCGAAGGCGAACCACACGGCCGCCGGGGCGGGGACGGGCGACGCGGGCGAGAGCCGTACGGACCAGAGGAAGGCGGCGCAGAGCACGACGACGGCGATCCAGGGGAGCGGGCCGTCCCGCCAGACGAGGTCCATCCGGTCGAGGGCCAGATGGAGGATCGACGAACCGGCCAGGCCGCCGATCAGCCCGGCCGGGACCCACGTGCCGGCGGTCGTCCGCGCGCAGCCGTAGAGGAAGACCAGGCCCGCCGTGACCCCGGCGGAGGCGAGCAGGAGCTGGGGCGTGCCTCCGTCCGCCGCCTGAAGGCAGAGCCGGGCCGCGGCGAGCGCCACCGCGCCCACCGCCCCGACGATCCGGGGCGACGCGAGCCGCGCCGCGGGGACGGCGGCGAACGGCAGGACGAACCACAGCGCGGCGTACATCCCCATGCTCTCGGGGGCGGTCTCGCCCGCCCTGCCGTACAGGGTGATGAGGGACGGCAGGAACACCCGCACCACGTCGAACAGGAGCATGACGCCCGTCACGAGCATGACCAGCGGCCAGGAGGGAGCGGAAAGTCCGCGGGCCGGTGGGGTGTGCGGTTGCCTGGCCGTCTCGGTCATGGCGCTCCCTTCGGGCTCATATGAGCCATCCTCACGAAAGATGGGAGCGTTACCAATACGTTCGACCTGGGCCGTTCCCCGCACTTGTCGGCTCGCTAAGCTTGCTGGAAACCTTGTTGTTCATTCACGGGCGCAATGGCCGAAGCGCCGCCGGGGGCCGAGCGCACCGGAGGGGCGTGGGTGGGCGCACCGACGGCGAGCCGGAGACTTCAGACGATGGGAAGCAGGAGCATGGAGCGACGTCCTGGCGTGCCCCGGCTGCTCCGGGAGATCAACGACCGGGCCGCCCTGGAACTGCTGCTCGCTTCGGGTCCCCTGACCCGCGGCCAGATCGGGGAGCTCACCGGCCTGTCCAAGGTCACCGCGTCCCAGACGTTGGCGCGGCTGGAGGAGCGCGGCCTGGTGGAGGTCGTCGGGGAGCAGGCGGGCAACCGGGGGCCCAACGCCGCGTTGTACGGCGTGATCGCCTCCTGCGCGTACGTCGCGGGGCTCGAGGTCGGCCCCGACCGGGTGTCGGCGGCGATCGCCGACATCAACGGCGACGTGGTGGCCGAGGTGACGGCCTCCCCCGAGGGGCAGGACGACCCGGTGTCGCTGGTGCACGCGGCCGTGGTGAAGGCGTGCAGGAGCGCCAAGGTGGCGCTGTCGCGGCTGCGCGGCGTGGTCATCGGCACGCCCGGCGTCGTCGACCCCCGCACCGGGGACGTGCGGTTCTCCTTCGACCTGCCGCAATGGCACGAGGGCATCCACGAGGCGCTCGCACGCGACCTGCGCAGGGACGTCACGATCGAGAACGACGTGAACCTCGCCGCGATCGCCGAACGCGCGAAGGGGTCCGCCCAGGAGGTGGACGACTTCGTGCTCGTGTGGGTCGGCCGCGGCATCGGCCTGGCCGTCGTGCTGGGCGGACGGCTGCACCGGGGCCGGTCGGGCAGCGCGGGGGAGATCGGCTACCTCCCGGTGCCCGGGGTGCCGCTCGCCGACGACGTCAGGGCGGTGCCCGGGCGCCTGCCGTCCCTCGGTGGCGGCCTGCAGTCGCTGGTCAGCTCCGAGGCCGTCACCGAACTGGCCCGCGGGCACGGGTTCGCCGGGGACACCGCCGCCGACTGCGTGACCGCGGCCGTGGCGGCCGGGACCGCGGGCGAGCCGCTGCTCGACGAGGTCGCCTCGCGGCTCGCCCTCGGCGTGGCGTCCGTGTGCGTGGTGCTCGACCCCGGCCTCGTGGTCCTGGCCGGGGAGGTCTGCCGGGCCGGTGGGGCGGCGCTGACCACCCGGGTGGAAGAGGCGGTCGCCCGCATCTGCCCGGTCCCTCCGCAGGTCGTCACGGGCCGGGTGGAGGGCAACCCGGTGTTGCGCGGCGCCGTCCTCGCCGCGCTCGACCAGGCCCGCGAGGAGATCTTCACGGCATAGGGACTGCTCCCAGCCGAAGCCCTGATGCGGACGTGTGACGGTGTCGCCGTTACGAACCGTCCATGGAGTGGCCCGTCATCCCACTCATGCCCGACATCCCACCCATCGAGTGCTCCGACATGTCGGCCATGGAGGGGCTCGGCGTCCCACTCATCGAGTGCTCCGGCATGTCGTCCATGGAGTGGCCCGGCACGTTCCCGTTCGCGTCGGCCACCATGAACATCCCGGCCATTCCCATGTCGGAGTGGCTTTGTACGTGGCAGTGGTACATCCACATTCCGGGTCCGACGTGTTCGCCGGCGATTATTTGGAAGCCGAAGGATTCGGCGGGTCCTGTGGTTTTGGTGTCGATGATTCGGCTTTGGTCTTGTGGGTCTTTGAGCATGCCGGTGCGGTTGTCGGCCCAGCGGTGTCCGTGGATGTGGAAGGTGTGGAAGAGGTTGCCGTGGGCGATGACGATGAATTCGACGCGTTCGCCGAGTTTGGCGGTGTAGTCGGGGGCTTGGGTGAGGTTGTTGGTTTTCATGTCGTTGAAGACGACGGTGAAGGTTTTGTCGGGGAGTATGTCGCCGGTGCGGCGTACGACTAGTGGTCCGTAGAGTCCGAGGAGGATGCCGCCTGTGCCGTGGTCGG
>NZ_FTNI01000033.1 GCF_900156315.1 Microbispora rosea | reverse complement strand
CCGACGGCACCCAGGTGCAGCTGTGGGACTGCAACGGCCAGACCAACCAGACCTGGTCCTCCACCTCAGCGGGCGAGATCCGCGTGTACGGCAACAAGTGCCTGGACGCGGCCGGCACCGGCAACGGCGCCAAGGTGCAGATCTACAGCTGCTGGGGCGGCGACAACCAGAAGTGGCGCGTCAACTCCGACGGCTCCATCCAGGGCGTCCAGTCCGGGCTGTGCCTGGACGCCACCGGGCAGGGCACCGGCAACGGCACCAAGATCCAGCTATATTCCTGCCACGGCGGCACCAACCAGAAGTGGACCTGGAACGGCTAGCCCCACTCACACCCGCCGCCGGGGACCGCGCGAGCACGTCCCCGGCGGCGGACGGGGGTTCGGCCCTTCCGCCCCGAATCGCACGGGAGAGCGTCGCGGGGCGGGTCAAGGGCTGAGCTTCTCGTGCGCGTTGCCGTGCCACTCGACCAGCAGCACGCTCGCGTCGTCATGCAGCCGGTTGTCGTGATACTCCAGCACGGTCCGGATCAGGCGGCGCAGCGTCTCGGGCACCGGCAGTCCGGCGGCGTTCTGCTTGATCATGAACTCGACGAACCGGCCCAGGCCGAACTCGCCGCTGTCGGGGCTGCGCATCTCGGTGATGCCGTCGGTGTAGAGAAGGATCCGATCGCCGGGCTCCAGCTGTTCGCGGCACTGAACGACGGGCAGGCCGAGGTCGAGCCCCATCGGGTGGGCGGGCGGGCAGTCCAGGGTGGACGTCCAGCGGCCGTGGCGGATCAGCACGGGCGCGTGGTGGCCGCGGTTGACCCAGGTGAACAGGCCGGTGGAGAGGTCGAGGTCGCCGATGATCGCCGTGACGAAGCGGTCGCCCCGGCCGAACTCCTCGATCAGTACCCGCTCGATCGCCTCGCTGTTACGCGCCAGGCTCATGCCCTGCCGCCGGTGGTTGCGGCAGGCGGCCACGGCGAGGTTCGCGGTCAGCCCGGCCGACACGTCATGGCCCATCGCGTCGAAGACGCTCACGTGCGCCATGGAGCCGGAGGTGGAGTAGTCGAAGGCGTCGCCGCCGATCTCGTACGCCGGCTCCAGCACGGCGCCGATGGTCACCGCCGGCGTGGCGAAGGTCAGCGGCGGCATGAGGTTCCACTGCATCTCGGCCGCCACGTTCATCTCCCGGCTGCGCACCAGCCGCGCGTGACAGTCGCTGAACGAGCGCTTGCTGACGACGATCAGCGCGATGAGGGACGCGATGTGCCGCATGCGCTCCTCGATGTCGTCGCCCTCCGACGTGGGGGTCATGTGCAGCACGCCGAGGCGCTCGGTGCCGTCCAGCACGGGAACCCACCACTGGTCGGGGGCGTCGCCCTCCGTGACGCTCCGCAGCGTGCGCACCTCCTGCAGGGCGAGCCCGGCGAGCGTGGTGTCGATCTTCAACTCCTCCGGCTGGGCGTCATCCCCGCCGGGGCCGTACAACCGGCGCAACACGCTCTGCTGCAGGTCGGCCAGGTAGATGCCGACCTCCGCGAAGCCCGCATCGCGTTTGTGGCGGTCGACCAGCGACGGGATGTCCTCGAACGCCACCAGATGGCTGTCCTCCAGCATGCCCGTCAACGCGCGCATGAGCCCACGATCATGAGAAGGGGGGATGCCCTGCTCCATCTGCCCACCCCCGTGGTCCTCCGTCACCTACCCACGATGCGCCACTACCCGTAGTGTCAGCCCGAACACCATGACGATTTGGGCGACGAATTACCCCAGTGCGGGTGCATTGCCGCGGTGTGGGCGCCTTCGGCGACCCGGCGGACCGCTCAGTCGAAGAAGCGCGCCAGCCGCCGCTCGCAGGCGGGCTCCCGGCCGTCCTTCGCCGGGACGAGGTCCGCGAAGACCGTGGACTCGTCGCGCGTGACCAGCAGCGGATACCAGCACCGGCCCGCGTCGTCGGGCCGGCACAGGTGCTTGAACGTCTGCACGTCGATCAGCCTGACGTGCGTGGGGTCGGCCACCGCGTTGACGTGCCGCCACCAGGGCGCGAGGACGTGCAGCACGCCGCCCGGCCGCAGCATGCGGTGGCACTCGCGCAGCAGGGGCAGGTAGTCGGCCAGGTGTTCCAGCACGTGCACCACGAAGATCTGGTCCACCGCCTCGTCCGCCAGCGGCACTCCGTACGCCAGGTCGGCCAGCACGTCGACCACCGGGCCGGGGCGCAGGTCGATGCCGATGTTGTCGCGGTGCTGCTTGGTGCCGCCGCAGCCGAGATCGACGACGCGGGGCGAGACGCCGGCCACCCGCACCCGGTCCCACACCGCCAGCACCCCGGCCAGGCGGCCGAGACGCTCGCGCAGCACGGCGAGCTCGGCGGTGGACGGCACGTCCCCCTCGACGTGCGCCACCCCGCCGTCGAAGCGGATCCGCACGTCCAGGCCGCGCAGCCGGGGGTCGTGCGCCAGGAGGTCCGCCGCCGCCTCGTCGAGGTCCCGGTCGACCAGCTCACGCCGACGCCTGTCCATCCCGTCCACTCCTCGCTCCGATCACCTGTCGTCTACCCCCGGGAGGCCGGGGCGTACGCATGACAGGCCTTTGCGAGGATGAATGAAGGCCGTACGACGGGGGCAGGTGAGCGGTCATGCGCGATCCGCAGGCCGGGGGGACCGGCGGACAGCAGCGAGGACATGTGGGAGGAGACGCGGACGTGGTGGCGGACAGATCAGGAGCGAAGGACGCGAGGGGCGCCTCGCCCGAGCCGCTGACGCCGGAACCGGACGACGGGGGCCTGGAGGAGATGATCGGCGACGTGTCCGACATCGAGACGCCGGCCGCGGAGACGCCGCCGCCGACCGGGACGGAGTCGGCGATGCCCGAACCCGAGCCCGACATCGGCCCGACCTCCTGAGCCGTCCCGGCTCCGCGCGGATGGCGGGGCGTCGCCGCCGCCGCGACCGGCGGGTGGTGGGCCATGCCCGCCGCTCCGCATCGCCGGTAGCGGCCCCGAGTTCGGTCAGCGGCTTCAAGCGCCGAGCAGTTCCACCGTGCCGTTCGCGCCGTCCACCCTGATCCTGTCGCCGTCGCGTACCCGCATGGTGGCGTTGCCGGTGCCCACGACGGCGGGGATGCCCAGCTCGCGGGCCACGATGGAGGCGTGCGAGAGAGGCGCCCCGACGTCGGTGACCACGGCCGCCGCGCGCGGGAACAGCGGCGTCCAGCCCACGTTGGTGAGCGTGGTGACCAGGATCTCACCGGGCCGGAGCCGATCGCCGTCCTCGGGGCGGGCGATCACCCTGGCGACACCCTCGACCACGCCCGGCGCGCCGGGGAAGCCGGTCACGGTGTCCACGGCCGGGGGGACGCCGCCGCGGGCATCGTAGATGTCGGCGCGCCTGCGGGGGTCTGCCGCCCAGCGGACCGGGTCGAACCGGCCCACGATGAGCGTCGGGTAGGGCGGGAGCGCCGCGTACATCTCGTACGTCGCCCGCCGGACGGGCACCCGCTGCAAGGGAGTGGCGTCGCCGCGGAGCACGGCGAGCAGTTCGTCCAGGTAGAGGTGGAAGAGGTCACCGCCGTGACCGGTCAGCTCGCCGGCCCGCAGGACGAACGCCCGCAGCACCCAGAACGCGCGGACGACCTCCGACCGGGTGGCCTCGCGGTCGCGCACCACCCCGGCCCAGCGCTCGACCCTCGCCCGCATCCCGGCCTCGCGGCGGGGGTGGCGCCGAGCCAACCGCGCCCACGCCTCCTCCCTGGCCTCGCGCTGCCGGGCCAGCAGGACGTCCGCGTCGGCCCGTGTGTCCCGCAGCCCCGCGAGCTGGGCGTCGATCCAGGCGGGGTCCTCCCCGGGGCGCGGGACGGACACCTCGAACTCGTGCGGTCCGCGGTGGCCATAGAGCCGGGCGAAGGTCTCCCTGGTGATCTCGCCGGATGCCAGCCGGCCCAGCCCCGTAATCAGGCCGAGGCTGGCCAGCTCGTCCTCGCCGCCCGCGCCCGTCAGGATGGCGTCCGCGTCGGTCTCGCCCACCAGCGTGCGCAGCCTGCCGCGGGTGAAGACGAGCGTGCCGCCACCCTGCCGGCCCGCGGCCTCCAGCATGCGGCAGGCCGTGCGGAAATGCGGCTCGACGGCCCGCGACCACAGGCCGGCCAGTTCCGGCGCCGACGAGGTGGACCGGATCGCGGCGCGCAGTTCCTCGCATCGCTCCAGGGAGGTGGACAGGAAGGCCCGCATGCCTCCGAGGCTCGCCTTGACCCTGCGCTGGCGGCGTACGGCCAAGGGCACCGCCGTTGTGATGATCTGCCACCGGGACATCCCGAGCGGCGGCACGTCCAGGCCCGGCGGCAGCTTGCCGAAGACCTGCTCGATCGCACCGAGCCTGCTCCCCATGCCCAACGCCCGGGCGACGGAGACCGCGATGCTCAGGTTCATGTAGAAACGGCCGCCGATGTTGCCGACCAGATCGAAGCCGGGCATCGTGGCCGCCGACATGGCCTCGTTGATGAACAGGCGGACGAACGACCAGGTGATGGGCGTCATGACGTCGGGGATGGCCTCCCCGAGGTTGCCGGACGTCCACAGGTAGTCGCCCTTGAGGCTGTCGTTCCACTCCTCCACGCGTGGCCCGGCGGCGGTGATCGGGCGGGCCTGGACGAGGGCGAACGTGCCCGCGCGCCTGGTCCATTCCACGTCCATCGGCCTGCCGTACAGCGCCTGGACGCGCGCTCCCAGCTCGGCCAGCGCCAGGGCCTGCGCCCGGGAGAGGACGGTAGCCCGGCGCATGTCCTCGGGGACCGGCTCCTCGCGGGTGCCGCCGGGGGCGAGGACGGTCATGACGGTCTTGTCGCCGGTCCGCTCCTCGACGACCGCGGCGCCGGAGACGACGACCGTGTCGGGGATGACCTGGCCGCCGACCACGGCCTCACCCAGGCCCCACGACGCGTTGATCACAATCGAGTCGCGGGCGCCGGTGACGGGGTCGGCGGTGAACATGACGCCCGCCGCGTCGGCGTCCACGAGCTCCTGCACCACGACCGCCAGGGCGACGTCGTCGTGTGGCACGCCGTTCTCCTCCCGGTAGGCGATGGCACGGGAGTTCCAGAGGGAGGCCCAGCAGCGTTTGACCGCGTCGAGCAGCCCATCGGCTCTGACGTTGAGGAAGGTGTCCTGCTGCCCGGCGAACGACATGCCGGGGAGGTCCTCGGCGGTGGCGGACGAGCGCACGGCCACCGGGACGTCGTCGCCCAAGGCGGCATAGGCGGCGCGGATCTCGGTGGCGATCGGGCCGGGAACCTCGCGCCCGGCGAACAGGGCCGCGATCCGCTCGGCGTCGCCCGCCGCGGCGGCGGCCAGCGTCTCCTCGCGGAAGTCCGCCACGAAGGCCCGGTAGGCCTCGGTGGTGACGTGAAATCCGCCGGGGACGGGCAGCCCTGCCCGTGCGAGGGTGGCCAGCGAGGCGCCCTTCCCGCCCACGGTGGCGAGGTCGGCGCCGGTGTCGTCCAGGGGGATGACGACCTTCATGTCACACGCTCCTCGGAGAGCTCAGGGAATCCGCCAGCTTGCGCCGGGCGACGTAAGTCATCGAGTCGAGATAGTCGAGGGTGGCCCGTTCCACGGCGTCTACGGCGTCATCCGGCAGCGCCCGTCCGGTGCCGATGGCGCGCTCGACCATGTCGGCGAGCAGCGGGGCGAGTCGCTCCTCCGGGGGAGGCCCGCCGGGGAGCATCCACGGCACGGTGAGGAACCCGTAAATGATCGAGCCGATCACCAGGACGTGGTCGCCCGACAGGTCTCTGGCAGCGCCCACCTGGATCAGCGCGGCGTAGTAGGCGTCCAACGCCTCGCCCGGGTTCACCGCGCCGGGGCCGTGCCGCTTCTGCCGGACGAGCTTGCCGAGCACCTCCGAGTCGCCGACGAGCGCCGCCTTGAGCAACGGCCGGCGCAGCAGGCCCGCGGCGATCCCGGCGAACAGATCGCGCGGGGTGGCGGGAGCGCTCCGCCGCACCTCCTCGAGCATCCGCACCCGCTCCCGGCGCAGTAGCGCGGCGAAGAGCGCGTCGCGCGTCCTCCAGTGCAGATAGATGGTGCCCTTGGCGACGCCGGCCTGTTTGGCGACGTCGTCGATGGTCGTCTTGTCGTAGCCCCAGCGGCCGATCAGCTCGGCGGCGGCGTCGAGGATGCGGTGCGCCCGCTCCACCTGGCGCGCCGGATCCTGCGGGGGCCGTCCCACTTTGGTCATCCGCCCATCCTCATTGATTGACTGGATGACGCTATATGGTCATTAAATTGAGCGCAAGGGGCGGCAGCTCGTATAGAGCTTGCCGCCAGTGATGGCTGGCCTGGGCGCGGGCTCGATGGCGTCGTGGCCGGCAAGACCGGCACAACAGGTCAATCACGCTGCGGGAGGTCTGGCTGAGCAGCCGGACAAGCAGATGCCGGATCCCGCCGAGCGTCGGTGGTGCCGGCTCGGGTTCGGCTGGCTGGCTCGTTCTCGGGCGGTAACCGCGGCGAGGAAGGCGTGGGCGAGCATGACCTGGTGAGCTCCGGCTCCGCCCGCAGGTGCGGGCGTCGCTCGGTGATCGCGCGTCCGTCGGCGTCTCTGCACCAGCCCACGCGTAAGATCGCCGTCTACGGCTGGAGTATCGGGTGTCCCGTCTGGAATGCTCCGCCCATGCCGGTGACGTCCTTTCCGCAGTCACGGATCGTCGTAGCAGCAGGCTTTTCCTGTGGTGAAATCGCAGCGATGATAGGGCTCTCCCGCCTGGAGGCCGATCGTGGGCAGTAACCCGCCGCCTGAGCAACCGCATGGTCAGCAGCCGCCGATACAGCCGGAATATCGGACACCAGAGCGACCCTATGTTCGGCAGCCACCGCCGGTCTCGCCGGAATATTCGCCGCGAGCGCAGTCGTCAGCGCAGGACGCGCTGATGGGGGCCGTCGCCGCGGTGACTCTGATTCCATTCCTTCAAGCCTTCGCCACGAAAACCGGCGAAGACATGTATGCGTGGATTCGTGAAAGGGGTTGGAGAAGGGACCGGAGGAGACTCAGGAGCCAGCGCAAAAAGGGGATCATCTATCTGGCGGACCCCGAGCTGAAGATCCTCATTTCGTTTCCCAGCGATCTCCCGCCGCACATCGTCGCGAACGCCGCCCTAGTAGCTCAGGGGGTCGGCAAGGCGCCTCGCGCCGGTTGGGTGGGGATCGCATGGGACTCCTCGGCCGGCGGTTGGACCGAGATCCCGATCGTCACCCCGCCTCGGCACACCGTCCGGTTGCGCACTGACGAGGCCTGACAGCGCTCGCGGAGGCCTCGCTAGGTCCGGGGGACCACCGTTGATGGGGGAGGACGGTCTGGCCGGTGGAGAAGGCCGCTCCCGTCCCCCGCTCGCGGCGGGTGATCGACCAGCCGCCGACCGGCCGCTGTCAGGGGCGGGCCCGGCCCGCGGTGGGCTTGATCCAGTCGAGGGCGCGCTCGACCGCCCGCCGCCAGTTGTCGTATTCGTCCTCGCGCCGTTGCGGGTCCATCGCCGGCGTCCACTGGGCGGCGCGGTGCCAGTTGCGCCGCAGGCCCTCCAGGTCGGGCCAGTAGCCGACGGCGAGCCCGGCGGCGTACGCCGCGCCGAGGGAGACGGTCTCCGCGACCATGGGCCGGACCACCGGCACGTCCAGCACGTCGGCGATGAACTGCATGAGCAGGTTGTCGGACGTCATGCCGCCGTCGACCTTGAGCGTGGTGAGGGCGATCCCCGCGTCGGCGTTCATGGCGTCCACCACCTCGCGGGTCTGCCAGCCCGTGGCCTCCAGCACGGCGCGGGCGAGATGGCCCTTGGTGATGTACGAGGTGAGCCCGACGATGACCCCGCGGGCCTCGCTGCGCCAGTGGGGCGCGAACAGCCCGGAGAACGCCGGGACGATGTAGCAGCCGCCGTTGTCGTCGACCGTGCGGGCCAGGGTCTCGATCTCCGGGGCGGTGCTGATGATCCCGAGCCGGTCCCTGAACCACTGCACGAGCGCGCCGGTGACCGCGATGGAGCCCTCCAGGGCGTACACCGCGGGCTGGTCGCCGATCTGGTAGCCGACCGTGGTGAGCAGGCCGTGGGTGGAGGCGACCGGCTCGGTTCCGGTGTTGAGCAGCAGGAAGGCGCCGGTGCCGTAGGTGCACTTGGCCTCGCCGCGGTGGAAGCAGGTCTGCCCGAACAGCGCGGCCTGCTGGTCGCCGAGCGCGGCGGAGATCCGCACGCCGGGCAGCACCCGCCGTGCCGTGCCGTACGTCTCGCTGGACGGGCGGATCTGCGGCAGCATCACGCGGGGAATGCCGAAGAAGCCGAGCAGGACCGGGTCCCAGTCGAGGTCGCGCAGGTTCATCAGCAGCGTGCGGCTGGCGTTGGTCACGTCGGTGACGTGGACGCCCCCGTCCGGCCCGCCGGTGAGGTTCCAGATGAGCCAGCTCTCCATCGTGCCGAACAGGACGTCGCCGCGCTCGGCGCGTTCGCGCAACCCGTCGGTGCTGTCCAGCAGCCAGCGGACGGTGGGGGCGGAGAAGTACGTGGCAAGGGGCAGGCCGCAGCGCTCGCGCACCACGTGCGCGTCGGGGCGGCGGGACAGCTCGTCGACCAGCGTGTCGGTCCGGGTGTCCTGCCAGACGACGGCGGGGGCGACCGGGACGCCCGTGCGCCGGTCCCACAGCACCGCCGTCTCCCGCTGGTTGGCGATGCCGACGGCGGCGACCTCGCCGGGCCCGATGCCCGCCTGGGCGAGCGCCTCCGGCCCGATCCGCTCCAGGTTGCGCCAGATCTCGACCGCGTCGTGCTCCACCCATCCGGGACGGGGGAAGTGCTGCTTGTGCTCCCGCTGCGTCACCGAGACCAGCCGGCCGCGCTGGTCGAACAAAATGCACCGGGTCGAGGTGGTGCCTTGGTCGATGGACATCACATAACGCTGGGTCACGGCGGGCCTACCTTCTGGCGGCGGAAGCGGTGTGGGGAGTGGAGAGGGTCACCAGCGGGAGGCGCCGAGGTCGCGGGAGACGGCACGCGCCGCGTCGCGCACATAGCCCACCAGGTCGGGGCGGGGACGCCCGCCGGGGTCGCAGATCCGCTCGGTGGCGCCGGAGATGCCCATCGCGCCCACCACGAGACCGCCGTACCCCCGGATCGGGGCGGCCACCCCCGCCTCGCCCATGCCGGCCTCGTCGACGTCCGACGCCCAGCCGTGCTCGCGCACGGTCGTGAGCACGCGCGACATCTCCCTGTGCGTTCGCACGGTGCGGCGGGTGAACTGCTCCAGCTCCCCGTCCTGTACGGCGTCATGCAGTGCGGCGGCCGCGTTGGCGTCGTAGGCGAGCAGCACCTTGCCGATCGCCGTGGCGTGCATGGGCAGGAGCATGCCGACGTCGAGCGTCTGCAGGCTGTCGTCGGGCCGGAAGACGTGGTGGACGACCAGGACCTTGCCCTGCAGGTGGGTGCCGATCCGCACCGCCTCGCCGCTGCGCGCGGCCAGGGCGTCGGCCCAGTTGATCGCCCGGGAGCGGAGCTCGTTCACGTCGAGGTAGCTGGTGCCCAGGTGCAGCAGTGCCGCGCCGAGCTGGTACTTGCCCGTCGCCTCGTCCTGCTCGACGAAGCCGACGAGCTGGAGGGTGCGCAGGATGCCGTGCGCCGTGCCGCGGGCCAGTCCGAGGGAGTTCGCGATCTCGGTGAGGCCGAGCCGCCCCGATCCCTGGGCGAGCAGCCGCAGGATCGCGGCGGCGCGCTCGATGGACTGGACCGGACCTGGCACGCCCCGGATCCTAGCGATGTCGACTGGTGTTCGACAATGCCGACACCCCGCCGGTGCAGGTGCGCTGAGCTGCTGAAAGATCTTCGGTAATGGGACAGGTTTGCGCGAAATGTGATTGTTCGCGTCATACCCGGGGAGCGTAGTACGCGGTTCTGAATGTGACCAGTGTTCGACAATGCCGACGATCTTTCGTTGACGCTCCCTTGGGCGGCGTTTAACGTCCGGACGACCGGCAGTGCTCACAACGGGCACTTCTGGATGTGACGGGCGTGGTCAAGGAGGAGACACATGGCGGAAGGGCGAAGCGACCGGCGGCTACTCAATCCACTTGCGGGTGAGCTCGCGGCCGAGTTCGCGGGCACGGCGATCCTCATCCTGTTCGGCGTCGGGGTGGTCGCCCAGGTGGTGGCGGGCGGCATCGGCGACCACGACAGCATCGCGTGGGCGTGGGGGCTGGGGGTGACCCTCGGGGTCTACACCGCCGCCCGCATCAGCGGCGCCCACCTCAACCCGGCCGTGACGGTCGCCCTCGCGGTCTTCAAGGACTTCTCCTGGCGGAAGGTCCTGCCGTACGCGCTGGCGCAGACCGCGGGCGCCTTCGTGGCGGCGCTGCTCGTCCGGTGGAACTACGCCGAGGTCCTGGCCAAGGTCGACCCCGGCCACACGATCAAGACGCAGGGGGTCTTCTCCACCCTCCCCGGCAACGGCACGCTGCCGGTCACCCAGTGGGGAGCGCTGCGCGACCAGATCATCGGCACGGCGATCCTGCTGTTCCTGATCTTCGCGATCTCCGACGAGCGCAACTCCGCGCCGCTCGCCAACCTCGCGCCGGTCATCGTCGGCCTGCTCGTGGTCGCGATCGGCATGGCGTGGGGGACCGACGCCGGCTACGCCATCAACCCCGCCCGCGACTTCGGCCCGCGCCTCGCCTCGTTCTTCACGGGGTACGGCTCGGCGTTCCGCGACCAGTACGGTGGGCTCTACTTCTGGGTGCCGATCATCGGCCCTCTGGTCGGCGGCGTCATCGGCGCCGGGCTCTACCAGCTCCTGGTCGCCCGTTTCCTGCCGCGTACGGACGCGTCGGAGCCCGGCCGCACGCCGGAGCCCGCCGCGCAGGCCGGCTGATCATCCCCGGGGCCGAGACCAGCAACGTCCACCTCACCGAAACGAGAGGCGCAACGAGAATGGCAGACTACGTCGGCGCGGTCGACCAGGGGACGACCAGCACCCGTTTCATGATCTTCGATCACGGCGGCAACGAGGTCGCCCGCCACCAGCTGGAACATCAGCAGATCCTGCCGCAGGCGGGCTGGGTCGAGCACAACCCGACCGAGATCTGGGAGCGCACCCGGGCGGTGATCGAGACCGCGATGCGGACCGCGGGCCTGCACGCCTCCGACCTCGCGGCGCTCGGCATCACCAACCAGCGCGAGACCGCCGTCGTCTGGGACCGGCGCACCGGCCGGCCCTACTACAACGCCATCGTCTGGCAGGACACCCGCACCGACCGCATCGCCTCGGCCCTGGATCGGGAGGGCAAGGGCGAGGTGATCCGGCGCAAGGCCGGCCTGCCGCCCGCCACCTACTTCTCGGGCGGCAAGATCCAGTGGATCCTGGAGAACGTCCCCGGCGTGCGTGAGGCCGCCGAGCGCGGTGACGCGATCTTCGGCAACACCGACACCTGGCTGCTGTGGAACCTGACGGGCGGCGTCGACGGCGGCGTCCACGTCACCGACCCGACCAACGCCAGCCGCACGATGCTGATGAACCTGGAGACGCTCGACTGGGACGACGAGCTGCTGTCGTTCTTCGGCGTGCCCCGTCAGATGCTCCCCGAGATCCGGCCCTCCTCCAACCCCGACCTGTACGGCGTGACCCGCGCCGGCGGCCCGCTCGGCGGCGAGGTCCCCCTCGCGGGCGACCTCGGCGACCAGCAGGCCGCGACCGTCGGCCAGGTCTGCTTCGAGCCCGGCACGGCCAAGAACACCTACGGCACGGGCAACTTCCTGCTGCTCAACACCGGCACCGAGCTCGTGCGCTCCCAGCACGGCCTGCTCACCACGGTCTGCTACCAGTTCGGCTCCGCCAAGCCCGTGTACGCCCTGGAGGGGTCGATCGCGGTCACCGGCTCCGCGGTGCAGTGGCTGCGCGACCAGCTCGGCATCATCTCGGGGGCGTCGCAGAGCGAGGCGCTCGCCCGGCAGGTCGAGGACAACGGCGGCGTCTACTTCGTGCCCGCGTTCTCCGGCCTGTTCGCGCCCTACTGGCGCTCCGACGCCCGCGGCGCCATCGTCGGCCTGTCCCGCTACAACACCAACGCCCACCTGGCCCGCGCCACGCTCGAATCGATCTGCTACCAGACCAAGGACGTGGTCGGCGCGATGGAGCAGGACTCCGGCGTCGTCCTCGACGTGCTGCGGGTGGACGGCGGCGTGACGGCCAACGAGCTGTGCATGCAGATGCAGGCCGACATCCTCGGCGTCCCGGTGTCGCGTCCGGTGGTCGCCGAGACCACCGCGCTCGGCGCCGCGTACGCCGCCGGGCTCGCCGTGGGCTTCTGGAAGTCCACCGACGACCTCAAGCGCAACTGGCACGAGGACCGCCGCTGGGAGCCCACCTGGAGCGACGAGCAGCGCGAGCGCGGCTACGCCGGATGGCGCAAGGCCGTCCAGCGGACACTCGACTGGGTCGACGTCGACTGAGCCGCCCGACAGAACCGGGCCGCTGACAAGAACGAGGGAGTCAACACCGATATGTCTGTACCCATGGGTCCCCGCGCTCGGGAGGCGGCGCTGCGGAGGCTGGCCGAGGACGAGTTCGACGTCCTGGTCGTCGGCGGCGGGGTGGTCGGCGCCGGGGTCGCGCTCGACGCGGTCTCGCGTGGCCTGTCCGTCGCGCTGGTGGAGGCCCGTGACCTCGCGGCCGGCACGTCGAGCCGGTCGAGCAAGCTGATCCACGGCGGGCTGCGCTACCTGGAGCAGCTCGACTTCCGGCTGGTGCGGGAGGCGCTCAGGGAGCGGGGCCTGCTGGTGACCCGGCTGGCCCCGCACCTGGTGCGTCCGGTGCCGTTCCTGTTCCCGCTGCGTCACCGCGTCTGGGAGCGCGGCTACGTCGGCGCGGGCGTGCTGCTCTACGACACGCTCGGCGGCGCCCGCGTGCTGCCGCGGCACCGCCAGCTCAGCCACAGCCGGGCTCTGCGCGAGGCACCCGGCCTGCGCAGCGACGCGCTCGTAGGGGCGATCAAGTACTACGACGCCCAGGTCGACGACGCCCGCTTCACGATGACGGTGGCCCGCACGGCCGTGCAGTACGGCGCCTGCGTCACCACCCGCACGAAGGTCACCGGGTTCCTGCGCGACGAGTTGCCGGACGGAGGGGCACGGGTCACCGGCGCGGTGGTGCGCGACCTGGAGGGCGGCGCCGAGCTGCGGGTCAGGGCCCGTCAGGTGATCAACGCCACCGGCGTTTGGACCGACGAGATCCAGCGGCTCGCGGGAGCGTCGCCGGGCTCCCGGGGGTCGGTGACGGTCCAGGCGTCCAAGGGCGTGCACCTCGTCGTGCCGAGGGAGCGGATCCGGCTCGACACCGGGCTGATCCTGCGCACGGAGAAGAGCGTGCTGTTCGTCATCCCCTGGGGCCCGCACTGGATCGTCGGCACCACCGACACCCCCTGGGACCTGGACAAGGTCGAGCCGGCCCCCACCCGGGCCGACATCGACTACATCCTGGAGCACGTCAACGCCGTGCTGCGGACGCCGCTCACCCACGACGACATCGAAGGCGTCTACGCGGGCCTGCGCCCGCTGCTGGGCGGGTCGGGGTCGTCGTCGCCGACCGTGAAGCTGTCCAGGGAGCACGCGGTCATCCGGCCCGAGCCCGGCCTGGTCATCGTCGCGGGCGGCAAGTACACCACCTATCGCGTGATGGCCAAGGACGCCGTCGACGTCGCGGTGGCCGGCCTCGGCCAGAAGGTGCCCGCGTCGGTCACCGACCGCGTCCCGGTCCTCGGGGCCGCCGGGTTCGAGGCGCTGCGCAACAACAGGCGCCGTCTCGCCGGGCGCGCGGGGCTGCCCGTCGCGCGCGTCGAGCACCTGCTCGGCCGGTACGGCTCCTGCGTCGAGGAGGTGCTCGCGCTGGTCGAGGCCGATCCCGGCCTGGGCGAGCCGATCCCCGGCGCGGAGGGCTACCTCAAGGCCGAGGCCGTGTACGCGGTCACGCACGAGGGGGCGCTGCACCTGGAGGACGTCCTGGTCCGGCGCACCCGGGTCTTCATCGAGGAGCGGGACCACGGGCTCGCGGCGGCCCCCGAGGTCGCCGCGCTGATCGCGCCCGTCCTCGGCTGGGACGACGACCGGATGCGCGCGGAGATCGACGCCTACCGCTCCGGCGTGGAGGCCGACCTCGCCGCGCAGCGTGAGATCGACGACGCCGCTGCCAACGCCGTCCGCCTCGCGGCCGCCGCCCCGGCGAACCAGGTGGCCTAGAGATCGGAGGCGGCGGCCTCGGCCTGTTGGGAGACAGGCCGAGGCCGCCGCGCATCGTCAGAGCCGGGGGAGGGGCGGACGCGACGGCGTCCGTGGGGGAGCCTCCCCTGATCGATCTTGTCCGGTTGCCGTGCCGGTCATTCCTGCGGCGCTTCTTCGACCGTCATATCGAGGGTGGCCGTCGTCGGCAGGCTCGCCCGGTCGCCGTCGAACTCAACGCGATACGAATACTCGCCCGCCTCGGTGGGTGTATCCATGAAGCGGAATCGTCCGTCGAAGATGATCGTGGACACGGACGGCAGCGCGGTTACCACGGTGCCCCTGCTGTTGGTGACCTCGCGCAGGACCCTCAACTTGGTGGTGGAACCCACGGGTTGACCACCCTGGGAGAGCACCCCGCTGAACTTGAGTTGTGTGCCGACGATGCCCGTCTCCGGTCCGGACAGGGTGATCGACGACGCTGCCTTGACCAAGGTGACGGTCGCCGAGGCGGTGCTCCAGTGCACGGTCGGACTGCCGTTCCAGATCACGTCGTATCTGATCACCCCAGCGCTTCTCGGCCTGTCTGCGAAGGTGAACGTGCCGTCCTCCGCGGTCGTCACTTCGCGGGTGAGTGCGGCGCTGTCGTTCACGTAGCGGGTCACCGAAAGCGGCTGCTCGCCCGGAGCCGACCCGTCGGGCAGCGTGAGCCGGCCGGTCAGGGTGAGTATGTCGGCCCCGGTCCCGGTCCCGGTGGACGGAGCCGTCAGGGTCAACGTGGATGCCGGGAGCGTGCCGGTTTCCAGCCGCCACAGGTGCAGCTCCTCGCTATCCACGTCTCTCCATGTTGCGAAGAGGTCGTTATTCGAGAAGGTGAGACTCCGCAGGTCCATCCGACCGCCATGCTCGGTGAGCGTGCCGGTGTGGACCGGGGCCGCCGTCGCGCTGTCGTACAGGGTCATGCCCAGTCCTGACTTGGTCCCGCGTCCGCCCGCGACGAGAGTTCCGTCCGGGCTGACCGCGACGACCGGCAAGTAGTAGCCGGCGGTCGGATCCGGGCCGTAGGCGCGGACCTTCTGGAGGCCGCTCGTGTCCCAGGCGAAGTATTCGTGCGAATCGAGGAATGTCGCGATGACCGTCGAGCCGTCCGGTGTGATGGCGAGGTCTCCCAGGAAGCCCGTGTCGTAGTCGTAGCCGTCGATGATGCCGCGCAGAGTAGCTTGGGACCTGATTACGTCGTACACCGTCAGGCTGGCCGGGGAGTGCCCCGAGTCGCCGACCACCAGAGTGTTTCCGGCGGCGGCGACCTTGGGGCTGGCATAGGTCGATGCCACCGGGGTCAGTCGTGATGCGTGTCCGAACGACGTGTCGATGCGGACGACACCGCCATCCCATTGGTCGCACCCATATCCCACGAAGAGCCGTGTGCCCGACAGTGCCAAGTTGGTCGGGCATGGGTATTCGGCCAGGCTGATCAGCCGGATGATTTCGAGGCTGGCGGTGTCGATCACGGCAACCTCGTTCGAATCGCGTAGCGCCGCATACAGCCGTGTGCCGTTCGGCGCGATGGCAAGGCCCAGCGCACCGGACAGCCCGGCGATGGTGGCGTTGGGCGTGCCGTTGGCATTGACGACAAGAATTCGGTCGCCCCCGGCGATGAAGGCCTTTCCTCCGCCCGCGACCACGTCACCGCCGCTCGTGATGCCCAGGTCGGTCGTGATGTCGGCGGCCGAGGCGGCCGGTGCGTGCACGACAAAAAGGCCGGCTGTCACCGCCAAAGTGGTTGCGAGGCAGGCCAGCAGCCGGGTGATTGACGACTTATGGAATCCGCCGCTCTCTTCGCGGGGCGACGAGCGCCCGGGAATTCCTGATTCCGATGTGCTGGAACGACTGGGACGTTTCCGAGGGAATGTGATGATCACGACAGTGATCTAGCCATGTCCACCCCGATCACGTCAAGGCGATTTCGCCTCGTACGCTGGCGTATTCGTGCGTTACGACCCGCCGGGCGTATCCATTTCAGGGATGGCCGTTTGGGAGAGCACATCGAGAAGGCGTTCGGGGGTGTCGACCACGGCGACGAGGCCGGGATCGGCGAAGTCGGCCACCTCGCCGAACCCCCAGGTGACGGCGATGCTCCGCACCCGGCAGGTGGCCGCGCCGGCGACGTCCTCCCTGCGGTCGCCGATCATGACGGCCGCCTCGGGCGGGGCGCCGAGGACGTCGAGCGCGTGCCGGACGACGTCCGCCTTGTGCCGTCGTGACCCGTCGAGCGTCGCCCCGGCCACGTACGCGAAGAAGCCGTCGAGCCCGAAGTGCACCAGGATCTTCTCCGCGTAGACGGCCGGCTTCGAGGTCGCCACCGCCAGGGTCCAGCCGTCGGCGACGAGCGCCTCCAGCACGGCGGGGATCCCCTCGATGACCTCGTTCTCGTACATCCCGTCGGTGTAGCGCTCGCGGTACGCGTGGATCGCCTCGTCCAGACGCTCCGGCGGCACGCCGAGCAGGAGGAGTCCCTCCGGAAGGGGAGGGCCGATCATGGTGCGGAGCCGCTCGTGCTCCACCTCCGCGATGCCGACCGCGGACAGGGCGTGCCGCAGCGACGCGACGATGCCGGTCTCGGGGTCGGTCAGCGTGCCGTCGAGGTCGAAGAGGCAGTATCGGGTCACGTACGGCTGTCCGTTCAGGATCGGTGTTCAGGCGAGCACGGCGTCGAGCAGCAGGGATCCGGCACCGAGCAGGGCGGCGTCGGGCCCCGACCGCGTGGTGGAGATCTCCAGGTCGCGGGTGGCCAGCGGCAGGCACCGCTCGTACACGGCCGCGCGGATCGACGCGATCAGCGGCTCGGCCGGCGACAGGCTGCCCCCGACCACGATCGCGTCGGGGTTGATGAAGTTGACCAGCACGGTCAGCACCTCGCCGATGAGCCGGCCGGCGTTGCGGACGAGGGCGGTGGCCTCGGGCACCCCGTCCTCCACCAGTGCGACGACGTCGGCCGGCCGCCGCACCTCGATGCCCTGCTCGTTGAGCACGCTCATGAGGGCCGCGCCGCTGGCGTAGGCCTCAAGGCAGTCGTCGTGGCCGCAGGAGCAGGTGACCGACGAGTCGCTCCTGACCCGCACGTGGCTGATGTCCCCGGCCGCGCCCCGCCCCCGGTGGAGCGTGCCGTTCACGATCACACCGCAGCCGATGCCGCTGCCGGCCTTGAGCACCATCAGCGTCTCGCACTTCGGCCACGACCTGGCCTCCCCGGCCGCCATGAGGTTGGCGTCGTTCTCCACGAGCACCGGCAGGTCGAAGTGCGCGCCGAGGCGCTCCGCTACGGGGAAGTTGTTCCAGCCGGGCATGCGCGAGGGCGCGACGACCCGGCCGGTCCCCGGGTCCACCGGCCCGGGGATGCCCGTGCCGACCCCGCGCAGCGGGACCCCGGGCGGGCCGTGCGCGGCCAGCAGGTCCTCGAACGCGCCGGCCATCCAGTCGATGGTCGCCTCGGGGCCGTCCGCGATCTCGCAGGGGCGCTCCTCGACCACCAGCGGGGTGCCGCTGAGGTCGAGGAGGCCGAGGCGCGCGTGGTGGGCGCCCAGATCGGCGACCGCGAGCAGTCCCGCGCTGGGGCTGAGCCGCAGCCGGCGTGGCCGCCGGCCGCCGCGGGAGGTGCCCGCGCCCTCCTCCACCAGCAGCCCGCTGCCGATCAGTTCTTCGACGCGCAGCGAGACGCTGGAGGCCGCCAGGCCGGACAGGCGGGCGAGTTCCGCCCGCGACTCGGCGTGGCCGGCGGCGACGAGGCGCAGGAGGTCGCCCTGCGCCCCCCGCACCGGCAACCTCTCTTTACCTGGCATGGAGGTAAGAGATACCACGACGTGACTTAGTGCGCCAACGCGTTGACTTCGACCAGAATCATCCATTACGGTCCGCCATAACTTCGATTTCGAAGGAAGATGGCGATGATTCGGGTACGAGGCCTCAACAAGTGGTTCGGTGAGCACCACGTGCTGCACGACGTCGATCTCGACGTGGCGCGCGGCGAGGTCGTGGTGGTGATCGGCCCCTCCGGGTCCGGCAAGTCGACGCTGTGCCGGTGCCTCAACCGGCTGGAGGCGGCGGACTCGGGCGAGATCCTCGTGGACGGGGTGCCCGTGCCCGCGGAGGGCCGCGCGCTGGCCCGGCTGCGGGCCGACGTGGGGATGGTCTTCCAGAACTTCAACCTCTTCCAGCACAAGACCGTGCTGGAGAACGTGATGCTCGCGCCGATGAAGGTGCGCGGCGTGAGCCGCGCCGAGGCCGAGCGGACCGCCCACGAGCTGCTGGCCAGGGTCGGCATCGCCGAGCAGGCCGGCAAGCAGCCCGCGCGGCTGTCGGGCGGGCAGCAGCAGCGCGCGGCCATCGCCCGCGCGCTCGCCATGCGGCCCAAGGCCATGCTCTTCGACGAGCCCACTTCGGCGCTCGACCCGGAGATGGTCGGCGAGGTCCTCGACGTGATGACGGGCCTGGCCGCCGACGGCATGACCATGGTCGTCGTCACCCACGAGATGGGGTTCGCGCGCCGCGCGGCCGACCGCGTGGTGTTCATGGACGGCGGCCGGATCGTCGAGACGGGGGAGCCGAACGCCTTCTTCGACTCGCCTCGAACCGATCGGGCCAGGGACTTCCTGGCCAAGGTACTCACGCACTGATCGCAAAGGATGGTGGACCCCGATGGTGTCCATTAAGCGGGTGGCCGCTGTCGCCGCCGTGGCGATGGCCGGCCTGACGGCCTGTGCCGGGACGGACTCGGCGAGCTCCGCCGTGCCGGGCGCGGCCCCGAGCGAGGGCGGCGGGAGCGGCGTGCTCGCCAAGGCTCCGGTGGCCGCCGCCGCGGACATCCTGCCCGGCTCGACGATGGAGAAGATCAAGCAGCGCGGCGAGCTGATCGTCGGCGGCTCGCTCGACGCGCCGCTGCTGTCCCAGCAGAACCCCGCCACCGGCGAGGTGGAGGGCTTCGACGCCGACCTCGGCAAGGCTCTGGCCAAGTACATCATCGGGCAGCCGAAGGTGAAGATCGTCAACGCGGCGTCCGAGACCCGCGAGGCGCTGCTGAGCAACGGCACCGTCGACGTGGTCTTCCAGACCTACACGATCACGCCGGAGCGGGCCGAGCAGGTCTCCTTCGCCGGGCCGTACTACTCCTCGGGCCTGTCCATCGCGGTCAAGAAGGGCACGACGGGGATCTCCTCGCCGCAGGACCTGAACGGCAAGACCGTCATCGCCGGGGCCAACACGCCGGCGATTCCCGAGATCAAGAAGCTCGCGCCGCAGGCGAAGATCATCACCTTCGGCGGCGACCCCGAGTGCGTCCAGGCGCTCAAGCAGGACCGCGGCGTGGCCTACGTGCAGGACGAGACGCTGCTGGTCGCCGATGCCAAGAAGGACCCCGAGCTGCAGGTCGTGACCAAGCCGTTCACCCAGGACCCGTACGGCATCGGCCTCAAGCACGCCGACGACCAGTTCAAGTCGTTCGTCAACGACTGGCTGAAGAAGATCCAGGCGAACGGCGTCTGGCAGGACATCTGGAAGAACTCCCTCGGCACGGTCGTGCAGGGCGAGGCTCCCACGCCGCCCGAGATCGGGTCGGTGCCGGGTTCCTGATGTCGGCGCTGCTTGATCACCTGCCCGAGTTCTGGCAGGGGCTGGTCGTGACCCTCCAGATGACCGTGGCGTCGTTCGCCGGCGCCGCGGTCGTGGGGCTCGTGATCGTGGCGATGCGGGTCGGGCCGGTCCCGGTCCTGCGCGCGGTCGCGACGGTCTACGTCGAGACCCTGCAGAACCTCCCGCTGCTCGTGCTGCTCGTGCTCGCGGTCTTCGGCCTGCCCGAGATCGGGCTCAAGGCCGGCCTGACCACCACGGCCGTCGTGGTGATCGCGCTGTACGAGGGCGCCTACATCGCCGAGGCCCTCCGCTCGGGCGTCAACGCGATCTCCTCGGGTCAGGGCGAGGCCGCCCGGGCGCTGGGGCTGACGTTCGGCCAGTCGCTGCGCCACGTCGTGCTGCCGCAGGCGCTGCGCACGGTCGTGCAGCCGATCGGCAACATCTTCATCGCGCTCACGATGAACACCTCGCTCGCGGCGGCCGTCGGCGTGGTCGAGCTGACCGCCGCCGCCAACCGGGTGAACCTTCTGGAGGCACAGCCGATCCCGATCTTCGTGGGGGCGGGCCTGGCGTACGCCGCGATCGCCGCCTGCGCCGGGTTCGTGACCGGGCGGCTCGAACGGCGGCTGGCGGTGGCGCGATGAGCAACCTGCTGTTCGACGAGCCGGGCCCGCGCGCCCGCCGCCGCATCCGCCTCGCCACCGTCGCGGGCGTGCTGGTGCTGCTCGCCCTGCTGGCCCTGGCCGTGCGCCAGTTCGCCGCCAACGGGCAGCTCGCCGCCGAGCGCTGGCAGCCGTACGCGACCTGGCCGATGTGGCGCTACCTGCTCGGCGGGCTGTGGTCCACGGCGCTGGCCGCCGTCGTGTCCGCCGCGCTCGCGATGGCGGCCGGGATCGCCCTCGCGCTCGGACGGCTGTCGCGGCGCCGGGCGGTCCGCCTGCCGTCCGCGGCGTACGTCGAGGCCGTGCGGACGATCCCGGCGCTGCTGCTGGTCTACCTCGTGCTGTTCGCGCTGCCGAGGTACGGCCTGGACCTTCCGCTGTTCTGGAAGCTCGTGGCGCCGCTGGCCGTGTCCAACGCGGCGCTGTTCGCCGAGGTCTTCCGGGCCGGGATCATGTCCGTGGAGCGGGGGCAGGGAGAGGCCGCCCTGGCCCTCGGGCTCACCCACGGGCAGTCGATGCGCCTGGTCGTGCTGCCGCAGGCGGCCAGAAGGGTGCTGCCCTCGATCGTCAGCCAGTCGGTCGGCCTGCTGAAGGACACCTCGCTCGGCTTCGTCGTCAGCTACGCCGAGCTGCTCTACAGCGGCAAGGTCCTGGCCAACTACAACGGCCTGCTCATCCAGACGTACATCGTCGTCGCGCTGGTCTACCTCGTGGTCAACGCGTCGCTGTCCGCGCTCGCCCGTTCCCTCGACCGCTCCGTGGCGGGCAGGGGCGGCGCGCGCAGGAGGAAGATCACTCGTGTCCCTCGCTGAATACGCCCCGCTCGCGGAGGTCGTGCGGTCCGGTTTCGTGGAGAGCGTGCACTTCGGCAGCGCGGTCGCGCTGTCGGCGGGTGGCGAGGTCGCCGTCGCGCGCGGCCCGGTGCACGCGCCGGTGCTGCCGCGCTCGTCGGCCAAGCCGTTCCAGGCCCTCGCCTGCCTGCTCGCCGGGGCCCACCTGCAGGGCCCCGCGCTCGCGATCGCCGCGGGCAGCCACACGGGGGAGGACTTCCACGTGCGGCTCGTGGCCGGAATGCTCGCCGAGGCCGGGCTCGGCTTCGGCGACCTGGGCTGCCCACTGGACTGGCCGGAGGACGAGGCCGCCCGGCAGGCCCTGGTCCGGGCGGGCCTCGGGCCGTCGCGGGAGCGGATGAACTGCTCGGGCAAGCACGCCGCGATGCTCGCCGCCGCCGTGGCCGCGGGCGCGCCCACCGCCACCTATCTCGACCCCGGCCACTTCGTGCAGGAACGGGTGAGGGCGGTGGTGGAGGAGCTGTCGGGGGAGAAGGCCGCCCACGTCGCCGTCGACGGCTGCGGCGCCCCGCTGTTCGGGATCTCGCTGACCGGCCTGGCCCGCGCGGTTCGTGCCATGGTCGTGTCCGCGCAGGGGACGCCGCCGCGCGCGGTCGCCGACGCCATGCGCGCGCACCCGGAGTACGTCGGCGGGACCGGCCACGTGAACACCCGCCTGATGCGGGCGCTGCCCGGGGCCGTGGTGAAGGGCGGCGCCGAGGGGGTGCTGGTCGTGGCGCTCGCCTCCGGGCACGCGGCGGCCGTCAAGGCGATCGACGGCGGACCCCGGGCGACGACCGCGATCGCGCTCGCGGCGCTGCGGGCCGCCGGCGCGGACGTCTCGGCGGCGGCCGAGTTCACGACCGTTCCCGTGCTGGGCGGGGGAGTCCCGGTCGGCGAGATCAGTGCTGTTTTCTGAGCGGCTGTTTTCTGAGCGGCAGCTTTCCGAGGGGGAGACATGAGCCTGACGTACGAGATCTGCATCGACAGCACGGCCGGGGCGCTGGCCGCCGAGCGCGCGGGCGCGCACCGCGTGGAGCTGTGCTCCGCGCTCTTCGAGGGCGGCCTGACGCCCACCCTGGGCACGGTCGAGGCCACGCTGGCGGCGGTGTCGGCGATCCGGGTCCACGTGATCATCCGGCCGCGCGGCGGCGACTTCGTCTACGACGAGCACGAGGTCGCGGCCATGGTCCGCGACGTGGCGGCGGTGCGGGACGCCGGGGCGCAGGGCGTCGTGATCGGCGTGCTCACTCCGGCGGGGGAGGTGGACACCGAGGTGGCCAAGCGGCTGATCGACGCCGCCGGCGGGCTCTCGGTCACCTTCCACCGGGCCTTCGACATGACGGCCGACCCGTTCGCCGCGCTGGAGACGCTGGCCGGCCTGGGAATCGACCGGGTGCTCACCTCCGGCCAGGACAGCTCGGCCCTGGAGGGCGCGCCGCTGATCGCCGAACTGGTGCGGCGGGCGGGCGACCGGCTGGTCGTCATGCCGGGAGGCGGCATCACCCCGCGCAACGTGAGCCGGGTGGTCGAGGCGACCGGGGCCAGGGAGGTCCACTTCGCCGCCCTGGTCGACGAGCCCAGCCCGGCCGTCCACCGCAACCCGTATCCCTTCATGGGCGGCGAGCTGCGCCAGCCCGAGTACGTCCGCCGGGTCACCTCGCCCGCGCTGGTCGCGGAGGTGATCGCCGCGGCGCGCGGCTGAAGCCGGGCCTTATCCGCGGTGACCCGCGGGCAGGAGGGGTAGACCCTGGGCGGGGGGGTGAGGCCGATGGGCACGCCGGAGCGGAGCCGGCCCCATCCGGGGCCCGAGGAGGGCGTGCGGCACGGCCGGTTGTCCGCCCGCCCCGTGGCCCTCGCACGGACGGCGTCCTCTCCCGAGCCGGGGGTGCACCGCCTGGACGGGCGCGCCCTGTTGTCCGTACCGCCCGCCCGGGCGGCCGGGCCGCTACCGCTCGCCGTCGTGCTGCACGGCGCGGGCGGCACGGCGGAGCAGGCGCTGGAGTGGTTGCTCCCGCAGGCGTCGGATCCCGGCGTGCTGCTGCTCGCGCCGCAGGCCGTCTCCGCCACCTGGGACGTCATCGTCGGCGGTTACGGCGCGGACGTCTCCAGGATCGACGCCGCGCTGGAGGAGGCGTTCTCCCGCACGGCCGTCGCCGTCGGCGAGGTGGCCGTGGCCGGGTTCTCCGACGGCGCCTCCTACGCGCTGTCGCTGGGACTGGCCAACGGCGACCTGTTCCGGGCCGTGCTCGCGTTCTCCCCGGGGTTCATGGCGCCGATGATCCGGCACGGCCGACCCCGGATCTTCGTCTCGCACGGCGTCTCCGACCGCGTGCTGCCGATCGACGAATGCAGCAGGCGCCTCGTGCCCGAGCTGAGGGAGAGCGGTTACGAGGTGACGTACGAGGAGTTCCGCGGCGGGCACCAGGTGCCGCCGCAGACCGCCGCCGCGGCCGTGCGCTGGTGGATCTCGCAGCGCCTGGGTCACGGCACCGGCGACGTCAGTCCGGGGTAGCGGTCTGCTTGAACGGCCACCAGTTCCGCTCGCCGAGCATCGTCGCGAGAGCGGGGACGAGCAGGGCCCGGACGAGGAAGGTGTCGGCGAGCAGGCCCAGGGTGACCACAAAGCCGATCTGAAACAGCGCCTCCATCGGAATCACCATCAAAGTGGCGAAGGTGGCGGCGAGCACGAGGCCGGCGGAGGTGATCACGCCACCGGTCCGCTCAAGGGCCTCCGTCACCGCACGGCGGGTTTCGTGCTGCCGACGCCGCTCGCTGATCCGGCTGAGGAGAAACACGTTGTAGTCGACGCCCAGGGCGACGAGGAAGATGAACGCGTATATCGGCAGATTCGGGTCCGAGGCCGGCTGGCCCAGGAGGTGGGTGAAGATGAGGGAGCCGACGCCGAGGGCGAAGCCGAAGGAGAGGATCACGGTCGCGATCACGTAGAGCGGCATCACCACCGCGCGCAGGAGCACAGCGAGGACGACGAGGATCAGGGCAAGGCTGACCGGGACGATCAGCCTGGTGTCACGGCCGAGTGCCTGGCGGGCATCGTAGTTTTCGGCCACGGTCCCGCCGATCAGGACGGTCTGGCCGCCGGCCGCGCGCTCGGCGACCTCGCGCAGCGCCGGGACGGCGTCGGTGGACTGCTCCGAGAACGGATCCATCCGCAGGTCCGCGTCGAAGATGAGCATCGGGGAGTCGTCGTCCACGTTGACCGACCTCGCCACCGCGTGCATGTCGGCGACCGGTGTGTGCGTGCCTTCGGTGAGAGCGCTCTGGACCTTCCCGCCTACCTCGGCGGCCACGACGATGCGAAGCGGTGCCGACCGGCCGGGGATGAAATGGTCGCGGATCACCTGCTGGCCGCGGACCGAGTCCGGCGCCTCGCGGAAGGACTCGGAGAAGTCGAGCGCCGGACGCGCGCCGAGGCCGGCCAGCGCGCCCGCAGCGAGGACGGCGGTGACCGCCGCGGCGATCACTCCCGGGCGTGCGTGAACGAGGCCCGCGACGCGCCCCCAGAACGTGACCGCGGCTGCGGACTCGGGCTCGAGGCGGGGAACCGCGGGCCAGAACGCCCGTCGCCCGAGGGCGATGAGCACCGCGGGCAGGAGCGTCAGGCCGGCACAGACCATGATCGCGACACCGAGGGCGAGGATCGGGCCCATCTCACGTGTGGCGTTGAAGTCGGCAAGGGCGAGGACCATCATCGTGCCGGCGACGATTGCTCCGGCGGAGAGAATCGCTGGGGCGGTGCGCTGGGCGGCGGCGACCATCGCCTCCTCGGCGTCCCGCGTCCGGCGCAGCTCGTCGCGAAACCGCGCCACGATCAGCAGACAGTAGTCGGTGCCCGCACCGAACATCAGCACGACCAGGATCGAGGTCGTCTGGCCGCTGACCTCGGTGAGGCCGGCGGCGACAAGGCCGTAGGCGAGGCCGGAGGTGACCAGATAGGCGAGGGCGACGACGGCCAGCGGCACCAGAGCGACCAGCGGCGAGCGGTAGGTCACGAGCAGCAGGAGCAGCAGTACGGCGACAGTGACCGCCAAAAGGGTTCCGTTGATCCCTCCGAGCGCGGCTTGCCGATCGGCCTCGAAGCCGGCACGGCCGGTCACGAAGGCCCTCAATCCGCTCTCGTCGCCGGTGGCCGGCGGGACCACCTCGCGGATCGCCGCGACCGCCTGCTCGACGTCGGGCGTCGAGTCATCGGTCATCAGGACCGTGCTCAGGATGACGGTGTCGTCGGGTGAGGTGAGCAGCGAACCGCCCGAGCTCATGTCGAGCGGATCGGTCTCGCCGCACGCGCGTTGGTACGGGGTGGCGACCATCGTCAAGTTCGGGATCGCGCCGGACCGGCACAGCGCGAGGGCGTCGGTGTCGGCGCGCCGTCCGTCGTCCGCGGTGATCCCGCTCTCGCGGAAGTAGGCGATCACCGCCGCCGTCTCGCTGCCGCGCCGGAACCGCTCGTCGATGATCCGCTTGACCGCCGCCGACTCCGATCCCCGGACGAGGAAGGTCTCGCTCTCGTCGGCGGCACGCTCGCTGAGTTTGGCTTGTAGCGGCACCGCGAGCATCGCGAGCGCGAGCCACACGGCGATCACGACCCACCGTGACCGCCGGCCGGCGGCGATCACGGAAGCCCTGGTGAGAAGTCGCATCGGGTCGCCGACCTTAGAGACCGCCACCGACCCCCTCTATTTGGCTGACGACGCCATGCGCGATGTAGACGTAGATCCTCGTCGGGTCGATCTCTATCGGCACGGGCCGGCTCTTGTCGTCTTCGCGCGAAACGATGATCTCGCAGTTGTGACGGGCCGCCTTCTCGCGCGCCTCAGCGAGCTCCAAGCCGAGCAGCTCCGCCGTATCGAAGGCGTTCTTCGCGGGCCTGTACTGGTCGAGCCCGTTCTGCTCGGTCTCCACCATCGGGCATTGAAGCGCGGTCAGGTCGCGCCCCTTGGCCGTCGCCTCCCCGGAATCGTCGCTGCATCCCGCCAGAGCCAGTGCTCCGACGGTGATCGACACTGTGGCCGCAGCGACGCTGAGAAGCCGCCGGTGAACCCTCTGACCGCTCATAGCGGGGACGCTAACTGACGAAACCGTCTGGATCAAGACAACTAACGCTCTTGACGAAGGAATCTACGGCTGATCGGCCGTCAACTTTTTGGATTTCGAGGCGAAAGTTCTTGACACATGGACAAAAGGTGCAGACGCTACGTCTGAACCTCGGGCGGTCGAACCATATTGCTCCGGCCGCGGGGCTGTCGCCGCCGCATTGGGAGAGGAAGTGAGTGGTATGCGGAACGCCGCGCTGCCCGCGCGGAGTGTGAGGCGTTCTCTGATCGCGCTGACTACGGTCGCTCTCGGGGCTCAGATACTCACCCCGGCGACCACTGCCCAAGCGAAGAGCACCCCCCAGGCTGCTGCTGCCCCTGCGACGAGCACCGGGCTGGCCAACAATGGTTTCCTTGCGGCTCCTGCCAAGGCGGAGGACGGCAAGAGAATCCTCATCTATACCGGCACGACCGGATACCGGCACGCCGATGGGATCGACAACGGGCGCCCAGTGGTGCAGGCCGCTCTCGAGGCCGAGGGCTACGAGGTCGACTGGGAGGATTGCGACAACAACGGTGGCGGCGCGAACAACTGCGACAACCCGAACAAGAATCCCCGGATCTTCACCGACGAGAACCTGGCCCAATACAACGCGATCCTGTTCCTGAACTCATCGTGGTCGTGGGCCGGCGGCGGCCGGCCCGGACCGCTCCTCAACCAGGCCCAGCGCGATGCGTTGATCCGCTTCACCCAGAACAGCGGCGGGATCGCGGCCGTGCACAACATGACCGACGCCGGCGCCGGCGTCTCCGTGTGGGACTGGTGGGACGGCGGGCCGGACAGCCTCATCGGCACGACGATGACCGCCCACTCGAACGGGTCGGCCACCGGCAACGCCGCGACCGTCCAGGTCGCCGACCACAACCACCTCTCCACCAAAGACCTGCCCGACACCTACCAGATCGCCGACGAGCACTACAACTTCGTCCGCAGCGTCCGGGGCACCCACCACGTGCTCGAGACCTTCGACGAGCGCACCTACAACACCGGCAGCCAGAAGATGGGCCAGGACCACCCCACGACGTGGTGCAAGCTCTACGACGGCGACAGGGTCAAGGACGGCACCACCACCCCGCGGTCCTACAACGACGGACGGAGCTGGGTGACCTCGCAGGGCCACTTCGGCGTGCGTTACAGCGAGAACGGCGGCGACAACCCGCTGGTCAAGCAGATCGTCGGAGGGGTGCGCTGGGTCGCCGGCGAGGGCGACAAGACCGACTGCTCGGGCACCGTCTGGTCGAACTTCACCCGCACGACCCTGGTCGACAACGCGAACGGCCCGATGGCTCTCGACGTGGCGTCGGACGGCAAGCTCTACTGGACCGAGATCGGCCCCACGACGGGCTACCAGTCCCAGGGCTACGTGAAGATGCACGATCCGAACGGCCCGCCGAACAACTCGACCACGGTCGCGACGATCCCGACGCGCGCCGACCACGGCAACTCCGAGGACGGCGTGCTGGGGATGAGCCTGGAGCCGGGCTTCGACCTGTCGAAACCGGACAAGCGCGACATCTACGTCTACTACTCCCCGCGCAACCCCGACTGGCCGACCACGGGCAACCAGCAGACGGTCGGCTACAACCTGATCAGCCGCTTCACGTTGAACGAGGCCGGCACCGCGTTCGAGCCCGCACAAGCAGGCGGAGCCGGTGACCCGGCACATCCCTACGATGAGCGGCAGATCCTGCGCGTGCCCAAGGCGAAGATCTCGGGCAACCCCTCAGGCTTCCCGGGCGGCCCCACCGACAACGGCCCCGGCCATGTCGGCGGCGCGAGCCTGGTGTTCGACTCCGAGGGCAACCTCTACCTCGGCGTCGGCGACGACACCTCCCCGAACGCGCCCGGCCACAACGGCTACCCGCCGATGGACCATCGCGCCTCCGAGCGCTGGGACGCGCGCAAGACGGCGGCCAACACCGCCGACCTGCGCGGCAAGGTCCTGCGCATCAAACCGATCGAGGACATTCCGCCTCCGACCTCAGGGAGCGCCCCCGACCCCGGCCTGGACAAGACCTACACGGTCCCGAAGGGCAACATGTTCCCGCCGGGGACCCCGAAGACCCGGCCGGAGATCTATGCCATGGGCTTCCGGCAGCCCTTCACGGTGCACACCGACCCCGCCCACCCGGGCACGGTCGTCGTCGGCGAGTACTGCCACGACAACTCGGTGGACCAGGCCAACCGTGCCCCGGCCGGCACCTGTGAGTGGGATCTGGTCGACGGGCCCGGCTTCCAGGGCTGGCCGTTCTGCGTCGGCGACAACTCGAAGACCAACACCACGTGGCGCTGGAACTACGAGACCAACTCCTCGACCGGCCAGCAGTACGACTGCACGCTCGACAAGATCCCGGCCGACCTCGCCTGGGCTCCGCCGGGCGGCACGAGCTCGCAACCCACATTCCAGGGCCTCGATGAAATCCCAGGCCCCGCGAAACCGGCGACGATCTGGCGCAAGTACCCCAACAACCCGGGCGGTCAGGATCCGTTGGCTTTCGGCGACCTGGGCCCCGGGGGCATGCAGCCGGTCACCGGCCCGGTCTACCGATACAAGGACAGCTACGGTCCCGGCGCCTTCCCGCCCTACTACGACGGCTCGTGGCTGATCACCAACCGCGGTGCAGACAACGGGTTCTGGAAGGAGGTCCGCCTGCGGGAGGACAACAACCAGATGCTCCGGGTCAACGACTGGCTGCCGGTCAACCACTTCGGCACGCCGAACAGCAGCTTCGTGATCCCGACCAGGTTCGGGCCCGACGGCGCCCTCTACATGGGGCGCTGGACCTTCGGCTGCTGCCGCAGCCAGGTCAACTCCACAATGAAGATGGAGCTGGTCAAGATCGAGTTCAAGCCCTCGACCACGTGCGCCGAGGACACTCAGGCACCGATGGTGTCGCACCAGATCGAGGGCCGGGCCCACCCCAGCCAGCAGAACACCTACATCGACTCGGCCACCCTCAAGCTCAACGCCAACGATGTCGGCTGTGCCGGGGTGGAAAAGGTGGAGTATCGCGTCAACGGCGGAGAGTGGACCGCCTACGACGCGCCGGTCCCGTTCAAGAACCCGGGGAAGTACACGGTCGACTACCGGGCCACCGATTACTCCGGTAACGCCTCCGCCCCGCAGAGCGCCGTCTTCACGGTGGCCGACGGCGGCAAGACGCTCCCCACGACGTGCGACATCTACGCCATGGGCACGGGGTGGAGTCCCGGCAACTGCGAGATCGCTCTCGGTGGCACCATCACCTGGCACTTCAACGCGGATGCGGGGATGCCACACGATGTCTGGCTCGTGCCGCCCGGCGGCAATCCGGACCCGAACGGCGGCGACATCTTCGAGGTCACCAAGGGCCCTGTCTCGCCGGGAGGTCCGTCGGTCTCCTACACCTTGAACAAGGAAGGGACCTGGACGGTCATCTGCAGGCTCCACTCCGGCTTCGACGGCAAGAAGTGGGCGGGCATGGTCACGACGATCACGGTCGGAGGAGGGGCCGCGGGTGTGTACACCATCTCTCCCAAGCACAGCGGCAAGTACGTCGCGCCGCAGAACGCCTCCACCGCCAACGACGCCAAGATCGTTCAGATGAGTGCGACGGAGGGCGGCGAGCAGCAGTGGGAGGCCATTCCCTTCACCGCGGGCGCCTACCAGCTCAAGAACGTCAAGAGCGGCAAGTGCCTTGACGTGCCGACCGGCTCGACCGCGACGGGCACCCAGCTCGTCCAGTACTCCTGCCATCCCGACGGAAATACCGACCAGGTCAACCAGAGGTTCTATCTCATCCCGTCCGGAGACGCCTACCAGATCAGTTCGGCGGTGAGCGGCCTGTGCCTCGACATCAACGGCAGGTCCCAGGCCGACGGCGCCGCGTTGATCCAGTGGACCTGCAGCAATGACGACAACCAGCGGTTCGGCTTCACCCCGGTTTCCTCTCCCAGCGTTCCGCTGACCGTGACCGCCTCGTCCCGCTGCGTGGGCACGTCGGCGTACGTGGCGGTGACGGCGGTCAACGACGGCGACGCGCCGGCGAGCGTGACGTTGTCGACCCCGTACGGCTCGACGACCGTGGCCGACGTGGCCCCGGGCAAGCAGGCGTACCAGTCCTTCAACGCGCGTGCCGGGCAGATCGGCGCGGGCAAGGCGACTGTCAAGGGGACCGCGACGATCGACGGCAAGCAGGTCACCTCGACCTACGACGCCGCCTACAACGCGATCAGCTGCGCCTGACCGCCGCACTGAAAGCACTGACCGGGGCCGGCCGGACGATTGGCCGGCCGGCCCCGCACCCCATGCCTCCCAAAAGATGGAGTCATCACGTGAAGACCAAGAGAACCACCCGGATACTGGCTGTGTCGGTGCTCGGCCTGGCGCTTTCGGGTGTGGTCGGTCCCGCGATGGCGGCCGACGGACCCGGCGACGGCTCCGGCGACGGCATCGACGTGTCGGTGAACATCGAGCCCACCACCACGCCCGGTCAGCTGTCGATGACGGTCGCCGACAACAGCGGGGTGTCCCTCGCCGAGAACGGCTCGGACGCCGCCGCCCGCCAGTTCACCGGCACCCTGCCGACGGTCACGGTGTCCGACACCCGCAACCCCGAGGACATCCCCGATGGGGAGTACTGGGCGGTCGTCGGCCAGGCCGGCCAGTTCACCGCGGCCGACGACCCGTCCAAGACCATCGGCCCCGAATACCTCGGCTGGAAGCCGCGCCTGCTGACCGACTCCTCAACCGGGGCGGTGTCGGCCGGTGAGCCGGTCTCCAGTGTCATCTCCGACGGCAGCGACGCTCCCGCCGTGGGTCTGGAGGGCCAGGAGCTGCTCGTGTCGATCGCGAACTCCGCGGACGAGATCGGCACTTCGGAGGTCAACGCCGATCTGGCCCTGCGCACTCCGGTCGACGTCGCCGCCGGTGAGTATCACTCGACGCTGACGCTGTCGCTGTTCAACCAGTCCTGAGCCGGCGGCGGGACCGGAAAGGAAACGGGCCACCCCTTTCTCGCCGTAGGGGTGGCCCAATATTCATAGAAGACCCTTGATTCGGCGGAAGTTATGTGGAAACCGACCGATCGACGGTCTTGGGATCCAGGATGCGCTCTATGACCATGACAGCGGCGCCGGTAACGCCCGCCCGGTCACCGAGCTCGCTGGCACGGATGCTGAGACTCTGGGTGGCCAGTGGCAACGAGCGGCCGTAGACCATTTCGCGGACGCCCGCCAAAAGGTGATCGCCCGCTTCGACCAGGTCGCCGCCGATCACGATCATTGTGGGGTTGAAGAAGTTGACGATCGAGGCGAGCGCGCTGCCGACCTCTCTGCCGCCCTGCCGGACAAGGCGGATGGCCAGGGGATTGCCTTCCTTGGTAAGGCGGACGACATCCCGGCCGTCGGCGACATCAAGCCCCGCGTCGCGGAGGCGGGCGACCAGAGCCGCGCCGCCGGCCACGGCCTCCAGGCAGCCGATGTAGCCGCAGCGGCACTGCACCTGGTCGATGGTGGGTATGCGAATGTGGCCGATATCCCCTGCAGCCCCTCGGGCGCCGCGATGCAGCCGGCGTCCGGCGATGATGCCACAGCCGATGCCGGTGCCCGCCTTGACGAAGATCAGATGCTCGACCTCGGGGTGGACGGCCCAGTGCTCGCCCAGCGCCATGATGTTCACGTCGTTGTCGACGAGCACCGGAACGCCGAGCCGCTCGCCGAGCCAGCCGGGTACGGGGAAGCCGTCCCAGCCCGGCATGATCGGTGGGTTGACCGCCGTGCCGCTTTCGTGGTCCACGGGGCCGGGGAGGCCGACGCCGACTCCGCAGACGTCCGACGCCGGGTGACCGCACTCGGCGAGCAATTCGCGGAAGGTGTCGAGAACCCAGCTCAGCGTCGGCTCAGGTCCGCGGTCGATGGGCAGGTCGGCGGCACGTTCTGCCAGGACCGCTCCACCGAGGTCGCTGGCGGCGATCCTGGCGTGGGTGACGCCGAGGTCGGCGGCGAGCACCACGCGGGCCTCACGGTTGAAGGAGAAGGCGGTGGCGGGCCTGCCGCCCGATGGAGTCGTGTCCTCGGCGGGCAGGATCAAGCGCTGGTGCAGCAGAGCGTCAATCCGCTGGGACACCGCGCTTCTTGACAGACCAGTGAGCTGGACCAGCTCAGCGCGGGTACGCGCTCGCCCGTCACGCAGGATCGAGAGCAGTGATCCCGCTCCGGTCCCGCCGGGCATGCCCTGAGCCACTGGCACTCCTTACTACTCGACGTTTCCTTATGTTTTACCCTACGCGTCTTTTGCTTGACCAAAGTCATAAGTCATGTATACGCTCGCGGCGATATGTAGCGGCGCACCTAAAGTTCTGACAAGCAGACGGGGTGCCGGGTCGGGAGCGAGTTTATGACCTGTATTAACGGCGTGCCCGAGCCGAGAATCCAGAGAGCCCCGGGTGACCACGCCACGCGAATCCGCGGGGCTTTTCTGTCTTCCGTTCCCGCGGCGGAGTAGGCCCGATGCTGACCATGACGGGCATCGGCAAGAGCTTCTTCGGCGTGCGGGTGTTATCCGGCGTCGACCTCGCGGTCGTGCCGGGCGAGGTCCACGCGATTGTGGGGGAGAACGGAGCGGGCAAGTCCACGCTCATGAAGATCCTCGCCGGAGTGCACGCACACGACGAGGGAACGATCGAGATCGACGGCCGGCGCGTATCGTTCGGCCATCCGCTGGAGGCCCAGCGCGCCGGCGTGGCGATCATCTACCAGGAGTTCAATCTGCTGCCCGAGCGGACCGTGTCCGAGAACGT
Source organism: Microbispora rosea (assembly GCF_900156315.1). Classification (GTDB taxonomy): domain Bacteria; phylum Actinomycetota; class Actinomycetes; order Streptosporangiales; family Streptosporangiaceae; genus Microbispora; species Microbispora rosea. The sequence goes on along the minus strand of NZ_FTNI01000033.1, from coordinate 76,191 downwards.
CTTCCTCGGCAGGGAACCGATACGGCGCGGCTTGGTCGACCGGACCGCGATGGACACCGCGACCGCCCGGCTGCTCGCCGAGCTGGGTGAGGACTCCTTCGGCCCCCGGCAGCTGGTCAAGCGCCTGTCGGTCGCTCAGCAGCAGGTCGTGGAGATCGTCAAGGCGCTGTCGCTCGATGCCCGGATCGTCGTGATGGACGAGCCCACCGCCGCGCTCGCCGAGCACGAGGTCGAACTGCTCTACCGGCTGGTGCGGCGCTTGCAGGAGCGAGGCATCGCCGTGCTCTACATCTCTCACCGGCTGCGCGAGGTGTTCGACCTCAGCGATCACGTGACGGTCATCAAGGACGGCAGGCTGGTCACCACGGTCGCCACCGAGGACGTCACCTCCGAGGATCTGGTCCGCCTCATGGTCGGGCGCGATCTGAACGGGTACTTCCCGCCACGCTCCACCTCGGTCGGGGAGACACGGCTCCAGGTCACCGGCGGCGGCAACGACCGGCTGCACGACATCGACCTGAAGCTGAACGCGGGAGAGATCGTCGGCATCGCCGGGCTTCAGGGATCCGGCCGATCGGAGCTGGCCAAGGCCCTGTTCGGTGCCGAGCCGTTCACCCGGGGCGAGATGACGCCGGTGCGCCCGCGCTCGGTCCGCGAGGGAATCCGTGCCGGAGTCGGCCTGGTGACCGAGGACCGCAAGAGCGAGGGCCTGGCCCTGCGCCAGTCCGTGCGCGACAACGCCCTTCTCGTGACCCGCGCGATGGGCCGTGGTGCTCGCCGCAGCGGGGTGCGGGAACTGCTGGAACGTGTACGGCTCACGCCGCCCCGCGAGGAGCAGGAGGTTCGCTATCTGTCCGGCGGCAATCAGCAGAAGGTCGTGCTCGCCAAGTGGATGACCGTCGCCCCGAAGGTGCTCCTGTTCGACGAGCCCACCCGTGGGGTCGACGTGGGCGCCAAGGCGGCCATCCACGACCTGATGCGCGAGCTGGCCGAAGACGGCGTCGCGATCATGATGATCTCCTCCGAGCTGCCCGAGCTGATCGGCATGAGCGACCGCATCGTCGTGCTCCGGGAGGGCCGCATCGCGGGCACCCTTCCCGCAGGATCCTCAGAGGAGGCCGTCATGAGCCTGGCCGCGGGTGAGGTGTCCTCATGACCCAGAACGTGCTCGCTGATGGCAGGGCCAGGTTCGGGGCGCTGGTGAACCCCACGAGTGTCGTCTTCCTGGCACTGGCCGGCGTGATCCTCGTGGGCTGGGCGCTGGTAGCCGTGGACGGTGGCCAGTTCCTCACGATGGAGACCGTCGTCGGGGTGCAGCAGCGCTCGGCGGCGCTCGGCATCGTCGCGGTAGGCCAGACGCTGGCCATCCTGGCGGGATCCCTCGACCTGTCGGTCGCCTATCTGATCAGCCTCGCCTCGCTGGTCGCGGCGGTGACCATGGCGGGCCAGGACTCCAACATCGTGCTCGCGGTCGGCGCCGTCATGGGAGTGAGCGCACTGGTCGGGCTGGTCAACGGTCTGATGATCAGCAAGTTGCGCGTGCACGCGTTCATCGCCACACTCGGCATCTCACTGATCATCAAGGGAATCCTGGGCGACCTCTACGACGGCCCGGCCGGCCGGGTGCCGGAGTCCTTCCAGCACCTCGGCTACGACCGGTTGGGCCCCGTGCCCGTCTCGGCGTTGCTCTGGGCCGCGGTCGCACTCGTCGCCTGGTTCCTGCTCAGACGGACCAAATACGGCTACCGGGTGTACGCCGTCGGCGGTGACGTCGAGGTCGCCAGGTTGTCCGGCATCCGCACCGACCGGGTGATCATCATCACGCACGTGCTGTGTTCGCTCTGTGCCGGCATCGCGGGACTGCTGCTGGCCAGCAGGCTCGGCGCCGGAGCCCCGACCGTGGGCACCGACGGTGGATACGACCTCGAGTCCATCGCCGCCGTCGTCCTCGGCGGCGCCGCGCTGGCCGGGGGCAGAGGCGGAGTCGCGGGCACCGTGGGCGGCGTGCTGCTGCTCGCCGTCCTGGACAGCGTGTTCAACCAGCTGGAAGTGAACTCCTTCTTCAAGGACGTCGTGCGGGGCGTGGTGATCGTCGTCGCCGTTGCCGTTTACGCCCGGCGTACGGGCCTGATCGGAAGGAGGCGGACGTGAAGCGTGCGCTGCCGATTCTCGCGGTGCTGGCGGTGCTGCTGGCCGCCATCGCGATCGTCAACCCGTTCTTCCTCGAGCCCGCCGGGTTCCTCTCCTTCGTCAGGCGCGCCGCGCCCCTGGTCATCCTCGCCGCCGGGCAGTACCTGGTGATCGTCTCCGGAGAGTTCGACCTGTCGGTCGGATCGCTGGTCACCGTCGAGGTGGTCGTCGCCGCCCGCTTGATCGACGGGGACGAGGCGGCGACCTGGCCGGTGCTGGCCCTGCTGATCGTTCTCGGCCTGTTCGTCGGTCTGGTCAACGGTGCGGTGACGACCCTCCTGCGCGTGCCGTCGTTCATCACCACGCTCGGCATGATGCTCGTGCTGTCCGGCGCGGTCTTCCTGTGGACGGGCGGCGCACCGCGCGGCGCGCTCTCCCAAGCCTTCCGCATGTTCGGCAGGCAGACCGGATGGGCTGTGCTCACCCTCGTGGTCGTCGCCGTCGCGGCCGTGTTGCTGATGCGGGCGAACTTCGGCAGGACACTCATCGCCATCGGCGACAACGAGCGCGCGGCCGCCCTGTCCGGCGTACGGGTAACCCGGGTGAGGCTCATCGCCTTCACCCTCTCGGGCGTGTCCGCCGCAGTGGCCGGAATCCTGCTCGGCGGGTTCGCCGGAGTGTCCGCTCAGGTCGGCCAGGGACTGGAGTTCCAGGCAATCACCGCGGTCGTCCTGGGCGGCGTCGTCCTGGGCGGCGGTCGCGGCACGGTCATCGCCGCGATGGCCGGGGCGCTCACCCTGGAGGCCCTGTTCACCCTGCTCAACCTGTACGGCGTCTCTGGGGCGCTGAAGTTCACCGTGCAGGGCGTCGTCCTCATCGCCGCCGTAGCGGCCGGAGCCATCCGTCTTCCCTTCCTCGATGCCCCGAAAGTAAAAGGAGACGCCCATGCGGTTTCATAGACCGCTCATCCTCGCCGCCGCGGCTCTGACGGTGTTCGCCGTCGGCGGCTGTACCAGCGACAAGCCCAGCACCACCACAGCCGCCGACGCGGGCGCCGGCACGGCGCCGCCCGCGGCCGCTTCGACGGCGCCGGCCTCGGGAACCGGTGAGCAGTCCAAGTTCTTCGTCCAGGCCGACTACGACGCTCAGCTCGCGATGCGCTCGCAGACGGCGGAGGGACCGGCGGACAAGCCCTGGGAGCAGGCCATCGCGCCGCAGATGGTGTCCACCGCCGAGTACAAGAAGAAGGACGGGCCGTACCACCTGTGCTTCTCCAACGCGGCGGTCGACAATCCCTGGCGGCAGGTCGGCTGGAAGACCATGCAGGCCGAGGTGGCGTTGCACAAGGAGATTTCCGAGCTCACCGCCCTCGACGCCGAGGGCAAGGACGACAAGCAGATCTCTGACATCGCCGAGCTGCAGGCCAAGGGCTGCGATGCGTTGATCGTCTCGCCCAACACCACGGCGACGCTCACTCCAGCCGTCAAGGGCGCCTGCGGCAAGGTCCCGGTCATCGTCTTCGACCGGGGCGTGGAGACCGACTGCCCGGTGACGTTCATCAAGCCGATCGGCGGCTACGCGTTCGGTGCCGACGCGGCCGAGTTCCTCGTGGAGAAGGTGCCGGCGGGCGGGAAGATTCTGGCGCTGCGCATCAGCCCTGGGGTGGATGTGCTGGAGACCCGCTGGTCGGCGGCGAAGGCCGCCTTCGACTCCAGCGGCCTCCAGGTCGTCGGTGTGGAGTTCACCGACGGCGACGCGGCCAAGGCCAAGGGCATCGTCAACGACTACATCCAGCGGTACGGCAAGCTCGACGGCGTCTGGATGGACTCGGGAGCCACCTCCGTGGCCGTCGCTGAGGCGTTCGAGGACGCCGGCGTGCCCGTCCCGCCGATGACCGGTGAGGACCAGCAGGACTTCCTGCGTAAGTGGAAGGACGACGGTCTTACCGCCGTCGCTCCCACGTACCCCACCTACCAGTGGCGCACACCGATCATCGCCGCCTTGAAGATCCTCAAGGGGGAGGAGGTGCCGAAGGTGTGGAACCTTCCGCAGCCCAAGATCACGGCGGAGACCCTCGACCGGTACCTGCAGCCGAACATGCCGCCGCTGCACTACGCGCTGTGCGGCTGTGAGGGCATGCCGGGATTCCCCGAGAAGTGGGGCGGTAAGAAGGGGTGAGCGCGTTCCCTCTCGGAGTGAACACGTGGGTGTGGGTGTCGCCGCTGAGGGACGACGACCTCGCGTCCCTGGTGCCCCGGGTCGCGGCCTGGGGGTTCGACGTCATCGAGCTGCCGGTGGAGCGGCCCGGCGACTGGGATCCTCACAAGGCCGCGGCGCTGCTGGCCGAGCACGGGCTGAAGGCATCGGTGGTGCTGGTCATGCCGCCGGGGCGGGAGCTCGTGGCGGCCACGGCCGAGGTCGTCGAGGAGACCCAGGACTACCTGCGGCACTGCGTGGACGTGGCGGCGGCCGTGGGCTCTCCGGTGATCGGCGGGCCCGCCTACGCCTCCGTCGGCAGGACCTGGCGGATGTCGAACGACGAGCGCCGGGCGATCTACACCGAGCTGCGGAACAACCTGGAACCCGTGGTCGACTACGCCGGCGAGCGCGGTGTGGCGATCGCGGTCGAGCCGCTCAACCGCTACGAGACCAGTCTGCTCAACACCGTTGAGCAGGCTCTCGAGGCATTGCCCGGCGGATGCGGCCTGGCGCTCGACGTCTATCACATGAACATCGAGGAGAAGGATCCGGCGCGAGCCGTACGCGCCGCGGCGGGCCGGATCGCGCACGTGCAGGTCTGCGGAACGGATCGGGGCACACCAGGCGCCGACCGCTTCGACTGGCCCGCCTTCACCCAGGCCCTGGATGAAGCGGGCTATGCGGGCCCCCTCGTTATCGAATCCTTCACCGCCCACAACCAGACGATCGCCACCGCGGCCTCCATCTGGCGGCCGCTCGCACCAAGCCAGGACTCCCTCGCCGTGGACGGCCTGGCCTTCCTCAGGTCGCTGTAGCCGGCCCCGCGGTTCCCCGCCAGTGGCGGGGAACCGCGGGAGCCCATCGACTACTGCGGCAGGCGGTTCGTCCCGCAGCTGTGGCTGGGGAGCCTCAGGCCCGGGTCCACCGCTGGTTCGCGCCGCCGTTGCAGGTCCACAGCTGCACCTTGGCGCCGTTGGTCGTCTGGTTGCCGTTCACGTCCAGGCACAGGCCGGACTGGACGCCGACGACGGTGCCGGTGGAGTTGACCGTCCACTTCTGGTTGTCGCCGCCGTTGCAGTCCCAGATGCCCACCGTCGCGCCCGCCGTGGTCCGCTGGTCGAACACGTCCAGGCACTTCGTCCCGCCGAACGTGCGCAGCTCGCCCGAGGAGGTGAGGGACCACTTCTGGTTCGCGCCGCCGTTGCAGTCGTAGATCTGCACGGTCGAGCCGTTGGTCGCGGCGCCGCCGGCGACGTCGAGGCAGCGCCCGGACTGGGCGCCGACGAGCGTGAAGTTCTGCGGGGCCTGTGGGGCCGCCCAAGTGCCGGTCGCCGTGTCGATGGTCCAGGAGTCGTAGAACGCGTTCATGGAGGCGGTGGAGCCGCTGATCGTGAGCGGCAGCCACACGGGCGTCGAGCTGTTGAGGTCGTTCGGGTTCCACCGGTCGCCGACGTAGAGGTACGTGGTGCCCGACGAACCCGACACCGGCACGACGGAGGAGGTCTGGGAGTCGAACGTGCGGCTGCCGGAGGGGGCGAACGTGGTGAATCCGCTCCACGGCCCGGACAGGGAGGTCGCGGTGGCGTAGGCGTTGTCGTTGGTGGACCAGCCGGTCAGGTGCGAGGCGAACAGGAAGTATCGTCCGTTCACCTTGACCATCGCCGGAGACTCCAGGTCGGCGAGCACCGCCGTCGTGCTCACCGCCTGGGTGTAGTCGGCGGAGAGCCGGTCGACGCGCAGGCCGTGGCTGCGGTCCTCGGTCAGCAGGTAGGCCGTGCCGTCGTCGTCCTTGAACAGGCCCAGATCCCGGCTCTCGAATCCCAGCGGCCGCGAGGAGCCGCGGTAGGTGTACGGCCCGCACGGCGTCGGGCTGGTGGCCACGCCCGCCCGCGCGTCGCTGTAGGAGGAGTTGTCGATGTGCACCCACATCACGTACTGGCCGGTCGCCGAGTTGTAGATCACCTTCGGCCGTTCCACGATGCGCCCCGCGGCGAGGTCGCCGCTGCCCTGCCGGCTCAGCGCGTTGCCCACCCGGGTCCAGGTGGCCAGGTCCGTTGAGGAGTAGCAGGCGACCGCCGTGAACGTGGCGCCGGCGCTCTTGTCCTCGCCGACCATGTAGTACGTCGAGCCGACCTTGAAGAACCCGGCGCCGTGCGCCTGCAGCCGGTTGCCCGCCGTGTCGTACCACAGGACGCCGGGGTGGAGCGTCGCGGCGGCGGCGAACCCCGGGGCGGGCGCGAACAGCCCGGCGATCATCAGGATGGTCGTGCCGAGCGCCGTGAACCACGCGCGGATGCGTCTCATGGGTGCCTCACCTGGGGGATGGACGGGCGGGCGGGGCCGTGGGCAGAGCCAGGCGAAGCGCCGGGCGTCACGTGGCCGCGGGGGACGGAGTGCCGATCTTCGGCCTCGGGGCTCCCCGGACCTTAGACACGATCCGGGGACGCGATCAAGACCCGGCCCGCCCGTCTGCCGTCCCGTACGCGATGACCTCGGCCCCGGCCGCCCTCCGGGGCCGGAAGAGCCGAAACTTTCACGAGGCGGCGTCGCGACCCGTCAGCCGGCCGGGTCCAGTTCGAGCCCGGCGAGTGAGGCGTAGTGCATGAACTTGAACGGGTTGAGCAGCTGGTTCCGCGCGACCATCGACTCCAGCAGGCTCTGCCGCAGGCCGGCGAGCTCGGGAGCGCCGGCGTGGCTGAGCAGGCCCAGGTCGACGACGTGCAGGGCCAGCGGATGCTCGCCGCGTCGTGCGAGCTCGAGCCCCGCGGTGACGAAGGCCGCCGCGCTCCGGCCGCCCAGCAGGTCCAGCGCGGCCGACAGCTCGGCGGAGGTGAAGCGCTCGACGCCCTCGCCGCTTCTGTGCCAGTAGCCGGTCCGCCCGCGGTGCACCCGCTGGATGAAGGTGTCGCGGGTGACCAGGTAGGGCATCACCGCGGCGGGGTGGTCCCGGAGAACGTCCGGCAGGTGGTTGAGCCGCAGGATCTCGGCGAGCGTCAGACCGTCCGAGATCCCGGCCATAGTGATCCGCTCCAGGTCGCGCAGTGCGGCCAGCAGTCCGGGGAAGGCCTCGACGGGGTAGTTCTCGGTCAGCGCCGGGTGCCCGTGGATCAGCGTGCGCGGCCGCAGGTCCATGACGACCCGCATGGCGTCGAACAGGCCCTGCGCGGAGCCCTCCGCGACGGTCGGCGAGCCGAGATAGGGCATGCACATGTCGCCGACGAAGGCCACGCCCAGATCCGGGAGGTGGACGACCAGCCCGTCCTCGGTCTCTCCTCCGGCGATCGGGATGAGCGTGAAGTCCACGCCGCCGACGGTCAGCTTCTCCACGGCGTCCACCAGCCGGCCGGGGACGACGTGGGCCTGGCGGCCGTGGCCGCGCGGAAGGTAGTAGCCCAGCGGCGGCGGGCCGGAGTTCTGGATCGCGAGCTCGCGGGGGAAGTTCGCCTGGGCGATCACCGTGGCGCCGTCGGCCGTGAGGGCGTCGAGGCCGCCGACATGGTCCAGATGGGCATGAGTGAGGATCACGTGCGTGACGGGCAGCTCGGTGATCTCGCGGAGCGCGCCGAGTGCCGCGGCCGCGTGCTCGGGCGTGCTGGCGGCGTCGACGGCGACCACCCCGGTGCCAGTGACGACGAAGCCGACGTCGGCGAAGTCGTAGCCCTGCGCCACGTGGACCCCCTGTGCGTGCTCGACCAGGCGCGGGGGGACGAAACGGAACCCGTCCTCGGGATTCGCCCAGTAGCCGGTGATCAGGTGACCGGCCCGGCCGCGTGCCCGCGCGGCGTCCTCGGCGCGTCCGAGCAGGTCGTACGCGCGTGCCAGCGCCGCGTGGACGGGCCGCATGAAGCCCGGCGGGAACTGCTCCTTGACCATGAGGACGAACTCCAGATCCGCGACCACGGTCTCCGCGCGGCCCGCGCACCCGGGCAGGCCGGCGAGGGAGATCCCGCGGTAGTAGTGGGGGAGCCCGAGGTCCAGCGTGGTGGCGGCGTCGAGCTTGGCGATCGCCGCCTCGGCCTGGCCGTCCAACCGGGACTGGAAGGCGCCGGCGAGCGCCAGCAGGAGACCGTCGCGCGGCGTCCGGGACGACAGTTCCGCGAAGAACCCGAAACCCTCCGCGTCGAGCCCGGCGGCCGTGAACTGGCTCGCCAGCACGATCCTGGTGCGCCGGTCGGCGTTCGGCCACGTGGCGACCTGGGAGAGCGCCGCGATCTCTTCGTTCATGCCTCTTCTCCGATCTGGTCGCGCTGCCGGTGCGCCGGATGCCGGTCGGCGCCGCCGGGGCGCCGGATGAATACGAGGGCGAGGGCGGCGCCGGCCGCCGCGGCGATCATGAACCAGCGGACGTCGTCGTGAGCGCCGATCACGGTCGCCGCCGTCGGGGTGCCGAAGACGGCGACGAAGGCGGCGACGCCGAGGGCCGAACCGATCTGACGGAACATGGTCTGCGCGCCGATTCCGGTGGCCAGCGTCTGCGGCGCCAGAGTGGCGGTCGCCGCGATCGTGAACGCGGGCAGGGCGAGGCCCACTCCGCCGCCGCCGACGAGCATGGCGGGGAAGAAGAGCGACCAGTAGGCGGGCTCCGCACCGATGAACGCGACCCACATCCCCGATCCGATCCCGAACAACAGGGCGCCCGCACCGCCTACGAGGCCGGGGCCGACGCGCTGCGCGAGCCTACCGGCGAACGGCGCGCACACGGCGGCCGCGACGGGGCCGGGGGTCAGGGCCAGCCCGGCCCGCAGGATCGAGTAGTGCCAGGTCCCCGTGAGGAAGAGCACGTTGGCGAGCAGCATCGCCGAGAACGCGGCCGAGAACAGGGCCGCTGACAGGGCGGACAGCGCGAACGCCGGGACGCGCACGATGCTCAGTTCCAGGACCGGAGCGCGGTGCCGCCGGGAGCGCGCGGCGAACACGGCCGCGAGCACGACGGCGGCGGCGAAACAGCCGATCACCCGTGCGTCCCAGTTCCACGCGTGCCCCTGGACGAGGCCGAGGGTGGCGAGGGAGACGGCGGCGATCAGGACGAGGGTCCCGAGACCGTCGGGCAGGGGCGGACGGGCGGGGTCGCGGATCTCGGGCAGCACGCGGTACGCGCCGGCGAGCACGATCGCGGTCAGGGGGACGTTGACGATGAAGATCCAGTGCCAGCTCACCTGGGTGAGTAGCCCGCCCAGTGACGGACCCGAGGCGGCGCCGACCGCGCCCAAGGCGGACCAGACGCCGATCGCGGCCGCCCGGCTCCGCGGTGGGATGGAGGGCAGCAGAAGGCCGAGCGAGGCCGGGGTGATCGCGGCGGCTCCGGCCCCCTGCAGGATGCGGGCGGCGATGAGGAACCCGAGGGACGGCGACGCCGCGCACAGCGCCGAGCCCAGGCCGAACGCGAACAACCCGGCGATGAAGACCCGCCGCCGTCCGACGACGTCGCCGAGTTTGCCCGCGGGCACGAGCAGCGCGGCGAAGACGATCGCGTAGGCGTTCAGGACCCAGGACACCCCGGCCACGGTGGAGTCCGTGAAGTCGGCCTGGATGGCCGGAACGGCGATGTTGACGATGAACACGTCGAGCGTGGAAACGAATACGGCCAGCGCCAGCACAGCGAAGACGGCACGCGGGTCACCCGCGCCCTGCGGAGGAGTGAAGGGGGGCGGGCCTGGGGACGCGCTCGCGCCCGCGGCGGCCGCCCGCCTTTCGAGATTGGTCATGACGCACTTCTAAAGTTATAAGACAAAAAAGTCAAGTGACTACGTGATAGTTTCAAGTCGAATGGTAGGCTCCGGCCATGCGCTCCTATGGTCAGTACTGCTCGGTGGCCAAAGCACTCGATGTCGTCGGCGATCGATGGACGTTGTTGATCGTGCGTGAGCTCCTGTCGCGTGGCCCGTGCCGCTACACCGACCTGCGCTCCGGGCTGCCGGGGATCGCCACCAACCTGCTCGCGGACCGCCTGCGCGAGCTGGAGGCCGCCGGGCTCGTGGAACGCGAGGACGCCCCGCCGCCGATCGCCACCACCCTGTTCCGGCTCACCGAGCGCGGCGCCGGGCTGGCGCCGGTGATCGACGCGCTCGGCCGCTGGGGCGTGCCCCTGATGCGCGACCACCGGGCCGAGGACGCCTTCCGCGGTCAGTGGCTGCGCCTGCCTGTCCGGATGTTCCTCACCGACCACGAGCCCGATCGGCCCGCGTCCTCGATCCAGATCCACGCAGGGGACCAGAGTGTGGTGATCGACGCCGACGCCGGCCGGGTCTCGCTTCGCCTGGGCGCCGACCCGGACGCCGACGCCACCGTCACCGGCTCGCCGCCCCGCATCCTCGCCCTCCTCAGCGGCGGCCTCGGCCTCGCGGACGCCGAGGAGCAAGGTCTGCGGGTCGCCGGGTCCCGGGAGGCCGTCCTGCGCGTCCTGCCTCGCACCGGAAATGCCATCGGCGACTCCGCGCCCGCCGAGGGGAATGTTTCCTAGTCATCCTCGGTGGGGCCCGCCGGGGCTGGAGAGCGCTCTCTTGACCGATGGGTCTTACGGGGTGACGATCTGCGCAACACGCCCGTAACACCCGATCCGGCCCACGCGGCTCCTGGAGAACGGACGTTCATGCGCAGACTCATCACCCCCCGCCCGCCGGGCCGCCGGCGGCTGCTGTCGGCCCTGGCCGGCCTCGCCCTGCTGCCGGGCGCCGTCGCGGCGGCGCCCCCCGGCGAGCCGCAGGGGAGGCCGCCGGGGAAGCCCCCGGGAAATCCCGCGGTCCGGCCGGTGGTCGGCAAGCCGGACATGGACCACGGCTGCGCGCGCATCGAGAAGCGCCTGCCCGCGCTGCCCGACTGGCCGGCCGTCACGAGCGAGATCAAGCGGAACCCGGCCGACGAGAGGCGCGTCGCGAAGATCGTCGCGGGGATGACCCTGGCCGAGAAGGTGGGCCAGATGACCCAGCCGGAGATCTCCGCGATCACTCCGGAGGAGGTCGCGCAGTACGGCATCGGCTCCGTGCTCAACGGCGGCGGATCCTGGCCGGGCCGCGACAAGCACGCCGCCCCGGGGGACTGGCTCGCCCTCGCCGACGCGTACTGGCAGGCGTCGGTGAACACCAGGACCAAGATCCCGGTCATCTGGGGTATCGACGCCGTCCACGGCAACAACAACGTCTTCGGCGCGACGCTCTTCCCGCACAACATCGGCCTCGGCGCGGCGCACGACCCGTGCCTGCTGCACGACATCGGCGCCGCGACCGCCGCACAGGTACGCGCGACCGGCCAGGACTGGGCCTTCGCGCCCACCCTCGCCGTCGTCAGGGACGATCGCTGGGGCCGCACGTACGAGGGCTACTCGGAGGACCCCCGCATCACCCGCGCGTACGGCTACGAGGTCGTCCGCGGCCTCCAGGGCGGCGGCCCACGCGGGCTGGGCGACCGGGGCGTGATCGCGACGGCCAAGCACTTCATCGGCGACGGCGGCACGCTCAAGGGACAGGACCAGGGAGTCAACCCCTCGTCCGAGGCCGACATGGTCAACATCCACGGCCAGGGCTACTACGGCGCGCTCGCCGCAGGGGCGCAGACCGTCATGGCGTCCTTCAACAGCTGGACCAACGAGGACCTCGGCATCACCGAGGGCAAGGTGCACGGCAGCGAGAAACTGCTCACCGAGGTGCTCAAGCGGAAGATGGGCTTCGACGGCGTGGTCGTCTCCGACTGGAACGGCATCGGCCAGGTCGCCGGCTGCACGAACTCGAACTGCGCCCGGGCGATCAACGCCGGCATCGACGTGGTGATGGTGCCGAACGACTGGAAGGCGTTCATCTCCACCACGATCGCCCAGGTCGAGGCGGGGGAGATCCCGTTGTCCCGGATCGACGACGCCGTGACGCGCATCCTTCGGGTGAAGCTGCGGGCGGGCGTGTTCGACGCGCCCAAGCCCTCCGCGCGCCCCGGCGCGGGCTCGGCGAAGGCCCTGGAGGCGCGGGCGCTGGCCAGGAAGGCGGTGCGGGAGTCGCAGGTCCTGCTGAAGAACAACCGCAAGGTGCTCCCGCTGTCCCCCCGGTCGGAGGTGCTGGTGGTCGGCAAGAGCGCCGACAGCATGCAGAACCAGACCGGCGGCTGGACCCTCAGCTGGCAGGGCACCGGCAACACCAACGCCGACTTCCCGAACGGCACGACCATCCTGGGCGGCATGCGGGAGGTCCTCGGCGCGGACCACGTGACCTTCAGCGAGACGGCCGACGGCGTGGACCCCGGCGCGTACGACGCGGTGATCGCCGTGATCGGCGAGACGCCGTACGCCGAGGGCGTGGGCGACCTCGGCCGCCGCTCGCTGGAGGCGGCCGCTCTCTACCCCGGCGACCTCGCGGTGCTCGACAAGGTCTCCGGCAAGGGCACGCCGGTCGTCACCGTCTACGTCACGGGCCGTCCGCTGCACGTGAACAAGGAGCTCAACCGGTCGGACGCGTTCGTGGTCGCCTGGCTGCCCGGCACCGAGGGCGGCGGCGTGGCCGACCTGCTGGTCAGGAGCCGCGACAGCGGCCCCGGCTACACGGGCACGCTGTCGTACTCGTGGCCGAGGAGCGCCTGCCAGTCGCCGCTGAATCCCCCCTCTCAGAAGCAGGGTGAGCAGGGCTACGACCCGCTCTTCCCGCTGGGCTACGGCCTGCGCTACGGGCAGACCGGGTCGGTCGGCACACTCGACGAGACCTCGCCCGGGTCCGGCTGCTCCGGCACGGGCGGCGGCGGCACCGCGACGGAGGACCTGGAGGTCTACAACCGCCAGGACGTGGCGCCGTACAAGAGCTACATCGGCTCGGCCGAGAACTGGGGCGGCACGGAGATCGGCGTGGACGGCGAGGCGGCGCACGCGGAGATCGCCGTCGTCCCGTCGGACGTCACCGTTCAGGGCGACGGGCTGAAGGCGACCTGGAACGGCGCAGGGGCGGCGCAGCTCTACATGCAGGATCCCGCGGGCGGCAGCGACCTGCGCGGCTACCTGAACGCCGATGCGGCGCTGGTCTTCGACACGATCGTCCACCAGCCGCCGGCGGCCCGCACGGTGATCAGCGCGCACTGCGTCTACCCCTGCTTCGCGGAGGTAGTGGCGACGTCGCTGTTCCAGAACCTGCCCGCGGGCACGAAGGCGACCGTCAAGATCCCGGTGTCCTGCTTCTCGCCGAACCTGGACTTCGAGAACGTCAACACGCCGTTCCTCGTCTACACCGACGGCGCGTTCTCCGCCTCGTTCGCGAACGTTCGGTGGGTGCCGGGCGCGGCCGGGGACGCCGACGCCCGAAACTGTGCAGACCTGACATAGTGGTACGTATGTGCCCCCTGAGGCCGTAAGGTCCAGGGGGGCGCTTACGCTTTTCCCAGGCTGACCCCCTACCCTGACCGGATGTTCGTCGATGTTGTGGAAACGAACCGGACCGGTGTCGGAGAGGAGGCGTCACCCGCGCAGCCGCGGCCGCAGCCACCGTCGCCGCGGCAGGGATGGCTGGACGCGTTGCGCGGCCTGGCCGCGCTCGTCGTGGTGTTCGAGCACTGCGTGGACGCGCTGTTTCCCGAGGTGCGCGCGGGCGCGAGCCAGTGGTTCAACTTCGGCCAGTACGGCGTGCTGGTGTTCTTCCTCGTCAGCGGCTACGTGGTGCCGGTTTCGCTGGAGCGGCGCGGCAGCGTCGGCGGGTTCTGGATCAACCGGGTCTTCCGTCTGTATCCCCTGTGGTTCGTCGCCGCGGCGGCCGGGACGGTGTTCGGCGCCACGGGCGTGTACGCGACGCTGCCGAGCCAGCTGGCCGACAATCCGGGCATCTCCACCCTGGCGCACCTGACGATGCTGCAGGACCTCCTTCAGGTGGTCAGCGTCGTCAACGTGTTCTGGACGCTGTCGTACGAAATGGTCTTCTACCTGCTCGTGACGGCGATGTTCGTGGCGGGCGTGCACCGTGCCGGCACCACGGGCATGATCGCCTTCGCCGCGGCGGCCGTCACCCTGGGCGGACTGCTTCCGGCGGGCGCGCTGTCGAGGGGCGCCGGCACCGCCCAGGTCGTGGTCGTCACGGCGGTCGTGTTGCTCGCGGCGGCCGCGTCGCTGGCGTGTCGCGGGCGGCTGCGCGTGTGCGGCACCGCGGCCGCGGCCGTGCTGGCTCTCGTGCTGCTCGGCGCCAACAGCCGGATCGGGGCGTGGCAGAGCCTCGCCATCCTCGCGACGATGCTCGCCGGCACCGTGCTCTACCGGCTCGACCAGGGGCGGCTGCGCTGGAAGAGGAGCGGGTGGGCGCTGGTGTGCGTCCCGGTCGCGTCCATCGGCGCCGCGTGGGCGTTCGGCCCCGGCTGGGGCATGCCCGCCGACCAGGCGCTGGCGTTCACCTGGGGCTGGTCCACGGCCGTCGCCGCGGCCTGGGCCACTTTCCTGGCCGCCCGTCTTCTGCGGCGCCGGCCGATGCCCCGCGCCCTCGTGGGGCTCGGCCTGATCAGCTACTCCGTCTACCTGCTGCATCCCCTCGCCGTGCAGGTGCTCCGGCGGCTGACGACGGACCCGGGCCGCTTCTCCCTCGCCGAACGCCTGGCCATGGCCGTCCTGCTGCTCGGGGTGGTGCTCGCCTGCTCCGCGCTGACCTACCGCGCCGTCGAGCGCCCGGCCCAGTCCCTGGGCCGTCGCCTGTCCCGCTGGGCAGGCTCCCGTACGCGTACGACGGAGACCTCGGCCGAGGTCCCGGCACTACTGCCCGTGCGGGGCCTGCCGCGTCTCCTGACGCGCCTTCCCGGCCGAGGGCGCGAGCCTGCGCGCGCCCAGCAGGACCGCCAGCAGCAGCGCGGTGACCAGCGCGAACGAGACGGGAAGTCCGGCCAGCGTGGCGATCCCGCCGATGGCGCTCGGCGCGAAGAACCCCGACGCGTAGCTCACGGTGGCCGCGCCCGCGACACCTGCGCTCGGTGAGGGCCCGGCGTTGCCCGCCGCCGCGAACACCAGCGGGATGACCACGGCGATCCCCACGCCGATCAGCATGAACCCGGCGATCGCCGGCACCGGGGTACGGGAGACCACGACGAGCAGCCCGCCGAGCGCCGCCAGTGCGCCGCCGCCGCGCACGGTCGCCACCGGCCCCAGCCGCCGCACCACCGCGTCGCCGCACAACCGGCCCGCGGCCATCGTGCAGGCGAAGGCCGTGTACGCCGCGGCGCCCACCGCCTGGGACGCGCCCGCGACCTGGCGGAGATAGACCGCGCACCAGTCCTGGGCGGCGGCCTCGCCGAACACCGCGCAGAACCCCACCAGCCCGATGAGCAGCACTCCGCGCGGCGGCAGCACGAAGTGGGGCGGGGCCGGCTCGTCCTCGCCCGCCCGCACGTCGAGCAGCAGCGGTCCGACGGCCAGGGCCACGAGGAACAGCACGATTGCCGTGCCGCCCAGATGGAGCCGGGCGTCGAGGCCCGCGCTCGCCGCCAGCGTGCCCACCGCGCCGCCCACGAGCGTCCCCACGCTCCACATGCCGTGCAGTCCGGACATGATCGAACGGCCGAGCCGCTGCTCGACCACCACCCCCTGGGCGTTCATCGCGACGTCGCCGATGCCGGCCACCGCGCCGTACAGCATGAGCGCCGCGCACAGCAGGGGCAGGTCCGGCGCCAGCGGGGGCAGGACGAGGATCAGGCACCACAGGCCGATCGAGACGCGGGTGACGGCCCGCCCGCCGAACCGGTGCGTGAGGCGTCCCGCGGTCGGCATCGCGAGGATGGAGCCGACCGCGGGCGCGAGCAGGGCGAGCCCGAGCCCGCCGGGACCGGCCCCGACGTGGTCCTGGATCCAGGGGATGCGGGAGGCGAAGCCGCCGGTCACCGCTCCGTGCAGGGCGAAGGTGACCGACACCGCGAACCTGGCCCGTCTCAGCTCCCGAAGATCCACGACCAACACGGTATGTCCTCCTGGGCGGCTCCGGGAGTGTGACCCCTGAGGCAGGGGTGACGTACCGGGCTTCGATGATCACGAGCGGGGAACGGTTCGCCCTCACTTGGATGACCGAGGCGGCGCACGGCCGTCCGGGGTCCGTCCCAGAGGGTGGACCTACCTCGGAGGCGCCCATGAAGAAGTCCAGCCCGATCCTCGCGGTTCTGACTGTGATCGCCCTGTTGTTCGCCACCGCCTGTGCCGTCGGGCCGGCCGCGCCGGACGCCGGGGCCAGAGCGCCGGCCGCTCCCCGGGGATTCCCGGACTCGGCCCGGCACGACGACACCGGCGCGGAGATGCCCTCACTCGACAGGGAAGAGGGGGAGCACCGCGCGGAGGAGCCCTCGACCTTCGCCCTCGACGTCGACACGGCCTCCTACGGCTACGCCCGCCGTGCCCTGCAGGAGGGGCGCCTGCCAGAACCGGGGCAGGTGCGTACGGAGGAGTTCGTCAACGCCTTCCGCCAGGACTACGCGGAGCCGGACGGCGACGGCTTCGCCGTCCACCTCGACGGGGCCAGGCTGCCCGGGGAACAGGCGGCGCTGCTCCGCGTCGGCCTGCAGACCCGCGAGCCGGACGCGTCGGTGCGGCGGCCCGTCAGCCTGACCTTCGTGGTCGACGTCTCCGGGTCCATGGCCGAGCCCGGCAGACTCGACCTCGTGCGCCGGGCGCTGCACACGCTCGTCGACCAGCTCGTGCCCGGCGACCAGGTGTCCATCGTGTCCTTCCGCGAAACGGCCCAGGTGGTCGCGGAGACGACGGCGGTCACCTACCGGTCCGAGCTGCACGAGGCCGTCGACATGCTCGGCGCCGGCGGATCGACCAACCTGTCGGACGGCTTGGAGGCCGGCTACCGCCTGGCGGCCGGCGCCTTCCGCGAGGACGCCACCAACCGCGTCATCCTGCTCTCCGACGGCCTGGCCAACACCGGCGAGACCGCCTGGCAGGCGATCCTCGACCGGGTGAGCGAGTACGCGGGGAAGAAGATCACCCTGCTGTGCGTGGGCGTCGGCCGCGAGTACGGCGACGAGCTCATGGAGCAGCTCGCGGACAGGGGCGACGGCGCGGCCGTGTACGTCTCCACGGAAGACGAGGTGCGCAAGGCCTTCACCGAACGGCTCACCACCACGCTGGAGGTGCGCGCCCGGGACGCCAAGGCGCAGGTCTCCTTCAACCCGTCGGCGGTCGAGTCGTACTCGCTCCTCGGCTACGAGGACCGCGCGCTGACCTCGGAGGACTTCCGCGACGACAGCAAGGACGGCGGGGAGGTCGGTCCCGGTCACTCGGTCACCGCGCTCTATCGGGTGCGCCTGCGCCCGGACGCGGACGGCCGGCTCGCCACCGCCACCGTGCGCTGGCTGGACCCCGACACCCGGCGGCCGTCCGAGGCGGACCGGAGCGTCGACGTGTTCGCGCTGGCCCCGGCCCTGTGGGGGAGCGCCTCCGTCCGTCTCCAGGTCGACGCCGTGGCCGCAGATCTCGCCGGGCATCTGCGCGGCCGGGGGTCCGGGAAGAGCGGGACCTGGAGCCTCGCCGAGCTGATCGACCAGGCCGACCGCTTGGCGGCGCGGACCGATGACCCGGCCGTGACCGAGCTGGCCACACTGCTGCGCACCACCCGCGACCTGGGCTGACGGCCCGCGCGAGGACGGCGGCACGCGGCCCGGTGCGCCCTGGAACCAAGGGCGCACCGGGCGGGTGCCGGGGGCGGCGTTCGGGGTAAGGGCGGAAAGACCATAGGGTCGTCCCGTGCACATTCGCCCCGCCACAGCCGGGACCAGGAGCAGGACCAGGAGCAGGACATGGTCGTGAACGAGATCGATGAAGGACCCGGATTCGCCGATCTGGCGCTGGGCCCCGAGCTCCTCAAGGCCTTGACCGGTCTCGGCTACGAGGAGCCCACGCCCATCCAGCGGGAGGCCATCCCGCCGTTGCTGGAGGGCCGTGACCTCCTCGGGCAGGCCGCGACCGGCACAGGCAAGACGGCCGCGTTCGCCCTGCCCATGCTCCAGCGGCTGCATGCCGGCCACCCTGCGGCCTTGGAAGCCGACGGTGGCGAGCCCGGCGGGCTGGTGCTGGTGCCCACCCGCGAACTGGCCGTGCAGGTGTCGGAGGCCATGCACCGCTACGGCCGCGATCTCGGCACGCGGGTGCTGCCAATCTACGGCGGGCAGCCGATCGGGCGGCAGCTGCGGGCGCTTGAGCGCGGCGTGGACGTCGTCGTCGCCACTCCGGGGCGGGCGCTCGACCACATCGGCAGGGGCACTCTGCCGCTCAAGGGCCTGCGCATGATCGTCCTCGACGAGGCCGACGAGATGCTCGACATGGGCTTCGCCGACGACATCGAGGCGATCCTTCAGGAGACCCCGGAGAACCGGCAGACCGTGCTGTTCTCCGCGACCATGCCGCCGCGCATCGACGGGATCGCCCGCCGCCACCTGCGCGAGCCGGTGCGGATCAGGATCGAGCGGGAGGCGCCCGCCGCCGGCGAGGCCCCGCTCATCCGGCAGAGCGCCTACATCGTGAGCCGGGCGTACAAGCCGGCCGCGCTGGGCCGCGTGCTCGACGTGGAGGCGCCGACCGCGGCGATCGTCTTCTGCCGCACCCGTGAGGAGGTCGACAGCCTCACCGAGACCATGAACGGCCGCGGCTACCGCGCCGAGGCCCTGCACGGCGGCATGGGCCAGGAGCAGCGCGACCGGGTCATGGGCCGGCTGCGCAGCGGGACGGCCGACCTGCTCGTCGCGACCGACGTGGCCGCGCGCGGCCTCGACATCGAGCAGCTCACCCATGTCATCAACTACGACGTGCCGTCCGCGCCCGAGTCGTACGTGCACCGCATCGGCCGGGTGGGCCGCGCCGGGCGCGAGGGCGTCGCGATCACGCTCGCCGAGCCGCGCGAGCACCGCATGCTCAAGACCATCGAGCGCGTCACCCGCAGCAAGATCGCGGTCGAGAAGGTGCCGACGGTCGCCGACCTGCGCGCCCGGCGGCTGGAGCTGACCAGGGCCGCGCTGCAGGAGAGCCTGATGGAGGACGGCGACCTCGACCGCTTCCGCGTGGTGGTCGAGACGCTCGCCGACGAGTTCGACCTGGTCGACATCGCGCTCGCGGCGGTCAAGCTCGCCCACGAGTCGACCGGCGCCGCCGCCGACGAGGAGGAGATCCCCGAGGTCACGCCGCGCCCGCAGCGGGCCGAGCGCGGCGCGCGCGACGACAGGCAGGGCCGCGACGACCGGCGCGGGCGGCGCGGGGGCGGCGCGATGAGCCGCGTCTTCGTCGGCGCGGGCCGCAGCGCGGGCGTGCGTCCCCAGGACATCGTCGGCGCGATCACCGGGGAGACCCGGGTCAGCGGGCGCGAGATCGGGGCGATCGAGATCGCCGACCGGTTCACCCTGGTCGAGATCCCGGACGGCGCCGTGGACGAGGTGGTCGCGGCGCTGCGCCACACCACGATCAAGGGCAGGAGGCCGATCGTGCGCAGGGACCGCGACGGGGCTCCCCGAGGCCGCCGCTGACCTTCCCGCGCGGCGCCGCGCTCCGTCAGCGGGCGCCCACGGACGTCCCCGAGGGGGCGGCAGCGGCGGTCCTGCGCCGCGCCGCCCGCCAGCGGACGAGCAGCAGTGCGAGCAGGCCCGCGAGGACGGCGACGGTCACGCCGGTGCCGAGCAGCGCCCCCAGCCGCTGGTCGGCCGCCCGGTCCGGCGCCCACGGCAGTCCGAGCGCCGCATACCACTCCGGCGCCTGCGGCGGCCCGGCCAGCACCACCAGGCCCGCCCACGCGCGTACGGCGATCGCCCCGGCGAGCATCCAGGCGCGGATCTGCGGCCGGATCGCGCGGGGGAGCGGGTCCACGCCGGCGGCCACCGCGAGGAACAGCACCGCGGTGACCGTCACCGCCGTCTGCGCGGCCAGCCGCAGGGCGAGGCTCGGCTGGGCGTCCCCGAACAGGCCGGTCAGATACAGCGCCGGATACGGCAGCGCGTATAGGACCAGGGCCGTCACCGGGTGGGACAGCGCGCGGCCGGCGGGACCGCCGGTGGGGTCCGCATCCGGACGGGCACGTCGCCACAACGTCATCGGCGCGCCGAACACGAGCAGCACGGGGCCGACGGCGCCGAGCAGCGCGTACTGCGCCGCGTGCGCGGAGAACAGCGCCGGCGCGTACGCCGCCACGCCTCCCGAGGTGGCATAGCCGATCACGGCCAGACCGGCCACCCAGGAGGCGGTCCGCCAGGCCGGCCACCCGTCGCCCTCCCCCGGAGCGCGCGACAGCCGCCGTACGCCGGACAGGTACGCGGCGAGCGCGGCGGCCAGCAGGAGCAGCGCGAGCGGATCGGGCCGCACCTCGGTGACGAGCGCGCCAGGGGTGAAGGGAGGCAGGGCGTACCCCAGGGCGTCGTGCTGGTGGACGGCCGTCTCCGTGGGCGGCGGGGGCGTGCGTCCCAGTGCCACGGCCAGGCCCAGCGTGCCGGCCATCACCGCGATCTCGCCGCAGGCGAGGCGGAGGAACGGCGCGCGGGCCCCGCCGGTGTCCATCGCCTCGATGGTCCTGCGCCGGTGCCGCCACCCGAACCAGCCGAGCGCCGCGAGCGCGGCGATCTTGGTCAGCACGAGCAGGCCGTACCTCGACTGCCACAGCAGAGGCACAGAGCCGAGCCGCACCCAGGCGTTGAGGGCGCCGGACGCCCCGACGGCGACGAAGCAGCCCAGCGCGAGCGTGCTGAAGCGGCGCACGGCGACGGTGAGCCCGGGCGCGGCGCGCAGGTGCGCCACGAGGGCGTACAGTCCGCCGGTCCACAGCGCGACGGCCGCGACGTGCGCCATCAGGCTCAGTACGGCGAGATTGTGGTCGGCGGCCGACGCGGAGTGGCCCACGTACACCGGGGGCAGCACCGTGAGGAGCGCCACCGCGAGCAGCGTGAGCCGGAGCAGGGGACCGTCCGGCAGACGCGTCCCGGCGGCGACCGCCAGGGCCGCGAGCGTCACCGTCAGGAACGCCTGACCCTGCGGGATGTGGAGAAGGAAGGCGGGCAGCGCGCCGGAGCGCAGTGCGTCTCCCGGAGGCAGTCCGATGAAGTCCGACAGCGTCAGGACCTCGGTGACCGCCGCGCTCGCCGCCCAGCCGAGCGCCCAGTCTCCGGCCGCCCGCACGACGGCCCGGCCGCTGGCGGGGGCCAGCACGACGGCCGCCAGCAGGGTCCCGACGGTGGCCGCGGCGCAGACGTCGTGGACGAGTCGCGCGACCGGCAGGCCCCAGGTCGTCAGGGCGCCGGGGGAGGGCAGGCCCTGGATCGCCGGTTGCGGTCTGCCGCCGCCGAACCACAGGGCGAGCGCCAGTACGGCGAAGGCCGTCGCGGCGACAGCGGGGACTACCACGCCGTGGCGGCGCTGGGGGGGTGTCATCGTCGGACGTCCTCGGCTCGGCACCGTTGATCGTTAGCGAGTATGACCGAAATGTCGTTCTCAGGGGAGTCCCCGCGGCGGGATCGGCCGCCATCCCCGATGCCCCGACTGAACCGTTATGTCGGGCTGAAACGTGCAACGCCCACTTTTGTGGTCGATGTCCGAGCTCTCTTTCCTCCCTCAGGGTGAGCCGGGTGGGGGACGGGCCAGTGTGTTCGCGCTGTCTCGCGGGGTCGGACGCGAGACGCCGCGCGCTTGCGGGACGGCTGGGCATTCCTTCCGGCGGTTCTCGCCGAGTGTGGTTCTCGCGGAGTTGTTAGCGTTAACAATTCGGGGGCGGAGATGTCCTCCTTCCGGGAGTCACCCGAGGGCGTGGTGCAGCGGAGCAAATACGACGCGGCGGGCACTGTCAAGAGCCCGGGCCGGGCCACCCGCCGGATTGCCGTCCATCGGAATGCTCGCGTTCTCGTCGGCCGCGAAACGTGCTGAAACTTTCAGCCGCCGGGGCCGGGATGCTGAGCACCGCGCGAAACGATTCGCTCAACGGTCTTGACACGTCCCGCGGTGGTTTCGACACTGAATCCGCGTTCGGCTTCCTCCTGCCGGGGTCGGTGATGAGCGGCAGGGGCCTGCGGTGGCGCCGGTCGTGTCGCGTCCGGCGACCAGCCATGCGGTGGATCTCGCGGGTGTCTCCGGCTTCCTTGCCGCCGTACCGCCATGCCGCTCGGACCTGGACGCGGGATCAGCCGTCTCTCCGGAGATCGGCCGTGCCCGCACCTGTCGAGGGCCCCCTACCAGAAGGAGAAACGAATGCGCCTGCGCAGGCCTGGCCGGCGACGGCCCCCCGCGCACACCGTGAGCGGCACTTCCCCCCGCGTCCGGCGGCTGCGGCGGCTGGTCGCCGCCGTGCACCTCGCGATCGCGGCGATGGTGCCGGCGGGGTGGGTGGTCGCGGACGGTGCTTCCGCCGCCACGACGAGAACGGTCACCGCCGCGGCCGTGGCGGCCGTGGCGACGCCGCCGATGGGCTGGGCGTCATGGAACACCTTCGCGGCCCAGATCAACTACAACGTGATCAAAGCTCAGGCGGACGCGATGGTGTCGTCCGGGATGAAGGACGCCGGCTACGAGTACGTCAACATCGACGAGGGCTGGTGGCAGGGAACGCGTGACGCCTCCGGCAACATCACGGTCGACACGGCGGAGTGGCCGGGCGGGATGAAGGCGATCGCCGACTACATTCACAGCAAGGGCCTGAAGGCGGGCATCTACACGGACGCCGGCCGGAACGGATGCGGCTACTACTACCCGACCGGCCGTCCGGCCGCGCCCAACACGGGCAGCGAGGGCCACTACGACCAGGACTTCCTGCAGTTCTCCCGATGGGGCTTCGACTTCGTGAAGGTCGACTGGTGCGGGGGGAACGCCGAGGGTCTCAACTCCCGCACCGCCTACCAGGCGATCAGCGACGCGATAGACCGGGCCACGGCGCAGACCGGGCGGCCGATGGTGCTGTCGGTGTGCAACTGGGGTGTCCAGAACCCCTGGGACTGGGCGCCCGGAATGTCAACCATGTGGCGGACCAGTGGCGACATCATCTACTGGGGTCAGACCGCGTCGATGGACCGGGTGCTGGCCAACTTCGACTCCGCCCAGCATCCCGCGGCCCAGAGCCCGGGGCACTACAACGACCCCGACATGCTCGTCGTCGGCATGAACGGCTTCTCGGCCGCGCAGAACCGCACGCACATGGGCCTGTGGGCGATCTCGGGCGCGCCGCTGCTGGCCGGCAACAACCTCGCCACGATGAGCGCCGAGACCAGGGCGATCCTGACCAACCGGGAGGTGCTGGCGGTCGACCAGGACCCCCTCGGGCGGCAGGGGGTGAAGGTGGCCGAGGACCAGAGCGGACGCCAGGTGTACTCCAAGGTGCTGTCGGGGACCGGCCGGCGCGCGGTGCTCCTGCTCAACCGGACCACGTCGTCCGCCGCCATCACCGCCCGCTGGGCCGACCTCGGCCTGACCGGGCCGGCGACCGTACGGAACCTCTGGACGGGGACCGACTCCGGCACGTTCGACGGCGGCTACACCACGACCGTGCCCGCCCGTGAGGCCGTCCTCCTCACCGTCACGGGGACCGGCGCCACCCCGTCCGCCAGCCCTTCGCCCACTCCTGCCGGGGGGAGCGCGATCAAGGGTGTGGGGTCGGGCCGGTGCCTGGACGTCAGCGGCGTTTCGCAGGCCAACGGCGCCCAGGTGCAGCTGTGGGACTGCAACGGCCAGTCCAACCAGCGGTGGACGCCGAGCGCCTCGGGTGAGCTGCGGGTCTACGGCAACAAGTGCCTGGACGTGTACAACGCCGGCACCGCCGACGGCAGCAACGTGGTCATCTGGGACTGCAACGGGCAGAGCAACCAGCAGTGGCGGCTCAACTCCGACGGCAGCATCACCGCCCTCGGCGCGAACAAGTGCCTGGACGCCTACAACGCCGGCACCGCCAACGGCACGAAGATCATCATCTGGACGTGCAACGGCCAGTCCAACCAGCGCTGGACCCGCGTCTGAACCCGCTCCGCTGAATCCGCTCCGTTGACCCCGCCCTGCTGAACCCTCTCCGCTGACCCTTCTCCGCGCATGTCCTTCGCGCGGGACGGCACGATCCGTGCCGGCGAAGGCCGTGCGCGGCAGCGGCGGGCCACGGCGAAGCGCGGCTCCTTCCCCCGCCGACGCCGCCGTGGCCCGCTGGGGTGGTCCGCCGCCCCGGCCCGCCGGGGTGGCCTGCCGCAGTGGTCCACCGCCGTGGTCCCGACGCCGTGGCCTGCTGGGTGGCCTGCCGCAGTGGCCTGCCGCAGTGGTGCGCCGCGGTGGTCCGCCGCCGTGGTCGGTGGCGCGATCGGCGGCGGACCGCCGAGATCGCCGGGGTGTGAGACAATCCCGGCGTCATGCGCGCCACGCTCTCCTTCAGGCTCGCGCGGTCGGCCGCCTTCTCCGCCGTCTGCGTGCTCCTCGCCGTCGGCGCGCACCGGTTCGCCGGAGGAGGCGGGCCGGCGCCCGCCGCGCTCCTCACGGGGGTGCTCACGGTGACGGCCGGCGCGGCCGTCGCGGCGGGCCGGGAACGGTCACCCCAGGCGATCATCGGTCTGCTGGTCGGCGCCCAGGTGTTCCTGCACTGTCTCCTCGACATGACGGGGCCCGGCGCGGCGTCGCACCCCACCTGGCACGGCGGCCTGACCGCGCAGACCGGCATGCTCACCGCCCACCTCACCGCGGCGCTGCTCACCGGATTGTGGCTGTCGCGCGGCGAGGAGGCCCTGTGGTCCGTGCTGCGCGCGATCGGCGCCGGGGCGGTCCGCTGCCTGCGGACGGTGGCCGTGCTGGCCCGTGCGCTGCTGGCGCTGTGGGGGGCCGATCTCGCGGGCACCGGACGTCCCCACCGGCCCACGGCACCGGGTTCCGGGCGCGCACCCCGCACCGCGGGCGTGCTGCGGCATGCGGTCGTCCGCCGCGGGCCACCGCTTCTCCCCGTCTTCTGAGCCTCACGCGCGAGCGGCGCGTACCTCCCCACGGGACCCTCTTGTCCCCCGAGGGCCATGCTCGCGCGCCTCCGTAATCTCGCAGACGACTGGAGAACCCCCATGACCTCGTACGTCCGTCGTGCGGCCGCCGTCACCGCCGGTGCCCTCGCGCTCACCGTCGGTCTGGCCGTGCCCGCCCTCGCCCACATCACCGTCAACCCCGGCACCGCCGTGCAGGGCTCCTGGACGAAGATCGCCTTCCGGGTGCCCAACGAGCGCGACAACGCCTCGACCACCAAGGTGGAGGTCGATTTCCCCACCGACCACCCGCTGCCGTTCGTCTCGGTCCGCCCGGTGCCCGGCTGGGACGTCAAGCTCACCCGCGGCAAGCTGCCCAAGCCCGTCGTCTCGGACGCCGGCGACACGATCACCGAGTCGGTGCTGAAGATCACCTGGTCCGGCGGGAAGGTCGAGTCCGGCCAGTTCCAGGAGTTCGAGGTGTCGGTCGGCCCGCTGCCGAAGAACGTGGACGCGCTGGCGTTCCCCACCGCTCAGACCTACTCCAACGGTGAGGT
The DNA here is from genome assembly GCF_900156315.1 of Microbispora rosea. Classification (GTDB taxonomy): domain Bacteria; phylum Actinomycetota; class Actinomycetes; order Streptosporangiales; family Streptosporangiaceae; genus Microbispora; species Microbispora rosea. Next base: position 50,446 of record NZ_FTNI01000033.1, on the reverse strand, counting down.
CGTCAAGTGGGAGGACGCGGCGACGACCGACGGGTCCGAGCCCGAACACCCCGCGCCGACGCTCAAGCTGGTCGCCGCCGAGGAAGGGGAGGACGACGAGCACGGCGCGGCCCCGGCCTCGCCGGCCGCCGCCCCCACCGTGGCGGCTGCGGCGAGTGACGACGACGATCGCGAGGGCGGGAACAGCACCCCGGCCCTGGTGCTCGGCGGCCTCGGCCTCGTCGCCGGACTGGTCGGAGCCGGGGCGGGCGTCACCGCCCTGCGCCGTTCGCGCGGCTGAGTCGCCCTACCGGGAGCCCGTCCCGGGTCACACGCGACCCGGGACGGGCTCCCTCTTCTCCGGCATGCTTCTCTGGGCGTGCTTCTCCGTGCGTGCCGTTGTGTGAGCTGGCCGGTCGGCAACGCCCGCGCCCACGGTCACGTCAGCGTTGAGGTCCGCGCCCGTGCCCGCGCCAGTGTTGAGGTCCGCACCCGCGCCCACGCTCACGTCAGCGTTGAAGTCCACACCCACGCCCACGTCAGCGTTGAGGTCCACGCCTGCGTCAGCGCCGACTCCGAGGCCAGTGTCGGCCTGCCGCACGCTGCCTCTGAGAACGCCCTCCATTCGCGGCCGGTGCGATCCCTCGCGAGTGGCTGTGACTCCACGTTTGTGCTGGTAGAGGGTTGGAGTCGATAGCCTGTTCGAGATATGGTGAGGGCAGCCGTTACAGGTGAGCCTAGTGGGCGGGCCCTCAGTGGCCGTACGCCGTGTGTTGAGCCGAGTCTGCGTGAAGGAAGTCCCGGTCCGGGCGGCCGGGAGCCGTTCAGTCGCCTTCGTCTCCGCTCCCGGGGGTCCCGCACCGTGTCCACGCCCATCTCGGCGTCTGCGTCCGCGCCTGTGTCCGCGTCTATATCCACGCCTGTGTCGGCGTCTATGTCGGCGTCTGGGTGGGGGCCGGGTTCGACGTCTGGTGCCGCGGGGTCGTCTTCGTGTCGGGGGGGCGGGGCGCCGCTGGCGATTCCTGCAGGGCTGGCGGCGATGCCGCCGGGGGCCGAGCTCGCCCGGGTGCTGGACGGTATCGATGTGGGGCGGGTGTCGGGGTTCGACACCGTCGAGGTGCTCAAGGCCGCCTACCGCCAGTCCTGCCATGAGCGGGCGCGTTTCCTGTACGCGCTGTTGGAGGTCGGGCTGCGTGAGCAGTTCACCGGCGACCGCGTGGTCCGTCTGGAAGTGCCCGATGAGTTCGCTCCCGATGAGGCGCGGGCGGCGCTGGTGTGGTCGCGCCGCCGGGCGGACTCGGCGTTCGACCTGGCGTGGAACCTGCACCGCCGCCTTCCTGTTCTGGGTGAGGCCATGCTGGCGGGGGAGCTGGACGAGCCGCGGGCGGCGGCCTTCATCCGCTGGACGGGTGGTTTGACCGATGCCCAGGCCGGCTGGGTCTGCCAGCACCTGATCGGTCGTGCTCCGGCCTGGACGGTGGGGCAGCTGATCGAGCACATCCAGCGTCTGGTGCTGGCCATCGACCCTGATTGGGCGGAGAAGCGCTACCGGGAGGCGGTGCGCAGACGGCGCGTGGTCGGCATGCGCACCGACGACGGCACCGCGACGGTTTCGGGGCTGGATCTGCCGCTTGATCGGGCGGTGGCCGGGTGCGAGCGTATCGACGAGCTGGCTCGCGCCTGCAAACGCGCGGGAGACCACCGTCCCGTCGACCACATCCGGGCCGACCTCTTCCTCGGCAGCCTGGACGGCAGCTTCGAGGGCCTGTCCGACGCCGAGATCGTCACCCACGTCCGCACCCACCCCTTCCTGGACGCCACCCCCTCCGATGCCCCAGCCGACACCCCCGACCTCCGGCCTGCAGACGGCACCACCAACGCCACCGACACCACCGCCGAGCCCACCGCCGCGTCTGATGACACGGAGGCCGGCACGGCCGCCGACGCCGCCACGGAGCCCGCCGCCACGCCCTGCGGCGCGAGGAGCTGCTCTGGAACCCAGAGTGGGACACGTCCTGAAGCCCACAGCGGGACCGGAGGCTCGACCAGCATCGGAATCCACGGGCAGGCGCGCGATGGAGATCTCCCACAGGCTCGCCCCGACAGCCACACGGGCGACCACACCGCTCTTGCCGGCGACCACGCCGACGATCACGCCGGTGTCGCCGTTGGCGGCCGTGCAGGCAGGGCCGATAACACGAGCGACGGCGAGACCCGTGACCACGACGAGACCCGTGACCACGACGAGAGCGCCCCCGCTGATGTCGGAAACGATCCTCCCAGGCGGGAGGGCGTTGGCGGCCACGCCGATGACCGTGGCCGCGACATCGCCGACAAGACTGGCGGCAAAGCCGCTGACCGGGCTGCCGACGAGGCCGTTGACATGGCCGTTGACGTGGCCGCCGACGACGGCGAGACCGCACTCGCTGACAGCCGTGCCGGTGGCGGAGAAGGTGACGACAGTGCCCAGTCCAGCCCGGTGTCACCGCTTGCAGCAGACGCGTGGCCGGTGCAGGCGTGGTTGGTGCGGGCGTGGTCGGTGCGGGAGATACGGGTGGAGCTGACCACCCTGCTCGGCCTCGATGAGCACCCGGCCCATCTGCCCGGCTGGGGCATGGTCCACGCCGCTCAGGCCCGCCGGATCGTCGCCTCCATGCTCACCGGGCAATGGCGCTATGCCGTCTGTGCCGACAACGGGCATCTGCTGCTGACCGGCATCACCGGGCGGCGCCCCTGCCCGCCCGCACAACGACCCGCACGCGATACACGACGCGGCGGCATCGTCGAGCTCCAAATCACCCTCACACGACTCCGCGAACTGGCCGCCACCCCCACCGCCACCGGCGTCTGGGCCCCCCTGATCGCCGACCTGACCCGCAACGCCCAGCACGCCGAGACCCGACAATCGCAAAACGGCCGCCCCCGCACTCATCCACCCGACGCAGCCCAGCCCACTCAGTCCACCCAATCCGCCCAGCCCACTCAGCCCGGTGAGTCCGCACAGCCTGCCGAGTCCGGCGAGTCCGGCGAGTTCACCGAGTCCGAGTCCATCGAGTCCGATGAGTCCGCCGGTCGGCGGCATGCCGGTGCGGCCTTACGCCGCTATGTCCAGATTCGCGGCCGGGTCTGCTCCTGGCCGGGCTGCCGCATGCCCGCCACCCGGACCGACCAGGACCACATCCACCCCTGGGCCGACAACGGCGCCACCACCGCCGACAACCTGCACCTGGCCTGCCGCCACGACCACCGCGCCAGGCACATCGGCGGCTGGCGGGTCACCTCGGCCGGCCCCCAGCTGATCGTATGGACCAGCCCGCTCGGACACACCTACCCCAGCCCGCTCCCGAAGATCATCCAACCCGCCCCCGAACCCCAGCCCCGCAACTGGCCCGGCGCCCCGCCCGGACGCCCGCCCGCCGACCCCGCCGGAGCACCGGACACGATCATGGCTCCACCAAGCCCTCCTCCGCCCCACAACGGCGGACGTGACGGCACGACCAACGGCGCGGCGGACGGCGCAGCCGTAGCGATATCCTTCGACACCGACCTCGACGTGCCGCCGTATTGAACGCCACATGTCTTTGGCACCGGCCCTCGGGACACCGGTGCCGATGGCTCGGCTCCCGGGCCGGACCGCCACGTCGGCACCGGCACCGGCACCACGGTCGACACCGGCACCGGCACCGGCACCGGCACCGGCACCGGCACCGGCACCGGCACCACGGTCGACACCGGCGCTGGTCAGCACAAGTCGGCACGGTCGGCAGGTCGGCACAGGTCGGCGCTGGTCGGCACGGGGCGGTGCGGGGGGCGCGGGTGCGGCATGGACATTAGGGATCTCCCTACTGTGCACCGTCCGCCCCGAGGATCAGGCTCTGACCATGGAATCGCCGATCCTTTCGTACGCCGACGAGGTCTGGCGTGGTTCGGTGCGCCCCGAGGACGTGCCCTACGCGGAGCTGCGCCGCGACGGAGTGCAGGAGATCGCCTACGGCGTGGCGATGTGGCCGGCGTGCGGCAACGTGTACGTGGTCCGTGGCGAGGACGGACTGGGTCTCTTCGACACGGGCGACGCCCGTGAGGCCGAGCAGTCGTACCGCGCGATCAGGAAGTGGTCGTCGGAGCCGCTCAAATACGCGATCTTCTCCCGCAGCCGGGCCGACCGGCTGGCGGGGATGGAGGAGTTCGACGCGGAGCCGGGCCCCCGCCCGCTGGTGGTGGCGCAGGAGGGGCTGGCCCGCAGGCTCACCCAGCAGGGCAGGACGGCCGGATACAACGCGATCGTCGACCTGCGTGAGCAGGGCCTCCCCCGGCTGGTCTGGCCGCCACCGCAGCGACTCCCCGACCTGACCTACCGCGAGCGGCTGTCCCTGTCGCTGGGAGACGTCACCTTCCAGCTCAACCATGCCTGCGGTGACACCGACGACGCCACCTGGGCGTTCCTGCCCGAGCGGGGCGTGCTGCTGACCGGCGACCTGTTCGCGTGGACGGTCCCCGGGGCGGGCCACCCACAGCGGATCCAGCGCTATCCGGACGACTGGTCGGTGGCGCTGAGGGCCATGGCCGCGCTCGACGCCGACCTGCTGCTCCCCGGGCGTGGGCTGCCGATCCGCGGGCCGGCCCGGGTGCGCCGGGCGCTCAACGACACGGCCGACTATCTCGACAGCCTGGTCGAGCAGACCCTCGACCTGATGAACGCCGGCGCGCGCCTGGACGAGGTCCTGCACTCGGTCAAGCCGCCGCCCGCGCTCGCCGGACGGCCCTACCTGCGCGAGCGCCACGACGAGCCCGAGTTCATCGTGCGCAACATCTGGCGGCTGCACGGCGGCTGGCACGACGGCAACCCCGCCAACCTCAAGCCCGCACCGGCCGCCGTGTTCGCCCGCGCGGTCGCCGAGCTGTCGGCGGGGGCGGCGTCGGTCGCGGGCCGGGCCGTCGCCGCCGCGGCCGACGGCGACCTGCGTCTGGCCTGCCAGCTCGCGGAGCTCGCCGCGCAGGCCGAGCCGGAGAACCGGAGGGTGCACGAGATCAGGGCCCTCGTCTACGCGATGCGGGTCCAGCAGGAGCGCGGCTCGATCGCACGCGGCGTGTACGCCTGGGCCGCCGCCGAATCGCGCAGCAAGATCACCGGAATGGACCTGCTCGACGTCTACCACGACGTCGCGGAGGGCCGGATGTGGTGGCTGCCGAGCAAGGCCAACTGAGCCGGCCGGGTGGCCGGCGGGCGCGGGGAGGGGAGCGCCCGCCGGCCCTGCCGGTAGCCTTCCTTCCGTGCTCGAACAGATCACGGCGACCCGGTATGTCGCGCCCCTGCGCGAGGGCGGGTCGCTGCCCGGAGTCGTCGAAGCCGACGACCTCGGCACGTACGTCGTGAAGTTCCGCGGTGCGGGACAGGGCCGGCGGGTGCTCGTGGCCGAGATCGTCTGCGCAGAACTCGCCAGGCGGCTCGGCTTCGCCACTCCCGAGCTCAAGGTCATCGACCTCGACCCGCAGCTCGGCGTCCGCGAGCCCGACGAGGAGATCCAGGACCTGCTCACGGCGAGCGCCGGGCACAACCTCGCGATCGACTTCCTGCCCGGAGCGCTCGGTTTCGACCCGCTCGCCTGGGAGCCCGACGCCGAGTTCGCCTCCCGGGTGCTGTGGTTCGACGCGTTCGTCCACAACGTGGACCGGAGCTGGCGCAACCCGAACCTGCTCGTCTGGCACGGCGGGGTGTGGCTGATCGACCACGGCGCCGCCCTGTGGTTCCACCACAACTGGCCGACGGCCGACCCGCGCCGCCGGTTCGACGGCCGCGACCACGTGCTCGCGCCGTTCGCGACGAAACTGCGGCAGGCCGACGACGAGCTGGCCGCGCTCGTCACCCGGCCGCTGCTCGACGAGGTGACCGCGCTGGTGCCGGACGAGTGGCTGGAAGACGAGCCGGGCTTCGCGGACGCGCACGCCGTACGGCGGGCCTACACCGAGCACCTGCTCGCGCGGGTCGCCGGGCCCCGCGACTGGCTGCCCGACACCGCCGGCGCCGCCGCTCCCGCTCCGCACCGGGGCCGGCCGGGCGCGACGATCGGCGGCTTCTGGCGTACGGCGCGAGAGGGCGGCCGATGAGCGACTTGGACGTCTACGAGTACGCGGTGATCCGCGTGGTGCCCAGCGTGGAACGGGGCGAACTGGTGAACGCGGGGGTCATCCTCTACTGCCAGCCGCGCGGCTACCTGTGCGCACGGGTGGAGCTGGACGAGGCGAGGCTGCTGGCGCTGGGCGTGCCGGTGGACCTGCCCGGCGTACGGCTGGCCCTGGCCGCCTACGAGCGGGCGTGCGGCGAGGAGGCGGGCCCCCTGTGCGGGGAGCCGCTGGGCGCCCGGTTCCGCTGGCTGACCGCGCCGCGCAGCACGGTCGTGCAGACCGGGCCGGTGCACGCCGGGCTGACCGGCGACCCGGCGGCCGAGCTGGACCATCTGCTGACCCGGCTGGTGCGGCCGGCGCAGGCCGGCCTCGGCTCGGGCGAGAACCCGGCTAGAACAGCACGGACATGAACGTGTCGACCTCCTGGAAGCCCACCTTGCGGTAGACGGCCCTGGCCGGGAGGTTGAAGTCGTTCACGTAGAGGGTGACGACCGGGGCGAAGTACTTCAGCGCCTGCTCGACCACGGCGGCCATGCCCGCCGCGGCGTGGCCGCGCCCGCGCAGGCCGGGGTGGACCCACACGCCCTGGATCTGGCACGCCTGCGGCGTCACCGCGCCGATCTCGGCCTTGAAGACCACCTGGCCGTCGTCGATCCGCGCGTACGACCGTCCGATGCGGATGAGCTCGGCGACCCTCGATCGGTAGAGTGCTCCGCCGTCGCCGTTGTCCGGCGACACGCCCACCTCTTCGGTGAACATCGCCACGCAGGCGGGCAGCAGGATGCCGAACTCCTCGGGACGGACCCTCCGTACGAGCGGGTCCGGCTCGACGGCGGGCGCGGAACTCGTGGCCATGACCGGCTGGGCCCACCGGATCGCCCGGGCGCCGCCCCAGTGCGGCTCCAGCCGCTCCCAGAGCTGCTCCACGGCGCCGGCCGGGCCCACGATGGACGAGCAGCGACGGCCCTGCTTGCGCGCCCGGTCGGCGAAGGCGTGGACGGCCTCGCGGGTGGCGTTCACGGGCACCAGGTTGGCGCCCGCGTAGCACAGGGACACCAGCCCTCCGCGGGGGCCGTAGCCCCACATCTGGCCGCCGAGCCGTGAAGGGCTGAGGCCGACGGCCCTGACCCGGGCCGCTACGAACACATTGGCGACCGGATCGGTGTCGAGGAGTGCCAGCACCTCGTCACGATCGCTGTCGTCGAGCACGCGCGACGCCGATGTTCGCAGCATCACGGGCCCAGCCTACGCGAACGGTTCCCGTTTGGGAGGTATCGGCCCGGCCGGGCTCACCGCCGTGTGGCGGAGACGTGGGACGTCGTTCCCGGCGCACCCGTCGTGACCTTCATCAGCGTGGCACGCGGCTCCGGCTGGCCCGGGCAGGTCGCGTCGGCGCCCCGCCTGCCTCTGCGCTGCGGCGACAGCGCCGCGTCGCGCAGGTAGGCCGCCAGTTGCCGGTCGACGCACGCGTTGCCGGCGAGCGACACTCCGTGGTTGCCGCCGCCCGAGGTGAGCAGGCGCGCGGTCGGGAACAGGCCGCGCATGCGTAGCGCCCCCTCGTACGGCGTGGCGGCGTCGCGCTCGGCCTGGATCAGCAGGACGGGCGGCAGATGCGACGTGCCCACCTTGACCGGGGTGCCGCCCTTCTCCGGCCAGAAGGCGCACGGCGCGTTGTAGACGGCGTTGGGCCAGGCCATGAACGGCGCCTCGGCGTGCGCCCGGCGCGTGTCGGTCCGCCAACGGTCCCACGACCGGGGCCAGGCCGCGTCGCGGCACTCCACGCCCAGATAGACCGCGTAGGAGTTCTCCTCCTCCGCGTCGATCTCGGCCTCCGCGTGGAACAGTTTCACCAGGACCGAGGCGTCGCCGTTGCGGACGTACGACGAGAAGGCGGAGCCCAGGTAGGGCCAGAGCCGGTCGCTGTAGGCGCCGTTGGAGAAGACGTCGTCCAGTTCGCTCGGGCCCACGACCCCGCCCGCGGGTCTGCCGCGCAGGCGGGAGCGCATGGAGTACCACGCGAAGGACACCGCCGCCTGCGTCGCCCCCAGCTTGTAGACGTCGTCGTGCTCGGCCACCCAGGCGAGGAAGTCGCGGTGCCGCCGGTCGAAGCTGTGGTCCTGGGCGATGTTGGCCGCGTACCAGACGCCGCCGGGGTCCACCACGCTGTCGAGGACGAGGCGGCGCACGCGCTGCGGGAACAGGGTGGCGTAGACCGCCCCCAGGTAGGTGCCGTACGAGTAGCCGAGGTAGCTGATCTTCTCCTCGCCGAGCGCCGCGCGCACCGCGTCCATGTCCCGCGCGGAGTTCTCGGTGGTCAGGTAGGGCAGGAACCAGGCCCAGCGGTTGCCGCACCCCTCGGCGTACTGCTTGGCCCTGCCGACCAGCACCTGCTCCTCGGCGTCGTTCTTCGGCACGTTGTCGGGGCGGGGCGCCGCGTAGAAACGGGCCGGGTCCACGCACGACATGGCGGGCTGGCTGGGCGCGACCCCGCGCGGCGCGAAACCGATGATGTCGTATCGGGCCGCGACCTCCTTGGGCAGCCGCGCCGCGACATACCTGGCCAGGCTGAGGCCCTCGCCGCCCGGTCCGCCGGGGTTCACCAGCAGTGCGCCGAGGTGGTTGGCGTCACGTGAGACGGTGCCCCTGACGCGGTTGAGCGCCAGCGTGATCTGCTGGCCGTACGGCTCGCGGTAGTCGAGCGGGACCCGCAGCTCCGCACACTCCTGCACGGGCTCCCGCCGAACGGCCCGCCGGGCCGGCTCGGCCGGCTCGACCCGCCGGGCCGAGCCGAGGCCGAGCAGGCCGCCTGAGGCCGACTTGGTCTCGGGCGGGCACTGCTTCCATTCGAGCGGACGCTGCGGCGGCCCCCAGTGCCCCGGCCGGTCCGACCCGGCGGCAACCCCTTCCGGCCCGACCAGCCCGGCGACCAGCGTCGCCACGCCCGCGACCACACCAACGACCCGCTTCACCGGCATTGCTCCTCTGCTTCCGAACAGCAGAGGACAGCTTCGCCATGTGATCGACCGAGTACGGTCCGTACTACCCGTTCATTGCCATTGTGTAGTCAGAGCATTGCGAACTGTAATGCCGGGGTCAGCGGACGACGACCTCGGGACCGGCGGCCTCGTCGTCGTCGAGGTCCACGTCGACACCCATCTCCTCGGCGAGGCGCAGGGCCTCCTCGATGAGGGTCTCGACGATCTGCGACTCCGGAACGGTCTTGATGACCTCGCCCTTCACGAAGATCTGGCCCTTGCCGTTGCCGGAGGCGACGCCGAGGTCGGCCTCCCTCGCCTCGCCCGGGCCGTTGACCACGCAGCCCATCACGGCCACGCGCAGCGGCACCTTGAGCCCGGTCAGCCCGGCCTGCACCTGCTCGGCGAGGGTGTACACGTCGACCTGGGCACGGCCGCAGGACGGACAGGAGACGATCTCCAGGCCGCGCTCGCGCAGGCCGAGCGACTCCAGGATCTGCGTGCCGACCTTGACCTCCTCGACCGGAGGCGCCGACAACGACACCCGGATGGTGTCGCCGATCCCCTCCGCCAGCAGCGCGCCGAACGCCACGGCGGACTTGATCGTGCCCTGGAAGGCCGGCCCCGCCTCGGTCACGCCGAGGTGCAACGGGTAGTCGCAGCGCTGGGCGAGCAGCCGGTAGGCCTGGATCATCACGACCGGGTCGTTGTGCTTGACCGAGATCTTGATGTCGCGGAAGCCGTGCTCCTCGAACAGGGAGCACTCCCACAGCGCCGACTCGACCAGGGCCTCCGGGGTGGCCTTGCCGTACTTCTGCAGCAGGCGCGGGTCGAGGGAGCCGGCGTTGACCCCGATCCTGATCGGCACGCCGGCGTCGGAGGCCGCGCGGGCGATCTCGCCGACCTTGTCGTCGAACTTCTTGATGTTCCCGGGGTTCACCCGGACCGCCGCGCATCCGGCGTCGATCGCCGCGAAGACGTATTTGGGCTGGAAATGGATGTCCGCGATGACCGGGATCTGGGACTTCCTCGCGATGGCCGGCAGCGCGTCGGCGTCGTCCTGCGAGGGGACCGCGACGCGGACGATCTGGCAGCCGGTGGCGGTGAGCTCGGCGATCTGCTGCAGGGTGGCGTTGACGTCGGCGGTCAGCGTGGTGGTCATGGACTGCACAGAGACCGGCGCGTCCCCGCCGACGGGGACCGAGCCGACCATGATCTGACGTGACACCCGCCGCTTGGCGATCGGCTGGGTTCGTACGGCGGGAATCCCGAGATCAACAGACATTTCTGCACCTTGTTTGATAGGCGACGCCCGGTGGGGGGCCCTCCCAGTCTAAGGAGTGCCGCGACGCCGGGCGGCCCGAAACCTTTTCACGAGGAATGAAGGTTTCATGACCCGCGGCTGAAGGAAGAGCCGCCACCTGCGAGGACGGGCACGGCGGCCGTCGCCCGGGTGGGCAGGCGGCGGAGGCCGACCTAGAGTCCGAATCGCGAGAGCGCTCTACGCACCACCTGGTCGGTAAGTCAAACGGCTGTCCCCCCGGGCCGACGTGCTCGCGCCGTCGGCGGTGCCGTGCTGCACCACGAGTGCGGCAGCCATGACCACGCGAAAGGGTAGCCCGTGGGTAGACCACGAAGAAAACTGTCGACAGCGACGATCGGCCTGATCGTCGCCGCGCTGTCCGCCCTCGTCTCCGCCGTCGTGATCGCCTCCCCGGCGTCCGCGCACGGCGCCCCGATGATGCCCGGCAGCCGCACCTACCTGTGTTGGAAGGACGGCACGACCTCAAGCGGAGCCATCCAGCCGAAGAACCCCGCCTGTGCGGCCGCGGTCGCCAAGGGCGGGACCAACGCGCTGTACAACTGGTTCGCCGTGCTGCGCTCGGACGGCGCGGGCCGGATGTCCGGCTTCATCCCGGACGGGCAGCTGTGCAGCGGCGGTGCGGTCGTCTACGACTTCAGCGGTTTCGACCTCGCCCGCGACGACTGGCCGGTCACCCACCTGACCTCCGGGGCGACCGTCGAGTTCAAGTACAACAAGTGGGCCGCGCACCCCGGCACGTTCCGGTCGTACATCACCAAGGACTCCTGGAGCCCGACCCGCGCGCTGGCGTGGAGCGACCTGGAGTCGACGCCGTTCGACAGCGTCACCAACCCGCCGAGCGTCGGCTCGGTGGGCACCGAGGACGGCCACTACTACTGGAACGCCCACCTGCCCTCGGGTAAGAGCGGCCGCCACATCATCTACACCGTGTGGCAGCGCTCGGACAGCAACGAGACGTTCTACAGCTGCTCCGACGTCGTCTTCGACGGCGGCAACGGCGAGGTGACCGGCGTCGGCACGGGCAACCCGAGCCCGTCCCCCAGCCCGCGCGTCTCCCCGTCCCCCAGCCCGCGCGTCTCTCCGTCGCCCGGCACCTCCCCCAACACCTCGCCGAGCCCGAGGGTCAGCCCCTCGGCGAGCCCGACCCCCGGCGGCAACGGCGGAGCCTGCTCCGCCACCTACAAGGTCGTCAGCTCGTGGGGCGGCGGATACCAGGGTGAGGTGACGGTGACGGCCGGCTCCTCGTCCATCGGCAGCTGGGCGGTGAGATGGACCCAGCCGAGCGGCAGCACGATCACACAGGTCTGGAACGGCACGCTCAGCCAGTCCGGCAGCGAGATCAGTGTGAGGAACGTGAGCTACAACGGCAGCGTGGGCGCCGGCGCCTCGACCACGTTCGGCTTCCTGGCCAACGGATCGAGCAGCGGTTCCCCGACGCTGAGCTGCTCGACGGCCTGACCCGTCCGCCCGTGGCGCGGCCCGCCTGACCCGGGTCGCGCCAGGGGCTCAGCTCGTCAGCTCGGCCGCCCGCGCCCTCGCCCACGCGTCCGCCGCGAGGACCTCCTCCACGGACGCCGCCGGGCCGGGGGTGTGGGCGGCCACCACGCGTTCCACGGTGTCCACGATGCCGAGGAACGGCAGAGCGCCCTTCAGGAACGCCTCCACGCACACCTCGTTCGCCGCGTTGTAGACCGCCGGCGCGGTGCCGCCCAGGGCGCCCACGTGACGGGCCAGCGCGACCGACGGGAACGCCTCGTCGTCGAGCGGCTCGAAGGTCCAGGTGTGGGCCGTGGTCCAGTCGACCGCCCGCGCCGCGCCGGGCACCCGCTCGGGGTAGGCCAGCGCGAGCGAGATCGGCAGCCGCATGTCGGGCGGGCTCGCCTGCGCGATCGTCGAACCGTCGGCGAACTCCACCATCGAGTGGATGATCGACTGCGGGTGGACCACCACCTCGATCCGGTCGAACCCGATGTCGAACAGCAGATGGGCCTCGATCACCTCCAGGCCCTTGTTCACGAGCGTCGCCGAGTTCACCGTGATGACCGGCCCCATGCTCCAGGTCGGGTGGTTCAGCGCCATCTCGGGGGTCACGTCCGTCAGCTCGGCCCGTCTCCTGCCCCGGAACGGGCCGCCGCTCGCCGTCACCACCAGCCGCCGTACGGCCGCCGGGTCGGCCCCGCCCGGTCCGGCCGCCCACAGACACTGGGCGAGCGCGGAGTGCTCGGAGTCCACGGGGATCATCTGCCCCGGCCCCGCCAGGCGCTTGACCAGCGGACCGCCCACGATCAGCGACTCCTTGTTGGCCAGCGCGAGCACCCGGCCCGCCTCCAGCGCGGCGAGCGTGGAGGTCAGCCCCAGGGCCCCGGTGATGCCGTTGAGCACGATGTCGCAGGGCGAGGCCGCGACCTCCGCCACCCCATCGGGGCCCGCCAGCACCCTCGCCCGCGCGCCCGCCGCCGCCAGGGCCTCGCGCAGCGCCGGCACGGCCGCCGGGTCGGCGACCGCCACCGCCTCGGCACCGAAGTCGGCCGCCTGCCTCGCCAGCAGGTCGACCCGGCCGCCGCCCGCGGCGAGCGCGGTCACGCGGAACCGTCCGGGGGCGTTGGCGACGACGTCGAGAGCCTGGGTGCCGATGGAACCGGTCGAACCCAGCACGACGACAGACCGGGGCTGCGGCAGGGATTGGGAACTCATCCCCTCATTGTCTCCGAGACGGCCCGCGGGCCCGCAACGGCACGCGCCCGTACGGGAAACGGCCGGAGCCGGGAAGGCGGGCGCTGCGCACAAAGATACTGAGGAGAAACAAGCACATATATGCCCGAATCTGCCCATAACCGTATAGGCAGATCGCGAGAAATCCGGTTGAAGGCGTCGCTACTTTCCCGCGTCAGGACATCCCGACACGGAGGTAGCCAGGCATGCACCCCAGGGCACGACGTCTCGCCGTTCTCGCGGTCCCCGCCCTCGCCGCGGCGGGGGTGATGCTCCCCGCCGCGCACGGCGCCGCGGCGACCGCGACAGGAACCACCACGCGGTCGGCCGCAGGCCCAAGGCCCGCCGTGCGCGAGGCCGCCGACACGGCGACGGAACAGCGCACGGTGAAGAAGTTCTGGACCGTCGCGCGCATGGAGGCCGCGGAGCCGCTGGACGCCCCCGGCGCCGGCGACCGGCACTTCGCCGCGGCCGGATCGACGACCGGATCCGCGACCGGATCCACGCCCGCCGACGCGTCGGCCACGGCGTCGGCCAGCGCCTCGGCGGCGCGCCCCGCCACCGTCGCCCCCACCCTGAGCGCCTCCACCTTGAGCGCCGCCGCAACGTCCACCTCGATGTCCGCCGCCGCGGCCCGCGTCTCGTCGCGGACCTCGGGCTCGTCCTGGACGGCGGGCGGGACGGTGGCGAAGACGACGGGGAGGGTGTTCTTCACGGTCACGGCCGGGTCGGACGCCGGGCGGAACGCCTCCTGCTCGGGCACCGCCGTCACCAGCGCCAACAAGAGCGTCGTCATCACCGCAGGGCACTGCGTGAAGCTGAACGGCGCCTTCCACGCCAACTGGGTCTTCGTTCCCGGCTACGACCAGGGCGACCGGCCAAACGGCACCTGGCCGGCGACCACCCTGCTCACCACCGCGCAGTGGAACTCCGGCGAGAACATGAACTACGACGTCGCGGCCGCCGTCGTCGCGCCCCAGGGCGGCAAGAGCCTCACCGACGTCGTCGGCGGCCAGGGCGTCGCGTTCAACCAGCCGCGCGGGCAGCAGACGTACGCGTTCGGCTACCCCGCCGGCGCGCCGTACGACGGATCGAGGCTGGTCTACTGCGGCGGGCGCACGTTCGACGACTACCTCAGCTCCCAGGACCAGGGGCTGAGCTGCGGCATGACCGGCGGCGCCAGCGGCGGCCCCTGGTTCGTGAGGTTCGACACGAGGACCGGCAGCGGCCAGCTCAACTCGGTGAACAGCTTCAAGTACAACTTCGCCTCCTACTGGATGTTCGGGCCCTACTTCGGCCCCGAGGCCGAGGCGGTCTACAACACGGCCCAGAAGACCGCCCTCACCTGATTCACGGAAAGTAGCGGCAAGAACACGCGAGGTGGTCCACACTCGGGAGCCATGACTCCGAGCCTCCCCTTGCTTGCCGTCACCGCCCTCCTCACCGGACTCCCGGGAGTCCCCGCCCCGGGGGTCTCCCCGGTGGGAGACGTCGTGGAACACGTCGCCGGGCACGCCGCCGGCACCTACTGGACGCCGCAGCGGATGGCGGGCGCGGTCCCGATCGGACTGCTGGGGGGCCTGCAGAAGATCACGACCGGCCGGCCCGGCGCCCCATCGGTGCTGCCGCCGGACGCTCCCTCGGGATCGGTGCTGCCACCCGTCGCCCGGACCGCCCTGCCGCCCGTCGCTCACGCCGCCCTGCTGCCGGCCGCCGGAGCGGTCCTCGCCCCCGGCCAGGCGGCGCGCAGGTCCACCGGAACGGCCACGACGAGCACAGCAGATAAGACGAGCAGGACGGCCAGGACCCGGCAGGCGGCGGCGATGCCCCCGGCGACCACGACCGGCACGCGCTGGGCGGCGGGCGGTTCCGTGACGAGGACCACCGGCAGGGTCTTCCTCACGCTGAACGGCGTGGACTTCTCCTGCTCCGCCAGCGCCGTGCGCAGCGCGAACAGGGACCTCGTCGTCACCGCCGGGCACTGCGTCAAGGACGGCGCCGGGGACTGGGCGGAGAACTGGACCTTCGTCCCCGGATACGACGACGGGCGGCAGCCGTACGGCGCCTTCCCCGCACGGCGGATGTTCGTCGCCGGGCCCTGGTCGCGGTCCGGGAACGACGACTACGACGTGGGCATGGTCGCCGTGGACGACCTGGACGACCAGCACCTGACCGACCTGGTGGGCGGGCAGCCCATCGCCTTCGACCCGCCCCGTGCACGCCGGACCTACGGTTTCGGGTTCCCCGCGGATCCCCCCTACGACGGCGAGCGGCTGCTGTACTGCGCGGGCGTCCCCCACGCCGACCCGCAGAGGCAGACCCGCGACCAGGGCCTGCGCTGCGACCTCACGGCCGGGGCCAGCGGCGGGCCCTGGCTCAGCGGCTTCGACCCGGCCTCCGGCAGGGGCACGCTGACGTCCGTCAGCAGCTTCAAGTACAGCAACGACCACCGCACGATGTACGGCCCCTACTTCGGCTCCGCCGTACGCGACCTGTTCCGCACCGCCGAGCGGGCATGACGAACGACGGCCGGGGCCGGCCCCCGCCCGCGGCGGAGGGCCGGCTGAGGGTCAGAACGGCGACAGCGGCTCGGCGTTGTCCTCGTCCACGATGTCGGCGGCGGACCGGACGATCAGGGGGTCGGGCTCGCCCACGACGGAGGCGTCCTTGTCGTCGTAGTCGTACAGGGACAGGACGTAGCGCATCGCCTCCAGCCTGCCGCGCTTCTTGTCGTTGCTCTTGATGATCGTCCAGGGGGCGTCCTCGGTGTCGGTGCTGAGGAACATGTCCTCCTTCGCCCGGGTGTACTCGTCCCACAGGTCCAGCGAGGCGATGTCCATCGGCGACAGCTTCCACTGCCGCACGGGGTCCACCTGGCGGATGACGAACCGGGTGCGCTGCTCGGCCCGCGACACCGAGAACCACAGTTTGACGAGGCGGATGCCGTCGCGCACGAGCATCCGCTCGAACAGCGGCGCCTGGTACATGAACTCCATGTACTCCTCAGGAGTGCAGAAGCCCATGACCCGCTCGACTCCGGCCCTGTTGTACCAGGACCGGTCGAACAGCACGATCTCGCCGGCGGCCGGAAGGTGCTCGACGTACCGCTGGAAGTACCACTGGCCACGCTCGCGCTCGCTGGGCTTCTCCAGCGCCACCACGGTCGCGCCGCGGGGGTTGAGGTGCTCCATGAAGCGCTTGATGGTGCCGCCCTTGCCGGCCGCGTCCCGTCCCTCGAACAGGATGACCAGGCGGCCGCCGGTGTCCTTCAGCCAATACTGCAGTTTCAGCAGCTCGATCTGCAGCAGACGCTTGTGCCGGTCGTACTCCTGCCGGGAGATGCGGTGGTCGTACGGGTAGTGCTCGCGCCAGGTGTCCACCGGGCCACCGTCGGCGCGCACGAGGACGGGATCGTCGTCATCGTCGTCCAGCACCATCAGCCCCGGCGTACGGCGCAGCAGCTCGACTCCGTCGGGATGCTCCCCTACCTGCGGTGATACTTCCGGCATCTCAGGCGTCCCGTTCACTCGGCCAGCATGTCCGCGGACGTCCCGCTGCCCCGCGCCGGGTCTCGTACACCCGGCGCCGCCGTTCGTGTCCCTCAGCGGGAGATCTCGTCGAGATGGGCGGCGACGTCGGACGGCAGGACGAGCTCGAGCCCGGCGAGGTTGCCGCGCAACTGGTCGAGCGTGCGCGGGCCGACGATGACCGAGGTCACCTCCGGCCTGCTCCGCACCCAGGCCAGCGCCACGGCCGCCGGGGCGACGCCGAGCTCCGCGGCGGCGTCGGCGACGTGCCCGGCGATCGCGAGGTTGGACTCGGTCAGAAAGCCCTCGGCCCAGGTACGGGCCGCGGGGATGGGCGACGCCATGAGCCGCCCCAGCCGGGTGTCGGCTCCGGGGGTCTCACCGCTGCGGTAACGGCCGCTGAGCACGCCGCCGCCGAGGGGCGACCAGACGAGCGTGCCGAGCCCGTGCCGCAGGCAGACGGGCAGGATCTCCGCCTCGATACCCCTGGCCACCAGCGAGTACTCCGGCTGGAGGCTGACGAACGGCGTCCCGCCCACGCGCTGCGCGGCCCACTGGGCCTCCACGATCTGGGCCGCGGTGAAGTTCGAGCAGCCGATGTACCGCACCTTGCCGGACCGTACGAATCCGTCCAGAGTCGCCATGGTCTCCTCGATCGGAGTCGAGTCGTCCCAATGGTGGCATTGGTAGAGGTCGATGTGGTCGGTCCCGAGCCGGCGCAGGCTGTCCTCCAGCGCCCTGGTGAGGTGGGCCCGGGACAGCCCGCGGTCGTTGGGCCCGGACCCCTGCGGCAGGAACGCCTTGGTGGCGAGCACCACCTCGTCCCGCCTCCCCCGCACGGCCCGCCCGACGATCCGCTCCGCCTCGCCGCCGGTGTAGGCGTCGGCGGTATCGATGACGTTCCCGCCCGCCTCAAGGAAGGCGTCCACGATGCGGGTGGCCTCCGTCTCGCCGCACCCTCCGGGGGCGCCGAAGTTCATCGTGCCGAGGCCCGCCGTGGAGACCCGAAGTCCCGACCGGCCGAGCGTTGCGTACTCCATCACGTATTCCCCCGTAGTATCAGGAACATCTGTTCCGGTTGATTCGGGACGATACGGAACACGTGTTCCGGCTGTCAAACGCGACGAGGAGGACGATGAGCGGCGAAGTGAGGCCCCGGCGTGCGGACGCGCAGCGCAACCGGGAGCGCATCCTGGAGGCGGCCGAAGCCGTGCTGGCCCGCGAAGGGACATCCGCGTCCGTGCGCGCGGTCGCCGGGGAGGCAGGGGTGGGGCTCGGCACGATCTACCGGCACTTCCCCACTCAGGAGGCGCTCTACCAGGCGGTGATCGTCGACCGTACGCGACGGCTCCTCGCGGAGGCGGACAGGCCGTCGCCGGATCCGGGCACGGCCTTCCTCACGTTCCTCGAGCGGATCGTGGTGCACGCGGCCCAGAAGAAGACCGCCGCCGACCTGCTCGCCGGGTCCGGCGTCGACCCCAAGGCCGGGACGGCCGACGTCAGCCGCGACATGCGGCAGGCGATCGGGAGGCTGCTCACGGCCGCGCAGGAGGCGGGCGCGGTGCGGCCCGACCTCCGGGCGCCCGAACTGCTGGCCCTGCTGTGCGGGGTGTGCCTGGCGGCCGAACGCGACGAGTGGAGCGACGAACTGCGCCGACGCGCCCTCGACGTCCTCTTCGACGGCCTACGCCCCCGCCCCTTGTCCTAGGGCGACCGCTGTCATGTGACGCCCGCCGGGAACGTCACGGCCACCTCGAGGCCGCCGCCGGGATTCGGACGCGCCCGGACGGCCGCCCCGTGCGCCGTCGCGATCGACGCGACGATCGACAGCCCGAGCCCGGCGCCCTGTCCTCGCGTCGTGTGCAGGCGCCGGAAGGGCGCGAAGAGCTCGCCGAAGCGTTCGGCCGGCACCTCGGGACCGGTGTTGCGGACCGTCAGCACGCCTCCGGCGAGCGTCACCTCGACGGCGCCGCCGGGGTGGTTGTAGCGCACGGCGTTGTCGACCAGGTTGGTGACGAGCCGACTGAGCAGGACCGGGTCGCCGTGGACGGTGAACGGTTCGATCCGCGCCGCGACGGTCACCTCGCCGCGGTCCGCCTCCGCCAGGACCAGCCGTACGACCTCGTCCAGGGGCACCGGGCTCCGCCTCTCCAGGCCGTGCTCGGCCTGGGAGAGGACCAGCAGGGCGTCGATGAGGCCCTCGATGCGGTGGTTGTGGAGCAGGAGCGTGTCGCGGATCTCCCCGACGTCCTCGGGGAGGCCGACCTCGATCGCCGTCCGCTGCACGGCCAGCGGAGTCCGCAGCTCGTGGGAGGCGTTCGCGATGAACCTCCGCTGCCCCTCGACCGAGCGCTCCAGCCGGTCGAGCATGGCGTCGAAGGTGTCCGCCAGGTCCTTCAGCTCGTCGCGCGGCCCGGTGAGGGCGATCCGCTCGTGCAGAGTGGACAGGGACAGCCGCTGCGCGGTGGCGGTGATCCGGTGGACAGGCCGCAGGATCCGCCCCGCGATCAGCCATCCCACGACCACCGACACCAGGGTCAGGGCTCCGATCGCCAGCGCGCTCACGTCCCACTGATAGTGGATCACGTCCCTCGCCAGCTCGGACAGGGGCGGGAGCCGCTCCACCCCCGACCCGAGGAGCGGGGCGGCCGGGGCCGCCGGGGCCTCTCCCGCGGGAGACGGGAAGAAGCGCTCGATCCGCGCGTGCAGCGCCTGTCGCAAGAGCGTGTTGACGATGACCAGCAGCACGACGGAGGTGAGCAGGAAGAGCCCCGAGTAGATCAGCGTCAGCCGGACCCGGACCGTCGTCACAGCAGGTATCCGGCGCCGGGGACGGTCTGGACGCACGGCGGGTCGCCCAGCTTCGCGCGCAGGCGGCTGACCACGACCCGCACCACGGTCGTGAAGGGGTCGGCGTTCTCGTCCCACGCCTCCTCCAGGAGCCGCTCGGCGCTCACCACGGCGCCATCCGCCCGCATCAGCACTTCCAGGACGGCGAACTCCTTGAGCGACAGATGCAGATGCCTGCCGTCCCTGGACGCCTGGAGCCGATGCGTGTCGAGCACGATCCCGTGCCGGGTCAGCACCGGGGGCACCTGGTCCCGGCTGCGCCGTCCCAGCGCCCGCACCCGCGCGACCAGTTCGGTGAAGTCGAAGGGCTTGGGCAGGTAGTCGTCGGCTCCCATGCCGAGCCCGGCGACCCGCTCCGGCACCGACGACGCCGCCGTCATCATCAAGATCCGCGTACGGCTCCCGCGCGCCACCAGCTCACGGCACACGAGGTCGCCGTGCAGCCCGGGCAGGTCGCGGTCGAGCACGAGGACGTCGTAGTCGCTCACCGCCAGCCGCTCTGCCGCCGCCGCCCCGTCGTACACGACGTCGACCGCCATGGCCTGGCGGCGCAGGCCCATCGCGACGAGGTCGGCCAGATCGCGCTCGTCTTCGGCCACGAGAATCCGCATGCGATCGTGGTACCCGAAGCGGGGTAACAGCGGCGTTAACGGTGTCGTTCACGGCCGCGCAACCCGCCGGCGGCCACGCTGACCGACATGATCAGAGCTCTCTGCGCCGCCGTCCTGCTGACGGCCGTCCCCCTGTCCGCCTCCCTCCCGGCCCCCGCCGCGCGGGCCGGCACGATGCCACTGCAGGCCACGACGGGCGCCGCGTGTGCGCGGATAACCGCGCCGCCGCCCGAGTCCGCGCCGCCGACGTCGGTGAACACGCTCCGGCAGGCGTACGAGTGCGTGCTGGACAACTACTACAGCGGGCCCACGCTGGACTCGAAGGTCCTGCTGCGGGACGCCCTCGCCGCCTACACCCAGGAACTGATGCGCCGCGGGGCCGACAGGCCCGGCCTCCGCCTGCCCGCGCTGACGGGGAACCGCGACGCCGACTGGGCCGCGTTCGCCGGCATGGTCGGCGCCGGCGACCCGGAAGCGCTGCGCGCCGCGATCACCGGCATGGTCGCGGGGCTCCACGACGACCACGCCAGGGTGGAGCGCATCACTCCCCCGTCGGGCGACGGACCGGTGGGGACGGGCATCGCCGGCCTGTCGGCCGCGCAGGGCCCACGATTGGATCCGGCCGCCCGGCCGCCCCTGTTCATCACCCGCGTCCTGCCCGGCAGCCCGGCGGACAGGGCCGGCGTCCGGCCCGGCGACATCGTCGAGAAGGTCGACGGCATACCGGCGTTCATCGGGGACAAGGTGAACCAGAGCCTTGTCGACGCGTTCGCCTCCGGCACCGTACGGCTCACGCTGAAGCGGCCCACGACGGGACGGGTCCGCACCGTGAAGCTCACGGAGGGTCCCCTCGAAGAGCAGGAGCGGGCGGTGACGTCGAAGGCGCTCCCCGGAGGCGTCACCTACGTCAAGGTGCCCGGCTTCTTCGAGGGCGCGGCCGACCAGGTCATCGCCGCGCTGAAGGACACGTCCACGACCGCGGTCATCGACCTGCGCGGCAACGGCGGCGGGTCGCCGCGCGAGGTGACCCGGCTGCTCGGCGCGTTCGCGCACGGCAAGGTCACGAGCTACTTCTGCCCGCTGAAGGGCGACTGCACGGCCAACCGCACCGACGACTCGGTCCCGCTGCTCGGGCTGCGCCTGGTCGTGCTCACCGACCGCGCGTGCGCCTCGGCCTGCGAGGACTTCAGCGCGGCCGTGAAGGACAACGACCTGGGCACTCTGGTCGGGACCCGCACCGCGGGGGCCGTCTCCGGGCCGGCCGAGGCCTACCTTCTCGACGACAACAGCGTGCTGCTGCTGCCCAGGGTCCGGCACCTCGGCCCGGCCCGGGAGCTCATCGACACCGTCGGCGTCCCCGTCGACCACTACGCCCCCATGACGGCCCTCGACCTGGCCAAGGGCCGCGACCCCGGCCTCGCCAAGGCGCTGAGTCTCCTCTGAACGGGGCCCCTCGGACGCTTGGTTCTACAGCGTGAGTCCGGTGAGCACCATGACCTTCTCGTAGGTGAAGTCCTCCATGGCCGAGCGCAGCCCCTCGCGGCCCACGCCCGACTCCTTCACTCCGCCGTACGGCATCTGGTCGGCCCGGTAGGACGGCACGTCGCCGATGATGACGCCGCCGACCTCGAGCTCGCGGTTGGCCCGGAAGGCGACGTCCAGGCTGCGGGTGAAGACCCCGGCCTGCAGGCCGTACCGGGAGTCGTTGACCGCGGCGAACGCCTCGTCGACCGAGGCGACCCGCTGCACGATCATGACGGGCCCGAAGACCTCCTCGCAGGCCACCTTCGCGCCGGAGGGCACGTCGGCCAGCACGGTGGGGGCGACGGTCGAGCCTTCTCTGGTGCCGCCCGCCAGCAGGCGCGCCCCGGCCGAGACGGCCTCGTCGACCCAGCTCTCGACGCGGATCGCGGCGGCCTCGCTGACGAGGGGACCGACCTGCGTCTTGTCGTCCGCGGGGTCGCCGATCACGAGCGAGCCGACGGCGGCGACGAGCTTGTCGGTGAACGCGTCGGCGACCGCGTCCTCCACGATCACCCGCTGCACCGCGATGCAGCTCTGGCCTGCCTGGTAGTTGGAGAACAGCGCCACCCGGCTCGCCGCCCAGTCGAGATCGGCGTCGGCCAGCACGACCGCGGCGGCGTTGCCGCCGAGTTCGAGCGTGACGTGCTTGCGCGGCACGCTGTCCATGATCGAGTAGCCGACCGGGCCGGAGCCGGTGAAGGAGACGACCGGCAGCCGCGGGTCCTCCACCAGGGCGGACGCCCGGTCGTTCGGCACCGGCAGCACGGAGAACATGCCCTCGGGCAGATCGGTCTCGGCCAGGATGTCGCCGAGGACGAGCGCCGACAGCGGGGTCGCGGGCGCGGGCTTGACCACGATGGGCGCGCCCACGGCGATCGCGGGAGCGACCTTGTGGGCCACCAGGTTGAGCGGGAAGTTGAACGGCGTGATCGCCAGCACCGGGCCGTACGGCACGCGCGAGACGTAGGCGAGGCGCCCCTGCGCCGCGGGCTCGGTGTCGAGCCGCTGCACCTCGCCGCTGAAGCGGCGGGCCTCCTCCGCGCCGAAGCGGAACGTCGAGATCGCACGGCCCACCTCGCCGCGCGCCCAGAAGATCGGCTTGCCGTTCTCCGCGCTGATCAGACGGGCGATCTCCTCGGCGCGCTCGGTCAGCCGGCGGGCCACGTGGGCCAGCGCCTCGGCGCGTACGTGGATGGGCAGCGCGGCGGCCTGCTTGCGCACGGCGTCCGCGGCGGCCACCGCCTGCTCGACCTGCTCGGGGGTCGGCACCGAGTGGACGCCGACGACCCGGCCGTCGTGAGGATTGGTCACGGCCTGCTCGGCGTCTCCCGTCGCGGGACGCCCGGCGAGCCAGAAGGGGCGGGGTTCGGAAGTGCGGCCTACGTCCATGTCTTCACGCTATGCCCCCTGGTGCGAGCCGGTCGCTACTCCGGACAGGCCAATCGTCGCCCCCCGTCACGCCATCATGGACAACTTCTCAGATGTCACAGATGCGCGGCAATTTCATGATGTTTTCTGTTTCATCGCGGTTTGAAAGTCGAGCGGCATGGTTAAGTCATCATCCGGGTCTGTCGCGGGACCCCCAATATGAGAAGGGCTCGTCGCTGATGGGTACGCCGGCGCCGCTCGGGCTTCAGGGTGCCTACGCACGCGGCCATCGCAGCAACTACGACGAGCTGCGCACCCGTCTCCTCGACGTCGCCAACGACCTGCTCACCAGGGCCGGGCCGGAGAGCCTCACCGTGCGCAGGATCGCCGCCGAGGCGGGCTGCTCCACCCAGGTCATCTACACGATGTTCGGCAGCAAGGAGGGCCTGGCCGAGGCCCTCTATCTGGAAGGCTTCGAGCGGTTCCGGCGCAGGCTGGAGGCAGTGCCGCAGCGCAGCGACCCGCTGGAGCACCTGAGCCTGCTCGGTCCGGCCTACCGGGAGGCGGCGCTGGCCGAGCCCGGCTACTACAGCCTCATGTTCGAGCGGGCCATCCCCGGCTTCGTGCCGAGCGAGCGCGCCCGCACGCTCGCGAGGGCCGCGCTCAACATCGTCGACCGGGTGATCGCCGACTGCATCTCCGCAGGTCACCTCGTGCCCACCCAGCCGAGGAAGATCGCCGATACCCTGTGGGCCGCGGCTCAGGGCGCGCTCAGCCTGGAACGTGCCGGGCATCTGCCCGACGGCAAGACGTACGAGATCGTCACCGAGGCCGCCATCCGCGCCTTCCTCGCGCGCCCCTCGGCCTGACCCGCGTCCCAGGCACACCTGGCCGGCGTCACAGGCACAGCGCGATCCACAGCTCGGCCCGGACCGCGGGATCGTCCAGATCGCGCCCGAGCAGCTCGCTCACCCGCTTCATCCGGTATCGCAGCGTGTGCCGGTGCACGCCCAGGCGCTGGGCGGCGGCGTCCCAGTGGCCGTTGCTGGCCAGGTAGGCGCGCAGCGACTCGACCAGGTCGGCGCGCGAGCCGTACTCGCGGAGCGGCGCGAGGATCGCCGCCGCGAACGACGCGGCGGCGGCGGGATCGAGCAGCGACAACAACCCGCGCCCGGCGAGCTCGCTGAAGCGCGCCACCGGCGACGCCGAGACGAGCGCCCGCCGCGCCTGGTCGAGGGCCCGGTCGAGGGCCTTATCCGGGACTCGGTCGGGGACGCGATCGGGGATGCGATCGGAGAGACGGTCGGGGCCCCGATCGAAGGCACGGTCCGAGACGCGATCGGAAACAGGATCGGAGACGCGGTCGGGTCCGGTGGCGGGAAGCGGGCGGGACGCGCCCCGGTCCGCCGGTCCGGCCGCGGCAGGTTCCACACGGCTGTCCATACGGCTGTCCATACGGCTGTCCACGCGGCTCTCGGAACGGACGATCTCCACACCGGGCGCGCTGACGCCCACCCGGCCGTGCTGTGCGGCCAGCGCGACGACCTCGTCGGCGTGCGCGTCCGGGGCCAGCACGACGAGCAGCCCTTCCCAGGACGCGGTGAAGGTCGTCACGGCCGCGGAGGCGCCGCGCGGGCCGGGCGCCGCGCCGGTCAGGGCCTCGGTCAGCGCCTCGGGATCGGAGGTGTCGCAGGCGAGGACCGTAACCGGCTCCCCCGGCAGCCGCAGGCCCAGGGCCGCCAGCGTCTCCGCTGCCGCCCGTGTCTCACCGGCCAGCAGCAGCCGGAGCACCGCCGACCGCACCCGCGCCGCCGCCGACCGCTGCTCCCTGCCCTGTTCCAGCGCCAGTGTCAGCAGGGACCCGGCGGCGTTGACGACCGTGTGCGCGACGGGCGTGAACGGCCGGGGCGACCCCACCGCGAAGAACCCCCTCCGGCCCAGCGGCTGGACCACGACGTGCTCGTCCGGGGTCGACAGGGCGAGGCTCGCCAGGGACGGCGCGCTCCGCAGCCGGGCGATCTCGGGCGCGAGCGACCGGGCCGCCTCGCACGCCCAGTCCCCCGCCGCGCCGCGACTGTCACCGGGGCCGGCATGACGGCCGGTCGCGTCGGCGGCGTGCCGTACGTCGCCCGCGGGGTCGAGCAGCACCGCCCACCCGCCGATCTCCCTGGCCAGCCGGTCCACCACGGCCACCGGCCCCTGCCGCTGGAGGGCGGCGCGGGTGAGCCTGCCCTGCGCCGCGAACGCGCGGCTGATCTCCTCGTACTGCTCCCCCGCGAGCAGGTCGCTGACGGCCTTGCCGATCGCGATGAAGGGGGTGGCCCTCGGCACCTCGACCAGCGGCAGCCCGGCGGCCTCGGCCGCCTCGGCGAAGGCGGGCGGCACGGCGTCGTGACTCAGCCCCACCCCGAACCCCAGCCCGGTGACGCCGCGGGCCACGAGCCGGGAGACGTACGGCACGGCGTCGCCGCCGGACAGGCGCATGCCGGTCGTGAGCACCAGCTCGCCGCCCTCCAGGAACGGCGTGGGGTCCTCCAGCTCGCTCACCGCGACCCAGCGGACGGGGCGGTCGAGAGCGTCCCGCCCGGCGAGAACCTCCAGGTGGAGCGGTACGATCGCGGTGATCCGGCGCAGCGTGGGTGGCACTGCTCTTCCCCCCGAACAGCCGGTCTTTCTCCCCGGACGGCCGGCTTGTCCTCACCGGCCAAAAGTACGCCTTCATTCTGACATAGCGGCATATCGGCTGATGGCAGTGACGGCCGTACCGTCGGAGATATGAGCACTGCCACCACGCACGGCGGCCCGCAGCTTCCGCAGGAGCGCCGCCTCGTCACCGAGATCCCCGGCCCGCGGTCGCGCGAGCTGTTCGCGCGCAAGCAGTCCGCCGTGCCTCCGGGCATCGGCACCACGCTGCCCGTCTTCGTGACCCACGCGGGCGGCGGTGTGATCGTCGACGTGGACGGCAACTCGCTGATCGACTTCGGCTCCGGCATCGCCGTCACCAACGTCGGCAACGCCGCCCCCCGGGTCGTCGAGCGCGTGCAGAAGCAGGTCGCCGACTTCACCCACACCTGTTTCATGGTCGCCCCGTACGAGTCGTACGTCACGGTGTGCGAGAAGCTCAACGCGCTCACGCCCGGCGACCACGAGAAGCGGACGTTCCTGGTCAACAGCGGCGCCGAGGCCGTCGAGAACGCGGTCAAGGTCGCCCGGCACGCCACCGGACGGCAGGCGGTCGTCGTCTTCGACCACGGCTACCACGGCCGCACGCTGCTGACGATGACGCTGACGGCCAAGAGCATGCCGTACAAGCACGGGTTCGGGCCGTTCGCGCCCGAGGTGTACCGGGTGCCGCTCGCCTACCCGTTCCGCTGGCCGACCGGCCCGGACAACTGCGCCGAGGAGGCCGCGGCCCAGGCGATCGACATGATCAGCAAGCAGATCGGCGCGGAGAACGTGGCGGCGGTGCTCATCGAGCCGATCGCGGGCGAGGGCGGCTTCATCGAGCCGGCCCGGGGCTTCCTGCCGAAGATCGTCGAATTCTGCCGCGCCAACGGCATCGTCTTCATCGCCGACGAGGTGCAGACGGGCTTCGCCCGCACCGGCCACATGTTCGCCTGCGAGGACGAGGGCATCGTCCCGGACATCATCACCACCGCCAAGGGCATCGCGGGCGGTCTTCCGCTGGCGGCCGTGACCGGCAGGGCCGACCTGCTCGACCACGTCCACAGCGGCGGCCTCGGCGGCACGTACGGCGGCAACCCGCTCGCCTGCGAGGCGGCCCTGGGCGTGCTGGAGACCATCGAGCAGGACAAGCTCGTCGAGCGCGCCCGGCACATCGGCGAGACCATGCTGCCCCGCCTGCGCGCCATCCAGGAGCACAACCCGATCGTCGGGGACGTGCGCGGGCGCGGCGCGATGATCGCGGTCGAGCTCGTCGTCCCAGGGACCAAGGAGCCCTATCCGGCCGCGGAGATCGCGCGCAGGTGCCACGAGCAGGGACTGCTGGTGCTCACCGCCGGCACGTACGGCAACGTGCTGCGCTTCCTGCCCCCGCTGGTGATCCCGGACCACCTGCTGGAGGAGGGCCTCACCATTCTGGAAAAGGCGCTCAACGTGGACCAGAACGTTTAACAAACACCAAAAGGGGCACCCGGTCTGTTCCGAGGTGTCCCTTTTGTTGTTGTACGGCTTGCGTTATGCCTCGATTTAACCATCGCTTGGCCCGACTCGCGCCGATCACGAAGGGTAACCGCGTTATAACGGTTCCGATAGGCGATCGAGGGGGGACTTTGATGGGCTGGAACCCGAACGGCGCCGAGCGGCTCATGCTGACGTTCGACCCTGCCGGCCTCACCATCACGCAGCGCGACGGCGACGCCTGCGTCGTCTGCCACAAGAAGTGGCCCCGTCCCCGGATCAAGGTCGGCACGCTGCCCGACAACGCCCCCGTCCACGCCTGCGACGACTGCGCCGAAGCCCTGTTGCCCGCCCCCGAGGGCAAGGTGCCGCTGCCCCGCCGCTCCCGGGCGGCCATGTCCTGACCCCGGTTCGCGGGCGGAAGGCCGTGGCCGACGATGAGCACCGACTCGTCGTGGCCACGGCGATCCTCAAGCAGGCACGGCTGGACGCCCAGCACACCCCCGCCGCTCCGCCGCCGAGCAGCGCGCAGGCGAGACAAGCGGTTCAGCCCCAGAGGGCCGAGTTGCCGAAGCCGGCGGGCTCGCTCTCGCCCGCCGCTCCGGCCGTGTCGACGGTCGTGATCGTGATGGCGACGTCGGGCAGTCCCGCCGACTTCGCCGTGACGGTGGTCGTGCCGGCGTAGTAGGAACGGAACTCGATCGCCGCCTTCCCGTTGAAGGCCGAGACGTTCGGGGTGAAGGTGTACGACTTGCCGCCGGGCAGGATTCCCGGGCCGCTGGTGACGGTCAGCGTGACGGTGCGGGTGTCGTTGACCCAGGCTCCCGACGAGTTCCGCATCGTCACCACGAGCTGGGTGTCCGTGGTGCCGTCGTCGGTGATCGTCGTCGGGGAGTACTTCCCCGCCTCCAGCGTCATCCGGGTCGCCGTCCCGCTCGTGGACTGTTCGCGGGCCACGGGCGTGGGGTCGGCGACATCGGTGATGCCTGTCCACCTCGACTTGTTGGCCCGGTACCAGTACCACTGGTCTTTCGGCAGCCGGTAGTAGTCGATCATGCCCATCCGGGCGAAGGCGGCGCTCATGATCGTGCCATGGTCGAAGCCCGCCCAGATGGCCAGTCCGGCGCTTCCGGTCGTGAGCCTGAACCTGGTGCCGTCGGACGGATCCGCCACGTCACCGTACGTGGGACCGTAGGTGCCGGGCCGATCGGAGGTGTACGACCCGTACTCCGAGACGACGTTCGGCATCCACGTATTGGTGATCTTCCCCCCGTCGCCGTTGTACCCGGCGACGTCAGAGACCGAGAGCTGGTCGAGTGAGCTGCGTTGCACGCCACCCAGCCCGGCCTTGCGCGTCGGATCGAGCTGGTGGGAGTAGTCGCGCATCTTGCTCACCAGCGCCTTGGCGTTGCTCAGCGTGGATGAGGAGGTGAAGAACACCTCGTTTCCCATCGACCAGTTGATGATCGAGGGGTGGTTGCGGTTGACCCGGATCATGTCGCGCAGGCCGTCCATGGCGCTCTGCTCGAAGGCCGCCTGGTCGGCCGTCTTCTGCGGATAGCCGTCCGCCTGGTAGTCGTTGACGGTGCCGCTCGGCGTGGGCTCCCTGCCGGCGGTCGCGGTCGCCCAGAAGGTGGCCTCCGACCAGAGCATGACGCCGAGCCTGTCCGTGGAGTCCGCGAAGGACGGGTCGTGGGGGTAGTGCGAGCCCCGGATGAAGTTCATCCCGGCCTCACGGATGTAGCGGACGTCGCGGTCGAATCCCGAGTTGGTGACGGCGTTGCTCCAGCCGCCGTGGTCCTGGTGCACGTCCGCCCCGACGAGCAGCGTCTTGACACCGTTGAGGTAGAAGCCGTCCACCTTCCACTGTGCGCTCCGGAAGCCGAACGTGGTGTCGTAGCTGTCGACGACGACCCCGTCGTGGACGGCCCCGTCCGGGGTGCGGTCGACCACCAACGATGTGGTCACGGTGTAGAGCGCGGGGTTGTCCGGCGCCCAGAGGTCGAGACCCTGCAGCATCGCGGAGGTGTTCGCCAGGGATCCGCTCAGCGCGTCGAGCGTCGTCGTGGCCGCGGCGCCGAGCGTCCGCACGGGCGAGTCGAACGTCGCCAGCACGCCGGCCGATCCCTGCTTGCGCACCTCCTGGCGTGCGTACACGTCGACCGCGGAGGAACCGTCGTTGCGGACCTCCGTCTGCGCTCTGACGTTGGAACGGCGGGCGGCGATGTTCGCGCGAAGGTCGGTCTCGCTCGGATACTGCGACAGGTCGATGTTCCGGTAGTACGCGGAGTTGCCGGTGTCCCAGGCCGGGTTGGTGAGCGCCGGGGTGGTCACGAAGGTCCCGTACCAGGTGACGTGGACGTTGTCGGTGACGTTCAGGTAGACGTCACGGTAGAGGCCGCCGCCGAACTGGTGGTCGCCCGTCCGAGGGGCGAGGTCCGGCTGCCACCGGTTGTCCACGCGCACCGCTATCACGTTGTCGCCGGTCCGGATCGCGTTGGTGATGTCGAAGGCGAATCCCGTATAGCCGCCCCGATGCGTGCCTGTCTTGGTTCCGTTGACCCACACATCGGTGACCGAGAACGCGCCCTCGAACTCGAGCTCGACGCGCTTGCCGCCCCAGGACGAGGGAACGGTGACGTGCTTGCGATACCAGCCCGCACCCACGTAGAAGTTCTGCCCGCCGGTGGAGCCGCCCACGTTGTACGGGGCGTCGAAGTCGTGCGGCAACGCCACGGGGACCCATCGCGAATCGTCGAAGCCGGTGTTCTGCGCCCCTGTCACA
This sequence comes from Microbispora rosea, assembly GCF_900156315.1. GTDB lineage: Bacteria > Actinomycetota > Actinomycetes > Streptosporangiales > Streptosporangiaceae > Microbispora > Microbispora rosea. The sequence continues at coordinate 20,528 of NZ_FTNI01000033.1, read as the reverse complement.
TCCGAGCGGATGAACTTCCACCCCCGGTCGAAGTCGACCTTCTGCCGTGAGCTCGAACCGGTCGGCGGGCTGCTCGACGGCGAAGGCGACGGGGTGGGGGAGGCGGACGGCGTCGGGCTGGGGCTGCCTCCGGCGGTGCTCCACCTCTGGTTGGCCTGGCCGCTGCAGGTCCACAGGATGACCGCGGTCCCGTTGGCCGTGCCGTTGCCGTTCACATCCAGGCACAGACCCGACTGCACGCCCGTGACCGACCCGTCGGCGTTCTGCCGCCACTTCTGGTTGTTCTGTCCGTTGCACGACCAGATGACCACCTTCGTGCCCGGCGAGGTCCCTCCGCTGTAGGCGTCCACACACCGTGTGCCGGTGAACGTCCGCAGCTCACCGGCCGAGGTGAACTCGAACGCCTGGTTGGCCTGCCCGTTGCAGTCCCAGATCTGCAGGGCGGTGCCCGGCGCGTCGCTGTTTCCCGCCACATCCAGACACCGGCCCGAGGCGGCGCTGACCAACGACGACGACGCCGCCGCCTCCGCCGGCGTCGCCCATGCCAGCGCCGCCACGAGCATCGTCACCATCGCGGTGGCCATCGCGGCCGGCCACGCCTTCGTACGTACGTGCGTGGGGGAATGCAACGATCCTCCTGAAGGTCCGAGCGTGACCGCGGGGGCGGCCAAGCGGTGTCGTCGCCTCGTTTTGTGAGCGTTAACATGACGCGGCCGGGGTGGACTCCGCCTCAGGCGGCCAACCGTGACTTCCGGGATGCTGCCGATACCGATGCCGATCGTTTCCTGCTCGGGAAGCTATTCAGCGCAACGATCTCCGTCAATAGACCCGATCAGTGCGCCGTGGAGGACCCTGGGATCGCCGCCGCACAGTGAGCAGAAGCCGCAGTTGAATCGCCAGGTGGGGACGGAATTCACGGTGCGGCGGCTCCGCCGGAAGGCGGAAAACCTGGGATGTAAGGGCTGGAAAGTTTCAGCCGGCACTCGCCTGTCGGCGTGAGGCGCGGTGTGCCGCGACGGAAGGCCCGGTGCGCCTCCTCAGGTCGCCAGATCGTCCAGGTGGGCGGCCAGCACGGCGCTCATGCGCTCCGGAGACATCGACTCCGGCCGGGCCAGGACGTGCACGGTCAGACCGTCGATGAGGGCGTGCAGCCGCGCCGCCTCGAACTCGGCGTCCCGATGGGCCGCGAGCTCCCCCTCCTCGGCGAGCGCTCGGACAGCCAGGGTCGTCGCCTCCCCCACCCCGTCGTCCGCGCGGCGCAACCAGTCGGTGGCGGCCGGGTCGCCCTGGGCGCGCGCGGCCAGCTGCAGCCAGACCTCGGCCTCCGCGCGCCGTTCCGCGTCCATCGGCAGCAGTTCCTCCAGCAGGCGGCGTACGGCGACGCGGACGGGTCCGTCGTAGACGGTGGTCTCGATACGCGCGCGGGCCCGCGCGATCACGTGCTCCATCGCGAAGGCGAGCAGCTCCGCCTGGGTGGAGAAGTAGTGCCGCAGCGCGCTCGGCGACCAGCCCGCCTCCGCCGCGATGCTGCGGACCGTGGCGGCGGCCACGCCGTCCCGGCGCACGACCCGCCACAACGCCTCGGCGATCTCCTCGCGCCGCACCCCGTGGTCCACGATCTTCGGCACAGCTCCTCCAACCACGCGTCCGCGCGCTTTTTATAGCACAATGGGCGAGAAAGGTTTGTAGCACGCCGTGCGAAAAAGGGGGCCGGATGCTGTTCGGACTGATCGTCGTCTGCGAGGTCGCGTTCTGGGTGCTGCTGGGCGCGGGGCTCGCCGTCCGTTATCTCCTGCGCAGGCGGCGGCTCGGCGGCCTGCTGCTGCTCGCCGTCCCCCTGGTCGACCTGGTCCTCCTCGTCGCGAGCGTGGCCGACCTCCGCGACGGCGGGCGGGCGGAGTTCACGCACGGGCTGGCCGCGGCCTACCTGGGCTTCACCGTCGCCTTCGGCCACGACATGGTGCGGTGCGCCGACGTCAGGTTCGCCCACCGCTACGCCGGAGGGCCGCCGCCCGACCGGCGCAGGCGTTACGGCCGGGAACGGGCCCGATACGAATGGCGCGCCTGGGGCAAGGGCATGATCGGCTGGGCCGTCGCCTGCGGCCTGCTGCTGGCCGGCGTCGTGGTCGTCGGCGACTCCGACCGCGCGGCGGCGCTCCTGGAATGGGCCGGTCGCCTGACGTTCGCCATGGTGGTCTGGCTGGTGTTCTGGCCGCTCGCCTGCACCGTCTTCCCCACCCGCGCGCCGCGGGATGCCCAAGCACCCCATGCCCGAGCACCCCATGCCCGCGGGTCCCACCCCGACCGGGTGCCGCACGGCACCGGCGAGCCGAAGTGACCGTAGCCCTCGCCGGATCAGGACACCCGGATCAAGACACTCAAGGGGTCAGGACACGACGCGCGACCAGCGCTCCACCCACTTGTCGTAGTCCTTGGGACGCACCGCGAAGTAGACACCCCGGAACGCCTGGGAGGTGCCGACGCGGTAGTCCGTGCAGATCCGGCGGGCCGCGCCGGTGCACCCCGCCGGGTTGGCCGGGGCAAGCCCCATCCAGGCGGACACCTTGCGCTGCACGTCGGCCGACATCGTGAAGTCGAGCCACTTGTACGCGCACGACGGATGCGGGGCCTCGGCCGACATCATCCACGCGTCGGCCCATCCGGTCACCGGCCGGTCCGTCAGCGCTCTGACCTGCTTGTTCCCGCGCCCGAGCACGTCCAGGTGGTACGGCGTGGCCTGCGCGAGCCGTACGGACCCGGTCGCGAAGCCCTGGACGACCTCGACGGGATCACGCCAGAAGACGCGGCGGCCGTCGTCGCCGGACGTGAACAGCTCGGCGGCGGCGTCGAGCTGGGCGTCGGTGAGGTCGAAGGGGTCCTTGATGTCCTCGCCGACGTCCGTGCCCTGAGCCTTGAGCACCAGCGCGGCGTCGGCCAGCGACAGCGGACGGTCCCGGAGCATCACGGGCCCCTCGTCGGTGAAGAGCGACTCCGGCCCGTCGGGGCTGACCTTGCCGGCGTCGTAGAGGATCTCGTTGGTCGCCCACACGTACGGCACGCCGTAGACCTGCTCGTCCCGGGTGACCGACGGCAGCGTACGCAGCCGCTTGGGGATCTTGTCGTAGCCGTCCAGCAGACCGGTGTTGAGCGGGGCGGCCTTGCCCTCGTCCATCAGCCGGCCGCCCACCTCGGGCGTCGCGGAGATCACGTCGAACGACGACGGCGGGAAGTCGCCCGGCCGCTCCTCCTGGCGCGGGTCGTAGTAGCGCAGGCTGACCTTGCAGCCCGTCTCCTTCTCGAACGTGCCGACCCACTTGACCTTGGGATCGACGCCGCCCCACTCGGCGTACCCGTCGATCGCGACCACGCTGACCGTCCCCTCGCCGCGCCCGACGGACGCGAGCGGGCTGGGCGTGGGGCCGGACGAGGAGGGGGACGACGGGCTGGGGCCCGCGGACGTCGTCGCGGCGGCCGCGACGGCGCCCGGCGTGGCCACCTCGGTCGCGGGCGCGGGCCGGCCGGCGCAGGCGGCGGCGAGCAGTCCCACGGCCGCGACCGTCGCGACCAGGTGTGTACGGCGCACGCACGACCCCCCTGCCCTGACAAAAGACGGACGCCCCGAGCCTACTGGGCCCCGCCGGCTCGGGGCGTCGCCTGCGCCGTCAGGCGTTGGTCGGGAAGCCCAGGTTCACGCCGCCGTGGGAGGGATCGAGCCACCGCGAGGTGACGACCTTGCCCCTGGTGTAGAAGTGGACCCCCTCGGTGCCGTGCACGTGGGTGTCGCCGAACAGCGAGGCCTTCCAGCCGCCGAAGCTGTAGAAGGCCATCGGCACCGGGATCGGCACGTTGACGCCGACCATGCCGACCTCCACCTCGTTCTGGAAGCGCCGGGCGGCGCCGCCGTCGTTGGTGAAGATCGCCGTGCCGTTGCCGTACTCGCCGGTGTTGATCAGCTCCAGGCCCTCCTCGTACGAGCGGACGCGCACGATCGACAGCACCGGGCCGAAGATCTCCTCGCGGTGGACGCGGGAGTTCGGCGGCACGTGGTCGAGGACGGTCGGGCCGAGCCAGAAGCCCTTCTCCCGGCCGCCGCGCACGGGGGTCTCCCTGCCGTCGACCACGAGCTTGGCCCCCTCCTCGACGCCGAGGTCGAGGTAGGACGCCACCTTGTCGCGGTGGGCGGCGGTGACGAGCGGGCCCATCTGCGACTCGGGGTCGTCTCCGGGACCGATCTCGAGCTCTCGCACCCGCGACACGATCTTCTCGACCAGCTCGTCGCCGATCGGGTCGACCGCGAGCACCACGGAGATCGCCATGCACCGCTCCCCCGCCGAGCCGAAGCCCGCCGAGACGGCCGAGTCGGCGACCAGGTCGAGGTCGGCGTCGGGCAGCACGAGCATGTGGTTCTTGGCCCCGCCGAGCGCCTGCACCCGCTTGCCGTGTGCCGTGCCGGTCTCGTACACGTACCGCGCGATCGGCGTGGAGCCGACGAATGACACGGCCCGCACGGACGGGTGCTCCAGCAGCCGGTCCACCGCCGCCTTGTCGCCCTGCACCACGTTGAACACGCCGTCCGGCAGGCCGGCCCGCTGCCACAGCTCGGCGAGGAGCAGGGAGGCGGAGGGGTCACGCTCGGAGGGCTTGAGCACGAACGTGTTCCCGCAGGCGATCGCCACCGGGAACATCCACATCGGCACCATCGCCGGGAAGTTGAACGGCGTGATGCCCGCCACCACGCCGAGCGGCTGGCGGATCGAGTAGGAGTCGACCCGGGTCGAGACGTTCTCCGAATAGCCGCCCTTGAGCAGGTGGGGAATGCCGCAGGCGAACTCCACGACCTCCAGGCCGCGGGCCACCTCCCCCAGCGCGTCGGAGTGCACCTTGCCGTGCTCGGCCGTGATCAGCGCGGCCAGGTCGTCGCGGTGCGCGTCGAGCAGCTCGCGGAACCGGAACAGGACCGCGGCGCGCTTCACCAGCGAGGCGTCACGCCAGGCGGGGTAAGCCCGCGCGGCGGCCTCGACCGCCGCGTCGACCTCCTCGGCCGAGGCCAGCGACACCTGCCCGCTCACCTCGCCGGTCGCCGGGTCGAACACCTCGGCCGTACGGCCGGCGCCCTCGACGATCTCGCCGCCGATCCAGTGGTTAACGTGCTTCATCGTTGACGGCCTCCAGAGCGGTGACGAGGATGCCCAGGCCCTCGCGGGCCTCGTCCTCGGTGAGCGTGAGCGGCGGAGCCATGCGCAGCGTGCTGCCGTACAGCCCGCCCTTGCCCGCGAGCAGGCCGAGCCTCTTGGTCTCCTCCATGAAGCGGGCGGCCAGCGCGGGGGCGGGCGCGCCGGTGGCGGGATCGACCAGCTCGATCGCGAACATCAGTCCCTTGCCCCGCACCTCCCCCACGACGGGCAGCCGCCCGGCGGCCTCGCGCAGCCCGGAGATGATGATCTCGCCGGTGCGCGCCGCGTTGGCCTGCAGGTCGTGGTCGAGCACGTAGTCGAGCGTCGCGTTGGCCGCCGCCATCGAGATCGGATTGCCGCCGAAGGTGGACAGTCCCACGGCGTGCGGGCCGTCCATGAGGTCGCCGCGCGCCACGATCCCGCCGACCGCGAAGCCGTTGCCGAGCCCCTTGGCGAAGGTCATCATGTCGGGCGTCACGCCGTGGTTCTGGATCCCGAAGAACGCCGAGCCCGTACGGCCCCAGCCGGTCTGCACCTCGTCGGAGACGAACAGGATGCCTTCCTCGTCGAGGACCTCCTTGTAGGCGGCGAACAGCCCGTCGGGGGCCATGGTGAAGCCGCCCACGCCCTGGATCGGCTCGGCGATCAGGGCGGCGACGTCCTTGCTGACGGCCGTGGCGAGCACGTGGCGCAGGTCGTCCACGCAGGCCGCGATGTAGTCGGCGTCCGACATGCCGCGAAACTGCGTCAGGTGCCGGTCGGCGCCGTGCAGGAAGTGCACGTTGAGCGGCGACAGCGAGTTGTTCTTCCACGACCGGTTGGAAGTCACGCTGATCGCGCCGAACGACCGGCCGTGGTAGCTCTGCCGCATGGCGAGCACCTGGTCGGACCCGCGGGCGTAGGTGGCCAGCAGCAGGGCCGTCTCGTTGGCCTCGGTGCCGGAGTTGGTGAAGAAGACCTTGGCGTCCGGGATGCCCGACAGGCGGGCGATCTTCTCGGCCAGCTCGACCTGGCTGCGGATGAGGTACAGCGTCGAGGTGTGGACGACGCCGGTGGCGAGCTGGCGCTCGACGGCGTCGCGCACCTCGGGCACGTCGTACCCGATCATGTTGGTGAGGATCCCGGCGAAGAAGTCCAGATAGCTCTTCCCGTTCGCGTCGACGACGCGGTTCCCCTTGCCGCCGACGATTTCGATCGGCTCGTTGTAGTAGAGGGCCATCCAGTTCGGCATGACCGCGCGATGGCGTGCGAGAAGGTCCGACATGCTCCGAGTATCCCGGCTGACGGGCGACCGACTCACCTGTCAGCCTGTATGGGATACCTCGAACGCCAGTTACACAGTGCTGGGCTCTGCGGATTCCTGACCGGGAGCCGGCGCTGCGGCCTTCCGCCGCAGCACCAGCAGCGCGACCAGGGCCGCCGCGAGCGAGCAGCCCGCGCCCACCCACGAGCCGACGGACATCGCCGACACGAACGCCTCGCGCCCGGCGGCGGCCACGGCGGGGTCGCCCAGGGTCACCGCGACGCCGATCGACTCGCGCGCCGCCGGCGGCGCCGACTCCGGCATGGCCGCGGTGTACGCGGCGGCGAGCACGCTGCCGAGGACGGCCACGCTCAGCGCCATGCCGACCTGCTGCACGGTGTCGTTGAGCGCGGAGCCGACCCCGGCGCGCTCGGGCGGCACCGCGCCCATCAGCGTCGCGTACGCCGCGGGACCGGCCAGGCCGCCGCCCACCCCCATGACCATCAGACCGGCGATCAGCGTGCCGTATCCGCCGGTGAGCGTGGACAGCAGGACGAACCCGGCGGCCATGACGACCAGGCCGGAGACGATGAGCACGCGGTTGCTCCCCTTCTTGCCGAGCGACGCGCCCAGGCCGTTGAACACCAACGCCGCCACCACGTAGGGCAGCAGGGCGAACCCGGCCTTCAGCGGGTCGTAGCCGAGGACGAACTGCAGATACTGCGTGATGGCCAGCATGAGCGCGCCCGCGCCGAACGACAGCAGCACGATGGAGAAGCACGCCCCGCTGAACGAGCGGTCCCGGAACAGGCCGAGCGGCAGCATCGAGTGGGGGGTGCGGCGCTCCCACAGCACGAACGCCAGCAGTGCGGCCGCCGAGAGCGCCACCGCGAGAGGGTTGAAGTGCCCGCCGGGCGCCGAGATGACGGCCCAGACCAGCCCGCCCATCCCGGCCGTGGACAGGATCACCCCGAGCGGGTCGGCCCGCCGCGTCTCGCCGTACGTCTCCGGCATGAGCGCGAAGGCCGCGACGATCGCCAGCACCGCGATCGGCACGTTGATCAGGAAGACCGAGCCCCAGTAGTAGTGCTGGAGCAGGAACCCGCCGACCGTCGGGCCGGCGATGACGCCGACCATGGCGACCGAGCTCCACGCGGCGATGGCCTTGCGCCGCTCGCTCTCGTCGAACACGGTGATCAGGATCGACAGGGTCGACGGCATCACGCAGGAGCCGCCGACGCCCATCAGCGCGCGGGCCGCGATGAGCTGCCAGGGCTCGGTGGCGAGCGTGGCCACCACCGAGGCGCCGCCGAAGAACGCCAGGCCGATCACGAGCATGCGCCGCCTGCCGTACCGGTCGGACAGGCTGCCCGCGGTGAGCAGCAGTCCCGCGAAGACCAGGACGTAGGCGTCGATGACCCACTGCACGTCGGACGGCGTGGCGCCGAGGTCGCGCATGAGAGACGGGATGGCCAGGTTCAGGACGGTGTTGTCCACGACCAGGGTCAGCAGGCTCAGGCAGAGGACGCCGAGGATCCACCAGCGTCGGGGATGGGACATGAAGGTCACCTCGAACAGTGTGCGAGTAGTGTCGGACACTGTACGACTCAATCGAACACCGTGCGAGCGAATATTGTGAGGCCGTGTCAGCGAAGCCGTTCTCCTCGGTCTGGACCCGCGCGCGCAAGGGAGGGCGCGAGCAGGGCCTCAGCCGCGACCAGATCGTCCGGGCGGCCGTGGAGCTGCTCGACGCCGAAGGCCTCGACGCGCTCAGCATGCGCAAGCTCGGCGCCCGGCTCGGCGCGGGGGCGACCAGCCTCTACTGGCACGTGGCCAACAAGGACGAGCTGATCGAGCTCGTGATGGACGAGGTCTACTCGGGCGTCGTGGTGCCAGAGGCGGCCGGCTGGCGGGAGGCGGCGAGCGTCTTCGCCTACGCCATGCGCCAGGCGGTCTTCGACCATCCGTGGAGCGCGAGCCTCATCGGCGTGGTCCCCGCGCTCGGGCCGAACGCGCTCACCGCGTCCGACCGGCTGATGGGCGCCTTCGTCCGCGCGGGGTTCGAGGGCATCGACGTGGACTACGCCATGACGGCCGTCGTGTCGTACACGCTGGGCGCCACGATCCCCGAGGTCGCCTTCATCAGCTCGCTGAAGGCGAGCGGCACGAGCATGACGGAGCTGCAGGCCGCGGTGGACCCGATCATGACGAAGCTGGCCTCCGACCGGCCCAACCTGCTGGAGCGCTACCAGTCCTACGCGCAGCAGGACTTCGACCCGCTCGTGGCCCGGCGGCTCGCCTTCGAGTTCGGGCTGATGGCCCTCCTCGACGGTCTCGGCACACGCCTACGGGGAGTGTCCGGTTGAGACCTGCACACTGTCAGCCAGTGGGGGGTCATCCTTACATAATGATCAGGTAGCCTCTGAAACATGCTCCCCACGGTCGCGGACGTGCTCGCACTGGACACCGTCCGGCGCGGCAGCCCCCGGGTGGTGGCGGGCGACGACCGGCTGGACACCCGGGTCCGGTGGGTCCACGTGGGCGAGGTCCACGACATCGCCCACCTGTTACGCGGCGGCGAGCTGGTCCTCACGACCGGGGTGGCGCTGCCGAGCGAGCCAGACAAGCTGGCCGACTACATCGGCGAGCTGGCCGCCGTCGGCGCCTCGGGCCTGATCGTCGAGCTCGGCCGGCGGTTCGTCCGCGAGCTGCCGAGAGCGGTGGTCAAGGCCGCGGAGGAGCACGGGCTGCCGCTGATCACGCTCTCCCGTGAGACGCCCTTCGTCCAGATCACCGAGTCGGTCCACGCGCGCATCATCGACATCCAGCTCCAGGAGCTGCGGGCCTCCGAGCAGCTGCACGAGGTGTTCACCGAGCTGTCGGTCGAGGGCGCGTCCCCGGCCGAGGTCCTCAACCAGGTCGCCCGCTTCTCCGGCCACCCTGTGCTGCTGGAGAACCTCGCCCACCAGGTCCTGGCGTGCGACGCGGCCGGGGGCGACACCGGGAGCTTGCTGGCCAACTGGGAGACCAGGTCGCGCGCGGTCATGCCCTCGGAGCGGACCGCGTACGACGCCGCGGCCGGCTGGCTGGTGACCATGGTCGGCGCCCGCGGCCAGGACTGGGGACGGCTCATCCTGTTGTGCGACGGCCAGCCCAGCCCTCGTGACATCGTGCTCGCCGAACGCGCGGCGACCACGCTCGCGCTGGGCCGCCTGCTGGAGCGACACCAGGAGTCCCTGGAACGGCAGGCGCACGGGACCATACTGACCGGCATCCTCACCCACGCGTACGCCGACCCCGACGAGGCCGCCGCCCGCGCCCGCGCCGTCGGGGTCCCGCTCACCGGCCGCAGGCTCGTCGGCGCCGTCATCCGGCTGACCGCGCCCGCCGGCACCGCGCTGGGCGAGCAGGCCAGGCTGGGCGAGCTCGCCGAGGCCGGCGCCGCCGCCTGCCGCGAGGCCAAGCTGCCCGCCCTGGTCGGGGCGCTGGACCAGAGCCGCGTCGGAGTGCTGCTGCCGCTGCCGCCCCGCATGACCGCCGAGACCGCGCTCGGCGCGCTGGCCGAACGCCTGCGGGCGAACTTCGCCACGCCGTTCGTGCTGGCGGCCGGCTCGGTCGTGGAGTCGATCAAGGACGTACGGCGCGGCTTCCTGGAGGCCGAGCAGGTGGCGGAGGTCGCCGTGCGCCAGCCCGACGGGCGGCCGTTCTACCGCCTGCCCGACCTGCGGCTGCGCGGCCTGCTGCACCTGCTCCGCGACGACGCCCGGCTGCAGACCTTCGCCGAGCGCGAGCTGGGGCCCCTGCTGGCCTACGACGCCCAGCGGCACGGCGACCTGACCAGGATCCTGCGCATCTATCTCGACGCGGGACGCAACAAGGCGGTGGCCGCGCAGAAGGCCCACCTGTCCCGGCCCGCGTTCTACGACCGGCTGCGGCGGCTGGAGCGGGTCCTCGACACCGATCTCGACGACGTCGAGTCGTGCCTGTCGCTGCACGTCGCGCTTCTGGCCCTGGAGACCTTCCGCCGCGAGACCACCTGATCGAGAAGGGCCGTCGTTCCGGCCGGGAGGCCGTCGTCACCGCGCTCGTCGCAGCGGAGACGATGGCCGGAGCAGACGATTTGACCGTTACAGGGTTCGATGGGCGGCTCCTTGCGGAGATGCCGACACCCGGAAGGTAGGTATGTCGTCCCGGGTGTAAGTCCTATCGCACCTGACTACTCTTCGTATACTCGCGCTCACTGCCTGAATCGTGCTTACCTCAAAACGTGCCCACGATGAGCGAACCCAAAATCAGCCCGACGGTCGTGGTTCGGGCTCTGTCCGCACGTTTCCCCAAATGGACCATTTGGTGGGGCGAGGCCACCGCCCACTACTGGGGCATGTCCCGGCGGCGCGACGGGCTGCTCGTCCACATCGAGGCCCGGTCCGCGCAGGAGTTCGTCCAGCGGGCCCGGGAGATCGACTCCGCCACTCCCTGACATTTATGGGCCTATGTCCCCAAGTGCCCGTTTATTGTTGGGAATTTCATGCGCTTTGCCGCGTTTCGCTCGTCTCGGTTGGTGATTGTCGCCACGATGGTCCCGCAAGGATCAGCAATGGGGAGTAATCGCATGAGACGCCGCCTTGTCGTCGGGGCCGCCGTACTGGCCCTGACGACGACCGTCCCTTCGGTTCCGGCCGCCGCCGAGCCCGTCGCCGGGCTGCCGGCGACGAGCTTCCCGCTCGGCGAGCCCGGGATCCCGAAGTCGGCGGCCAAGAGCCTGGCCCCTGGGGTCGGTTACTTCACCCTCCACCACGGCACGCCGCAGGACGGATACACGGTCAGCGTCGTCGTCAAGGGCAAGGACTTCATGTCGGAGGCCAACGCGCAGGCCCAGGCGACGGCCGTACAGATGGCCGGCCTCGAACCCGTCATCGTGAAGTTCACCCGGCCCGCCGTCGCGGACCACCCCGCCGGCGACTACTTCATGGTGCGGGTGGGCAGCTGGCCGCTCGACCGGAAGGCCGAGGCCGCCGAGGTCGTCAAGCAGCTCAAGGACGCCGGGGTGAGCGCGAAGGTCGACTTCCAGGGCGACGACGGCTTCGTCACCACCGGCCCGTGGAGCGTGCGGGTCATCGTCGTCGACCCGCGCACGTTCCGCGGCTCCTACCGGGCGTCCCTGGGTACGAGCGTCGCCACTCGGGAGAAGGTCTCGGCCATGGCCTCCGCCGCCAAGGCGCTCGCCGCCGTGAACGGCGGCTTCTTCGACATCCACACGCTGCCGGCCTTCCGCGGCGACCCCACCGGCATCTCCGTCGTCGGCGGCAAGCTGCTCAGCGAGGCCGTCGCCGGCCGCGTGGGCCTGGTCCTGCGGGGCCGTACGGCCCGCGTCACCGAGCTGTCGTCCTCGGTCGCCGCCCGGGCCGCAGACGGGGCCACGGCCGAGGTGACCGGCCTCAACCGCGTGCCGAAGCCGGACGAGCTGGTCATGTACACCGAGGAACTCGGACGGGACACCCCGCAGGACGACGGGACCGAGGTGGTCCTCGACGCCGCCGGCAGGGTGACCGCCGTCCGCGGGTCCGGCGGTCCCGTGAAGCCCGGCACCCGTGTGCTGCACGGCGTCGGAGCCGCCGCCGGCTGGCTGGCGCAGCACGCGGGCGAAGGCACGACCATCACGGTCACGACCCGGGTCACCGACCTGCGAACGAACAAGGCGATCCCGCTGACCCCGGAGACCAACATCATCGGCGGCGCGATCGGCCTGGTCCGGAACGGCAGGACCTCCATCACCGCGGCGCGGGACGGCATGGCCAACACCAACATGATCCTGCGGCGCCACCCGCGCACGCTCGCGGGCGTCACCCGCGACGGCAAGCTCCTCATCGCGGTCGTCGACGGCCGCGCGCCGGGCAGCACGATCGGCGCCTCGTTCTTCGAGGCCGCCGAGCTCATGCGCTGGCTCGGCGCACGCGACGCGATCAACCTGGACGGCGGCGGGTCTACCACCATGGTCATCGGCAAGAAGGTGGTCAACCGTCCGTCCGACGGCGCGGAGCGGGGAGTCGGCGACGCCCTGCTGATCGTCGGCGCGCGCTGAACCTGCTTCCGGGCCTGCTGCCGGGTCTGCTCGGGGGCCTGCTCACGCCGAGGACGTAGCGAGCAGACGGGCGATCGTGTCGTCGTCGCAGGTGTCCCAGAACGTCCCGACCGTGTCTTCGAGGTGGTCGAACGAGGCCGCCTCGAAGAGCACCTCCTGGTATTTCGTGATGTCGTAGTGGGTGGTCCCCATCGCGGCGAGGTCGAGCGGGCGGATGTCCATCCCGCGGAACTCCTCGATCTCGCCGTACGAGCTGAGGATCCCCGCGCCGTACGCCCTGAGTTCGCCGTCCTCCCGCATGACGCCGAACTCCATGGTGAACCAGAACACCTTGGACACGAACTCCAGCGCCTCGTCGGTCTCCATCCGGCGCGCCGCCCGGCCCGCCGCCCGGTACAGCGCGGCGAAGCGGGGCGAGGCCAGGGTGTTCGCGTGCCCGATCACCTCATGGATGACGTCCGGCTCGGGGGTGTAGAAGGGCACGGAATGATGCCGGATGTACTGGGTGGAGTGGAACAGGCCGTCCGCCAGGACGCCGTAGAACTCACGGAGCGGAACCAGCCCGGCCGCCGGCAGGTAGCGGAACCCGGTCAGCGGTTCAAGGAGGTCGCCGACCTCCTGGAGTTGCGGAATGCGGTCCTCCGGCAGGCCGAGCCGCTTGGCCGCGTCGAGGAACTCGCGCACCGCGTACTTCTGGTGCTTGACCGCCAGCTCCTTGGTGACGAGCGCCCACACGTGGTGCTCCTCGTCGGTGTACTCGGCCATGGGGATGGGATCACCGGGGGTGTGACCGAGCGCCAGCGCCGCGATCGCGTTGCGCCGCTGGCGATAGACGGCGTCCGCGAAACCGGGGTGGCTCGTGGCCAACTCGACGACGACGGACCCGTCATCCTTCGTCGCCACCGGGGCGAAATACTGCGCTTCTTCGAACATACTCCCATAGGACAGCAAGTAATCGTTTGGCTGGCAAGAGTGACCAGTTGAGGTGTGCGAAACGCTCAAAACGGCGCGTTCGGGGTGGGTAGCACTGGTCGATCCGCTCAGTCGAGGCGTACCCTCGGCGCATGCTCGACGCGCTCGACAGCCGCCTGCTGACCACCATGCGGGCCCACCCCCGAATCGGGCTCACCGAACTGGCCCGCCTCCTCGGCGTGGCCCGCGGCACCGTGCAGGCGCGGCTCGACAAGCTCACCGCGCGCGGCGTCATCAGCGACTTCGGCCCGACGATCGCGACGGAGCAGATCGGCTACCCGATCCTCGCCTTCGCGTCCCTGCAGATCGCCCAGGGCCGGCTGACCGAGGCCGTGCAGTGGCTGACCGACGTCCCGGAGATCCTCGAGGTGTACGGCACCAGCGGCCAGGCCGACCTGCTGTGCCGTGTGGCCGCGCGCAGCACCCCGCACCTTCAGGAGATCATCGCCCGGATCCTCGCCTCACCCGCCATCCAGCGGACCGACACCACGATCGCCCTGTCGACCCAGATCCCCTTCCGCATCGAGCCCCTGCTGAAGGCCGCGGTCACGCCGCCGGCATAACGGCCACGCTCCGGCGGAGCGCAGCGAGACGGAGCAGATTCGGACTGAGCCGGTTCAGACAGAGCCGGTTCAGACAGAGCCGGTTCAGACAGAGCCGGTTCAGACAGAGCCGGTTCAGACAGAGTCAGCTCAGACAGAGCGGTTCAGACAGATGGGCTTCGGACCGATCGGGCGAGGCGGAAGCCGAGGTCGTCGATGCGGAACGTCGGGTGGCTCTTGCGGCGGCACGACGCCCGGCATCCCCGGGGCAGGTCATGCGCTCCTCCCCCGCGGAACACGCGGTAGGGGCCGTACACCGTGGCGTCGTAGACGTCCCAGCACCACTCCCACACATTTCCGATCATGTCGTACAGGCCCCACGCGTTCGGCTCCTTGGACCCGACGTCGTGCACCCGCCCGTCCGAGTTCTCCCGATACCAGGCGATCTCGTCAAGCTCCCCGTACCGCACGCCGGTCGTCCCGGCCCGGCACCCGTACTCCCACTCCGCCTCGGACGGCAGCCGGTAGCCGTCGGCATCCCAGTCGCAGATCACGTCCTGGGCGTTGGCGTCTCCCCCGATCGAGTAGCACGGAGTCAGCCCCGCCGTCTCCGAGAGGAGGTTGCAGAACCGAACGGCGTCGTTCCACGAGACCTCGGTCACCGGCGTCAGCGGCTCCCCTGAGTTCGACGGAGTCTCGTTAGTGATGCATCGATACAGCTCGGCGGTCACCGGATATGGCGCGAGCAGGAATTCCTCGACCTCCGCCACCCGGTTCGTCTGTGTCCCCTCGTCCCGAAGGAGAATCCTCCCTGCGGGGACCCGGACCATTCGCTCAGCGGTCACCTCGGGCGGCGTCGATCCACGGCTCACCGTCAGGTCCTATCCCCCGCTGCTGACCGGTGTCAATTCGCGTGCCTGACTGTTCGCCCGCCTTCGATGGTGGTGCGGGCAGCTCGACGACGACACGGAGTCCGCCCGCGGGGCGGGGGACGACGGTGAGGAATCCGCCGTGTACCTGGGTGATCCTCTTGACGATCGCCAGGCCGAGACCGACGCCTGTGTGGTCGTCGCGTACTCTTCCGGTGCCCCGCTGGAACGGTTCGGTGAGCGTCGAGACCAACTCTGGAGACAGTCTCTCGCCGCTGTTTTCGACGGTGAGCACCGCGGTCTCGGGGCGGACGCTGGTCGTGACCCGCACGCTGCCCCGTTCGGGCAGGTTGTGCACGATCGCATTGTGCAGGAGATTCGTCGTCATCTGCAGCAGGAGCGCATGCGATCCGCCGACCATGGTGATCTCACCGGAGGTCTCGATCGTGACACCGCGCTTCTCGGCGAGCGGGAGCAGTGTCTCGGCGGCCTCTTCCCCGAGCAGGGACAGGTCGACGGGTTCTCGGGCGACGGACTCCTGGTGAGGGCGGCTGAGCAGGAGTAGCGCCTCCGTGAGGGCGATCGCTCGAGCGTTGACAGCGTGAAGGCGGCCGACGAGTTCGCCGTGATCGTGTGCCGGATCGCTGCGGGCCACGTCGAGAAGTGACTGCGAGATCGCCAGCGGGGTGCGCAATTCGTGCGAGGCGTTGGCCGCGAATCTCTGTTGCTCGGCGACATGTGCTTCGAGCCGCGCGAGCATGGCGTCGAAGGCGTCGGCGAGTTCGCGGAACTCGTCCCCGCGGCCTTCCAAGTGGATGCGGTGGGAGAGCGACCCGCTCGCGGCCACGCGTGTCGCGTCCGTGATGCGGGTCAGCGGAGCGAGCATGCGGCCGGCGAGAATCCACCCTCCCACGAGGCCGAACACCAGCAGGAAGACCAACACGACGGCCGCGGCCGGCGCGAAGGTGACCAGGAGGAGGTACCGGTTGGGTGTTACGCCGAGAAGGCCGGGCCAACCGTCGGGTACGTAGCGCAGCAGGAACATCCACACGGCAGTGAGCAGCAAGGCGCCGGCAAGCATGAGGAACCCGGCGTAGCTGAGGGTGAGTTTGATGCGAACGGTCAACCCAGGCGCCCTATCCACGGACCCGTTCCTCACGCCCGGCGTCGGGTTTCGTGTGGATGCGGTAGCCGACGCCGGGCACGGTGGCGATGATCCCGGGTTCGCCGAGCCGTTTACGCAGTGCCGAGACAGTGATGCGGACGGCGTTCGTGAAAGGGTCGGCGTTCTCGTCCCATGCCCGCTCCAAGAGTTCTTCGGCGCTGACGACGCCGCCGTCGGCGGCCACGAGGACTTCGAGCACGGCGAACTGTTTCCGGGTGAGTGCGACGAAGCGGCCGTCGCGGAAGACCTCACGGCGGAACGGATCCAGACGCAGGCCTGCCATCTCGCGTACGGGTGGTCTGTTGTGGGCACGCCTGCGGTCGAGTGCTCTGAGACGGAGCACGAGTTCTTTGAGTGCGAAGGGCTTCGTGAGGTAGTCGTCGGCGCCGAGCCCGAACCCGGAGGCCTTGTCGTCGAGCCGGTCGGCAGCGGTGAGCATGAGGATGGGCATGCCGCTGCCGGAGGCGACGATGCGCTTGGCTATCTCGTCCCCGGAGGGGCCGGGGACATCGCGGTCGAGGACGGCGATGTCGTAGGCGTTGACGGTCAGCAGTTCGAGAGCGGTGTCGCCGTCACCGGCGATGTCGGCGGCGATCGCTTCCAGGCGCAGGCCGTCGCGGACGGCTTCTGCCAGGTAGGGCTCGTCCTCGACGATCAACACACGCATACTCTCGAGCCTACGAGCCGGAACATATCCTCGGCATATCGAAAACCGCATACGCGCCGGCAACCCCACGATGCCTTGACTGCAGGCATGACCTACAGCCCCATGACGGCCACCAGCGGGCAAGCCACTCAGGGCACCGTGGCCGCCAGCGCGCGGAACCTGACCAAGACCTACGGCCAAGGCGACGCCGAGGTGCATGCCCTGAGGGGCACCGACCTCGACCTCCCGCGAGGCAGGTTCATCGCGATCATGGGGCCGAGCGGGTCGGGCAAGTCCACGCTGATGCACTGCCTGGCCGGACTAGACCAGCCCAGCGGTGGCACCGTCACCGTGGCCGGCACCGACCTCGGATCTCTCGACGACGACGCGCTCACGGTCTTCCGCCGCGAGCACATCGGCTTCGTGTTCCAGTCGTTCAACCTGCTGCCGATGCTCACCGCGGGCGAGAACGTCATGCTCCCGCTCGAACTGGGCGGTCGCCGGGTCGACGACGCGGCACGGGAGCGCGCGGACATGCTCGCCGACATCCTCGGCGTGGCCGGCAGGCTCGGCCACCGGCCCGCGGAGCTGTCCGGCGGTCAGCAGCAGCGGGTCGCGATCGCCAGGGCGCTGATCACCCAGCCGGACCTGCTGTTCGCCGACGAGCCCACCGGAAACCTGGACAGCACCACGTCGGCGGAGGTGCTGGATCACCTGCGCCGGTCGGCGCGCGAGCTCGGCCAGACCGTCGTGATGGTCACGCACGAGCGGGACGCGGCGGCGTACGCCGACTACGTGGTCACCATGCAGGACGGGCGGATTGTCTGATGCATACCGTCTTCCTCGCGTCGCTGCGCACCCACATCCGCAGGTACGTGGCAGCGGCCGTCGCGGTCGCCGTCGCGGTCGCCTTCGTCGTCGTGGTCGGCGTGCTCACGTCCGGGGCACACAGCGGACTCATGGACGGCCTGGGGGCGCCGTACCGCAATGCCGACCACGTGGTCTCGGCGGCGGGGTGGCCGTCAAACGAGCTGGACCCGAAGACCGCGATCGCCTACGCCGAGCAACACGATGAGAACGCGGCCGCGACAGGCCGGGCGACGCTGCCGGCGCGCGCGAACGGCCGGCGGCTCTCCGAGACGACCGTCGGGCCGATCGCCACCTCGGAGGAATGGCGCTGGCAGAAGCGCAGCTCGGGCCGCTTCCCGGCAGCGATGGGCGAGGCGGTGGCGGACGTGTATTTCGCGCTGGCCGAGAATGTCGAGGTCGGCGACCGGGTTCGGATCGGCGAGGGCGCCGCCGCTCGCGACGTACGAGTGGTCGGTCTCGTGGAGTCGCCCTCGCCTCCGGCCCAGGCCTCGATGTACGTCACCTGGACGCAGCTGCTGCAGTGGCGCGACCAACTCCACGTGAGCGCGGTGGCGGTGCGCGGGGAGGTGGGCCGGCTCCCGGAAGGCGCCAAGGCGCAGTCGCCGGACGGGTTCGCCGCGGAGCGGCTGACCTATGTCCAGAACAGGGTGGACAGCCTGTCGGTGATGCTGCTGTTGTCCGCCGGCATCGCGATCTTCGTCTCGGTCCTGGTCATCGCGAACACGTTCTCCATCCTGTTCGCCCAACGCCTCCGCGACTTCGCACTGCTGCGCTGCATCGGCTCGACCCGGCGGCAGGTGGTGCGTTCGGTACGCCGCGAGGCGGCCGTCGTCGGGGTGCTCGCGTCGCTGGCCGGGACACTGATCGGTATCGGTCTCGGGTACGGCCTGGTCGCCCTGATCAACGCCTTCACGCCCGCCATTCCGATGGGCGCCGCCGCACTGCCCACGCCCTGGCTGCTCGGGGGGTTCGCCATCGGCCTAGTGGTCACCATGGTCGCGTCCTGGTTGCCGACCCGGCGGGTGGTGCGGGTGAGCCCTCTGGCGGCGCTGCGCCCAGATGCCCCGGTCGACGTGCGGACGGCCACCGGCCTGGTGCGGCCGGCACTCGCCGCGATCCTCCTGGTCGTCGGGCTGGTCCTGCTCGGGGTGGCGATGGCCCGGGGCAGTACGCCGGTCATGGTGGCAGGCGGCGGAGCGGTGTTCGCCGGCGTGCTCATCTTCGGACCGGTGCTCGTTCCCCGCCTGGTTCGGATCATCGGCGCGTTGCTCGGCCCCGCCGGGACGCTGGCGACCAAGAACGCCGTGCGCAATCCGCGGCGGACCGCTACCACCACTGCCTCCCTGCTGGTCGGCATCACCCTGACGACCGCCGTGCTCACCGGGATGGCCACGTGGCGTTCGTCGATGGACGAGCAGATCGGCAGGGACCACCCCGTCGATGTCGCTCTCACCTCGCCTAAGGAGCCGGTCACCACCGACCTCCTCGAACGCGTGCGTCACACTCCCGGTGTGGACCAGGCCATTGCCGTCGACGGCGCCGTGGCCCGAGTGGCCGGACTCGACAACCCGATCCCGGTCGTCGCCGCACCGGCCGCGGCGCAGGTGGCCCGCGACGGCGGGGCGTTCGCCCGGGTCGGACCGGGAAAGATCAGAATCGACTCCGAGGCCTTCGGCAAGAACCTGAGTCTCCGAGCCGGCGACCCGGTCACCGTGCGCGTCGGCGACCGGCGAGCCCGGTTACAGGTCGCCGTCGGCACCGGCTGGGGCCCAGCCGGCGTGGTCGCGCCCGAGACGCTGGCGACGCTCACCGACGCCGCCGAACCTCGTGTCATCTGGATCCGCGCCTCCTCCGGAGCCGACCCGGCTCGGCTCGGTGTCGCCCTGGACGAGTTGGCGGATCCGGTCGGCGCGACCACCGAGAACGGGTTGCGGACCTGGCAGTCGCTGGACCAGCAGCTGGGAATCTACACCTGGTCGGCGCTCGGCCTGCTCGGCATCGCCGTCCTGATCGCCCTGATCGGGATCGCCAACACCCTGGGGCTCTCCGTGCTCGAACGCGCCCGCGAACACGCGATGCTGCGCGCACTCGGGCTCACCCGCAGACAGCTACGGCGGATGCTGGCGACCGAGGCGGTGCTGCTGTCAGTGGCGGCCACCCTGCTCGGCACCGTTATCGGCGTCGGGTTCGCCTGGGTCGGCTACGAGACGATCGTGAAGCGGGCTCTCAGCGACGCCACCATGCACGTCCCGTGGTTGTCCCTCGGCATCGTCGTCCTTGTCGCCGCCCTTGCCGGACTCCTCGCCGCTGTCCTCCCGGCGCGCCGAGCCGCCCGGGTGACTCCAGCCGCAGGGCTGTCCCTGCCTTGATGACCTCGTCAAGCGTCTGCCCGGTGGTTGAGGTCGGGTGGGTCGGGACGTCACTACGCCCGCCGGAAGCTCCGGTCCTCCCGCACCGCATTCCCCATGGCGTCCCGGAACACCTCAACACACCTCAGCAACGCCGCCGACACCCCGCAAAACGGGCCCTGGACATGCGAAAGCCCCGGCCAACCATGACCGGGGCACCACCCACCACACCCGCAACCAGCCGCGGGGGAAAACAAACACACCCGCCGGCGAAACACCCACCACGGGAACCCGGAAGAAGGAAACACCCCCCGGAAATGCGGAAGGGCCACCCCAACCAGGATGGCCCTCCCACATACCAAAGATTGTCCGGCGGCGTCCTACTCTCCCACACCGTCCCCGGTGCAGTACCATCGGCGCTGGCAGGCTTAACTTCCGGGTTCGGAATGTAACCGGGTGTTTCCCTACCGCCATAACCGCCGTAACCCCACGAAACACACAACCACAAGGGTTGCTGTCTCTGAGATCACATAGTGAACGCGAGCATAATATGGTCAAGTCCTCGGCCTATTAGTACCGGTCAGCTCCACACATTACTGCGCTTCCACTTCCGGCCT
>NZ_FTNI01000057.1 GCF_900156315.1 Microbispora rosea | reverse complement strand
GGAGGAGTGTCATATCCGGTATTAGACCCGGTTTCCCAGGCTTATCCCAGAGTCAGGGGCAGGTTACTCACGTGTTACTCACCCGTTCGCCGCTCGAGTACCCCGAAGGGCCTTTCCGCTCGACTTGCATGTGTTAAGCACGCCGCCAGCGTTCGTCCTGAGCCAGGATCAAACTCTCCAAACAATGCTTGAAAAGTAATCCCCAGCAGGCACCCTCCGGCTAAGGAAGGATGCCGTCAAAGGAATCCGTCACCGACACCACAAAGAGTGCCGCTATGACGGGGTCATGCATGACTTCATGCACTGGCTTTTAGCACACTGTTGAGTTCTCAAGAAACGGACGCGACCACCATCACCCGAAACCCACGAAGGAGTCCCGAGATCCAGGGCGATGACTTCCGTTCGGCCGACTCTACGACGATCGCCGCATCGCAGACCTGGAGGGCCATACGATCTCGGCCAATGCTCTTGTTAGAGTGACCACCCCTTTCGGGGCAACCACTCCATACTAAACCCTCGCCCGCCTCGCGTCAAACCTTTCGGTCTGGCCGCGCCACGAACGACCCGGACTCGACGCGAGCGCCTCGCCTGGGTAGCCGTCGGAGTGGCTTGCCCGTCGGGGTCCGGCCGCCTTTCGGCGTCCCGCGTCCCCGGGGGCGAAGGAAACATTAGGCAACACCGACTCTGCCGTCAAATCACGCCGAGATGGCCAAAACCCTAGGTCAGACGGGAACTTCGGACGCCGGCCGCTCTCCACGCCATAGGACTGTTACCTTCGCCACACCAACTCTTGGACATGAAACAGCCGCCCCGGTCTTGGACCGAAGCGGCTGCTCAATGCGGTAGATCAGGCGACCTCGACGCCGCCGACCGTCTTCTTGCCTCTGCGCAGCACGAGGAATCGGCCGTGCAGCAGGTCGTCCACCGAGGGCACGTACTCCTCGTCGGTGATCTTGGTGTTGTTCAGGTACGCGCCGCCCTCCTTGACGGCCCGGCGCGCGGCAGACTTCGACTCCACCAGGCCGCTCTGCGCGAGCAGCTCGACGTACGGCGCGCCCAGGGTGGGCACGACCGCCTTGGGCACCTCGGCGAGAGCGGACTCCAGCGTGCGGGCGTCGAGCTCGGCCAGCGAGCCCTGCCCGAACAGCGCGCGCGAAGCGGCGATCACCCGGGCCAGCTCGTCGGAGCCGTGGACCAACGTGGTCAGGTCCTCGGCTAGGGCGCGTTGCGCCTCACGAGCGGCGGGCCGCTCGGCCACGGCCTTCTCCAACTCGTCTATCTCCTCCCGCGTGCGGAAGGTGAAGACCTTGAGGAACCGCACCACATCCCGGTCGTCGGCGTTCAACCAGTACTGGTAGAACGCGTACGACGAGGTGAGCGCGGGATCGAGCCAGACCGCACCGCCGGCCGTCTTGCCGAACTTCGTGCCGTCGGCCTTGGTGATCAGCTTGCCGGTCAGCGCGTGGACATGCGCACCCTCGACCCTGCGGATCAGGTCGACTCCGGCCGTGATGTTGCCCCACTGGTCGCTGCCGCCGAGCTGCAACGTGCATCCGTGCCGCCGGTGCAGCTCGAGGTAGTCGTTGGCCTGCAGGATCTGGTAGCTGAACTCGGTGTAGCTGAGCCCCTCGCCGGCGAGCCGGGCGGAGACCGACTCCCTGGCCAGCATGCGGTTGACGGGGAAGTGCTTGCCGATGTCCCGGAGGAAGTCGATCGCCGACAGGTTCGCGGTCCAGTCGAGGTTGCTGACCAGCGCGGCCGCTGTCGGTCCCTCCTCGAAGGACAGGAACTTCTCGACCTGCACCCGGATGCGTGACACCCATTCGGCGACGATGTCGCTGGAGTTCAGTGCCCTCTCTGTGCTGCGGCCGCTCGGGTCGCCGATCAAACCGGTGGCGCCTCCGACCAGGCCGATGGGCCGGTGCCCCGCCCGCTGGAAGCGGGTCAGGATCAGCAGCGTGGCCAGGTTGCCCACGTGCAGCGAGGGTGCGGTCGGGTCGAAGCCCGCATACACGGTGATCGGACCGTCGGCCAGCGCCTTGCGCAGCGCGTCGATATCGGTCGTCTGCGCGATCACGTCGCGCCACTCGAGCTCGTCGAGGATGTCAGCCATCTCCGACGTCGGCACGAGGTTGCCTGAAGTTGCGGTCACGGTCGTGGCTTTCGCTTATCGATGGTGGATGTACGGGCTTCCGTACAAGCCTGCCTGATCACGAAACCTTATCGCCACTTCTTACCCGCGCGTCAGCTCGTGGCACGGCCTCGCCGCCGGGGAACGTGGGCGCGGTAGGGCGAAACGGTGGGGTCGCCGTCGATCCAGAACCTCCAGGGCGTGTCGGCGGCCGCCGACACGCCGGTACGAGGACCTGTCCTGATCTGGCCGGACGGCACGGGCCGGCCCTCGTGCACTCGGATCGGGCCGCCAGAGCAGCAGTCCGTGCCGTTGTGCTCCCGGACCAGGCCGAGCGCCACCGTGAGCCGGGCCGGTCCGCGCGCGAGGTCGCGGTCCGGAACACGCCGCACCAACCCTTCCAGGTCCGGGCCGTCGGCGTGCGGCATGCGCCGGATGCGCGCGGTGTGCACGCCCGCGACCACCTCGCCGGCACGTAACAGGACGGCCGAGCCGGCGCCCTCGGGCATGCATACGAGATTGACGCAATAGTGCATGCCGTACGTGAAGTAAACGTAGAGGTGCCCCGGCGGGCCGAACATGACCGCGTTGCGCGGCGTGCGTCCCCGGTAGGTGTGGGCGGCCGGGTCCTGTCCCGGCCCGCCGTACGCCTCGACCTCGCTCAGCCGCACGGCCACCGACCCGTGCACGACCACGCGACCGAGCAGGTCGGGCGCGACCAGGTCCGAAGGGCGGTCGAAGAAGTCGCGGCCGAGCGGAGCGCCCGCGACCTCCTCGATCAGCTCTCGTTCGCCCATGCCGCCTGGCCGTCGACGACATCCCGGAGGTTCGCGATCTGGTCGCGCACCCGGTCGGGCGCGGTGCCGCCGAAGGCGCTGCGGGCGGCCAGCGCGCCGTGCACGTTCAGCACGTCACGGACGCTCGCGCCGGAGGCGTCGACGGCGAAGTGCGGTGAGACCTTGGCGAGCTCGTCGTCGGTGAGCTCACCGAGATCCTTGTCGTTCACCTGGCACCACACCACCAGGTGACCGACGGCCTCGTGCGCGTCGCGGAACGGCACCCCGCGGCGGACCAGCAGTTCGGCGAGGTCGGTGGCCAGGGCGAAGCCGTCGGGCGCGCTGGCCTCCAGCTTGGCCTTGTTCACGCGCATCGTGGACACCATGCCCGACACGGCGGGAAGCACCAAGAGCAGGGTGTCGACCGCGTCGAACACCGGCTCCTTGTCCTCCTGCAGGTCGCGGTTGTAGGTGAGCGGCAGGCCCTTGAGGGTCGTCAGCAGCGACATCAGCGAACCGATCAGCCGTCCGCTCTTGCCCCTGGCCAGCTCGGCGACGTCGGGGTTCTTCTTCTGCGGCATGATCGACGAGCCGGTGGAGTAGGCGTCGTCCACCTCGATCCACCGGAACTCCTGCGAGGCCCACAGCACGATCTCCTCGCCGAGCCGGGAGATGTGCACGCCGATCAACGCGGCGCAGAACAGGAACTCGGCGGCGAAGTCGCGGTCGGCGACCGCGTCCATCGAGTTCGGCGCGGGGGCGTCGAACCCGAGTTCGGCGGCGACGGCGGCGGGGTCGAGCGGCAGGGAGGACCCGGCCAGCGCGCCCGAGCCGAGCGGCGAGATCGCCGCGCGCCTGTCCCAGTCGCGGAGGCGGTCCACGTCGCGGGTGAGCGCGTGAACGTGGGCCAGGAGCTGATGGCCGAACGACACGGGCTGGGCGTGCTGCAAGTGCGTCATGCCGGGGGCGGCGACGTCGGCGTTCTCCTCGGCCTGGCTGATCAGCGCCGTCTCCAGCTCGGCGAGCCGGGAGACGATCACGCGGACGTGGTCACGCAGGTAGAGGCGGAGGTCGGTGGCGATCTGGTCGTTGCGGCTGCGGCCGGCGCGCAGCTTGCCGCCCAGCGAGCCGAGCCGTTCGAGCAGGCCGCGCTCCAGCGCCGTGTGCACGTCTTCGTCGGCCACGGTGGGGCGGAACTCTCCCTTGCGGCACGCCTGGTCGAGGTCGTCGAGCGCACCCAGCATGCGGTCGAGCTCCTCCTGGGTCAGCAGCCCGGCGCGGTTCAGCACGCGCGCGTGCGCACGCGAGGCCAGCAGATCGTACGGCGCGAGCCGCCAGTCGAACTGCACGCTCACCGACAGGCGCGTGAGGGCGTCCGCGGGTCCCCCCTCGAACCTGCCACCCCAGAGCCGCATCGGCTTGTTGTCCGCCACCGTCTTCTCCCTCCGATATTCGAGTCCCTGCAGAAAAGATGACCGCGCGCCGTTCCCGCCCGGGGCCGTCGTCGTGGGTCTTTGCGTCTTCTCCGCTTTTCTCGGATGAATCTTCGACGCAAATCCTTCACGCGGATCCTTCTGCGGGACTAATCCGCGACCTTAGCCGACGTACGCCCCGGTCCCTGCATCGGAACCGGGGCGTATGCCGGGTGAATCAGGCCTGGCGGGTGCCCCGCGCGGCCGCGATCTCGTTGTGATCCATCGAGTTCGTCGATCTCCCGTTGACGTCGATCGGCGGGCCCTTCTCCGACGGCTTCCGAACCGGTCTTCCCCGTGAGTCGGGAATGGCCTTCGGCGTGCAAAGCCCCGCGGCGAATGGACCCGATCCGTCATGGTTCCTGCTTCTCACTGCCGTGGTCGCGAACCTCCGCGGCGAGCTTGTGCCTGGTCACGTCGGGCGTGCGGCGGGTGGCCAGGCTGAGCAGGGTCTCCGCCAGCGCCTGCCCTCCGGTCGGGTCACGGCTGATCACCAGGATCGTGTCGTCGCCGGCCACCGTGCCGAGGATGGACTCCCAGCCCGCGTGGTCGATGGCCGAGGCGAGGAACTGGGCCGCTCCCGGCGGCGTGCGCAGTATCACGAGGTTGGCCGACGCCTCGGCCGACACCAGGAGCTCCTCCGCGATCCTCCGCAGCCGCGCGTCGGGGTTCTCCGGCATGCCGTTCGCGGCACCGGTGCGGTAGAGCGGTATCCGTCCCCCACCCTCGCCGGGCAGCGCGTAGACCAGCGTTCCGTCGTCGGCCCG
This sequence comes from Microbispora rosea, assembly GCF_900156315.1. Lineage (GTDB taxonomy): Bacteria > Actinomycetota > Actinomycetes > Streptosporangiales > Streptosporangiaceae > Microbispora > Microbispora rosea. The sequence continues at coordinate 10,902 of NZ_FTNI01000057.1, read as the reverse complement.
CAACTTCAGCGCGCCCAGCTCGTCGAGATCGCGGGAGAGCGTGGCCTGGGTGACCTCCACTCCCTGCTCCGCCAGGAGTTTGGCCAGCTCGGGCTGCGAGCGGACCTTGTGCCTGGTCAGCAGTTCCACGATGCGTGCGTGCCGGGCCGCCTTCGTCAGCGGGATGGTCACGATCCCTCCGCACCCCGCGTCGCCAGCCAGTGCAGCAGCGCCTTCTGGGCGTGCAGCCGATTCTCCGCCTGATCCCACACCACGCTCTGCGGCCCGTCGATGACGTCCGCGGCGATTTCCAATCCCCGATATGCCGGGAGACAGTGAAGCACGATCGCGTCCGGGTCCGCCAGGCCGAGCAGGGCGGTGGTCACCTGGTAGGAGGCGAAGGCCGCGATCCGCTCGTCCTTGCCGTCCTGACCCATCGACACCCAGGTGTCGGTCGCGACGACGTGCGCTCCGGCCACCGCGGCCTCGGGATCGCTCACCGCCGTGACCGATCCGCCGGTGGCCGCCGCGATCTCGGCAGCCCGCTCCATGACCGACGCGTCGGGCAGGTAGCCCACGGGCGCCCCGATCCGGACGTGCATGCCGGCCGTGGCCCCGCCCAGCAGGTAGGAGTGGGCCATGTTGTTGGCGCCGTCGCCGAGGTAGGCGAGGGTGAGGCCCCGCGGCGAGCCCTTGTGCTCCCGGATCGTCTGAAGGTCGGCGAGGATCTGGCAGGGGTGGAACTCGTCGGTCAGCGCGTTCACCACCGGCACCGACGAGTGCGCCGCCATCGCCTCGATGCGCTCCTGGCCCGCCGTCCGCCACACGATCGCCGCGACCTGCCGGGACAGCACCCGCGCGGTGTCCTCGATCGGCTCTCCACGTCCCATCTGCGACGTGCCGAGGTCCATGACCAGAGGCTGGCCGCCCAGCTCCGCGACCCCGACGGTGAAGGAGACCCGGGTGCGGGTGGACGGCTTGTCGAACAGCACGGCGACCGTGCGAGGGCCTTCGAAGGGCCGGTAGCCGAACCGGTCCTTCTTCATCGCCTCGGCGAGGTCGAGCACCTGCGCCTGCTCTTCCGGCGACAGGTCGTCGTCCCGCAGGAAGTGCCTCACCCCCGCGCCCTTCCTCACTTGCGCCGGGTCCGCGCCCTTCCTCACTTGCGCCGGGTCCGCGCCCTGTCTGACCTGCGCCGGGTCCGCGCCCTGTCTGACCTGCGCCGGGTCCGCGCCTTGCCCCACCCGCCCGGGAGGACCGTCAGGGTCCGGGCCGGCGATGGGGTTCACGAGGTCGTTCTCAGACATCTGCGGCCTCCAGGATGCCGGGCAGCGCGTCGAGGAAGGTCTGCACGTCGGATTCGGTGATGACAAGCGGCGGCGCGAGCCGCACCGCGTCGGGCTGAAGGGCGTTGACCAGGAATCCGGCCTCCTGTGCCACCGCCTGCACCTGCGCCGACTTCGGCGCGGTGAGCACGGCGGCCAGCCAGAGCCCGCGTCCCCTGACTCCCTTGAGCAACGGATGCCGCACGGCGGCGATGCCCTCGGACAGCAGGGCCCCCACCGTCACGACATTGCCGAGCAGTCCGTCGCGCTCGATCGTGTCGAGCACGGCGAGTGCCGCCGCGCACGACACGGGGTTGCCGCCGAAGGTCGAACCGTGATCGCCCTTGGCGAAGACCTCGCCGGCCTCGCCGAAGCCGATGCAGGCGCCGATGGGCATGCCTCCGCCGAGGCCCTTCGCCAGCGTCAGGACGTCGGGGACGACCCCCTCCGCCTGATGGGCGAACCAGTGCCCGGTGCGGCCGATGGCCGACTGGATCTCGTCGGCGACGAGCAGGGCCCCCGCCGAGGAGCAGATCTCCCTGGCGGTGCGGAAGTAGCCGTCGGGCGGCGGTATGACACCGGCCTCACCCTGGGTGGGCTCCAGGAAGACCGCGGCGCAGTCCTCGGTCACCGCGCTCTTGAGCGCGTCCGCATCCCCGTACGGGACGAACCGGACGTCGAGCGGGAACGGCCCGAACTGGTCGCGGATCGCGGGCTTGCCCGTCAGCGACAGAGCACCGAGCGTGCGGCCGTGGAAGCCGTTCTCCGTCGCCACCATGTAGCCGCGGCCATGCGTCTTGCCGTACTTGATGGCGATCTTTACTGCCGCCTCGTTGGCCTCGGTGCCGGAGTTGGAGAGGAAGACCCGCGCGGGCTCTCCGAGCAGGGCGAGCAGCTTCTCGGCGAGCAGCACCTCGGGCTCGTGCAGGTAGAGGTTCGAGGTGTGCGCGAGTGTGGCCACCTGGCGGGACACCGCCTCGACCAGGGCCGGGTGGCTGTGGCCGAGCGAGGTCACCGCGATGCCACCGATGAGGTCGAGGTAGCGGCGGCCGTCCACATCCCAGACGGAGCAGCCCTCGCCCCGGGCGATGGCGACCGGCGGCACCCCGTAGTTGCGCATGAACGCCGCTTCGAAGCGTCCGCGCAGTTCGTCGTTGGTGGTCACCTGGCAACCTCCCCGTTCACGGTGCCGTCCGCCGTCGCTCCGGTCCCGCCTCGCGCCGCCGCGACGGCGCCGTCGGGCTCGACCATCGTCCCGATGCCCTCATCGGTGAAGACCTCCAGCAACAGCGCGTGCGGCACCCGCCCGTCGAGCACGTGCGCCTGTGGGACGCCGCCGCGCACGGCGGACAGGCATGCCTCCATTTTCGGCACCATGCCGCTGGACAGCGAGGGCAGCAACGCGGCGAGCTCGGACGCCCCGATCCGGCTGACGACCTCCTCGCTGTTGGGCCAGTCGGCGTACAGCCCCTCGACGTCGGTCAGGACGATGAGCTTCGACGCCTGGAGCGCCACGGCGAGAGCGGCGGCGGCGGTGTCGGCGTTGACGTTGTAGATCCCGCCGTCCTCGCCCCGGGCCACGGACGACACCACCGGAATGCGGCCGTCGTCGAGCAGGGCCCGCACGGCGCCGGCCTCGACCCGGACGATCTCTCCGACCTGACCGATGTCCACCTTGACGCCGTCCACGACCACGTGCTTGCGCTCGGCCGTGAACAGATGGGCATCCTCGCCGGACATGCCGACCGCGAACGGCCCATGCTCGTTGATCAGCCCGACCACGTCGCGGTTGACCTGTCCGACCAGCACCATCCGGACGACCTGCATCGCCTCGGGTGTGGTCACCCGCAGCCCGGACACGAAGTGGCTGTCGATCCCGAGCAGATCGAGGTGCGACTGGATCTGCGGGCCGCCGCCGTGCACGATCACCGGGCGCAGGCCCGCGTAGCGCAGGAACACCACGTCGGCCGCGAACTTGGCCCGCAGGTGCTCCTCCGTCATGGCGTTGCCGCCGTACTTGATGACGACGGTCGCGCCGTGGAAGCGCGCGAGCCAGGGCAGCGCCTCGATCAGGGTGTGCGCCTTGTCCAGCGCGCCGTTCCGCCTGACGCTCATGACGAGTACGCCGAGTTCTCGTGCACGTACGCCGCCGTGAGGTCGGTGGTGTGCACGGTCGCGCTGTGCGGGCCGGCGGACAGGTCGATGGTGATGGTGACGTCGCGGGGCCGCAGGTCGACCTTGGCGCGATCGTCTCCCGCCGCGCCGCCGCGGCAGATCCAGATGCCGTTGACCGCCACGTTGACCCGCTCGGCGTCGAACACGGCGTCTGTGGTGCCGACCGCGCTGACCACGCGGCCCCAGTTGGGGTCCTCGCCGTGGATCGCGCACTTGAGCAGGTTCGAGCGGGCGACCGCACGGCCCACCGCCAACGCGTCCTCCTCCGACGCCGCGCCGACGACCTCGATGGCGATCGCCTTCGAAGCGCCCTCGGCGTCGACCTGAAGCTGCCGGGACAGGTCCGCGCAGACGGCGGTGACGACCTTCTCGAACTCGGCGAGGTCGGGGCGCACGCCCGACGCTCCGCTCGCGAGCAGCAGCACGGTGTCGTTGGTCGACATGCAGCCGTCGGTGTCGAGCCTGTCGAACGTCGCAGAGGTCGCCCTGCGCAGCACCGTGTCGAGTTCCTCGGACGTGAGGTCGGCGTCGGTTGTGAGCACGCACAGCATCGTGGCGAGCGCGGGCGCGAGCATCCCGGCACCCTTGGCCATGCCGCCCACCATGTAGCCCTTCTCGCCGCGGCGGAAGGAGATCTTGCTGACGGTGTCGGTGGTCCGGATCGCGTCGGCCGCCGCCAGGCCGCCGTCGCGGCTGAGCTGGGCGGCCACGGTGCCCACGCCGCCGAGCAGCGCGTCCATCGGCAGCCGCTCGCCGATCAGGCCGGTGGAGCAGACCGCGATCTCGGCCGCGGAGTCGTCCAGGACCTCCGCCACCTTCTCGGCGGTGGCATGGGTGTCCTGGAAGCCCAGCGGGCCGGTGCAGGCGTTGGCGCCGCCGGAGTTGAGGACGACGGCCCTCACACGGCCGCCGCCGAGGACCTGAGCCGACCACAGGACGGGCGCGGCCTTGAAGCGGTTGCGGGTGAAGACACCGGCCGCGGCACGCGAGGGGCCGTCGTTGACGACCAGGGCCAGGTCGCGGGCGCCGCCGCTCTTGATCCCCGCGGCGACTCCTGCGGCGCGGAAACCCAGCGGTGCAGTCACACTCATGCGCGCTCCTCACAGGGGACGATCTTGGTCACGGGGCGACTCCATTGGTGGGAAGACCGACTTCTTCCGGAAGGCCGAGAGCGAGGTTGGCGCTCTGGATCGCGCCGCCCGCGGTCCCCTTGGTGAGGTTGTCGATGGCGACGACGGCGACGATCCGCCCGGCCCGCTCGTCGAGGGCGACCTGCAGGACCGCGGTGTTGGCCCCGACCGTCATCGCGGTCGCCGGCCATACCCCCTCCGGCAGCAGGTGGAGGAACGGCTCGTCCTTCACCGCCGTCTCGTACGCCTCCCGGATCGCGGCGGGGGTGACACCCGAAGCGGCGGGAGCCGTGCAGGTGGCGAGGATGCCGCGGCTCATCGGCGCGAGGGTCGGCGTGAACGACACCCGGACCGGCCGTCCGGCGACCGCCGACAGGTTCTGCTCCATCTCCGGCGTGTGCCGGTGCACCCCGCCCACCCCGTACGCGCTGACCGAGCCCATGACCTCGGTGCCGAGCAGGTGGGCCTTGGGCGCCCGGCCGGCTCCGGAGGTGCCGCTCGCGGCGACGACCACGACGTCGGGCTCGGCCAGCCCGGCCGCGAAGGCCGGGAACAACGCAAGCGTCGCGGCCGTCGGGTAGCAGCCGGGGACGGCGATGCGCCGGGCGCCGCGCAGGACCTCGCGCTGCCCGGGCAGCTCGGGCAGGCCGTACGGCCACGTGCCGGCGTGGACGCCGCCGTAGAATGCGGTCCACTCTTGCGCGCTGGTCAGCCGGAAGTCGGCGCCGCAGTCGACGACGAGCGTGCCGTCGCCGAGCTCGGCGGCGACCGCGGCCGACTGACCGTGCGGGAGGGCGAGGAAGACGACGTCATGGCCGGCGAGCACGTCGGGGGTGGTCTGCTCGATCACCCGGTCGGCCAGCGACGGCAGGTGGGGCTGGTGGGCGCCGAGCCTGGTGCCCGCGCTGGACGCGGCGGTCAGCGCGCCGATCTCGACGGCGGGGTGTCCGAGCAGCAGACGGAGCAGCTCTCCTCCCGCGTAGCCGCTGGCTCCGGCGATCGCCGCCCTCATCCGCGCCCCCCGATCTTCCGCGATCTCTGCATGATCATGCAGCCGACCTCATGTTCTTGCTGGTGTAGAGAGTATGCATCGCAAAGCATGAGCATGCAAGCAGCGTTCCGAAGGATGGACATCTAGCCGACGTACCTACCGGTCGGTATCGTGAAACCTCCGGTTAACGAACGCATCCGGGAGTGCGCCAGCATGACGATCACGAACGAACAGGTCCAGGCCCAGCTCACGGCGCCCGGGCAGCTCTTCGAGATGGAAGAGGTCGAGGTCGGCGGTCACAAGATCCGGACATGGAAACACGCTCCAGGCACCTTCCGGGCCCTCCTGGAGATCACCCGGTTTCACGGCGACAAGGTGTTCATCGCCTACGAGGACGAGCGCCTCACCTATGAGGAGCATTTCCGGCTGGCCGCGACGCTCGCCAACCGCCTGGTGGACGACTATGGCGTGCGCAAGGGCGACCGCGTCGTCGTGGCCATGCGCAACTACCCCGAGTGGATCGTCTCCTTCTCCGCCGTGCTCGCCGCCGGGGCGGTGGCCGTGCCGCTCAACGCGTGGTGGACCGAGCAGGAGCTGGCGTACGGCCTGAGCGACTCGGGCGCGAAGGTCGTGATCGCCGACGGCGAGCGCGCCGCCCGGATGGCCGGCAGCGGCCTGCCGATGATCGTCACCCGCGGCGAGGGGGCCGACTGGGCAGAGGTCCTCGGCGAGGTCCGCGCCGACGTGACGCTGCCGCAGGTCGAACTCGATCCCGACGACCCCGCCACGATCTTCTACACCTCCGGCACCACCGGCAGGTCCAAGGGCGCCCTCGGCAGCCACCGCAACCTCGGCCAGGCGCCGATGACCGTCGCGTACGCGATGATGCGCACGGTGGCGATGGCCGGCAGAGACGTGGCCGCGGCGGCGGAAAAGCGCAGAATCACCCTGCTGACCGTGCCCCTTTTCCACGTCACCGGGTGCTTCGCCGTACTGATGACCACGATGTTCAGCGGCGGCGGGCTCGTGCTCATGTACAAGTGGGACCCCAAGCGGGCTCTGGAGCTCATCGAACGCGAGCAGGTCACCGTGATGAGCGGCGTGCCGACCAACGCCTGGCAACTGCTGTCGCATCCCGATCTGAACAAGCACGACATCTCCTCGCTCGGCTCCATCTCGTACGGCGGCGCCCCGGCCCCGCCGAAGCTGCTGGAGCGGATCACCGAGTCGCTCCCCAACCGCACGCCCGCCAACGGGTACGGCATGACCGAGACGACGGCGCTCGCGATCTACAACAGCGGCAGGGACTACCTGGCCAAGCCCGACAGCATCGGGCTGCCGCTCGCCGTCGTGGACGTCAGGGTCTGCGACCCGCTCGGCGCCGAGCTGCCGCCCGGCGAGGTCGGCGAGCTGTGCATGCGCGGACCGATCGTGATCATGGGCTACTGGAACCGCCCCGAGGCCACGGCGGAGACGTTCGTGAACGGCTGGCTGCACACGGGCGACCTCGCCCGCATCGACGAGGACGGCTACGTCTACATCGTCGACCGCGCCAAAGACATGGTCATCAGGGGCGGCGAGAACGTCTACTGCGCCGAAGTCGAGGCCGCCCTGTTCGAGCACCCCGCGGTGGACGACGCGGCCGTGATCGGCATCCCGGACGACGAGATGGGCGAGCAGGTCGGCGCGGTCGTACGGCTCAAGCCTGGCGCCGGCGCCACCGGCGAGGATCTCCAGGAGTTCCTGCGCGGCCGGATCGCGGCGTTCAAGGTGCCGGTGCGGTTCTGGTTCAGGGAGGCCGAACTGCCGCGCAACCCCGGCGGCAAGGTGCTCAAGACCCACCTGCGGAAGGAGACCCTCGGTCTTTAGGGTTACCTCCCGCGTAATCGCCTCTCCTCGGGGCTCCGTGACACCGTTCACGTGTCGTCACGAAGACATCCCCGAAGGAGTGGAAATGACCGACTACACCGCCCTGGCCGAGCGTTACATCGCCGCCTGGAACGAGCGCGACGCCGAGGTCAGGGCGAAGGCGGTTGCCGAGCTGTGGACCGAGGACGGTGGCTACACCGACCCGCTGGCCGCCGTCACCGGGCACGATGGGATCGCCGCGGTGATCGCCGGGGCGCAGGAGATGTTCCCCGGACTCGCGTTCACCCTGGGCGGGCCGGTGGACGGCCACCACGACACGGCGCGCTTCACCTGGCACCTCGGCCCCGAAGGCGCGGCGGAGCCCGTGGTGATCGGCTTCGACGTCGTGGCGTTCGCCGAGGACGGGCGGATCCGGAACGTGTACGGCTTCCTGGACAAGGTCCCCTCCTGATCGATCACCCGGAGCGCGGTACCCCTCGTCGCCTGCGGCTGCGACGGGACCGTGGCCGCCGGGCAGAACTCCGCCGCGTTCGCGGCCGTGGTGAGCTCCCCCTGGTTCACCTTGTCGCCGTTCAGGACGAAGGACAGCGTGTGGCGTCCGTCGCGGGTGCCGGCCATCCAGGTGAGCGAACCGAAGATGGTGCCACCGTGCCCGTACACGGTGACGCCGCAGGGGAGGGTGACCATCATGACGCCCAGCCCGTACCGGTACGGGCCCGGCCCGTGGAAGACGTCGGACTTCGGCGTCGGGGTGAGCATCTCCCGCAGCAGGGCGGCCGGCAGCAGGCGACCGGAGAGCAGCGCCGCGTCGAACCGGTTCAGGTCCCCGACGGTGGAGATCATCTCACCGGCGGCCCCGGCCCAGGAAGGGTTGAAGCGCGAGAGCCCGTCCTTGCTGTACCCGTGGATGAAGGGAGGGCGGACGTCCGGCGAGGCGCCGGGAAAGTAGGTGGACCGCAGTCCCAGCGGGCGCAGGACCCGCGTGGCGACCTCCATGGGGTACGCGTGCCCGGTCACCCGCTCGATGATCATCCCGAGCAGGATGTAGTTGGTGTTCGAATACTGCCAGGACGTCCCGGGCGGGAACACCGGAGGGTGGCCGAGCGCGTACCCCACCAACCGGCGCGGTGTGAAGGTCGTGAGCGGATCGCGTTCGAGCGCATCCGGCACATGGTGGTCCTTCGTGTAGTTGAACAGCCCGCTGGTGTGGTTGAGCAGCATCCGGACGGTGATGGCCCGTCCGTCATTGCCGTTGCCCGTGACCAGACCCGGCAGGCGCCGTTCGAGCATGTCGTCCAGGCGGAGACGGCCCTCCGCGACCAGTTGCAGGACGACCGTGGCGACAAACGTCTTGGTCGTGCTGCCGATCCGGAACCGCATGTCCGCCCGTGGTTCGCGCCGGGTTCCGGTGTCGGCCACGCCGCGCGTGACCGTGGTGATACGGCCCGCACGGGACACCTGGGCCAGCGCGCCGGGAGACCCCTCGCTGACCGCTCGGTCGAGCACGGCGCCCAATGCCGCCTCCGCGTCACGCGGCCGCCGTACGGGGTCGGCCGTCCCTGGCGTGGCAGGCGCAGTCGCCGCGCCCAGGACGAGAGCCGACACGGTCAGGAGGCGAAGTGTGATCGTCCGGTACCGGGTGACGCTCATGCCGACTCCCTCCGCCGGGCCGGGCGTCCGTCCGGGCGCGCCGGCCGAACCGCAGGGTCAGCATTCCCTCCACACCCGCCCAGTCACGCGACCGTTGCGGCCGGAACGGTCCGGTAACGAGAACTCGGAAAGGCGTCGCCTCTCCCCGGGGCGGACGGACGCGTCACCGAGGTTCCGCCAGGACGACGCGAGGACGGACGAGCGCGTGCTCGCCTCCGTCGTCAGACGCACCCCGTGCCGACGGGAGAAGTCCAAGATTCAGATCCAGAGGCATACCACCGGCGGGACCACCCTCCGCCCCGGGCACACTTTCATCGTTGTCCCGTCCAGCGACATCAGCCCTTTCATCCCCGATCCACAGGAAGACGATGACCGGTTTCGAACTCAGCAGCCCTTCGACCCTTCCCGCGACCAACGGATACAGCCACGTGGCGGTCGTGCCTCCCGGGAGCCGGCTCGTCTGGACGTCGGGGCAGGTCCCGATCGCCGCGGACGGCACCGCCGCGCCCGCCGGGGACTGGGAGGCCCAGACCAGGCTGGCCATGCGCAATGTGGGCGCCGCGCTGGAAGCGGGCGGAGCGACCTGGAAGGACGTGTTCAAGCTCACGATCTACGTAGTGGACACATCGGCCCTCCCGGTCGTTCGCAGGGTACGCGACGAGTTCGTCGACGCGGACCGACCTCCGGCCAGCTCCCTGGTGCGGGTTGCCGGCCTGTTCCGGCCGGACCTCCTCATCGAGATCGAGGCGGTGGCCGCCGTGGGCAGGTGAGCCCGGGAACCCAGCCAAGGCGGGTTTCATATCGTGAAAAGTTCATCGGTGTTTCACCAGCCCACCCCCGCTTTATCGGTTCATCATTGTGAAATGTTTCCGATGTATCTTTGACATGTTTCAACGGCGCTTCCCAGAATGATCCCCCGGGCGGAACCACCGTGGGCCGGGCGGCGCCCGCCTCCTGAACGGCGATGTGCCACCCAGGCCTGCTTCCGGTGTCCGATCAGAGCCCCTGACACGAGGAGCAAGAGATGGCCGACAGCGCCGCACCCACCGGAAGACGTAAAGCCTTACGCACAACGCTCGCCACGGCACTCGCGGGCGTCGTCACCGCGGCGCTCGCGACCGTGACCCTGTCGGCCACCGCCGCCCAAGCCGCCGACTGCAGCGCCGGATACGTCGGCCTGACCTACGACGACGGCCCCAACCCCAGCAACACCACCAACCTGCTCAACACACTGAAAGCCAACGGCCTGCGCGCCACCTTCTTCAACATCGGCCAAAACGCCCAAAACAACCCCTCCCTAGTCCGAGCCCAAGTCGACGCAGGCATGTGGGTCGGCAACCACAGCTGGACCCACCCCCACCTCACCCAGATGAGCAGCTCACAAATCCAGTCCGAACTCCAGCGCACCCAGCAAGCCATCCAGCAAGCCACCGGCACCGCACCCAAACTGTTCCGCCCCCCATACGGCGAAACCAACTCCACCCTCAAGACCGTCGAACAACAACTCGGCCTCAGAGAAATCATCTGGGACGTCGACTCCCAAGACTGGAACGGCGCCAGCACCTCCCAAATCGTCCAAGCCGCCGGCCGCCTCCAGAACGGCCAGATCATCCTCATGCACGACCAATACGCCACCACCGTCCAAGCCATCTCCCAAATCGCCGCCAACCTCCGCAGCCGCAACCTCTGCGCCGGCATGATCTCCCCCACCACCGGACGCGCCATCGCCCCCGACGGCAGCGGACCCACCTCCCCATCCCCCACAAACCCCCAGTCGCCCAGC
>NZ_FTNI01000027.1 GCF_900156315.1 Microbispora rosea | reverse complement strand
GGGAGGCAGTCGTGACGCGGGAACGCCAACTGACCGACGCGTTCGTCGAGTTGACGGACACCCTGGTCGGAGACTTCGACGTCGTCGACCTGTTACATCAGCTCACCATGCGCTGCGTGCGACTGCTGGACGTCGATGCGGCCGGGCTGCTGCTGGCCGATCGGCAAGGGCGGCTGCGCCCGATGGCGGCCTCCACGGAGCAGGCCCGCATGTTGAAACTCCTCGCCCTCCACGACGTGGACGGCCCCGGCCTGGACTGCTACCGCACGGGCGAGCCGGTGACGAGTGCCGATCTGGTCGCCGAGGGAGGGCGCTGGCCCCGCTTCGCCGCAGCGGCGCAGCTCACCGGCTTCGTCGCGGTCCAGGCACTGCCGATGCGCCACCACGACAGGGTCATCGGCGCACTCACCCTGCTGCGGACGGCGCCCGGCCGGCTGACAACCGATGAGCTGCACATCGGGCAGGCGCTGGCCAACGTGGCCACCATCAGCATCCTGCAGCAGCGCAGGCTGGAGCGGCACGAGGCAGCCACGGAGCAGCTGCAGACCGCGCTCAACAGTCGCACGCTCATCGAGCAGGCCACCGGGGTGCTGGCCGAGCGCCACCGCAGCGACATGGACCATGCCTTCAACTCCTTGTGCACATACGCGCGCAGCCGCGGCCTGCGCCTGTCCGAGGCGGCGCATGCCGTCATCCACGGCGAACACGACATCACTCAACCTCCGGCCGACGATCACAGCCGATGGCGGGGAACCGGCAACGCCGGATGAACCGGTCTCCGCTGATCGCGACACCCGGAGGCCCGGCGAGCCGGCGATCGCCGGGCGTCGATCCGGCCTGCGGTGTGGGCGACGGTGCACGAAAATGGACGTACGCCCCCATTGGCTCACTTGCCGGCGATTTGATCGAGGTAAAGGGCTGGCTGACGGGTAAGGGATCCACAGCGGGATGGTTCTTCGGGGAGCATCCGATGGGCAGATCGATCCTGAGTGAGCGGCTGGAGCGCGCCGGTCCGGGGAGAGACACCGGTTCCCACAAGAAGTGGTGGAACCTTGTGATGGTGCTGGCCGCCGCGGTGACAGGCCGGATCTTCATCCGCCGGCTGCTGCGACGCGTTCGTACCATCTCCGGCGACCTCGCCGAGATCAACGTCAGCGATGAACCCGCCCAGATCACTCAGCAGCGTGACCCGCAGGAGGTGACGCAGCTGGTCGACAACATCAATGCGAGTCTGGACATGCTGGACCGCGAGCGGCAGTTCGCCTCCAACATCGCCCACGAGATCCGCTCCCCGCTGGCCGGGATACGCGTCACGGTGGAACAGGCGACCGCTCGTCCCGGCGAGGCCGACTACCCTCGCGTGCTGGAGGCGGTCCTGCGTGGAGTGGACCGGCTGGAGGCACTGTCCACCGCGCTTCTTCTGGTCGCCCGTTCCCGCGCCGCCCAAGCCGACTGGGAACAGATCGATCTGTGCGAACTGGTCAGGCAGGAGGTCGCGGACCGGAACGACCCCATCTCCATCGACGTCATCTGCACGCCCGATGTCCGGGTCACCGCCATGCGCACGCGGATCACCCAGATCGTCACCAATCTGCTGGACAACGCGCAGCGCCACGCCGCCCACCAGGTGCAGGTCCACGTACACCGCACCGACGGCAACGCGCGGCTGGCGGTGTCCGACGACGGCCCCGGCGTGCCGGAGAAGGACAGGGAACGCATCTTCGACCGGATGTACCAGCTCAAAAGCATTTCCCAGCGGGGCAGGCCCGGCATCGGCCTCGGTTTGGCCATCACCCGCGACATAGCCAATGCCCACCACGGAGCCGTCTGGGTCGAATCGTCCCCTCTCGGCGGCGCCTGCTTCATCCTCCAATTGCCCATAGCCGCCGCCACCTGAGCCACCACCCGGATCTCTCGGGGGCGGCCCGAGCCACTGCCACCCGCACCGGGCACGGGGCTCACCGCCGGCCGCCACTGCTCACCCAGGCCGCCGCCACCCACTCCACGATCGGCAAGACCTGGGCCGGCAGCGCCTACCGCACCAGCGTCATCGAACACAGCGCCGCGCTCGGCTCGACGTGGAAGTCGTCAGCAAAGACCCGAATCCACCCCACCTGGCGCGCCGCATAACTCGAAGCAAACGGAACACGCAGGATCAAAAATCCTCTCAGATGGAATTCTCGACGCGACGGTGTCTCTGACCCGCGCTCCGGCGTTCCCGGAAATCGGGGACATTTTACTTCCAGAACGGCGCCATTCCGGAAAATCACGCGGTAATATTCAAAGACCGAGGACTTTTCGTGCGTTGGCATTCAGGTCGGCGTCGCCCGCGGCGATCTATCAGTGCGTGGTCCTTTACAGGGCCAAGACGGGCCAGGCGATCATGACCGCGACGTTGCTCTCTCGCTCTACACCACCCAGCGTCCCTGCCGACAAGGACCCCGTCTTCGGCTCTGACGTTCGACTACGGTTGGCGCCCGCCCTTGGCCTGCGGGGCACTGTGGACGGGGCATGGTGGCCTCATTCCCGTGACGCCACGCTGGAGCTGCCAGATTTCATCACCGCCGTCGACCAGCGGCTGGGACTGACGACGCTACGCGTCGGCGTACACGTTGACGCATGGGACCACATCCCCCACCGTGTCCACGCCGACGGACGCCAGGTCAAAGTGGGCTGGTTCGACAGCGCCGACCCTCGTCTCGTCACCCTGACGTTCGCGGAGGCTGAGCCTGTCATCCTGCTGGTCGTCCCGCCGTACACCGCGGATGGCCCTGCCGGGACCGCGCTCATGCTCGCCAGTCAGGGCATGGTCGGCCTGCTCCCGGTCGACCTCTTCACCACCGCAGCCCATCAAGTCGGCGATACTCGGGATGCGGACGGGGAGAACGAGGGCGGGCACATCAGCTCGCTGCCGGCGGACCTGCTCGGCGGGTGCCGGCACCACCGATCGAACGCCCACCTGCCAAGCCTGCCGCCACAGACTCCGCCTCGTCGCCGACCAGAGCATTCCATCTCCATCCGTGACCCCGCGCCACTTGGGGGAGCCGACCCGTCAGCGCCGACGACCATCCGACTGTCTGGTGAGATCGACATTTTCACCAGTCCCCACCTGCGCAAAGACCTGATGGACGTCCTGCGCTACAGCAGCAGCCTGCTCATTCTCGATTTGTCGGGTGTGGCGGCATGCGACGCCTGCGGGCTGGGAGTTCTGGTCGGCATCCAGCGCCGCGCGAAGGCGATGGGGATCACCCTCTCCCTGACCGCAGCCCGCCCGTACCTGTCTCGGTTACTGCGTGTAACCGGCCTGGACCGCACCATTCCGATGACGGCGTAGCGGAAGGCCGGGAGCAGCGACGCAGGCGGCAAGCCCCTCGCCAGAGGAGAGGCGGGCTCCTCGACCCTCTTCCTGTCGCCGTGCTGCCAACGGGCCGGGCCGCCCACCGGGGCATTACCGATCCTGGACCGCTTCCTGTGCCCTTCCTGGCCCCGGCCCACGATGCCGGACGCGGGTGCCGGGTACATGTCCGTACGGATGGCCCATTCGTGGGGATTCTCGATTGCCTTGGGAAGGCTCTGTGATCCTTACGTCCGCATCCCCTGCGACTCTCCTGCAACGGCTGTCGGCTGCCGCGCAGTGGCTGACGTCACCGCTGCTTCCCGACGACTACCTCGGATTGATCAACCCGCTCTGGGGCGCGGGAGAGCTGTGCGGCCGGGTCGAGGCGGTGGACGCGGAAACCAGCGACGCGGCGACCTTGGTCATCCGCCCGGGCCGGGGCTGGGTCACGCACCGTCCCGGTCAGTGGATCCGGATCGGCGTCGACATCGACGGGCGGCGACACTGGCGCACCTTCTCACTGTCGTCGGCTCCGGGCAGGTCCGACGGTCGCGTCACCGTAACGGTGAAGGCCGTGCGCGGCGGGCTCGTCTCCGACTACCTGGTACGGAGCACAGCACCTGGGACGGTGCTCAGGCTGGGACTGCCCGAGGGGGCGTTCGTCCTTCCGGAGCCGCCACCGCCTCGCCTGCTCTTCGTGACCGCCGGGAGCGGCATCACACCAGTGATGGCGATGCTGGACGGCCTGCGTCTAGACAATGCGGACGGACCGGACGTCATACTGGTCCATTCGGCGCCGACACCCGCCGACGTCATCTTCGGCCGGCGGCTTCGGAACCTGGCCGCGCGATGGCCGCGGCTTCGGTTGCACGAACGGCACACGCGTTCTGAGGGACGGCTGCGGCCCGCGGATCTGGCCCGGCTCTGCCCCGACTGGACCGAGCGGTCCCTGTGGGCGTGCGGACCGCCCGCGATGCTCGACGACATCGCGGCGCACTGGACCGGGCCCGCGGACAGGCTCCATGTCGAGCGCTTCAGCCTGGTGCCGACGGCGGCGGGTCCGGGGGGACGTGTCCGCTTCACCAGGAGCGGCCGGGAAGCCGAGGCCGGCGGCGAAACGCCGTTGCTGGCCGTCGGCGAGAGCGCGGGGGTGCTCATGCCGAGCGGCTGCCGCATGGGCATCTGCTACGGATGCGTCGCCCGCCTTCGCACCGGCCAGGTCCGTGACGTACGAACCGGCCAGGTACACGGAGAGGTGGGAGACATGATCCAGACCTGTGTGTCGGTGGCGGCCGGGCCAGTCGAGATCGAGCTGTGAAAGGAACACGCATGCCTGCCACATTCCATTCGGCCTCTGTCGACACCGAGGAGTTCGGGCGCGAGCTGGACAAGATCCGCGACGAGGTGCTCGCGAGCCTCGGCGAGCGGGACGCCGCCTATATCCGCAATCTCATCGCGGTCCAGCGCAAGCTGGAGCTGGGCGGAAGAGCGCTGCTGTTCGCCTCCTGGTTGCCCCCTGCCTGGGCCGCCGGCACAGCGGCACTGGCGGTCGCGAAGATCCTGGAGAACATGGAGATCGGCCACAACGTCCTGCACGGGCAGTGGGACTGGATGCGGGACCCGAAGATCCACTCGGCCACCTGGGAGTGGGACATGGCCTCCCCCGCCGACCAGTGGAAACACTCCCACAACTTCGTCCACCACACCTGGACGAACGTGCTCGGCAAGGACCGCGACATCGGCTTTTCGGCGATGCGGATCAGTCCTGAGCAGCCGTGGCATCCGATCTATCTCGCCCAGCCGTTCTACAACGCGCTGCTGGCTCTCTTCTTCGAGTACGGCATAGCCATCTACGACGTCGAACTGGAGCGGATCCCGTCGGGGAAAAAGGATCCGAAGGAGGCGCTGACCCAGCTCCGGGCGGTGCTGGCGAAGATACGACGCCAGATCGTCAAGGACTACGTCGCGTTCCCGCTGCTCGCCGGCCCGGCCTTCCTGCCCGTCCTGCTCGGCAACCTGACCGCGAACATGGCACGCAACGTGTGGGGGCACACCATCATCTTCTGCGGCCACTTCCCGGAGGGCGCGGAGGTCTTCACCGAGGACCGGCTGGAGAGCGAGACCCGAGGCGAGTGGTACCTCCGCCAGCTGCTCGGCTCGTGCAACATCGACGGCGGACGCCTCTTCCACATCATGAGTGGCAACCTCAGCCACCAGATCGAGCACCATCTGTTCCCCGACCTGCCCAGCAACCGGTACGCGGAGATCGCGCCGCGGGTCCGCGCCCTGTGCGAGCGGTTCGGTCTGCCGTATACGTCCGGATCGCTGGCCCGGCAGGCCGGTTCGGTCTGGAGACGCGTCCTGCGGTTGGCCCTGCCGGGGCCGGGCCGGCCGGCGGCGGGCGAGCCTCCTGCCCGGACACTCGAGGCTGCGGCATAAGCCCGGGCGGATCACCCTGCCGCGTGACAAAGCCCCGGACTCGGCGGGAGTCCGGGCCGATGCCTGTCGAACGAGCCGCAGGGCATGACCCCGCACACGATCAGGCACCTGGGCCGCACGCGGGTAGGCGTAGCGCGAGAAGAGCGACGTCGTCGGTGGTCCCGGGGAGTATGCGTCGGACGATCTCGTCGCACAACTCCTCCAGTGGGCGCTGGACCATGGCCGCGGCCTGCTCCTGCAGCCGGGCCAGTCCGGTGGCCAGGTCGCTGCCGGGGCTTTCCACGAGGCCATCGGTGTAGAGCACGAGGGTGCTCCCGGCCGGCATCGGCTCGACGACGTCGCGCCTGGCCGATTCGATACCCAGCCGGAGCCCGAGCAGTAGGTCCTGCCTGTGTTCCAGATAGCGGGCATGCCCGTCAGGGGTGACCAGCAGGGGCGGCGGATGCCCGGCGTTGCTCCAGCGCAACTGCCAGGGACCGTCTTCGGTGCCCTCCACACGCGCCAAGATCATCGTCGCCATGGGCACGTCCGTCACGGCCGACATCGCCTCATCCACGCGGTTGACGACCAGGCTGGGCGACATGCAACGGTCCCACGCCAGCGTGCGCACCATGCTGCGCAGCTGGGCCATCTCAGCGGCGGCCGTGATGTCGTGGCCGACCACGTCACCGATGACCAGGGCGGTGACGCCGTCGGGCAGCAGGAAGGCGTCGTACCAATCACCCCCGACCTGAGACCCCACCGGGGCCGGCAGGTAGCGCGCGGCCATCTCAAGGTGGCCCACCTGCGGCAGCGGGGCCAACAGGTGACGTTGCATCATTTCGGCCACCTCGCGTTGTCGGCCGAACAGGCGCGCATTGCCCACTGCCAACCCCGCGCGCCGTCCGATGTCGGCGACCAGCGTCACATCGGTGGCGTCGAAGGGGCGAGCCGGGTCGGTGCGCGCCACGGTGAGAGCCCCCAGCACCTGCCGCTGGGTGCGTAACGGCGTGATGATCGCCGACACCGCTCCCCGGGCAGCGAACAGCTCACGCTGCGCGGCGGCCATGCCGGAGCCCGCCTCGCCGACCATCTCATCCGGACCCAACAAGACGGTCTCACCCCGATCCAGCACCCGGGCCAGCAGGGAACTGGAGGGCTCGGGCAGCGGGAAGCCCTGCACCTCATCCGCAGGAGGGATCACCACCACCCGCTCCACCTCGTCATGATCGATACGCAGATCCACCACCGCCCAGTCGGCCAACCGCGGGACGATCAGCCTGCCCAGCCGTCGCAAGGCCTCGTCCACGTCCAGCGTCTGGGTCAGCACAGAGGTGATCTCAGTGACCAGCGTCAGGCGGGCGTTGAATTCCTCCAACATCGCCAGATGGCCGGCCTGCTGACGAGAGAAGTCCAGCCGCTCGGTGATGTCGGTGAAAACGACGATCAACCCGAGCACCTGCCCGCCCTGCAGTATCGGAGCGGCCGACAAGGAGACCGGCAGCAGGCTGCCGTCGCCCCGTAAGAAAGTCGACTCTTCGCCACGCGCCGGACCACCGTGCTCCAGCACCCCCATCAGCCGGCAGGTGGAGTGAGGAGCCAGCCCGTCGTCAGCGCCCCTGTGCAGCAGATCGTGGGCATCGGCGCCCAGCATCTCCGCCACGGGACGGCCCAGCAACGCCCCGGCCTGCCGGTTCGCCATAGTGATACGCCCAGCATGATCAGTCAGATAGATCCCCGCCCCCGCGCTGTCGAAGGCCGCCTGCACCAACCTCTGGTCGGGCAGCCCGACATGGCCATGCGCACTGGGCGGATGCCGCATCATCGCCGCTCTGCCTTCCTTCGATCCATCGCTGCCTACGCCCTACCCGCCGATACCCCCAGCACGCGGGGGACGCGCGGCCATATCGCGTCGGCCGGCTCCCGTGAAGAGGCCGGAGGGTCCCATCTCGGCGAGGCACGGGCAGTACTCGCCAAGCGGACCGACCGTAGTGGTCATCCCGGCGAAATGCCGCTCCGAGCGCCTACACATCGCTTTCGACGCGATCTAAAGGACGCATGGTTGCTCGGTGGTTGCTCGTGTGTACGGGACACGGCACGGCACACAGCGTGATTGAGCGGCAGACTCCCGGGGCCAATAGCGGACGGAATGGTAGAAGGCGGCACGCGGCGGCAGTAGACGGTACTGATCAAGGGCGCTTTTAATCCGTCGGTTCAGGGTTCGAGTCCCTGGCGCCCCACCACCTCATAGCACATCTGACCTGGGATTCCTCGATCGAGGCGCGCCTCGTGGCGACAAGTTGATCTCGTTGTTCGCCCGCGGGCGCCGACCGGGCACACGGTGGATCGTTTAGACGCTCTCCGTCAGGCCAGACCCCACAGACCATCAGCAGAAGACCACAACTTGCCGCGGTGTGCGTCGGCGGCCGTGTCAGCACGGCAACGGCGTGGTGTCAGCGCTTCCGGCGATCGTTGATGCCATGAACAGATCAGCAACCTCTTCCTCGCGATCGCGGGCACTTCCGCCGCGCCCAACAGCGATCGAGCTCCCCGGCGGGCTGACGCAGCCAGTCGTCCCCTGAGGGATGGCGCACTCGCTCACGAACAGCGACTAGGCCGCTCACACCTCCACGGCCATGCACAGCTATTCGGTGTTGCTAGGTACTAGTACTCGGTGTTACTTTGTACCAGTAGCTAGTGACACCAAGTAGACGAAAAGGGGGTGTTCCATGGGCAAGCAGCTGACGGAGATGCCCAAGGGAACGCCTGGGAACGGCATCGGTTCGCCAGTGCCATCGAACGCGCCGCCGGCAGAGAACCCCGAAAGAGAAGACAGGACTAAGCGATGACGACACAACAGGCCCCGGCGATCCAGGTGCACGGCCTGGAGAAGTCGTACAAGGAACTCAAGGTGCTGCGCGGCGTGGACTTCACCGTGGCGCGCGGCAGCATCTTCGCCCTGCTCGGCTCCAACGGAGCGGGCAAGACCACCGCCGTGAAGATCCTGTCCACGCTGCTCAAGGCCGACGCCGGCACCGCACGCGTGAACGGCTTCGACGTCGCCACCCAGGCCGCCGGCGTACGCGAGTCGATCAGCCTCACCGGACAGTTCGCCGCCGTCGACGAGATCCTCAGCGGGCGGGAGAACCTGGTGCTCGTCGCCCGGCTGCGGCACCTCAGAAACCCCGGCAAGATCGCCGACGACCTGCTCGCCCGCTTCTCGCTGACCGACGCGGGCGCCCGGAAGGTGTCGACGTACTCCGGTGGCATGCGCCGCCGCCTCGACATCGCGATGAGCCTCATTGGCAACCCGCCGGTCATCTTCCTGGACGAACCGACCACGGGGCTCGACCCCCAGGCGCGCATAGAGGTGTGGCAGGCCGTCAAGGAGCTCGCCGAGAACGGCACCACAGTGCTGCTCACCACGCAATACCTGGACGAGGCCGAACACCTCGCCGACCGGATCGCGATCCTGCACGAGGGCCGGATCATCGTCAACGGCACCCTCACCGAGCTCAAGCAGCTCCTCCCGCCCGCCAGGGTCGAGTACGTCGAGAAGCAGCCGACACTCGAGGACGTCTTCCTCACCCTCATCGGCACGAAGGCATAAGGAAACCACGATGAGCAAGCATTTCTTCGGCGACACCACCGTCCTACTGGGACGCTCTCTGCGCCACATCACCCGCAGCCCCGACACCATCATCACGACCGCGATCATGCCGATCGCCATGATGCTGATGTTCGTCTACGTCTTCGGCGGCGCGATCAACACCGGATCGAACTCGTCGTACGTGAACTACATGCTGCCCGGCATCCTGCTCATCACGGTCGCCTCGGGCATCGCCTACACCGCGTACCGGCTGTTCATGGACATGAAGGGCGGCATCTTCGAGCGCTTCCAGTCGATGCCTACCGCGCGGTCGTCGGTGCTGTGGGCGCACGTGCTGACCTCGCTGGTCGCCAATCTGGTCTCGCTCGTGGTCGTGATGCTCGTGGCCCTGCTCATGGGCTTTCGCTCGGGGGCGGGCGTGCTGGCCTGGCTGTCGGTCGGCGGAATCCTGATTCTGTTCACCCTGGCGCTGACCTGGATCGCCGTCATCCCCGGCCTGTCGGCCAAGACCATGGAGGGCGCGAGCGCATTCTCCTACCCGCTCATCTTCCTGCCGTTCCTCAGCTCGGCGTTCGTGCCCACCGACACCATGCCCACCGTGGTGCGCGTCTTCGCCGAGAACCAGCCCGTGACCTCCATCGTCAACGCCATCCGCAACCTGTTCGCCGAGCAGCCGGTCGGCAACGGCATCTGGATCGCACTGGCCTGGTGCATCGGCATCCTCATCGTCTCGTACGTCTTCGCCATGAACACCTACCGCCGCAAGATCTCCTAGGGAACAGTGCGGTTGCCCTGAAGAGAACAGCCTTCCTCGACTCATCTCGCGCCGCCGGCCGGAAGCTTCCAGGGGATCTACGCGAGCTGAGCGCTGGGCTGTGAGCAGGACCGCAGCGGGCCATGCGGTAGCCGCTGATCCATACCCGTGAGAGTGGCGAACGGCCTCCACCATGGCCCAGAGCATGGAGCTCGTGACCATTCCCTGCCGCACCCTTCAAGCACGCAACACGTACTACCGGGAGACAAGGAAAGGTCTTGACTGAATCCCTTCACACCGTCACGCCGATGCCCGCCGAACGCCAGTCCGGATGTCCCTTCGACCCGCCCAAGGAACTGGTCGAGGCCCGCGAGCACGGCCCGATCAGCCGCTTCCCCTTCCCCGACGGGCACCAGGGCTGGCTGGTCACCGGCTACGACCTGGTCCGCTCAATCCTCGCCGAGCACCTGGACGCCATGGAGAAGGCAGGGCCGCAGGCGGACCTGGTGACCGCGTTCGCCAAGCCCATCCCGGCCATCGTCATCTGCGAGCTGCTGGGCGTGCCGTACGAGGACCGGGGCCGCTTCCAGGACAACATCGACAAGTTCCTCGGCGGCGAGGCCAGTGACGAAGAGCTGATCGCCGCCTACCTCGCCACCCAGCAGTACCTTGCTGAGCTGGTGGCCGCCAAGCGCGCCAACCCTACCGACGACGTGCTCACCGACCTGCTCGACAGCGACCTGACCGACGAGGAGCTGCAGGGCATGGCCCTGATCCTGCTGTCGGCCGGCTTCGACACCACAGCCAACATGCTGGCCCTCGGCACCTTTGCCCTGCTGGAGAACCCGGACCAGCTCAACGCCCTGCGCGCCGACCCCACCCTCGTCGACCAGGCCGTGGAAGAGCTGCTGCGGTACCTGTCCGTCGCCAAGCAGTTCTACCGGGTCGCGCTGGAGGACGTTGAACTGGCCGGCCACACCGTAAGGCGGGGACGATGGTCATCTTGTCCCTCAATACCGCCAACCGCGACCCCGACCGCTTCCCCAACCCCCACACCCTCGACCTGCGCAGGCAGGACGGCGGCCACCTCGCCTTCGGTCACGGCATCCACCAGTGCCTGGGCCAGCAGCTCGCCCGTGTCGAGATGCGCGTCGCGTTCCCCGCGCTCCTCAACCGCTTCCCCACCCTGCGCCTGGCCGTACCCGCCGAAGAGGTTCCCCTGCGCCCGGAGATCGCCGACATCTACGGCGTCAAGAGCCTCCCGGTCACCTGGGACGCGTAGTAGAAGCCGGGACTTCCCCGCCCGTACATCCGGCTTACCGGCCGGGGGCAGGTAAGCGCCCACCACGCCACTACTCTGTGATACTGTATAGCACTACCCAGTACCACGAAGTACTAGGGACGGAAGAGGACCCACGTTGGACAACCTGACGGAGATGCTGAAGGGCACGCTCGAGGGTTGCGTGCTCGAAATCATCGGTAGCGAGCCGACCTACGGGTACGCCATCACGCGTCGGCTGAACGAACTCGGCTTCGCGGACGTCGTCGAGGGGACGGTTTACACCATCCTGCTGCGACTGGAGAAGAACGGGCTCGTCCAGGTGACGAAACGACCGTCCGAACAGGGCCCGCCGCGCAAGTTCTACGCGCTCAACGACGCCGGGAGCGAAGAACTCGCGAAGTTCTGGGCGAAATGGGAGTACATCACGTCGCGGATCGACAAGCTCAAGGAGGGTGGAAGATGAAATTCTGGGAGACCATTACAGGCAGCGATCTCACCAGGGATTGGAAGGCGTTCGAAGCCCGTGCCGCGGCGTTGCCGGCCGACTACCGGGCAGCATGGGAAGAGATCACGGGTCATCTTTTTCTCTACGGTGACTTCACAGGTCGAAATTTGATGCCGATTCTCGATGGTGCTCTGGGGCTGCTCGAAGAGACGGCGTCCGACGGGCAGAGCATTCACGAGGTGCTGGGTGACGACATCCCGGGCTTTTGCGCGGCACTGGCCGGCGGAGCAGGTGCTCGAAGCTTTCGCGACCGGTGGCGCGAGCAGCTGAACAGGAACGTCGCAAGGAAATTGGGCCGGCTAGGAGGCTGACGTGGGCATCCAAGACATCATCGAGGGCAAGAAGCAGTGGCGGGCGCACATGGCCCGCGTCAAGGCGCTCCCGCCGGACTACCAGATCGTCTACAAGGAGATTCAGCGGTACTTCTTCAAGGTCGGACCGGTCGGACTGGCTGACGGGTCCCTGCTCTCGGGGATCGTCGATTTCTTCGAGGAGGGAGTCGGGGCCCGCAAAGGAGTCCTGGAACTCATCGGCAACGACGTCGCCGCCTTCTGCGACGACCTGATCAAGGACTCGCGCACCTACGCGGACATCTATCAGGAGTCCATCAGCGGGAAACCCGGTACGGCCGAGAAGTAATACCTTTCCCCCCCAAAAACACCGGCGGACGCCTTGACCACTGGGATGTCGTTGTCGTGCCAGTAGACGCATGGACGTATTCGGCCAATGCAGGACGGCGGATCAGTCAGACGAGCGGGTGACTGTGCGCGGACGTCCCTGTTGCCGTAGGAGGAGTACGTCTTGTCGGCGTCCACCGCGCCCGGTCGGTCCAACAGGTCCGCCGGGTCCTGGACGAGGCCCCGCAGTTTCGCGTCCACGTGGTGCCGTGCTCAGTACGAGGTGTCCCAAGCGGCAGGGCACTGCCCTTCGCCGTTGGGCGGAGTGACAGCCAGCCCGGCTTGCCGGCGGAGTTCCTGCGCCAGTTCGGCGACATCATCGCAGTCGATGGTCTGGCATAGGCCGCGGTTGTAATCCACGTTCGTCAGGCGACGCGTGTGGCACACAGGCGTCCCGCCGAGCTTCGCCAGATGCTCCAGCCCGGAAACGCCTCCCGCAAGCCGCTGACGGTCAGGACAGTCCACCGGCCAGAAGGTCATGCGGGCGCTCAGGGCAGACGGCTTGATCCACACCGAGCCCGGCATGGGCAGCTTCGTTACGGCTCCAAAAGAGCGCGACAAGCCCGAGTGACCAGGCCGGGAGGCCTGCGAGCTGACGGCAACCGTTGACGGCAACGTCACCGGACGCAGGCGGACGCGGCCGGACTCACCTGCACACTCGGCCCCAGGTCACAGCACGTTTGCCCAGGGCGTCGATCAGCTTTTAATCCGTCGGTTCAGGGTTCGAGTCCCTGGCGCCCCACCCTCAATGAGCTGGGCAGACTCCCGAATGATGATCCTTCGGAAGCCTGCCCGGTTGCATTTGCGGTTGCAGTTGGTTGCTAGTCCTATAGCGCGCGGCCCATCCGCGCCATGGCGTCGCCGGCCAGGTTCTCCGTGACGTGGGTGTAACGCTTCGTCGTGGTGAGCTGGGAGTGCCCGAGGATCACCTGAACGACCCGCATATCTATCCCCTGCTCCAGGAGCAGCGTCGCCGCCGTGTGCCGGGCATCGTGGACCCTGGCAGCACATCGAGTACGTGATCGGGTTCAACCTGGACCGGCGCGCCTTCGAGCTGCTTGACTGCAGGGCGACCGTCCCGGGCGCGATCGGGGCGTTCCGACGTTCGGCGCTGGTGGCACTGGGCGGGGTGAGTACGGACACGCTCGCCGAGGACACCGACCTGACGATGGCGCTGTGCCGGGCCGGCTGGCGAGTGGTGTACGTGGAGAAGGTGCTGGCCTGGACCGAGGCTCCGACGACGCTCGGCCAGCTGTGGAAGCAGCGCTACTGCTGGTGCTACGGCACCCTGCAGGCCATGTGGAAGCACCGGCGTTCGCTGCTGGGAGGGGCGTCCTTCGGCCGCCGCTGCCTGGGTTACCTGACCCTGTTCCAGGTGGTGCTGCCGCTGCTCGCGCCTGTGGTGGACCTCATGGCGTTCTACAGCACGGTGGTGGGCGATCCGCTGCCGGTCGTCGCGGTGTGGGCCGGATTCGTCGCCGTGCAGGCGGTGACCGGCTGGTACGCGCTGCGCCTCGACGGCGAGCGGGCCTCGGCGCTGTGGGTGCTGCCGCTGCAGCAGTTCGTCTACCGCCAGTTGATGTACCTCGTGGTGATCCAGTCGGTGGCCACGGCCATCCTCGGTGTACGACTGCGCTGGCACACGATCAACCGGCAGGGCACCTTCAGCGCGCCGGACACGTTGGGCGGCGAACTCGCCGGGCCGGTCGGCCGGTGAGCAAGGGCGGCCGGCCCGTTCACGGACAGGCGTTTTGCCTATCCGGAGATCTGCAGTTCTGGCACTGGACAGGCGAGCGACGCGGATCCAGTCGAACCTCACCTTCCGCCGCGCTCGTGGCGCACGTCAAAAGACAAGGTTAGAGGGTGAGGTCGTCGAACTGGGCGAGGAGGGTGTCGGCAGGTGTGTCGTCCATGGTGGCGGCAGCGGCGCCGTCGTGGAGGGGTTGTTCGGCCCAGATGACTTTGCCGCGGGGGTTGTAGCGGGTGCCCCAGCGTTGGGCGAACTGGGCGACCAGGAACAGGCCGCGGCCGCCTTCGTCGGTGGTGGCCGCTCGGCGTAGATGTGGCGAGGTGCTGCTGCCATCGGACACCTCGCATGTCAAACTGCGGCTGTGCAGCAGCCGTACTGTGATCGGTGGCGTCCCGTATTTGATCGCGTTGGTGATCAGCTCGCTGAGGATCAGTTCCGTGGTGTACCCGATGTCCTCCAATCCCCACGCCTGCAATTGCGCCCCGCACTCGGTACGCACCGAGGCCACCGCCGCCGGGTCTGGTAGCACATCCCAGTGCGCCACCTTTGATGGCGAAAGCTTCCGGGTACGCGCCACCAGCAGCGCGATGTCGTCGGAGGGGTGTGGCGGCAGTGTCGTGTCGATCACCGCCTGACACGTCTCCTCCGGGGTGCGCCCCGCGGCCCCCTCCAACGCCCCTTGCAGCTCATCCAGCCCGGCCTGGAGGTCCCGGTGCCGGTCCTCGATCAGTCCGTCGGTGTACAGCACCAGTTGGGAGCCCTCGGGCAGGCGCAGCTCGGTGGTTTCGAAGGGGTGGCCGCCCAAGCCGAGCGGAGGGGAGACCGGCACGTCCGGATATGTGACGGTGCCATCTGGATGGACCACCGCGGGGCCCACATGGCCGGCCCGGGCCATCGTGCACGCCCCGGTCACCGGATCGTAGATGGCGTACAGGCAGGTCGCCCCGGTCACCGCCTCGCACTCGTGGGTCTCCGGGCCGTCACGGGTGCTCTCCTCGTTGTCGATGCGGGTGACCAGGTCGTCCAGGTGGGCCAGAAGCTCGTCCGGCGGCAGGTCGAGAACGGAGAAGTTGAGGACCGCGGTGCGCAGCCGGCCCATGGTGGCGGCGGCGTGGAGGCCGTGGCCGACCACGTCGCCCACAACGAGGGCGACGCGGGCGCCGGGTAGCGGGATGACGTCGAACCAGTCCCCGCCCACCCCGGCCTCCGCCGGGAGGTACCGCCAGGCCACGTCCAGCGCGTCCTGCTCTGGCAACCCCCGGGGTAGCAGGCTGCGCTGCAGCGTCACCGCCATGGTGTGCTCCCGGGTGAACCGGCGGGCGTTGTCGATGCACACCGCAGCACGGCCGACCAGTTCCTCTGCCAGGGTCAGGTCATCCTCCTCGAACGCGCCCATGCGCCGGGAACGGTAGAAGCTCGCCACGCCGAGCGTGACGTCCCGGGCCCGCATCGGCACCACCATGAGCGAGTGAATGCCCTGTTCACGCACTCTCCGGCCGCGTTCCGGGTCCTGCGGCGTCCACCAGAACGTGGTATCCAGCTCAGCTTCGAGCACCGACCGCCCGTCAGCCAGGCAACGGCCCTGCGGCGTGGTCGGCGGCGGGTGGGTGAGCGCGCCGACGTCTTCCAGGTCGAAGTTCCGCAGGGTGGTGGCGAGGGCGATGCGGCGCAGCCCGGCGTCGAGCACGCCGGGCTCGTCGCCACGTAGCACGGGGTCGGGCAGATCGACGGCGACGAAGTCGGCGAAGCGGGGCACGGCGACCTCGGCCAGTTCCTGAGCCGTCCGCGTGACCTCCAGGCTGGTACCGACGCGGGAGCCGGCCTCCCAGATCAGGCTGAGCCGTTCGCGCGCCTTGACGGCGAGCCGCCCGACACCGGGCTCGCCCACGGCGAGCAACCACCGATCGGCCGCGGTGTCGGAAACAGGGGCGCCCGGGAGAGGAGCAGCTGTCAGAGGAGATTCCGGGACCCGCGGGGCCGAAACAGTGGATGCCGGACCAGCGGCGATGGCGGGTTCGGCGGTGGGGGGCTGGTGGACGGGCACAGGTGTGGCCGCTCGGGCGAGTGGTCCTCGGCGCGTCGTCGATGCGTCACCGTGATCCCCACGGGAGCCGGAGGTCACGTGCCAGAATGAGCCGTCGGTCAAGATGGCCTCCACGGCGATGCCGCGCGTTCCGGCGAGATTCTCGATCACGCGGCTGACCAGGGTGGCGGTGCGGCCCCCCGACAACGGCACCACCGCGACGACCGCCTGGCCGGCGGAGATCAGCTCCGTGGCCTTCTCCAGCAGGCGTAGCCGGTCGTGCGAAAGGATCGGGCCGGCCCGGTCGATCGGCTGGGCGGTGACGGCGCCCACTTCGCCGCCCCGGCGCCGGGCCTCCAGGAACGCGCGCAGCATCGCCTGCTCCCGCTGCGAGATCTGTTCGAGCAGGCATTCCTCAATGCGGTCGGTCGCGTTCACGGCGACGCCGAGCATCGCCGGGTCGGCGAACTTGTCCAGGCACGCCAGGTTGAGCACGCCCTCGACGCGGCCACTGATCGGGTCGCGAATGGGCGAGCCCGCGCACACCAGCCCGCTCATGGAGTCCGGGTAGTGTTCCCGGCCCCAGACGAGGACGGGACGCCGTTCGGCCAGTGCGGTGCCCAGGCCGTTCGTGCCGATGGCCTGCTCGGAGAATTCGAAGCCGGGTAGCACCTGGTTGTCGTCGAGCCCCCGCAGGAGCGCCGGCTCGCCGACCCGGCGCTGCAGCACCCGGGCGTGCTCGTCACCGAGGACCACGGCCACCTTGATGCCGGAAAGGCGGGCTTCGAGCTCGTCGAGCACGGGCGTGGCCGCCTGCGCGAGCCTACCGTGCAGGTCGACGTCGGAGTCGTACACGGGGGGCATATGGTAGGACACGACACCCAAGTGCCGGCTGCGCTCCCATGAGGTCAGCACCCAGGGCCGAACGTCGCTCTCGACGGGTTCGCCGGCGCAGAAACGTTCGTGGGCCCGCTCGAGAAGGGTGAGGTCCTCGCGGTCGGCGACATCCATGACCAGCTTCATCCTCCCCCGTCTCTCTCTAGTACAATTCTGCCCGACCCAGGCATACCTTTCGTTCAGATTTGTCTAATGTTCTGCGGGTTCATGGGAGAGTTTGACCAGAATCAGGAAAATGTCGTCTGCCTTTTACGCTCCACTCAGCGCCGTCGGTTGCGCGTAAGACGGGGTCCGGGGGTGGGCGGTATCGTCCCGATGCGGCAGCTCGCCCCGGCCCTGACCGCCGGCAGATTCCGGCCGCCGGCTATGCGCTCTGATCCACCGATCTCAGAACGCGACCTCGATCAGACAGCCGATAGCCATCAGCGACGCAGTGACCAGCAGTAAGAGATTAAGGAAACGTGCGAGTATGTGGCGGACTCCCGTCTGGGCCTGCCGCAAACACCACACCAAGACGGCAACGCCGGCCTGACAGATGACAACCACTGCGAACCCCCATACCGGGATCGGCCAGCCAGGCGGCACAGCAGCCAAGAGAGCCTCCCAGACAAAGCGAGGTGGAGCGCCGAGGAACACCGCTATTACGAACCACCCCTGCCATACAGCCACCCACGTGAAGACGGCTAGAGCAAAGTAGCCCAGCAAACAGCAAATCCAGAGCGTTGATCGCTGAGTCGGCATACCGAAAGCCTGACCCTCTACGATCTCTGGATGGTCACTCGAAGATCACAATGACCTGCCTCCGGCGGCATCGGTGGGTTTCCGTCAGCCTTGATAAAGGTCGATGCGGTTTCCGCTCGGATCTGCCACGCATGAGGAACGCGGCTTCCACAACTTATCCGCCGGTGGGGAGACCTCGATGGCCCCGGCATCAACGGCACGGCGGTGCGCGGCGTCCACGTCATCGACGAGCAGACCGAATCGGGACACTCCGGCTGGGCCATCGTGCTTGCCATGCTCGTTGAGCTCATGTGCGACAGTCAGGAGAAAGAAGTCCTCACTCGGCCAGACACCGAACTGGAACGATGAGATCTCCTCGTTGAACACCGCGTCGAACGCCGCCCGATAGAACGTGATCGACTCGGCGAGGTCTGCGACGTTGATGGTCACCTGGACGATGCGAGGGGACTTCAAGTCGGGCATAGCCACTTCATGTTCGATGTAGTGATCCACAACGTGGGACCATGCGGGAAAGAGCCTCGACACGATTCACCAGCCGCTCTCGGTGCGAATGCAGCAGGGTGCGCAGTGCCTCACCGTCTGGGTCGTCCATCACGAGGCGAACGGCGTCGATTGGCATATCGACGCACCGCAGCGCACAGATCAGGCGAGCTTGCCGGACCTGCTCGGGGCGGTAGCGACGATAACCAGTGACCGGATCGACGACCGCCGGCCGAAGCAGGGCGAGTTCGTCGTAGTGCCTCAAGGCATGGATCGGCAGGCCGCTGACCAAGGCGAAAACACCGATGCTCAAGAGATCGTCGCCGCTCACCCAGACAGCATCCGGTCTCGGCCTACCCGAGAGTCAAGCGGGCAGGGCCCAACCCGGCCGTGCCGTCAGGAGCGGTCGACCAGGGTCAGTCACGGTCGCCGGCGGACCGCAGGCCGGGGTCGCGGCATCGGCTATGACGACCTGCGGCAGGTCACCAGCTACAAGTCCTGCGATCCGGACAAGCGGCTGTGCAACCCTGATGGCAACTGCCGGCCGAAGCCCACCTCATCGGAGGCCACACCTGTCATGACTAGCCCCGGGCAGCAGCGCGCGTTCCTGCGCCGCCTCCTGGAAAAGGGCGCGCAGCAGCTCGGCGTCGCCCGGTTCGGCAGGCATGACCGCACCGTCGGAACGGCCGCCACGACGGGTGGCGGCCGGTTCCGGGTTCGCACCGCCGAACACCACGACTGGGCCCACGGCGATGCGTGGACAGGCAACCGGGACGCAGCCGCGATCACCAAGGTGGCCACGCCCGTCCTGATCGCGTGCGTCGAGCGGGACGAACTCCCGGTCACGATCTGCGCCGAGCTCCTCAGCTACGCGCCCGACCGGCCGTGCCCGCCCGCGCTCGTGGCACGGGCCTCGCGGAGCTGACCGTGCTGATCACCCGCCTGACCGTGCCGCCGCCTCAGCCGAGGCGGTGGCCATTCACCATTCCCGCCGTCCAGCACCTCAGCGCAGGGCTCGACATCACCGCCCCCGTGACGTTCCTCGTCGGGGAGAACGGCTCAGGGAAGTCCACTCTCGTCGAGGCCGTCGCCGACGTGTGCGGCATCAACGCCGAAGGAGGCAAGGCCGGCACCCGGTACGCCTCAACCGGGGAGGCGACGCCGCTCGGCCAGGTGCTGCGCGCCGAGTTCACCACCTCGGGGCTGCGCCTGATCCGCGGCCCCCGTACCAAGCGGCGGGCGTTCTTCTTCCGCGCCGAGACGTTGTTCAACCTCGGACAGAACGTGTCCGGCCTGCACGGGTTCTGGGAGGAGGACCTGACCGAGCAGTCGCACGGCGAGGGGTTCTTCACCGTGCTGGACCGCATGGTCACCGGGCCCGGCCTGTACCTGATGGATGAGCCGGAGGCGGCCCTGTCGTTCACCTCCTGCCTGCGCCTGGTCGCGTTGATGGACCGCGTTGCCCGCGAGGGCGGGCAAATCATTTGCGCCACGCATTCGCCGGTCCTGGCCAGTCTCCCGGGGGCACAGATCCTCGAGTTGGACGACGATGGGATCCACCGTGTCGCGTGGAGGGAGCTCCACCTGGTCGACCATTGGCGGCGGTTCTTGGAGTCGCCCGACGCTTATCTGCGGCATGTGCTCGATCGCCGTGCGGCGCGCCGCCGTAGCGGGGACGAGCCGGAGCGGTTTCAGTGAAGAAGCTCCCCGGCTCTTCGGCGTGTGGCCCGGAAGACGAGGGGCGCTCAGGGCTTACGCGACGATTCAGAAACTGCTGATCCGTGTCGTCGCGTAGGGAGCGAAGCGGGCTGCCACCACGTGCTTGAAGTTGACCACGTAGGTGAATGTGCCCGGCTCGCCTTCATGGGAGATCTGGAGCGACACCACGGTGCCCTGCTCCATCCAGCTGACGAGTTTCTCGACGGCGGGCATCGTGCCGTGTACGCGGAGGATCAGTTCCTTTTCCTTGCCAACGCTCAGCACGTAGAGCAGCCCGGTGGGAGCGTCCATGGTCATACTCTGCTCCTCATCGTAAGGACGGAACCGGGTCCACGTGGGTATCCCCGCAAAGCCCGCCGCGTAGCATCCGCGGCGCCGTCGAGCATCAGGTGGGCGTGCTCGTGCGGGGTCATGGCCTGTGCGTACTCGGCGTCGGCCGGCATCCACTCCTTCTCCCATATATCCCGTGCGCTCTCGCCGTCGCGCTCGATGCCGCGTACGAATCGGCCGACCAGTCGTATCGCTCGTAGGCCGCTTCGCGCCCGTTCCGCAATGGCTCGATGACTTGACGCCGAATCCGGGGCCAGTCAAAAAATGCCGCGACCGTCCCGAACCAGGGGTGATCGGGTTGGCATTCAGGAGAGGAAGATGGCCGATAAAAGTCGTCGATGTGGACCAAGCCGACCTGAGGGAGGCGGGCGGCCATAGCACGGGGCTCTTTCCTGATCCTCCCCATCCACATCTATCAAGACAAGGCGCCTGTCGGCCTTCAGGTTGACGAGATCGTCCAGCAGGACATCGAGCGGAACGATCGCCGAACCAGTCACTTGGCCTCATCCAGGATGTACCGCGTATGAGCTGTGCAGTGATCAAGCCGTGGCAAAGGGCCGAAGCGACTCAGTAATCGAGAACGCCGTGAGCAGCCACGACGTCGCTTGAAGCGTTCGGCCGCACCTCGGTGATGCGCTCGGCCAGCAGCAGCGCAGCGGCAAGCCCGCCCTCCGACTTGTCGCCAACGAGTCCAAGCTCGACCCGGTCGGCCAGGTAGTCCTCCGGGATGCCGTCCTCGTCGCCGGGAAACAGCGGATCGAAGGACAGGACGCTGCGGCCGTCAACGTAATGCTCGAAGGACGCGACCCTGTTCACGTTGACGAAGACACTCGCCGTGACCGTCCCAGCCGACAAGGGCCGCAGCACCTCGTCCAGCGTGCCGGCGAAGCCGTTCCACTCGCTCAGAATGGTCCCGCCCTCGGCCAAGCAGGCAGAGATGAGGCCCTCGTCGATCTCGCCTTCCTCGTCATCGCCGTCGAATACCTCGATGCCAAGGCGGGCCAGCGCCTCGTGCGGGGTAAGACCGCGGACGAAGGTTGCGCAGAACGCATCGTCATCGAGCCAGTCATAACCACTCACGAGAATCCTGTTCTCTCCGGGAACAGATCATGGAGATCCTGGCATGCGAGTCCGACGAAAAGTCTGTACGCCCTTGATACGGAAATGATCTTTTATAGCCAGCTCGAGTGAGCAGGTTCGGAAGTCTCCGAACTGACGGCAACCGTTGACGGCAACGTCACCAGACGCAGGCGGACGCGGCCGGACTCACCTGGACACTCGGCCCCTGGTCACAGCACGTTTTCCCAGGACGTCGATCAGCTTCTAATCCGCGCCCGGGATGGTGGTCCGCATCGGGCCGTACGGGCCGCGTGAAGGCGCCCGGGGACAAGAGGTTCGCACGGCGCCGGGCACCGCCTTGATCATATGTCGGCGGGCACGAATAGACTGTGGGCCGCCACCGTCGCGGAACGCCGATGACCCGCCGCCGCCCCACGGGAGCGGCCGTCAGCGGGCGGGGAGGTCAGCATGGATTTCCGGCTCCTCGGCCCCGTCGAGGTATGGGACGTCGACGGACAGGTGGCACTCGGGCGGCGGGCGGAGCGGTGCCTGCTCGGGCTGCTGCTGCTCGACACCGGGCGGGTCATACCCGTCGGGCGGTTACTGGACCTTCTGTGGGAGGGCGAGCCGCCGGACAACGCGCGCGGCGTACTGCAGAGCCACGTCGCGCGACTGCGCGGCACACTGGACCCGGACCGCACCGGCGGACGCGGGTTCCGGCTGCTCCGCCGAGGCGACGGCTACCTGGCCGAGACCGACCCCGGCGCGGTGGACGTCCACCGGTTCCGGGAGGGCGTCGGACGGGGGCAACGGACGTCCGACCCGGGGGAGCGGGCCCGGCTGCTCCGGGAGGCTCTGTCCTGCTGGCGCGGTCCGCTGCTCGCCGACGTGGCGAACGAGCGGATGCGTGATCGGGTCGGCGTCGGGCTCGAGGAGCTGCGGCTGTCCGCGCTGGAATCCTGCCTGGAGGCCGAGCTGGACTGCGGCCGGCACCGGGAGCTGCTGCCCGAGCTCGCCGACCTGGTGCTGAGGCACCCTGACAGGGAGAGGCCGATCCGGGCCTACATGGTGGCGCTCTACCGCGACGGCCGTCCGCCCGAGGCGCTGGCGGTGTACCGCAGGGCGCGTGCCCACTTCAGCCGCGAGCTGGGCCTGGAACCCACCGCGGAGCTGCGCCGGCTCCACCAGATGATCCTCGCCGGAGACGCCTCGCTGCATGCCCGGACGCCGGACCCGGCCCGTACGGCCGTGGTGCAGCCCCGCCCTCCGGTGCCGGCGCAGCTCCCGCCGGACCTCCCCCACTTCGTCGGGCGGACGGCCGAGGTCGCCCGGCTCGACGCCGTCCTCGCCGGGGCCGCGTCGATGACCGTCTGCTGCCTGTCGGGGACCGCCGGGGTGGGCAAGACGACGCTGGCCGTCCACTGGGCCCACCGAGTGTGGGACCGGTTCCCGGACGGGCAGCTCTATGTGAACCTGCGCGGCTTCGATCCGGACGCCGCGCCGGTGGATCCGTTCGACGCGCTGCGCCGCTTCCTGGGCGCGTTGAACACCCCGCCCGAGCGGATCCCCCAGGACTCGGACGCGCTGGTCGGGCTGTACCGCAGTCTTCTGGCCGGACGGCGCGTGCTCGTGGTGCTCGACAACGCGCGCGACGCCGAGCAGGTCCGTCCCCTGCTGCCCGGCGGGGCGAGGTGCCTGGTCCTGGTGACCAGCCGCGATCCCCTCACCGGGCTGGTCGCGGCGGAGGGCGCGCAGCCGCTCACGATCGGCCTGCTGTCGCCCGGGGAGGCCCGGGAGATGCTGGCCGCCCGCCTCGGCGCGCCGCGGCTCGCGGCCGAGGGCGAGGCGGCCGACGATCTGGTCGCGCTGTGCGCGCGCCTGCCCCTCGCCCTCGCCGTCCTGGCGGCACGCGCGGCCACCGATCCGGACCTGCCGCTGGCGGACCTGGTGGCGCGGGTGCGCGGCGCGGGCGCCGAGCTCGACCCGTTCGGCGGCGAGGACCGGGCGACGGACGTGCGGGGGGTGTTCTCCTGGTCGTACCGCACGCTCGGCGCGCCGGCCGCGCGCCTGTTCCGCCTGCTGGCGCTGCACCCGGGGCCGGACGTCTCCACGCGGGCCGCCGCCGCCCTGGCCGGGCTTCCGCACGGGCGGGCGGGCGACCTGCTCACGGAACTGGCCCGCGCCCATCTGGTCACCGAGCACCTCCCCGGGCGGTTCGCCCTGCACGACCTGCTGCGCGCCTACGCCAGGGAGCTCGCCGACCGGGACAGCGCCGACGAGGGCCATGCCGCGCCGCTGCGGCTGCTCGACCACTACCTGCACACCGCGCACGTGGCCGCGATGGTCATCAATCCGCGCCCGGACCCACTCGGTCTCGCGCCCCCCGCCCCGGGGGCGGCCCCCCAGGAGCACCCGGACTACGACCACGCCATGACCTGGTTCGCCGAGGAACGTCCGGTGTTGCAGGCGATGGTCCCGTGGTCGGTGGCGAAGGGCTTCCCGGCGCACGCCTGGCGGCTCGCCTGGACCATGGTCGACTTTCTCGACCGGCGCGGCTTCTGGGACGAGTGGGCCAAGGCCGAGACCGTCGCGCTCGACGCGGCCCGCCGGACCGGGGACCTCGCCGGTCAGGCCCTGTGCCACCGCGACCTCGCCTCCGCGTACACGCAGATGCAGATGTTCGAGGCGGCGGAGGCGAACCTGCGCGCCGCGCTCGCGCTGTTCACCGAGCTCCAGGACGTGCGCGGCCAGGCGGGCTGCTACAACAACCTCGGCTGGCTCTACGGGGTCCAGGACCGTTACCAGGAGGCGCTGGAGAACGCCGAACAGGCGCTGCACCTGGTCAGGCTGATCGACGACACGGTGGAGGAGGCCCGGGCGCTCAATTCGGTCGGTCAGAGCCACGCCCTGCTCGACCATCCCGAGCACGCCATCCTCTACTGCAGGGAGGCGCTGACGCTGTTCGAGCGTGCCGGCGACCTGCACGGGCAGGCCGCCGCTCTCGACGGGCTCGGGCTGGGGTATCAGAAGCTGGCCGACCACGCCGAGGCGGCCTCGTGTTACGAACGCGCGGTGGGCCTGTTCAGGAAGGCCGGCGAACGCTACTTCGAGGCGGACACGCTGTCGAAGCTCGGCGACGTGCTGCGCGCAGCCGGCGACGACCGGGGCGCCCGCCTGATCTGGCGTCAGGCCCTCGACATCCTCACCGAGCTGGACCACCCTGACCTGGCGCTGGTCCACGAGCGGCTGGCCGGCACGGGCACGTGACGGCCAGCCGGCGCGACCGCGATGTGATGCGGACTTCGCGCATCTGGAATCCTCCTCGTCGGCGATCCACACGATCGGCCATCGGGAGCATCCGGCTCTCGGCTTGACATGCCCTTGACGCGACCGCCCGCGACGCCCCCTCGTCCCGCCCCCACGCCGCCGCGAGTGGCAAGCCTGTGTCAAGCCGCCCTGGCGATGCTCTCCGGGACACGAAAGAAACGGAGACATCATGAAGACCACCCGAATGCTCGCCGCCGCGGCGACCACGGCCGCCCTGAGCCTCAGCGTCCTCACCGCCTCGCCCGCCGAGGCCGGCGTCACCCGCAGCTTCAGCGAGTCGGCCTCCGATGGCAGCGCCAGCTGGGGCACGGTCACCTTCAGCAACTACTCGTGGAGCGTGGACGCGTACATCTACCGCGACTCGGGCGCCACGATCACGCTGGAGGTTTGCGGCCATCAGACCCTGAACAACGGCAGCTGGGGCCTGCTGACCTGCAAGTCGGCCAGCAACGGCGGCTCGATCGGCTCGACCCGGCACGTCACCCTCAGCGGATCCGCGGACTGGGCCAAGGTCGGCATGGTGACCACCTATCTCTACGTCAACGGCGTGTA
The DNA here is from genome assembly GCF_900156315.1 of Microbispora rosea. Classification (GTDB taxonomy): domain Bacteria; phylum Actinomycetota; class Actinomycetes; order Streptosporangiales; family Streptosporangiaceae; genus Microbispora; species Microbispora rosea. The sequence continues at coordinate 104,655 of NZ_FTNI01000027.1, read as the reverse complement.
CGCCGACGGGGACTGGAACTACGCGTTCTGACCTGGCCGGACGAACGGCGACCCGGGCCGCTTCCAGCGGCCCGGGTCGCCGGCAGCGCCTCCACGGGGAGGGACGGTGAGGCGGGGCGCCTCCATACGAGGTGCCCCGCCTCACCGTTTCTCCTGTGTCTACCAGCCTGTGTAGTTCACCCCGGAGCTGCGCAGGTGGTTGCCGAGCACCGTCGCGAACTCCGTCGCCCCTCTCTTGGTGGGGTGCATGGAGCTGCGGCTCGCGCAGCGCACCCCGTCGGTGATGCAGCCGTCCCAGAGGTCACCGAAGTCGCCCGGGCCGGTCTTGGTGAACATGACGGGGTTGATCCACCTGTCGCTGTCGCACACTCCGTGCCCGGTGAACGCCGGCATGGAGTCGGCGAAGGACACCTCGAGCCCGGCGTCCCTCAGGATCCGGACGGTGTCCTTCGTCTCGTTGACCAGGTACTCGGCGACCCCATGCAGGGTCGCCCGCTCGTAGGTGTCGAAGTGCGCGCAGTTCGGCGCGCTGCCGAACACGTCCGGGTAGCCCATGAGCACGATCTTGGCCTTCTTCCCGCGTGCAGGGCTGCTGTTCTCCGTCTTCGTCTCGATCCGCTGGAGGATGTCCGCGACATTCGCCGGGTCTCCGGACACCGTCCGGTAGTTGAGCACGGCGGGGATGTCGGCCTCGAAATGACCGTCGTCGTCGTTGCAGTTGAGGGCGTAGCACTCCGCGATGACGTCGGACCACCTCGCGTCGTTGGCGCCGACCGACAGGGCGACCAGCGTCGTGTTCTTGTTCAGGAAGCCGCTGTTGAGCTGGGCTGCCTCCCGGAACCGACCGTCCGCGTTCCCCCGGTAGTCCGACCAGGATCCGATCGGCTGATCCATCCAGTCGTACTGCCCCACGGTCATGTCGCGTGTCCAGGCCCCGGAGCACGCCACGAACGCGAAGTCGAGCTTCGGGTCGAAGGAGTCGGCAAGCTGGCCGATGGTCTGGGTCTCACCCGGGAGGACCGTCTGCCTGATCCAGGCGTCCTTGCTGCGCCGGCAGGCGTTCCACCGGGGGGTCTGGTACTCGAAGTCGGTCTCGGGGTAGTAGTTGCCGACTCCTTCACCCGAGGTGATGGAGTCACCCATGGCGACGACGAAGTGCTTGGGCCGTTTCGCGAGCACCTGGAAGGCGACCGCGTCCCAGGAGATGGCAGCCGTGCCGTCGCCCTCCAGGTTCAGGTTGGTGAGCGACACCTTCGGGGTCCCGGCGAACTGGAAGACGCCCAGGTTGTACCACTCGTTCTGCTCCCGGCTCTGGTTCAGGTAGCGGGTCTCCGTGACGCCGTTGCCCAGGTCGACGGTGTACGGAGCCTGCTGCGTCTCCGCGCGCCGTTTCGGGATGTGGACGAGGACACGGGCCCACCCGTTGATGGCCTGATCCGGCTTCCAGGTGCCGGTCACCTGCATCACGCCGCCGTTCCTGGACCACGTCCGCGTGTACCCGAACCACTCATGGCCGCCGAACCCGTTGCCGAGCTGCTGGAAGTCGGCCCTGGCGGGCACCCTGCCGGCGGAGTCCTGGGCGAACTCGAAGGTCAGCGTGCCGTGGTTGGTCCACCCGGAGTTGTCGCAGCCGCCGCGGATCGCCGGGACGGTGACGTCATCGACGATCAGGACCTTCGTCGTGTCCCCGGTGACGGGTGGGAGCCCGGGCGTCAGGCAGGGCGTCCACATGTCGGTGGGTTCGACGCGTTCCGTTCCGGCCCAGGTCGAGTCGTAGCGCAGCGACGCCTCGTTACCGCATGTCGACGGGCAGGTCTTCCACGTCTTGGGCAGGTGCCACCAGCACTTGGAGTCCGCCCGCTGGCACGTGCCGGGCCTGTTGTTCGAGGGCGGCTGACATTCGTTGTTGTCGGGTCCCGCGGAGGACGGCACGCAGAAGGCGTTGACGTCCACGAACGACGTGTTGAGGACGGTGGGCACTACCTTGGTGCGGTCGCTGACGGCGGTCCACCAGGCGTAGTTGTACCCGCCCTCCGTGACGAGCTTGTTCGTGGCGGGGTCCAGGTAGGTCTTGGCGATCGGCCACGCCGCCCAGCCCAGCACCTTCTCCTGGTAGGGCCAGTCCTGCGGGTGCGCGGCGTCGGCGTAGCTGTTTCCGTCCAGGAACGGGTGCCGGTCCTGCCGGTACGCGGGGTTGGCGGGGTTGTTCAGCCAGCCCACACCCCACGCGCCGTTGTTCGGCTGGTTGTTGGCGTCCCGCCCCCACGCATCGGCCTTGACGTGCCAGCCCGAGTTGTACGCCCAGACGGCGAGATACCAGTTCTCGATCTTCGACGGGTCACCGTCGTTGATCTTCGCCATCCCGTTGGTGTCGGTCCAGATCTGGTTCCACTTGCTCGCCAGGGTGGACATCCCCGCGGCGATGTTGGTGACGTAGTCGAGGGCCACCCGCTTCTGCTTGTCGGCGTCCCACCCGGGGGCACCCTTTCTCATGTTGTCGGTCTGCTGGGAGATGCCGTACCCACAGTCGGACTGGGAGAAGTCGACCGCCCAGTCGTTGGTGGGGTCGCTGTCGTAGATGTTCACGCCGTAGTAGTTGCCGACGAGCGGGTTACCGGTCTCGCCCTCCTGCACACTCCGCTGGGCCTGCCAGAGGTTGGACTCCTGCGCGAGGATGCCGAACATGATCGACACAGGGATGCGGCCGCCTCCCTGCAGGTCCGGGGCGGGGAACTCGGTCTGCGGGTTCCACCCGGGCAGCCCCGAGCCCTTCCAGTTGTTCGGGCGCGTCACCTGCAGCCGGTTCTTGAAGACGAGCTGGTCCACCGCCCACTCCACCTGGCGCCAGTGCGGCTGGTACACCTGGATCGCCGGGTCGTTGCGCGGGACGGCGCAGGTGTAGCCCTGGTCGACGGTCCCGGTGACGGCCGCGGTCACGGCGGCGCCCGCCGTCTTGGAGGTCAGCGCCAGCCGGGGGTTGGCCACACGTCCCGAGGAGGCGTCGGGGGCGAGGTCCGCGCCGGGCTGCACCTCGAAGCCGACGTCCGCCTTCGTCGCGACGACCCGCGCGGTGATGTCGACGGGCTCCCCGTCCGGCATGTCAGGGCTGACGCCGCGCTTGTCGTCGCCCTGGGAGGCGGCGGGGTCCGGCCGCCCGGCGGGTGGGGCGCCGGGTCCGGCGCGCAGTCCTCGCCGCGCCGCCGCCGTGATCGCCAGACCGCCCTCCGAGGACACGTCGGCCGTCGCCGGCGCGTCCAGCACCGACACGGCCTGGGGCAGGGCACCGCGCCGCTCGGTCTTGCCCACGAGGAAGACGCGGCCGTTCGTGCCGGCGTGCACTGCCAGCTCGCCCAGGGGACCCGACGCCAGCTCCCGGGTCTCCCCGCGCAGGTACTGCCGGATCGTCACGGTCGCGCCGTCGCGCGCCGCGAAGGCCACGCCGCCGTCGGCGGTCGCGCGGAGGTCGAAGGGCACCGAGCCCGTGTCCGCGAGCTGCTTCAGCTCGCCGCCGGTCCGCACCTCCACGAGCCGCGGCCCGTGCGCCGCCACCAGCGTGTCTCCCACGGGGACGGCCGAGGTGACCTGGCCGGAGGCCACGACGGCCCGGGTCACGCGCTTGGTGGCGGTGTCCACCATGAGCAGGCGCGTGGTGTCGCGCTGCTCGCTGACGCCCTGTGTGAGCGCGACCGTGTCACCGGCGCCGCAGCCCGGGTTGAAGTAGGCGAGAGTCACCTGGTCCTTGAGCTTGGTGACCGCGCCGGTCTCGGCGTCGATGATCGCGGCGAACGCGCCCCGGCTGAACAGCCAGGACCGGTTGGTGAAGTGGCGCGGCGCGTAGACGGCCACGATCTTCTTGCCGGATCCGGTCAGGCAGGCGTTGCCGATCCACTGGTCGGTGTCCATGCCGGGCTCGCTGAGCGTGGCGACGGTCCGCCACTGGTAGCCCGTTCCGGCCGTCGCCGTGAGCACGTGGAACCCGGTCGCGTCGCCGGCCGTGGTGACGGCGACATCAGTGGACTTCTGCCAGTTCGCGCCGAGCACGCGGTCACGCTGGGCCGGCTGGACGGACGATCGGTCGAGGTGTTCCGGCCGGTCCGCGGGCGGCTGGGCGGACCCCGGGGCGGCGGAGGCGGCCGGGGCGGTGGGCGCGGGGGCGGCCAGTGCGATGTTCGCGGGGGTGGTCAGTACGGACAGACAGGCGGCGATCGTGGCGCCGAGAAGCGGCAGCCGTCGCCGGTGGTGTCTCATAACGCTCCAGGGGTCGGTATGACGGGGAGACAAGGGGAGAGGAGAACCGAAGGCCGAAACCGGGCGACGCCGACCTATAAGGTCTCCGACAGCATCGCGAGACCGGCTTGACACGGGCTTGCCATTCGCGGCCGTGCGCGCGCCTCACCAGGCCCGCACGGCCGGGGCGTGCGGCCCTCGGGGCCAGGGGCGTCAAGGTCCCGTCAAGCGAGCCCTTTCTCCCACCGCACCGTCGAGATGGGTTCACTCGTCCCACAGCGCCCGGCCTATCCGCGCCATGGCGTCGCCGGCCAGGTTCTCGGTGACGTGGGTGTAGCGCTTCGTCGTGGTGAGCTGGGAGTGGCCGAGGATCACCTGAACGACCCGCATGTCGATCCCCTGCTCCAAGAGCAGCGTCGCCGCCGCGATGCTGCCTGACAAACGCCTCGCAGCACGCGCATGAGCGGCGTCTTCGATGCCGAGGTATGCGAAAGTATGCGCCCGACGATTCCCCCTGCCGGAGGCATCCATGAGCATGTCCGACGTCATGTTGACCGGGTACGACGTCTTGCTGCGGCACTGGACCGAGCATGATGCGCCGGCGATGGTGGAACTTTTCGACACCCCGGACATCGCCTATCGCACCCCGCTTCCCTCTCCCTTCGACTTGGCCGCCGCACAGGAGTACTTGCGGATGATCCAAAGAACCCAGGCCGGCGGCCGGCGCCTTCACTTCGCTATCACCGTCGATGGACGACAGCCGCGAGGCGAGGTCTTGCTGAACTTGGAGACAAGCAGTCTTGGGTACGGCCTCGGCGCCGCCTACCGGGGACAGGGCTTGGCCGCTCGCGCAGTCCGGCTGATAACTGAGCACGCCCATCGAACGCTGGCTATGCCTCGCCTGTACGCACAGATCGAGCCCGACAACCACGCCAGCATCGCGGTAGCCCAAAGAGTCGGTTTCCAGCTCACGGACGAAGCACCTGACCGGGTAACCGACAAGGGACGCACCTACGAACTTCTCACCTGGGTGCACGCCGCCTGACGAGCCCGCCTGGCCACCGCCGACGGCGCCTGGCTCGAACAAGCTTCAGGGGCTGCACTGTCGAGCTGTGGAAAGGGGCCGAAGCGGCTCAATAATCGAGAACGCCGTGGGCAGCCACGACGTCGCTTGAAGCGTTCGGCCGCACCTCGGTGATGCGCTCGGCCAGCAGCATCGCAGCGGCGAGCCCGCCCTCCGACTTGTCGCCGACCAGCCCGAGCTCGACCCGGTCGGCCAGGTAGTCCTCCGGGATGCCGTCCTCGTGGCCGGGAAACAGCGGATCGAAGGACAGAACGCTGCGGCCGTCAACGTAGTGCTCGAAGGACGCGACCCTGTTCACGTTGACGAAGACACTGGCCGTGACCGTCCCGGCCGACAAGGGCCGCAGCACCTCGTCCAGCGTGCCGGCGAAGCCGTTCCACTCGCTCAGAATGGTGCCGCCCTCGGCCCAGCGGGCAGAGATGAGGCCCTCCTCGATCTCGCCCTCTTCGTCATCGCCGTCGAATACCTCGATGCCAAGGCGGGCCAGCGCCTCGTGCGGGGTAAGGCCGCGGACGAAGGTTGCGCAGAACGCATCGTCATCGAGCCAGTCGTAGTCGCTCATGAGAATCCTGCTCTCTCCGGGACAGATCATGGTGACTCTGGCATGCGAGTCCGACAAAGAAGCTGTACGGCAAGGAAGCCGACTGCCCTTCCAAATCCGATGGATGGGCGACCGCCCCGAGATCCGCCTGCTACCGGCCGACCCCCACCTCCGACGTGAGGACCTTGGCGAGTGGATCCCCCCGAGAACAGCCTCGCCGCCTCGGAGGGGCGCTGCGGCTCCGAAGTGATCACCAAGGCCTCGCTCATAGGCAAGGCTCCCTCGATCTTGTGGAAAGATCGCGGGATGCTGCGACTCACCGATTTCATCATCGACTGCCCGGACACGATGAAGCTGGCAGCCTTCTACTCCGAGGTGACGGGCCGCCCGATCAAGGAAGGCAGCCACGAGAACTGGGCCGGCATCAAGTTCGGCGAGATCGAGCTGGCCTTCATCCGGGTGGACGACTACCGCGCTCCGCAGTGGCCGGACAGCGAGCACCCCAAGCAGTTCCACCTCGACTTCGAAGTAGACGAGATCGAGTCCGAGCAGCGCCGCGTCCTCGACCTAGGCGCGACGCTGCAGCAGGACTTCGTGGGCCCCAACGGCTACGGCTGGCGGGTTTACACCGACCCGATCGGCCACCCCTTCTGCCTGTGCCGCAACAAGGGCTTCAACTGGACCGACCAGGGCCTGATCTGATCGAAACGCGACGAGGACCTGTCTCGAAGCCATCTGCCCTACTGCGCGACGCCACGGCCGTTCCGCCACTTTTCTTCCCGTTCGGGAGTCGATCCCCGCGATTGCGCAGGCCGCGGCCCTTCGTGTGCTTCCCGTCGCGGCTCCCTGAGCACCACGGCCGCCACCGCGTGCCTGAAGTCGACCACTCCTCAGCGGGCGGCCTGCCTCCGCTGCGTGTGCGGGATCAGGGAGCCGGGGTCACGGCGTCCGGCATCGGCTGCTGCCAGGGCTCTCCGGTGCCATCGGCGGCGAGGTGTCGTTCGTACGCCGCCACTTTGCCGTCGATGAGGTCGAGGCAGTCCTGCAGCTGCGCGAGTTGCGCGATGACGTGGCGCCGGTGCTCGCGCAGCACCTCGAGCCGTTCCGCTTCGTTGCCGCTGCCCTCGCGGACGAGCCGGGCCAGCCGGCTGATCGTCGCCAGCGGCATGCCGGAGGCACGGAACTTCACGCAGTTGCCCAGCCACTCGACGTCCCAGGTGCTGTACACCCGCCGGCCGGTCTCATCGCGCCGCACCTCGCCCGCGAGTAGCCCCGCACGCTCGTACAGCCGCAGCGCGTGCACGCTCAACCCGGTGCGCCTGGCCACCTCGCCGATATGCAGAACTTCAGCCCTCATCGGCCGATCTTAGCCAGTTGACCTAGACCTCGGTCTAGCACCTAGCGTCTGCCGCATGACCAGCGACACGACCAGCGGCACAGGGTCAAGCGCATTCGGCACGGGCCGCACCGCCGGCGAGGTCCTCGACGGGGGCGACCTCACCGGCAGGACCGCGGTTGTCACCGGCGGCTATTCCGGCCTGGGCCTCGCGGCCACCCGTGCGCTCGCCGACGCCGGCGCACGAGTCATCGTCCCGGCTCGCCGGCCCGAGTCGGCACACCAGGCACTGGCCGGCACCCAAGGGGTCGAGATCGACCGGCTCGACCTCGCCGACCTGGATTCCGTACGAGCGTTCGCCGAGCGGTTCCTGCGCAGGCAGGCCACCCTCGACATCCTGATCGCCGGCGCCGGGATCATGGCCTGCCCCGAAACCCGGGTGGGGCCCGGCTGGGAGGCGCAGTTCGCCACCAACCATCTCGGCCACTACGCGCTGACGCAGCTGCTGTGGCCCGCCCTCACCGCCGCCGGTGCGGCCCGCGTCGTCTCGGTCTCCTCGGGCTACAGCGCGGACTGGCGCATCCGGTGGGACGACCTTCAGTTCACCCGTGGCTATGACAAGTGGGCCGCGTACGCGCAGTCCAAGCTCGCGAACATCCTGTTCGCCCGCCACCTGGACCGACTGGGCGCGCCGTACGGGGTCCGCGCCTTCTCGGTCAACCCCGGCTGGATCCTCACTCCGCTGCAGCGGCACCTCACGATCGACGAGATGGTCGCCGCCGGCTGGATCGACGCTGCGGGCAATGCGGCGCCCGGCCTGTTCAGGACACCCGAACAGGGCGCGGCGACACTGGTCTGGGCCGCCACATCGCGCGAGCTCGACGGGCGCGGCGGCGACTACTGCGCCGACTGCCGCATCGCCGACGGCGGCCCGGGAGACGACGGCGAGGCAGCCCGTCTCTGGGCGCTCTCGGCCGACATGACGGGCCTCGACCTCGTCCGCTGAGCCCCGGCCTCCGGCCGGACGCGCAGCAGTTGCCGCCCGATTGCTTCCACCCGAGAATCGCCTAGGACAGAGAGGACATCGCGATGGTCGTCAACCCGGTGATCCCGGGGTTCCATCCCGACCCGAGCGTGTGCCAGGTCGGCGACGACTACTACCTGGCCTGCTCCAGCTTCGAGTACTACCCGGGCGTACCGATCTTCCACAGCCGCGACCTGACGGCATGGACCCAGATCGGCAACGCGCTCGACCGGCCGTCCCAGTTGCGCCTGGTCACCGCGCCGTCCTCCGGCGGGATCTACGCGCCCACCCTGCGCCACCACGACGGCCTGTTTCTGCTGATGACGACCAACGTCTCCGACCGGGGCCACTTCATCGTGACGGCCCGAGATCCGGCCGGCCCCTGGTCGGACCCGATCGTGGTCGACGACCTGCCCGGTGTCGATCCGGACCTCGCCTGGGATGAGACCGGGACCTGCTGGTGCACCTACGCCACCTTCGGCGCCGAGGCAGGCACGATCATGCAGGTGCCCATAGACCCGCTGCGGGGAAAGATCCTCGACGCGCCCCGTCCCCTGTGGTCCGGCACCGGCCTCGCCGCACCGGAAGCGCCACACCTCTACCGGATCGACGGGAACTGGTATCTGCTGATCGCCGAGGGCGGCACCGCGCGTGGTCACGCGGTCTCGGTGGCCCGGGCGCCGACGGCCACCGGTCCGTTCCAGGGCTGCCCGGCCAACCCGGTCCTCAGCCACCGCAGCACCAGCTCACCGATCCAGAACACCGGCCATGGTGACCTGGTCCGGGCGCCGGACGGGTCGTGGCAGATGCTGCTGCTCGGCGTCCGTCCTCGCGGCGTCACGCCCGGCTACCACGTCCTGGGTCGCGAGACCTTCCTCACTCCGGTCCGGTGGGTGGACGGCTGGCCGCAGCCCGCGCCCGTGTCTCCGGGTGGTCCAGCCGTCGGCGTCCATGAACGGGATCACTTCGACGGCACGACCCTCGGGCCGCAATGGCTCTCGATCCGTCACCGGCCCCCGCACGCCTACTCCCTGGACGCCCGGCCGAGCTGGCTGACACTGCACGCCGGCGCCGGTTCACTGGACGATCCGCTTCCGACGTTCGCCGGCCGACGCCAGCAGCACACCACCTGCCGCGTGCGGGTCCGCATGGACCCGGGCAGCGGCTGCGGCGGCCTGGCGGTGCGACTCGACGAGCACCACCACTACCGAATCGAGGCCACCGCGGACAACGTCCGGTGCCTGGCCAGGATCGGTCCGCTCGCTCAGCCGGTCGCGACCCGCCCGGTCGACGCCGACGGTCCGATCGTGCTCGGCATCGACATCGTCCCCGGACCGGCGTCGGACGCGGTCGGCACACCACCCGACGTGGTTCGGCTGGGCGTCGAGGAAGACGGCCGCTTCACACCGTTCGCCGAGCTCGACGGACGCTACCTGTCGACTGAGGTGGCGGGTGGCTACACCGGGCGGGTCATCGGCGTGTACGCGGCGGAGGGCGTCGTCGCCTTCGACTGGTACGAATACACCGGGACGGCAGACTAGGTCGCCGTCGGACGCCCGCGATCAGGGCCGTGGTCACCCTGGCTCACCCTGCCCTGACCGGGACCTCTCCTGACAGTCGAGTGCTGTCGCCGTCCGCGATGTCACACTTCGTTCCCCGCCGGTCCTCTTAGGAGGCGTGGCCGTTCCCGCACGCGCACAGCGGGCGGGACGGCGTCACCCACGTCGACAAGGAGCACTCGGCATGACCATTCTCGTCACCGGAGCCACCGGCACCGTCGGCCGGCAGGTCGTCCGCCATCTGCTGGAGCGCGGCGCGAAGGTGCGGGCGCTGACCCGGGACCCCGGCCGCGCCGTCCTGCCGTACGGCGTCGAGGCTGTGGGCGGTGACCTCACCGACGCCGCCGGCCTGGAGGGGGCCTTCGACGGCGTCACCGCCGTCCACCTGATCAATTTCGGCGTCGGCTACCGGCCTCTCGCCAACGGACGCGACATCGTCGCGCTCGCGGAGCGGGCCGGGGTCGCCAAGGCCACCGTCCTGGGCGGCTGGCAGGAGGGCACGCTGGAGCCGGCCGTCACGGCGAGCGGCCTGGAGTGGACCCTCCTGCGGCCGACGCAGTTCATGGCCAACTTCCTGAACGACTGGGGCGAGTCGCTGCGGACCACCGGGCGGGTGCGTGAGCCGTACGGCGATCGGCAGAGCCCGCCGGTCGACGAGTACGACATCGGCGCCGTCGCGGCGGCGGTGCTGACGCAGGACGGTCACGGCGGCAGGTCCTACCACCTCACCGGCCCCGAGGTGCTGACCGCACGGCGGATGGTCGCGATCATCGCCGAGGCGACCGGCCGCGATCTGCGGTTCGAGGAGCTCACCCCCGACGAGGTGCGCCGCGAGTGGAGCGTGCCGGACCGGCGTCCGCAGCTGGCCCTCTTCCGCGCGTTCGCGGAGATCGAGGGAGCCGACGAGACGGACCTGGTGGAGAGCCTGCTGCGGGTCTACGGCACGCCCAGCGAGTTCGCCACCAGGCTCACCGGCGATGTCGAGCAGGTCGTCGGCCGGCCGCCGCGCACGTTCGCCCAATGGGCCGCCGACAACGCCCGTCACTTCCTGCCCACCGGCCCGCGCTGACCTCACGAAGGCGAAACCCATGATCCTCGTCACCGGAGCGACCGGCGCGGTCGGTCGTCTCATCGTCCAGCGACTCCTCGCCGAAGGCGCCCGCGTGCGCGCCGTGAGCCGATCTCCGCGCGACGCGGCCCTGCCGTACGGCGTGGAGGTCGTCCAGGGCGATCCGGCCCGGCCCGGCACGATGGCCGGGCACTTCGCCGGCATCGAGGCGGTCTTCCTGCACCCGCGCACCTTCGGCGACTCCGCCGACGGGCTCCTGGCCCTGGCCGCCGAGCGGGGCGTGCGCAGAGTGGTGGCCCTGTCGGCGTTGAACATCGACGACCCGTTCGACCTGCAGCCGTCTCGTTGGCGGGGCGACCGGAACAAGGAGGCCGAGGAAGCGGCCGTCGCCAGCGGCCTGGCCTGGACCAGCCTGCGCGCCAGCGCCTTCGCCGGCAACACCCTCCAGGCGTGGGGCGCCCAGATCCGGGCCGGAGACGTCGTGCGCTACGTGCACGCGGGCTTCCGGGAGTCCGTGCTCGACGAGCGGGATCTGGCCGAGGTCGCGGCCCGCGCGCTGCTCACCGACGACCTGCTCCCCGACGCACTGGCGGGCCGCCGGTTGGAGCTCACCGGGCCGGAGTCGCTGTCGCACGAGGAAATGGTGGCGGTGCTCGCCGCCGCGCTCGGCAGGCCCCTGCGCTTCGAGGATGTCCCGTCGCGGGCCGTCGCCGCGCACCTGATCGGCGTGGGGCTGCCCGAGCCGTTCGTGCGTACGCTGATGGCCCGGTATGACCACTACGCCGGCCGCGACCAGCACCCCCCGACGGGTGAGCTCGACAAGGTCCTCGGCCGTCCGGCACGGACGTACGCCGACTGGGTGGCCGACCACGTCGCCGCCTTCCGGAACGGATGAGCCTCCGATGCCGACCGCCTACGTCGTCGCCGCTGTGGTGACCATCGCATTCGACACGTTCTCCGGATTCGCGGCCATGACCCGGTTCGCGCCGATCATGCGTACCCTCGGCCCCGCGCTCGCCCGAGCCGGCGTGCCGGAGTCGTGGCTGGTCTGGCCGATCGGCGCGCTGAAGGCCCTGGGCGCGCTGGGACTCGCGCTGGGGCTGCTCGGCGTGCCCCTCGTCGGCACGGCCGCCGCCGCGGGCCTCGTCCTCTATTTCGTCTGCGCCCTGTACACCCATCTGCGCATCGGCGACTTCTCGCCCCAGTTCTACCTGGCGATCGTGTTCCTCGGCCTGGCGGTCGCCACGCTGGCGCTCGATCCCGCCCTGGTGCTGCACGCGACGCGCTGATCCGGTATCCGTTAGCGGTAAGGAGTCCCATGATGCGTGAAAGTCCCCCGGCCGACGCCTCCGAGGTGTTCGCCGGCCACCGCGAGCTGTTGTTCTCCATCGTCTACACCATGCTCGGCACGGTCGGCGACACCGAGGACGTGCTCCAGGAGACGTGGCTCGCGTGGACGGCACGGGATGTGGCCGGCATCGACAATCCCCGCGCCTACCTGGTGCGTGTCGCGGTCAACCAGGCCCTCGCCCATCAGAGCGCGTTGCGCAGGCGCAAGGAGACCTACCTGGGCCCGTGGCTGCCGGAACCGCTGGTCACGGGGCCCGACGCCGCGGAGCCCGCCGTACGCGGGGAGTCGGTGTCGATCGCGCTGCTGGTGATCCTGGAGACGCTCACCCCGCTGGAGCGGGCCGTGTTCGTCCTGCACGAGGTGTTCGCCTACCAGCACACCGAGATCGCCGACATGCTGGACCGCAGCCCGGCCGCGATCCGGCAGGTCGCCCACCGGGCCCGCGAACACGTGCAGGCGCGGCGCCCCCGCGCCCGGGTCGACCGGCGTACGCACCGGGAGGTGACCGAGCGCTTCATCGAGGCGGCGTTCGGCGGTGACCTGCCCGCGCTGATGGAGATGCTCGCGCCGGACGTCGTCCTGTGGCCCGACGGCGGAGGCAAGTCGGCGGCGGGCGGGCCGCGTCCGATCCGTGGCCGCGACAACGTCGCCCGTGTGGTCGTGGCCAACGCGCGCGGCGGCGTGGACGTCCGCTACCGCCAGGTCAACGGTGACCCCTCCGTGGTCGTCTTCGAGGAGGACGCGCCCCTCGCGGTGATGGTGCTCGATCTCGACGCGGGCGGGGAGCAGGTGTGCGACATCTACGTGGTCAGCAACCCCGACAAGCTCGGCACCATCTCCGGAGACGGTGCCGAGACCCCGGGACCCGCATGACACGACACGGTGAAGGGCCGGGCGCCCGCACCTGCTTCAACCAGGACGCCCGGCCCACGACATCGGCCGGTTTTATCCGATGCGCGACCAGGGACCGTTCGGGTCGCCCGGCTTCTGGTTGCGGGTCCACCACTTCGCCTCGTAGGCGACGCCCTGGTATTCCGCCCGGTCGCCGGCGAGGAAGATCCGTGACGGGGTCCAGACGGCGGTGCCGTCCGACGTGGACACGATCTCCTGCCACGGGCCGTACGGGTCGCCGGGGGCCTGGTTCTTCGTCCACCACGAGGCGCGCCAGACCGAGCCCTTGTAGGACACCTGGTCGTCGGTGTCGTAGACCGAGGTGGCGGCCCAGGCCGGAGGGTTGCCGATGACGATGGGGACGATCCGCTCGGTGGTCAGCCCGTTCGCGCCGACCGCGTCGATCTTGAGCTGGTAGGTGCCGTTCGGGTAGGCGGTGGTGTCGACGACGAGGTCGGGGTGGAGCCCGTCGTTGTGGCTGCCGGGCGCCTTGGTGTTGTCGGTCAGCCAGACACCGTCGCGGTTGAGTTCGATGTAGGTGTAGGACACGTCCGACGCGGCGCCGCCGAGGTCGACGGTGAAGGTCGGCGTGCCGGAGACGGTGGCGCCGTCGGCCACCGAGACGCCCTTGATCGTCAGGTAGGGCGCGAGGGTCCAGAAGTGGTCGGGGACGGCGGCGGCGCCGGTCGCGGGCGCCGGGCTGGCGACGAGGGTCGCGTTGCGTCCGTTGCCCGACGAGTCGGCGACGGCCGTTCCGGCGCTCTCGTCGAACGTGTAGCGCAGGACGTCGCCCGATCCGGCCTGCCCGGTCGCGAGGGTGGACACCTCGGACGCGGTCAGCGCGCGGCTGTAGACGTTGAAGTCGTCCACCGCGGCGGCCAGGTAGGGGTCCCCCGAATACTGCGAGCGGCCGATCCAGTTCTGGGTGGTGTTGCCGAGACTGGACGGGTGCAGGGTGAGGTTGGCGTTGGTGCCTGCGACCTTGTCGTTGACGTAGAGGGTGCCGGTGGTGCCGGACACGGTCACCGTCACCAGCGACCAGGTGTTGAGCGGGAGCGACGTGGTGGAGCTGATCAGTTGCTCCCCGCCGGCGCCGCTGGTCGTGATGGCGAACCGGAGCCCGGCGCCATTGGTGAGCGTCAGGAACATGTAGTTCGACGCGCCGGTGCCGAAGTCGAACACGCGCGACCATGTGGAGTTCTTCGTGGGGTTGACCCACGTCGAGACCGTGAAGTCGCCCGTGACGCCGCTCACCGCGCCGCGCGGCACGTTGACATACTGGTTGGCTCCGGACAGCGCGACGGCCTTGCCGAGCTTGCCGGTCACCCGGGTGCCGCCGATGCCGGAGGACGTGACGGTGGTGTCACTCCACTGCACGACCTGGGCGCCCGAGTCCTTGCTCATGCCGTCGACGGCGAGCACCATGCCCGTGTCGTAGTTCACGAGCTGGTTGTGGCCCTTCCCGTCGGGCACGACCTGCCAGAGCTGGGTGTTGCCGCCGGTGTCGGTCTCCACGACGGCGGTCGCGCCGTTGCCTGACGAGGCGTCCTTCACCCCGAGCACCAGCCCGCTGGCCGCGTTGACCACCTTGTGGAGGCCGGAGCCGGTGGAGACCAGCTTCCACCGCTGCGTGGCGCCGCCCGCGACGGTGGCCTGGTTGACGAGGGTCCCGGCCGACGTCCCCGCATCGTGGGTGTCGAGCGCGAGCCCGCTGTTGAGGTTGGTGATCCGATAGGTGCTCTCGAGGTCGGTCGCCTCACCGTCGCCGCTGACCACCAGGTGGTAGGCGTCGGCGGAGCTCATCGCCACCGGCACGGTGATGGAGCCGTCGGTCACCTGGTAGAGGGTGTCGGAGATGGTGATCGGGCCGGCGACGGGGTTGGTGCGCCCGTACGACGGGGTGTACTCGAGCTTCGCGTGGACGGTGCCGCCCAGGGCGAGCTTGTCCAGTCCGTCGACCTTGACGGCGGTGGCGCCGCTGCCGCCGCCGAAGACCACGCTCACCTGCTTCTTGTCGGCGGGCACGGCGGCTGCGCCGTCGAGGCCGGTCGTGGCGTTGGGCGGGGTGGTGGTGACCATGTCCCCGCTCATGTCGGCGTACCACTTGTAGAGCCAGTAGGCGCCGTTCGGCTTCCCGCCGGTCCCGGTCAGCAGGTCGCCGAGCGCGCCGTAGCCGTTCCAGAACGCGAGCTCCGCGTCGTGGATGCCGTATCGCTCGAACTTCGCGATGTATCCCACCAGGGAGCCCGGAATGCCGACCTCGGACGGCGCCGCGTACTCCTCGATCGAGATCGGGCGGGGGCTGATGCCGAGGTCCTTCATGATGGCGTCGACCTTGGCGAGGTCACCAACGATCTTGCCCGAGTTGATCAGTTCGTGCCAGGAGATGATGTCCGGAACCGTGTCGGTCTCGACCGCGTTCCGCAGGAAGTTCTCCATGTCGTTGATGTTGTCGGAGAAGCTCGGGCCCTGGATCGGCGTGGTCGGGTCGAGCGACCGCACCTGGCGGAAGGTCTTCGTCCAGAAGTCCTCGTAGGTGCCGTTGGACGCGAGCCAGGTGTTGTCCGACTCGTTCCACAGCTCCCAGGCCACCATGTTCGTCGCTCCGGACGCCTGGACGGCCTTGACCTGCTGCTCCACGACGCCTGGCCAGGTGTCCCAGCTGAACCTGTACGGCCAGCCCGCGTAGTAGTCCGACAGGCGGTTGACGACCTTCGCGCCCGCTCTGGCCGCCTTGCCGGCGACCACCAGCACGTCGCCCTTCGCCTGCTGCTTGCCGCCCACGGCCATCTGGACGAACGTGTTCGGCTTGATGGCCTTGACCAGGTCGTCGGAGGGCGTCGCGTCGTCGGCGAGGCCGTACAGGGAGCCCGTCGCGACATGCGTGACCGGGCGGAACGGCTGGTCGGCCTTCACCACGAGCGTGGCCGCGGGGGCCGGCGCGGTGGTCGGCGCCGTGGCCGCGGACGCGGGCGTGGCGGAGAGGGCGGCTCCGGCGGCCACACTCGCGAGCGCGGCCGCCAGGGCCGCCGCGCGGCGGGACGCGCTCCGGAAGCGACTGCGGCCGAGGCGCGGGGCTGAAGCACTCCCCGGGGGAAATGCCGATCGGGACATGGGTGGTACTCCTTTGTGTTGCGTGAACGAGGGGACGTTCACCTTTCTGCGCGCCGTCTCACCAGAACTCCCGGCGCTGCGGAGCTCCCCGCCTCGAAGTGTTAGCGCTAACATTTCGGGCGAGCGGTGGACGACGACGTTCTTGTGGGTGCGGAACGCTTCCTCAGTCCTTGACGGCGCCGGCCGTGACCCCGGCGGCGACGTAGCGCTGGGCGATGACGAGGAGCACGGTGGCCGGGATGGACGCGACGACCGCGGTCGCCATGATGGCGTTCCACTGCTGGTTGTTGTTGCCGATGTAGTGGTAGATGCCGAGCGTGATCGGCTGGTGGCCGCCGCCCTGGTCGAGGGTGGAGGCGAAGACGAAGTCGGACCAGGCCCACAGGAACGTGAACAGCGACACCGTGATGACCGAGTTGCGGCTGACCGGCAGCACGACCGACCAGAACGTGCGCAGCGCGCCCGCGCCGTCCACCCGGGCCGCGTGCATCAGCTCCTCGGGGATGCCGGACATGAACGCGGTGAGGATCAGCACGGCGAACGGCACCGCCAGCGTGGAGTCGGCCACGATCAGCCCCGGCACGGTGTTCAGCACCCCGGTGCTCAGGTAGATCGCGTAGAACCCCATGGCCATGATCACGCCGGGGATCATCTGCGCGATCAGCAGCACGAAGCTCAGCACGCCGCCGCCGCGCGGGCGCAGCTTGGCCAGTGAGTACGCCGCCGGGGCCGCGATCATCAGCGTCAGGGCCACGGTGCCCAGGCCCACCACGAGGCTGGTGGCGAGGTAGGGCCCCTGCTGCTCCAGCACCGCGCGGTAGCCCTCAAGCGTCCCGTGCACGGGGAACCAGTACGGCGGCGACTTGCGCATGTCCTGGTCGCGCGTGAACGAGACGTTGATCATCCAGTAGACCGGGAACAGCATGAGCACGGTGAACACCAGGCCCAGGCCGGTCCGCCACCAGGTGCGCCGGGTCGCCGTCATGCCGCCCCCTGCCTTCGCTGCGTACGGATGTAGACGAGGCCGAAGACCAGCGCGATCACGATCAGCAGGTTGCCGACCGCCGCGCCCGGGCCGAAGGAGGGCAGCATGTTGCCGAAGCCCAGCCGGTAGGACCAGGTGGCGAGCGTCGTTGACGCGTCGCTCGGGCCGCCCTTCGTCATGATCCAGATGATGTCGAACACCTTCAGCGTGTAGACCAGCCCGAGCAGCAGCGTGATCGCCGAGACCGGCCGCAGCAGGGGGAACGTCACCCGCCAGAACCGCTGCCAGGGGGTGGCGCCGTCGAGGGCCGCCGCCTCGTAGATGTGGGTGGGGATCGCCTGGAGTCCGCTGTAGAGCACGACCAGGTTGAACGGGATCCCGATCCAGATGTTGGCGATGGTCACCGACCACAGTGACCAGTCCGGCGACGTCAGCCAGTTGACCGGGTCGGTGCCGACCGCGGTGAGGGCGGCGTTGACCACGCCGGATTCGCTGTTGAGCATCCACGACCATGTTGAGGAGGACACGATCAGAGGCAGCAGCCACGGCACCAGGAACAGCGCTCGCAGCGTCGCCGACAGCCGGAAGTTCCGGCTGAAGAACACCGCCAGCGCGAGCCCGATGGTGAACTGGAAGGCCAGCGACACCACCGTGAACACGATGGTGTGCCACAGCGCCGGGGCGAAGGTGGCGTCGGCGAACACCTTGGCGTAGTTGGCGAACCCGGTGAACGGCGCGTCCCCCTGCACGAACGAGCGCACCGTGTAGTTCCGCAGGCTGAGGTCGACGTTGCGATACAGCGGATAGACGTAGAACGCGAGCAGGTAGACCACCACCGGCACGAGGAACGCCCATGCCGCCCACTGCCCTGTTGCCCACCGCCCTGTTGCCCACTGCCCCGGGCCGCCCCGCCGCGCGGGTGCGCGGTGCGCGCTCCCGGCCCGCGACGCCGTGGCCCCCTCCCGCCAGCCGCCCTCGGTCGGCGGGGCCGGCGTCTGAGTTGCGTGTTTCATGCTTTCCTTCGTCTGGACGACCGGCGGCGGGCCCGGGGCCGGTCGCCCCGGACCCGCGCGACGCTACTGGATGGCGCTCGCCGCCGTGGCCTGGGCCGCGGTCAGCGCCTCCTGCGGCGGCTGCGACCCGCTCAGCGCGGCCTGCATCGCCTTCCACATCGGCTCGGAGATCTTCGGGTACTTCGTGCCGAGGTTGTCGCTGGTGCGGCCCTTGGCCGCCTTGACCGCCTCCACCCACACCTTCAGCTCGGCGTTCTGCTCGACCTGCTTGGTCTGCACGTCCTCCGTCGGCGCGATGTACGACAGCGTCGTGGTGGTGGTCAGGGAGTTGCCGGTGCTGGTCAGGCACGTCACCAGCTTCTGCGACGCGACGTAGCGGGCGGCGTCCTTCTGCACGGGCATGGTGACGAACTCGCCGCCGGTCGGGGCGGGAGCGGTGCCGCCGTCCTTCGCGGGGATCGGGATGATGCCGTAGTCGAAGCCGGTCTTCTTGGCGTTGGCGAGCTGCCAGGTGCCGTTCTCGCTGAAGGCGAAGTCCCCGGTCGCGAACTCCTGCCAGCTCGTGGTCTGGGTGTTGTTGATGACCGAGGTGGGCGCGTAGCCCTTCTTCACCCAGTCGGCCCACAGCGACAGCGCCGCGACGCCCTCGGGCGAGTCGAGCTTCGTGAGGTTCGCACCCGAGCCCCAGAACCAGGGCAGGAACTGGAAGCTGCCCTCCTCGGTGCCGATGCCCGAGAACGTGATGCCCTTCTTGCCCGCCGCCTTCACCTTCTCCAGCGCCGCGGTCAGCGACGCCCAGTCCTTGACCGAGTCGGCGTCCACCCCGGCCTTCTTCAGCACCTCCTTGTTGTAGTAGAGGGCGAGGGTGTTGGCCCCGATCGGGATGCCGTACGTCTTGCTGCCGAGCTGGCCGGCGGCGAGCAGGTTCGGCGAGACGGCCGAGGTGTCGATCTTCGTCTCGTCGGTCGTCGTCAGCACGCCGGCCTCGGCCAGCGTCGAGACGACCGGGTTGTCCACGATCAGCACGTCCGGCGAGTTGCCCTGCTGTGCGGCCAGCAGCGCCTTGTTGGTCAGGTCGGTGGTGTCGTAGCCGGTCCGCTTGACGGTCACCCCGGCCTGGGTGCCGCACTGCGTGAGCAGCTTCACCCAGTCGGAGGAGTCGTCGAACTGCGGGTAGGGGTCCCAGATCGTGTAGGTCCCGCCCCCGGCGGCCTGGTCCGTGCCCGCCGAGGCAACGGCACCGGCGTCGCTCCCGGACGACCCTGAGCACGCGGTGAGACCACCCGCGACGACGAGGACCACCAGGCCCAGGCCGGCGGCACGCCGGCCTTTGTCGAGGCTCTTCATATCGTTCTTCCTTTCGACGGCCGGCGTCCGGCCGCTGTCATCTCGTTCACCGGAGCGGGTCCGCGCGGTCAGGGTGCGAACCCGCGCTGCGGCTCGGGCGCTGCTCAGGTGAGCTGGATGTAGTCCAGCTCGGCAAAGCCGGTCCCGCCGCCGAAGGAGGGGGACCCCTTGGCCAGGCGGATCACGTTGTAGCCCGCCCGCAGGTTCACCGTGGTGCTGACCGTCGCGCCGAACTGGCCCCAGGCGGCCGTGGGTGGATAGCTGACCGTCGTCCAGGCGCCGCCGTTGTACGCCAGCCCCTGCGTGGCGGTCGCGCCGGTCGCGTTGGCGTAGCCGATGGTCATCGTGTACGCCCGGGCCGTGGGCACGTTCACCACGAAGTCGACGTAGCTGTCCGTGGCGTGATCGCCGTTGTTGTTGTCGATGCGCCCCACGTAGCCTCCCTCGGACGCGCTCGAGCTCGTCAGCCGCTGGGCGCGGAAGACGGCCGCGTTCTCCGCCTCGTAGCGCTGCTGATAGGACGGCACCCCGCTGACCGGCTCGATCACCAGGTTGTAGGCGCTCGTCGCCGACATGTTCGGCACCGAGACGCTGATCTGCCCGTTGCTCACGGTGTAGGTGCTCGTCGAGATGGTCGTCGGCGCGGTCACGGCGGTGAACCGGCCGTTCGCGGGGGTCGACTGCAGGGTCGCCCGGACCGAGGAGCCCAGCGCGCCGATGCCCGTGACGCGCACCGTGTTGGTGCCCGACTCGTTGCCGAAGACCACGTTGACGATCTTGCGGGTGGAGTCGTAGGAGGCGAAGCCGTCCAGCCCGGTCTGGGTGGCCGGGGTGGTGGTGACCATACGGCCGGCCATGTCGCCGTACCACTTGTACAGCCACCACGTGCCGGTGGGCTGGCTGTTGTTGACGACAAGCCCGTTCATGGTGCCGTATTCGTACCAGAACGCCCTGTGTGCCGTCTCGACGCCAGCGCGCTCGAACTTGGCAACGTAACTGGCGATCCGGCCGGGGACGTCGACCTCGCCCGGCGCGGCGTACTCGTTGATCGCGATGCGGCGGGGGCTAATGCCGAGCGAGCTTTCCAGCGCGCGGTAGTCGGCGATGTGCCCGGCGATGCCGCTGGGATCGCCGCCCAGCTCGTGCCAGCAGATGACGTCGGGCAGCGTGCCCGCGGCCTTGGCGCTGCTCAGGAACGACGACAACCAGGAGCGGTTGTAGTAGGAGGTGCTCGGGCCGACGATCGGCGTCGTCGTGTCCAGCGCCCGCACGGCCCGGTAGGTGCGCGTCCACCCGTCGTTGAAGGACCCGGCGGCGGAGGTGTTCCAGGTCCCGTCGGGCTCGTTCCACAGCTCCCAGCCGATGACGTTGGTCACCGAGGTCGCGTTGCGACGGGCGGCGACCATCGTGTTCACCTTGGCCAGCCAGTCGTTCCAGCTCACCCACTGGTAGGGGAAGTTCGGGTAGATGTCCGGCATCCGGATGTACTCCCCGGCCCCCACCCGGGTGGCCTGCGGGGCCACGAGCAGCGCGTCGCCGCCGGGCGGCTGGCCGTTGGGCCGCTGCCCCACGCCCGGGGCGGGCTGCGTCAGCGAGTTGACCTTCAGCGGCAGCAGCGCGGAGTCGGCCGGTCTGCTGTTCTCCGCCAGGCCGTACAGGCCGCCGGCGGCGACGTGGGTGACGGGCCGGAAGGGCTGGGCCGCGTTCACCGTCAGGGTGGCGCCCGCCGCCTCGGCGGGCGCCAGCGGGACGAGCGCCCCGGCCAGTGACACGGACAGCGCGGGTAACAGGGTCGTGCGTCGGGGTCTGCGCATATACCTACCTCGCTCTTTCTAATGCTCAGGTGGGGGGTGGAGAGGAGGTGGAGCCGGGAACCGCCCGCCCCGAATTCGGCGGCGTGCGCCGCGGGCGGTTCCCTCTTCCGGCGCGGGCCGCACGACGCGGCCCGCGAGGTCATTCCGTGGCGACCGGAATCCAGACCCGCATCGGGCCCTCACTCCGGTTGCCCCAGAGGAAGTACGGCACCGCCGTGAGCGTGAGCGGCGTGCCCGGCCGCTCCCGCCTTCTCCCGGTGGCGTACAGCGAGTCGCCGGCCTGGGTGACCAGCCCGCCGATGTTGATCATGACCGGGATGTCCGCCGGGCCCTCCCCGCGGTCCGATGCGGCCGAAGCGGCGGTGACCGCAGGCGCGGCGGGGTCCAGCCGCACGTCCTCCAGGACCGTTCCGGGCGGCAGGTCCGCCTGCTCCAGGCAGTACACGAGCGGGCCGCGTGCCAGGGCGACGCAGCCCCGCACCGCGTCCACGCGCGGGTGCGCGGTCACCTGCCGGACGGGCATGTCGAGGTCGAGGACGACCGTCGTACCCGGCGCCCAGACTCGGGTGAGCCGGATGTAGCCGTCCCGCGCGGGGGCCATCACCGGGCCGCCGTCGATCCTGACCGTGTACGCGTCGCACCAGGCCGGCACGCGCAGCGCGAGCGTCCAGGGGACGGCGGTCCCGGCGGTCACGGTCAGCTCGATCCGCCCCTGCCAGGGGTATTCGGTGCGCATGTCCACCTGTACGGCGGCGCCCGCGACCTCGGCGTTCACGGTGCCCGAGGCGTACAGGTGGATCTGCAGGCCGTCGTCGTGGGCGGTGGCCAGATAGCCGTGCAGCGAGGCCATCAGCCGGGCGATGTTGGGCGGGCAGCAGGCGCACGAATACCAGGGCAGCCGGCGCGCCGCCTCCTCCTCCCCCGAGCTCGCGTGTCCCGTGCGCAGCTGCAGGGGGTTGGAGTAGAAGAAGCGCCTGCCGTCGGACGACACGGCGGGGGCGACCGCGTTGTACAGCGCCCGCTCCATCTCGTCGGCGTAGCGGGCCCGGCCGGTGGCCAGCAGCAGCCGCCAGTTCACGTGGACGCTCGCGATCGCCGCGCAGGTCTCGGCGTAGGCCCGGTCGGCCGGCAGCTCGTACGGGCCGCCGTACGCCTCGTCGCGGTGGCGCGAGCCGTGCGCGCCGGTCACGTAGGTGCGCCGGTGGACGGCGTCCTCCCACAGCCGCTCGGCCGCGTCCAGCAGCACGTGGTCGCCCGCCTCCACGCCCACGTCGACCATCCCGGCCAGCAGGTAGAGCTGGCGTACGGCGTGGCCGGTGACCTCGCGGGCCTCGCGTACGGGCACGTGGTCCTGGTAGTAGGCGGGCCCGAACCGCCCGTGCCCGAGCAGACCCCGTCCGCGCAGGTCGAGGAACCGGCGCGCCAGGTCCAGATAGGGCCGGTGGCCGGTCAGCCGGTAGAGCTCGGCGAGCGCGGTCTCGATCTCCGGATGCCCGCAGACCTCTTCGACACCGTCAGGCCCGAACCGCTCCACCAGCAGGTCGGCGAACCGGCGGGCCACGGCCACCAGCGCGGGGCTCACGCCGGTGCGCGCGGCGGCCACCGCCGCCTGGAAGAGATGGCCGGCGCAGTACAGCTCGTGGCTCCAGTCCGGCTTGCGCCACCGCTCGTCCGGCGCGACGACGGTGAAGTAGGAGTTGAGGTAGCCGTCCGCCTGCTGGGCGCGGGCGAGCAACGCGACCGTGTCCTCCACGAACGACCGCAGCGCCCCGTCGCCGGGCGAGGTGCCCAGCTCCCAAGCCGCGGCCTCCAGCGTCTTGTGGACGTCGGAGTCGGCGAACCACATGCCGGCGAACGCCGCGTCCGACTCGCCCGCGGCGGCTCGGAGGTTGCCGATGTTCCCGGCGCGGTGCAGGTTGTCCACGCAGTGCGGCAGCGTGTCCTCGGCGTTGCGCCGCTGCCACTGCCCCAGCAGACCCCCCGGGTCGAGACGGGCCTGGTCCGGGCTCAGCGGCCACAGCGCGGCGGTCGCCCCGGGCCCCGGGGCCACCGGCCCCGCCGAACCACGCAGCGCCGCCGGCTCCGCCGAACCGCGGAGGTCGACCGGGGAGGTGTCTGACAACTTCTGCTCAGTCATGCCTCATCTTTCGTGGAGCAGGGGTCGTCCTTCACGCCACCGAGGAGTCTCCTGCTCACGGAGGAGTCTCCTGCTCACGGCGAGGGACGCGGGAAGTCCGCCGAGGCGGACCGCCCTGGTGCCTGCGAAGCGACAAGCCAGAGGGCAGGTCGCCCGCAGTAGGAAACTAGGAAAACGATTGCCGTCACGGTATCCAACCGGCTTCCAGACCGTCAATAGCCTGTTTCCGCGTTGTTACGAGGGCTTCGTAGTCGCACGTACGGCCTATAGAGTGGGGCTCAGGCAACCCCCTAGGAAAGTGGAGGAAAAGTGGGAAAGCTGGAGCGTCATGCCACGATCGCCGACGTCGCGGCGTTGGCCGGGGTGTCGGTGGGCACGGCCTCCAAGGCGCTCAACGGACGCGGATCGCTGCGGGAGGAGACCCGCATGCGCGTCAGGGAGGCGGCCCGGCAGCTCAGCTTCGAGGCGAACGCGGGCGCCCGAAGCCTGCACTCGGGCCGCACCTACACGGTCGGCATGATCACCACCGACACGATCGGGCGGTTCAGCATCCCCGTGCTGATGGGCGCGGAGGACGCGCTGGGCGCCGGAGAGATGTCGGTCTTCCTCTGCGACGGGCGCGACGATCCCATCCGCGAGCAGTACTACGTCAAGACCCTCCTCAGTCGCCGGGTCGACGGCATGATCGTCACCGGCCGGCGCACCGAGGCGCGGGCGCCCATCGGCGCCAACCTGCCCGTGCCCGTCGTCTACGCCTTCATCAGCTCGGCCGACCCCGGCGACTGCTCGGTGGTCCCTGACGAGGCGGGCGGCGCCCGCAAGGCGGTCGAGCACCTGCTGGCCGTCGGGCGCACCCGGATCGCCCACGTCACGGGGCCCGAGCACCACAACTCCGCCCGGGTGCGCGCGGCCGCGGCCTCCGAGCGCCTCGCCGAGGACGGGCTGTCCCTGGTCGCTCCCCCGCTGTTCGGCGGATGGAGCGAGGTGTGGGGCCGTCAGGCCGTCGGCATCCTCCTCGCCGGCCGGGCCGAGTTCGACGCCGTCTTCTGCGGCAGCGACCAGATCGCCCGGGGCGTCTGCGACGCGCTGCGGGCCGCCGGCCGCCGGGTCCCCCAGGACGTCGCCCTCATCGGCTTCGACAACTGGGACGTCATGACCGAAGCCTGCCAGCCGCCGCTGACCAGCATCGATCTGGACCTCGAAGGGCTCGGCCGGTCGGCGGCGGAGATGCTCCTGGCCGCCATCAACGGCTCCCCCTCCCCCGGCCGGCACGCCCACCCCTGCCGCCTCGTGGTCCGGGAGTCGACCACCGTGCCGCTCACGTGACCGTGTCCGTACGGCGCCTCGCGACGTGGGTCGCCCGGGTCATGACACGGTCGCGCTCATGACCCGGGCCCGGTCAGCAGTGGAGCTCAGCAGTGGAGCGCCGCTCAGCGGTGGAGCACGTCCGGGGTGTCGTCCTCGATGAGGAAACCCCCGGACTGGTGGTGCCAGAGCCGGGCGTAGGGGCCTTCGGCCTGGAGCAGTTCGCCGTGGGTGCCCTGCTCCACGATGTGCCCCCGGTTGAGCACGACGAGCCGGTCCATGCGGACCACGGTGCTCAGGCGGTGCGCGACCACGAGTGCCGTACGGTCCTGCATCAACTGCCACAGGGCTTCCTGCACGAGGATCTCGCTCTCGGAGTCCAGCGCGCTGGTCGCCTCGTCCAGCAGCAGGATCGGGGCGTCGCGCAGGATGGCGCGCGCGAGCGCGATGCGCTGCCGCTGGCCGCCGGAGAGCTTGACGCCGCGCTCGCCGACCAGGGTGTCGAACCCGTCCGGCAGGGACTCGACGAACTCCGTGACGTGCGCCGCCCGCGCGGCCCGGAGGATCTCGGCCTCGGTGGCGCCCGGCCGGGCGAACGCGAGGTTGTCGCGCACGGACCGGTGGAACATGGCGGGCTCCTGCGGCACGTAGGCGATCAGGCTGCGCAGGTCGGCCTGGCGCAGCCGGGCGATGTCCTGGCCGCCGATCAGGATGCGGCCCCCGTCTATGTCCATGAGCCGGAGCAACAGCCGGGTGAGCGTGGTCTTGCCGCCGCCGGACTGGCCGACCAGCCCGATCTTGGCGCCGCTGGGGATGTCCAGGTCCAGGCCGTCGAACAGGAGCGGGCCGCCGCCGTGCGCGAACCGCACCCGTTCGAAGCGGATGCTCGCGTCGACCCGGCGCAGCGGCTGCGGATCGACCGGGTCCACCACGGTCGGCGGCACGAGAAGCAGCTCGGTGAACTGGGCCGCCTCGGTGAGCACGCTCTCGATGCGCCGGTAGATCTGGTTGAACTCGAACATGATGCCGATCGCGTTCGTGTAGTAGGTGAACGTCACCACGATGGCCTCCACGCCGAGACCTCCGCGCAGCGCCACGGCGAGGAGCAGGCCCACGGAGCTGGTGAGCACCGACAGCGGGGCGACGACGGTGTCCACCTTGAGGTTGCCGTAATCCCACGAGAGCAGGGACAACCTGCGCTGCTCGGCGATCCTCGCCCGATATTCGGCGGCCTCGCGCTCCTCGGCGGCGAACGAGCGGACCGTGTCCATGTTGGCCAGCACGTCGGCGACGTGACCCGACACCAGCACTCTGGCGGCCTCGCGCCGGTCCACCAGCGCCCGGCGGCGGCGGATGAGCGGGGCGACGAGAAACCCGGTGACGATGATGAGGCCCACCAGAACGAGGACCAGCAGCGGGTGGTATCGCCACAGCACCACCGAGGCGAAGGCCAGGGGCACCACCTTGGCCACGATCGAGAACGTGAGCGTGTCGGCGAACTCCTCGAACCTGGAGGAGAAGCCGATCACCCGCTTGGTCAGGGAGCCGGCGAAGTTGTCGTGGAAGAACGCGGCGTCCTTGGCCAGCAGCTCGTCCATGCCCACCACGCCGAGCCGCTCGATGCCCCGGGCGTCGGTGCGGTTCAGGAAGTGCAGCCCCACCCGCCACAGCACCTCACCGGTCAGCAGCATCGCGCCGAACCCGAGCACGTACGGCAGGAGCGCACCGACGGTGCCGTCCCCGCCGCCGGACAGATGCCCCACGAGCCCGGCCACCGCCAGCGGCGCCAGGTAGAACAGGCAGATGTTCCCCAGGGCCGGCAACGTCAGCGCGGGCACCGCGACCCGCCGTTGGCGCCTCAGCTCGCCGCAGTAGTAGCGCAGCACCAGCAGAAGCGCTGTTCTACGCACGGATGGGCCGTTATCAGCGTCCTCAAGTGATCCGAGCGCAGCCATCAGCCCTCCCCGCCGCCGAACCCGCCGTGGTCATGGTCTCGCAGTGCGTGAGGGAAGAGCGAACGATTTTCCGTCGCCCGGGCGGGCGTGGGCGAGCCGCGATGTCGGGCTACGTGGGTGAGTCGTTCCCTGCGCACGCACGGGGAACGGGAGCCATGTGGCGCACGTCATGGCGCCGCTGGGCGGCATCGCCCCCGGTCACGCGGCAGACCCTCGCCGCCCACGTCCGGCCCGTCGACACCAGGAAGAGAGGACGCGCTGTGGCCAAGGAAATCTTCGTAGCGTTCGGGATCGACGTCGACGCGGTCGGCGGCTGGCTCGGCTCCTACGGCGGTGAGGACTCCCCGGACGACATCTCGCGCGGTCTTTTCGCGGGCGAGGTGGGCGTGCCGCGGCTCAACGCCCTGATGAAGAAGTACGGCCTGCCGTCGACCTGGTTCTGGCCCGGTCACTCCATCGAGACCTTTCCCGAGCAGTTCGAGCAGGTCGTGGCCGCCGGACACGAGATCGGCGTGCACGGCTACAGCCACGAGAACCCGATCGCGATGACCCGCGAGCAGGAGTCGGCCGTCCTCGACTACTGCATCGACCTCATCGAGACGCGCACCGGCCGGCGTCCCAGCGGGTACGTCGCGCCGTGGTGGGAGTTCTCGCCGGTCACCAACGAGCTGCTGCTCGAACGCGGCATCAAGTACGACCACTCGCTCATGCACCGCGACTTCGAGCCGTACTACGTGCGCGTGTGCGACACCTGGTCGAAGATCGACTACGGCAAGGACGCCCGCGAGTGGATGAAGCCGCTCGTGCGCGGGGAGGAGACCGAACTCGTCGAGATCCCGGGGAGCTGGTACCTCGACGACCTGCCGCCCATGATGTTCATCAAGACCAGCCCGAACAGCCACGGCTTCGTGAACCCGCGGCACGTCGAGGAGATGTGGCGCGACCAGTTCGACTGGGTCTACCGCGAGTCGGACTACGCCGTCTTCACCATGACGATCCACCCGGACGTCTCGGGCCGCCCGCAGGTCCTGCTCATGCTGGAACGCCTCATCGAGCACATCAACAAGCACGAGGGCGTCCGGTGGTCCACGTTCGACGCCATCGCGGACGACTTCACGGCCCGCCGCCCCCGGGCGTGAGCGTTCCGGTCCCGAGCGGCTCCGTTCCTGCTCCTGACGGAGGTGGCTGACACAGAGCGGTGATGCGCATACGTGATCTACGGGAAGACAACCGCCGCTTCCGCTCGGACGTGTACCACACGCGCTTCCTGCGCATCAGTCGCCCCTTATGCCGCAGAGAGGGAAATCCGTGGCTATCAAGTTGCCGGGCGGCCGGAGCATCGGCCTCGTTACGGCCGGCGCCCTGGTCGGGTCTGTCCTGGTTCTGGGTGGCGCGGCCACCGCTTCGTCGGCGAGTGACGCGCCGTTGTACGCATGTGTGAACAAGAGCACGCGGTATATGCGTCTGGTGAATGCCACGGCGACGTGTAAGGCGACCGAGACGAAGGTGTCGTGGAACAGGACCGGTCCGCAGGGTCCGGTGGGGATCGGCGGCACCGGCCCGAAGGGCGACACCGGAGCCCAGGGCCCGCGCGGTCTGCGTGGTCCCCAGGGTCTGCGCGGTCCGGCCGGCCCGCAGGGCCCGAAGGGGGACACCGGAGCCGCCGGAGCCAAGGGCGAGCCCGGCAAGGACGGCGCTCCCGGCAAGGACGGCGACCGCGGCCTCACCGGTCCGCAGGGCCCGAAGGGGGACAAGGGCGAGACCGGCGCCCAGGGTCCGAAGGGTGACAGGGGCGAGCGCGGCCTCACCGGTCCGCAGGGCCCGAAGGGTGAGAAGGGCGAGACGGGCGCGCGTGGTCCCGCGGGTCCGGCCGGACCCGCGGGCCCCGCAGGCTCCGGGGGTGGATCCGCCAACGTCATCACCAAAGCGGACGCCCTCTACCTGCCGGCCAACGGCGGCAGCGACGAGATCATGTGCCCGGACAACATGGTCGCCACGGGTGGCGGCTTCATCTCCGGCAGCACCCCGAGCGCGCCCTACATCACCATGAACGCGCCGTACCTCGTCAACGGCAAGGCGGTCGGCTGGAGGCTCTGGGGCAAGAGCATCACCGGCACCATCTACGTGATCTGCATGGGGAGCTGAGTGCACACAGGGCGTCCCGCCGCTCGGCTTCAGGACGAGATCGAGCGGCGGGTCGTGATGATGTGCGGCGTCGCGGGCGCGGGCAAGACGACGTACGCGCAGGAGTTGGAGCAGCGCGGCTACGTCCGGCTGTCCATCGACGAGGCCGTCTGGGCACTGATCGGGCGCGACGGCGGCCAACTCGACCAGGAGGAGTACGAGGATCACAAGGCCCGTGCCGAGGAGGCCTTGTGGCAGGAGCTGGAGCGCCTGATGCGCGCAGGCCGGAGCGTGGTCCTGGACTACAGCTTCTGGCGGCGCGCGACGCGTGACCGGTACAAGTCGCTGATCGAGAGTCACGGGTATCGGTGGGAGCTCGTCTACCTGAAAGCGAACCCGGAGACCCTGCGCCGGCGGCTCGCGGCGCGCAACGCCCTGACTGGGCCGAACCGCGTCACGGTGTCCGAGGAACTTCTACGGTCATACCTGGCAGGCTTCGAGGAGCCTGTGGGCGAAGGAGAGCGGGTCATCCCGCAGGAATGAGCCCACCGGGTGCGGTTCCAGGGGTTGACGAGAGTGTGGGCGGAGGCATGGATCCGGCGTTCCGCCGGAGCACCTGCGTCTCAGTCTCCGGCCGAGGCGGGCGCGTCATCAGCGAAGTCGAAGCTCAGCCACCGGTCGGGACGCGCGGTGAACAGCACGAAGGTGCCGGCGGGGTGGGCAGTCTCGGCCTCGGCGAAGGCGCGGGCGAGGTGGGGCGGTAGGTAGCGAGAGGTGATGGCCGTCACCTCCTCGGCCGAAGGCGTCCAGTCCTCCTCCAGCACCGTGCACTCGACCGTGACGTACTTGTAGGGGAACTCGGTCTGCTGCACGCAGAAGCTCAAGGCTCCCGACCGCTGGAGCAGCCGGGTTTTGCGCGCGACCCGGCCTTGACTGCCGGTGAAGAAGTTCAGGTTTCCGCCGGGCGTGTAGGCGTACCAGACGGGCACGGTGAGCGGGGGACGGCCGTCGTCCGCGGCGACGCTGAGGACGCCGACGTGCGGCAGGGCGAGGAAGTGCTCGCGCTCGGGGGCGGTGAGGGTTCGTGCCACGGCTGCCTCCTGGACAAGCGGTCGGGGACTGCGGAAATCGAGGGCGGGCGGTCACGGTCGCGGCGGGCCAGGGTATTGATCGCGCGGCCGGAGCCAGCTCATCGTCGGGTCCTGTGGCCAGCCCTCCGGGGAGTTCTCCCACTCCTCCTGACGTCCGTAGGGCGTGAGGTCGAGCAGGTTGAAGTCGAGCCGGAGCCGGTCGACCCCTCGCCCGCTGGTGTAGTAGGTGCGGAAGACCTCCGCGCCGTCGCGTAGCAGGACGCTCAGCCCGAAACCGTCGCCGAGCCCAAGGTCGTCGTAGAAGTCGGCGCCGGCTGAGTACCAGGGCACGGTCCAGCCCATCCGCCGCCGTACGACGTCGATCTCGTCCTGAGGTGCGCGGGACATCAGGATCAGCCGGGTGTGCCGGGCGTTGAGGTGAGACTGGTCTGCGATGTTGTCGGTGAAGGTGGCGCAGCCGGTGCACAGCCAGTCCTGCCCCGGGGCCTGCATGAAGTGGTAGATCACCAACTGGCGGTGGCCCTCGAACAGGCCGGGCAGATCGACCGTCGAGCGGTCCGGCGCGGTGTAGCGGTAGCCGTCGGCGAGGCGGACCATCGGCAGCCTGCGCCGTTCCGCGGCCAGCGCGTCCAGTGCTCGGGTGTGCTCCTTCTCCTTGACCAGAAGCGCCTCGCGCGCGGCCTGCCATTCCTGTGCCGACACGACCGGGGGACGATGCATGGCGGACTCCTCTGTGCGTCTCTTGAGGAAACTAACGTGGCCGACGCTAGCAGAGGTACGTCTCTTCAAGGAACCCTTTCGGCTATCATCGAGCCCATGCAGCGAACCCGGTTCGGTGACATGGCCTGCTCGATCGCCCGCACATTGGACGTGATCGGCGAGTCATGGTCGCCGTTGATCCTGCGCAACGTCCTGGTGGGGATCGGCCGCTTCGACCAGCTCCAGCAGAGCCTGGGCATCTCCCGGAAGGTGCTGACCGAGCGGCTCAAATGGCTCGTGGACAACGACGTGCTGGAACGGCGGCGGTATTCGGAGCGGCCGCCCCGATACGAGTACGCGCTCACCGCCAAGGGGACGGAGTTGTGCGACCTGCTGATGGTGATGGTGCGATGGGGCGACCGCTGGACGGCGGGCGAGGCCGGGCCACCGGTGCTCTACCGGCACCATGCCTGCGGGGAGATCGGCCACGTCGAGCTGCACTGTTCCGTGTGCGACCGTCCCATGGACGTCACCTGCATCGACATCCTGCCGGGTCCGGGAGCCGCCGTCACCGCCTGACCCGTCCCCCGTCACCCCGCTGATCGCCGGGCCGGCAGCGGGCCGTCAGGGCTGTGCGGCGAGGTGGGCGCCGTTGGCCGCGGCGATCACCCGGGTCAGCGCCTGGTGGAGGCTCTGCAGCTCGGTCAGCCCCATCCCCAGCCGCTCGACGATCGCCACCGGGATTTTCTCGGCCTGCCGGCGCAGTGCGCGTCCCTCGGCGGTCAGCACGATCGCCAGGGAACGCTCGTCGTCGCTGGCGCGGCGGCGCTCGACGAGGCCGGCCGCCTCCAGGCGCTTGAGCAGCGGCGACAGCGTGGCCGGCTCCAGCTGCAGCAGCCGGCTGAGGTCCTTCACCGACAACGGCGCGAACTGCCACAGGGCCAGCATCACCAGGTATTGCGGGTGGGTCAGCCCCATCGGTTCGAGCAGGGGCCGATAGAGACCGATGACCGACCGAGAGGCGACCGCCAGGGCGAAGCAGACCTGGTTCTCCAGGGCCAGCGGGTCGGCGATGTCGCCAATGTCACTCATGTGCACCTCCACCGCCATGCTACTTGATTAGTACACTAACTGTTAGTGCACTAACCAGCGCCGAGAACACAGGAAGTGTCATGGCCCGTAGGAAGAGTCTCGAAGAGCGCATCGCCGACCGCGTCGCCAAGCGCCCGCCGATGAAGGAGAGCAAGCACTTCGAGCACGGCCCCGCCAAGTGGATCTTCGCCAGCGTCCTGGTGTTCGCGGTGCTCATCCACTTCGCCATCGTCGGCCTGGTCATGCTCTTCGGCCACTGACGGAGACGGAGTCCCGCCGGCCGAAAGCCGGCGGCGGGCTCGTGAGCATCGCATCCGGGCACGGACATGCCGAGGGCCCGCGGCGCGGCCGCCGCGGGCCCCGATCGTCAGGGTCGGATCAGCCATGGATCACGGACTGGTGCAGGTGGCCGCCGGGGTGGCCGAGGACCCTCCGGCGATGAAGCCGAAGGTCGTGCTCCCGTTGGCCGCGACCGAGCCGTTCCACGACTCGTTGCGCACCGTCACGTTCGAGCCGGAGCCCGACCGCACGCCTCCCCATATCTGGGTGATGCTCTGCGAACCGGGCCAGGTCCAGTTCACGGTCCAGCCGTTGATCGAGGAGTTCCCCGCGCGCACCGTGACCTCACCCTGCCAGCCGCCCGACCAGGAGTTGATCACTCGGAGCGTCGCCGAGCATGCGCCGCTCCCCCCGCCGGACGGCGAGGGGCTCGGACTGGGTGACGGGCTCGGGCTGGTGCCCGGGCTCCCGCTGGGCGAGGGGCTGGGGGACGGGCTGGGGCTGGCTGACGGGCTGGGGCTGGGCGAGCGGGTCGGGCTCGGGCTGGGAGACGGGCTGGAGTCGGTCAGGACCGGGGTCGTCCAGTCTCTCCACTGCGACAGGTTGCCGGACTTCCTGGACGAGATCCGGAACACGGCGGAGGCGTTGCCCGTCTTGAGCAGGAACTTCTGGATGTTCTGCTGCAGCGGGGTGCGCCATTCGGACCGGGTGGCGCAGTGCGTGCCGTCCTGTACGTCGGACCAGTAGCTGATGTTGTCTCCCGCGCCGAGCGCCTTGTAGATCTCGGCTCCGGCCAGCGCGGCCACGCTGCCCGACTGGGCGCCCAGCCAGTCGACGTGCGGGTTCTCCATGATGAACAGGCCACGCGGGGCGATCATGCCCACCATCTCGTGCGTGTCGACGGGGAGCTGGCCCGGGTTGCCGGTGAAGGAGCTGAACGCGTCCCCCAGCCACGGCTGCTCGGAGTAGGCGCTGCTCAGCGGCTGGGCGCCGCTCTCCTGGGCGACGCCGCGCAGGATGGGAACACCGGCGCTGCCCGACTCGATCGGCATGGTCAGCGCGATGCGCTGGTCGAACACGCCGGCCACGAAGGCGCCCTTGCCGTACCGGGAGCAGCCGGTGACGCCGGTCGCGTCCGCCTTGAGGATGCTCCCGCCCGACTGCTCGATGACGTCGATGATGCGGCTGACGCCCCAGGCCCAGGCGGCGAGCAGCCCGGTGCTGCTGGAGGAGCCGTAGACGCTGTAGAAGGCACCCTGCTTGTTGGTGCGTGGCGTGCCTTCCTTGCCGACCGCGAACGGGTCGTAGCTGATGACGGCGGCACCGCTCGCCTTGATGGTGGCGGTGTCAGCGCCGAATCCTCCGTACACGATGACGGCTGGGAACGGCCCGGTGCCGCTCGGCAGGTCCACCGACGCGGAGAAACTGGAGCTCCTGCCGTTGGCGGACACGTTCACGGTGATGCCGGTCCGCGAGACCGTGCCCGTGACACTCGCCGGCTTGCCGGGCTTCTCGCCGTAGACGTAGCGCTCGGCCTGCTTCTTGATCTCCTCGCGACGGCACCGCCACTCCGACTTGGAGGTGATGCGCTGCCCGTTGATCTTCTTGAAGGGATCGGGAAGCCGGGAGTTGGACGTCGGCGACCCCAGGTCGGGCACGGGGCAGTCGGCGCCCTCGTCCTCGACGCCGGTGGCGGCGGCGGCCGCCTGCGCCGTCCATGGCGCGACGAGTGCGCCCACACCGGCGTTGCCACCGGGGATCTCGATCACCGCGAGACCCAGCGAAAGCGCCGCCACGGCGCCGACGACGAGCGCACGGCGCACGCCCCGGGTACGGCTCCTGCCGCCAGAAGACAGGGTGCGGCCCCTGCCGCCAGAAGACAGGGCACGGCTCCTGCCGCCGGAAGTGATGTCGCCGATCATCGCCCGCCCCCGTGGGAGGGCCGACCGGCATCGATGAAGAGTGCGGCAGCCTGTGCCACTGCTGCTGCCGAGACCTTGAGGCCTTTCACGACAGTGCGTCCTTCCTTCTGAGGGCCTCGGACCCGTCACCGGTCCGAAGAGAACCGCTGACACGAGCGCGAGCTGAATGTTTTCGCAGCATCACCGAAACGTTGCAGCCCAGCAAGACCCAAATCGGAGGGGGTGCCAGCCGTGTTCGTGTAGAGGAGAACAGCGCTGTTCGCGGCGCGATTACCGCTACTACCGCACCGACTTTTCCGAAACACCAACGAAAGTTTCATCCCTGCGGCTGGTGAGACACGCCGAGCCCGGCGCCCCCGTTTGCGCGGGCCATGGGCTCCGGCGGCGTCTCAGGGTCCTCCGGCGGACGGCCCGACGACGTCGGCGCCCCGCTCTTCGAGCAGTTCGGCCAGGCGTGCGGCGTTGCGCTGGGAGTTGTCCGCGCAGCAGTTGTTCGTGAGCACGTGCGTGGTCACCGTACGGCCGGCCAGGTCAGCGATCCGGCCCGCCCAGTGCCGGAGCTCCTCCTCGGAGTAGAGGTAGCCGAACCGCTCCTCGATGACGCGACTCGTCCACTTCTCCGAATGACCGTGCAGGCGGACGACGGCGAGGTCGGAGGTGGCCGCGAGCACCGGCGGGACCGACGAGGGGTGCCCCTGCGGCATGTCCACTCCGACGTACGGCACGTCGCTGGCGGCCAGGAAGTCGAGGGTGTCCCGCCGGGCGGCCTCGTCCATCCAGGCCGCGTTGCGGAACTCGACGCACACGCGCATGGGCAGGCAGCGGTCGCGGCATTCGAGGATGTAGCGGCGGTTCGCGCCGCCCGGCGGAAACCACTGCGGAAACTGGAACAGCACCGCGCCGAGTTTCCCCGACTCGTGCAACGGCTCCAGGGCGGCGAGGAACCGGCGCCACACCTCCTCGACGACCTCCGGAGGCAGGTCGCGCCGGTAGAGCGCACGCCCGGGCTCCCCCAGCACGGCCCGCAGGTCCCTGTAGAGCGCGGCAGGCCTGGTCGGATGCCCGGTGAGCAGGGAGAACGCCTTCACGTTGAAGGTGAAGTCCTTCGGCGTACGGTCGCGCCACAGCTCGGCCGTACGCCGGGACGGCGGGTTGTAGTAGGTGGCGTCCACCTCCACCAGGGGAAACCGGCTCGCGTAGTAGCCGAGCCTGGTCTCGGGGGTGGACGCCTCGGGGGGATACCAGCCCGAGGCGAGCAGCGACCTGTCCGTCCAGGAGGCCGTACCGACCAGGATCTTGCCCATCACACTCGCACGGCCCATCGCCGTCGCCGTAACAGGGGATCAACCGCTTCGGCAGGCGGACGGTCCCGCGCTTCCTCCCTTCGAGGATTTCTTGATCCCCAGTGCCAGTCCCCAGTGCCCCGAGTGACGCGTGTGACGCGGATCCGCGGACGGAACCCGCCTCACTGACGCCGGGCGCCCGCGCCGTCGGCCCCCGCACCCGATGACATAGCCTGTGAGCAGGCAAAACGACGACCAGAGGAGCTTCGCCATGGGTTCGCTCAGCCCTGTTCACTGGATGATCGTGCTCGTGGTGCTCGTGCTGCTCTTCGGTGCGAAGAAGCTTCCGGACACCGCGAAGGCCCTCGGGCAGTCGCTGCGGGTCCTCAAGAGGGAGACCAGCAGGCTCGGCGACGAGGACGACGCCCCGGCCGCCCAGGCCCGTACGGCACCCGCCGCTCCGGACGCCGAGGAGCGGCTGCGCGCGCTCGAAGAGGAGAACGCCCGGCTCAGGGCCGCCGCGGACGCCGCGCGGCGGGACGAGCCCGAGGCCCGCTGAGGCCTCTCCCGCGCCCTGGCGATGGCCGCCCATCAGGCGAGCGCCGCTGAGCGCCAGGGCGATCGGCGCGACCCTCCTGGGGTCCCGCGCGGTCCAGGCGGAGTGCGCGCGGGGCTGCGTACGGGGGTGCGATGCGAGGGTGCGATGCGGAAATCCGGCCGATCACGCGAACCTTCCCACGGGGCCCGGACTCCAACAGAACATGAAGCACGCCCTCTCGCTCCGCGTCGTCGTCCCCGCCGCCACGGCGGCCGCGTTGATCTGCGCGGCGGCGCTCCCTGCCGGCGCCGCCGCCGTGCCGAAGTTCGCCACGCCCAAGCCCTATGGCACGTCGTTCCAGAGCGACCCCCGCCATGACTTCACGAAGCACATCTCACCCCGGCACGACGGCATCCTGCGGGGCTGGGTCACCTATTACCGGTCCGGCGTGGCGGAATACGCGCCGATCAGGTGGGCGAAGGACAAGACCGGCCACACGGAGGGGCACTTCGAGGGCCCGCCCGAGGGTGACGTGACGGCGTACGCCTCGCCTGTGGCGAAGAACGTGGTGTTCTACAGCGCCACAGGGTGCAAGGGCACCACCGTGACGGTGAAGAGCGGCGGCCTGGGGGCGAAGCGGTGCTCCCGCAGTGTGCTGATCTCCCGCATGAAGGCCAAGCATCATCCGGCGCTCATCACCGTCTATCGCGGCGCGATCGTCAAGGTGCAGGAGATCTACACCCCGTGAGCGACTGCGGCCGGCCCTGACGCCGCCGACCTGAGCCTGGCCCCAGGCGCGACCGTGCACCCGCCCCGCCGGGTCGTGGCCGAACGGCGGACATCGACGACCAGCAGGAGACGTCGATGAGAGCCACTCACCATACTGAGAGGATGTCAACGCCGCGGCAGCGCTACCGGGACCAGGTCCGTTCGGAGATCAAGCAGATCGCCCTCGTGCAGATCGGCGCGGGCGGGGCGGCGGCACTGAGCCTGAACGCGGTGGCGAAACAGCTCGGCGTCACGGGCCCGGCGCTGTACAAGTACTTCCGCAGCCGCGACGACCTGCTGACCGAGCTGATCCTGGAGGCCTTCGACGACGTCGCCGGGGCCGTACGGGCCGCCGCCGGCGGGGGCCCGCCGCGGGAGCGGCTGCACGCGCTGGCCCGGGCCTTCCACGGGTGGGCGGTGGCCAATCCGCACCTGTTCCAGTTGCTGGCCGGGACGCCCTCGCCCGGCTACGAGGCTCCCCCGGAGAGCATGCTGCGGGCCCGGAGCGTGCTCGGGCCCTTCCTGCCGGTGTTCGCCGGAGGGCACTGCCGACCGGGGACAGAACCGCTGCGGGAGCAGATGCGGCGGTGGGTGGAGGAGACCCCGGCGGTCGCCGAGTGGGTGCGCACGTTCGCCCCGGAGGGGGATCCGGCGACCGCCCTGGCCGGAACCGTGATGGCCTGGGCCCAGCTCCAGGGTGTGGTGAGCCTGGATGTTCAGGGGCAGTTCGCCGGCCTGGGTCACAGCGGTGCCACCCTGCTCGACGCCGTCATCGACGCGCTCGCCGACAGCATGGGCCTATAACGGGCATCCTGGAACGATGAGTACAGAAGCGATCAACGCAGCGGCCGCAGGGACCTGGCGGCTCGGCGACCTCACGGTCAACAGGATGGGGTTCGGCGCGATGCGCCTGACGGGCAGCGCCGCCTTCGACCTCGGCACGCCGAGCGACCGCGAACGATCGATCGCGGTGCTGCGGCGCGCCGTCGACCTCGGCGTGAACCACATCGACACGGCGGCGTTCTACTTCTCGCGGCTGCGCTCGGCCAACGAGCTGATCAACCGGGCGCTCGCGCCGTATCCGGACGACCTGGTCATCGCGACCAAGGTGGGCCCGGGACGGGACCCGTCCGGCGAGTGGCTGCCGTTCGCCCGGCCCGACCAGTTGCGCGGCCAGGTCGAGGAGAACCTGCGCCAGCTCGGCCGCGACCACCTCGACCTGGTCTACCTGCGCCAGCCGGGGCTCGACTCGATCGCCGAGCACTTCGGGGCGCTCGCCGAGCTGCGCGAGGCCGGTCTCATCCGGCACCTCGGGATCTCCAACATCCGGCCCGGGCATCTCGCGCAGGCCCAGGCGATCGCGCCGGTGGTGAGCGTGCAGAACCGGTACGGCATCGGCGCCGTGCGCAGCCAGGAGCTGCTGCGCACCTGCGGCGAGCAGGGCATCGCCTTCGTGCCGTTCTTCGCGATCGCGGGCGAGGGCCGCGAGCTGGGGGCGAGCGACACGGACCAGGAGGAGGTGCGCGCCGTGGCCCGCGCGCACGGCGCGACCCCCGCGCAGGTGCGACTGGCCTGGACGCTCCAGCAGGGGCCGCACGTGCTGGCCATCCCGGGCACCGGCAATCCCGATCACCTGACCGAGAACGTCACCGCCGCCACGCTGCGCCTCACGGACGAGGAGATGGCCCGTCTGGACGCGCTCTCCGACGCCGGCTGACCGAACACGCGGCCGAACGGCACGCCTCAGCACGGCGATCGACTGCCCGCGATCGACTGCCCGCGATCAGGGGATCACGATTTGCAGCACGCGATGCACGGCACGCGATCGACGGCTCGCTGTCGGTCGGCAGCCGGGCTGCCCGCAGCGGATCCGTACGAAGGCCGCCGGTTTCCCCTTCGGAGCCGGCGGCCCGTTCATGCGACGATCGTGCGGCGGCCGTGCGGCGGTCACTGGTCGCTCTCGGCCTCCGCCTTGGCCGACTGCGTGTCCTCGCCCTTGCCCACCCTGGCCAGCGCCTCACGAAGCTGCTCGGCGGTCATCTTGGAGCTGCCCTCGACGTTGGCCTCATGGCCCTGGCGGCGGTGGAGGTCCTGGTCCTCGCTCATGAACCGTCCCCTCCTCCGCACCGGTATCAGAGCCGCTGGTCCCCCGCGAACGCGCCGCCCACACGGCCACAGGCCGGGCTTGACGCGATTTTTCCGCGGCCGGCGGAGGTACGCGTTCAGGCGGCGGCCGAGGCGCTGTCCGGGGACCTCCACGAGCCGGTACGCCACGTGACCGAGCACCAGCAGGACGAGGAAGAACACCGGGAGGTTCGGGACGACCCGCAGCAGGAGCGGATGCAGCAGAT
Source organism: Microbispora rosea (assembly GCF_900156315.1). Taxonomy (GTDB): domain Bacteria; phylum Actinomycetota; class Actinomycetes; order Streptosporangiales; family Streptosporangiaceae; genus Microbispora; species Microbispora rosea. The sequence continues at coordinate 65,756 of NZ_FTNI01000027.1, read as the reverse complement.
ACAGGGAGAAGCTGATCACTCCGAGGTGGGCGAGCCACCGGGGGAACGACCGGTGCCGCAGCCGGAACGCGAGCGCGAAGAAGCCCGCCGCCAGCAGCACCGCCGCGGCCCAGGCGGGCTCGTCGGCCACCAGGACGCCGCAGACGAGGACCGTCAGCAGCGCGGTGACGGCCCAGACCGGCCGGAGCGTGCCCTGCTCGGCGCGCCACACGGCGGTCCCGGCGAACATCACGGCCGCGATGACCAGGCCCTGTCCCGCCCCGATCCGGCTGCCGAGGATCACCAGCGCCAGGCCGAGCAGGCCGCCGGTCACCGCGGCGGCCGTCCTGAGGCGGCCGTTCGCGGTCACGGTCACGACGATGACCAGGATCACCGCGACGGCCATGAGCACGGCGGCCGGGCCCGCGCCGCCGTTGATCGTCGCGCCGGGCATGAGCAGGCCGAGCGGCACGGCCGCCACCGCCAGGACCACGGCGATCGGCGCCGACCTGTGCGCCTGCCGTACGGCGAACAGCCCGGCCGTCATCAGGTAGAACGCCATCTCGTAGGAGAGCGTCCACATCACGTTGATCACCGAGGGGACGCCGATGAGTTCCTGCAGCATCGTGAGGTTCGCCAGCGCGACGAGCGGCGGCGGCCGGCGGTCGAGGCCGGGCGAGGTCTCGAACACCCCGGCGTACGCGAGGAGCAGCGCGAGGGCGAGCGCGGCGAGCAGCAGCGGGAGAAGCCGGAAGGCCCGGCCGGTCCAGAAGGCCCGCAGGTCGCCCCGCCGTTCCAGCGAGGCCGGAATGATGTATCCGCTGACCAGGAAGAACACGAAGACGCCCCAGGTGCCGACGTCGACCCTGCGGTCCACCTCCCCCCATACCGCCGGGACGAAGGTCCAGGCCGAGTGGTGCAGCGCCACGGCCGGAGCGGCGATCCCGCGTAAGACGTCCAGCCATGCCAGCCGGGAGGGGTTTGCTGCCATTCAGGTGACTTTAGGCGAAATATGGCATCGGCAGCATCGCGCCTGGTACGCCGCGGACCTCGCAGGAATGCTAGGAAACGGGGATGGACCATCGTGATCTCCGGCTCCTGGACGACGACGCACTGGAGCGGTCCCCGGTCGTGGCCAACAGCGACATGAACCGCGAACGCCGGCTCCCGGCCTACCGGCGCGAACTCGGCGTCGACGTCCTCGCCCTCCTGCGCGACACCGATCGGGTCGTCCGATGGCTCGACCTGTGCTGCGGCACGGCGAACGCGCTGTTCGAGGCCGCACACGCGCGGGGAGACCGGGCGGAGATCGTCGGTGTGGACCTGGTCGGCTACTTCGCCGGGCCGCCCCGGCCGCCGCGGCTGCGGCTGGTCACGGCGTCGGTGACCTCGTGGACTCCCGATGCGGCGTTCGACCTGATCACCTGCGTCCACGGGCTGCACTACGTCGGCGACAAGCTGGGCGTCATCGCCCGGGCCGCCTCCTGGCTGACCGACGACGGCCTGTTCGCCGCCAACCTCGACGTACGGAGCGTACGGCGTGCGGACGGGACGCCCGCCGGACGGCGGCTGACGGCCGATCTGCGGGCGAGCGGCCTCGTCTACGACGCCAGGAACAAGCGGGTGAGCTGCCGTGGCCGCAGGGAGATCGACCTGCCCTGGTCCTATCTCGGCGCCGACGACCGCGCGGGCCCCAATTACACCGGCCAGGCGGCTGTGGAGTCCTACTACGCGGTCGGCTGAGGGCCGTCGCCGGGGCGGGGGCGTACGTCGCAGTCCGGCAGGCCCGCGAGCACGCCGGCGAGCTGGCGGGCGTTGGTCTGCGCGTAGTCGCGGTAGCAGTTGTTCATCAGCACGTGGATCGTGGACGCCTGTCCGCCGAGTTCGCGCAGCCGCGGCGCCCACCGTTTCAGCTCGTCGATGGAGTAGCGGTAGCCGAAGCGCTCGTGGATGTCGTGGCTGGTCCACTTGTCGCTGTGCCCGTGGAACCGCACGACCTCCAGGTCGGACGTGGCGGCGACGACCGGCGGGATCGAGTCCGGATAGCCCTGCGGCATGTCCACGCACACGTACGGAATGGCGTACGAGCGGAGGAAGTCGAGAGTCTCGGCCTGGTTCTCCTCGCTCATCCACGTGTGGTTGCGGAACTCCACGGAGATTCGCAACGGCTCGCAGCGCCGCTTGCACTCCAGGATGTAGTGCTTGTTCGCCCGGCCGATCGGGAACCACCGGGGGAACTGGAAGAGCACCGCCCCGAGCTTGCCCGCCTCGCGCAGCGGCGACAGTGCGCCGAGGAACCGCTCCCAGACCTGGTCCACGACCTTCGCGTCGAGGTCGCGGGCGTACAGGTTCTTGCCGCCGCCGCTCGGACGCAGGTCCTTCGGCAGCGCGCCCGGCCGGGTCGGATGCCGTGTGAGCAGCGAGAACGCCTTGACGTCGAAGACGAACTCCGCGGGCGTCCGCTCGGCCCACAGCCGCACGGTGGCCTCGGCGGGCGGCGCGTAGTAGGTGGAGTCGACCTCCACCAGCGGAAACATGCCCGCGTAGTGGCGCAGGCGTTCCTCCGGCGTCGTGACGCCGGGCGGATACCACCCCGACTCCAGCAGCGTCTTGTCGGTCCACGACGCCGTGCCGACCAGGATCTCCCCCATACCTCACGATAAGGAGCCCGGCCCGCCCCGGCCGTCGCCGGGGCTCAGTATCAAGACGGCGGGGGCGGTCCTTCCGGCGGCGGGACTGGGGCCTTGGGACGGCGGAGGAAGAGGAAGGCGACGAGCAGGAACAGAAGGCCGACCGCTCCCGCGCCCCCGCCGATGGCCAGATAACCGGTGTCGATGGGCGGGTGGGTCATGGGCGCGTCGGTGGGGCCGTCGCCGAAGTACTTCTTCCCCTTGTACGGCACGGCCCGGACCGCGGGCTTCCCCGGAGAGCCGGCCGCCGCGACCACGGCGGCCGCGTCCACCTGGCCGAAGCCGACGAACGGGTTGTATCCGCCCGCCGGATGCCGGGCGGTCCTGGTCAGGATGCCCCGGATCTGTCCCGGTGTGAGCTTCGGGTTGCGGGACAGCGCCAGCGCGACCACCCCTGCGGCGATGGCGCAGGCCGGGGAGGTGCCGGAGACCGATGCGTAGCCGCCGAGATTCCTGGCGCTGTGGATGCCGACGCCGGGGGCCGCGATCGTGGTGTAGGTGTGCACCTGGGAGAAGTCCGCCCGGCGGCCGTCGGGCCCGAGCGCCGCCACCCCGATGACCCCGGGATAGGCGGCCGGGTAGGACACGCTGTTGTTGGCGTCCTTCTCCAGCGGGTCGGTCGAGCCGCCGTTGCCGGAACTGGCCAGGATCGTGACACCCTTGCTCACCGCGTAGTCCACCGCGGCGACCGTGTCCTCCTCGTAGCCCGAGAGGATCGCCCACTCGTCGGTGCCGAGCGACATCGAGATGACCTTCGCCCCCTTGCCGACGGCATACCTGATGCCGTTGGCCAGGGCGTGCGCGGCCTTCTCGGCCTGCGCGTCCTGCTTCATCTTCAGCGCCCGCCGCCGCGCGGGGTCGTCGTCGTCCCAGATGACCCGCACCGACAGGATGCGGGCCTTCGGCGCCACCTTGAGCACGTCGGACGCCATCGCGGTGCCGTGCTCGCCCCAGTAGGACTGGCCCAGCCTGGCGCCGCCCCCGATGAAGTCGCGGCCGGTCGTCACCCGGCCGCCCAGCGCGGGATGCCTGGCCACCACACCGGTGTCGAGCACGGCGACCAGAACGCCGTCCCCCTGGGCCGTCCGGTGCGCCTCGGGCAGCCGCAGGGCCGAGACCTCCCAGTCCCTGGGCGCGTCCGCCCGCGCCGGAACCGCCGTACCCGCCGCCGCGAGAACCGCCGCGGCGACGGCAAGGGCGGCGCGGAGCCCGCGCCCGGTCACGCCTTCCCCTGCGGAATCAGATCCGTCAGCCGCCAGGCGAGGGACTCGGCCAGGCCTTCCGCCACCGCGTTCCACGGCTCGCGGTCCATGCGCTGTTGGTAGCTTCGCCTGCCCCAGGGCTGCGGGAGCCGGCCCGCCTTCCTGCCGTCCGCCGGTCCCGCCGAGGCGACCACCGCGCACGGCGCGTAGACGTCCAGCACCTTGTCGCCCCCACTGCCCGCCCGTACGGCGTCGCTCCAGGCGATCCCCGGGGCGGCGAGGGCGTGCACGGCCTGGTCGGGCCGGTCGGCGTCCCCCTTGTCGTGAACGAGGTCGCCCAGATCGAGGGCGACCTTCGGGTCGCGGAACACGACGATGGCGATGGTCGCGGCGGTGCCGCCCGTGTCGTCCACATACGTGGCGCGCAGGGCCGCGACGCAGCCGCGTCGGGCGGCCTCCTTCGCCACGGCCCCGCTCAGCGCCTTCGCGCAGGAGGTCTCCGGGGAGATCGCGACTCTGGTCCAGCCGCGCTCGGTGTTCGGGTCGCCCTGTCTCTTCTCCGGGTCCTGCAGGCCGAGCGCCGCGGGAAAAAGCGCCTCGGCGGGCTCGTTGCGCCACAGGTTGCGCGCGTATTCGGTGTTGCGGATCTCCTGGTGGCTGTTCGACACGGCCTTCGCCACGACGGCGCCCCCACCGAGCAGGAGCACCAGGCCGAGCCCCCCGCACAGGACCCCGCCGAAGACCCGCCCGGCTCCCCGCCGCGGCCTGCCGTCGTCTTCCGGCTCGTACGGGCCGCCCGGCTCGTACGGACCGCCCGGCTCGTACGGACCGCCGGGCGCGGGCCACGGACCCGGCTGCGGCGATTGCTGCTGCGGTGGTTGCGGGTGCGGCCATGGCTGCGGCATCGGCCCGGGAGCCTGCGCCGGTTGCCGCTGCCACGGCTGCCCGCCGGGCTGGGGGTGCGGACCCGGTGGCCACCCTTGTGGCGGTTGGTTCGGGGGCGGTTGGTTCGGTGGCGGTTGATTGAGCGGCGGTTGGTTTGGCGGCGGATAGCCCGGCCACGGCTGGTGCGGCCCTGCGGGCGGCTGCCCCGGACCATGCGGCCCGGATCCGTAGGGATTGGCGGGAGGCCCGCCCGGATATGGGCCGGAAGGTGGGGGGTGTGCCATGGCTCTCCCGTTGTGCGTGCCGTACGCGGGCACGCGCCGGGCGGCCGCCGTACGGCCGGGGAGTGCGGCGGCGCACACGCCCGCCACACTCCCCTCCCCGATCACGACATTTGGCACTATAGCCATCTCTGCGGCCATTCCCGGGCGGCTCTCACGGCCGGAAGAGCCGTGACGCACGGGACACGTGAAGCACTCGCGGGCCTATGATGTTGGAAAATAAAGTGCCTCCGGCGTCCGGCGGTCACTGGAGATCACCGGGGTCGCTGGAAGGCAAGCGAAACCCAGCACTGCGCGGAACGCACCGGAGGTGGCGATGCTGTCGACCTGGGCTCTGGAGACGTTCGGCCCGCGCGCCGAGCAGATCCGCCAGGGGGTGACCGAGGCGCTGACGCTCGCCCTGGAGAACGCCCAGGACGCCCAGAAGACGGCGCGGACGGAGCTCCTCCACCCGTTCGGCTTCACGCTCATGTCCCGCAAGTTCGAGGCCCTGGCCGGCGCGTTCGCGGACATGCCCGACGTCGTGACCGTCAAGCCGCCGGGCTCCCAGCACGAGCTCGTCGTGCTCGGCGGCAACCTGCTGTTCCCGTTCCGCTACGCGAAGGACCGCTCGGTCAGCGTGGTCAACGCCAGGATCGGCGACGGCAGGCCGTCCGGGCTGGTGCAGGCGCTGTTCACCAGGTTCGGCCCGCGGCCCTGGGCCGAGCAGCTCACGCTCGGCGGCGTCGAGGCCGCCCTGCCGGAGCCCGCGACTCCGGCCGCCCGCGCGCTCACCCGGCTGCCCGAGGGCACCCGCCTCGTGCTCATCGCGTACGCCTGCAACGCCAGGGCCGGTCTGCTCGACGTGTGGTGGGGCGAGGCCGAGCTGCTCGACCGCACCGGCAGCCTGCGGTGGCACCACTGCGAGCCGATTCCGCTCGCCGGGCAGGCGCCGGCGGCCGAGCTGCCCGGGGTGGTGGCCTCCGCAGGAGAGGCGTCCGCGTTCGCCCGGGGCGCGATGCCGGCTCCGGCCCTGAATCCGCGCCCGTCCTACGAGCGCGCGACCGACCTGCCTCCGATGAGCGAGGCGCCGTACGCACCGGACGCCGCCGCCGATGAAGGACGATGACCGGCTGCGCCTGGTCGAGGAGACCGTTCCCCCCGAATCCGGCACCACAGCGCCCAGCCCGCAGGCCGTGGCGGACGCCTTCGACGGCACCCGCCTCACCCAGGCGCGACGCCTGGCGGCGCTGACGAAGAAGGAGGTGGCCGAGCGCATCGGGGTGTCACCCGCCGCGGTCGGCCAGTACGAGGCAGGGGTCACCCGGCCGCGTCCCGATCTGGTTCCGCTCCTCGCCGAGGTGCTCGCGGTGCCCGCGGCCTTCTTCCTGCCGGGCCGCCCGCACGGCAAGCTGGACGGCTCGATGGCGCACTTCCGCAGCCTGCGCTCCACCCGGGCCTACCAGCGCGCCAAGGCGGTGGCCTTCGTCGAGCAGGTCTGGGAGCTGACGTACGCGCTGGAGAAACGGGTGCGGCTCCCCTTCGTGGACCTGCCCGGCTTCGCCGGGGGCGAGGTGCACTCGGGCAGCGCCCTGCCCCGCGATCCCATGGGCGCGGCCCGCGCGCTGCGGGCCCACTGGGAGCTCGGCACCGGGCCGATCAGCCACCTGGTGCGGCACATGGAGTCCCGGGGGATCGTCGTCGTCTTCCCCCAGGCCGACGAGGACGCGGTCACCGTGGACGCCTTCTCCACGTCCAGCCTGCCGCGGCCCATCGTCGTCCTGACGCCCAACCGCTTCGACGACGTCTACCGGCACCGCTTCACCGCCGCCCACGAGCTGGGGCACCTGGTGCTGCATGGAGACGCGGCCGCCGGGGACAGCCAGCAGGAGCGCGAGGCCGACTCCTTCGCCGCGGAGTTCCTCACCCCGCGCGACAGCATCCTGCCCAGCCTGCCCGCCCGGGCGGACCTGCGGCGGCTGGCGGAGCTGCGCCGCGTCTGGGGCGTGTCGGTCGACTCCCTGCTGTACCGGTGCCGGGAGGTCGGCCTGCTGTCCGACTCCGCGGCCGGGCGCGCCTACCAGCGGCTCGCCGCGCTGCGCGGGCAGCCGGGCTTCGCCACCGAGCCGGTGTCCGGTTACCCCGGCGAGCAGCCGGTCCTGCTCGCCCAGGCCTTCGAGATGGCGGCGGCCGAGACCGGGCTGACCGTGCCCGCGCTGGCCCGCGAGCTCGCCTGGCCCATGGCGCGCGTACGCGAGCTGATCGGCCTGCCCGCCCATCGCCCCCAGCTGAGACTCGTCCCCTGAGGCCACGCGCAGCCTCGGGCGGCGCGGTCAGACGAGCGGGGTGGGGGCAGGGTCAAGGGCCGTCGCACCCGGCGGACGGGGCAGCCCCGCCGGGGACCGTTCAGGCCGCGACGGCGCTCTGCACGACCTGCTCCTTCAGCGGTGCGAGGGCCCCGGCGATGGAGCCGATCGTCTCGGCGTCGACGCCGCACGACTCCAGCGCCCCGGCCAGGTGGAAGACCACCTGGTCGAACTCCTCCGCCGTGATGCCGAGCCCGGCGTGCGCCTCGTCCATCGACTTGCCCCGGTATTCCTGCGGACCGCCGAGCGCGGCGGCGACGAAGCTGCGCTGGTGCGCCTTGAGCTTGGCCATGTCGACGTCCGCGAAGTAGCCCCGCAGCATCGGGTCCGCGACGACCCGCGTGTAGAACTCCTCGACCACGGCCGCGACCGCGTCAGAACCGCCGATCCGATCGAAGATGGACGCCATGGCGCTTTCCTCCCGGGTGTGCGTGACCTCGTCCCCACGATGATCGCCACGCTTCGTTACGGACCGATTACCGGCCGGGAATACGTACGTGGCCGGGTGCTCACGCGGTCGACACGACAGAAAAGGCCACAGGCGGAAAACGGGACGGTGCCCGGACAACGACCGTCACCCTGCCCGAAGATTTCAGCGAGTGAGGCCGTAAAGGGACACTCGGCTGTCGACCTCCGCGTCGTACCGCTCCCGGGTGAGGAACAGGTCGCGGCGCGCAGGCAGGGTGGCGACGTACGTCGTCCACTCCTCGTAGTGCCAGCAGGGCGCGCAGGCACATCCGGTGAAGCGGAAGTTCGCGAGGTACCTGCCCACCTGGCCCGGGCCGAGCGTGAACAGGTGCGCGCGGTGCCGCGGCACGGGGTAGGCGGCGTGCGAGGGCAGCCGCTCGACTTTCAGGCCGCCGTCCGTCTCGATCAGTCGCAGGCGCACGCCCTCCGCCTCGGCCGCCGTCCGCTCCTCGATGCGAACGCCCCCCTCGGTGTCGATGAGCACGTCGTGGACGAGCGGCGTCCCCGGCGGCGCCGCGGGCAGCGGGAAAGCACGGTTGAGCGAAGCGCGCCGCGCGGCCTCGCGGGCGCCTCGGTCCTCCTTCGACCACCGGACGCGCACTCGCTGCACCACCACCGCCGTCACCGTCATGTCCGTCATGGTCTCAACCGGCGGTCGCGGGACACCATCAGATGGCGCCAGGGGCCGGGCTCACGAACGGGCCCGGCCCTCGCGCTGTCACGGTTCGAGGCTCTCAGGAACGGAGTCGGAGTGCCCCTTCGGGCGTTCGGTGCGGCCGCCGGCGTCGTAGATCTTCACCCAGCGGATGCCGGGAAGCCGCTTGAGCGTGGGCGTTATCTCGTCGGCGACGGTGAACGCCGACCCGCCGCTGCGCAGGGACCCGGTGAGCCGCACGTGGGCGACCCCGTCGCGGACGACGACCGAACGGACGCCGGTGGCCCCCGAGGCGACGAACCGCAGCCCCTTGGCGTACTCCGCCTGCGTCGGCCCGGCGAACAGCCGCTGGAGCGCGCCGCGCACGGCGGACGGCGGCGTCACCGGCCGCGACACCGCCACCGTGTACGGCCGCCGCCCCGCCGCGTACGCCCGGGAGTCGAGGAAGTACGTGCGCACCGGCACCGTCCGGTAGGGCGTCTTGATGTCCACGACCACGCGGCTCGGACGCGTGAGGGTGTAGACGCGGTAGGACGATTTCCGGGTCAGGCCGATGCCGAACGTGAGCTCCGCCTCGAAGTCGCCCGAGTTGACGACCTGGATCACGCCGGGCAGCGCGAAGGTCTCACGGGCGGGCCCGTAGGTGGGGCGCCCGCCGTTGTCGTGGCCGGTCGCGCCGCCAAAGCCCAGCCTGAGGATCGCGTCGCCGGCCACCGGGACCGTGCGGCCCGAGCCGTCGGCGATCAGCCGGGACACGTAGCCGGCACCCCGCCGCGCCGGGAGCGGCCCGCGGAACTCGAAGACGACCCGGTCGAGTCCGGGCTGATGTGCGGCGCGCACGTCGACCAGGGTCGCCACGCGCGGGGCCGCGTGAACGGCCGCGTTCGACGAGGCGGGTGTCGCGGCGGCCGGGGCCGCCGACAGGCTCACCAGCGGCACGGCCAACGCCGCGAGCGAGCGCTTGGGGGGCAGAAACATGAGGGCTCCTCTGCCGGGTTCCTTTCGCGAGTTGGGGGACCCGCGGGCGGGCGCAGGACCGGTTCCCGACCGGCGCCCACTTGAAGTATCCCCAGGTAGGCCCGGCTCGGGGACGGGACAGACCTGTCACCTTCTCTCCGGCTTTTCCGACCCATTGACGGCACGGTGGGCCCTATGTAACATCTGGGCAATCTAAAGTAAAAAATTTGCAGTTCTAAATCGAGACTTTGCGGTTCTCCGCAAGTTCCGGCAGGAAGCACTGCGTCCGTGCGCCCCGCCACCGTCACCTTTCGCGCGAAAGGACATGAGGTGATGTCGGCCACGGCAGTGGGCAACCGGTCGCCGCCGCGACCCCAGCGACCCCCGATCTCCGAAATCCCCCCACGACCGCGGGATCGGATGACCCGCCGGTCGGTTCCTGCCGGACAGAGGAACGCAAATGTCGAAAACGCATGTCCCGTTATTGCGCTTGATCGCTGTGGTGGCCGCGGCCTGCCTGCTCGCCGTGGCCGCGCCCCTCTCCCCCGCCTCCGCCGCCGGTGGCCCCAACCTCGCCGCCGGTCGCACCGTGACCGCGAGCAGCGGCAACAGCCCGTACGTCCCGGGCAACCTCAACGACGGCAACCAGGGCACCTACTGGGAGAGCGCCAACAACGCCTTCCCCCAATGGGCGCAGGTCGACCTCGGCGGCGCGACGAGCATCGACCAGGTCGTGCTCAAGCTGCCGGCGTCGTGGGAGACCCGCACCCAGACGCTGGCCGTGCAGGGCAGCACCGACGGGTCCTCCTTCAGCACGATCGTTGGCTCCGCCGGCCGCTCCTTCGCCCCCGGCTCGGGCAACACGGTGACGATCGGCTTCACCGCGACCACGACCCGGTACGTCCGGATCACCATCACCGCCAACACGGGCTGGCCCGCGGCGCAGCTGTCCGAGATCGAGGTCTACGGCGCCGCCACCGCGTCCGGCAACCTCACCCTCGGCAAGACCATGAAGGAGAGCGCGCACGCCGACGTGTACGGCGCGTCCAACGCCAACGACGGCAACCAGGCCACCTACTGGGAGAGCGCCAACAACGCCTTCCCCCAGTGGCTGCAGGTGGACCTCGGCGCCTCGACCGCGGTGGACAAGGTGGTGCTGAAGCTCCCGCCCACCTGGGAGGCCCGCACCCAGACGCTGGCCGTGCAGGGCGGCACCGACGGCACGAACTTCTCCACCCTCGCCGCCTCCGCGGCCCGCGCCTTCACCCCCGCGAGCGGCAACACGGTCACCATCACCTTCTCCACCGCCAACGTCCGGTACGTCCGGATCAACGTCACCGCCAACACCGCATGGCCCGCCGGGCAGATCTCCGAGTTCGAGGTGTACGGCCCGGCGCCCACCGGTGACACCCAGGCCCCGACCGCGCCCTCGAACCTCGCCTACACCGAGCCGGCCACCGGCCAGATCAGGCTCACCTGGTCGGCCTCCACCGACAACGTCGGCGTCAGCGGATACGACGTCTACGCCAACGGGGTGCTGCGCACCAGCCTCGCCGGCAACGTGCTGACCTACACCGACACCCAGCCCACCAGCGCCACCGTGACCTACTACGTGCGGGCCAAGGACGCCGCGGGCAACGAGTCGGCCAACAGCAACACCGTCACCCGCAACGGCGCGACCGGCGACACCCAGGCCCCGACCGCCCCCTCGAACCTCGCCTACACCGAGACCACGCCGGGACAGGTCAAGCTCACCTGGACCGCCTCCACCGACAACGTCGGCGTGACCGGTTACGACGTCTACGCGAACAACGTGCTGCGTGGCAGCGTCGCGGGAAACACCACGACCTACACCGACACCCAGCCCACCAGCGCCACCGTGACCTACTACGTGCGGGCCAAGGACGCCGCGGGCAACGAGTCGATCACCAGCAACACCGTCACACGCAACGGCTCGGGCGGCGGCTCGAACATGGCCGTCGGCAGGCCGATCACCGCCTCCTCCTCCACGTTCACCTACGTCGCCGCGAACGCGAACGACAACGACCTGACGACCTACTGGGAGGGCGCGGGCGGCTCCTACCCGCAGACGCTGACCGTCCAGCTCGGGGCCAACGCCGTCGTGAGCTCGGTCGTGCTCAAGCTCAACCCCGACGCCGCCTGGTCCACCCGTACGCAGACCGTCCAGGTGCTGGGCCGCGAGCAGAGCGCGTCGGGATTCACCGGCCTGACCGGCGCGGCGACCTACACCTTCAACCCCGCGACCGGCAACACGGTGACGATTCCGGTCTCCGGCACGGTCGCCGACGTGCAGCTCAGGTTCACCGCCAACTCCGGCGCCCCGGCCGGGCAGGTCGCCGAGTTCCAGGTGATCGGCGCCCCGGCGCCCAACCCCGACCTGACCGTCACCTCCCTGTCCGCCTCACCCGCGTCCCCGGTGGAGACCGACGCCGTCACGCTGTCGGCGACGGTGCGCAACGCGGGCAGCCTCGGCTCCGGCGCGACCAACGTCGCCTTCTACCTGGGCGGGACCAAGGCGGGCACCGCCTCGGTCGGCGCGCTCGCGGCCGGCGCCTCGGCCACCGTGACGGCGAACATCGGCCAGCGCGACGCGGGCAGCTACCCGCTGAGCGCCAAGGTCGACGAGTCGAACGCGGTGATCGAGCAGAACGAGACCAACAACGCCTTCACCGCCTCCTCCCCGCTGGTCGTGAAGCCCGTGGACAGCTCCGACCTGGTGGCCTCCCCGGTGAGCTGGTCGCCCGGCAACCCGGCGGGCGGCAGCACGGTGACGTTCACCGTCGCGATCAAGAACCAGGGCACGGTCGCCTCGGCGGGCGGCGCCCACGGCATCACGCTCACGATCACGAACGACTCGGGCACCGTGGTCAAGACGCTGACCGGCTCCTACAGCGGCGTGATCGCGGCCGGGTCCACCACGAGCCCGGTGACCCTGGGCACGTGGACGGCGGCCAGCGGCAGATACACGGTGGAGACCGTGCTCGCCGCCGACGCCAACGAGCTGCAGGTCAAGCAGGCCAACAACACCTCCACGCTGCCGTTCTTCGCCGGCCGCGGCGCGAACATGCCGTACGACATGTACGAGGCCGAGGACGGCGTGACCGGCGGCGGGGCGACGGTCGTCGGCCCGAACCGGACCATCGGCGACCTGGCCGGTGAGGCGTCCGGCCGCAAGGCCGTGCGGCTCACCACCACCGGCAGCTATGTGGAGTGGACGACGAGGGCCGACACGAACACCCTGGTCACCCGCTTCTCCATCCCCGACGCGGCGGGCGGCGGCGGCACCGACGCCACCCTGAACGTCTACGTCAACGGCGGCTTCCTCAAGGCGATCAGCCTGACCTCGAAGTACGCGTGGCTGTACGGCCCGGAGGCGGGCCCGGGCAACTCGCCGGGCGCGGGCGCCCCGCGGCACATCTACGACGAGGCCAACATCCTGCTCGGGACGACCGTGCCGAAGGGCAGCAAGATCCGGCTGCAGAAGGACGCCGCCAACACCTCCACGTACGCGATCGACTTCGTCAACCTGGAGCAGGCGTCGCCGATCGCCGACCCCGACCCGGCCAAGTACGCCGTGCCGACCGGCTTCACCCACCAGGACGTGCAGAACGCGCTCGACAAGGTGCGGATGGACGCCACGGGCACGCTCGTGGGCGTCTACCTGCCGCCGGGCGACTACCAGACGTCGGGCAAGTTCCAGGTGTACGGCAAGGCGGTCAAGGTGATCGGGGCCGGCCCCTGGTACACCCGGTTCTACGCGCCGTCCACGCAGGAGAACACCGACGTCGGGTTCGAGCCGTCGTCGTCCGCCAACGGCTCGACGTTCGCGAACTTCGCGTACTTCGGCAACTGGACCTCGCGCGTCGACGGCCCCGGCAAGGTGTTCAACTTCGCCAACGTGGCGAACATGACCATCGACAACATCTGGGTCGAGCACCAGATGTGCCTCTACTGGGGTCAGAACACGGACAACATCACGATCAAGAACTCCCGGATCCGTGACACGTTCGCCGACGGCGTCAACATGACCAACGGCAGCACGGACAACCTGGTCTCGAACAACGAGGCGAGGACGACCGGCGACGACAGCTTCGCGCTGTTCTCTGCCATCGACGCGGGAGGCGCCGACGAGAAGAACAACGTCTACGAGAACCTGACCGCGATCCTGCCGTGGCGCGCGGCCGGCATCGCGGTGTACGGCGGGTACGCGAACACCTTCAGGAACATCTACATCGCGGACACGCTGACCTACTCCGGCATCACGATCAGCTCGCTCGACTTCGGCTATCCGATGAACGGCTTCGGCGCGAGCCCGCCCACGGTGTTCGACAACATTTCGATCGTCCGCGCGGGCGGCCACTTCTGGGGCCAGCAGACCTTCCCGGCGATCTGGCTGTTCTCCGCCTCGAAGGTGTTCCAGGGCATCCGGGTCAGCAACGTGGACATCGTCGATCCGACGTACTCGGGGATCATGTTCCAGACCCAGTACCTCGGCGGCCGGCCGGTCAACCCGATCAAGGACACCGTCTTCACCAACATCTCGATCTCCGGAGCGCACAAGAGCGGCGACGCGTTCGACGCGAAGTCGGGCTTCGGTCTCTGGGCGAACGAGCTGCCCGAGCCCGACCAGGGCCCGGCGGTCGGGTCGGTGACCTTCAACAACCTCAGGCTCAGCGACAACTACCAGGACATCAAGAACACGACGTCCACCTTCACGATCGACATCAACCCCTGACGACATGAGAAGCGCCGCCGGAGAGGCTCCTCTCCGGCGGCGCTTCTCTGGGGGGTGTCAGGTGGTCAGGAGCAGCGGGTGCCGTTCAGCGTGAAGCCGGTCGGGTCGCCGTTCGAGCCGCTCCAGGTGCCCTGGAAGCCGAACTGGGTGTTCCCGCCCGCCGGGATCGACCCGTTGTACGACAGGTTCCTCGCGGTCACCGACGACCCGCTCTGGGTGACGTCGGCGTTCCAGTAGCCGGTGATCTTCTGGCCGTTCGGGAAGGAGAAGCCGAGGTTCCAGCCGTTCACCGCGCTGGAGGAGGTGTTGGTGACCGTCACGGTGCCGGTGAAGCCGCCCTGCCACTCGTTCTTGCTGTAGCTCACCCGGCAGGCGCCGCCGCCGTTGCCGTTGCCGCCGGTCGGCGAGACGGTGGGGGTCGGCGAGGGGCTCTGGACCACGCCGCCGATGCTGTAGGAGAAGTTGTTCACCGCGAGGCCGGCGCCGCCGACCCAGGGCTCGAATCCGGCCTGGACGCTGGTCAGGTACCACGACCGCTGGGCGTAGCCGCGGTTCACCGCGTCGTCGTAGAACGAGCGGACGGCGAAGCTGATGGAGTTCGTCGGCGAGGTGCGGACGTAGGAGATGACGTTCCAGCCGATGTTGCCCTCCCAGACGTCCCAGGTGCCTCCGGCGATGTTCGCCGTGCCCACCCGGGAGCCAACAGGCTGCACCGAGCCGGTGTGGTTGAGCCACACCATGATCTCGGCACCGGTGTTCTGGCCGTCCTTGCGAGGCGTCGGGTCGAACCAGATGTCGTACGCCGCGTCGTAGATCCCCGAGCCCGGGTAGGACATGCTGACGCTGGTCTGGACCGTGTTGAACTGGCTGTTGCTCGCCTGGAGGGGCAGGCCGCTGCCGCTGGAGCAGTTGGCGTAGTGGCAGCCGGCGTAGATGGCCGGGTATGCCGCCGGGGTGCCGCCCGTGTTGTTGTGCCCCGCCTGCGTCACCGTGAAGCCGGTGTTCGTGACGTTGATGCACTGCGGGGCGCTGCTCCCCCACACGTTGTTGATGACGACGTACTTGCCGCCCTGGACGGTGGTCGAGCCGTACTTCTCGCAGATCGTCGTGTCCGCATGCGCCGCCTGACCGACGACGAGCGACGCGGCGACCGAGCCGAGCATGACGAGGCCCGCCGTGATCATTCGCATCTTCATGCCCCGGACCATAGACATCGGGCCGAGGCGGGCAACATGGGCTGATTTGGTCGACAATGTGGACGAAACCCGGACCAGCGACAACGCCCTTACGGAAAGTGAAACTTTCAGTCACACGGGCTGTCCGGCTGCCGGAACACCGGCGTGCGCCGCCCCACGCCGGGGAGTATGGCCGCAGGAGGTGGGAGCGATGCCCGTCACGGTCCGTCGTGTGTACGAGGATCCCGCGCCCGGAGACGGCACACGGGTGCTGGTCGACCGGGTGTGGCCGCGCGGCCTCACGAAGGAGGCCGCTCACCTGGACGAATGGGTCAAGGACGTGGCGCCGTCCGGCGCCCTGCGCACCTGGTACGGCCACGTCCCCGAGAGGTTCGGCGAGTTCCGCAGCCGCTATCTCGCCGAGCTGGACGATCCCGAGCGGCAGACCGCCCTCGACCGGCTGCGCCGGCTCATGGAGGACGGTCCGCTGACCCTGCTCACCGCGACCAGGGACGTCGAGCACAGCCAGGCCGCCGTCCTCGCCGAGGTCCTGTCGGGCCACTCGTCGCGGTGATCCGGCTTCAGCGGACCGCTTCGGCGGACCGCTTCGGCGGGCCGCTTCAGTGGACGGGGCGGGTCCGGCGGCCGCCGGTCAGGTTGAGCCGGACCATCGCCGGGAGGCGGCGCAGGCCGAGCGTGGTGCGCAGGTCCGGGACGGCCTCGTCGTGCAGCCGGGTGACCAGCGCCCCGAGGTCGGCCGGTTCCACGGCGGAGACGCCGAGGTCGAGGTGCGGGTCGTCGGACGAGCCGCGCAGCACGGCGTGCGCCCGGCGCACGTCCGGATAAGCGCTGACCTGCTCGGCCAGGGCCTCGCTCGCGGGATGCGCGTCGACCTCGGTGACGCCGGACGTGCCCGATTCCAGGCGCAGCCGCCGCGGCCGGTCGACCCGCAGCAGCGCCACCAGCCAGGCCAGCCCGATCAGCCCTATTACGAATCCGACGGCGGCCACGACCGGCCAGAACCACGGCGTGGTCGCCGCGAAGCTCCTGGCCCCGGCGTCCACCACCGGCTCCCGCGCCGCCGCGTCGCCGAAGGCGCCCAGCGCCCGCGCGATCGCGAGGCCGCCCACCGCCAGCAGGACCAGGCCGAACACCGCCAGGCCGGTCCGGTTGCCCTTGCCCGATCTCGTCTTCACCGTCCTGCCTCCTTCGCCTACGACGGGCCGCGGACGCGCAGGTTCAGCGAGACGTGGTGGGCGGGAGCCAGCCGGGCGAGCTCGTCCTCGACGGCCGCCCGCACGCGCTCCCCCAGCGCCGTCGTGTCGCGCAGGTCGGTCCTCACCGACACGTCCGCGTGCCAGCCGCGCATCCGCGCTCCCGCGGCGCGCACGCCATCCACCTCGTTCGCTCTGGCGCTGAGCGCCCGTGCCAGCGCGCGGCGCGGCAGGCCGACCACCAGGTCGGGGTCTCCGGTGCGCAGCGCGATCATCCGCCCCCGGCCGGGGACCAGCGCGATCAGTATCAGCGCCAGGCCGATCAGGGCCAGCGCGGAGGCCACCGCGAGCGTCCGGCCGTCGTTCCAGGCCGCGGTGCTCGCCCAGCGGGCCCACTGTTCGTACGGCACGAGCCTGACGGGCAGCCCCAGCAGCGCGGAGACCACGTGGACGGCGGTGAGGCCCCCGACCGCCAGCAGCGCCAGTGCGGCGACCGCGGCCGGCAGCCCGCGGCTGGGCCGGAAGGCCCGGCCGGCTCCTCCGGCCCCGAACCCCCGCATCGGGACGAATCGCGGCACCCTCTCAGACGGCCCTCGGCCTTCGGTCATCGCCATCCCTCCGCTCGGGCCTTCACGAGAGCCTGTGCCCGGACCTTCGCTCGGGCACCAGCTCCACGACCTCGATGTCCACGTTCTCCACGGCGACGCCGGTCAGCTCGCGCAGCCGCCGCCGGACGTGCTCGCGGATCTTCGCGGCCAGCCGCGGCACCGGCGCCGGATAGCGCACGGCCAGATCGCAGTGGACCGCCGCGACCGCCCCGCACACCGACGCCGAGACGTGGGGCCGGCCGGTCACGTGCTCGTCCTCGCTCGCCAGTTTCTCGGCGATCCTCGTGAAGGCACGGTCCGAGATGGTCGTCGTCCCGTGCGCCGCGGGCACGGTCATTGCCGTCTCGGGTGCATCTGCGGCAGGTGTACGCCGCCTTCGAGCACCAGGCCGACGAAGAACCCGACGATGCCGAGGACCAGGACGATGATGAACGCGGCGAGGCCGCCGAAGGCCCCGACCACCCCAAGCACCGTGCCGAACAGCAGCCCCGCGAGGCCCCAGATCGGATAGCCTTGCATGATCATTCCTTTCTTCCGCCGTCGTCTGTGACCACGTCGGCGATCGTCACGTCCACCCTGCGGCCGCCCGCCAGGTCGCCGATGGCGTCGCGGACCAGGTCGGCGACCTCCGGCAGCGGCCTGCCGTACCGGGCGACGATGTCGACCTCGATCGCGTCGTCCCGTACGGCGACGCCCGGGACGAGACCTCCGGGCAGGTGCGTCGCGACCACGCCGAACGGTCCCCGGGACAGGTCGGCGACGTCGGGACACGACAGCACGCGGTCCGCGATCCGCCGGGCGGATGCCCCGAGTTCTTCGCCTTCTCGTCCCGCTCCGGGATCCCGCTGCCGTGGCGGGCCTTCCGCGGCGCCGGGCCCGGCTCGCTCGGGCATTGTGACCCGTCGGCCGCCGGGTTCGGCCCCCGCGCTCTCCGGGACGGCGCTCATTGGACCCGCGGCTCCCCGTCGCCGGGCGTCTGCGGCTCCTGCTGCCTCGGCAGGTTGACGTCGTCGACCGCGATGTTGACTTCGGTGACCTCCAGCCCGCACATGCGCTCCACCGCGCGGATCACATGACTCCGCACCGCCTGCGCGAGGTCGGGGATCGCGACGCCGTACTCGACGATGAGGTGGATGTCCACGGCGGCCTGCCGCTCGCCGACCTCCACCGACATGCCTCGGGTGACGCCGTCCTCGCCACCGAGCGCGCCCCTGATCGCGCCGAACGCGCGGGCTGTGCCGGTGCCGAAGTCATGGACTCCGTCGATCTCACGGGCCGCCATGCCGGCGATCTTGGCGACCACCTCGTCGGAGATCGTGGTACGTCCCCGCTCCGTCATCAGGCCGGAGCCGCCCTGCGTCCCGAGGGATCGCCCGGGCGCCGGCTCGACGGTCGCGGTCGACGTTCTGGTCTCGGTCATGTGACTCACCCGTTTCACGCGTGCGGTAGATACCGCTTACCGCCGATGTAAGACCGTGATACCCGGTTTGCACACAGTAATCGTCCGAGGTAGGGCGAGGTTGTGTCATCGGAACCCCTCCAACACACCAAGACCGGCGAGCCTGGCGAGAGTCATAACGGACAGCCCAAAGGAGGAGATCAAGTCCTACTAAAACTGCCCGATATGTACGAGATCGAGTTTTTGTGTGCCCGTCTAGGGCATTCATACCGTTCAGTCGGATCGCAGCGTCGTGCGGCGAGACGGGCGGATGGCCGGAACGGCGCATCGGGGCAGCCAGTAGGAGGCGCGACCATGAAAGACGGACTGAAGGTGGCCCTGGCTGTCATCGCGGGCTACTACCTCGGCCGGCACCACAAGCTGCGCCTGGCGCTGGTGCTCGCGCTGGCCATCCTCGCCGCCCGCCTCAAGGGAGGGGGGGCCGCGGGAGCCCTCCTCGAACAGGTCCCCAAGATCCTCGGCGGTGCCGCCCCCGACCTCGGCAAGCTCACCGAGCGCGTACGCGGCGACCTTCTGGACGTCGGCAAGGCGGCCGCCAAGCGCGCCACCAGCCACCAGATCGACAACCTGAGCGACAAGCTGCACGAACGCGCCGAGGCGCTCCGGCAGCCCAAGGGCCGGGGCCGGGCCGCGGCCGAAGAGGAAGAGGAAGAGGAGAAGGAGCGTCCGGAGGAGGGCCGCCGCCGGGCGCCCCGCCGCCGCCCGAAGCAGCGCGAGCCTGAGCCCGAAGAGTCCTACGAGGAGGAAGAGGACTACGAGGAGGAGCCGTACGAGGAGGAGGCGGAGGAGCCGGAACCCGAGGAGCGCCGCCGGCCCCGGATCCGTCCCACCCGTCCCGTGCTGCGGAGGAGGTGAGACCGATGACCGAACAGACGCGGGAACGGGCCCAGACGGAACGGACACGGGGCCCACAGGCGCCGGACGAAGGGGCGCTGCCCACGCAACGGCTCGGGCAGGAGTTCCAGAACCTCGCCACCGCCGTGGCCGAGCGCGCGCTGTCCCGGGTCACCGAGAGAATCGACGGCCTGGCCGGCCGCCTCACCGACTATGTGGAGCACGGCGGCTCCGGGCTGTTCAGCGCGCTCACGGGGAAACAGGGCGGCGGGCGGGAGGCGCTCGGCGGGCTGCTCGGCGGCCTCACCCGCGGAAGGGGTGCCCGGGACCTGCTCAAGTCGGCGGCCGACCGGCTTGGCGCGACGGGCGGAGGCGGTCTGCTCGGCGCTGTCACCAGCGCTCTGACCGAGGGCGGCGGCGGTCACCCCGTACGTGCGGCGATCATGGCGTACGGCAAGGAGAAGATCAAGGGCCTGTTCGGCGGCGGCGGAGGCAAGGGCCGCAAGGGCAAGAAGCTCAAGGTCACCAACATCGTCGAGTCGCTCGACATCGGCGCGCCGCTCCGCCTGGTCTACAACCAGTGGACGCAGTTCGAGGAGTTCCCGAGCTTCATGAAGAAGGTCGAGACCGTCGAGCAGAAGTCCGACGAGAAGCTCGGGTGGAAGGCGCAGGTCTTCTGGTCCCACCGCACGTGGGAGTCGACCATCATCGAGCAGGTCCCCGACAGCAGGATCATCTGGCGGTCGGAAGGCCCGAAGGGCTTCCCGGACGGCTCTGTGACCTTCCACGAGATCACTCCCGAGCTGACCCGGGTCCTGCTCGTCGTCGAGTATCACCCGCAGGGTCTCTTCGAGCGCGTGGGCAACCTGTGGCGGGCCCAGGGCCGCCGCGTCCGGCTCGAGTTCAAGCACTTCAGACGGCACGTCATGACCAGCGCCCTGCTGCGTCCCGACGAGATCGAGGGCTGGCGGGGCGAGATCCGCGACAGCGAGGTCGTCAAGGACCACGAGACGGCGCTGCGCGAGGAGCGCGAACGCGAGGACCGCGAGCGGGGCGAGGAGGCCCCCGAGGAGCGCGAGGAAGAGGCTCCCGAGGAGCCCGAGGCCGAGGAGCCCGAGGAGTCCGAGGAGGAGCCGTACGAGGAGCCGTACGAGGAGGAAGAAGAGGAGGAGGAGCCGGAGCGGGAGCGCAGGCCCGCCTACGCGGGCGCCCGCGCCGGATCGACGGCCACCCGCGGGCGCGCGGACGAGCCCGAGGCTCGTGGCACGCGGGCACCGGCCGGGCGGCGCGGGTCGGAAACCGAGCGCGGCGAGGACGAACGGCCCCGGAGAGGCGAACAGGCCCGTAGGGACGAGCAGACCGAGGAGACGGGCAAGGCCGAGGAGACGGGCAAGGCCGAGGAGCAGCCGGTGCGCCGCCGCCCCCTGGTCCGGCGGCGCCGTCCTCCCGAGTGAGAGCCACGGAGGCAGTGGAAGCAGCCGCCCGTACGCCGGGATGCGGAGGGCGGAGCGACTGATCGGAAACACGACAGGAAACCGAGGAGGGGAAGCGTATGACGGTAGCCGTTCCACCGGCGGGTGGCGGCGGATTGCCGGGCCGGTCGTCGGGATCCGGCCTGGCCGACGTCATTGACACGATCCTGGACAAGGGCCTCGTGATCGACGCCTATGTGCGGGTCTCACTGGTCGGCATCGAGATTCTGACCATCGACGTACGTGTCGTCATCGCGAGCGTCGACACCTATCTCCGGTTCGCCGAGGCCGTGAACCGGCTGGACCTGGCCTCCCAGCAACCGGGGCTGCCCGGCCTCCTGTCGAGCGCGCCCCAGAGCATCGCCCGAGGCAAGACCAAGGGCATGGTCCAGGGCGTGCTGGAGGCGGCCGGAGACAAGCTGCAGGACCTGAGGGAGAGCTACGCGGAAGAACCCGCCCCGCGTACCCGCCGGCGTCGACGGGAGGAGGACTGAGATGACGGGCTCCACCAGGCAGTCCGGGGCGAGCGACGGGGCCGAGGCTCCCCCGCGCAACACCGCGTGCTACGTCTACGGCATCCTCCCGGAGGACGTCGAGATCAGCGAGGACGCCATCGGAGTGGGCGATCCTCCCCGCCGGGTCACCATCATCAGGCACGGTGAGATCGCCGCCCTGGTGAGCGACGTCGACGTGGACCGCCCCCTCGGCCGCGCACAGGACCTGGTCGCCCACGAGCAGTTGCTCGACGAGGCCGCGGCCGAGGTCCCCGTGCTCCCCCTGCGGTTCGGCGCCGTGATGACCACGCCGGAAGCGGTCGTGGAGGAGCTGCTGGCCCCGCACCACGACTCGTTCGCGGCCGCCCTGAAGCAGATCGAGGGCCGGACCCAGTTCGTCCTCAAGGCGCGGTACGCCGAGCAGCCGGTGCTGGTCGAGGTGCTGACCGAGAACGCCGAGGCCAGGCAGCTGCGCGACCGGATCAGGCAGTTGCCGGAAGAGGTGACGCGCAACGAACGCATCCGCCTCGGCGAGCTCATCACGCAGATCATCGCCGCGAAACGCGAGGCCGACACCCGGGCGGTCGCCGAACGCTTCGAGCCCTTCACCGCGGGTGCGGTGGTCCGGGACCCCAGCCACGAACGGGACGCGGCGCACGTCGCGTTCCTCGTGGAGAACGACCGCCAGGCCGGCTTCGAACGCGCCGTGGGAGAGCTGCGCTCCGAGTGGGGAGATCGGGTCGAGGTCCGGCTGCTCGGGCCGATGGCGCCGTACGACTTCGTCACCACCTGACTCATGAGAGGAGACCGCCGTGGGACTGATCAGCTTGCTGTTCACCTGGCCGCTCGCCCCGGTCCATGGCGTCATCCGGCTGGGCGAGCTGATCCAGCAGCAGGTCGAGCATGAACTGCGGGATCCGGCGGCGGTCCGGCGGCGGCTGGAGGCCATCGAGGAGGCCAGACGCTCGGGCCAGATCTCCGAAGAGGAGGAGGCCCAGGCCGTGGAGGAGATCCTCAGGCTCATGAGCGGCCCGCGGAGGGGGTGATCGTCCCATGCCTCCCCGGCGGAGAGTCCGTTATGACGAGGACGCCGCACCGTACGGGCGGCGGGCGTCCTCGAGCATGCCTGCGGAGGAGGACGGGCCGTACGACGAGTCCGAGGGCGAAGACGAGGACGAGCGCGGGGACGAGCACGCCGAGCCGCGCCGGCGTCGGGCCGCGCTGAACGCGGTGTCCGCCGGACGGCTCGGCCTGCGCTACATCGCGGATCTGACCTCCAAGGAGACGGAGGGGGTCACGTCGGTGGAACCCGTGGAGAACGGCTGGCTGGTGGACGTCGAGGTCGTCGAGGACCGCAGAATCCCGTCGACCGGCGACATGCTGTCGATCTACGAGTGCCAGGTGGACGACGAGGGGAACCTCATGTCCTACCGGCGCACCCGGACCTACCGGCGTGGCACGGGCGCCTACGGCGGTGGGCTATGACCGATCCCCGCTCGCGTCCCGTCCTGCGCGAGTCGTCGTACGGGCCGCCTGCCGTCATGGGCCGGGAGTCGACCAACCTGGGCGACATCCTGGAACGCGTGCTCGACCGGGGCATCGTGATCGCCGGCGACATCAAGGTGAACCTGCTGGAGATCGAGCTGCTGACCATCAAGCTGCGGCTGGTCATCGCCTCGGTCGACACCGCGCGGGAGATCGGCATCGACTGGTGGGAGCGCGACCCGTGGCTCAGCGGCAAGGACCGCGAGCTGGTCGAGGAGAACCGCCGGCTCCGCGAGCGCCTGAGCGCGGTCGAGGAGCGCCTGGTCGCCTGGGAGGAGCGGACGGAACTCGAACCGGGCGAGCGCGCGCAGGAGCGAGGACCGGTCGAGCGTGCGGGAGAACGCGCCGGTGAGCGGCGGGGCGACCGCCAGGCCGAGGCCCGCGACCGGCGGCTCGGCCGCCCCGGCGGAACGGAGCCCGGCCGTGCGTGACCACCACCCCGCCATGAGCGAGAACCACCCCGCCTTGAGCCAGAACCACCCCGGCGTCGGTCAGGGGGTCTACCTGTACGCGGTGACACCCGCCGGAGAGAACGGGACGGCCGGAGCGAGCGTGGAGCGCGCGGAGAGGCCTCCTGACCTGCGCGGCGTCATGGGCGGCGTGGTGCGGCCCGTGCCTCGCGGCGGGCTTGTGGCCCACGTCAGCGACGTGCCCCTCGACCGGTTCGGCGAGGAACCGCTGCGCCGCTCGCTGGAGGACCTCGACTGGGTTGAGGGAGTCGCCCGCGCGCACCACCGGGTCGTCGAGGCGCTGGCGGCGGCCGGGCCGACCGCCCCCGTGCGCCTCGTGACCGTCTACACCGGCGAAGAGCAGGTCCGCGACCTTCTCGACCTGCGGCACGACGACTTCACGGAGATCCTGTCGCGTGTCGCGGGACGGCGGGAGTGGGGCGTCAAGGCCTACCTGCGCCGGGACACGCCACCCCCCTCCCCGGCGCCCGCGGCCACCGCCGCGGGCGGTGGCGACAGCCCCGGCATGGCATACCTGCGCCGGAAGAAGGAGAGCCTGCGCGGCAGGGAGGACCTGTGGCGCGCGGCGGCCGAGCGGGCCGAGCTCCTGCACGCCGAGCTGGGACAGATCGCCGTGGCGAGCCGCCGCCACCGCCCGCAGGACCCCCAGTTGTCCGGGCGGAGCGAGTCGATGGTGCTCAACGGCGCCTACCTGGTGGATCCGGCCCGCGAGGAGGAGTTCGCCGCGGTGCTCGGCGGCTACCGCGACCGGTTCCTGGACGTCGAACTCACCGGCCCGTGGGCGCCCTACTCCTTCACCTCGATCGACCTCGGGGCGGGCCGGGCCGGGGGCGTGCGATGACGCCCGGAGGGACCCCGGCGTACCTGCCGGAGCGGCCTCGGGGCGCCGCCCTCGCCGACGAGGGTCGCCTGCCGCCCGAGCGCGTGGCGCTCGTCGACCTGCTCGACCGGCTGCTCGCGGGCGGCGTGGTGATCACCGGCGACATCGTGCTGTCGATCGCCGACGTCGACCTCGTCCGCATCTCCCTGCGGGCGCTGCTCGGCTCCGTACGCGGCACCGAGCCGTTCGACCCGCTCGGCGAGCCGTACGCGGAGGGCGGCCGGGCGACGGACATCCGCGGCGGCAGAAGGGAGAGTGAGGATGACCGGTGGTGAGGCCAGGAGCGCTCCGTGGGACACCGCGGCGGGGCCGTGGCGGCTGGGCGTGGAGACCGAGACGGGCGGCCCCTACCAGGGGGAGCCGGCTCAGCGGGATCCGGCTCAGCGGGAAGCAGCTCAGTGGGAGACCGCTCATGAGGAGCGGGGCGCGGAATCCGGGAGAGGCAGCCCCTGGCGGCTGAACACCGACCCGGACGCGGTGCGGCGCGACCTGAGCCGTCTCGTGCTGACGCTCGTCGAGCTCGTGCGTCAGCTCGTGGAACGGCAGGCCATCCGGCGGATGGACCAGGGCGACCTGTCCGACGAGCAGGTCGAGACGCTCGGCCTGACGCTGATGCGCCTGGAGGAGGCCATGACCGAGCTGTGCGAGCGGTTCGACCTCTCGCCGTCCGACCTCAACCTCGACCTGGGGCCCCTCGGCACGCTGCTGCCCACCGACGCGCGGTGAGCGCGCGGGCGTGTACGACCAGGTGGCAGGGGTAGGCGGAGGAGACGATCGGCGCCGGGAGGAGACGTCATGGGTGTCGTCGGCCGGGACGAGGTGCGTGCACTGCTGGAGTCGCCGTCGCCCGACGCGACGCTGGTGCTGGTGGGCGGCCGGTGCGAGGTCGTGCCGGAGTCGCGGGCCGAGGGCTTGGTCATCGCCAGTCGGCGCGACCTGGAGAGCCGGCTGGGAGACGGCCCGGTGGACGACCGGCGGCTCGGCGAGCTCGCGGACCAGCTCGACGTGGTCGCCCGCGACCTGGGGGCGTGACGGACCGACCGCGGTGCCGGGACGCTGGGGCGCCGGGACGCTGGGGCGCTGGGGCGCTGGGGGGAGCGTATGGGGGGATTCGATGCGTCCGCGTACGGGCGGACGATCGCCGACATCTACGACGAGATGGTGGAGCACCTGCCCACCGGTCTGGCGGTCGAGCGCGTCTTCCGGCTCGCCGGGGAAGGGCCCGTCCTGGAGTTCGGGATCGGCACCGGCAGGCTGGCGCTTCCCCTCGCCGCCCGCGGCCTGGCCGTGGCGGGCGTCGACGGGTCACCCGACATGGTGGCGGCCCTTCGCGACAAGCCCGGCGGCGACCGCATCCCCGTGACCGTGGGCGACTTCTCGGAGGTGCGGGTCGAGGGGCGGTTCGCGCTCGTCCTGCTGGCCTTCAACACCGTCTTCGCGCTGCCCTCCCAGGAGGCCCAGGTGCGGTGCTTCCGCAACGCGGCCGCCCATCTGCGGCCCGGCGGGCGCTTCGTGATCGAGGCGTGGGTGCCGGACCCCGCGGCCTTCCGCGACCGGACGTCGCTGCGGCTGCTGTCGCTGGGCGACGACGAGGTCGTCGTCGAGGCCGCCCGGCTGAGCCCGGCCGAGCAGTTCATGCACACCACGAGACTGCGGATGACCGCGGACGGCCTGCGGTTGCTGCCGGTCAACCACCGCTATGCCTGGCCGTGCGAGCTGGACCTCATGGCCCGGCTCGCCGGGATGCGGCGGGAGCACCGCTGGGCCGACTGGTCCGGCGCGCCGTTCACCGACGACAGTCGCGCCCACGTGTCCGTCTACCGTCTGCTGGAGCGCTGATGCAGTTGCCCGCGCCCAGAGGGCCGCTCACCGAGCGGCTCTTCGCGGAGCTGGCCCGGCCGCCGCACGCTTTCGGCCCGCCGCCCGCCGGCCCGTACGGCGACCGGCACAGCAACCAGCACGGCGACCGGCACTGCGACCCGTGCTTCGGCGATGAGGACGCCCAGCTCGCGCTGTTCGTCTGTTACGAGCTGCACTACCAGGGCTTCGACGGTGTCGACGACCGCTGGGAGTGGAACCCGTCGCTGCTCGCCCTGCGGGAGCGCCTGGAGACGTGGTTCGAGGGGTGGCTGGCCCGGCGCGTGCCCCGCCCGCCGGCTCCGCCGTCGCGGGAGGTGCCCCGGGCCCTGGCGGCGCTGGTGGCGGCCGACGACGGCCCCTCCCTGTCGGCGTACCTGCGCAGTAGAGCCAATACAGCACAGTTCCGCGAGTTCGTGGTCCACCGGTCGATCTACCAGCTCAAGGAGGCCGACCCCCACACGTGGGGCATCCCGCGCCTGCTCGGGCGGCCGAAGGCCGCGCTGGTGGAGATCCAGTCCGACGAGTACGGCGGCGGCAGGCCGGAGCGCATGCACGCCGAGCTGTTCCGGGCGACCATGCGGGGGCTGGGCCTCGACGACTCCTACGGCGCCTACCTCGGCCTCGTCCCCGGGGTGACGCTCGCGATCACCAACGTCATGTCGCTGTTCGGGCTGCACCGCCGGCGCCGGGGCGCGCTCCTCGGGCACCTCGCGGCGTTCGAGATGACCTCGTCGCTACCCAACCGCCGCTACAGCCAGGGCCTGCGGCGGCTGGGCGGCGACGCCGGCGCGCGCCGCTACTTCGACGAGCATGTGCAGGCCGACGCCGTACACGAGCAGATCGCCGCGCACGACATGTGCGGGGCGTTCGCCGCGGAACACCCCGGCCTTACCGGCGACATCCTGTACGGCGCGGCCTGCGCGCTGACCCTCGACCGGCTCTTCGCGGAGCATCTGCTGGGCCGCTGGCGGGAGGGGCGCACCTCGCTGCGGGAGACGGACGCCGAGGTGACGGTGCGATGACCACACACGGCCGCCGCCCGCACCGATCAGGCCGCGCCACCGCGGAGATCGACTACGTGCTGCCGCTGCGCTGGCAGGACGACACCGGGCTGACGGAGCTGACCGGCTATCTGCGCGACCTGTCCCGGCACGCCCGGATCGTGGTGGTGGACGGCTCGCCGTCACCGCTGTTCGAACGGCACGCACGCCTGTGGCGCGGCATCGCCGTGCATGTGCGGCCCGACGAGGACCTGACGATCGCGAACGGCAAGGTGGCGGGCGTGCTCACCGGCATGCGCCGTGCACGCGCCGAACACGTCGTCATCGCCGACGACGACGTGCGCTATGACGCGGACGCGCTCGCCCGGGTCCACGCCCTGCTCGACCACGCCGACCTCGTCCGCCCGCAGAACCATTTCCACCCGCTCCCCTGGCACGCCCGGTGGGACACCGCCCGCACCCTGCTCAACCGCGGCCTCGGGGCGGACTATCCGGGCACCTTCGGCATACGCCGCTCGACGTTCGAGAAGATGGGCGGCTACGACGGCGACGTGCTGTTCGAGAACCTGGAACTCATCCGCACGGTCCGGGCCCACGGCGGCCGGGAGGTCCGCCCGCTCGACCTGTACGTGCGGCGCCTGCCGCCCGACACCCGCCGGTTCTGGTCGCAGCGGATCCGGCAGGCGTACGACGACCTGGCGCAGCCCGCGCGGATGGCGGTCTTCCTCGCCGTCCTCCCCTGCGTGGGCGCGGCGTTGTGGCGACGCCGGCCGGCGTCGATCGTGGCGGGCGCGGTGGCTGCGGTCGGCCTGGCGGAGATCGGACGCCGCCGCGCCGGAGGCCGCCGGGTCTTCCCCGCCACTGCCGGCCTGTTCGCGCCGGTCTGGGTGCTCGAACGCGCCACCTGCAGTTGGGCGGCCCTCGCCGCGAGGTTCGTGCTCGGCGGCGTGCCGTACGCGGGGCGTCGCCTGCGGGTCGCCGCGCATTCGACGCGCCGGCTCCGCCGCCGCGCACTCCAGGCGTCCGTCCCTTCCGGATGGGACCTCGGCGACCGGCCGCCGGTGCGTTGTCAGCCGAGCGGGTCGGGCTCGCTCGCCGCGCGGAAGCCGGCCGCCTTGTGAGAGCCGTCGCAGAAGGGCTTGGTCGAGGACCGGCCGCAGCGGCACAGCGCCACCGTGACCCTGCCCGGATCGATGCGCCGTCCGTCCTGCGTCATCAGCGTGAACGGCCCGCGCACCAGCAGCGGGCCGTCCTCGCAGGGCGTCACCGTGACCGCCGCCACCGTGGCCGGGTCCTCCGCCATGTGCTCCATGCGGTGCAGCGTGCCCGGAACGGTGACGACATAACACGTGGTCGGCGGCGTACGGTCAGTCCCATCTCGCGCAGTGGGCAGAGGGGCTGAAGGCCCAGCATCCGGCCCGGCCCGCGTCCGATTCGTCCGCCGCGAGCGCGGACCCGGCGAACGGCGCGCTGAACGTGCCGGGCACGCCCGACGGGCTGGGCACGCCCGACTTCACGCTCGGCGGGGCGAAGGCCCAACGTGGCGTCGCCGTACCGCTCGTCCCCTCACCGGCCGAGAAATCCGAGGAGTGCCCGGACGTACGGCTTCGCCAGGGCGCCAGACTCCAGCAGCCGGCCGTGCCGTCGTCCCCGCACCGATCATGCACATGGGCGACCAGCGGCGGCAGCGGCAGATATCCCGGGATCACGATCGGTGCGGTCGGCGGCTGTCCGCCGGCGGGAGGCGGCACCGCCGCGGACCCGCCGGTGAGCGACTGCGCGGGAATCTCCCACACCGGGCTGCCCGGCGACGTCGGCCCGGCTGTCGAAGCCGTGGGAGACGTGGGCGTCCCGGCCGGGGGGGCCGTCTGCGCCGGCGTCGCCGTGCCGCCCGCCTGTGGAACGGCGGGTGGAGTGGCGGCGGGAAGCGCGGTCGCGGTGACGGTCATGCTCGGCTTGGGCTGCGGAGGCTGCTGCGTCGGCTTGGCCGTCGGCTTCTCGGTCGGCGCCTGCTTGTCCGTGGGTTTCGGGTTGGCGGTGGGTTTCTGACTCGTGGTGGGTTTCTGACTCGCGGGGGGCGTGACCGTCGGTTTCTCCGACGGCTTCTCGGACGGTGTGCCCGTCGGTTCGTTCGCGGGCGTGGAGCTCGGTTGCGTGCTCGCCGTGGTGCCGGGGGTGGTGCTCGGAGTCGTGCCGGGGGTCGTGCCCGGGGCGGGCGAGACGCTCACCGGTACGGGTGCTTGCGGGCTGGCCTGCGGTGAAGCGGCCGCGGTGTGGTCGTTGCCCGCCTTGGGCGCGGTCGCACCGCTCGCGGTGGGTGCGGGAGTGGCGGGACCCGCCCCTCGAGCCGCAGAATTCTTCGCCGCAGCACTCTGTGCCACAGCGCCCTGTGCCGCAGCATTCTTTGCCGCCGCACTCGGTGTCGCCGCACTCTGTGCCACAGCATTCTTTGCCGCCGCGCTCTGTGCCGCAGCACTCGGTGTCGCCGCGCTCTGTGTCGCCGCGCTCTGTGCCGCCGCCGCGGTGGGTCCGCTGCTCGCGGTCGGCGCCGCCGCTCCCTGCCCGGTCTGGCCTGACAGGCCGGGCCGGTCGGTCTGGCCGGGCTGGCTGTTCTGGCCGGGCCGGTCGGTCTGGCCGGGCTGGCTGTTCTGGCCGGGCTGGCCCGTCTGGCCGGGAGTCGCGGTGGTGCCGCCGCCCGCCGCCGGTTTCGGAGCCGCCGCCGCGCTCGGCCCGCCGTTCGGCTCCGGCCTGCTCTGCACCCTCGGCGCGGACAGGGCCCTCCGGCTCCGGACCTGACGGTCCCGATCACGCGTCTCGTGGGCCGTCCGGTCGCGGGCGGAGGCGCCGGCCTCGGTGCCCGAGGCACCGCCGGACGAGCCGGAGGATGATCCGGCGGACTCCCGTGACTCCCGGGAGGGGCGATCGGAGCTGCCGGCGGAGTCACGCGACGCACCGGACGAGCCTCCGGAGGAACGCGAGCCGGCCCTGTCCGCCGTCTGTGTTTCAGGCGCGTCGTTCTCCGCCGCGTTCCCGGCGCCGCGTGGTGCGTTCCCGGCGCCGTCGGGCTCGTGGCGGGCACGGTTCGGCGCGATCGTCGTGTGGTCGGGTGTGTTCGAGGTGTCCCCGGAGGGGCCGTCGCCCGCGGAGCCGGACGAATCACCCGTACTGCGGGACGATTCCTGCTCCGCGCCCGAGGCGCCATCGGAGCCACGCGAGGAGCGACGGGAGGCGTCGGAGGAGTCGCGGGCCGCATCGGACGAACCGGCGGAGGAACCGGAGCCGGCCCTGACCTCCGTCCGGGTGTCGGAGGCGGCGCCGTCCGGGGCGTTCGCGGCGTCGTCGTGCGCACCGGCACGCACGCCTCCGGAACCGCCCGACGAGGAATCGGGCGCCGAACCCGACGCCGAGCCCGATGATGACGACGAATCCGACGAGGACGACATGGCGCCGCCGGGCTCGTCGGAGGTGGGCGCGGCCAGGGCGGCGGCGCCTTCTATCGGTGGGGGGGCGTCCCGGCCGGGCTCGGCCACGGCCGCCCAGGGCTGCGCGACGACGGCGCCGCCGGTCGCGGATACCGCGGCCAGGAGCAGGCCGGAGACCAGGGTGGCGCGCCGGGAGGACATTCGGGGGGTCATTGAGGGCTCTTCCTCGATCTAGGGAGTGGGCCGGGGACCGATGAGGGACTTCCAGCCCGCCGCGGCGAACTCGGGCGTCCCTGGGAGAGCTGCTGCGGGCACGGACGGGGGGGTCGGGTCGGGGATGTTCACCCAGTCGCCCTTGTCCGCGCCACGCATATCGGGTTTCCACGCCATCAGCAGGCTCATGGCGTAGGGGCTGGAGTAGACGGGGCCGGTGGCACCGGCGCCCGTGGCCGCCGTGACCTGAACCAGGACGGAGACCTGCACCTGGTCCTCGGAGCGGACCCTCCACTGGACGCCGATCGTCTGCGTCCGCAGGGCCGCCCCGGCGGGGAGTTCGCCTTCGGGGGGAAGGCCGAGGGTCTCCCGCCAGCCGCGTACGGCGTCGCGGGCACCCTCGCGTGCCGCCTCACGCTGGTCCGGCGGGGCGTACAGCGCGGCCGCCTGTTCCGCCTGGCCGACGTCGAGCGTCCAGGCGGCCTCCAGGGCGGCGGCCGCGGCGGACGCCGCCCCGATCTCGGTGTGGGGGAAGCCGACGGGGTAGCCCCCGTCGCCCTCGTGACCGGTGGGCACCGCCAGCGCGACGACCGGCGCGACGACGCGCGCCGGCGTGGGCGGCGGCGCGGCCTGCCGGGTCTGCAGCACGATCACCGCGACGGCCACGACGGTGACGACCCCCGCGACGGCGACGATCAGGTGCCGGGGATCCCACCGTCGCGGTGGTCCCAGGTCCCAGTCGAGCGCCGGATCGGGGATGACCGGTCCCACTACTTGCTCCGGTCCTGCCGCTGCGAGAATGCCTGCCCGGCGGCCGCGGCGAGGCGCAGGTACGCGCCCCGGGTGGTGGGCCGCAGCCGGGCCAGGTCGACCTCCGCGCCCTCCTTCAGATGCGGGTCGAACGGCACCCGCACCACCGTGCGGCAGCGTCCGGCGAAGTGGCGTTCGAGCAGGTCGACGTCCACGTGTGACTTCGGCTCGACCGCGTTCAGCACGACGATGGCGTTCTTCACCAGGTGGCCGTGGCCGTGGGCGGTGAGCCAGTCGAGGGTCGCGGCGGCCGAGCTCGCGCCGTCCACCGCGACCATGGTGACCAGCACGATCTGGTCGGCGAGCTCCAGTGTGGCGCCCATCGCGCCGTGCAGGAGCCCGGTGCCGCAGTCGGTGATGCAGATCGAGTAGTAGCGCTCGATCAGGTTGGCGACCGTACGGTAGTCCTCGGCGTCGAAGGCCTCGCTGACGGCCGGGTCGGTGTCGGAGGCGAGCACCTCCAGCCGGGCGGACGACTGCGAGGTGAACGCGCGGGCGTCGGCGTACCTGACGATGTGCGGCGCCTCGGCCAGCAGGGTCCTGATCGTCGCCGCGGTCTCCGACTTGACCTTGATGCCGAGCGTCCCCCTGTCGGGGTTGGCGTCGATGGCGATCACCCGGTCGCCGCGCAACGAGGCCAGCGTGTTGCCCAGCGCCGCCGTCGTCGTGGTCTTCCCCACCCCGCCCTTGAGGCTCATGACCGCGATCCTGTGGTGACCGCTGGCGACGGGTGTCTGGGCCTGGGCGATCAGCGTGCGCCGTTCCAGCTCCGCCGCCGACTCCGAGGGGATGATCCGGCCGCCGGAGAGCTGGTAGACGAGCCGCCGCCATCCACCGGTGGGCTCTATGCGGCGGTTGGTCAACAGATGTTCGGCCGTGAGAGGCACGCTCTCCGGGAACTGCTCGGCAGGAGTGGGCACCGAAGTGCGGATCTCGGTCATGGGCGGGTCCTTTCACCGAGGACAGGAGGAAACAGGGGCGGTCAGCAGGTGCTCCATCGCACGGTGGCGGTGCCTTTGCCCTTCGGGCCGTGCAGTTCGAGCGGCGCCGTCACGGGCGAGGGAACCCCGCACCAGTAGCGGACGCGCAACGCGCGCACGGTGAGCACGTCGGTGTGCCCGGGCTTGAGCGTTCCGCTGGACGGCTCGACCATCAGGCCGGGAGCCGATA
Organism: Microbispora rosea; assembly: GCF_900156315.1. Taxonomy (GTDB): domain Bacteria; phylum Actinomycetota; class Actinomycetes; order Streptosporangiales; family Streptosporangiaceae; genus Microbispora; species Microbispora rosea. Next base: position 32,911 of record NZ_FTNI01000027.1, on the reverse strand, counting down.
TCCGCCATTTCACGGGTTTTCCAGAGGTCGTCGAGAGAGTGAGGGTCCCCCTCCCGAACGCGTCGAGTGTGACGACGGACGGCGCCTGCACACCCCAGGCGCCCATCAGGAACGCGCCGGGAGATGCGGGGGTGTCGGGAGCGGCGCCCTGCCCGCCGGACCGCGTGGCACCCTCGCCAGTGACGCCCTCGGCCGCCGTGCCCTGCTGTCCACCGGGCTGCGCAGTGCCCCCGGCCGCCGTGCTCTGTCCGCCGGGCTGCGCGGCGCCCCCGGCGGTGCCGCCCCCAGCGGCGGTCGCGGTCACCGTGACCTGCGGCGTGCCGGTGGCCGTGCTCGTGGTGCCGCCGGTCGTGGTGCCGCCCGCCGCAGCGCCGTCCGTTCCCCCGGCCGCCGCGCCGTCCGTTCCACCGGCCGCCGCGGGGTTCGCGCCCGTCCCCGTTCCCGCCGGATCCGCGGACGCCTGCACGGCGCTCGCCTCCGGCGACCCTCTCTGGGACTGGGGGGCAGGAGCGAAGAGGTTGATTCCCGTCACGGTCCCCGCCGCCCCCGCGACGACGACGATGACGATCCGCAAGGCGGTCGCCCGAAGCAGCGTGCCGACCCGGGCCAGAACCTGGACGATCCTGATCTGCGCACCGGCCGGCGGTCTGCGGGCGAGCTCCACCTCGCCCGCCGTGTGGGCGGCATCGGCGACGTGGACGAGCGCGGGAGCGGGGGCAGGGACAGGGGCCGGGACCGCCTCGGCGGCGTGCGCCAGGGCCTCCCTGGCCCTGATCTGCGAGAGGAGCGCGTTGTAGAGAGGCGTGTCCTGCCCCGGCGGCAGCGCGGGACCCTCCCCCGAGGTGGGGTGCGTCCCTCTCGCCGCCCCGGGGAACGGGTTGGGCCGTTGCGCGGCGCGCGACTTCAACGTTCCCGGCGACCACGGCAGGCTCGGCTGGGTGTCCTCCTGGGAGATGGCCCGCACCGGGCGCTCGGGCGGTTCGGCCCCGGCGTCCGGCGCGGTGCCGGTAGGACGCGGCGCTTCCGGCTGCGCGGGCGGGACCAGGGGGCCGGGTCTCGTGTGCTCGCGGTCCCCCCTGCCCTCCCGATCTCCCCTGCCCTCCCGGTCCCCCCTGCTCTCCCGGGACGGCGGACGGGACTCCTCGCGGAACCCGACCGGCGACAGGCCGGAAGCGGCCGGCATCGACGGCGGAGCGGGCGGAGGCGCCGCAGGGGACGCCGGTGCGGGGACGGCTGGCGCGGAAGCGGTCGCGGGCGCCACCGCAGGAGCGGGCGCTGGCGCAGGAGCGGGAGCGGTGTCCACGGGAGCGGACAGCGGCATGCCGAACGACGAGGGGGGCCGATGGCCCGCCCGCTCTGCCGGAGCGGCCGGCGGAGGGGACGGCGGAGCGAGCCTGGCCCTGTGCCTGGCCCTGCCCAGGGCGTCCAGCAGTCGCTGCCTGGTCTCGGGCGTGAGGTCGGCGACCGGAGGGCGGGAGAGGATCTGCGGAACGGTGTATCGGATGTTGATGGGCCGCTTGCACACCACGCACGTCACGATGTGCCGGAGCAGCGCCGTACGGGCGGCACCGAAGTCGGCCGCCTCGCCGTGCTCGTCCGGGAAGACGGCGGCGGCCAGCGGAGCGATCTCCGGGCAGATCGGCCGGCCCCTGGCGAGGCCGTCCAGCCCGCTCACGAGGATCTCCACCACGTCCTGGGTGCGCGCGATGAGCCTGCCGGCCTCCTTCAGCGGCAGCGCGAGCACGTACACGAGATCTCGAAGCGGGAGTTCGTGGCGGTAGAGCAGGAGCAGCGTCTCCGCGCCCAGCGGGTCCGCCAGGCGCCACGCGCGCCGCACCGCGAGGTGGTCGGGGCCGCCGGTGCCGGGCCCGGGCAGGAATCCCCGTCCCGGGCCGGTAGCGACCTCACGGCGCAACGCGGACAGCAGCCAGGCCCGGTCTGAAACGTTCCCGGGCCGTTCGCGGGCGGCACACGACTCCAGCGCGGCGATCACCGCCGCGAGCATGGGGCCGGACTCGAGGTGGCCGGAGGCGTAGTCGACGAGGTGGGCGCCGTGCTCGTCCACCCATGCCATCCCCCGGCCGGGGTCGAGCGTCACATCCCCGGCGGGCGGATTCATGCGCACCGGATCGGGGTGAGGACGACGACGGCGTCATGTTCGGCCAGAGCATCCCTGCGACTTAGGCATGGCACTTGCCTAACAGGAAATCTTGATGCATACCGATACATAGAACGAGATCTTAGACTGACTGCGATGTGTTGGGAAGGAAAAGAACCAGAGAAATCCTGAGTTGAGGATAAGCCGCAAATAACACCTATATGGTCATCCGAAAGGGGCCCGGTCGCAGCGCCGTTACTATCTCCGAACTTGTCTGGAGAAGTTACTGATCATGTCTGCACTAACCGCGCCACAGGCCGGATGACCTGCTCTTTCATTCTGTTTTCACGCACCGGGCACAACCGGCGGCGGACGCGTTTCCATGCCCGCCTTTCACCCGTCATCCGTTCGCCACATCCGATGTGAATAGCCTTCATATCTTCGGGGAATAACCAGCCTTCCATGCTTTTTCGGCATTACAGCACGCGCACGCTCGGTCTCGGCGTGAAGCAGCTCCGCCGCGGTCCCCCGGAACATCCGCCGAAGGTCGCGGAAACGCGATCTCCGCGAATTCCCGGCACGAGGCGGTCCGGCACGTGTCAATTCGCATTGACGCTCGTGTCGGCGCCTACCCACGTTGACGTCATGGTTGATCAACTGCTGCTCGCCTGCGGGTTGGTCGTGGGCCCCCTCTTCACCGTCGCGTACCTCACCGAAGGCGCCGCACGCGCCTATACAGGCCGCGACGCCATCCGATCAGCTCCCTCGCCATCGGCGACCGCGGATGGGCCCAGACAGCCAACTTCTTCGTCGCGGGCCTGCTTTCCCTGGCCTTCGCCGTCGGCCTCTGGCGTGCCGGCCCCTCACACTGGGGCGCGCTCCTGGTCGGCGTCTGGGCGATCGGCATGGTCACTGGGGGAATCTTCCCTACGGATCCGGTGAGCGGCTTTCCTCCCGGAACTCCCGACCGGCTTGAGCACAGCACCCGGCAGGGAGTTCTCCACTCCCTCTTCTCCATGGTCGCGTTCGTTGCACTGACCGCGGCCTGCTTCGTGTTCGCCGGGTCGGGCGCGCGTGGATGGGCGATCTACCCGCCCACCCGCAACCACCGGTGCCCGGAACCGCGAAGAGACGTGCGTGGAGGCCGTCGTCGTGCTGTTCAACCGGGACCTGCGAATTCATGATCACCCGGCGTTGTCCGAGGCGTGCGCCGTGGCCCGGCGCGTCGTTCCGTTGTTCGTGTTCGACCCCGCCATCGGGGCCCGGCACCGCCGCGACTTCCTCCACGCGTCCCTCCACGACCTGCAGTCGTCCCTGCGCGCGCTCGGCGGGGACCTCGTCGTACGGCACGGCGACCCGGTGGCCCACGCCGTACGGACGGCCGGGGAGACGGGCGCGACGGCGATCTGGGCGAGCGAGGACGTCAGCCCGCTGGCGCGGCGGCGGGAGCGGCGCCTGGCGGAGGAGTGCCGAGCCCACCGGCTGGAGTTCCGCCTCTTCCCCGGCGTGACCGTGGTGCCGCCCGGCGCACTGCGGCCCGGCAGCGGGAGCCACTACCGCGTCTTCTCGCCCTACTGGCGGGCCTGGTCGGCCACCGCGAGACGGCCGGTCCTCGGCGCGCCCCACCGCCTGTGCCTGCCGCCCGGCGTCGATCCCGGCTTCCTGCCCGAGGCGTCCCCCGAGCCGTACGGGGTCGTGCGGGGCGGGGAGAACGAGGCGCGGCGGCGGCTGGAGCGGTGGGTGGGCGACGGCCTGGCCTCCTACGCCGAGACGCGCGACCGGATGGCGGGGCGCACCTCGATGCTGAGCGCCTACCTCCACTTCGGCTGCCTGTCGCCGTCCGAGGTGGTGGATCGCGCCTGCGGACGACCGGGCGGCGAGGAGTACGTGAGGCAACTGTGCTGGCGCGACTTCCACTACCAGGTCGTCGACGCGTTCCCGGACATGGGCCGGCGCGACTACCGGCCGAGGAACGTGGAGTGGCGGCGCGACGAGGAGGCGGAGGCCGCCTGGCGGGAGGGCGCGACCGGGGTCCCGATCGTCGACGCGGGCATGCGCCAGCTTCGCGCCGAGGGCTGGATGCACAACCGGGTGCGCCTGGTCACCGGCTCCTACCTGACCAAGCGCCTCGGGATCGACTGGCGGGCCGGGCTGGAGCACTTCGCCGAGTGGCTGCTCGACGGCGACATGCCGAACAACTGCGGCAACTGGCAGTGGGTCGCGGGCACGGGCAACGACACCCGGCCCTACCGCACGCTCAACCCCCTGCGCCAGGCGAAGAGATTCGACCCGGAGGGGGAGTACGTGCGGCGCTACGTCCCCGAGCTCGCGGCGCTGCCCGGCGACCTGGTCCACGAGCCGTGGAAGGTACGCGGCGGGGTGCCGGGCTACCCCTCTGCTCCCCTCGGCGGCGAGCTCAGGGCGTGACCACCCATCTCGTCCGCGGCGGGAACGCCCAAGGCCGAGCGCCCGCGCAGAAGATCAGAAGATCAGAACGAGCTTGCCGGTGGTGTGGCCGGTCTCGATCAGCCGGTGTGCCCGCGCCACCTCCTCGATCGGGATCGCCTCCTGGATCCGCACCTTCAGGTCGCCCTTCTCCCACAGGGCCGTCAGCCCGGCGAGCCGGTCCACCGAGCGCTCGGTGCCCAGCCGCTGGACGCCGATCCGGTCGGCGGCGGGCTGGTAGGCGATGGTGCCGACACGCGTCCGGTCGGCCACCAGCGCCGCCGAGACCTCGAGCGCCTCCACGGTCCCGGCCGCGTCGAGCGCGGCGTCCACGCCGTCCGGGGCGGCCGCCCGCACCCGCTCGGCCAGCCCGTCGCCGTACGCCACGGGGATCACGCCGAGGTCGCGCAGGAAGGCGTGGTTGCGTTCGCTCGCGGTGCCGATGACCGTCGCCCCGAGCGCGCGGGCGATCTGCACGGCGAACGTGCCGACCCCGCCCGCCGCCGCGTGCACGAGAAGGGTGTCGCCGGAGCCGACGCGCAGCCTCTCCAGCGCGGTGCCGGCGGTCTGCCCCGACGCCGACAGCACCCCGGCCTCCGGCCACGGCATCGACGCGGGCTTCGGCACCACCTGCCCGGCCGGGACGACGACGTGCTCGGCGTACGACGCGAGCATCGCCCAGCCGACGACCTCGTCGCCGACGGTCAGGGCGGTGACGCCCTCCCCCACGGCGTCGATCACACCGGCGAACTCGTTGCCCAGCCGCTGCGGGAACGTCGCGGGCATGTAGGCGTGCGCGCCCCCGCCGCGGAACAGCGCGTCGAACGGCTGCACGCCCGCCGCCCGCACCCGGACCCGGATCGCGCCGGGCCCCGGCTCGTCCGGCGCCGTCTCGACGACCTCGAGCACCTCCGGGCCGCCGTAGGCGGAGAACGCGACCGTCCTGCTCATGCGTCTCTCCTCGTCATCCTGGCGAGCTGGCCGACGACCCACTCGCGGTAGTCCTTGGACAGCGGATCGGCGCCGACGATCCCCTCGACCATGCGGGGCAACGCGATGGGCGCGAAGGCCAGCGCGTAGGCGACCAGCAGGACGAACTCGGCGTCCAGCTCTCCGGTGATCTCGCCTTCCTCCTGGCGCCTGCGGGTCCGCTCCACGGCCTGGCGCAGCCGGTCTCGCTGTGCCGCCGCCCATTCGTCGTCGCTCGCGGCGGCCAAGCCGTCCCCCAGCGCCTGCCACACCACGAGCCGGGACCAATCCGGGTCGTCCAGCGTCGCGTCGAGGTGGGCGGCCACGCTCTCGGCGTACGTCGCGCCGGGCGGCGTCACGCTCTCCTGTGCCCGCGCCCACCTGCGGCGCAGTTCCTCGACGAGCCCCTGCTTGCCGCCGAAGTAGTACGAGATGAGCTGCTGGTTGACCCCCGCTCGCGCCGCGATGGCGGCCGTGCGGGCTCCGGCGTACCCCTTCGCGCCGAACTCTTCGACCGCCGCCTCCAGGATCCGCTCGCGGGTCCGTTCCGCGGCCTTCCCGCGCTCCTGTGGCGAGCGCCGTGCTGAGGAAGCCATGCGCCGCACCTTAGCCATTCATGTGGTTGAGTGACAAATATCAATCACTTACTTGAACAGGATGAGGGCATGATCTTCACAGAGCGCGAGATCGAGTACCTCGGCGGTCAGCGGATCGGGCGCCTGGCCACGCTCCATCCGAACGGGACGCTCCAGGTGAGCCCGGTCGGATTCCGCTACAACCAGGAGCTCCGGACGATCGACATCGGAGGGCGCGACATGGCGGCCAGCCGCAAGTTCCGCAACGTGCTGGCCAACGGCAAGGTGGCGTTCGTCGTCGACGACGTCCCGTCCGTCGATCCTTGGCAGGTGCGCTGCCTGGAGATACGCGGGTGGGGCGAGGCGCTCACCGAAGCCGCCGGCTCGAACGCCCCGCTGCCCGGCCCGATCATCCGCGTCCATCCGCGGCGGATCATCAGCTTCGGCGTCGACCCCGGCAACCCCTCGGCCGGCAAGCGTGACGTCCCGGAGGCGTGAGCGCCGTCGGAGCCGGGTCAGCCGGCAGGCCGGCAGCGGCGGTGGACCTCGTCCACCCGCTCGGTGAGGCCCCTGCGGTCGAGGTGTTCCAGCAGCGGCACCGCGACCCTGCGGCTGGTGCCGAGCGCGCTCCTGGCCTGGCTGACCGTGAACGGCTTCGGCAGCCGGGCCAGCAGCGCCGCCGCACGTGCGTCGGCGCCCGGCGCGAGCACGACGCCCTCGGCCACCCGCAGCAGCGCCCCGGCGCGTACGGCGGCGGCGAGCTCGCGTGGCCCGAGCCCCAGCGCGGCCAGCCGCCCGGCGTCCGGCGCCTGGAACGGGGCCGTGGCCAGGTCGTCCAGCAGGGCCCGCACCGCCCGGGCGACGGGGGCGGGCAGCCCGGCCGTCCCGGCCACGACGCGGCCCGTCGTGGTGATCCGCCCGTCGGCCACCGTCAACGGCGGCCGTACGAGTGCCGTGACGAGCCGGCGGTCGGGCAGGCCCAGCTCGTGGCGGGCGGCCTCCACCGGCATCCCCGGCTCCAAGGGGTGATCGGCGGCGTATCGCCGCACGACCTCGGGCAGCCGGGTGGACAGTTCCGACCAGTGATCGGGGTCGGCGTGCCAGCCGGCGGCCACCGGCCGCCCCTCCGGCGGGCAGCCCATCGCGGCCAACTCGCCGTCGCGCAGCAGCAGGTGCGTACGCAGGAGGGACGCCGCGTCCGCCGACGCGTCCGCCAGCGCCTTCGCCCGCTCCCTGGCCGCCCCCCTGCGGCGCAGCTCCGGGGGACGCACGTCGAGCACGGTCGCCCGCGCGAGCACCCGCAGCTCGTCCTGCCCCCGGCCCGGGTCGCGCAGCAGCAGCGTGTCGCCCAGGTGCAGGGGAAGCGGCCGGGACAGGCGCAGCCGGGCCGCCGCCCCCTCGGCCTCGGCGCCGAGCGGCCGCACCTCGCACGGCACCGACGCCGAGCCGATGTGTGCGGTGAGCCGCGCCGGCAGCGGCCCGCGCGCGCCTTCCGCCATCGTCACGCGCACGTCGGCCAGGCTCGTCGCCGTCCAGGCGCCGGGCGTAACGAGGGCGTGCCCGCGTTGCGGCGCGATCCGACCGCGCAGGTTGAGCGCCACCCGGGCGACCCCGGTGACCGACTCGACGTGCTCCTTCAACGACTCCAGGGCGCGCACCCGCACGGGCTCGCCGTCCAGCTCCAGCTCGTCGCCCACCTCGACGCGGCCGGCGGGCAGCGTGCCGGTCACGACGGTCCCGCTGCCGCGCACGCTGAACGCCCGGTCGATCCACAGCCGCACCGGAGCTCGCGGATCGGGCGCGGGCAGCGCCGCCACCAGCCGGTCGAGGGCGGCCCGCAGCCCGTCGAGGCCCTGGCCGGTACGCCCGCTCACCGCCAGGGCCTCCACCTCGCCCAGCCCGGCCTTCACCAGCCGGTCGCGCGCGTCCTCCAGGACGGAGGCGGGGTCGGCGAGGTCCGCCCGGGTGACGGCGAGCAGGCCGTGCCGTACGCCGAGGGTGCGCAGCGCGACCAGATGCTCCTCCGACTGGGGCATCCACCCCTCGTCGGCGGCGACGACGAACATCACGGCGGGCACCGGGCCGACACCGGCGAGCATCGTGCCGAGGAACCGCTCGTGCCCGGGCACGTCGACGAACGCCACCCGCTCCCCGGAGGGCAGCGTCGTCCAGGCGTAGCCCAGCTCGATGGTGAGCCCACGGCGGCGCTCCTCCGTCAGCCGGTCGGGCTCCATCCCGGTCAACGCCCGCACCAGCGTCGACTTGCCGTGGTCGACGTGTCCGGCCGTGGCCACGACGTGCATGCGCGGAGCCATCAGGAGGTCGCCTTGAGGACGGCCGCGAGGACCTCGCCGTCCCGGTCCGGCGGCACGGCGCGCAGGTCGAGCAGCAGGCGGCCCCCCTCGACCCGGCCGACGACCGGCGGCTCGCCGCGCCGCAACGGTGCGGCCAGCCGTTCCGGCAGGCTCACGGCCATGCTCGGCAGGCGCACGCCGGGGGCTCCGCCTCCGCCTACGGTGGCCTCCGCGCGCACGGCCGCCGCGTCCACACCCGCCTGGCACAGCGCCTTGGCCAGCGCCTCGGCCCGCTCCCCGAGGGTGATCGGATCGGCGTGGAGAGCCTGCCGTACGGGGGGCTCCGGGCCGCGCAGCGTCGCCTCGAGCGCGGCCAGCGTCAGCTTGTCCACGCGCAGCGCGCGGGCGAGCGGGTGCCGCCTGAGCCGTTCGACCAGGTCGCGGCGGCCGAGCAGCAGGCCCGCCTGCGGGCCGCCGAGCAGCTTGTCGCCGCTCGCGGTGACCAGGTCGGCGCCGGCCCGCAGCACGCTCGCGGCGTCGGGCTCCGCCGGCAGGAGGGGATCGCGTTCGAGCAACCCCGAACCGATGTCGACCACAACGGGCACGCCCAGCCCGGTCAGCTCGGCCACCTCGACAGAGCCGGTGAAGCCCTCGACCCGGAAGTTCGACGGGTGGACCTTGAGCACGAACCCCGTCTGCGGCCCGAGCACGTCGCGGTAGTCGGCCAGGGCGGTGCGGTTGGTCGTGCCCACCTCGCGCAGGCACGCGCCGGTGGACACGAGCAGGTCGGGGATGCGGAATCCGTCGCCGATCTCGACCAGCTCGCCCCTGCTGATCACGATCTCCCGCCCGGCGGCGAGCGCGGTGGCGGCCAGCACGAGGGCGGCGGCGTTGTTGTTGACCACGTGGACGTCTCCGGCGTCGGGCACGGCCCGCGCGAGCGCCTCGATCGCGCCGCGTCCCCGCCTCGCCCGCGCTCCCGACGCCAGGTCGAACTCCACGTCGGTCGCCCCCGCCGCCACCGCCACCGCATCCACGGCGGCCGGGGACAACGGCGCGCGACCCAGGTTCGTGTGGAGCAGCACGCCGGTCATGTTGATGACAGGCCGGAGGCTCGTGGCGTGGCGCGGCAGCGCCGCCAGCGCGACGTCCGCGACGTCCTCCGGCTCGATCTCGCCCTGCCGCGCCCGCTGCTGCGCGTTCACGACCGCGTCCTTGACCGCCGGACGGCCGAGCCGCTCGACGGCGGCGATCAGCCGCGGATCGGCCAGCACGGCGTCGGTGCGCGGCACCCGCCTCCGTGGATCCACACTTCAAATTACAGCGGCGGTGCCCCGCCCACCCCGGCCTGCTCCCCCGCCGCTCCGGCGGGTGACACCCTTCTCCCGATTTCGACGGTAACGGCGGAGTCCTCGTCCGCGAGTCCCTGGTGACCGCCTCGGGAGGAGAGCCCCATGGATGCGCAGGACCACACCGCCGCCGGTCCTCGCCGGGAACCGGCGGTCCGGGCCGGGACAGCGAACGGACGCGGCGTGCTCGAAGGGGCGTTCCACCTGCTCGACGTCCTCTCGGCGGCCGAGGAGGGAGCCGGTCTGTCCGAGCTCGCCCGCGACGCCGGCATTCCGAAGGCGACCACCTATCGCCTGCTGCGGCAGCTCGCGAACCTCGGCGCGGTGCAACAGCACGGGCAGCGCTACTTCGTCGGGCAGCGGCTCGCCCGCCTGGGCGGCTCCTGGCACCCCGACCCGCGGCTGCGGGCCGCCGCCCGCGAACCCGTGCGCCTGCTGTCCGCGCTGACCACGACCGTCGTGTTCCTCACCGTGCTGGAAGGGGAGCGGGTCAGGGTCATCACGGCGGCGCGGGGAGAGATCAAGGAGGTGCCGCCGGTCCTGCCGGGCTCCGAGCTGGCCGAGGCGACCGCCGCGGGCCGGGTGCTGCTGACGCAGAGACCGGACGGCGACGCGGTGCCGCCGGGGTTCACGCTCGCCGAATGGCGGCGGGCCCAGGCGTCCGTCCGCCGGTCGGGTTCGGTCGCCGTCGATCACCAGGAGGTCCTTCCCGGCGTCTGCTGCGTGGCCGTACCGGTCCGGCGCCCGGACGGCGAGATCGTCGCGTCGATCAGCGCGCTCGCGGTGCGACCGGCGGTGCCGGCCGGGCTCACCGAACTCGTGCTGCGCGCGTCGCGGGAGATCACACGCAACCTCGGCCGCACCTGACGCCCGGTCCGCTGAGTGGACCGCGCCGCGGATGTTCTGCAGGGCGTCGCCGGCCGCGGCCTCGCGAACCGCGTCAATCCGACGTTCCTGACCGGCACCCTCGCGAAGGAGCCCCGGCTACTCCTCGGCGAACAGGTCGGCGGCCGAGGTCGCGGTAGCGGCGCGCCGTACCCAGCCGTCCAGCAGGCCCAAATCAGTGCAGGCCCTGATGAAAGCGCGGTCGGAATCGGAGATAGGAATGCCGCGCGCCTCCAGGATGGTCAGCACCGCCCTCGCCTCGCCCTGTGCGCGACCGGCTTCGAGGCCCTTGCCGAAGTGCATCTTCGCGAACGGGCTGTAGACCGGCCAAACAGTGGACTCCATGAGTGCCTCCATCAGGTGTCGGGCGGCCTGCGACGCCATCCGATATCCATACTCATAGTTATCAGTTGTTTGCAAGAAGTAGTCGCCGTCTTGACGAGGTCCGCCGTCAACAATCCGGTCAGATGCCGCAGGGATTCCGGCCTGCCCGACGTCGTGATCGTGATGGTGTACGAATGCGGAGCGCCTGAGGATGTGGGGCCGACCGATCCACTCGTCCGCTCCGCCCCGGTCGACGGGGCCCCACCCGGCAGATCCACCGCGTATCTTCCGGCAGATCCACCGCGTATCTTCCGGCAGATTCACCACAGATCACTCGGCAGATCCACCACAACTACTGCGGCAGATCTACCACGGAGGTACCGGCAGATCTACCACCGATCTGGCCACTCACCCTATCCTGAGCTGGTGGACGTCGATGAGCTCACGCTCTATCCCAGGCGTGTGGAAGTCATGGCACTAGAGGCACTGACGGACACTCGCGTAGTCGTGATCAACGGTGCCCGCCAGGTCGGCAAGAGCACTCTGGCGAAAGCGATCGTGCGACGCTCGCCCGGGGCTCGCGAGATCTATCTCGACGAAGCCGCCGTACGTTCGGCCGCGCGGAACGATCCGGACGGCATCGTGCGCCACGACGGGCTTCTGCTCATCGACGAGATCCAACGCGTTCCCGAGCTGCTTCTGTCGATCAAACGCGTGGTCGACGCGGATCCGCGGCCTGGACGCTTCCTACTAACGGGATCCGCCCGGCTTCTGGGCCTGCGAGACCTGCCGGACGCACTACCCGGCCGGTCGGAGACGATTGAGCTGTGGCCGCTCTCACAGGGCGAGATCGAGCGAAGCCCGGATGGTTTCGTCGACGCCGCCTTCCAGGAAGGGCCTGACCTCAAGGTCCCGAGGACGCGCCTTCGTCGGGCCGACTACGTGGACCGTGCACTGAGAGGAGGCTATCCGGAAGCAGTCCACCGGCCGACTCACCGGAGGAGGGCCCGCTTCTTCGAGTCGTACATCTCGGATCTGATCAATCGTGATGTCAGACAGGTCTCCGACATCGAACGCCCCGCCGACATGCGTCGCCTGCTCAACGTCCTGTGCGGCCGGATGGGCGGCCTGGCCGTGATCGACAACATCGGCCGTGATCTGGGGCTGCCGCACACCACCACCAAGCGGTATGTCGATCTGCTCGAACTCGTATACGTGATCCGACGAATACCGGCGTGGTCCTCCAACGCCACCACTCGCGCGATCGCGACGCCGAAGCTGCTGGTAGTGGACTCCGGTCTCGGGGCTCATCTCGCAGGGCTCACTCCCGCCCGCGCCACGGACTTCACCGCCCCGGTCGGGCCTCTCCTGGAGAACTTCGCTCTCGGCGAGCTGGCCCGCCAACTCACCTGGACCGAGGAACCTGTCAGGCTCTACCACTACCGAGACCGCGATGGAGTGGAAGTCGACGGAGTGCTGGAGAGGGCATCCGGGGAGATCATCGGCATCGAGGTCAAGGCGGCGGAGACCGTTCGCGGCGAGGACTTTCAAGGGCTTCGGAAACTCGCTCGCAAGCTCGGCGACCGGCTGATCGCCGGATACGTCCTCTATGCGGGTCCGGAGGCGCTCCCCTTCGGGGATCGGATGCGGGCGCTTCCGATGTCCGCGTTGTGGGAGGTGGGGCCGGAGGCCTGACGGGGGAAGGCGAAGGGTGAGCGGAGGTGGACGGGAATCGAACCCGCCAGGCCGAGGACCTCGGCCTCGTCGGTTTTGAAGACCGCGGGGGCCACCAGGCGCCCACACACCTCCAGGGAGAAACCTAACCGGAACGGGGTAGGGACCGGGCCGGCGCCCGTGTGGCGGCGTGGCGGACGGACGACGCGAGAACGGGTGCGGCATGACCGATACGGCGGAACGGGCCGGGATCCGGCTGACCCAGCAGGCGCACGGAGGCGGCTGCGCCTGCAAGATTCCCCCGGGCGAGCTGGAGAGCATCGTGGCCGGGCTCGTGGCCCCCGACCCGTCAGCGTACGCGAACGAACTGGTCATCGGGCTGGACGACGGCGACGACGCGGCCGTGGTCAGGATCGAGGGCGGCCGGGCGGTCGTCGCCACCGCGGACTTCTTCACCCCCGTCGTGGACGACCCGTACGACTGGGGGCGGATCGCGGCCACCAACGCGCTATCCGACGTGTACGCGGTGGGCGGCGAACCGGTCGTGGCGGTGAACCTGCTGGGCTGGCCCAGGGAGACGCTGTCCATGGACCTCGCCAGGGAGGTGCTGCGCGGGGGCCTGGACGTGGCGCGGGCGGCGGGCTGCCACGTCGCGGGTGGGCACAGCGTGGACGATCCCGAGCCGAAGTACGGCATGGCGGTCACCGGCCTGGCCGACCCGGACCGGCTGCTGCGCATCGACGCGGGCCGGGCAGGGACCCCGATCTCCCTCACCAAACCGCTCGGCGTGGGCGTGCTCAACACGAGGCACAAGGCGACGGGCGAGGCGTTCCCGCAGGCGGTCGAGGTCATGACGACGCTCAACCGGGACGCCTCGCGGGCGGCGCTGGCGGCCGGGGCCGGGTGCGCGACCGACGTGACCGGATTCGGCCTGCTCGGCCACCTCTACAAGCTCGCCAGGGCGAGCGGCGTCACGGCGGTGGTCGACGTGGCGGCCGTGCCCTACCTGGAGGGCGCGCGGCAGGCGGTGCGCGACGGCCACGTCAGCGGCGGCACCCGCCGCAACCTGGACTGGGTGCGCCCCCACCTCGACCCGGGCCGGTGCGGGGAGGAGGATCTGCTCCTGCTGGCCGACGCCCAGACCTCGGGCGGCCTGCTGGTCGCCGGCGAGATCCCCGGCGCGCCGATCGTCGGCGAACTCGTCCTGGCAGAGCCCGCCGCGATCCGGCTCGCCTGACGCCGCCCGCGCTCACCGGTGATCCCCCGGGCGGTCACGTGGTAGACCCGGGACATGCGACCTGAGCCCGGCGAGGTGCTGCATTTCTCCGAGGACCCCGAGATCACCCGATTCGTTCCGCACGTCGCCGCCACCGCACGGCAGCCGGAGGCGTACGTCTGGGCGGTGACGGCTGAGCGCTGTCCCGACTACTGGTTCCCCCGCCAGTGTCCCCGGGCCATGGCCTGGACGACCCCGGCGACCACGGACGACGACCACCACCGGATCATCGGGCCGGGCTGCGGCCGGCGCGTCCACGCCATCGAATACGGCTGGCTGGAGGCGTTCCTCACCGTCCGCCTGTACGCCTACCGCTTCCCGGCGGAGAAGTTCGTCCCGTTCGGGGAGCCGGTGCCGAACGCGGTGGTCGCCACCGAGCCCGTCGAACCCCTCGGGCCGCCCGAACCCGTCGGCGACCTGCTGCGGCTGCACGAGGAGGCCGGCATCCAGCTCAGGCTGCTGGACAACCTCTGGCCGTTCTGGGACGCGGTGACCATCAGTTCCCTGGGCTGGAGCGGCATCCGCCTCCGCAACGCACGCCCCCGGCGCCCACAGGAGTCAGCGGGGTTTGCCGAGTGACCACAGGGATGCCGCCATGAGAAGAGCGGTCAGCCCGCCGCAGATCATCACGGTGGAGACCGAGAAGGCGTCGACGACGCGTCCGCCGAGGAACGCGCCGAGGGCGAAGGTCGCCTGGAAGGCAGAGGTGAAAACGACCGTCGCGGCTTCGGGCGTGCGAGGGGCGGCGGCGATGAACGATGCCTGCGAACAGACGGGTACGCCTCCGTAAGCCAAGCCCCAGACCACGAGTGACACCACGGCGCCGATGGTTGTGCCGCCGGCCGAGGGCAGCAGCAGGGTCGTGACCGCGATCAGGCAGCCGCAGGTCACGAAGGTCGATCGCAGCCGCGTGACTGTGCCTTTGCCGGCCAGGAAGTTGCCGGCGATTCCGGCGATGCCGTACGCCAGCAGGATGGCGCTGACGGCGGCGGGAGGCAGGCCGGTGACGTTCTGGAGGAAGGGGGTGACGTAGGTGTAGGTGCCGAAATGGGCCAAGACGATGAGGAACGTGGCCAGCAAGGCGATGGCGGCACCTCGGGTGCGCAGCAGGTCGAGCAGGACGCGAGGGCTGGTGACCTGATGGGCGGGCAGCGGCGGCAGCAGCAGTATCAGGGTCACAAGGACCAGGAGTGCCGGCACGGCCAAGACCAGGAAGGCGGTCCGCCAGCCGGCGACGTTGCCGATGAAGGTCCCGGCCGGTACGCCGAGCACGGAGCCCAACGGCACGGCCGAGAAGATCACAGCGGTGGCGGCGCCGACGGCGTGCGGCGGCATCAGACGGCCGGCCAGCCCGGCCCCGATGGACCAGAAGCCGCCGATCGTGAGGCCGACGAGCACCCTGGAGATCAGCACGATCCAGTAGGAGGTCGCCACTGCGGCCAGCACATCGGCTGCCGCGAGCACCCCCATGAGGACGCACAGCATCACACGGCGATCCAGGCGCGCGGTGGTCAGTGTGACGGTAGGCGCGGCGACCGCGGCGACGAGACCGGGCAGGGCCATGGTCAGCCCTGTGGTGCCGTCGGAGATGCCGAAGTCGGCGCCTATGGCGGGCAGCAGGCCGATGGGCAGGATTTCGCTGGTGACGATGGCGAAGATGCCCAGCATGAGCGAGGTGACGGCGAGCCAGCCGATGAGAGGCGAGCGGGGCCGGGTGAGCGTGGTGGTCGACATGGGTCCGTTCGGCCAGGGTGCGGGTGGAGGGCGTGCACCCAGCCAAGCAGTGGGGAGGCAGCGGGCACCGGCACGTTTCGGACGTGACCAGACACCTTGCCGGCGGTGGTCGGCAAGCCGGGGCGTGCAGCGGGCATCGTCGTCACGCCTCCGCAATGCCGCCTCCGCAACGCCCGCCCCCGGCCGGTGTAGCGGAGCACGTCAGGCGTTGTTGAGGTAGGTGAGGACGGCGAGGACGCGGCGGTTGTTGTTGCCGTCGTCGGTGATGCCGAGCTTGCCGAAGATCGAGGTCGTGTGCTTGCTGATGGCGCTCTCGCTGAGGAAGAGCCGCTGGCCGATGGCCTGATTGGACAGCCCCTCGGCCATGAGGCCCAGCACGTCGTGTTCGCGTTCCGTGAGCCGTTCGAGCCGCCGGTTCGACGACCCGCTGGACAGCAGTTTGGCGATGACGGCCGGGTCCATTGCGGTCCCGCCGCCGGCCACCCGCTCCAGGGCGTCGACGAACTGATCCGCGTCGAACACGCTCTCCTTGAGGAAATAGCCGATGCCGCCGGTGCCGTCGGCCAGGAGTTCGCGGGCGTAGAGCTGTTCGACGTGCTGGGAGAGGATCAGGATCGGCAGTCCGGGCACGCGGCGGCGGACCTCGAGAGCCGCCCGCAGGCCCTCGTCCGACTGGGTCGGCGGCATGCGGACGTCGACGACCGCGACGTCCGGCCGCTGGGTCAGCAGCACGTCGAGCGTCTCCGGCCCGGTGGTCGCCGTCGCCACCACCTGGTGCCCGTACGCCTCCAGGAGGCGGACCATCCCGTCGCGCAGGAGGTAGAGGTCTTCGGCTACAACGATTCGCATGGCACGACCATTCTCACGTGGGTCGGACCGCCCGCCGGGCTCGTGATCTCCAGGGTGCCGTCGAAGACCGCGAGGCGGCGGCGCAGCCCGTCGAGTCCGCCACCCGGCCGCACCCCGGCACCGCCCGTGCCGTCGTCCGCGACGTCGACGACGATGCCTGCGCCGGTGCCGGTACTGGTGCGGGCGATGGAGATCCCGGCGTGGGTCGCGCGGGCGTGCTTGGCCGCGTTGGTGAGCAGTTCGGCCACGCCGAAATACAGGGCGGACTCGATCGGCGGATCCGGACGCGGCCCGAGGTCGGCGCTGACGGCGGTTTCGAGGGGGCTGTCCAAGGCGAGAGCGCGAACGGCGTCGACGAGCCCGCGCTCGGTCAGCACCGGCGGGCTGATGCCCCTGACCAGGTCGCGGAGCTCGGCCAGGGACGCGGTGGCCCCTGCTCGCGCCTCCCGCAACAGCGCCTTGGCCCGGTCGGGGTCGGTCTCCATCAGCTTCTCCACGGTCGCCAAGGAGATCCCGAGCGCGACCATGCGCGCCTGCGCTCCGTCGTGCAGGTCCCGTTCGATGCGCCGGATCTCGGCGGCCTGCGCGACCGTCGTGTCCGCGCGCTGGGCCGTCAGCTCATCCACCCGGTCCGCGAGCGCCATCGCCGGCGACGGCCGCAGCAACCGGACGGCCACCGGCCGGACCGGCCGCCAGGCGTACGGGGCGGCGCCGATCGCCACGACCACGCCGAGCACCCCGATGAGACGCATGGCAGGCGCCGGGTGAGCGAACCCGACGACCGCCGCCACGACTCCAGCCGGCGGGACGGCCGCCATCACTCCCAAAGTGAACGGAGCGATCACCGCGAACCGCAGGTCACGCCAGGTGGCGGGATCACTCCACCAGAGCCGCATCCTCTGGTCCCGGCGAGCGTCGCGGCTGGTGCGCTCGTAGGAGAACCCGTTCCACCAGTACCCGGTCGACATGCGCACCACCGGCGCCGCCTGCCGATATCCGGGGGGAATGACGGTGCCCGTCCACTTCGCCACGACGGAACGGGTCATCCGGCAGATCGGGCGGGACAGGGCGAGGGTGCCGACGCACGCCCACAGGAGCGGCGCCAGCCCGGGCCACGGGTTGCCGCCCCACCACCACATCCACAGCCCCGCGGCGGCGGCCCACACGGCCGGGACCAGCATGCTGACGACCAGCACGACGCACGTTCGCACGAACCCTGCGGCGGCACTCACCGGCCACGACACCAGCTGTCGCATGAGCCTTCCTTCGTACTCCACGACCCCGGTTTCCGAGGCGGTTCGGCAATGCGCCCGGTCCGGGCCGGTACGGCGTGATGTTTCCACTGTGTACCGCACAGAGCCCTGCGCCCAGCCGATCGCCCCCGGAGTGGGTCTGGCCCCACCCCTCCGTACGTCCAGACGCATACCGCCCCGCCCGTGCCCTCCCTAGCGTCGAGACCACGACGAGAAGGAGGAGAAAGACATGAGCACCATCGACGACTCCCGCACCCACGAGGCCTTCGACCTGGCGAAGAAGTGCGTCACGCTCTCCGGCATGATCTGCGGCATCACCCTCGCGACGGTCGCCGTGCTGTCGATCGTCGATCAGCCGGGAACCACGTTCATGTGGGCCCGGGCGGTCATACTGCTCGCCATCGCCCCGATGCTCCACCGGATGATCGTGCGTGCTTCGCAGGGGTCGCGGCGCAGCTTCGAGCGCATGCGCGTCATTACGGTCACCATGCCGATCGCGATCATCGGCGTCGACCTGATCCCCGGCATCTGCCCGGCGTGGTACGCCGTGATGCAGGCCATGAGCGTCCTGCCCCTGATCGCGGTCGCCTTCATCCTCAGCGGACCCGGACCCCGCGCCGCCTTCCCCAAGACGCGGTGAGCACCCGGGGACC
The DNA here is from genome assembly GCF_900156315.1 of Microbispora rosea. Classification (GTDB taxonomy): domain Bacteria; phylum Actinomycetota; class Actinomycetes; order Streptosporangiales; family Streptosporangiaceae; genus Microbispora; species Microbispora rosea. The sequence goes on along the minus strand of NZ_FTNI01000027.1, from coordinate 14,533 downwards.
GCGGCGCCCGGCCGGCGAGCCGGACGCCGCGACCGTAACGTCAGGCCGGCGGGGTGACCGCTCGGCCGAGGTGCCGGGCGAAGAACCGGACCGCGCTGTCGGCCTCGAACCTGGGCAGTTCCTTGTGCCTGCCCGCGTTGGCGTGCAACGTCTTCTCCTTCGAGGCGAAGGCATCGAACAGCGCGAGAGCGGCCTCGCGCGAAATGTGCTCGTCGTCCCACTGCATGTCGAACTCGATCGGGACGGTGATCTGCTTCGCCTTCTCGACCAGGACATCGGGCCAGTGCTGGCCGAAGACCGCGGCCGTGATCCTGGGTTCGACCGCCACGAGCGGTATGCCGATCGCGGTGCCCATGTTGATGCCGAAGTAGCCGACCGGCTTGTCGGCGCCGATCTCGGGAAGTTCCTGGAGCGCGTCCAGAGTCGCCCGCCATTCGGGCACGGCGAGCTCCGCCAGGTGGGCGTTGTAGCGGACGACGATCGGTCCTTCGGGCTCGCCCGCCGCCCTCGCCCGGAACAGCTCGGCGATCTCCTGCTCGTCGTGCGCAGTGCGCGGCCGGTCGCCGTGACCGGGCGCGTCGATGACGGCGACGTGGAAGCCGCAGCCGGCCACGAGGAGGCGGGCGCGGCCGGCCATCGCCGGATGCTTCTTGTGGTTGCCGCCGCCGTGGCCCATCAGGACCAGGGGCGCCCGCTCGGCGCCGGGAGCCGGCGACCAGAGAACTCCGGGGACGTCGCCCACGGTGAAGTCGCGTTCGACCATGCCGTTCGAGGACGACGCGGCGGTGAACTGCAGAGAGTGCACAGGTGTTGCCTTTCGGGAGAGCCTTGTTGTCGAGGCGCTCCCGGCGACACCTATGTCAGTCGCCCGGCCGTGGTGGGAAGGGGGAGCACCCACGTCGATCCTGCGTTCATGGGTCTCACCTCCTTGGGCGGGTCACGGTCACCGGCACGCTACCAGGCTCGTCGATCGTCTCTCGAACCCTTTTCAGCGGCCGGGGACGGAGGCGGGTTGGCCGGCGTCGAGGCGGTCGCGCTGCGGCACGACGGTGTACCTGGGGTCCTTGGCCGAGGCCCGGCCCGCCTCCAGCACGCCGAACCGGGTGCACAGGGCCCCGGCCGTGATCGCGAGCCCGGACAGCGCGGTGAGGGTCCGGCTACGCCCGGCGACCGTGGCGAGCAGGCCGCCGCCGAGGGTGAGCGCGCGGGAGGCCCGCATGAGTCTGCCCGCCCTGCCCTCGCGGTACGGCTCGCCGACGAGACCGAGGCGGCGCTCCATCAGCCCGCCGGCGACGACCTCGGCCATGGCGCCCGCCGCCGCGGCGGCGCGGGCGGGCCCGGCCAGCGCCCGGGGCGTGGTCAGCATCAGGGCCGCACCCGCGGAGGCGAGCGCGCTCCCCGAGAACAGGAACGGCAGCTCCCGCATCCCCTCGTGCCAGGCGGGGACCGCCGTGTCGGCCAGCAGGACGGCCGTGTACGTGGCCATCGCCACCCCGGTCAGGCCGCTCGCGAGCGTCGCGGCGTCGCCCGCGAGGGGCAGCAGGCCGGTCACCGCGGAGCCCGCCGCGACGCCGGTCAGCCCGCTGTGGGCGGCCAGCGTCCAGGAGCCGACGCTCATCGGCGAGGTGAGCTTGAACACCCGCAGCATGTTGAGGAAGCGCATCGGCCTGCCCAGCTCGGCCACCAGGAAGACGGTTCCGGCGCTCGCCCCGGCGAAGGCGGCCATCCGAGCGGCCAGTTCCAGCCGATCCCGCCCGGTGAGGCGGGCGGCCGCCGCCATCGCGCCCGCCGCGCCGGACAGCCCGCCCAGGTAGAGGTACGCCGGCATGTGGGGCTCGTGCCAGATGGGCGGCTTGAGGACCGGCTGGCCGTAGTACGACCGGAACTCGGCGTCCGGCACCATCTCGTCCCGGCGCCTCGGCATCAGGTCCTCCCCACAGAAACGATCACGGCTTCCTCCCGGCGAAGCACACGGCCACGCCTGCGGCGAGGGCGAGCGCCGCCCCGCCCGCCCAGCGCCACATCGCGGGCAGGTCGCGGGTGGTCACCACGGGATCCGGCGGCAGGCCGTACGTCTCCGGCTCGTCCAGCAGGAGGAAGAACGCGCCCGTGCCGCCCACCCCGTTGTCGGGATCCGCGCCGTACAGCCGGGCCTCCGTCGTGCCCTCGGCGTGCAGCCGTTCGACCCGTTCCTCGGCCCGCTGCCGCAGCTCGTCGAGCGGCCCGAACTGGATGGACTTCGTCGGGCACGCCTTGGCGCAGGCGGGCTCCATGCCGCCGCGCAGGCGGTCGTAGCAGAGCGTGCACTTCCACGCCCGGCCGTCGTCCTCCCTGCGGTCGATCACCCCGTACGGGCAGGCGGGCACGCAGTAACCACAGCCGTTGCAGACGTCGGCCTGCACGACGACGGTGTCGAACTCGGTGCGGAACAACGCGCCGGTGGGGCAGACGTCGAGGCAGGCGGCGTGGGTGCAGTGCTTGCACACGTCCGACGACATCAGCCACCGGCCGTCCTGCTCGACGAACGCCACGTGCCGCCAGGTGCTCGCGCCGAGCGCGCCGGTGTTGTCGTAGGAGGTGGCCCGGAACACGAACCCGTCGTCCGGCACGTCGTTCCACTCCTTGCAGGCCACCTCGCAGGCCTTGCACCCGATGCAGACGGTCGTGTCGGTGAAGAACCCCATCCGCTCAGCCATCGCGATACCTCTCGATCAGGTCGAGCAGCGCGGAGCCGCGCGGACGCCGCCCCGGCAGGACGTCGCAGGTGCCGGCCTTGCTCTCCTGGATGTAGACGTTCGGGTCGAGCACGATCGGCAGAAGATCGTTGACGATGTCCCCGGTGATCACCCCACCGCTGCTGTATCCCCAGTGGTACGGCATGACCACCTGGTGGACGGTCCGGCCGTTCAGCCGCAGGGGCCGTACGCGGCCGGTCACGAGCACGCGCAGCTCGATCGCGGTCCGCGCGGTGACGATCGTCGCCCAGGCGCCGTTCTCCAGGCCGAGCTCCTCGGCCATCTCCCGCGACACCTCGCAGAACGCCTCCGGCTGGAGCTCCGCGAGGTAGGGCAGGGGCCTGCTCATGGCGCCCGTCGTGTGGTGCTCGGTGAGCCGGCTGGTGGTGTAGACGTACGGGAACCTGGGCGACAGCGCCGGGTTGTACGGGTTCTCCGGGCGGTCGACGGTCCGGCGGGCCGGGTTGGCCTGCTGCCCGTACAACGCGTTGCGCACCGGCGACTCGTGCGGCTCGTAGTGGGTGGGCAGCGGCCCGTCGGACAGGCCGGACGGGACGTACAGCCAGCCCCTGCCGTCCGACTGCATGATGAACGGGTCGGTCCCGGCCAGCGCGTGCTCGGCCTTGGCTCCCTCGGGCGGCCGGTAGTCCGGCGCCTTGTCCTCCTCGAAGTCCGGCACGTCGGGCCCGGTCCACTTGGCGCCGTCCCAGTAGACGTACTTCTTCCGTTCGCTCCACGGGCGGCCCTGCGGGTCGGCCGAGGCGCGGTTGTAGAGGATGCGCCGGTTCGCCGGCCAGGCCCAGCCCCATTCGAGGGCGACCGGTCCCTGCTCGGTGTGCGGCGTGCGCCGGGCCGCCATGTTGACCCCGTCGGCGTACACCCCGCAGTAGATCCAGCAGCCGCAGCTCGTCGAGCCGTCGGGCTTCAGCTCGCGCAGCGACGCCAGCAGGCGGCCGTCGGCGGCCGTGCCGTTGATCTCGCGCAGGACGGCCGCGGCGTCGGGATCGCGCTGCGCGCCGATCTCCGGGTAGTCCCAGGTCAGCTCCCTCGCCGGCCGGTCGATGTCGTCGTCGCCGAGCCGCTGCCTGATCCGCTTGCCCAGGTGGTAGTAGAACCACAGGTCGCTGCGGCAGTCGCCCGGCGGGTCGAGGGCCTTCTCCCGCCACTGCAGCAGCCGCTGGGTGTTGGTGAACGTGCCCTCCTTCTCCACGTGGCTCGCGGCCGGCAGGAAGAAGACCTCGGTGCCGATCTCCTCGGTCCGCAGCTCGCCCGTCTCGATCTCGGGCGCGTCCTTCCAGAACGTCGCGGTCTCCACCAGCATGAGGTCGCGGACCACCAGCCAGTCGAGGTTCGCCAGGCCCAGCCGCTGCGCCTTGCCGTTGGCCGAGCCGACGGCCGGGTTCTCGCCCACGACGAAGTAGCCCTTGACCGTGCCGTCGATCTGGCCCATCACGGTCGCGTAGTGGCCGTGGTCGCCGGTCAGCCGCGGCAGGTAGTCGAAGCAGTAGTCGTTGGCCTCGGTCGCCGCGTCGCCCCACCACGCCTTGAGCAGGCTGACGACGTACGCCCGCCTGTTGCCCCACCAGCCGGTGTCGGCGCCCTCCTGTTCCAGGTAGTGGTCGAGGCTGTCGTGCCGGTGGGCGTGCGGCATCGCGATGTATCCCGGCAGCAGGTTGAACAGGGTCGGGATGTCGGTGGAGCCCTGGATGCTCGCGTGCCCGCGCAGCGCCATGATGCCGCCGCCCGGGCGGCCCATGTTGCCGAGCAGGAGCTGCAGGATCGCGGCGGCCCTGATGTACTGCACGCCGACCGAGTGCTGCGTCCAGCCCACGGAGTAGACCCACGCCGTGGTCCGCTCCCGGCCCGAGTTGGCCGTGACCGCCTCGGCCAGCTCCAGGAACAGCTCCGGCGGGATGCCGCACAGCTCCTCGACCATTTCCGGCGTGTAGCGCGAGTAGTGCCGCTTGAGTATCTGGTAGACGCACCGCGGGTCGGTCAGCGTCGGGTCGCTCGGCGGCGTCGCGCTCGCGCCGGCGCCGCGCGCGCCGTACGAGTCGGACCCCGCCGCCTCCGCGTGGCGCTCGCCGCCCTCGACCGGCTCCTCCTCCCCGGGCACATCGCCCTCGTACGCCCAGGTCGACGGGTCGTACCTGCCGGTCTCCTCGTCGAAGCCGGAGAACAGGCCGTCGAGGTCCTCGGTGTCGCGGAAGTCCCTGTTCACCAGGGTCGCGGCGTTCGTGTACGCGAGGACGTACTCGCGGAAGTCGAGCCCGTTCGACAGCACGTAGTTGATCAGCGCTCCGAGCAGCACGATGTCGGTGCCGGCGCGGATCGCGAGATACCTGTCCACGGTCGCGCTGGTCCGGCTGAAGCGCGGGTCGATGTGGAAGACCTTCGCGCCGCGCGCACGCGCCTCCATCACCCACTGGTACCCCACCGGATGGCACTCGGCCATGTTGGAGCCCTGGATGACGATGCAGTCAGCGTTGGCCAGGTCCTGCTGATACTGGGTCGCGCCGCCACGCCCGAAGCTGGTCCCCAGACCGGGGACGGTGGAGGAGTGTCATATGCGCGCCTGGTTCTCGACCTGGATCGCGCCGAGGGCGGTGTAGAGCTTCTTCATCAGGTAGTTCTCTTCGTTGTCGAGCGTCGCCCCGCCCAGGCCGGCGATGCCCAGAGTCCTCCTGACCTCCTGCCCCTCGTGCGTCTGCTGCCAGGTCTCGCGCCGGGTCCGCACGACCCGGTCGGCGATCATGTCCATCGCGGTCTCGAGGTCGAGCGGCTCCCACTCGGTGCCGTGCGGCCTGCGGTAGAGGACCGTCGTCTGACGGCCGGGATGGGTGACGAGCTGCTTGCTGGCCGATCCCTTCGGGCAGAGCCGCCCGCGCGAGATCGGCGAGCCGGGGTCGCCCTCGATCTGGGTGACCCTGCCGTCCTTGACGTAGACGAGCTGGCCGCAGCCCACGGCGCAGTAGGGACAGACGGAACGCGCGACCGTATCGGCCCCCTCGACCCGGGGCCGTAGAGCGTCCGTACGCGCCGAGCGCGCCGCCTGCCCTCTGCCGTCCTCTCCCTTGAGCTGCCGGATCACCGGCCAGCGGGAGAGCCATCCAGCACCCACGACGCCTCTGATGCCCCGGTGATGACGGTCTAATCATGAGAAATCGCCGTGTCTTCCGCCGCCTGCCGTGCCGTGACCGCGTGGAGGTAGCCGCGGGCGAGCGCGCGCCGCCCGGACGAACGGTGCAGCTCGCCGAGCAGCCGCCGCGTGGCCGCCTCCCCGCTCCGGTCGCCGAGCTGCCGGAAGATCGCCAGCGAGCTCTCCAGCCGGGCCGAGCCGTGCCGCCAGTCACCCCTGGCCGCCTGGAGCCCGCCCAGGCCCTGCATCGCGTACGCCGCGCAGTGCCGGTCGCCGAAGCCCTCGAATATCGTCAGCGCGCGGCCCTGGGCACGCATCGCCCGCCCGGTCTCCCCCGCGAGGTCGTGCAGGCGGCCGATCTGGAGCGACACGCAGCCCTCCCGGTGGGCGTCGCCGAGCTCCCGCGCCATGCGCAGCGCGCCGCCGAGCCAGTCGGCGGCGCCGTCCAGGTCGCCCGCGCTCAGGCAGGTGCGCCCGAGCGCCTGCCGGGCGTACGCCTCGCCCGACCGGTCGTCCAGCGACACGAACATCCCGAGTGCCCTGCGGAAGTGCCGGGACGCGGCGGCCCTGTCGCCCCGGAACTGGCCGACCGCGCCCAGCCCGCAGACCGAGACGGCCTCGCCTCTGACGTCCCCGAGCGTGCGGAAGAGCACCCGGGAGCGGCGGAACATGCCGGCCGCCTGGGCGTACCTGTCGTGATACAGGGCCACCTGGCCGAGTCCCCGGAGCATGGCGGCCTCGCCCGCCCGGTCCCCGGCGGCGCGGGCGGCCTCCAGGGCGACGCGGTGGGTCTCCGCCCAGGCGCCGAAATGACAGCGCAGGTCGAAGTAGGGCACGAGCGCCGCCGCCAGGCCCCAGGCGGCGCCGGCCAGCCCCGCCTCCGCGGCCAGCCGTACGGCCTCGACCAGGGTCTCGTGCTCGGCGCCGAACCAGGAGACCGGATCGGCGGCGACCCGGCGCAGGGCGTCGTCGGGCAGCCGCCAGCGCCGGGCGGCGGGCGAGGCCAGCCGGAAGACCGTGGTGGGCAGCCGGGCCGTTGCGTGTTCCGCGGCGGCCGTCCAGCCCGCGACCACGCGCGCCAGCGCCGGCATGTCCACCTCCCCCGCCTTGTCCCTGGCGTCGACGCGCAGCAGCTCGGGCAGCCTGTATCGGGGCTGGCCGAGGAGGTCGGTCCCCACCGGGCGCAGCAGGTTCGCGTCGACCAGCACGTCGGTCACGTCGTCGCTGCGGTGCCGGTCGAGCACGGCGTCGACCACCCAGCCGGGCAGCGGCCGGGTGCCGAGCAGGCCGAGCGCGCGGAACGTGCGCGCGGCGTCGTCGGGCAGGAGGCGATAGCTGCGGTCGAAGGACTCCCGCACCTCCAGGTCGCCGGCGCGCAGCTCCGCGAGCCTGAGCGTCTCGTCGTCGAGCCGCCGCCGCAGCACGGCCGGGGACCAGCCGGGACGGGCCGCCAGCCGGGCCCCGGCCACCCGGATCGCGAGCGGCAGCCGGCCGCAGGCCCGCACGATGGCGACGGCCTCCTCCGGCTCCCGCTCCAGCCGCTCCGCGCCGACGATCGCCGTCAGCAGCTCCAGCGCCTCCGACTGTGGCAGGACGTCCAGGTCGATCCTGGCGGCGCCGGGCAGCTCGGTGATGCGGCGCCTGCCGGTGACGACGACGGCGCTGCCGCCGCCCGGCAGCAGCGGCCGCACCTGCGCGGCGCCCGCCGCGTCGTCGAGCACGACCAGCATCGGCCGTTCGGCGAGCAGCGTGCGGTAGAGCGCGGCGCGCTCGTGCACCGTGGGCGGCAACGGCTCCGCCGCGCCCAGCGCGCGCAGCGCCTCGGCCAGCAGCTCTCCCGGCTCGACCGGCGACCAGACGCCGCCGCTGGGCGAGACGGCCCCGCCAGGCTGCGCGGTGTTGCCGGGCTGCGCGATGTTGCCAGGCTGCGCGGTGTTGCCGGGCTGCGCGGTGCCGCCCAGCGACAGGAAGAGCTGGCCGTGGGGGTACGCCTCGCGGACGGCGTGCGCACAGCGCACCGCGAGCGCGGTCTTGCCGACGCCCGGCGGCCCGGTGACGACGGCGACGCCGCCGGGGGCGAGCGCCCGGGTCAGCTCCGCCGCCTCGCCGGTCCGCCCGGTGAAGTCCACCAGGTCCGGCGGCAGCTGACGCGGCACGACGGGGAGAGCGGGGTCGGCCGGGGAACCGGAAGCGCCTTGCGGCGACGCGCCGCCGGAAGGGCCGGAAACGATGGCGAGTGCGGGTTCGGTGGGGAGACCGTGCGGGGCGGGCGGTCGTGGGGGCGGCTCTCCGGCGAGCACGGCCTCGTGCGCCCGGCGCAGCTCGGGGCCGGGTTCGACGCCGAGTTCGGTCACGAGGTGCTCCCGGATCGTGCCGAAGGCGCGCAGCGCCTCGCCCTGCCGCCCCGACCAGTGCAGGGCCAGCATGAGCCTGCGCCACAGGTCCTCGCGGAAGGGGTGGTCGGCGACCAGGGCGCGCAGCTCCCCGACCGCCTCGCCGTACTCTCCGGCCGCCATGAGCAGCTCGACCAGGTCTTCCGCGGCGCGCAGCCGCGCCTGGGCGAGCCGTTCGAGCCTGCGGTCCCACAGCGACCTGCCGGGCAGGTCGGACAGCGGGACGCCCTGCCAGAGCGCCAGCGCCCGTGCCAGCAGGTCGGCCGCCTCGTCCGGCCGGCCCCGCGCCCGGCACTCCCGGGAGGCGGCCACCCGCTCCTCGAAAAGCAGCAGGTCGAGCTCGTGCGGCGGCAGCTCGATCGCGTACCCCGACCCGAGGGCCCGGATGCGGGCCGGGGCCCGCCCGAGCTCCGCGCGCAGGGCGCTCGCGTACGTGCGGAGGTTGGCCGCGGTCGAGCGCGGCCGGTGGTCCGGCCACAGCACCTCGGCGAGCTCGTCGCCGCCGACGGTGCGGTTGGCGTGGAGGAGGAGGGTGGCCAGGAGCATGCGGGGTTTCGGCCCGCCGAGCCGTGGCGCCGTGCCCGGCAGGCGGACCTCCAGCGGACCGAGCACGCTGAACGTGGGCTTCTCGACTGTCATGACCGCGTTGCTCCCCCTGTCGAAGGACCGGTTCGCCATGACTCGCCCACCCTTTGTACCGAATTCTTGATGTTTTTTGTGCGGCAGATTCCGACTCTTTTTGGTCATGAGACTCAAATCGCTTGTCACGGCGGGCCTCGCGGTGGTCCTCGGCCTCGCGGTCGGCGCCGCCACCGCCCCGGCGGCCTCGGCGGCGGGTGCGCGCCCGGACTTCCAGATGCCGTTCCCCTGCGGTCAGGTGTGGACGGGCAACTCCAGCGCCAGCAGCGCGCACCAGTCGTACGAGATCGACTTCAACCGGGGCAGCACGGCCGACGCCGACTACGGCGACACGGTCGTGGCCGCGGCGGCCGGCACCGTGGTCATCTCGGCCCACCAGGGCTCGACGAACGGCTTCGGCAACCTCATCAAGATCGACCATGGTGGCGGCTGGTTCACCTACTACGCCCACCTGAGCGTGCGCTCGGTCAGCGAGGGAGCCCACGTCAACCAGGGCCAGAAGATCGGCGAGGTCGGCAACACCAGCAAGCCGGGCAACAACATCGCCCCGCACCTGCACTACGAGGTGCGCACGAGCGACACGTCCTACCCCGCCAACATCCAGAAGGCGGTGTTCAACGGGGTCACCTTCGGCTACCCCGCGCAGACCGTGACCTCGCACAACTGCGGCGGCACGTCGGCCAACCCGTACACCCCGCAGGAGGTCTGCGGCAGCGGCTACTCGGTGATCGACTCGGCCGCCCTCGGCACGGCCGGCACCGTCTACCTGCTCTACAACTCCGGCAACGGCTACAACTGCGTCGTCACGATGAAGAAAACGTCGCTCGGCACGGCCACCGCGACCACCGCCTACCTGGAGGTCCAGGGCAAGAGCCGGGTGACCGACTCCGGCAGCTACGGCTACTACGCCGGACCGGTGCGCGCCTCGGCCGCCGGCACCTGCGTCAAGTGGGGCGGCAAGGCCGGCTCGTCCACCTACGACAGCGCCTTCGAGCACTGTGGCTGACCCTCACCGGCTGACTCCCATGACCGGATCCCTGATCGTCCGCGCGCCCCGGCGCACTGCCCTGATCGCCGTGGGCGCGGTGACGCTCCTGCTGTGCCTGGCCGGGCTCGTCCCGGCCGGGCCGGCCTCGGCCGCCGAGGGCCCGCTCGCCACCGCCTTCACGCGGGCGGCTGCGGCCCACGGCGTGCCCCGCGACCTGCTCGTCGCGCTCGCCTACGCCGAGACCCACCTCGACGGCCATGACGGCAGGCCGAGCGCGAGCGGCGGCTATGGCGTGGCGCACCTGGTCAGCAATCCCACGCTGCACACCCTGGAGGAGGCGGCACGGCTCACCGGAGCGCCGGTCGCCTCGCTCAAGGCCGACGACGCGGCCAACGTCGCGGGCGCGGCGGCCGTGCTGCGGGCCGGGGCAGACGCCCTGGGCCTGGACGCCGCCGCCCGCGCCGACGCCGATCGCTGGTACACCGCCGTCGCGCGCTACGGCGGGGCGAGCACGCCCGAGGTCGCCCGGCTGTACGCCGACGCCGTCTACGACCTGCTGTCGGCCGGGTTCAGCGCGCGGACGCCGGCGGGCGAGACGATCACGGTGGCCGCCCGCCCGGCGCATCCGGACCGGGGAGCCCTCGCGAACGCCCGCGACCTCGATCAGCCGGAGAACCGCACGCTCGCCGCGGCGGCCGTCGACTACCCCGGCGCGACGTGGGTGGCGGCCAGCAGCGCCAACTATGCGGTGTCCGACCGGCCGGCGAGCGACTCGATCGACCGCATCGTCATCCACGTCACTCAGGGCTCGTACGCCGGGACGATCTCCTGGTTCCAGAACCCCGCCGCCCAGGTCTCGGCGCACTACGTCGTGAGGTCCTCCGACGGCGCGATCACCCAGATGGTGCGGGAGAAGGACCGGGCCTGGCACGCGGGCAACTCCGACTACAACCACCACTCCATCGGCATCGAGCACGAGGGATACGTGGACGACGCGTCCTGGTTCACCGACGCGATGTACCGCTCCTCGGCCGCCCTCGTCCGCTCCATCGCCGCCCGGTACGGCATCCCCACCGACCGGTCCCACATCGTGGGGCACTCCCAGGTCCCCGGGTCCGACCACACCGATCCCGGGCCCTACTGGGACTGGACCACCTACATGCGGTACGTCACGGGCGGCGGCGGAACCGGGAACCCGTACACGCCGGAGCAGGTGTGCGGCACCGGCTACTCGGTGATCGACTCGGCCGCCCTCGGCACGGCCGGCACCGTCTATCTGCTCTACAACTCCGGCAACGGCTACAACTGCGTCGTGACCCTGAAGAAGACCTCGCTCGGCACGGCCACCGCGACCACCGCCTACCTGGAGGTCCAGGGCAAGAGCCGGGTCACCGACTCCGGCAGCTACGGCTACTACGCCGGACCGGTACGGGCGGCGGCGGCCGACAAATGCGTCAAGTGGGGCGGCAAGGCCGGCTCATCCACCTACGACAGCCCCTTCGAGCACTGCGGCTGACCTCTTCCGGCATCCGTCCAAAGCACGACCCGGGCACGATCCGGGGCAACGACCAAGGGCCCCCGCGCGCCGCACCGCGCGGGGGCTCTCCGATGGAGTTCGAGAGATCTGTGAGAGCGTGGGCCTCGCGGGGTGTAGAGCCCGCAGGGAGGGCAATAAGGGCCTGATCCGGCACGCTTCGTGGGCGATCCATCGCGCCCGCGGAAACCACCCTCACGCAGAGGACATCGATGAGCGATCAGCCGCCCGAGTGGGCGAAAAATCTTGAGAAGGCGGCGATCGAGGCGGCCAGGACCGTCGAACGCGCCGGCCGGGCACTCGGCAAGGCGGTGGAGCAGGCAGGGCGCACCGCCAAGGCCCAGGCCGCGATGGCGGCCGCCTACCAGGCCGACCTGGAAGCGCTGGAGAGGGTGCTGCGGGCCCTCCCCGCGGAGCAGGTCAGGGACATCTCGGCGGCCGCGGCGGTCGTCACGGCGACCGCCGACCAGGTGCTGGCCCAGACGCCGAAGGACGACCTTTGAGCCGGTGCGGCTCCGGCCCCGAATCGGCGGGGCAGGAGTGGCGCGCCGATATCCACAGCCTGTGGACGGCCACCCGAGGCTGTGGTTTTCCGCACCCCTGATGTGAGGCGAACCGGAGGAGGCCCGGCGGCGCCCCTCATGGTGACCGCGTCGCCCGGCTTCTAGCGTCATCGGCATGGAAACCGCGGAAATCGGAGGGATCGCCGGGTGGGCGATGGAGCTCACCGAACGCCTGGGCGCGCCGGGCGCGGGCGTCGCGATCGCCCTGGAGAACCTGTTCCCCCCACTGCCCAGCGAGGTCATCCTGCCGCTCGCCGGGTTCACCGCCGCGCGCGGGGACATGAGCCTGCTCGCGGCGCTCCTGTGGACGACCGCGGGCTCCGTCGTGGGGGCGCTCGCGCTGTACTGCGTGGGCGCGCTGCTCGGCCGGGAGCGTACGGTGGCCATCGCGGCACGTCTGCCGCTGGTCAAGATCTCCGATATCGAGAAGGCGGAGGCGTGGTTCGCCCGGCATGGTGTGAAGACGGTGTTCTTCGGGCGCATGATCCCGATCTTTCGCAGTCTGATATCGGTCCCCGCCGGTGTGGAACGCATGCCGCTCGGCACCTTCCTCCTGTTCACCACGCTCGGGAGCCTGATCTGGAACACCGTCTTCGTGCTGGCGGGTTATCTGCTCGGCGAGCACTGGCACCTCGTCGAGAACTACATGGGGATCGTGTCCAAGGTGGTGGTGGCGGCCGTCGTGCTCGTCGTCGCCCGGTTCGTGGCCGTACGGCTGCGGGAACGGCGCGGCCACGGACGCCATGCCCGTTGACCAGCCGCTCCCCGGGCAGGCTCGCCTGCCGCCCAGAGCGGCGCCAACCGCCGCGAAGGAGCCGATGAACGTCGCACGCGCCCTCAGGATCCTCGCAGCGCTGATCATCGGCACGCTGACGGCGGTCGTCGAGCTGGCCGGCCTGCTGGTGGCCGCGCCGCTGGCCCTGCTCTGCCTGCCGCATCCCGCCGCGCGGCGCGCCGGGGAGCGCCTGCTGCGGGCCGTGGCCGTGCCGCTGGCCCGGGCCGAGATCCGCAGGCTCGGCCTGCTCGGCGGCCTCGACGTCACCGTCGGGACCGGCCGGGTCGCCGGGTATCTCGCGGCCCGATGGCCGGTCGGCCTGCTCGGCGGACTCGTGCTCTTCCTGCTGGTGGTGGGCGTGAGCACATCGGTGCTCTTCGTGTGGGGCTGGGCGCACGGGGAGAGCCCCGACGGCATCCCGCCGACTCCCGGCATCCTCGCCTATCTCGGGGTGGCCGGGATCGTCCTGCTGTTCCTCGACATCATGGGCATCCAGGGCGTCGCCGCCCTCGAACTGCGGGTCGCCCGGCGCTTCCTCGGCCCCAGCCCCACCGAGCTGCTGGAGCGCCGCATCGACGAGCTGGCCAGGACCCGCGCCGGCGTCGTGAGCGCGGTGGACCAGGAGCGGCGCAGGATCGAGCGCGACCTGCACGACGGGGTGCAGCAGCGGCTGGTGGCCCTCGCCGTGCTGATCGGGCGGGCCCGGCGGGGGCGCACCCCGCAGCTGCGCGACGACCTGCTCCAGCAGGCCCACGAGGAGGCCCAGGAGGCTCTGCGCGAGCTGCGCGAGGTCGCCTGGCGGGTCTACCCGGCCGAGCTCGACACGCTCGGGCTGCGCGAGGCCCTGTCCGCCGTCGCCGAGCGGGCCGGGGTGCCCGTCACGGTCGCGTACGGCCTGACCGCGCACCCGCCCACCGAGGTGGAGACGGCGGTCTACTTCGTCGTACGGGAGGCCGTGACGAACGCCGCCAAGCACGCGGCGGCGGGGCAGGTGCGGGTGGAGATCCTGGAGGACGGGGACACGATCGTCGTACGCGTGCGCGACGACGGGCGGGGCGGCGCCGACCCCGGTGGAGGCGGCCTGTCCGGGCTGGCCCGCAGGGTCGCCGCCCTGGACGGCCGGTTCCGGGTGGACAGCCCGCCCGGCGGCCCGACCGCCGTGAGCGCGGAGCTGCCCCGCGCGTGACCCCGGGCCGAAGGCCGGACCCTCCCGCGGAGAGGACTCGTCCGGCCACCCGCCGAGCACGGGCGCCGATCGGCTGTCGGCGTACGCGCGTCGCATGGCCGCCTCCAGACCGGTGACTGATCGCCGTACGGCGTTATCGTCAGCGGCATGACCGCTCGCTCGCTCGGGAGAACGTGGCCGTTCTAAGGAACCTTTAAAGGTGGCTGAAACCACGCCAGAGGCCGCGATGTTTGCGTTGTCCCCACGACGCCGGCACTCGCCCGGCGCGCTCCGTGGACGAAAGGCATCACGATGATCAAACGCACGCGGCTGGTCGTGGCCACGATCACGCTCGCCACGCTGGCCGCGACCGGTACCGCCGCGGCGGCCGGTCCGGCCCCGACACCCGGCGCTGCGAAATCCGGCTCCGCGACGGTCAAGGTAGACGGGAGATCCAGGGCGGGCGCGGATGCCGATTTCGCCGCGATCGCGGCCAAGCTCGGCGTGACGACCGAGCGGCTCGACGCCGCACTGGTCGCGGCAAAGACGTCGCTGGCCAACTCGGCCGGCGTCACGCCGGACGCCTTCATCGCAGCGGTCGC
>NZ_FTNI01000003.1 GCF_900156315.1 Microbispora rosea | reverse complement strand
CAACGCCTACCTGGCGCTGTACGGGTGGACGCGGAGCCCGCTGGTGGAGTACTACATCGTCGAGAACTGGGGCACCTACCGGCCCACGGGCACCTTCAAGGGCACCGTGACCTCCGACGGCGGCACCTACGACATCTACCAGACGACGCGTTACAACGCGCCTTCCATCGACGGCAACCAGACCTTCAACCAGTACTGGAGCGTCCGTCAGCAGAAGAGGACCGGCGGCACCATCACCGTCGGCAACCACTTCGACGCCTGGGCCCGCGCCGGCATGTCCCTGGGCAACCACGACTACCAGATCCTGGCGACCGAGGGCTACCAGAGCAGCGGCAGCTCCAACATCACCATCGGCGGCTCCTCCGGCGGCGGCGGCGGTGGCGGCGGCGGTGGCTCCACGCCGCCCCCGAGCGGCGGTGGCGGGCCGATCAAGGGCGTCGCCTCCGGCCGGTGCGTCGACGTGCCCAACGCCAGCACCTCGGACGGCACCCAGGTGCAGCTGTACGACTGCAACGGTCAGAGCAACCAGCAGTGGAACTACACCTCCTCGCAGGAACTGCAGGTCTACGGCAACAAGTGCCTGGACGCCGCCGGCACCGGCAACGGCGCGAAGGTTCAGATCTACAGCTGCTGGGGCGGCGACAACCAGAAGTGGCGCCTCAACTCCGACGGCACCATCGTCGGCGTCCAGTCGAACCTGTGCCTGGACGCCGCCGGACAGGGCACCGGCAACGGCACCCAGCTCCAGCTGTACTCCTGCTGGGGCGGCAACAACCAGAAGTGGTCGCGGAGCTGACGCCCGGGGCCGCACTCCCCGCCTGCTGATCCTTTCCTTCTGGTGAGGGGGCTCCGGTGCGGCGGCATCCGCCGCACCGGAGCATTCCCCCGACGGGCCTTCCCGTGCCGATGTCGATGGAGGACTGTGAGAACCGCGCACGCGGCGCCTTCCTTGTGCCGGGCCGGACTCATAGCACGATGGGCGCGGCAGTCACCGATGAGGAACAACCCGCCGACTCGTGAGGGCACATACCGATGCGACTTGTTCGCGGTCACCTCGCCGGAGAGGCCGGCGCCTCCGGCCCCGCCCGCTGGGCGGTCCGCGGCGAGGAGGGCGATCGCCTGCTCCCCGAGGACTTCTCGCTCGGGGCGGCGCTCTCGTCCGGCCTCGGCCACTTCCGCCGGTCCCTCGGGGCGGTGACCGGTGAGGTCGTGACGCTGGCCTCGCTCGCGGCCCCCGTGGACCGCTGGACGGAGGTCTGGGCCGCCGGGGTCACCTACCGCAGATCCCGGGAGGCGCGCAGAGAGGAGAGCCGCGCCCCCGATGTCTACGAGATGGTGTACGACGCTCCCCGCCCCGAGCTGTTCTTCAAGTCGCTCGGCTGGCGGGTGCGCGGGCACGGGCAGGCGATCGCCGTACGGCCCGACTCGTCCTGGAACGTCCCGGAGCCGGAGCTGGCCGTGGTCGTCTGCGCCAACGGGGAGATCGCCGGTTACACGATCTGCGACGACGTGAGCTCTCGTTCCATCGAGGGCGAGAACCCGCTGTACCTCCCGCAGGCGAAGGTCTACCTCGGCGCGACCGCGCTGGGGCCGGGCATCCGCCCCGCCTGGGAGGTCCCGGACCCCTACGCTCTCGGCATCCGTCTCGGCATCTCCCGCGGCTCCCGGGAGATCTGGACGGGCTCGGCGAGCACCGAGTCGCTCCACCGGCGGATCGACGACCTCGTCGAGCACCTCCTGCGCGCCGACCGTTATCCGTACGGGGTGGTCCTGGCCACCGGCACCTGCCTGGTGCCGGAGTCGGACTTCACGCTGACGCCGGGCGACGAGGTGCGCATCGAGATCGACGGCCTGGGCCGTCTGGTCACCCCGGTGGGCACTGTCGCGGACGTCGGCCCCTGACGTGGAGAGCCGGCCGGCTCGCGTTCGCCGGTGACGGGTGATCGCCGGGAACCGCCCGGCTCATCTTCCTCAATGGCCGGTAGCGCCGTCGATCCGCTCGCGGAGCAGGTCGGCATGCCCGTTGTGGCGCGCGTATTCGGCGATCATGTTCACCAGGATGCGGCGCAGCGAGACCGGCTGCCCGGTGGCACGGTGGACGCCGGTCTCGTCCAGCGAGCGGGCGGCGGCGACGATCTCACCGGAGCGCTCGCACTCCGCCCGCCACACGGCGAACGCCTCCTCGACGTCACCGCCCAGATCCTCGAAGTCCTGGGCGGGGTCGTCGTCTGAGTAGTAGAGGAGCGGGACGTCCTCACCGGCGAACTGGATGCGGAACCACCACCGCTCCACGGCCGCGAGGTGCCGGAGGATCCCGTGGAGGCTGAGCCCGGACGGCGGCACCCCCTTGTCCGACAGCCGATCCGCCGGGACTCCCGAGCACTTCAGCGCGAACGTCCCGCGGTGCCAGTCGAGGAAGGCCGTGAGGATCTCCCGCTCGTCGCCGACGAGGGGCGGGGAGGACCGGGAATCGCCGTCCCACTTCTTCGAGTAGTTCGCCTCGGGTATCTCGTTCACGGGACCGACCCTGCCAGACGGCACCGACACTTCCGCCCGGGCGCGGCCCACGGCCACGTGCGAGGTGTGTGACCCCCCTCTCCTCGGCAGGAGAGAGCCGGCGGCGCGTGCTCGGCATCGCCGCCGGGACCGGTGTCATCGCGCTCGCGGCACTGGAGAGGCAGGGATCGGACCGGCCCCGCCTGGCGAGCGAGGCTAATTGTCGGAGCACGGGGCTACTGTGCGGCGGGTGATGAGACGGTGGGGCCAGGCCGCGACCCGGAACGCGGGTGACGCCGAGGCGGGCGGCGCCCGAGCCGGTGCCGGGGCCGGCATCGGGGCCGGTGGCCGGGTGGCGGCCAGGCGCACCCAGGCCGAGCAGCGGGAGAGCAGGGTCGCCGTTGGACTGTCGGAGCTGGAGCGTTGGCTGGCCGACCAGATCGGGCAGGGGATCGCGCAGGCACGCCAGTCGGCGCCGGCCGAGTGGGACGACCTCGCCAGACGGCTGGTGGACGCGCAGGCGCCGGGTGCGGCGGGGACGGTCACCCGTCTCACACGGGTGCTCGGCGCCGAGGACTGGCCGGGTCTTCTGCTCGGGGAGTACGCGCTGCTTCGTCTGCTCGCGGTCGCCCATCGCCGCGCCGCCGCGCTGC
This sequence comes from Microbispora rosea, assembly GCF_900156315.1. Lineage (GTDB taxonomy): Bacteria > Actinomycetota > Actinomycetes > Streptosporangiales > Streptosporangiaceae > Microbispora > Microbispora rosea. Next base: position 470,517 of record NZ_FTNI01000003.1, on the reverse strand, counting down.
CCGAGCCGTTGCGGCAGACCGTGCGGGCGCGGGTCGGCTACCCCGTCACGCGGGAGTCCGTCCTGGCGACCCCGGCGGTGCGGGACCACTGGGATGTCGTCGGCTGCCGGGACGAGGAGCAGGACCGGCTGGTCGCCCGGCGCGTGTGGCTGGCCGGGCGCACGACGGGCCGCCTGGCGATGGTGCTGTCGTTCTCGCCGGTCGGGCAGCCGCTCGAGTCGTTCCCGCCGCCCGGCGCGACGATCGACGCCGACCTGGCCTTCTATCCGGGGGCCTCGCCGCTGCGCGCCCTGCTGGCCGAGCGCCGGGGCCTCGTCGACGCGGGGCCGCCCCCGGGGACCAAGGTCTCCCAGGTGCCCGCCCTGATCGCCGAGGTGCTCGCGGCCGACCCCTGGAGCGACTCCTGGCCGCTGGTGCTCGACGGGGCCGTTGCCTGCCTGGACGGCCTCGCGGACGACGAGGGGAACGCACTGCCGCTGCATCCGTCCGCGGGCGTCCCGTGGCGCCTGCTGGCCGTCTCCGGCGGGCGGCCGGTGACGGTCGCCGCCGAATGGACGCCGCGCGGGCTGCTCCCGCTGACGGTGTGGAACGAGGACGGCGGGGCGGTGCGGTTATGACGCGGGCCGTTCCCGGAGGATGGGAGGCCGGACGGGTGCCGTGGGAGGAGCTGGTCTCCACCGCGCTGGTGGGCGCCGACCGCCGCGCCGTCCCGCCGGAGAGTCTGCTGGAGCGGGCCGCCGAGCAGGTGGTGCGGATGCGCGCGGGGCGGCGGCCGGGCAGGGGCAGGCCGCCGGCCCCCGCGGCGGCCGAGACGATGCCACTCGTGCCCGGCGCCGCCGCGGACCGGCTCGCCCGCATGCTCGCGGGTGAGCAGGGCAGGCTGCTGACCGAGTGGCTGGAGACGGCCGCCGCGCGGCGGGTTCGGGTCCCGGCCGAGATGATCCCCGGGCTGCTCGACCTCGGGGCGCGAGACCGCTCGATCCGCGCCTGCCTGGGGGCGGTCACCGGAGTCCGGGGCCGCTGGCTCGCCGGTCTCAACCCGGCCTGGGCCTATCTGCTGGCGGAGCCGGCGCACGTGCCGCCCGACGAGGTGTGGGAGCTCGGCACGAGCGGCGACAGGCGTGCCTTCCTGGCCGCCTTGCGGCGCCGCGACCCCGCCGCCGCCCGGGAGTTGCTCGACCGTGGCTGGAGCGCGGAGACGCCGGAGGACAGGGCCGTCTTCGTGACGATCCTCGCCGACGGTCTCGGCATGGCCGACGAACCGTTCCTGGAGGCGGCGCTCGACGACCGGCGCCGTGAGGTGCGGCAGGCCGCCGCCGACATCCTCACCCGCCTGCCCCGGTCCCGGCTGGCCCTGCGCATGACCGCACGGGCGCGCCGTCTCGTGACCGGGAACGGCTCGCGGCTCCGGGCCGAGCCGCCGCCGCACTGCGACGACGCGATGGAGCGCGACGGCGTCAGGGCGCGACCGCCCGCCGGCATGGAGACGCGGGGCTGGTGGCTCCAGCAGGTGGTGGCGCACACGCCGCTGTCGTTCTGGCCGGATCACCTCGGCATGCCGCCGGACGAGATCGCGGCGGCCCGGATCGGCGACTGGCAGCGGGAGGTCCGCATGGGCTGGACCAGGGCCGCCATCCTGCAGCGGGACGCGACGTGGGCGCGTGCCCTGTTCGAGGCCGAGCCGCTGACCGATCTGCTGGCCGTGCTCCCGCCGGAGGAGCGGTCCCGCCGGGCGGCGGAACTCGTGGCGGGCCATCCCGTGGACGGTCAGATGGTCATGATGCTGGGCGGCGTGCCGCGGCCGTGGGGGCAGCGGCTGGCGAGGGCCGTGCTCAACAAGATCGTCGAGACCACGCGGACGCAGCCGTGGAACGCCGGCGAGCTGATCCGGCTGGCGGGGGAGCGGTTCGACCCAGCGATGCACGAGTACGCCGGGGAGGTCCCCGAACTGGCCGCGACCCTGCGGTTCCGTTTCGAGATGCTGAAGGAGCTTGAGTGACCAGCGTTCTGCGCCCGCACGCGGAGGACCAGTTCGCCGACGAGCTGACGATCCTCGCGAAGACCGACGACCGGCCACGCCCGCCGGGCTGGCGGCTGTCGCCCTGGGCGGTGACGACCTACGTGCTGGGGGACGGCGGCCAGATCACGCCGAAGTACATCGGCCCGCGCAGGATCGTCGAGGTCGCCGTGGCGACGCTCGCCACCGACAGGGCGCTGCTGCTGCTCGGCGTGCCCGGCACGGCCAAGACCTGGTTGTCCGAGCACCTCGCCGCGGCGATCAGCGGCGACTCGACCCTGCTCGTGCAGGGCACGGCAGGCACGGCGGAGGAGGCCGTCCGCTACGGGTGGAACTACGCGCGGCTGCTGTCGGAGGGCCCTTCCCGCGGGGCGCTGACCCCGAGCCCGGTCATGCGGGCCATGGCGGAGGGACGGCTGGCCAGGGTCGAGGAGCTCACCCGCATGCCGTCCGACGTACAGGACGCCCTGATCACCCTGCTGTCGGAGAAGACGCTGCCGATCGCGGAGCTGGGGGAGGAGGTGCAGGCGGCCAAGGGCTTCAACGTCATCGCGACCGCCAACGACCGCGACCGCGGGGTCAACGACCTGTCGAGCGCGCTGCGCAGGCGGTTCAACACCGTCGTGCTGCCGGTCCCCGCCAGCACGGAGGAGGAGGTCGGCATCGTGGCCCGGCGCGTGGCGCAGCTCGGCCGAGCCCTGGAGCTGCCGGAGACCGTGACCGGGATGGAGGAGATCCGCCGCGTGGTGACGGTCTTCCGGGAGCTGCGCGCGGGCGTCACCTCCGACGGGCGGACCAAGGTGAAGTCGCCCAGCGGCACGCTCAGCACCGCGGAGGCCATCTCGGTCGTCACCAACGGGATCGTGCTCGCGGCTCACTTCGGGGACGGCGTGCTGCGCCCGGCCGACGTCGCTGGCGGCATCGTGGGGGCGGTGGTCCAGGACCCGGTGTCCGACCGCGTGGTCTGGCAGGAGTATCTGGAGACGGTCGTCCGTGACCGCGACGACTGGCGCGACTTCTACCGGGCCTGCCGCGATGCCGGCTGAGATCGCCGACGGCGCCCTGACCGGCCCGGACGGAGGCCCGGACGGCGGCCAAGGCGGTGGCCTGGGCGGCGGCCTGAGCGGCGACCGGGGCGGTTCCCGGCGCGGGGACGGCCGCGACGACCGGAGCCGCGCGGGAGGCGGCGAGGACGGGCCGGAGGCGCCGGTGCCCGGTCTGCCGGTGCCGCGCTTGTCGGTGCTGGGGGTGCGGCACCACGGGCCGGGTTCGGCCAGGGCCGTGCGTGACGAGCTGGACAGGATCCGGCCCGATCTGGTGCTCGTCGAGGGCCCTCCCGAGGCCGACGGCCTGGTGGCGCTCGCCGCCGATCCCGGCATGCGCCCGCCCGTCGCGCTGCTGGCGTACGTGCCGGGGGAGCCGTCGCGGGCCGCCTTCTGGCCGTTCGCGGAGTTCTCACCGGAATGGCAGGCCATCGCCTACGCCGCCAGGGCGGGCGTCGAGGTGCGGTTCTGCGACCTGCCCGCCGCGCACAGTCTCGCGCTCGACGCCGACCCCGTACGCCGCGATCCCATCGGCGAGCTCGCCCGCGCGGCGGGGTACGACGACCCGGAGCGGTGGTGGGAGGACCTGGTCGAGCACCGGGGCGAGGCCCGGACGCTCGACGTGGTCGCGGAGGCGATGCGGGCCGTGCGCGAGGGGCACGTCGCGGAGGGCGTCGAGGCCCGGCGCGAGGCCTACATGCGCAGGACGCTGCGGAAGGCGGCGCGGGAGGGCTTCAGCCGGATCGCGGTGGTCTGCGGAGCCTGGCACCTGCCGGCGCTGACCCCGCCCGGCCCGGCCGCCGGGCCCGGCCCGTACGCGCTGGACGGGCCCGGCCGTCTGCCTTCCGCGGCCGAGGACGAGCGGCTGCTGCGCGGCATGCCGAAGGTCAGGGTCGAGATGACGTGGGTGCCGTGGACCCACGGACGGCTCGCCGCGGGCGCGGGCTACGGCGCGGGCGTCGCCGCGCCCGGGTGGTACGAGCACCTGTTCACGGTGCCCGACCGCCCGGTGGAGCGCTGGCTCGCGGGCGCCGCCGCGATCCTGCGGGAGGAGGACCTGCCCGTCTCCTCCGCGGACGTCATCGAGGCCGTACGGCTGGCCGAGAGCCTGGCGACGCTGCGCGGCAGGCCGCTCGCCGGTCTGCCGGAGGTCACCGATGCGGTCAGGGCGGTGCTGTGCGGCGGCGACGAGCTGCCGGTCGAGCTGGTCCAGCGGCGGATGGTCGTGGGGGAGCGGCTCGGGCGGGTGCCGGACGCCACGCCGATGGTGCCGCTGCGGCGGGACCTGCGCGACGAGCAGCGGCAGCTGCGCATGAAGCCCGAGGTCATGGCCGGGGAGCACGACCTCGACCTGCGCAGGCCGCTCGACCTCGGCCGCAGCCGTCTGCTGCACCGGCTCGCCCTGCTGGGCGTGCCCTGGGGGACGCCACGGCGGGCCCGGAGCAAGGGAACGTTCAAGGAGTCGTGGTCGCTTGAGTGGCGTCCGGAGCTCGACGTGGCCCTCATCGAGGCCGCCGTGTGGGGGATCACGGTCGAGGCGGCGGCGACGGCCCGCGTGCGCGACCTCGCGGGCGGCGCGGGTCTGCCGGAGCTGGCCGCGCTGGTCGAGCGCTGCCTGCTCGCCCACCTGCCGGACGCGCTGCCGTACGTCCTGGGGCGCATAGAGGACCGGGCGGCGCTCGACGGCGAGGTGCGTCACCTCATGGGGGCCCTACCCGCGCTCGTGCGGGCCCGCAGGTACGGGGACGTGCGCGGCACCGAGGGCCTCACGGGCGTCACCGAGTCGATGCTCGCGCGGATCTGCGCCGGGCTGTCCCCCGCCCTCACGGGGCTGGACGAGGACGCGGCCCGCGAGATGGCGGCGTTGATGGACGGCGTCCACACCGCCGCCGCGTTGATGGGCGGCGGCCGGTGGCTCGCGACGCTGGCCGGGATCGCCCGGCGCGACGACCTGCCGGGGCTGCTCGACGGCCGGATCGTGCGGATCCTGTTCGACGCCGAGGCGCTGGAGGACGACGTCGCCGCCCGCATGGCGCGGTCGATGTCGTCCGGCAACCCCCCGGCCCGGTCGGCGGCCTGGATGGAGGGCTTCCTGTCCGGGGGCGGCCTGCTGCTCGTCCACGACCCGCGCCTGCTGGCCACCGTGGACGCCTGGCTCACCGGCCTGTCACCCGAGGCGTTCGTGGACGTGCTGCCGCTGCTGCGGCGCACGTTCGGGGCGGTCCCTGCGCCCGAGCGGCGGATGATCGGCCGCAGGGTCCGCTCAGGCGGCGCGCTCCGCGCCGGTTCGCCGGGCGGCGACGAGGAGGCGGGCTACGACGACGGGCTGGCGGCGGGGGCCGTGCGGACCGTGCGCGACATCCTGGGGCGCGAGACGGGCGGGAGGCTCTGATGGAGGGCGAGGACGAGCGGTCGCGCCGCTGGCGGCTGGTGCTGGGCGGCGCGGCGGAGGGCACGCTGGAAGGAGCGGACGCCCGGATGGACGCCGCCCTCGCGGCCCTCTACGACGGGCAGGAGCGGCGCGGCGCCGGCCTCGGCGCGTCCGCGCCCCGGGTGGCCCGATGGCTGGGGGACATCAGGGAGCACTTCCCCTCGGGGGTCGTGCAGGTCATGCAGAAGGACGCCATCGACCGGCTCGACCTGACCCGGCTCCTGCTGGAGCCCGAGATGCTGGAGGCCGTGGAGCCCGACGTGCACCTGGTGGGCACGCTGCTGTCGCTGAGCCGGCTTATGCCGGAGCGGGCCCGCGAGTCGGCCAGGTCCGTCGTCCGCACGGTCGTGCGGGAGCTGGAGGCGCGACTCACGCGGCGCACCCTGACGGCCGTCAGCGGCGCGCTCGACCGCTCGGCCAGGACCCACCGGCCCAGGAGGGCGGCCGAGGTCGACTGGAACCGTACGATCCGGGCGAACCTGCGCAACTACCTGCCCGAGCGGAAGACCGTCGTGCCGTCCCGGCTGGTCGGGTACGCCCGAGGGCAGCGGGCCGTCCAGCGGGAGGTCGTGCTGGCCGTCGACCAGAGCGGATCGATGGCGGCCTCGATGGTGTACGCGGGCGTCTTCGCCGCGGTGCTCGCCTCGATGCGTTCGCTCAAGACCTCGTTCGTGGCCTTCGACACGGCTGTGGCCGACCTGACCGATCGGCTGCACGACCCCGTCGAGGTGCTGTTCGGCACCCAGCTCGGCGGCGGCACCGACATCAACCGGGCGGTGGCCTACTGCCAGAGACTCGTCACCCGGCCGGCCGACACGATCTTCCTGCTGGTCAGCGACCTGTACGAGGGCGGGCCGCGGGAGGAGATGCTGCGCCGGATCGCCGCCATGACCGCCGCCGGGGTCCAGGTGATCGTGCTGCTCGCGCTGTCGGACGAGGGGACGCCGCAGTACGACCACGACAACGCGGCGGTGCTGGCCGCGATGGGCGTGCCGGCGTTCGCCTGCACGCCGGACGCCTTTCCCGGCCTCATGGCGGCCGCCATCGAGCGCCGGTCTTACGACCAAGGTCGCATTTTCGGGTCAGGACGGTGATTTGTAATGTCCGTATCATGTCTTCGGTAATGACCGCCCCAGCCGTCTTCAGCCAGCGCTACCGTGCCCTGAGCGTCGGGATCGTGGCCCTGGTGATGCTCGTGGCGTTCGAGTATCTGGCGGTGGCCACCGCGATGCCCCTGATCGGCCGGGAGCTGAACGGCTACCACCTGTACGGCCTCGCGTTCAGCGGCGGCATGGCAGCCAACGTCATCGCCACGATGGTCGGCGGGCGCTGGAGCGACGCGCGGGGGCCGTTCCCCGCCTTGTGGACGGGAGTGGCGGGGTTCGTCGCCGGGCTGGCCGTCTCCGGGTTCGCGCCCGCCATGGAGGCCTTCCTCGTCGGGCGATTCCTCCAGGGACTCGGCGGCGGCCTGTTCAACGTGGCGCTGTACGTCCTCGTCGCCCAGGCCTACCCCTCCGCCATGCACCCGCGGGTGTTCTCCGCGCTGGCCGCGGCCTGGGTGCTGCCGTCCGTGGTCGGCCCGGCGGTCACGGGCTTCGTGGCGGAGACCTGGAGCTGGCGCCTGATCTTCCTGGGCGTGGCGGTGCTGTCGGTCCCCGCCGCGCTGATCATGTGGCGGGGACTGCCCGCCAGGGACGGACAGCCCAGGGAGGCGATGGGCCGGGCCTTCCTGCCCCGGCTCGCCTGGGGCGTCTGCGCCGCCATCGGCGCGGCCCTGCTGCAGTACGGCAGCGGCGCGGCGGGCGCGGGGATCGTCCTGGCGGTCGCCGGGCTGGCGGTCCTCGCGCTGGCGCTGCCGAAACTGCTGCCGGCGGGGACGCTGCGCGCGGCCCGCGGGCTGCCCACCGTGATCGCGCTGCGCGGCCTGGCCGCCGGATCGTTCTTCGCCGCCGAGGTGTTCGTCCCGCTGATGCTGGTGCAGGAGCGGCACCTCAACACGGCCGAGGCCGGGCTCGCGCTCACCGGAGGGGCCCTCGCCTGGTCGCTCGGCTCGTGGATCCAGGGCCGCAGGCCCCATGCGCGGGCGCTGACCATCCGCCTCGGCGCGACGCTGATCGCCGCCGGCATCTGCGTCACCGCTCTGATCGTCATCCCCGCCACGCCGGTGCTCGTGGTCTTCGCGGGCTGGGTCGTGGCGGGCCTGGGCATCGGAATGGTCTTCCCGACGTTGTCGGTGCTGGTGCTGGAGCTGTCCACGCCCGGGGAGGAGGGCCGCAACAGCGCGTCGCTGAGCATCGGCGAGTCGGTCTTCTCCGTCGTCGCCGTCGCGATCACCGGGGCGTTGTTCGCCGCGTACGGGGGCCGGCCGTGGGTCTACGTGACGTGCCTGGGCCTGCTCGTCGTCATGGCGGGCACGGCCACCCTCATCGGCGGCCGTTTCGAGCACCGCCGCGAAGCGGGCACCATGGAGGTCTAGGGAAATCCCGGAATCCCGCCGTGGAGCAGGCCGCCGGACGCAGCGCACCCGAGGCGCCGCCGGAACGGCCTGGGCGGGAACCGGGGGAAGAAACGAGGGGATCCGAGTGCCGCGTGTCCGGGAGCTGGAGGTCTTCAGGATGACCCTGCCGTACGGCAGGCGTCCGGAGACCGTCCTGGTGAAGATCACGGACTACGGCGGCATGGTCGGCTGGGGCGAGGCCGTCGATCCCGCCGCGGCCGGCCCGCTGGAGCGGGCCCTGCCCGCGCTCATCGGCCTCGACTGGGAGCACCCGTCGGAGCTGGGGGACGTCCCCGGCGGCGCGGCCGGCGACATGGCCTGCTGGGACCTGTGGGGCCGCATGAACGGCGTCCCGCTCTCCCACGCCCTCGGCGGCAGCCGCACGTCCCTGATCGCGACCGTCAGGCTGACGGCGGACCGCTCCCTGGAGAGCATGGTCGCCCGGGTGAACCGGCACGTCTGCGCGGGCTACGGGCACGTGACGCTGGACGTCCACCCCGGCTGGGACGTCGAGCCGCTGCGGGCCGTGCGCGCCGCCTATCCCGGCCTGGCCATCGCGGTGGACGGTCACGGCGCCTACACGGAGATCGCGCAGCTTGAGGCGCTGGACGCCTACGGGGTGGTGGCCATCGAACGCCCCTTCAAGGACCTGCTGACCAGCGCCGACCTGCAGGACCGGGTGTCGGCCGCGGTCGCGGTCGAGGTGGCCCGCGTGTCCGAGCTCGACGAGGCGGTGAGCCTCAACGCGGGCCGGGCCCTGCTGCTGCGTCCCGCGAAGTTCGGGTCGCTCGGCGCCGTACGGCGCGCGCACGACCGCGCGGTGGAGGCCGGATGGGACATCGTCTGCGCCGGCGGCCTCGGCGCGGGGCTGGCCCGGGCCGCGACGGTCGCCGTCGCGAGCCTGCCCGGCTGCACCCTGCCCAGCGACGTCGCCGAGCCGCCGCGAAGCGCGCAGGTGGTGCTCCCGCCGGTCGGCGCGTCCGGCGGGGTCGTCGCGGTGCCGCTCACCCAGCCCGGTCTCGGGCACACGGTGGACGAGGAGCGGGTGCGCCGCATGGCCCGCGCGTCGTTCCGCGTCTGACATCCCTGGGAGCATCGTCGCCTGCCGTGGGCGGGTCGCCGGCGCGGACGGGAGGACACGGGCTCAGCGCGCCATCGCCATGTGGGCCCCGCAGCCGTCGTCGATCGGGCTCGGCGTCCCCAGAGGCGAGAGCACGGGCGTGGGGGAGGGCGACGGCGAGTGCCGGTGCCGGTGCCGCCCCGGCGCGGACGAGAACGCGGTCGGGGAGCCGGACGGCGTCGCGGAAGGGCCGGCCTGGGTGTGCGCCGAGGCGCGGATCGCCTTGGCCGTGAGCAGCCGGATCCGGTCCCAGTCGGGATAGGCGGTGTTGATCAGGGGCGGCACGAACTGCAGGCTGGTGATCGCGGCGTGCTTGACCTTCCAGGCCAGCGGCACGAGGTGTTCCAGCATGGGCCGGGGCACGTCGGTGCTGATGATCCTGCGCGTGGCCGCCGCGATCTCGGTGAACCGCGTCAGCACCGTGGCCGGGTCGGCCTGGGAGAGCAGGGCCCCGAGGACGCACCGCTGCCGGTGCATCCGGTCGAAGTCATCGCTGAAGGTGCGGGAGCGGGCGAACCACAGCGCCTCGGTGCCGCTCAGCCGCCGGGTGCCCGACCTGACGACGCCCTCGTTGTGCAGGCCGTACACGATGTCGCGGTCCACCGTCACCACGAGCCCGCCGAGGGCGTCGATCATCTTCGCGAAGCCCCAGATGTTGGCCAGCGCGTACCAGTCGATCCGCAGGCCGAGGATGTGGCCGACCGTCTCCTTGAGGACCTCGGCGCCCATGTTCCGCCGCCCGCCGAACAGCTCGGGATGGTCGTTGGCGTACTGCCACACCGAGAACAGCAGGTCCTCCCGCCAGCCGGGGCGATACTCCGGGAGCTGGAAACCGAAGGGGAAGCGGGTGGCCATGGCGCTGCCCGGAGGGAAGCGGACGTGCTCCAGGTTGCGCGGCAGGCCGAGCAGCACGGTGTTGCCGGTCCGCACGTCCACGCTGGCGACGTTGATGCTGTCGGTGCGCATCCCGATCCGGTCGTCGCCCCAGTCGCCGCCGAGCAGGAGCACGTTGACCCGGTCGCGGCCCGCCCACGGGTCGTCCCTGCGTACGGCGCCGCCCGCCTGACCGCTCCCGGCCGGTGCGGCGAACAGCGAGTCGAGGGTCTGCTCGGACACGCGGACGTATCGGGCGGCGATCGCGAACGGCACCGCGACGACGACCGCGAGCACGCCCGCGACCAGCCCGGTGAGGACCTGCCCCCTGCGGGGCAGCCGGCCGGGCCGCAGGACGACGTACGAACGGATGACCAGCCAGAACCAGGCGACGGCACAGGCCGCGAACACCAGTGAGATCTGGCCGAGCCAGCCCAGGGCGCGGCCGGCGAGGCCGGCGTCCGCGCCGGCGGCGACGAACACGACGGCGACGACCACGGTCAGGTAGCAGCTCAGCAGGACCAGCCCGCTGCGCCACCGGCCCGCGCGCAGGTGCGCCGCTCCGGGCAGCACCGCCGACAGCGCGACCCAGCCGATGAGCGCGGTGGCTCCGAACGCCGGCCCGCCGCGACGCGTCGCCGGCGGGGAGCCGTTCCGGGGTGCGAGATCAGGGGTGACCACGTGTCAATTGAAGCGACACCGGCCGCGGAAAACCCGTGACCGGCCCGAGCAGGGGAAGTCCGTACCCGGATTTGACCAGTGCTCGCCCCTACGGGGGAACCGGCCTTGAGCGCCGATCGAACGGCCGGTGGCGGGACGTGCGACCGGCCGGATCCGGGTCGCCGGTCACGATGCGCCCGGGGAGAGGTTCAGGGCGTCGGGGACGGCCGCGAAGGCGTCGCGCAGCCGGTCGGTGAGCGCCTGGCGGCCGCCGTCGCCGCCGTCGCGGACCCAGTCGCGGGCGGCGACGCTCCAGGCGGTGGTCGCCAGTTCGGCCAGGATGCGCAACCGCAGGTCATCGGGGTCGAGGCCGAGCTTTTCCGCCAGACAGGCGACGACCTGCCTTTCCACCCCGGTGCGCTGGTACTCGACGTGGCCCAGCAGGGCGGGGCTGGTGAGGATCAGGCGCCGGGTGGCCATGTAGCGGTGGTCCCAGTCGGGCGGCAGGACGCCGGCGGTGCGGGCGAGGGTGTCGCACAGTCCGGCGAGCACCGGGCCGGACGGCCGGCGGTCCGCGAGCTCTCCCAGATAGGTCGTCCACAGTTCGGTCTCGGCCTCGACGGCCGCCGCTTCCTTGGTCGCGAACGCGCGGAAGAACGTGCTGCGTGAGACCTCCGCCTCACCGACGAGTTCTTCCACCGTGGTGGCGTGGAAGCCCTTCTCCGTGAACAGGCGCAGTGCGATGTCGGCGATGGCGCGTCGGGTGCGCAGGCGCTTGCGTTCACGTAGCGGCAGCGAGCGGTCGTCGGCGGTCATGCCCGGAATCCTACTCTCGACCCGATCCTGAATCTCTTATGAGCTTCAGTCTCTCATGGTACTTGTGCATTATTGAGACTGAGTGTCAGAATCTGCGTATCCAAGGACGCGCTGCACGCAAGGAGATCGACATGGCCACCCTGAACCCCGCGATCGTCGGCCGGGCCGAGAAGCACCACACGGCGGTCCTGACCCGCGCGCTGTCGGGCACGACCGTCGACGAGAAGCAGTGGATCACCCTGAACCAGGCCCTTGCCGCAGGCGGCACGGTCGAGCGGGCCGCGCACGTGGCCCACGTCGCCCAGCTGACCCTGTGGCGGCCCGCCGACGTCGGCACCGCCCTGGCGGCCCTGGCCGGCGCCGGCCTGGTGAGGGAGACGCCCGGCGACCAGGTCGAGGTCACCGACGCCGGCCGCGCGCTGGTGGCGAAGGTGCGTGCCGAGTCCGGCGAGATCCTCGGCCGTGCCTACGGTTCGGTTCCGGCCGCGGACCTGGCTGTCGCGGCGCGCGTGCTGACCACCATCACGGCTCGGATGGCCGAGGAACTGGGCTGATCGCCCGCTCGGGGACCGGACCTCCTCGCGGGGTCGCCGCCCGAACCCGAACCGGCTACCAGGGGAAGGCGAACAGGCCGTAGTAGGCGGCGGTCAGCAGCAGCAGCGCGGTCCCGCCGAGCACGCCGGCGAGGACGCTCTTCTGCCATGGCGTCGGCTCCCAGCCGTCCCGCAGGCCGCCGGACACCGCAGCGAACGTCGTGACCGTCTGCACGAGCATCAGGAGGGCGAGCAGGCGCACGACCAGCCATCCGGCCTGTACGGCGGGCCAGGCGCCGGCCTGGTTGACCGAGAACAGCACGATGAGCGTGATGAACGCCAGGACCGCGGCGAGCTCCCCGAGGCCGGTCCAGGCCATCCTGCGCAGCCGCCGCCGGATGGACGGCCACAGTTGCACCGTGGCCTCCATCCTGGCCTGCAGCCGCAGGTCGCGCCCGCGCAGCCGGACGACCATCTCGGTGACCGGCGCCGCGACGTAGCCCACCGCGGCCAGGCAGAGCGTGAGCCACAGGATCGTGCTGCCGCCCCACCACGGCGCGGCCGGCACGTCGGCGGCCTCGAAGCGCTGCACCGGCGTCGCCCCCGCGATCGCCACCGAGGGCCTGGCCGTACGCGGCAGGTCCTTCATCCAGTTGGCCAGCGTGGGCAGGTAGTCCGCGGCGTACGTCCCGCCGCGGATCCGCATGGCGTGGTCGGCCCCGGCGAGGAAGCGGATCGTGTAGTCGGCGTTGCCGCTCTCGGCCAGGGCGCCGGTGAGCGTCTCGGTGCTCTCCACGAAGGGGATGGACGGGTCGTCGGTGCCGTACAACGCCAGGACGGGCTGGGTGATCCCGCGCAGGGCGGGCTCACCGTCGTACCGCAGGAAGTCGAAGCCGACCCCGCCCATCGCGCGGGTGAGCAGGTCGCGTACGCCGGTCGGGGCGTGCAGGCGCAGCAGTTGCTCGTTCAGCGCCCAGGCGACCTGGCGCAGCGGTGAGACGTTCGGAGAGGAGACCAGGACCACGAACGCGGCCTGGGGATCACGCGCGGCGGCGATCGGGACGACCCAGCCACCCTCGCTGACGCCCCACAGGCCGGCGCGCGCCGGGTCGACGTCGGGCCGTCCGCGCAGCACCCGCAGCATGCGCAGGGCGTCGTCGGCGAGCAGGCCGAAGTCGCGGCTGCGGAAGGAGTAGCCCACCGTCCGCTTGTCGTACGCCAGCGTGACGACGCCCGCCCTGGCCAGCCACTCGGCCTGCTGGGTGAACTCCCCGCCGTCGCCCGAGCCCGAGCCCTGCACGAACACCATCGCGGGATGGCGTCCGGGGGACAGGGGCGCCCGGATCGTCGCCTTCAGCGTCTCGTTCTTCGCCGGCACGAGGAGCGTCTCGGTGCGGAACCTGTCGGTGCGGGCGACCGGCCGCACTTCCGTGGCGGGCTGGGGAGGTAAGTCGCGGAACTGGGGCGAAGTGGACAGGGGTGGGGGATCGAAGGCCGGCGGGGAGAGCAGGTGGCCGACGGCGGCGAGCGCCACCATCAGCACACCGGCGATCATCCCGAGAGTGCCCCGGCCGACGTTCATGAGGCCGCTCCCCCATGCGTACTCGTGATACCGAACCCAGGCTAAGTCATTACTCCTTCTTTGCGTCGTGCACCAGAGGGGCGGTTGGGGCCGCGTTTGTCGGCGGGACCTGTTAGCTTCCTGCGACATGCGTGTCCTGCACAGCTCCGACTGGCACCTCGGCCGGTCGTTCCACCGGGAGAGCCTGCTCGGCGCCCAGGCCGCGTTCGTCGATCACCTGGTCGAGACCGTGCGGGCCGAGCACGTGGACGTCGTCGTGGTCTCCGGCGACGTCTACGACCGCGCCCTGCCTCCCGTCGACGCGGTCGCGCTGTGCAACGAGGCGCTCGCCAGGCTCAAGGCACTCGGCGTGCACACCGTGCTGATCAGCGGCAACCACGACTCCGCCGTACGGCTGGGCTTCGGCGCCGACCTGATGGAGCGGGTGCACCTGCGCACCGACCCCGGCCGGGCCTGGGAGCCGATCGTGATCGGCGACGTGGCGTTCTTCGGCATCCCCTACCTGGAGCCCGAGCTGGTCAGGGGGCCGTGGGAGCTGGCCGAGCGCAGCCACACCGCCGCCGTCACGTACGCGATGGACCGGGTGCGGGCGCATCCGGCGGCGCGCAAGGTCGTGCTCGCCCACGCGTTCGTCACCGGGGGAGAGGCCAGCGACAGCGAGCGGGACATCAGCGTCGGCGGGGTCGCGCACGTGCCGTTGAGCGCGTTCTCCGGGGTCGACTACGCGGCGCTGGGGCACCTGCACGGCCGTCAGGTGATGAGCGAGACGGTCCGCTACAGCGGCTCGCCGATCGCCTACTCCTTCTCCGAGGCCGGCCACACCAAGGGCTCCTGGCTGGCCGACCTCGACGCCGGCCGCACGGAGTTCGTCCCCGCACCGGTGCCCCGGCCGGTGAGCACCGTGCGGGGACGAATCGACGACCTGCTGACCGACGGCCGCTTCGAGCGGTACGAGGACCACTGGCTGCAGGTGACGCTGACCGATCCGGTGCGTCCGCGCGAGGCGATGGAGCGCCTGCGCCGGCGCTTCCCGCACACGCTGGCGCTCGCCTTCCAGCCGGACGGCGTGGCGGAGGGACCGGCGGGGAGGGCGAGGCTCGCCGGCCGGGCCGAGATCGAGGTGGCGCTCGACTTCGTGCGCGAGGTCCGCGGTGAGCCCGCGGACGACGACGAACGGCGCCTGCTGCAGGAGGCGGTCGAGGCGTGCCGGATCAAGGAGAGCGCGTGAGGGAGCGGAGCGGTGGGCGCCGGCGTACGCCAGACCCGCGGACGAGTGAGGAGGTCCGGTGAGGCTGCACAAGCTCCGCCTGGTCGCGTTCGGGTCGTTCCCCGGCACGGAGGAGGTCGACTTCGACGCGCTCGGCGAGGCGGGCCTGTTCCTGATCCACGGGCCGACCGGCGCCGGCAAGACGACCGTGCTCGACGCCGTCTGCTACGCCCTGTACGGCAGGGTGCCCGGTCAGCGGGAGAGCGCCCGTAGCCTGCGCTGCGACCACGCGCCGCCCGACCGCGGGCCGTCGGTGACGCTGGAGCTGACGATCCGGGGCAGGCGCCTGCGCATCACCCGTTCGCCCGCCTGGATGCGGCCGAAGCTGCGGGGTTCCGGCCTGGTCGAGGAGAAGGCCAAGGCTCGCGTCGAGGAGCTGACCGAGCCCGGCGGGCAGTGGGTCGTGCGCAGCACCCGCAGCGACGAGGCAGGCGACTTCGTGAACACGCTGACGGGCATGACCGCGGCCCAGTTCTGCCAGGTGGCGATGCTGCCGCAGGGCGAGTTCGCGAGGTTCCTGCGGGCCGGCGGCGAGGAGCGGCGGGAACTGCTGGAACGGCTCTTCTCCGTGCGGGTGTTCAGCGACGTGGAGCGGTGGCTGGCCGACCATCGCACGCGCACCTGGCGGGAGGCGCAGGAGCTCGGCCAGCGGGTCGAGTCGGTGCTGGACCGCATGCGCGGCGCGGCGGGCGACGACCTGCCGCTGCCCGAGGAGGCCGGCGACCCCGCGGCCTGGGCGGGGGAGGTGCTCGACCTCGCCCGCGGCGCGCTCGCCGACGCGGTCGCGGCCCGTGCGGCGAGTCAGGAGGCGCTGCTGTCGGCCCGCGCCCGTCTGGAGGAGGGCCGGGCCCTGGCCGACCGGCAGCGCAGGCACGCCGCAGCCCTCGCGCGGCGGCAGGAGCTCGACGGGGCGGCGGACGAGCGGTCGGACCTGGAGGCGATGCTCGACGAGGCGGCGCGCGCCGACCGCGTGGCGCCGCTGATCCGGCAGGCCGCCCAGCGGGCGGAGGCCGCCGCCAAGGCGCGGCGGGTGGCCGCCGACGCCGTGCTTCGCGCGCTTCCCTGCCTCGGGCCGGAGCCCGGCGGGGAACCGGCCGCGGACTGGCCGGAGGCCACGCGGCAGGGTGTCATGCAGCCGGGGACCGGGAGCGTCGCCGCCCGGCCCGGCGCGCAGGACCCGGATCCGATGGGCACTGCTTGGATCGATGCCGAGCTGCCGGATCTGGAGCGGATCGACACGGAGCTGCCGGATCCGGAGCGGGTGGCCGTGCTGGAGCGGGAGCGGCGCGACGAGGTCGCCCGGGTGCGCCAGATCCTTCCGGAGGAGGCGCGCCTGCGGCAGGTGCGAGGCGAGCGCGCGGACGCCGAACGCGCGCTGGCGGAGCTGGCCGGAGAGGAGGCGGGGCTGACGCGGCGGCTGGCGGCCCTGCCGGCCGAGCGGCTCGACGTCGAGGAACGGCTCGCCGGGGCGCGTGCGGCGGCGGCGTCCCTGCCGGGCCTGACGGCCGCCAGGGACACCGCGCTCCGGCTACGCCAGGTCACCGGGCAGGCCGCGCTGCTGGACGCCGAACTGGCGCGGCTCGCCGAGGACGAGGCCCGGGCCCGGGCCGCGCAGGCAGAGCTGCCGGAACTGCTGGCCGGGGCAGAGGAGCGGCTCAGGGGCCTGCGCGACATGGCCGCGCGCGTCCCCGCGCTGGAGGCCGCCGCTCAGATGGCGGGGGAGCGGCTGGAGGCCGCGCGGTTGCGCGACGCCCTGACCGCCGACCTGGAGCAGGCCGAGCACGACCGGCGCGCCGCCGTCGACCTGGCCCAGGAGCGTCGCGACCGGCTCCAGGAGGTCCGCCAGGCCAGGATCGACGGGATGGCCGCCGAGCTGGCGGCCGGGCTCGTGGCCGGTGCGCCCTGCGCCGTCTGCGGCGCCACCGAACACCCCAGCCCCGCCGCGCCCGCCGGACGGACCGCGACCGCGGACGACGAGCAGTCGGCGCAGGAGGCGTTCGAGGCCGCGCAGCGGGCTCGCGAGGAGGCGGAGACGACCGTCGCCGCGCTCTCGTCGCGGCTCGGCGACGCGGCGGCGCGAGCCGCGGACCTGTCCCAGGAGGACGCGTCCGCCGCCCTCGCGGACGCCCACGAGGAGCTGACGCGGCTGAGCGCGGCCGAGACGGCGGTCGCGGCGGCCGAGGCGGAGGCCGGACGGCTCGCGGCGGAGCTGGAGTCGGCGCGAGACCGGGCCGCCGAGCTGACCGGGCTGCTGACCGAGACCAGGACCAGGAGGAATGCCCTGCTCGCGGAGGGCGAGCGGCTCGCCGCCGGTCTGAAGGGCGACCTCGCGACGGCGGAGGCGGAGCTGGAACGCGCCCGCTCCCTGGCGGCCGCCGAAGAGGAACTGACCGCCCGCGCCGCCCGGCTCGCGGCCGAACTGGAGGAGCTGGGCGCGCGGGCCGCGCGCACCGGTGCGGCGCTCGCCGAGGCACGCGCGCAGCGGGACGGGCTGGAGGCCGACGAGCGCAGGCTGGCCGAGGTGATCGACGCCGCCCGGGGCGAGGACCCCTCGCTCGCCGCCCGCCTCGACCGGCTGGGTGAGGAGGCGGACCTGCTCAGGGAGGCCGCCGAGGCGACGGCCGCGGCGGCCGTCGCCGATCGCGAGAGCGAGACCGCGGTCGCCGAGGCGGCCAGGGCCGCCGGCGGGGAGGGGTTCGCGAGCGTGGAGCACGCGGCGGCCGCGGTGCGCACGCCGGAGGACCGGGAGACGATGTCCGAGCGGCTGGGACACCTGGACGCCGAGCGCGCCACGGTCGAGGGGCTGCTCGCCGATCCCGAACTGGTCGCGGCGGCGGCCGAGCCCACCGCGGACCTGCCTGAGCTGGAAGCCGGTCACGAGCACGCCGAGCGGGACCACACCGGCCGCACCTCGGCACGCGACCGGGCGAAGGGCAGGCTCGACCAGCTCACCGGGCTCGCCGGCGAACTGGACGCCGCGCTGCGCGCCTACCGGCCCGCCGAGGAACGGCACCGCCTGGCGCGCCGGCTCGCCGAGCTGGCGACCGGCACGTCCGGCGACAACCGGTGGCACATGAGGCTGTCGGCGTACGTGCTGGGCGAACGCCTCCGCCAGGTCGTCGACGCGGCGAACGAGCGGCTCGATCGCATGTCGAGCGGGCGCTACCTGCTGCGGCACGATCTGAACCGGTCCGCGGGCGACCGGGGCCGGTCGGGCGGCGGGCTGGGCCTGCGCGTGCTCGACGCCTGGACCGGCGTGGAACGCGACCCGGCCACGCTTTCGGGCGGCGAGAGCTTCATCACCTCGCTCGCCCTGGCGCTGGGCCTGGCCGACGTGGTGACCGACGAGGCGGGCGGGGCGGAGATCGGCAGCCTCTTCGTGGACGAGGGCTTCGGCACGCTCGACGACGAGACGCTCGACGACGTGCTCGACATCCTCGACGGCCTGCGCGAGGGCGGCCGGGCCGTCGGCGTGGTCAGCCACGTCGCCGAGCTCCGGGTGCGCATCCCCGCGCAGCTCCGCGTGGTCAAGGGCCGGTCCGGATCCACCCTGTCGCACCGCTGACCTGCGTTTCGTCCCCCGGCTCCGGCGGTTCCACCTGCGTGGGTCGCGAGGCGCCCAGCAGGGCACGACGCCCACATCGTGAGGAGGCCACCCGCCGGCGGCGGTGACCTCCGAGCCTGTGGCGCTCTTGACCGGCCACGGGCAGGAGCGCCGCAGGCAAGGGAAGGTCAAGCACTCTGCAACCCTCGGGCCCTATCAACGGCTTGTACGACCTGCGGAGTCCACCACAGGGCTCCGCCCGACCGGCCGACCGCCCGACTGGCCGAGCGGCACAGCGGCCGATGAGAGGTGAGCACGTCATGAAGAGCATCCGCAGGAGCACGATCATGGTCGTCGCCGTGGGCGCCCTCGCCCTCGGTCTGGCGCTCCCCACCGGGACGGCCAACGCGTCCGCCGGCTACAAGACGTTCACCTGGAAGAGCGGCTCGACCGCGGGCGACTGCACGATGTACAGCGGCGGCGCCGGCTGGACGGCCCCGACATGGACTCTCTATCCGGACGGCACGGCCCGGTTCGACGCCACGCTCACCAGCCTGTCAGGTGACGACGCCTGGCTGATGTGGGCGCATCTCAAGGACGAGAACGGCGCACTGCTCGCTGACATACGCATACCCGGCAGCACCGGCACCAAGTTCGTCAAGAACCTGCCCCTCGCCTGGCCGCGGAAGTATCGATGGCTGGCCGAAGGCCGGTTCGACCCCAGCCTGTACCCCTTGATCAAACGCATGTCACTGAGCAAGCACTGCTGAGGACGTCCACACCGGAACCGCCGGGCTCACCAAAGGGCGAGCGAACGGGTCAGGATGCCGGCGAGGTCCTCCTCCCGTACGGGCCTGGGGGAGGTGGTGAGCAGCCGCTGCTGCTTCATCGCCCCCTCGACCAGCGCCGGCACGTCGGCCTCCGCGTATCCCACGCCGCCGATGCCGTTCGGGATGCCGACGTCGCGCATGAGCGCGGTCAGCACGCCGGGCAGGAGCTCCGCCGGCTCGTCCGGCACGGCCGCCGTGGGATCGAGCAGTTCGGCCGCGCGCAGGTGCCGCGCCGGGTCCGCCTCGAAGGTGAACCGGAACGCCTCGGGCGCGGTCAGCGCGACGGCCATGCCGTGCGGCACCATCGGCTCGCCGCCGGGATAGCCGCGCGGGTGGAAGTCCTTCACCCGGCCCGCGATCGGATAGGCGTTGGCGTGGGGGATGTGCACGCCCGCGTTGCCGAACCCGAGCCCGGCGAACGTCGCCGCCAGGGCCATCGCGCCCCTCGCCCGCACGTCGTCGCCGTGCCGTACGGCGGTGCGGAACGAGCCCGCGAGCAGCCGGAGCGCCTGCTCCGACCACATGTCCGCCACCGGGTTCGACCCGCAGTACGGCACGCGCTCCTCCGGCCGCCTGCGCTCGTAGGAGGTGTACGGCCGGGCGGTGTAGCTCTCCAGAGCGTGGCAGAGGATGTCCATCCCCGCCGCCGCGGTCACCTCGGGCGGCTGCGTCATCGTGAGGTCCGGGTCCACGACGGCCAGCACGGGACGGAGGCGGGCGTGGCTGATTCCCGTCTTGACCTTCAGGCCGAGCACGTCGAGCACGCAGATCGTGGTGCTCTCCGAGCCGGTGCCCGTGGTCGTGGGCACCGCGACCAGCGGCTTGAGCGGTTCGGAGGGGACACGCCCGGCGCCGATCGGCGCGTTGACGTAGTCCATCAGCTCGCCCGGATTCGTCGTGAGCAGGTTGACGGCCTTGGCCGTGTCGATGCTCGATCCCCCGCCGACCGCAACGAAGGCGTCCCACGGGCCGCTCGCGCGGGCGTGCCCGATCGCCGCGAGCAGGCTCTCGTCGGTGGGCTCGACGTGCACGCCGTCGTACACCTCCGCGTGCATGCCGAACCCGGCGATCTGCTCGGCGATCCGCGCCGGAGCGCCCGTCGCGGCCACGCCCGCGTCGGTCACGACCAGCACGCGGCGCACGCCGTACTGCCCGAGGTCGAAGCCGATCTCGGCGGACGCGCCGGCGCCGAACTTCAGGGCGGGCGCGCCGTACGTGAAGACGGACTCGGGATTGCTCGGGACGATCACGATCGCCGGGCCTTTCACTCGCGGGGTCATGAGGGCACAGTCCGGGGGGCTACGCGGTGCGCGGCATGTCCGATGGGCAACGTGACATGTAGCATGCTGCATGTCAATGCGCCGCCGTACGCGGCCGGACCCACTCCGGAGGGTGGTCAGACGGTGCGAGCGGTCGCCGGCACCTCCAGTCTCACCGAGCAGGTCATCGAGGCGGTCAGAGAGGCCATCCACTCGGGGGAGCTGCGGCCAGGAGAGCTCTATTCGGTGTATCGGCTGGCCGAGCAGCTCAACGTCTCCCGCACCCCCGTACGCGAGGCGATGCTCCGCCTGGCGGAGGCCGGTCTGGTGCGGTTCGAGCGGAGCCGGGGTTTCCGGGTGCTGCGCCGCGATCCCCGGGAGATCGCCGAGGTGTTCCACCTGCGGCTGCTGCTCGAGGTGCCGGCGACCAGCCGGGCGGCCCGTCACGCCGGTCCCGGCCTCGCCCGCGCGCTGCGCGAGGAGCTGGAGGCCATGCGCGCCGCCGCGGCCGACCACGACGAGCCGCGCTTCATGCGGCACGACCGGGCGTTCCACGACGCGATCCTCGCCGCGGGGGCCAACCGGCGGCTCGCCGAGGTCGTCGCCGGGCTGAGGGACGCCACGGTGACGCTGGGCGCCTCCACCGTCGACCGCTCCCGCTCGCTGGCGGACGTCGCCGCGGAGCACGAGCCGATCCTCGCCGCCGTCCTCGGGGGCGACCCGGACGCCGCGGCCGCGGCGATGCGCGCCCACGTGGCGCACACCGGCGAGCTCCTCGTGGCCCAGGCCGCCGCCGAGAACGGCCGCCCCGCCGATCCCGCCGACGTCGCCCTCATTCACGACACAACCGGCGGATCTACAACGTAAAGGACCAGGCGGGCTGCGACGACGAGCGACCGCGCACATGATCGGAATATGGATGAGAACCGATCAGTACGAACCGTCGTCATCCCCCGGCGCGACGACCTGGAGCATGCCAGGCGGGTGGTGCGGGCCCACCTGCGCCCCACACCGGTGGACCTGGGGGCGGGTACGCCCGGCGATCCCGCGCTGAAGCTGGAGAGCCTGCAACCCACGGGGTCGTTCAAGGTCCGTGGCGCGCTCAGCGCCGTGGCCGCTGCACCCGCACCGCGTGTGATGACGGCGTCGGCCGGCAACCACGGGCTGGGCGTCGCCTTCGCCGCGAACGCGCTCGGCGGCAAGGCCACGGTGGTGGTGCCGAGGACCGCCTCGGCCGCGAAGACAGACCGGCTGCGCCGCCTGGACGCCGACCTCGTGTGCGTCGGTGAGAGCTTCGACGAGGCGGAGGAACACGCGCTCGCGCTCGCCGAGGCGTCGGGGTGGTGCTACATATCGGCCTACAACGATCCGTACGTCATCGCGGGTCAGGGCACGATCGGATTCGAGCTGGACGAGCAGCTCGACGGGCCGCTGACCGTGGTGTGCGCGGTCGGGGGCGGAGGGCTCGCCGCCGGGCTGGCGCTGTGGGCCGCGGGCCGGGCGGACGTACGCGTCGTCGGCGTGGAGGCCGCGGCCTCCACCGCCGTGTCCACGGCGGTTGCCGCGGGCCGCCGCGTGTCCGTCGAGGTCGGCCCGACCCTCGCCGACGGCTTGGCCGGGAACATCGAGCCCGGATCTGTCACCGTCGGCCTCGTCGCGCGGTATGCCCACCAACTGGTCACGGTGACCGAGGACGAGATCCGCGCCGCGCTGCGCTACCTGGCCGCCGAACGTGGATACGTGTCCGAGGGCGCAGGAGCGGTACCGGTCGCCGCCCTGCTCGCCGGAAAGGTCGCCGCGTACGGACGGGTCGTGGCGGTGGTCTCGGGCCGCAACATCGCCGCCACCGCGCTCGCATCCGTCCTCGCGGTCCTGTGAAGGCGCCGCCGTAAGCCGGGGCGTCTCGACGGACGTCGGGTCAGGGGGCGCGTTCGCCGGTGGTCGTCGTGGTGAGCGCGGCGACGGCGCGCAGCGTCGCCGCCGGGTCGTCGGCGAAGAACCGCACCCGCCGGACGGCCGCCGCCGGGCGGCCAGGCTGCCAGGGACGGCGTGGATGAGGCACCTCGATCGGTTCGCGCAGCTTGACCACGAGGTTGGTCTGGGACGAGACCGCGAGGGCGAGTTCGCCGTCCGACAGGCGCACGAGCCTCTTCTCGTCGTAGCGGCGGTCGAGCCGCGCAGACGCGATCAGCTCCGCCGGGACGTCCAGGCCGAACATCCGGCCATACCTCAGGCGCAGCCCGTCCGGCGACACGACGTGCGGCCGGCGGGCGCAGCTCACCATGACGCCGAGGACGGCGAGGGCCGACGACGCGTCGAGTGCCAGGATCACCAGGCGCGGCAGGTCCGGCAGCCCGAACCGGCGCAGCAGCAGGTCCATGGCCACGGTCTCCAGGACCATGACGAACAGCAGCGCCGCCATCGTCGGGGTCTGCTCCCGGCTGTAGCCCGCGGCGTGCCTCACGACGGCTCTCCGCCCGCGACCAGCGCCATGGCCTGCCGTACGACCTCGGCCTGCGCGGGGGACAGATCGGCGAGGAACGCCTGGGCGAACGGGTCGTCGGCGCCGGGCATCGTGCGGGCCAGCGAGGCGGCGAGTTCGGGGGGCAGGTGGGCGGCCAAATCGGCGGCGAGGGCGGCGACGCGGGAATCGGCGGGGTCGGCGCCGTCCAGCTCCGCCAGCCTCCGGTGCAACGTCTCGGCCCGGGCCAGCGCCTCGGGCGTGGTCATGGGCCGCATCAGCTCCAGCAGGCGGTCCCGGTCCTCCGGCTCCGCCGCGGTGTCGAGGAGGGCGAGCAGCTCGGCGTCGGCCGCCGCGAACGCGGAGCCGCGCACGGGTTCGAGGCATCGCAGGAACTCGGCCATCCTCGGCGAGACGGCGTCGTCCGGCGACGGCGAATCCTCGCTCAGCAGGGCCGCGAGCCGCTCGCGCCTGGCCCGGATTCCCGCCTCCTGCCGGGCGAGGTCGGCGTCCAGCTCCAGCAGGATCTCCCGCAGCTCACGGGCGGAGTCGCCGGCCAGCACGTCGCGCACCTCGTCCAGCGACAGGCCCAGCTCGGTCAGCCTGCGGGCCCGGGCGAGGCGGAGCGCGTCGCGCAGGCCGTACTCGCGATAGCCGTTGACCCGCCTCGGCGGCTCGGGCAGCACGCCCTGGTGGTGGTAGTGCCGCACGGTACGGGTGGACACCCCGGCCAGCGCGGCGAGTTCTCCGATCCGCATGCCCTCATTAGAGACGTTGTCGCCGCGTCAAGGTCAACGGCTCAGAAAGGGAGCCAGCGGGCGGTGAGGAGATATCCGCCGTAGACGAACGCGGCGGCGGAGACGAGCAGGAACAGCAGCACCCAGAGCGTGCCGGGCACGCGGGTCAGCCGGGCGAGCTGGTCGGCGTCGGAGTCCGGGGCGCGGCCGAGGCGGCGCTTGGCCTGCAGCTCCAGGATCGGCCGCACCCCGCCGAGCAGCAGGAACCACGCGGCGACGTACGCGCAGGCCGACTGGACATGGGGCGGGGCGAACCACGACAGCGCGAAGACCGCGCCGCCCACGGCGAGCAGCGACACGGCGCCGAAGAAGTTCCTGATCATCAGCAGCATGCAGGTCAGCAGCGCGAGCACGGCCCACAGCAGCATCGTGATCCGGCCGTCGGAGACCAGCCAGGCCGATCCGAGCCCGATCAGGGAGGGCGCGACGTACCCCGCCGCGGCTGTGGCGATCATGCCGGGGCCCGTCGGCCTGCCCCTGGTGAGCGTCACGCCCGAGGTGTCCGAGTGGAGGCGGATGCCTCGCAGTTTGCGCCGGGTCACCACCGCGACCAGCGCGTGGCCCCCCTCGTGCGCGATCGTGATCAGGCCGCGTGAGATGTGCCACGACGCCGGGTAGGCGACGACGGCGAGTGCGGCGAACCCGGACAGGGCGACCAGCCAGAGCGGGGGCGCGATCTGGACGGCGGTCAGGTGGTTCCACAGGGCCTTCAGGGGGTTCACCCCCGAGATCGTACGGCCCGCCGCACCGGCCCGCGCTCCCCGTGCTCCCCGGGTTTCGACCCTCGGCCCCCGCGGTCCGTCCGAGTAAGGGTGACGATGGAGGTTACCTTCTACGTGTGGCTGAGCGGCGTATGCGTGGACTGCGCGGATTGAGTGGGTTGATGAGGGCGAAACCGGAGCAGGCTCCCGAGCACTCCATGGACCCCCGCGCGGACCAGGGGGAGACGTTCAAGCAGAGCGTGATCGACAACGCGGTGTACGAGGACGGCGAGCGCGTGGACTCGCCGCTGTCGCTGGGCGACGCGATCGCCTCGCTGCGCTCGCGGCCGGGGGCGATGGCGTGGATCGGCCTGTACCGGCCGGAGGAGGCCGAGCTGATCAAGGCGGCCGAGGAGTTCGGCCTGCACGAGCTCGCCATCGAGGACGCCATCGTCGCCCACCAGCGGCCCAAGGCCGACCGGTACGGCGACACGCTGTTCGTGGTGCTGCGGGCCGCCCAGTATCTCGACCAGCCCGAGAAGGTGGCCTTCGGCGAGCTGCACGTCTTCGTCGGCCCCGACTTCGTGCTGACCGTGCGGCACAGCGAGGCGCCCGACCTGTCCAAGGTGCGCCGGCGCATGGAGTCGGACCCCGACCTGCTCCGCCAGGGGCCGCAGGCCGTGCTGTACGCGATCCTCGACGCGGTGGTGGACGGCTACGCCCCGGTGGTCGCCGGGCTGCAGAACGACATCGACGAGATCGAGGTGCAGGTCTTCGGCGGCGACCCGGCCGCGCCCCGGCGCATCTACAGCCTGTCGCGGGAGGTCATCGAGTTCCAGCGGGCGACCAGCCCGCTGGTCCCGATGCTCGACGGCTTCATCGCGGGCTCGCCCAAATACGGCGTGAACGAGGAGCTGCAGCGCTACCTGCGCGACGTGTCCGACCACGTCATCACGGTCACCGAGCGTGTGGCGGGCTTCCGGCAGATGCTCCAGGACATCCTCGTCGTCAACTCCACGCTCGTCAGCCAGCAGCAGAACGAGGAGATGACCAAGCTCACGGCCGCGAGCATCGCCCAGGGCAACGAGGTCAAGAAGATCTCCGCGTGGGCGGCCATCCTGTTCGCCCCGACGCTGGTCGGCACGATCTACGGGATGAACTTCGACCACATGCCCGAGCTGCACTGGCTGCTCGGATACCCCGTGGCGATCATGCTCATGGGAGTCGTCTGCCTCACGCTCTACCTGGTCTTCAAACGCCGCGACTGGCTCTGAGCCGCCGGGCACGGACTTTCACGAAGAGCGCGGTTCACTCCTCGCGGCGCTCCCGGAAGATCGCCACGAGCACGCGCAGCGCGAGGATGGCGCTCACCACCAGCAGGTTGTAGCCGATGAGCTGATAGAGAGTGACGGTGGGGGTCACCCGCGGCCCGCGCTCGGAGTCGAGCAGCAGCACGGCCATGATCCCCGCGGTGGCCGCCAGCACCGTCAGGAGTGCCTGGTGCAGCAGACCGGTCATGTGCCGCCGGTCCCGTGCGTCGGCGAACAGCCGCACGTTGACGCTGAACCTGCCGCTCTCCGCCGCTCCGACGATGCGATCCACGCTCCGGGGCAGCCGTCGCAGCAGGGGCAGCAGGCGCACCGCCTCCTGGGCCACCGCGGTCCGGATCTCCTCCCGGCCGCCGGGCGCGGACAGGCGGCGGCCGGCGAACTCCCGCGCCTCCTTCACGATGTCGAAGCCGGGCGCGAGGCCGGTGAGCGTGCCCTCGATGGTCCCGAGCGCCCGGAACACCGCCGCCACCTCCGGCGGCACCGACAGCCTGTGGGCGAACACCAGGCGGAACAGGTCGGCGAACATCCGGGAGTCCGGGACGATGCCGGGCACCAGGTGGCGGGCCATGAAGCGGCCGATCTCGCGCTCCAGCTCGCGCTCGTCGATCTCGTCGGGCCGGGGGACCAGCTCCAGCAGGGCGTCGCCGACGCCCGCGGGATCGGCCAGGTCCAGCGCGGCGAGCAGGCGCTGGAGCGCGGCCCGCAGAGCGCCGTCGAGACGGCCGACGGACCCGTAGTCCAGCAGGGCGACGCCCCCGCCGGACAGCAGCATGATGTTCCCCGGATGAGGGTCGGCGTGGAACACCCCGTTCAGCAGGATCTGCTCCAGCAGCGCGTGCAGCACGGCCCTGGCGACCTCCTCGCGCTCGGCGGGGCCGAGGCCGGCCTGGCCGGTGGCGAGCGGAACGCCGTTCAGCCGCTCCATCACGAGGAGGCGTCGGCCGCTCAGCCGCGGATGGGGCACGGGGGACCGTACGGCCGAGCCCTTCGACGTCGCGGCGACGGCGGCCATGTTCGCCGCCTCGACCCGGAAGTCGAGCTCCTCGCGCAGCGCCTCGGCGAACCCGCGAGCGAGGTCGCCGACGCCCACCCCGCGGGCCCAGCGCGTGCGCCGCTCCGCCGTACGGGCGAGGCGGGCCACGATGTCGAGATCCCTCTCCACCACGGGGGCGATCCCGGGCCGCTGGACCTTGACCACCACTTCCTCTCCCGACCGCAGCCGCGCGAGGTGGACCTGCGCGATCGACGCCGCCGCCAGCGGCTGCCGCTCGAACGAGGCGAAGACCTCCTCCACCGGTCCGCCCAGTTCCCCGGTGACGACGCGCTCGATCTCCTCCCAGGGGGCGGGCTCGACCCGGTCCTGCAGCAGGCGCAGTTCCCCGACGAACTCGGGCGGCAGCAGGTCGGCGCGGGTGGACAGGATCTGCCCCAGCTTCACGAACGTGACCCCGCCCTCGTCGAGCGCCTCGCGCAGCGAGCGGGCCAGTCGTAATCGGCTGGAGGGGGCGCCCAGGTCGGGGTCGCGGCCGCGCAGATAGGGGCCGAGGCCGTGGCGGATGAGAATGCGGGTGATGCGCAGATAGCGTCGTGATCGCCCTGCTCGCCGCCGGATGGCCGCCAGCGCCTCCAGCGGGCCGGGGATCGATCCCGTCGGCACCAGGGCCTCGGCGATCGCCAGGAACACCATCGAGGCCAGCAGCGAGCAGGCGAACGCGAGGATGATGAACCACAGCGGCGTGATTCCGGCCTGGTTCCCCGCCACCGGGCCGACCAGGGCCTGCGAGACCGGGCCGACCAGCAGGACGGCGAGGGCGGCGCCGAGCAGTGTGCGGACCGTCCCGAAGCGCAGGCCGAGAAGCCGCCGGGCGGCCAGGGCGAAGGCCGCGACCATCATGACGGCCGTCACTGCGAAGGCGATCAATATCAGCGCGTCCAACCGTCGCCCCCGATGCAGTGCTCGCAGTGTTCACTGTGATCGGCGAAACTCTAGCCGCCCCGGCCGACAGACGATCAAGGACGTGAACCGGCCCGGGGCGTGCGATACGCCCCGAGCCGGTTCAGCGATTCTCAGGTGGATCCTCTAGCGCTTCACACGCACCCAGTCGATCCGGCTGGTGGAGCGGTCGGCCTCGCCGTTGCCGGCGAAGACGACCTTCCAGTAGCCGGACGCCGACGCCGTGGTCTTGCCCCAGAACCTGCCGGTGCTGTTCGTCCACAGCGTCTTGACGTAGTGCCAGGAGCCGCCGGCCTTCTTGAACCACACGGTCACCTTCTGGTGGCCGTAGCCCTCCCAGCGGTGGTCCCACGCCTGGAGCTCGCCGCGGAAGGTGAGGTATCGGTGATACCCGACCGGCTCGGGCGCGGCGTTGAACTGGACGACCCGGGTGTGGGCCTTGGGCGCGGGCGGCGGAGGCGTCGGCCGGGGCACGCGGACCGCCACGTAGTCGGTCGCGCTCGCCGAGTAGCCCGCCTCGCTCGCGCCCTCGAACTCGGCCCGCCACCAGCCGGAGGTCCTGGCCTTGACGTCGGCCGAGAAGCGGCCGTAGGAGTCGGTCCAGTCGGAGGTGACGTGCTGCCAGTTGTAACCGCCGGCCGGCTTGAAGAGGATCTTCACCTGCCGGCTCGGGTAGCCGCTCCAGCCGGCGAAGCCGGAGATCTCCAGCCGGCCGCGAAGGTGCAGGGTCTTACCGGCGTCGACGGGCTCGGGGGAGGCGTCGAATCCGGTGATCCGGGTGCGGCCGGCCTGGGCCCTGACGTCGACCCTGTCGCTGTCGCTCGTCGCGGGCTCGGCGTCGGAGGCGCCCTCGAACTCGGCGCGCCACCAGCCGGTCCTGTCCGCCGTGCGGTCGACCGAGAAGCGGCCGCGCCGGTCGGTCGTCACCGAGCCGACCCGGCTGTAGGAGCCGCCGACCGGCTTGAAGGCGAGGTACACCCGCTGCCCGTCGTACGCCTGCAGGCCGTGGCCGTCCCGGTAGGCCAGCGCGCCGGTAAGCCTGATCCGGTCGCCCCGGTCGACGACGTCCGGCGCCGCGTCGAAGTCGAGGTCGGTGGTCCAGTGGACCTGGAACTCCGTGGTCGCGGTGCGGCCGGCGGCTCGCACCTGCAGCTTCCAGACGCCCGGCTCGTCCCTGAAGGTGAAGCCGTACCTGGCCGCGTAGGTGCCGGAGCCCGCGGGGCCGGGATCCAGCGTGACGGTGCGGCCGTCGCGGTCGACCAGCCTCGCCGCGCCCTCCTCGGACGCCTTGTAGGTGAAGGTCGCTGTCGTGCCCGCGCCGCTGCCGACGACGACGGGACTGGGGGAGACGGTCAGGTCGCTCGGACCCGCTGCCGTCGCCGCGCCGGCGGTGGCCGGGAGCGCGACGAGGACCGCCCCTCCCAGGGCCACCGCCGCGATCGCGGCATGAATGCGTTTCAACATTCCGGTGAACCATCCTTCCGGTGGTTGAACGCGGCCTGAGGGTGCCACGTCATTACAACGAGTAGACGGCCGAATACCGGCGACGGTTTAACCGTCTGACTTATCGTCATCGATTTGTGTCAAAGCATGATCCATAACCGTTCGTGGATGGAGTTGTCGCTGTGCGGGACGGAGCGTGCATCGTGCGACATAATCGACCGTGTGGTGCGGGACGCTGTGGAGACGCATTTCGTCGAGGCCGTCGGGTCGCTGACCCCTGGACCCTCCAGGGATCCGGACCTGCCGGTGCGGCCGGGCACGGGCCTGACGGGCACGCGGTGCCGTGAGCTGTTCGCGGTGCAGCTCGGCAGCCGGCTCCTCGACGTCGCCGCCCGCGTCATGCGCGAGCGCGACGAGGGCTTCTACACGATCGGGTCGTCGGGGCACGAGGGCAACGCCGCCGTGGCCGCCGCGCTGCGGGTGGACGACCCCGCGCTGCTGCACTACCGGTCCGGCGCCTTCTACTTGACGCGTTCGGCCCAGGCCGGCCGGCTGGCCGAGGAGGGGCTGCGCGACGTCCTGCTGGGGATCACGGCGTCGGCCGAGGAGCCGATCGCGGGCGGCCGGCACAAGGTGTTCGGCCACCCCGGCCTCGCCGTCATCCCGCAGACCTCCACGATCGCCAGCCACCTGCCGCGCGCCGTCGGCGTCGGCTTCGCCATCGAGCGGGCGCGCATGCTCGGCCTGCCCTCACCCTGGCCGGGGGACGCCGTCGCCGTCTGCAGCTTCGGTGACGCGTCGATGAACCACGCCTCCGCGCTGACGGGGCTGAACACCGCCGCGTACGGCCGGTTCCGCGGGCTGCAGATCCCGGTGCTCTTCGTGTGCGAGGACAACGGCCTCGGCAT
This sequence comes from Microbispora rosea, assembly GCF_900156315.1. Taxonomy (GTDB): domain Bacteria; phylum Actinomycetota; class Actinomycetes; order Streptosporangiales; family Streptosporangiaceae; genus Microbispora; species Microbispora rosea. The sequence continues at coordinate 440,450 of NZ_FTNI01000003.1, read as the reverse complement.
CAGTGTGAAGACGCCGCCGGAGTGGGTCGCGCAGGCCAGGCATCCCCTGCTGGAGTACTTCCAGGCCGACGGCTGCGATCTGGCCGAGACCTACGACGCGGCGCTGCGCGCCGCCGAGCACGTGCGCGTCAACCGCACCCCGGCGTTCCTGCACCTGCGCACCGTGCGCCTGATGGGCCACGCCGGCTCCGACGTGGAGATCGGCTACCGCACCCGCAAGGAGATCGCCGCGGACCTGGACCGCGACCCCCTCGTCCGTACGGCGCGGCTGCTCGTGGAGGCGGGCCTGGCCGAGCCCGACGACCTGCTCGCGCGCTACGAGGCCGAGCGTGACCACGTGCTGAAGCTGGCGTCGGAGTGCGCGCGGCGGCCCCGGCTCACGACGGCCGCGGAGGTGATGGCCCCGCTCGCGCCGCGTCGTCCCGAGGCGGTGGCCGCCGAGGTCGCGCGGTCCGCGCCCGCCGAGGCGCGCGAGCGCGCCTTCGCCACCCTGCCGGAGCAGGAGGGCAGGCTGACGGTCGCCCAGGCGGTCAACCGCGCGCTGACCGACGCGATGGCGGCGGACCACGGGGTCCTGGTGTTCGGCGAGGACGTGGCCCGCAAGGGCGGGGTGTACGGCGTGACGCGCGGGCTGCTGCGCAGGTTCGGGGCCGAGCGGGTGTTCGACATGCTCCTGGACGAGCAGGCCATCCTCGGCCTCGCGCTCGGGGCCGGGGTGTCGGGGCTGCTGCCGGTTCCGGAGATCCAATACCTCGCCTACCTGCACAACGCGCTCGATCAGATTCGCGGCGAGGCGTCGACCATGCAGTTCTTCTCGCAAGGCGCGTATCGCAACCCCCTTGTTGTGAGAGTCGCCTCATATGCCTATCAAAAGGGCTTTGGGGGACATTTCCACAATGACAACTCAATTGCCGCATTGCGCGATATTCCCGGGGTGATCGTCGCGTCTCCGGCGCGGCCCGACGACGCGGCCGCGATGCTGCGCACCTGCCTGGCCGCCGCCCGCGCGGACGGCAGCGTCTGCGTGTTCCTCGAACCCATCGCGCTGTACCACACGCGTGATCTCTTCGAGGAGGGCGACGGGGGCTGGCTCGCGCCGTACGTGCCGCCGGCGCGCTGGGCCGAGACGCACGTGCCGGTGGGCCGCGCCCGCTCGTACGGCGACGGCCGCGACCTGACCATCGTCACGTACGGCAACGGCGTGCGGATGAGCCTGCGGGCGGCGGTCAAGCTCACGGTGGAGGACATGAGCTGCCGGGTGCTCGACCTGCGGTGGCTGTCGCCGCTGCCGGTCGACGACATCATGCGCGCGGCCGAACTGACCGGCCGCGTGCTGATCGCCGACGAGACCCGCCACAGCGGCGGCGTCTCCGAGAGCGTGATCGCGGCACTCGTCGACAACGGCTTCCGCGGCCCGATCGCCCGGGTGACCTCACAGGACAGCTTCGTGCCGCTCGGCCCGGCCGCCGGCACCGTCCTGCTGTCGGAGTCCGACATCGAGCGCGCCGCCCGCAAGCTGCTCACGGCGTGATCGTGTAGTTTGCCGCACGTACGGGTTCTGACCTGCCTGTCTCTGTTTCGTGATCTTGCATAAAATCCGGCCCATGACTTGTGACCTCGGCCATCCTGCTCCGTGATCTTGCAGTTGAAAGATCACGGAAGGCGTACGCGCTAAACTACAAGATCACCCCCAAGGGGGAGAGGGCGGCGCGGGCCATGGCGCGGAGCAGGTCGGCCATGGCCTCGGGGGCGAGCTCCCCTGCGCTGCGCGGGGTGGAGTTGAGCAGGCCGAAGACCGCGTGCGTGGCGGCGCGCAGCCGTGCGGGCGGGCACGCGGGGTGCAGCTCGGACAGCACGGTCACCCACTCCTCCGCGTAGAGCCGCTGCAGCCGCCGGATGGCCCGGCGGGCCTGCTCCGGCACGTTGTCCAGCTCGCGCTCGTGCACGCGAATCAGCGCGGGGTGAGTCAGCGCGAACTCGATGTGCCCGGACAGCAGGGCGTCGAGCGCGGCCTCCGCGGTGTCGGGGTCGGCGGTGGTGGCCAGCCGTGCCCCCTGCTCGCGCAGCCGCTCGCTGATGTCGAGCAGCATCTCGGTGAGCAGGGCCTCCTTGCCGCTGAAGTGCCGGTAGAGCGCCGGCCCCGATACGCCCACGGCCGCGCCGATGTCCTCGATGGACACGCCGTGGAAGCCGCGCGCCGCGAAGAGGCCCGCGGCCGCGTCCAGGATCTCGGCCCGCCGATTGCGGGTAGGGGTCTTCTCGGTCCTCCCGGTCTTCACGGCACCATGGTAGACGGAGTCTGTTAACGGTGATTAACATTCCGAGCATGAGCACGAGTGACTGGCCGGTGCTGGAGAGCCGGTGCGACCCGGGCGGCGAGCCGTACAAGCGCAACGCGGAGGCGAACGAACGCCTGGTGGCGGAGCTGCGGGAACGGCTCGCGGCGGCGGCGCGCGGCGGCCCCGAGCGGGCTCGGACCAGGCACGTCCAGCGCGGCAAGCTGCTGCCGAGGGACCGCGTCGACACGCTTCTCGACCCCGGCGGGCGTTTCCTGGAGCTGTCCCCGCTCGCGGCCACCGGCATGTACGACGACCAGGCCCCGGCCGCCGGGATCATCACCGGCGTGGGGCGCGTCGCGGGACGGGAGGTCGTGATCGTGGCCAACGACGCCACGGTCAAGGGCGGCACGTACTACCCGATCACGGTCAAGAAGCACCTGCGGGCCCAGGAGGTCGCCCTTCACAACAGCCTGCCGTGTGTGTACCTGGTTGATTCGGGCGGCGCGTTCCTGCCCAAGCAGGACGAGGTCTTCCCCGACCGCGAGCACTTCGGCCGCATCTTCTACAACCAGGCCACCATGTCGGCGCGGGGCATCCCGCAGATCGCGGCCGTGCTCGGCTCCTGCACGGCGGGCGGCGCGTACGTCCCGGCGATGAGCGACGAGGCGGTGATCGTCCGCAACCAGGGCACGATCTTCCTGGGCGGGCCGCCGCTCGTGAAGGCCGCGACCGGCGAGACCGTCACGGCCGAGGAACTCGGCGGCGGCGAGGTCCACGCCCGCGTCAGCGGCGTCACCGACCACCTCGCCGAGGACGACGCGCACGCCCTGAAGATCGTGCGGGACATCGTCGCGTCGCTCGGGCCGAGAAGTCCTCGCCCGTGGGAGGTGGGCCCCGCGGAGCCGCCGCTCCACGACCCGCACGACCTGTACGGCATCGTCCCCCAGGACACCCGCCAGCCGTACGACGTGCGCGAGGTGATCGCCCGCGTGGTCGACGGCAGCCGGTTCCTGGAGTTCAAGGCCGAATACGGCCCGACCCTGGTCACCGGGTTCGCCAGGATTCATGGGCACCCCGTGGGCATCGTGGCCAACAACGGCATCCTGTTCGGCGAGTCGGCGCTCAAGGGCGCGCACTTCATCGAGCTGTGCGACCGGCGGTCGATCCCGCTGGTGTTCCTGCAGAACATCAGCGGCTTCATGGTCGGCAAGGCGTACGAGGCCGGGGGCATCGCCAAGCACGGCGCGAAGATGGTGACGGCGGTCGCCTGCGCCCGGGTGCCGAAGTTCACGGTGATCATCGGTGGCTCGTTCGGCGCGGGCAACTACGCGATGGCCGGCCGCGCCTACTCGCCCCGCTTCCTGTGGATGTGGCCGAACGCCCGCATCTCGGTCATGGGCGGCGAGCAGGCCGCCACCGTGCTCACCATGGTCGGCGACGCCGACGCCGACGAGATCCGGGCCCAGTACGAGCACCAGGGCAACCCCTACTACTCGACCGCTCGCCTGTGGGACGACGGGGTGATCGACCCGGTGGACACCAGGACCGTCCTCGGCCTGGCGCTCGGCGCCGCCGCGAACGCCCCCCTCGAACCCGTCGGCTACGGCGTCTTCCGGATGTGAGGCAGCGACATGACGCGTTCACCGGCTCCTCGCCCGCTCCCCGGGCGGCCGACCCGTCACGGGGTGCGGTCGTGATGTTCTCCAGTGTCCTGATCGCCAACCGGGGCGAGATCGCCGTCCGGATCATCCGCACGCTGCGCGCCCTGGGCGTGCGCGCCGTCGCCGTCCACAGCGACGCCGACCGCGACGCGCGCCACGTGCGCGAGGCCGACCTCGCCGTACGGCTCCCGCGCGGATACCTCGACATCGACGGGATCGTCGAGGCCGCCCGGACCAGCGGCGCCGAGGCCGTCCATCCCGGGTACGGCTTCCTCGCCGAGAACGCCGAGTTCGCCCGGCGCTGCGCCGAGGAAGGCCTGGTGTTCGTCGGCCCGCCCGCCGGGGCCATCGAGGCCATGGGCGACAAGATCCGGGCCAAGGAGACGGTCGCCCGCGCGGGCGTGCCGGTCGTGCCCGGCGGCGCGGAGCCGCACGACGACCTGGCCGAGGCCGCCGCGCGCATCGGCTTCCCCGTGCTGATCAAGCCGTCCGCGGGCGGGGGCGGCAAGGGCATGCTGCGGGTCGAGTCCGCCGACGGCCTGGCCGCGGCCGTCGAGTCGGCCCGCCGTACGGCGACGGCGGCCTTCGGGGACGCCACCCTGCTGATCGAGCGGTTCGTGGACCGGCCCCGGCACATCGAGATCCAGGTCATGGCCGACGGCCACGGCGACGTCGTCCACCTGGGCGAGCGTGAGTGCAGCCTGCAGCGGCGCCACCAGAAGATCGTGGAGGAGGCGCCCTCGCCGCTGCTCGACGACGAGACGCGGGCCCGCATGGGCGCGGCGGCGGTGCAGGCCGCCCGGTCGGTCGGCTACGTCGGCGCCGGCACGGTGGAGTTCATCGTCCCCGGCGACCGCCCCGGTGAGTTCTTCTTCATGGAGATGAACACCCGGCTGCAGGTCGAGCACCCGGTCACCGAGATGGTCACCGGCCTCGACCTGGTCGAGCTGCAACTGCGGATCGCCGCGGGGGAGCCCCTGCCGTTCCGCCAGGACGAGGTGCGCCTGCGCGGGCACGCCGTCGAGGCCCGCGTGTACGCCGAGGACCCCGCACGCGACTTCCTGCCGACCGGTGGCCGGATCCTGGCCCTGCGCGAGCCCGCGGGCGAGGGCGTGCGGTTCGATTCCGGGCTGGCCGAGGGAACGGTCGTGGGCAGCGACTACGACCCCATGCTGGCCAAGGCGGTCGCCTGGGCCCCGGACCGGGCGGGCGCGCTCGCCGGCCTCGACCGGGCGCTGGCCTCGACCGTGATCCTCGGGGTCACCACGAACATCGGGTTCCTGCGCGCGCTGCTGGCCGACCCGGAGGTCGCGGCCGGGCGGCTCGACACCGGGCTCGTCGAGCGGCGGCTCGGCGAGCTGGTGAGCGGCGAGGCGCCGGACGAGGTGCTCGCCGCAGCCGCGCTCGTCTTCCACTCCGGCTTCGACCGCTTCGCCTCGGGCGATCCGTGGGACGTCACGGACGGCTGGCGCGTCGGGGAGCCCGCCTGGACCGTGCACCGGCTCGGCGTGCCCGTACGGGTGCGCGGTGCAGCCGGCGACGCGGAGATCGAAGTTAACGACCGTTCACTTGGCCGTGCCCGGCTGGAGTGGACGGGCGCCGACGAGGCGGCGGTCACCCTCGGCGGCGTCACCCGGAGGTACGCGGTGGTCCGGAGCCGCGACACGGTGTGGCTCGCCGAGGGGGGCCGCGCATGGCCCGTCACCCGGCACGAGCCCGGCGACCCGAAGGACCGGCAGGGCGGGACGCTCGCCGGCGACGGAGTCGTACGCAGCCCTATGCCGGGAACGGTGCTGCTGGTGAAGGCGGCGGAGGGCGACCGGGTCACCGCCGGGCAGCCGCTGGTCGTCGTGGAGGCGATGAAGATGGAACACACCCTGACGGCGCCGGCCGACGGCGTGCTCGCCGAGCTGCGGGCCAGGCCGGGGCAGACGGTGGAGCTGGACGCGGTCGTGGCGAGGGTGACGCCGTGCGAGTGACGATCTACGAGGTCGGCCCGCGCGACGGCCTGCAGAACGAGTCCGCCGTCGTGCCCGTCGAGGTCAAGCGCGAGTTCATCGGGCGGCTGGCCGAGGCCGGGCTGACGACCATCGAGGCGACGAGCTTCGTCCACCCGAAGTGGGTGCCCCAGCTCGCGGACGCCGGGGAACTGCTGGAGAGCCTGACCCGGGTGCCGGGAGTCCGCTACCCGGTGCTCGTGCCGAACGAGCGGGGCCTCGACCGGGCGGTAGAGCAGGGCGTCACCGACATCGCGATATTCGGCAGCGCCACCGAGTCGTTCGCCCAGCGCAACCTGAACCGGACCGTCGAGTCGCAGTTCGAGATGTTCGCCCCTGTCGTCGAACGGGCCCTCGCCCACGGCATGCGGGTCAGGGCGTACGTGTCGATGTGCTTCGCCGACCCCTGGGAGGGGCCGGTCGCGCCCGAGCAGGTCGCCCGGGTCGGACGCAGGCTGCTCGACCTCGGCTGCTACGAGCTGTCGCTCGGCGACACGATCGGCGTCGGCACGCCCCGGCACGTCGAGGCGCTGCTCGACGCCTTCGCCGAGGCGGGGGTCGGGCCCGACCGGCTGGCCGTCCACTTCCACGACACCTACGGGCAGGCCCTGGCCAACACGCTCACCGCGATCAAGCGGGGGATCACGGTCGTGGACTCCTCCGCCGGCGGCATCGGCGGCTGCCCGTACGCCAAGAGCGCCACCGGCAACCTCGCGACCGAGGACCTGGTGTGGATGCTCGACGGCCTCGGCGTCGAGACCGGGGTGGACGTCAGGTCGCTGACCGCCACCAGCCTCTGGCTCGCCGAGATCCTGGGCCGGCCGAGCCCCTCCCGCGTCGTCCAGGCTCTTGCCAAGGAGATTTGAGATGCTGAACGACGAGCACGTCGAGCTGCGCAAGTCGGTCGAGGAGTTCGCCCGCGAGGTGGTGGCCCCCGTCATCGGGGACTACTACGAGCGGTGCGAGTTCCCGTACGACATCGTCCGCAGGATGGGCGCGATGGGCCTGTTCGGCCTGCCCGTCCCGGAGGAGTACGGCGGCATGGGCGGCGACTACTTCGCGCTGTGCCTGGCCCTGGAGGAACTCGCCAGGGTCGACTCCTCGGTGGCGATCACACTGGAGGCGGCGGTCTCGCTGGGCGAGATGCCGATCCTGCGGTTCGGCACCGACGCCCAGAAGCAACGGTGGCTGCCGAAGATGGCGGCCGGGGAGGTCCTCGGGGCGTTCGGCCTGACCGAGCCCGGCGGCGGGTCCGACGTGCCGGGCGGCATGCGCACCACGGCCGTCCTCGACGGCGGCGAATGGGTGATCAACGGCTCGAAGGCGTTCATCACCAACTCGGGCACCGACATCACCGGCGTCGTCGCCGTGGCGGCGATCACCGGCCGCAGGGAGGAGGGCAGGCCGGAGATCTCCACGATCCTCGTGCCGTCGGGCACGCCCGGCTTCACGGTGTCGAAGAAGTACTCCAAGGTCGGCTGGTCGGCCTCCGACACCCGGGAGTTGTCGTTCGCCGAATGCCGGGTGCCGGAGGAGAACCTGCTGGGCGAGCGCGGCAGGGGCTACGCGCAGTTCCTCCAGACGCTGGACGAGGGCCGGGTGGCCATCGCCGCGCTGTCGGTCGGCCTCGCGCAGGGCTGCGTGGACGAGTCGCTGCGGTACGCGCGGGAGCGCCGGGCCTTCGGCCAGGAGATCGGCCGCTACCAGGCCATGCAATTCAAGATCGCCGACATGGAGGCCAGGGTGCACACGGCCCGCCTGGCCTACTACCACGCCGCCGAGCGCATGCTGGCCGGCCTGCCGTTCAAGAAGGAGGCGGCGATCGCCAAGCTCGTCTCGTCCGACGCCGCGATGGACAACGCCCGCGACGCCACCCAGATCTTCGGCGGCTACGGCTTCATGAACGAGTTCCCCGTCGGTCGCTTCTACCGCGACGCGAAGATCCTGGAGATCGGCGAGGGCACCAGCGAGGTGCAGCGCATGCTCATCGCCCGCGAACTCGGCCTGCCAGCCTAGGTCGCTGTTACCTGGAGATACGCCGTGCTCGATCGTGCGAGCCGGGGTCGCGTACACGCATCCGGAGGCCGTCGTCGCCGGGGCGTCCCCCCGCGGCAACGAGCAGCTTGCCCCGAAGACGGCCTCAGGCGCTCGTGGCGCTCGGCCGGCGGGTGAGCGGCCGAACGTCGATGATCGCCATGCCCGCCGCCTGGGCGGCGGCGATGCCTTCGTCGCTGTCCTCGTACACGGTGCAGCTGTTTGGGGGGACGCCGATCAGCTTCGCCGCACGCAGGAAGATGTCCGGCGCGGGCTTGCCCCGTTCGACGTCGTCGCGGGTGACCACGGCGCCGAACCGGTGGCGGATCGGCAGGTGGCGGAGCGTGATCTCGATCACTCTCCGGGCGCCGCCGGAGGCCACGGCCATGGGCAGCCTTCCGTGGAAGGAGGAGACCACGGCCTCGATCTCCGGGTGCACGCGGATCTCGTGCGCCGTCCGCAGGAACCGTTCGTCGCGATCCGCCACTATCTCCTCCACGGGCCGCCGGAGGGTGAGCCCGCACTCGCGTACCAGCAGACGGACCATCTCGGCCGAGGAGAGGCCGGTGCGCGCGTCGAACCATTCCTGGTCCAGCTGTACGCCCTCCTCGGCCAGAGCTCCGGCCAACGCGACATAGTTCGCCCGCTGGCTGTCCACCAGCGTTCCGTCCCAGTCGAAGAGCAGGGCACCGGCGTCTCCGGGATGGAGTTCAGGCAACAAGGTCCGCCGCCTTCCGACGAGGGTGATCGATTCTCACTGTCGCACCGTACGCGTCTTGTCAATGGAGGGCCACGGCTCAGGCCCGCTCCGCACGCGTCCGACTTCGGCCTCCGCGAGGGGGTGGCCGGTCACAAAAGCTGAAGGACGCTGATCCGGACGCCGGAGGCGTTCAGCGGGGGGCGAAGTGCCGGACCTCGTCCCGGGTGTCTGGCAGCGAGGCAAGTCTGCAGGAGACGGAGGGCGGCATGGCGGTCGAGATCGTGTACGAGACGCATTCGATCACGGAGGACAACGAGAGGGGCATCGCCACCGGATGGCTGCCGGGCAGGCTCTCCGAAGCCGACCCACGGCTGCGCGAATGCGACTACGGCCCGCTCAATGGCGGCCCGGTCTCGCTGGTGGCCGCCCGGCGGGCCGCGCACATCGACGTGCCCTTCATGGGCGGCCAGAGCTACCGTCAGGTGGTCGAGGCCACGGGGAGCTTCCTGCATGATCTGGTCGCCGGCTGGGACGGCGCCCGCGTGCTGATCGTCGCTCACTCGGCCAACAGGTGGGCGCTGGACTGCCTGCTGACCGGCGCGCGCCTGGAAGACCTGGTGGACGCCCCTTTCGCCTGGCAGCCGGGCTGGCACTACACGCTGCACACCGGCTGGCGCGGGCCCGGAGACTGACCGTCCTCCGTGTGCGGCGGTCCCGCTTGCCGGCCACGCAGCTCTTCTCCTGCTGCCGCCGGGTCGGCGCGAGGCATAGGGCCTCGATCATGAGACGGATGTTCGTGCTCATGGGCGCGGAAGTCGCGGCCCTGGCCGGTGCGGCGCCACCTCGTCCCTGGACGGCGGCGGGCGCTGCTGATGGGCCCGCATCCCGTCAGGGCATGGTCCGGGGCGGGAGGACGGTGAGGTACAGCGGGGCGTGGCCGTCGTAGCCGAGTGCGTGCTGGTTCCAGGGGACGTCCGCGGGCCGGGGCTGGACGTTGCCCGCCTTGTCGCGGGCGCGTGACATCACGCGGTATCGGCCCGGCCGCGCCGCTCGCCACGGCACCTCGAATCGCACCCAGATCAGCGGCTCGGGCGGGGCGAGGAGCCCCGCCCTGCGCCAGGGCATCTCCGCCACCCAGCGCCCGGGGGCGATCATTCGCTCGATCGTGACGTCGACGCGGTCGATCGTCCCGGCGCCGGACCAGGCCCGGCCGTGCAGCGTGTGGTCGCCCGGCGCGAGCGTGACGCCCTCGTCGAGTTCGAGGGCGCTGCGGACCCGGCCGACGGTCGGCCGGACGGGGGTGGGATAGGCCGGGCCGACCAGTACCTGGTTGCGCTGCAGGGCCTGCGCGGGCAGACGCCGTACGGACGCCTCGATCGTGCCGAGCCACTTGACGGCCGTGTTGGCGCCCCACCCGGACATGAGGGCGCGCAGCGGGTAGCCGTGGTCGACGGGCAGGTCGGCCCCGTTCATGTGGTGCACCAGCAGGCTGTCGTCCCGCAGGGCCTTGTCCGCGGCGACGACCTCCGAGTAGTGCACGGTCCCCTCCGGGATGGCGATCTCGTCCAGGCCGGTGAACCGTACGTCGACGGCGTGGCCGAGCCCGGCCGCCGCGAGCACGTCCCTGACCCGTACGCCGGTCCACTCGGCGGCGCCGACCGCGCCGAAGTGCCACTGGGTGTAGCCGGTGGGAAGCCATTGGCCGTCGCCGGAAGGCGGGAGCTCGGGGAAGAAGGCCGAGCAGTTCGCGCCGCAGTCGAGGGTGCGGCGCACGGTGACCTGGGGCAGCGCGAGCAGGTCGGCGTACGAGAACGACCTGGGACGGGAGACCGCGTCACCGGTGATCTCCAGGTGCCACGACGAACGGTCGATGTGCGGCGGGCGGGCCCGGTTGTGGATGTAGAACCGGTCGTTGGGGATCAGGTCCCCATATCCGCCGACCGGGCCCCACCTCATCTCCTCCGAGCCGTTTCCCCGGTGGGAGAAGTAGCGGGACGGGGTCTCCTGCGCGACGAAGTCCTGCCGGGCGGATCCGGGGCCGGTCCGCCGCGGCGGCGCCTGTCGTACGCCGGCGAGGGCCAGCGGACCCGCCGCCGAGTAGACGAGGAACCTGCGGCGGGAGCACCCGGTCTCCCCGCTTCCGGACCGGTCTTGCCCGCGATGATCTTCCATGGCCCTCACCTCGAGCTGTATCTGCCCGTTTCGGGGCAAATGTCGCAATCAGGCGATGGTGTAGCGGAGTTCCGGGCGGCCGGGGCCGCCGTATCGCGGGACCCGTCGTGCGACGCCGGTGTCGACGAGGTGTTCCAGGTAGCGCCGGGCCGTCACCCGGGACACGCCCACGGCCGTGCCCACGGCCTGGGCCGACAGGCCGTCGGCGGCGTCCCGCAGCGCGCCCGCCACGGCCTCCAGGGTGTCGGCCGTCATCCCCTTCGGCAGGTGGGGGCGGGCGGTCCCGCGCAGGGTGGACAGCGCCCGGTCCACCTCGCCCTGGCCGCTGACCTCGCCCGGCCCGCTGATCGACGACCGGAACGCCGCGTATCGTTCGAGTTTCTCCTGCAGCAGGGCGAAGGTGAAGGGCTTCAGCAGATACTGCACGACCCCGGCGGACACGGCCGACCTGACCACCGACAGATCCCGCGCGGAGGTGACGGCGATGACGTCGGAGGGGAGGCCCGCGGCCCGCATGGCCCGGCAGACGTCCAGCCCGTGCATGTCCGGCAGGTAGAGGTCGAGGAGCACGAGATCCACCGGCTCGCGGCGCAGCGCGCGGACGGCCTCGCCGCCGGACCTGGCCACGCCGGCGACCCGGAAGCCGGGCACCCGCTCGACGTACAGACGGTTCGCCTCGGCGGTGAGCTCCTCGTCCTCCACGATCAGAACCGAGATCACGGCCGCACCTCCGCGCGTGCCGGGCCGCCGCAGGAAGCGCCCGCGGGCGTGGCCGCCCGGGGCGGCAGCGGGAGCCGCACGGTGAAAACCGCCCCCCGACCATCGGCGGCCTGATCACCGATGTCCTGACCACCGGGGCCTTGACCATCGGGGTCTTGACCACGGGGGCTTTGACCACCCGGGCTTTGACCATCGGGGTCCTGACCGCCGGCGCACGCCTCGATGCCGCCGCCCAGGCGCCGGGCCGCCTGCCCCGCCATCGCGAGGCCGAGCCCCCGGCCGTCCCCCTTCGTGGACCAGCCGCGCCGGAACACGTCCCGTACGACGCCGGGGTCGATCCCGGGACCGCTGTCGGCGACCCTGATCAGGAACGTGCCGTCCTCGGCGCGCAGGCATACGCGGACCCGGGCGGGCGGGGCGCCCTGTACGGCGGCGTCGATCGCGTTGTCGATCAGGTTGCCCACGATGGTCACGAGGTCGCGGGAGTCGAGGGCGACGTCGCCGAGCTCGCTGTCCGGGCTGATCACGAGGTCGACTCCGCGTTCGGCGGCCGCCGCGCTCTTGCCGAGCAGCAGTGCCGCGAGGACGGGTTCGCGGATCGCGCCCACCACGCGGTCGGTGAGCCGCTGGGCCGCCCGCAGCTCCGCGGTGGCGAACTCCACGGCCTGGTCGGCGCGGCCCAGCTCCACGAGCGCGACGACCGTGTGCAGCCGGTTGGCCGCCTCGTGCGCGGCCGAGCGGAGCGACTCGGCGAAGCCGCGTTCGGCGTCGAGCTGCCCGGTGAGGGCCTGCAGCTCGGTGTGGTCGCGGAGCGTGACCACCGTGCCGAGTGAGCGGGCGCCGGAACGCACCACGGCGGCGCTCGCCACCAGCACGCGCTCCCCGGTCAGGTGGATCTCGTCCGACCGGCTCTCCCCGGAGCCGAGCATCGCGGCCAGCGAGGGCGACAGGCCGAGGTCGCCCACGTGCCGTCCCTCCGCGTCCCCGGGCAGGCCGAGCAACTCGCGGGCGCCGTCGTTGGCGAGGGTCAGCCGGCCGTCCCGGTCGACGAGCAGCAGCCCCTCGCGCACCGCGTGCAGGATCGCGTTGTGGTACTCGTACATGCGGCTCAGCTCCGCCGGGCCCAGCCCGTGCGTCTGACGGCGCAGGCGGGCGCCCACCAGGTAGGCGCCGGCGATGCCCGCCGCCAGGCCGAGCAGGCCGGTGAGGACGGCCGAGCCGATCTGCCCGCGCACCTCGGCACTGATCTTCGCCACCGTGATGCCGGCGCTGACCAGCGCCCGGACCCGGCCGGCGGCGTCCCGCACGGGGGTGACGGCCCGTACGGACGGACCCAGCGTGCCGGTGTAGGTCTCGGTGAACGTGCGCCCGGCCAGCGCCGGCGCCGTGGTGCCGAGGAAGTGCCCGCCGATCTGCCTAGGGTTGGGATGCGTGTACCTGCGGCCCTCCCTGTCCATGATCGTGATGAAGTCCAGCCCGGCCTCCGCGCGCACCCGCTCCGCGTACGGCTGGAGCACGGCCGAGGGATCGGGGTCGTCCAGCGCGTCGAGCACGGTGGGCGCGTCGGCCACGCTGATCGCCACCGCCCTCGTCGTCCTCGCGGCCTCGTCGCCGAGAAGCTCGCGCGTACGCAGGAAACCGAGGAGGGTGGCGCCGGCCACGGTGATCCCGACGACCAGGATCTGCAGCACGAGCACCTGCCGGGCCAGGCTCCAGCGTCCGAGCCTGGCGGTCATCGTCGTCACGGCTTTCAGCGTCCTCGCTCCCGGTGCGGGTCGTACGCGGATTCACGGCCGCGGGGCGCGCCGGTGAAAACCGCCGTGAACGAAATGTACGCAATAGTGACCCAGGTCACTACCGCGCGCATAGTCACCGACCAGATCGCATCTTCGCCCGCGTCGCGGGCCGCTTGAGGACGAGGAGGGTCGCGTGACGACCACACCGAACCCGGCACCACTGAACCCGGCACCCCGTGACCGGACCCATTATCTGTACCTGGCAGTGATCGTCGCGGTCCTCCTCGGGATCGCCGTGGGGCTGGTGGCGCCGGACGCCGGGGTCGCGCTGAAGCCGCTGGGCACGGCCTTCGTGGCCCTGATCAAGATGATGATCAGCCCGATCATCTTCTGCACGATCGTGCTCGGCGTCGGCTCAGTGGCCCAGGCCGCGAAGGTCGGCAAGGTGGGCGGGCTGGCCATCGGCTACTTCCTCGTGATGTCCACGGTGGCGCTGGCCATCGGCCTGCTCGTGGGCAACGTCCTGCACCCCGGCGAGGGGCTCCAGCTGACCGACGAGCTGCGCAAGGCCGCCGAGGAGCAGGCGGCCAAGGGCGGCGAGAGCGACACGACGTCCTTCCTGCTCGGTATCATCCCGGCGACGTTCGTCTCGGCGTTCACCGAGGGCCAGGTGCTCCAGACCCTGCTGGTCGCGCTGCTGACCGGCTTCGCGCTGCAGGCGATGGGGGAGCGGGCGGCGCCCATCCTGCGGGGGCTCGGCCACCTGCAGCGGCTCGTCTTCCGCGTCCTGGCGATGATCATGTGGGCGGCCCCGGTCGGCGCGTTCGGCGCGATGGCCGCGGTGGTCGGCGCGGGCGGGTTCGACGCGCTGCGCAGCCTGGCCGTGCTGATGGGCGGGTTCTACCTGACCTGCCTGCTCTTCGTGGGGGTCGTGCTCGGCGCGGTGCTGTGGCTGGGCGCGCGGATCAACCTGCTGTCGCTGCTGCGCTATCTCGCCCGGGAGTTCCTGCTCATCCTGTCCACGTCCTCCTCCGAGTCGGCGCTGCCGCGCCTGATCGCCAAGATGGAGCACCTGGGGGTGAGCCGCGCGGTCGCCGGCATCACGGTCCCGACCGGCTACTCCTTCAACCTCGACGGCACCGCCATCTATCTGACCATGGCGACGCTGTTCGTGGCGCGGGCGACCGGTTTCCCGCTCTCCGCCGGGGAGCAGATCGGCCTGCTGGTCTTCATGATCATCGCGTCCAAGGGGGCGGCGGGCGTCACCGGCGCCGGGCTCGCCACGCTGGCGGCGGGCCTCCAGTCGCACCGGCCCGCCCTCGTGGACGGCGTCGGCCTGATCGTGGGCATCGACCGGTTCATGTCGGAGGCCCGGGCGCTGACCAACTTCGCGGGAAACGCGGTCGCCACCGTCCTGATCGGCACGTGGGTGGGCGACTTCGACCGCTCCCGGGCCGAGGAGGTGCTGGCCGGCCGGCTTCCCTTCGACGAGGCGACGTTCGTGGACGACGAGGGCGCCGCCCCGGCCCCCGAGGCGGACCGCGCCCCCGCCGCCGCCCCAGCGGCTCAGTAACCGGATCAGCGGGCGGGCGGCTGGAACTCCGGCTGGTCGAGCACCCGCAGCCAGCTTCCGTCGGGCTGGCGCCGTACGACCTGGGCCCGGGCGCCGGCGCCGTCCTTCGGCGGGGTCGAGGTCAGCGCGATGTCGCCGCTGACCAGCGTCGGGAGGGGCTCCTCCGGCTCGAAGCGGGGGCGGTTCGCCAGCACCTTCTCCCAGAGGGCGCGGATCGCCTCCCGGCCGGCCGTCACGCCGCCTGGCGGGTAGGCCAGCACGGCGTTCTCCTCGTACAGCGCCGCCACTCCCGCGGCGTCGCCCGCGTTCGACCGCTCGACGAACAGGCGGGTGATGTCCTCCGGCCGCATGGCCTTCTCGTATTCCGGCATCTCGTGTTCCGGCATCTCGTGCTCCGGCATCGTTCCTCCCGAACTCTCGTACGGCCTCCAGCCTGCCGATTCGCTTTTCAGAAATCCAACAGATGGATCGGATGGGAACTAGAATCGGCGGTTATGGAACTGCGCCAGCTGGAGTATTTCGTCGCGGTCGCCGAGGAGCGCAACTTCACCCGTGCGGCCGAGCGGGTGCACATCAGCCAGTCGGGCGTCAGCGCCCAGATCCGGCAGCTCGAACGCGAACTCGGCGCCGAGCTGTTCGACCGGTCCGCGCGGAGCGTCACCCTTACCGTCGCGGGGAAGGCCGCGCTCGAGCACGCCCGCGCCGCGCTCGCCGCGGCCGGGGCGCTGGGGCAGGCGGTGGGCGAGGTGACCGGCCTCATCCGGGGCCGGCTCACCGTCGGGATGGTCGTCGGCTGCACCGTCACGCCGCTGTTCGACGCCCTCGCCGCGTTCCACCGGGCGCACCCGGGGGTCGAGATCGCCCTGCTGGAGGACAACTCCGACCGGCTCGTCGAGGGGGTGCGCTCCGGCGCCCTCGACCTGGCCCTCGCCGGGCTCGCCGCCGCTCCGGACGGCCTGGAGACGCTGACGGTCATCAGTGAGCGGATCGTCGCCGCCGTCCCTCCGGACCACCCCCTCGCGGGGCAGGACGGCGTCACCCTGAGCGACCTCGTCTCGCACCCGATCGTCTGCATGCCGTACGGCACCGGCCTGCGCACGGTCTTCGACCGGGCCTGCGCGGCCCGGGGCCTCCAGCCGGTGATCGCGCTGCAGGCCGGGGCGGCCGACGCCGTCGCCGGCCTCGCGGCCCGCGGGCTCGGCGTCGCCGTCCTCAGCGAGTCGATGGCCGCGGCCCACCGGGACCGGCTCGCCGCGCTCACCATCGAGGACGTCGAGACGCCCGCCCTGCTCGCGCTGCTGTGGCGCGCCGGGCAGGGCCCGGCCGTACGCGAGTTCGTGCGGCACGCCCGGCGATCCTTCGCTGTGGCTCCAGCATGAGAACCGCCGCACCCCGGATTGGACGTATGTGCCTGGGTACTCCTAGAGTCCATTTCATGACGTCTGGTGATCTCCAGCTCCGGAGGGCCGAGAAGACCGACGCGGACGAGATCTTCGCACTCGCCCGCGAGTTCGCGGTGACGTTCCGGCCCGAGCGCGCGCCGTTCGACGCGGCGCTGCCGCAACTCCTGGAGAACGAGGACGCCTTTCTCATCGTCGCCACCGTCGAGGGGACCGTACGCGGCTACCTGCTGGGCTTCACCCACCTCACGCTGTTCGCCAACGGCAGGGTCGCGTGGGTGGAGGAGGCGATGATCGAGAGCGGCTACCGCCGTCACGGCATCGGGCGGCGTCTCCTGGAGGAGTTCGAGACGTGGGCACGCTCACGGCAGGCCGGATACGTCGCGCTGGCGACCCGGCGGGCCGCCGAGTTCTACGGCGCCCTCGGCTACGAGGTGTCGGCCACCTACTACCGCAAGATGCTCAGACCGAAGATGTGAGCTGGGCGTCCAGGCGGTAGCCGTCCACGGTCACGTAGACCGAGTCGCCGGGCCGCGCGTTCAGCCGCATCAGGACCGGCTGGAGCGAGTCGAACACCGGCTGACGATCGCGCCACACCAGCACGACGGCGTTGTCCCCCGGGCCGGTGACCGACAGCAGCGTTCCCGGGCGCATGCCGAGCTGGGCGGCGTACCCCTCGGGGACCGCTACCGGCTCGCCGCGCAGATGGCCGCTGGTGACGTCGATCCGCTGCCAGCGGCGCGGGTCGGAGGCCGGGCTGGAGGTCGGGCGGGGGTTCGGCACGAGATGCGGCCGGGGCACGCCCCCCGCCAGGTTCCCGTTCAGATTGCCGCCCACATTCCCGTTCGGGTTGCCGTTCGGGGTTCCGTTCAGGTTGCCGTTCGTGAGCGCGTTGAGCGCGGCGAGCGCGGTGGCGGCGTCGGGCCCGTTGTTGGCCTGCGAGGGGATCGGGACCCCGCCGCGGCCGTGGTGGTGCCCGTTCGCACCCGGTGTACGGCGGGGCAGCGGCGCGGATCTCGCCGTCTGGTCGGGGCCGTGCCGGGTGGGCAGGGGTCCGTGTTCGGACGGGGAGCCGGCCTGCGGCATGGAGTCCAGCCACGCCTTGGCGGAGTGGGCGCGGATGCCGAGCTGGCCGAGCAGTTCCACGACGTCGGCGTCCGCCGGCTTGTTCGCCAGCAGCTGGCGGGTCTTCTCACGCAGCCCCAGGAGGTCGCCGACCACGAGCCAGCCGTCCTGCAGGCGGCGGTCCGGCATCAGCGTCACCAGCACCCGCCACAGCGGCGTGCCGAGGGCCGGCACCTCGACGGGGTGGGACGGGTCCGCCGCGATGAGCTGCTCCTGGGTGGCCGCCGCGCCCAGCCACTCGGTGAGCCCGAACAGGTGGCCGGTGAGGGGCGCGGAGTCGGGGGAGCGCAGCCACAACAGCACCCGCTCCTCGGCCGCACGCTGGGCCTGGGAGAGCAGTTCGCGGTCCACGTTGAGGTTGTGCGCCAGCGTGCGCAGGCTCACCGGCTCGGCGGCGAACAGCCGCTCGGCCGCGACGGCCCTGGCCAGCGGGTCCCAGCCGCGGAACAGGCCTTCAATGACCGCGACCATCGGGTGCGCGCTGAGGTCGGCCGGCTGCCGCTCCCGTGCCACCTCGGCGGCGGGCTGGGCGGGGGCGGCCGCGGGCTGCGGGAGCGAGGCTCCGGCCTGCCGGGCGAAGGGCTGGGTGGAGGGTTTGACCGGCCCCGCGGCCGGCGCCTGCCCCGCCGTCGGCGCCGGCATAGCGGGCGCGGGCATGCCGGGCGACGGCATGGCGGGGGACGGTATGGCGGTGGACGGCGCGGCGGGTGCCGGAGCGCCCTGCCCCGGCCCGGCGGGCGCCTGCCCCTGCTGCGCCTGCCCCTGCTGAGCCGGGCCTTGCTGAGCCGGCCCGTGTCCCTGCCGCGCGGGCGTCTGGGCGGGTGCCTGAGCGGCAGCGGCCTGACCGGGCGCCGGCGTGGCCGGCCGGGCGAACGGCTGAGACGTGGTTCCCGGGGCGGCGACCTGGGGGAAGGCCTGAGACGAGGTGCCGGGTGCGGCCTGCGGGAACGGCTGAGACGTCGTCTCCGGTCCGGCGACCTGCGGGAAGGCCTGAGAGGAGGTCCCGGGTGCGGCCTGCGGGAGGGGCGCCCCGGCGGGACCGGAAGGTCCCTGCGTCTGGACCTGCGCCTGCGTCTGTGCCTGCCTCTGGGGCGCGGCCTCGTCCCCAGCGAGCGCCTGCGCGGACCGCCCGGACGCCGGCTCGCTTTCCAGGCGCCCGAACACCTCACGGAACACCGTGGTCAGGAGGACCTCGGGCGAGGCGGGGGCGGCCGGGGCCTGAAGGTCGCACGGCGTCAGGCGGCGCAGCCGGTACCAGCCGCCGAGGTGGTTGACCACCGTGCGTACGGGATCCGGCCAGCCGGGCATGGCCGGGTCCACCGTGTGCACCTGGAGCGCCGGAAGCAGATCGGTGAGGGGCAGGTGGTCCCAGCGGCCCACGGCCAGGCGGGCGAGCCGCTCGCAGAGCCAGTCAACGCCGGTCGCCCGTATCGCGTGGCCGATCCCGACGGATGCCCACCAGCCGCCGGGCAGGCGCGGGTCGGCCAGCAGCTCGGCCACCTGCTGAGGACGGCTCCAGCGCAGGGCCGGGACCAGGTCGCTCAGGCAGATCGTTGACTCGGCGTCCATCGGTATGACCGCACCCTCCCGAGAGTGACGCATGTTGCTAATGGTGCAGCTTACGCCGCAAACCAGCAATTGGTGTCAATAGGGTAAAGTTCCCAGGATCCGGCCGGGCGCCGACCTGCGCGACCGCCGCCGCGCCCGCCTCACACCCCTTGCGCAGGGCTTCCTCGGGCGTGCTCCCGGCCATCGAGGCGACCAGGAACCCGGCGGCGAACGCGTCTCCCGCGCCCGTCGAGTCGACCACCTCCGCCGGGGGTGCGGCCGCTCTGGCGACTATACGGCCATCGCGGGCCAGCAGGGCACCGCCGGCCCCCAGCTTGACCACCGCCGTGCCGTAGTGGGCGCTGAGCGTGCCGGCCGCCGCCTCCGGATCCGCGGCGTCCGCGAGCAGCAGCGCCTCCTCCAGGTTGGGGATCACGATGCTCGCCGGGGCGCTCTCCCGGAGGAACCGCTCGGGCCCGAACGCGCGCAGCGGCCCGCAGGAGGCCGGATCGACGCTGACGGGGATCCCGCGCCGGCCGGCCTCGCGCATGGCGAGCCGCGCGAGCTCCAGGCCCGGCTCGGCGAACATCGTGTACGCCGACAGGTGCAGGTGCCCGACCCCGTCGAGCAGGTCGGGCGCCCAGTCCCCGGCCCCGATGTGGCCGCTCGCCCCGCGGTTGGTGAGCATGGACCGCTCCCCGGTGGAGTCGACCATCGCGATCACGACGGCCGAGGGCCGTTCCGGGTCGATCCGCAGGTGCGGCCGGACCCCGGCCTTGGTCAGCTGGGCCGCGTGCCACTCGCCGGTGTCGTACCCGGCCCGCGCGAGCAGGCGGGTGTCCGCGCCGAGCCGGGCGGCCCAGCAGGCGGTGTTCGCCCCCGAGCCGCCCGGGCGCAGCGCGATGTCGGCGGGTGTGTCGGTGCCGGTGGCCGCGGGGCCGTCGTGCAGCGCGACGACGTCGGTGACCACGTCGCCGATCACCAGCAGACCGCTCACCCGGCCGCCCAGGCGGCCGCGATCTCCCCGGCCAGGCGGGTGTTGCCGCGTACGGCCGCGAGGTTGGCCTCCAGCGACGCGCCGCCCGTGCCCTCGACCAGGTACTCCAGCAGGAACGGGGTGATGGCCTGCCCGGTGACCCCGCGCTCCTCGGCGGCGCGCAGGCCCTCCGCGAGCACCCGGTCGTGCAGGTCCGGGTCGAGCTGGAGATCCACCGGAACCGGGTTCGCCACGATCAGCGCCGTGTCCAGCCCGCCGAGCGCGTCCTGGGCCCGCATGACGCCGGCGGCCTCCTGCGGCGTCTCGACGCGCCAGTCCACCGGCTCGCCGGAGCTGTGCAGGTAGAAGCCGGGGAACTCGTCCGTGCGGTAGCCCACGACGGTGACCTGCTTGGTCTCCAGTCGCTGGAGCGTCGCGGGCACGTCGAGGATCGACTTCACCCCGGCGCACACGACGGTGATCCTGGTGCGGCTGAGCGTGTCGAGGTCGGCCGACTCGTCCTGCACCGTGGTCCAGCCGCGGTGGACGCCGCCGAGACCCCCGGTGGCGAACACCCGCACGCCGGCGCGAGCGGCCAGGAACGAGGTGCCGGAGACGGTCGTGGCGCCGCTCAGCCCGAGCGCGGCGGCCGGGGAGAGGTCGCGGAAGCCGAGCTTGCGCAGGCCCGGCTCGGTCGCGATCCGCTCCAGCCCGTCCTTGTCCAGGCCCACCCGGGGGACGCCGTCCAGCACCGCCACCGTCGCCGGCACGGCCCCCGCCTGCCGGACGATGTCCTCCAGTTCGAGGGCGACCTGGAGGTTGCGGGGCTGGGGAAGCCCGTGGGAGATGATGGTGGACTCCAGGGCGACGACCGGACGGCCGGTGGCCAGCGCCTCGGCGACCTCATCGGAAACGCGCATGTCTCTCCTGTGTTTCCCGCTTACCATCGGGGCGCTCACTTCCGCCTGGTCGTGCCGAAGGCGCGCCATTGGCGCTTCCCTCGTCGCGCCTAGTCGCTTCGCTCCCATGCGCTCCTCAGTCCAGATCGGCGGCGCGCCCCTCCGGATCGCTCGGTTTATTTCCCGCACTAGCGGAAGATTGTCCGCTTCGGCATATTCTGCCCGAGTATTGCGGGAGATCTTGCGATAAGTTGCGGGCATCCGCCCAGGCCCACCCGTCGCCGTCCTCCCGTGACCCCTCCAGACCCTCCCATGCCCGCCGCCACGACCCGCATCCGGCCCGCACCCGCCCGCGACACCGAGCCACGTACGACCCGGGAGAACGCCTCCATGCCACGCTCGCACTACGACGTCGTCATCGCCGGCGCCGGGCACAACGGCCTCGTCGCCGCGGCCTACCTCGCCCGGGCCGGGCGCAGCGTGCTGGTCCTGGAACGCCTCGGCCACGTGGGCGGCCTCGCCGTGTCGGCCCGCGCGTTCCCCGGCGTGGACGCGCGGCTGTCGCGCTACTCCTATCTGGTCAGCCTGCTGCCCACGAAGATCGTGAAGGATCTCGGGCTGCGTCTCGACCTGCGCCGCCGCCGCTTCGCCTCCTACACCCCGGCCGGCGACACCGGCCTGCTCGTGGACAACGAGGACGCCGCGCGCACCGCCGCCTCCTTCGAGGCGGTGACCGGGGGACGGCACGACCTGGCGGCCTGGGAGCGGTTCTACGGGATGACCGCCCACGTGGCCCGGAGGGTCGCGCCGACGCTGCTCGAACCGCTGCGTGCCCGTACGGACCTGCGGGAGGTCGTGGGGGACGACGAGGCGTGGCGCGACCTGTTCGAACGGCCCGTCGGCGAGGTGGTGGACGAGCGGTTCGCCGACGACACCGTGCGCGGGGTCGTCCTCACCGACGCGCTGATCGGCACCTTCGCCGACCCGGCCACCGACCTGCTGGCCAACCGGTGCTTCCTCTACCACGTCATCGGCGACGGCACGGGCGACTGGAACGTCCCTGTCGGCGGCATGGGCGCGGTGACCGCCGAGCTCGCCGAGGTCGCGCGGCGGCACGGCGCCGAGATCCGCACCGGCGCCGAGGTGCTGGCCGTCGACCCGGACACGGGAGAGGTCACGTTCGACGACGGCGCGGAGCACGCGGTGACCGCGGGGAAGGTGCTGGCCAACCTGCCGCCCGCCGTGCTCGCCCGGCTGCTCGGGGAGACGCCCGAGCGGCCCGAGGGCGCCCAGCTCAAAATCAACATGGTGCTGTCGCGGCTGCCCCGGCTGCGGGACCCCGCCGTGGACCCCGCCGAGGCGTTCAGCGGCACCTTCCACATCAACGAGACCCGCGACCAGCTCGCCGCGGCGTACGCGCAGGCCGCCGCGGGGAGGGTGCCGGACCTGCCGCCCGCCGAGGTCTACTGCCACTCGCTCACCGACCCCTCGATCCTCGGTCCGGAGCTGCGGCAGGCGGGGGCGCACACGATGACGCTGTTCGGCCTGCACATGCCGGCGCGGCTGTTCGCCGATCCGGCGGCCAAGCGGGAGGCGCTGGACCGCACGCTCGCCTCGATCGACTCGGTGCTCGCCGAGCCCATCGAGGACTGCCTGCTGCGGGCGCCCTCGGGCGAGCCCTGCC
The DNA here is from genome assembly GCF_900156315.1 of Microbispora rosea. Lineage (GTDB taxonomy): Bacteria > Actinomycetota > Actinomycetes > Streptosporangiales > Streptosporangiaceae > Microbispora > Microbispora rosea. The sequence continues at coordinate 417,946 of NZ_FTNI01000003.1, read as the reverse complement.
TGGAGGCCAAGACCCCGCTCGATCTGGAGCGCGACGCGGGCCTGCCCGGCGGCCACATCTTCCACCACGACCTGTCCTGGCCGTACGGCGAGGAGGACGGCCACGGGGCCCGGCCGGCTCAATGGGGCGTCGAGACGGCGCACGAGCGGGTGCTGCTGTGCGGCGCGGGCGCCCGGCGCGGCGGCGGCGTCAGCGGCATCCCCGGTCACAACGCCGCGATGGCCGTCCTCGGCAGCGCCTGAGAACGCGCCCGGCGGCGGCACGCTCGCCACGGTCGAGCTTTCCGGCGACCCGTCCGCCGCCTGACCCGTGCGGGCTCGGGACGCGCGCCGGTTGACCGAGCGAGGGCCGTCCAGAGCGCCATGCGGTCCGCCTGAAACCACGATTTCTCTGAGTCCCTAAAGATGCCTTTCTGAGACCTTTGACTACTGACATCCACTCTCGTAGTGATTAAAGTCATTTTGCTGTCGATCTTCGGCGATGCGGCTTACGTCCGCTTCGCTGCCCCTCAAGGAGGGTTTGTGAGAGTGAAGCCTCTCGTAGCGGCCGCTGCCGCCCTGTTAACCGCGGCGGCGCTGCAGATCCCCGGAGCCGGCCCGGCGTTCGCCGACCCGCCGCCCCCTCCGGGCCCGTCCGACAACTCCGCCCACGGCGGACCGATCCTGGATGACGTGCACAACGTCCCGACGACCGCCGTCAAGAGCAACGTCACGTTTGTGGACAACGTCAAAGGCGTGAGCGGCTATTCAGGGCTCAACTTCATCGGCTACGACAAGTACGGCTACGACTTCATGTTCGCCAACGGCACCGGCGGCCTCGCCGTCTGGTCGCTGAAGGATCCCGAGCACCCGGCGCTGGTCTCCACCGTCACGGCGGCCCAGCTCCGTCAGCCGGGGGACACCCAGGACAGGTTCTGGGAAGGCGAGAACATGACCGTCGACCCGAAGCGCAAGCTGGTCTTCCTCAGCAGGGACCCGCGGGGCTTCGGCGGCACCGTCTCGACCGGCCAGTCGGGCGTGTACATCGTCGACGTGAAAGACCCCTGGAAGCCGAAGGTCGTCGTCTTCCAGCCGATCCCGGCCGGACACACGGCCACCTGTATCAACGACTGCTCCTACCTGTGGTCGGTCGGACCGGCCAACACCGGTACGCCGGGCCAGGACCCGTCGTGGAAGGGCGTGCCGGTCCGGGTGACCGACATCCGTGACCTCAAGCACCCGAAGACCCTGGACCTGGCGCTCGACCTCGGCCGGTTCGACGGCGTCACCGACTACGTGCACAGTGTCGACGTCGACAAGAACGGCGTCGCCTGGGTCTCCGGCGAGGGCGGCGTCCGCGGTTACTGGACCAAGGGCAACCACTACGACCCGGTGCGGAAGACCAAGCGGGTGGCGACGGCGTACGACCCGATCCCGTACGCGGGTGGCACGGCCGTGCCGACCAACCCGCAGGGCACCGAATTCTTCGACTACTTCGACCACAACGCGTACCACAACACGGAGAAGCTCGGCTCCTTCGACAAGGGCGAGCTGGTCTACGTGACCAACGAGAACATCACCACCTGCTCGCAGGCGGGCGAGTTCAAGATCGTTTCGTTGAAGGGCAGCTACGACGGCGAAGGCTGGAAGTCCACGCCGGAGAAGCCGCTCCGGCTCGACCTGGTCAGCCACTGGTCGCCGTGGGGCAAGGAGGGGTCGGCCACCAGCGGCAGCTGCTCCGCCCACTGGTTCACCGTCAACGGCAACATCGTGGCGATCGCGTGGTATGGGCAGGGCACCCGGTTCCTCGACGTGTCCGACCCGACCAAGCCCACTCAGGTCGGCTACTTCCGCGTTCCGTCCGGCACGGGTGTGACCGCGGGTTCGGCGTCGGCCTCGTATTGGCACAACGGCCTGGTCTACGTCGCGGACTACAACCGGGGCGTCGACGTGCTGCGGTTCGACGGCAAGCTCGCGGGCGCGCCGGACGACAAGATCTGCTGGAACTCCTGCGACAAGTAACCGCCGGAGCCGGAGCCGGCCCGGGGCGGGGAGCTCCCCGCTCGGGCCGGCTCCGCCCTGACGGAGTGGAAGGGTGACGGTGCGACGCCGACATGTCACGCGGGGGACGACCGCCGCCGTGCCCGCCGCCGTGCCCTGTGCGACGCCTCCCCGGGCCCGGCTGGTCGCGCGGCTCGTGGCGATCGTGTTCCTGGCGGCCGGCGGCCTGGTCGTGGGCCTCCTGCCCGGTGTGGCCGCCCGTCCAGCGTACGCGCACGCCTACCTGCTGGAGAGCACGCCGGTCGACGGCCAGGTGCTGTCCTCGCCCCCGGCCGAGGTCCGGCTCCGCTTCGACGAGGCGGTGAGCCTGGGCCGCCGGTCCATCCAGTTGCTCGACCCCACCGGCAAGGAACTGGCCATCGGCGCCGCGGAGTACGCGGACGGGAAAGCGGACACGGCGCGGGCGAGCCTGCCTCGGGACCTGGCCGAGGGAACCTACGTCGTGTCCTGGCGGGTGACGTCCGTGGACTCGCACGTGGTGTCGGGAGCGTTCAGCTTCAGCGTCGGCCACCCGAGCGCGACGGCCGCCCCCGTTGAGCAGGACACCGGCCGCGTGGTCCCCGTCGTCGCCGCGGTCGGCCGCGCCGTGGCGTACCTCGGGGTGGCCCTCGCCCTCGGCGGCGGGGTGTTCGTGGCCGGGCTCTGGCCCGGGGGCCGCGACGACCGGCGCGGCCGGCGCGTCGTGTGGTCGGGTTTCGCCGCGCTGGCCGCCGGCACCGCGGTGGTACTGCTCGCCCAGGGACCGTACGCCGACGGCAGGCCGCTGACCGCGGTGTTCGACCCAGGCCTGCTGGGCGCGACGCTGTCCACCCGGCTCGGTCACGCGTTGCTGGCCCGGCTGGTGCTCGTGGTCGTCCTCGGCGTGGTCTTCCTGATCGGGGTGGGCCGCCCCTCGCCCGTCACCGGCTCGGAGCCGGCCGATTCCGAGACGGCGCGTGCCGAGACGACGCCTGCCGTGCCCGCCGATTCCGAGACGACGCTTCCGGTGACGACGCTTCCGGTGACGACGCGTGCGGAGCCGGCCGGCGTCGCCCGCAGGACCGTGCTGCCCGCGGTCGCCGTGGTCGGCGCCATCGCCATGACGCTGACCTGGACGCTGGCGGACCACGCGCAGAGCGGCGCGCAGATCTGGCTGGCCGTCCCGGCGACCAGCCTGCACCTGCTCGCCATGGTGCTGTGGCTGGGCGGCCTGGTGACGCTCGCGGTCTGCGTGCTCGCCCCGGCCGGCAGGCGGGACCCCGCGCTGCTCTCCCTGGAGCCCGCGCTCCCCAGGTTCTCCCGGCTCGCGCTGCTCTGCTTCACGGTGATCGCTGTGACCGGGCTGTACCTGTCGTGGCGTCAGGTGGGGACGTGGGGCGCACTCGGCGCGACCGGCTTCGGGAGGCTGCTGCTCGGCAAGCTCGCCGTCGTGCTCGGTGTGCTGGCGCTCGCCTCCGGAGCGCGGCGGTTCGTGCACCGGCGCGACCGCGCCGGGCGTGCCCCCCGGGACCTCGGCGCCGCGGTGCGCAGGCTGCGCCGCTCGGTCGCCGGCGAGGTCGTGCTCGGGGTCGTCGTCGTGTCCATCACCGCCGTCCTGGTCGACACGGCGCCCGCCCGCACGAGCTACGCGCCGCCGGTGGACACCACGGTCCCGTTCCCCGCCGCCGTGAACGCGTCCGGCCCGTACGGCGGGCTGCGCGGCGGCTCGATCCAGGTGAAGATCGAACCGGCGAGACCGGGCGGCAACACGGCCGACATCTACCTGACCGGCCGGGACGGCAGGCTGGTCCCGGTGCCCGAGATCTCCGGTGCGCTCGAATCGCGGGACCGCGCCGTACCGGCGCTGCCCGTCAAGGTGACGGCGGCCGAACCCGGCCACTACGTGGCGGGCTCGATGTCCGTCCCCTACCCCGGGGAGTGGGCGTTGCGGCTGGACATCCGCGTTTCCGACTTCGACGAGACACGCGTACGTGTCCCGTTCACCGCACATTGAGAGGCTGTCGACACATGCGAGGCGCTGACCGCACGGCCCCCGCGCCGCGGGTGGCCCTGGCCGCCGCCGGCGCGATCGCCGCCGGTGTCCTGGCGGGATGCTCCGCCGGGACACCCGAGCCCGTGGCCAAGCCGCCCTACACGGTGGAGACCATCCGCTCCGGCTTCGTCGGCGCCGCCGACCTGGGAAAGGGCGCGATCGCGTTCGAGGACGACGACCACGCCTCGCACACGATCTACACCCCGCCGAACAGCATCCCCACCTGCCCGTACGTCCAGCGTTCCGACGACGTCCAGGTTCCGGTGGAACCGGCGGTCGAGCCGGTGGGCGGCAACCCGACCGGCCGGTTCATCGTCGCCCCGCCGAAGGTCGGGCCGCAGACCCTCCCGGTCGTCACCCAGGGCGCGGTGGTCTTCGAGAGCACCACCCTCGCCGGCAACGCGATGAACGCCGTGACGGCCGAGTCGGCCAAGTGCCCGGCGACGTTCACCATCCTCGGCGGGCCGCCGTCCATCGTGGGCGGCTACACGACCGGCAGCCGGCCCTTCGAACTGGACGGGTGGCGGGGGTTCGCCCAGCACCTCGTGCACACCCCGCCGGCGGACCTGGGCTCGGACACCTATGACGACCTGGTCACCGTCGTGGTGCAGAAGGCGAACGCGGTCCTCTACGTCGGCTACACGCAGATCAAGAAGGTGGGCGAGCGGTCCGACACCGAGGAGAAGGTCAAGGACCTGATGACGACGACGCTTGCCCGCCTCGGCTAGCGCGTCCCGGCAGATCACCGATGAACAGAACGGCGGAAGTCCCGCCGATGGGAGGAACATTGAGCGGCAGAGCACTTCGGGCGGGTGCGGCGCTCGCCCCCACAGGCGCCGGTCCCGCGCACCCGTTCACCCGTGGTGAGGCGGCTGTGCCGGCACGCCCGGGGCCGGCCGGAGCCGCGCACGGCAGGGCGTCCCGTACGCCCCGTATGGTGCGCGCGCTGCGCCGCGCGGCGCGCGGGCTGGTGGTCGCGGCCGTGGCGGCGTGCCTGGTCGCCGTCCTGCCGGCGACCGCGTTCGCGCATGTGAAGGTCACCGCGGACACGGCCGTCCAGGGCGGCTACGCCGCGCTGACATTCAGGGTCCCCAACGAGCGTGACGACGCGAGCACCACCAAGATCGAGGTGCAGCTCCCGGTCGACTTCCCCCTGGCCTCGGTCTCGGTGAAGCCGCACCCCGGCTGGTCGTACGCGATCGAGAAGACCACCCTTGCCACGCCCATCGAGTCGCACGGCGCGAAGATCGGCGAGGTCGCCTCGAAGATCACCTGGACCGCGTCGGGCGAGGACTCGGGCATCAAGCCGGGTGAGTACGACGAGTTCTCGGTGAGCGCCGGGCCGCTGCCGGAGACCGACCGGCTGACGTTCAAGACGCTCCAGCACTACAGCGACGGCGAAGTGGTGCGCTGGATCCAGGAGCAGAGCGGCGGGGACGGGGAGCAGAGCGGCGGGGACGGAGAGCAGAGCGGCGGGGACGGGGAGCAGAGCGGCGGGGACGGAGAGCAGAGCGACGGAGACGAGGAGCCGGAGCGGCCCGCGCCGGTGCTAGGGCTCACGGCCAAGGGGGCCGCCGTGTCAGGCCCGGCCCCGGCCGCCGGATCGGCCGCCGTCGTGTCGGCGGTCGGATCGGCGGCCGTCGTGTCGGAGTCCGGCATGGACACGGGGGTCGCGTGGGCGATCGGGCTGTCCGCGGCCTCGCTGGTGATCTGCCTGGGGTGCGCCGCGGCGCTGGCCCTGCGGTGGCGCCGGACGGGATAGGCGGACGGCCCGGCCGGACGAGCGGCGCCGAGCCGGCCCCCCGGCCGTCACCGCCTGGTGAAGGCGCACGGCACGCAGGGCTGACGGCGTTCGGCGCCGCCCTCGGCGGGTACGTGATGGGCCTTCCGACCGACGAAAGGACTCCCATGGACACGGAGGGCTTCATCGCCCTGCTCAATGAGGACCTGGAGAGCGAGTACCGCTCGATCGTGCAGTACGTGCAGCACACGGCCACCATCAAGGGCGCGGAGTATCTGTCGATCATCGAGGAGCTCAGGCAGCACCTCGGCCAGGAACTCGACCACGCGAGCACGCTGGCCGAGCAGATCGACTTCCTGGGTGGCGTCCCGAGCGTCCGCGTTCCCGAGGTGCCGGTGGCGACCGACGGCGCCGACGCCCTCCGGCTCGACCTGGAGCTGGAGCAGGAGCAGCTGCGCCGCTACCGCGAGCGCGTGGAACAGGCCCAGGAGCTCGGCCTGAGCGACGTGGCCGAGGCGCTGCGCCCGCTGCTGCAGCAGACGCAGGACCACGTCATGGACCTGCGGACCGCGCTGGGAAAGTGACCGGGCGGCTGCAGGTGGAGTGAGGCGGGACGGCGCGGCCGGGGCCGGGCCGCGAGTCCCGCATCCGGGTGCCGGGGACGACCAGCGCGACCAGCCGGCCAGCGCGGCCGGATCAGGGCGGCCGGGCCAGGGCAGCAGGGCCAGGGCAGCCGGATCAGAGCGGCCGGGCCAGGGCAGCCGGATCAGGGCGGCCGGGCCAGGGCGGCCGGGCCGGGGCAGCAGGGCGGCAGGGGTCAGCGCGGCCGGGCGTAGTCGTCGAGGGCGCGCACGATCAGCGCCCTCGCGTCGTCGTGGAAGGCCGCCACCTCACAGAGCTCCTCGAACGCCTCCGCGTAGAAGACGACGTCCTCGACGTCGCGGAGCAGCAGGTCCCTGGTCCTGGTCGCCACCCCGACCAGGCAGTCGTCGTAGATCCAGAACGAGTTCATCAGCGCGGACGGCAACTGCGCCTCGAACGGCAGCAGCCCGAACTCCACGTTCGGCAACGTGGTCACCGCGATCAGCCGGTCGAGCTGGCCGCGCATCACGTCAGGGGGCGCGAGCCGGTAACGCAGCACCGCCTCCGGCATGACGAACCGGAACCGCCGTGCCGGGTCGTACAGGATCTCCTGGCGCCGCATACGGACGCGGATCGCGTTGTCCACGTCGTCGGTGGACTCGTACACCCGCCTGACCTTGCCGAAGATGTGCCTGGCGTACTCGGTGGTCTGCAGCAGGCCGATCACCACGCCCGGCTCGAAGGCCCGGAACAGCCGGGTGCGCGTCTCCAGGTCCCGGACGTCCTGCTGCAGCGCGGCGAGGCCGTTCCTGTTCCGCTGCCGCCAGGTGTCGTGCCGCTCCAGCAGTCCGGCCGCCTGCCGGATCAGGCCGTCGATGGCCTGCGGGTCGGCCTCCACGGCCTTCCCCCACGCGGCCACGTCGTCCTCGGTGGCGGTCTGGCGGGCGTTCTCGATGCGCGAGACCTTCGACGGCTGCCAGCGCAGCCGCTCGGCGAGGTCCTTTCCGGACAGGCGGGCGTTCTCCCGCAACCGGCGTAGCTGGGCTCCCAGGTCCATGCGGGCCTGATGGAAACCGCTCATGCCCACCTCCGGCCGTGGTGCGGTTCAAGGTAGACCCGGCACGCCGGAACATGCCAGAGGGGGGCGCTCAATGGTGATCGGGCAGGGCCCGCCGGGCGATCTCGACGAGGAGTTCCCTCGGCACCTCGACCGCGGTCTCCCCGTCGAGCACATGGCGCAGGTCGGCGCGGGCCTCGCGGTCCACGACCTCCAAGCCCTGGACGACCAACGTGCCGCGGTCGGTCTCGTACAGGGAGGGGCAGGCCCCCGCCTCCGACGTGGAGCCGAGAAAGCGCAATCGCATGTTCTTGTCTCTCGATTGGCGGCGATCGGGCGCAATCCTAGTCATCGGGGAATGGGCACGCACACGGCGCGAAGACGCTCGCCAAGCGCCTTCGCCTGGGCGTCGAGGAGCGGGCTCGCCGCCACGCCCCGGCCCAGGAGCCCATGGACGACGAAGTTCAGCGCGTGCAGGTTCGGCAGCGCGAACCGGTCGATCGGCAGGTCGCCGACCTCCGGCAGCAGCTCCCTGAGCCGGTCCACGGTCAGGAACGCCGCGAGCCACGGATAGCGTGCGGGGTCGCGCACCCAGACGCCGAGGTTGGCGTCGCCGCCCTTGTCGCCCGAGCGGGCGCCGGCGACCGTGCCGAGCGGCGCGACCTGCCCGGCTGCGACATCCCCGGCGTACGGTGGGATCGCGGCGTCGGCCGCGCCGCCGGGCGGCGGTCCGCCCGCCTGCTCGCCCAGCAGCGGCCCGGACGGCGGGGCGTGTGGCACCTCGACGCGGATTCCGTTCACGGTCACCACCGGGAGCACGGCCCGCGCGTCGACCGACGAGGGCCAGTAGACCCCGTAGGGGGAGGCGTCACCTGGCGGCGTCAGGCCGTAGAAGCCGGGGTAGCTCGCCAGGCCGGTCTCCACCACGGCGGAGGAGAACGCCCGCCCGGCCCTGCGCTGATCGGGGTCCATGACCGTGATCCGCAGCAACGCCGTCCCGGCGTCGTCGCGGCGGTTCACCTCCCCACGGCCGCCGCCCGTGTGCCCGGTGCCCGTGTGCCCGGTGCCCGTGTGTTCGGTGCTGGTGTGCTCGGTGCTGGTGTGCTCGGTGCTGGTGTGCCCGGCGTCCATATGCGCGGTGCCCGTGTGCGAGGGGCTCGGGGAGCCGGATCCGCCGTCCGCGCCGAGGGGGGTCAGCTCCACGTGGACCTGCTCGAACGACTCCCGGGGGACGCGCGCCCAGATCGCCTCCTGCGCGATCCGGGACTTGGCCGCGATGTCGAGGCCGGTCAGCACGAGCGTCATCGTGTTGCGGTAGCCGCCGAGGTAGGTGACGGCGACCTTCAACGTGTCCGGCGGGGGTTCGCCGCGCACGCCCGTGATCCTGACCCGGTCGGGGCCCTCGTGCTCCAGCCGGATGGTGTCGAACCTGGCGGTCACGTCGGGCCCGAGGTAGCGGGGCGAGGCGATCTCGTACAGCAGCTGCGCGGTCACGGTTCCGGTCGAGACCAGCCCGCCGGTACCGGGGTGCTTGGTGATCACGCTCGACCCGTCGGCGTACAGCTCGGCGATGGGGAAGCCGCAGTGGGCGAGGTCCGGCACCTCCTCGAAGAAGGCGTAGTTGCCGCCGGTCGCCTGGCAGCCGCACTCGATCACATGCCCGGCGACGACGGAGCCGGCCAGCGGGTCGAGGTCACCCGGGTCCCAGCCGAACCACCACATGCCGGGCCCGGTGACCAGCGCCGCGTCGGTGACCCGCCCGGTCACGACGACGTCCGCGCCGTGCTCCAGCGCCACGGCGATCGGCCGGCCGCCGAGATAGGCGTTGGCGGTCAGCGGGGTCGCCCGCAGGGTCTCACCGGTGTCCGCGTTGACCGGCGGTCCGGCGAGCGGCATGAGGTCGTCGCCCGTGACATGGGCGACGGCCGCGCGCAGCCCGAGCCGCTCGGCCAGGGCGGTGACCGCCTCCGCGCACCCGGCCGGATCGAGGCCGCCCGCGTTGGCGACGACTCTGATGCCGCGGTCGAGGCAGGTGCCGAGGACTCGCTCCATCTGGGTCAGGAACGTGCGCGCGTAGCCGGGGCGGCCCTTGAGCCGGTTGCCGGCGAGGATCGACATGGTGAGCTCGGCCAGCCAGTCGCCCGTCAGCACGTCGATCGGCCCGCCCTCGACCATCTCCTCGGCGGCCGACAGCCGGTCGCCGTAGAAGCCGCCGCAGTTCGCGACCCGGATCGGTCCCGGCCGCCCGGCCTGCGCCGGGATAAGGCCGGCCTCCGGCGTCCTGGGCCCGGCCTCCGGTGTCATCGCCCGGCTTCCGCGGCCGGAGCCTCGGCGGGCACCCAGGCGGCGGGCCGCTTCTCGGCGAAGGCCCGGATGCCCTCCTGCCCCTCCTCCGAGGTGAAGCGCTCGGCCGACAGCGCGGCCATCGCGCGGAACCCCTCCTCGACGGGCAGCTGCGGCACCTCCCGCACGAGCCGCTTCGTGATCGCCAACGCCTCGGGGCCGCCGCGCAGCAGCATGCCGGTGTAGTGCGCCACGGTCGCGTCCAGGTCCTCCTCCGGGGCGGCCCGGGTCAGCAGGCCGATCTCCACCGCGCGCTCGGCGGTGAAGACCTCGCCGGTGAGGAAATACTCCGCCGCGGCCCGGGGCTCCAGGCGGCGCAGGCAGGTGACCGCGATCATGGCGGGCACCACCCCGAGCCGCACCTCGGTGAAGGCGAACGACGCGGTCGCCGGGGCGACGGCGAAGTCGCAGGCCGCCACCAGGCCGAGGCCGCCCGCTCGCGCCGTGCCGTTCAGGCGGCACACGACCGGCTTCGGGCTCTCCCAGATTCGCAGCATGATGTCGGGGAACGACGCGGTGACCGGCGCCCCTCCGCCGCGCTGCTCCTTCAGGTCGGCGCCCGCGCAGAACACCGGTCCCGCGCCAGTCAGCACGATCACCCGTACGGCGGGCTCGTCCAGCGCCCATGACAGCGCGTCGTCGAGCTGCCGCAGCAGCCGGGACGACAGGGCGTTGCGGTTGTGCGGCGAGTCGAGCGTGATCGTGGCCACGCCGCCCGCCTGCTCGCGGCGTACCAGCACATCCTGGGGTTCGCTCACGGCTGCGTCGCCTCCCCGCCCCGATCCGCGCCCATCTGGCCGCCGATCTCCGGGCCGATCTCCGGGCCGGCCTCCGGGCCCAGCTCTCTGCCGGTCGCTGTGCCGGTCTGTGCGGCGATCTCTGTGCCGATTGCTGTGCCGGTCTCCGCGCCGCCCCGCGTGCCCGGATCCGCGCCCGTCTCGGCGCCTGGGCGAGCGCCCGTCTCGGCGCCGGGGGGAACGCCCGTCTCCAGACCCGGGTGCGGGCCGGTTCCCGTACCCGGATGCCCGACGGTGTCCGTTGCCGGATGCCCGCCGATGTCCATCACCGGCGGCGCGCCCGTCGCGGGGCTCGCCTCCGGTCGCGCCTCCGGGAAGCCTTCCGCGCCGGTTGCCGTGCTGGTCGCCGTGTCCGGCTCCGCCGCGGTCCCCTCCGTCTGCGGGCCGCCGTCCGGTTCCCGCGGCGGCGACGGCTCGATCACGGCGAGCGGCACGCCCGCCTCGACCTGCGTGCCCGGCGTCACGTGCAGCGCGGCCACCGTGCCCGAGGCGGGGGACACGATCAGGTGCTCCATCTTCATCGCCTCCAGCACGACCACCGGCTGCCCGGCCTCGACGACGTCACCGGGCTTGACCTCGACACGCAGGACCGTACCCGGCATCGGGGCGGGCAGTGCCCCCGGCGTCACGCGCGCGGCCGGTTCGGGCAGCCGCTCGACCGTGGTGAGCCGCACCGGACCGAGTGGGGAGTCGACATGCACCACGCCGGGGCGAACCTCGGGGTAGGCGGCCACCTCGAAGGTGCGCCGCAGGCCCGCCGTCTCCAGCACCACCCGGCCGGGTTCCGCCGACACGAGCGTGACGTCCTCGAAGCCCTCGGCCCGCAGCCCGTCCCTGGTCAGCCGGTAGGCGACCTCCACGCGTCCGCCGTCCTCGGTGCCGAACGCCGTGCGCTGCGGCTGGGACGGCACGTTGCGCCAGCCGCTCGGCAGCCCGCCCAGCACGCCGTGGCGGCGGGCGGCGGCGCGGCCGGCCGCCGCTCCGGCGAGCGCCGCCGCGAGCGCGGACAGCCGTACGGCCTCGGGACCGGCGAGCGGGGCCGGCACGGGATGCCGGTCGAGGAAGCCGGTGTCGAGCGCGCCGGACAGGAAGTCCGGGTGCCGCAGCACTCCCACGAGCAGGTCGCGATTGGTCGTCAGCCCGTGGATGCGCGCCCGCGCGAGCGCGTCCGCCAGCCGCCGGGCCGCCTCCGCCCGGTCCCGGCCGTACGAGACGACCTTGGCGAGCATCGGGTCGTAGTGGACGCCCACCTCGGTGCCGGGCATCACTCCCGAGTCGAGCCGCAGCCGTGCCCCGAGCCCGAACTCGCCGTCCACGCCGGGGATCTCGAAACGGCGCAGCACGCCGCTCTGCGGGCGGCCCTCGGAGTCCTCCGCGTACAGGCGGGCCTCGATCGCGTGACCGACCGGGCTCGGCGGCAGCGCGGCGAGGTGGGCGCCCTCGGCCACCTCGATCTGCAGCCGGACCAGGTCGACCCCGTAGACGCACTCGGTGACCGGGTGCTCCACCTGGAGGCGGGTGTTCATCTCCAGGAAGAAGAAGCCCTCGTCCGACAGCAGGAACTCGACGGTGCCCGCGCCCTGGTAGCCGATCGCACGTGCGGCCCGGATCGCCGCCTCGCTCAGCTCGCGGCGCAGTTCGGGAGTGACCGCAGGGGAGGGGGCCTCCTCGATCACCTTCTGGTGGCGGCGCTGGATCGAGCACTCGCGCTCGCCGAGCGCCCAGACCGTGCCGTGGGCGTCGGCGAGGATCTGCACCTCGATGTGGCGGGCGCCCTCCAGCAGGGGCTCGGCGAACAGCGTGCCGTCGCCGAAGGCCGACAGCGCCTCCCGCCGGGCCGACTCGACGGCCCCGGCGAGATCGGCCGGATCGCGCACCACCCGCATGCCGCGCCCGCCGCCGCCCGCCGACGCCTTGACCAGCAGCGGAGCCGTCATCTCCACCGGGCTGTCCGGGGACAGCGGGACGGTCGGCAGGACCGGCACGCCGGCCTCCGCCATCAGCGCCTTCGCCTCGATCTTCTTGCCCATCGCGGCGACGGCCTCGGGGGAGGGGCCGATCCAGGTCAGCCCTGCCTCCAGCACGGCGCGGGCGAAGCCGGCGTTCTCCGACAGGAAGCCGTATCCGGGATGGACCGCGTCGGCGCCCGACCTGCGGGCCGCCTCGACGATCCGCTCCGGGTCGAGGTACGCCAGGGGGGCGCCCAGCCGTACGGCCTGGTCGGCTTCGGCGGTGTGCGAGGCGGACGCGTCGGCGTCGGCGAAGACGGCTACGGTCTCGATTCCCAGTTCGCGGCAGGTGCGGAAGACCCGGCGGGCGATCTCCCCGCGGTTCGCGACCAGCAGTCGCCCGATCATGACCCCTCACCCCCGTCGATCCGCGTGAGCCCGCTGCCGGTAAGAACGGTGCCGTTGAGCATGATGCCGTTGAGCGTGGTGCCGTTGAGCGTGGTGCCGTTGAGCGTGGTGCCGTTGAGCGTGGTGCCGTTGAGCATGCCGGTCACATCCGGAAGACGCCGTAGCCGGCCCGGCCCGCGTCCGGTGCTCCCGTCACCGCCGACAGGCACAGCCCGAGCACCGTACGGGTGTCGCGGGGGTCGATGACCCCGTCGTCGTACAGCCGGCCGGACAGGAAGAACGCCGCCGACTCCGACTCGATCTGCGCCTCGACCGCGGCACGCATCGCCGCGTCGGCCTCCTCGTCGTAGACCTGCCCCCGCGCCTGCGCGGCGGCCCGGCCCACGATCGACATGACGCCGGCGAGCTGGGCCGGGCCCATGACGGCCGACTTCGCGCTCGGCCAGCTGAACAGGAAGCGGGGGTCGTAGGCCCGCCCGCACATGCCGTAGTTGCCCGCGCCGTAGGAGGCACCCATGACGATCGTGATGTGCGGCACGGTCGAGTTGGCCACCGCGTTGATCATCAGCGCGCCGTGCTTGATGATGCCGCTCTGCTCGTAGTCCCTGCCGACCATGTACCCCGTGGTGTTCTGCAGGAAGACCAGCGGCGTGCGCGACTGGTTCGCGAGCTGGATGAACTGGGCGGCCTTCTGGGACTCCGCGCCGAACAGCACGCCGCTGGCGTTGGCGAGGACCCCGACCGGGTGGCCGTGGACGCTCGCCCACCCGGTGACCAGGCTCGGCCCGTAGAGCGGCTTGAACTCGTCGAAGTCGCTGCCGTCCACCACCCGGGCCAGGACCTCGCGGGGGTCGAAGGGGACCTTCAGGTCCTCCGGCACGATCCCCAGCAGCTCGTCCTCGTCGTGCAGCGGAGCGGCGTAGCCGGACGCGGGAACGTTCCCGCCTTCGCGCCAGTTGAGCCGCCGCACGATGCGGCGGCCGATCCGCAGCGCGTCGTACTCGTCGGCGGCGAGGTGGTCGGCCAGCCCGGAGGCCCGCGCGTGCATCTCCGCGCCGCCCAGCGACTCGTCGTCGGACTCCTCGCCGGTGGCCATCTTCACCAGGGGCGGGCCGCCGAGGAACACCTTGGCCCGCTCCCGCACCATGACGACGTGGTCGCTCAGGCCCGGCACGTACGCGCCGCCCGCGGTGGCGTTGCCGAAGACCAGTGCGATGGTCGGGATCCCCTCGGCCGACAGCCGGGTCAGGTCGCGGAAGACCTGGCCGCCGGGGATGAATATGTCCTTCTGCGACGGCAGGTCCGCGCCGCCCGACTCCACCAGGTTCACGTACGGCATGCGGTTGCGCAGCGCGATATCGGCGGCGCGCAGGGTCTTGCGCAGCGTCCACGGGTTCGACGCGCCGCCGCGCACGGTCGGGTCGCTGGCGGTGACGACGCATTCGACGCCCTCGATCACCCCGATGCCGGTGACGACGCTCGCGCCGACGGGATACTCGGTGCCCCAGGCCGCCAGCGGGGACAGCTCCAGGAACGGCGAGTCGGGGTCGACGAGCAGCTCGATCCGCTCGCGGGGGAGCAGCTTGCCGCGCTCCCGGTGCCGCTCGACGTACTTCTGCCCGCCTCCCGCGACGGCCTTGGCGTGCTCGGCCTCCAGCTCGGCGAGCTTCGCCAGCATGGCCTCGCGCCGCGTGCCGTACTCGCCGCTGGAGGTGTCCAGCCGGCTCACGAGCACCGTCATCGCATCACCGAACCGAATTCTGTCACCTGATGATCCTCCTGGTGAGCCGCCGCCGCGTCAACGAGCCGGGCCCGGCCGCGGGGCCGGCCCGTGTGGATCAGTCCCCGGCATCGGTCCCGGCGCCTCCCGGGTCACCCCCGGCGGCTTCGGGATCAGCCCCGGTGGTTTCGGATTCAGCCCCGGGATCAGCCACAGTGCGACCACGCGCTGCTCCAGGCGGCGGTGCCGTAGCCGCCGCCCCAGATGACGCACTTGCTCTTGGCCGCGAGCCGGATCGGCCCGGCGTAGGTGGTGTAGCTGCCGGAGTCGGTCTTCGACGACCCGCCCTGGACCTTCAGCACCGCGCTCATCTTGATCTTCCCGGGCACGACGTACTTCGACATCGTGATCACGCAGTTGTAGCCGTTGGACGCGTTGTAGAGCAGGTACGTCGTCGCCTGCCCGTAGGAGTGCGAGTCGACGACGGCGTAGCCGCCGCCGCACACGCCGGCGGCGGTGTACGGGTTGGGCTTGGGCGCCGCGGTCTTCGTCGGGGTGGCCTTGGCCGTCGCGCTGGGCTTGGGGGCCGCGGTGGTCTTCGCCGGAGCCGGGGTGGTCTTCGCGGGCGCCGGCGTGCTCTGCGTCGGCGTGGTGGTCTTGTAGGTGGGCTTGACCTGCTGCGGGACCGTGTGGGAGGGCGACGGCCGCGCCTGGCGGGTGCGCGCGGGGGAGGCGGCCGGCTTCGGCCACACGCTCGGCCGGCGTGCCGAGGGATTCGGCGAGGGCTTCCTGTCCTTCGGCCGCGCCGGGTTGGTGACCAGCTCGGACGGCTGCGGGACGGGCACCTCGTCGTCCAGGGACTGCGTCACCGTGGGCGACGCGGTGGGGCCGAGGGCGTCCTCGGACGAGATCTGCTGGGCGGACACCCATGTCGGCACGAGGAAGGCCGCCGCCGCGAGGACCGACACCCCGAGACCGGCCGCCGTCCACGTCAGCACCGGCCGCCGCGCTCGCGACCCGTCGGCGCCGGGCCCGCGCCGCGCGGGCGGCGTGGGGGCTCCGGCGCCCCGCGGCCCCGGAGCGGGCGCGTGCGGCCCCGGCGCGTGTGGTCCTGGTGCGTGTGGTCCCGGCGCGTGCGGCCCGGGCGCCGGACCGGCGCCGTGCGGCCCCGGCCCCGGCCCCGGTGTGTGCGGCCCCGCTGCGTGTGGGCCCGGTGCGTAGGGTCCGGGCGCGTGCGGCCCGGGTGCCTGCGGACCGGGTGCCTGCGGACCGGGTGCCTGCGGCGCCGACGGGGCGGCGACGGGCCGTACGGGCACGGTGGGCTGTCCGGTGAGCCGCGCGACCACGTCCTCGGCCGAGGGACGCAGCGTGGGGTCCTTCGACAGGCACGCGGCGACGATGTCCCGCAGGGGTGCCGCGAGGTCGCCCAGGTCGGGCTGCGCGTTCAGGATCCGGGTGATCACCGAGGGGATCGAGTCCGCGCCGAAGGCGGGCCTGCCGGTGGCGGCGAACGCCATCGTGACGCCCCAGGCGAACATGTCGGCGGACGCGCCGGCGGTGCCGCCGGAGAGCACCTCGGGGGCCAGGTAGGCGGGCGTGCCGATGGACGCGCCGGTCGCGGTGGACTGGGGCGAGTCGGGCGCCCTGGCCACCCCGAAGTCGATGACGACCGGGCCCTCGGGGCCCATCAGGACGTTGGCCGGCTTGAAGTCGCGATGGGTGATCCCAGCCCGGTGGATGGCGGCCAGCGCCGTCGCCGTGCTGATGGCGAGCCGTTCGAGTGCGGCGCCCCGGCGCGGCCCCTCCCGGTCGACGAGCTGCCGCAGCGAAGGCCCCGGCACGAACTCGCTGACGATGAACGGCTGGTTGCCCGCGAGGTCGGCGTACAGGACGGGGGCCGTGCAGAAGGGCGCGACCCGCTGCGCCAGCGCGACCTCGCGCAGGAACCGCTCCCGCGCCTCGGGATCGGCCGTCAGCCGGGTGTGCAGCAACTTGACCGCGACCTGCTCGCCCGCCGGGCCGCGCCCGAGGAAGACGATCCCCTGGCCGCCCTCACCGAGCCGGTCGACGAGCGTGAACGGGCCCAGGCGGTCGGGATCCCCAGCCTCTAACGCCACCATCGCCCCCGAATAACACGCAACCTGACAATGGGACCAAACGCTACCAGTGGTCAGATGGCCTTACCGGGGTTGAGGATGTTCAGCGGGTCGAACACCTGCTTGATGCCGTGGTGCAGTTCGGCGGCCACCGGGCCGGTCTCCAGGCCGAGCCAGCGCTTCTTCAGCAGGCCGACACCGTGTTCGCCGGTGAGCGTGCCGCCCAGGTCGAGCGCGGCGCGGAAGACCTCGTCGGCCGCGGCCCAGACCTCCTCCGGCGGCTCGGCGAGGCCGCGGTCGAACACGAACACCGGGTGCACGTTGCCGTCCCCCGCGTGGGCGACCGTCGCGATCAGCACGCCGTGCCGGGCCGCGGCCTCCTCGATCGCGGTGATCATCTCGGGGAGCACCGAGCGGGGCACGCACACGTCCTCCACCAGGCACTGGCCCAGACGCTCCTTGGCCTGGTAGGCCAGGCGCCTGACGCCGATCAGCTCGGCGGCCTCCTCCGGCGTGGACGACACCGCGACGAACGACGCGGCGCCGCACAGGTCCGCCATCTCGTCCGCCGAGCCCTCGGCCTGGGCGATGAGCATCGCCCTGGTGGACGGCTCCAGCCCGATGTTCTTCCAGTCGTCGATGGCCTGCAGGGTCGTGCGGTCCATCAGTTCGAGCATCGACGGCTGGCAGCCCGCGGCGACGATCGCCGACACGGCCGCCGCGGCGTCGCGCAGCGAGGTGAACTCGGCGGCGACCGTCGCCATCTCGCGCGGGGCCCGCCGCAGCCGCACGGTCGCGGCCGTGATCACGCCGAGCGTGCCCTCCGAGCCGACGAACAGGCCGGTCAGGTCATATCCGGCCACGCCCTTCATCGTGCGGCGGCCGGTGTTCAGCACCCGCCCGTCCGCCAGCACGACCTCCAGGCCCAGCGCCGAGTCGCGGGTCACGCCGTACTTCACGCACCTCAGGCCGCCCGCGTTGGTCGCCAGGTTGCCGCCGATGGTCGAGATTTCGTACGACGAAGGGTCGGGGGCGTACATCAGGCCGTGCTCGCGGGCCGCCCGGTCGAGGTCGGCGGTGATGACGCCGGGCTCCACGACCGCGATCTCGTCCTGCGGCGACAGCTCGCGGATCGCGGTCATCCGGGCGAGGGACAGGACGACGCAGCCGTCGACGGCCGTAGCGCCGCCGGCGAGGCCGGTGCCCGCGCCGCGCGGGACCACCGGCACCCGGTGCTCGCTCGCCCAGCGCATCGTGGCCACGACGTCGTCGCGCGTCTCCGCCAGGACCACGCCGAGCGGCCTGCCCGGCTGCACGAACGTGCGGTCCCTGGCGTACGAGTCGGTGACGTCGGGATCGGTGAGGACTCGTCCGTCCGGCAGCGCCGCGGCGAGCGCGGAGGTCAACTCGTTCACGTCTGGACTTTACGGCACGGTTCGGTATCGGGTGTCATCCGGAATTATTAACGGTTTTCGGTACAGATCACATTTTGACAACCATGCCGGATGCCTCTTTACCCGCCCTTTACCCCCTCGTTTAAGGTCCCGCATGCGCGCTCATCCCGGCGCGCCGTGCATGGGTGTCCGGGGAACCCGGACGGGAAGGGATCTCGTTGTCCAGAAGAATCCGGCGTCTCGCCGCGATCGTGCCCGCGCTCGGGCTGGCGGCAGGAGGTCTGGCCGCGGCCGGTGCGGCTGCGGCTCCCACGGCGGGCTACCAGCCCTCCGCCAAGGACCACTACATCAACTACGCGCCGCCGCGCGTGCAGGGCGACTTCACCACCATCGATGAGAAGGTCCCGGCCAAGGGCGCCAAGCGCACCGCGGCCCTGGCGCAGGCGATCGACCACAAGTTCGCGAGCGGCAACCCGGTCGCGGCGCGGGTGCTCGCCAAGCACGAGAAGCAGGCGATCAAGACCGGGAAGAACCCCTTCGACTTCATCTACAAGAAGGCGAAGACGACCCGCACCGCCAAGCTCCTCACGCTGCTGGTCGAGTTCAACGACCAGGCCAACGACGACTTCTCCGGCTGGTCCCACCCGAGGACGATCGACGACGTCGACGACTGCATCACCGAGCCGCCGGGCACCAAGCTGAACGGCCCGCTGCACAACAAGATCCCCAACCCGGCGACCGCCGGCGGCGGGGGCAAGGACAACAACTCCATGTGGGTGGCCGACTTCAACACGGCCCACTACAACAACATGCTCTACACCTCCAAGGGGATCACGACCCGGGTCCGCCCGGATCTGAAGGACCCCCGGGACGGCAAGAAGGGCATCGACATCTCCGGCTCCACCATGAAGAACATGTACGAGGAGATGTCGAAGGGCGCCTACACCGTCACCGGTGAGGCCGTCGGCTGGCTCAAGGTCCCGCACTCCGAGGCGTGGTACGGCGCGGGCAAGTGCCACACCTACCCGCAGGACATGACCGGCCACCCGGACAACCCGCGCGGCGCCGCCCAGCTCGCGGTCGACGCGGTCGACGCGCTCGTGAAGTCGAACCCGAACTTCCCGTGGGCCGACTACGACGTCGAGGACACCTCCGACGCCGACGGCGACGGCAACTTCGACGAGCCCGACGGCGTCGTCGACCACCTCGTGCTGATCCACGCCGGTGAGGACAAGTCGGGGGGCGGCGGTGCCGAGGGCACGCTCTCCCTGTGGGCCCACTCCAGCGACGTGGCCGGCGGCTACACGGTCCCGGGCACGAACGTGAAGATCTCCAACTACATCCTCCAGCCGGAGGACGCCGGGGTGGGCGTGTTCGCCCACGAGTACGGCCACGACCTCGGCCTGCCGGACCTGTACGACACCACCGGCGAGGGCGACTCCGACGTCGACTTCTGGGACCTGATGTCGAGCGGCTCGCACTCCGGGCCGATCTTCCAGTCCCTGCCCACCCACATGGGCCTGTGGGACAAGTGGGTGCTCGGGTGGGCCAACCCGAAGGTCATCGAGCCGGGCGGCAAGAACCAGCTCGTGACGGTCGGCCAGACCTCGCGTACGCCGAAGGGCACCGAGGACGGCGTGCGGATTAACCTGCCGGACAAGCAGAACATCATGTCCACCCCGCACAGCGGGTCGAACCTGTGGTGGTCCAACAGCGACCAGGACTGGGCCGACAACAAGCTGAGCAGGACCGTCGACGTCCCGGCCGGGGCGGACGCGAAGTTCTGGTGGTGGAGCGACTGGGGCATCGAGGCCGACTGGGACTACGGCTTCTTCGAGATCTCCACTGACGGCGGCGCCACATGGACCGAGCAGAAGGTCTACAACGAGGACGGCAGCCTCGCCACCACCGGCGACGACTACACCGACCCCAACGGCCGCCTGAAGGACTACGGCAACAAGAAGTACGGCCTCACCGGTGAGAGCGGCGGCTGGCACCACCTGTACGTCGACCTCGCCCCGTTCGCGGGCACGTCCGTCCAGATCCGCCTGCGCTACGCCACCGACGCGGCGTCCGTGCAGCGCGGCTGGTTCAACGACGACTTCTCGCTGAACAACGGCGCCACCGCGGTCTGGACCGACGACGTCGAGGGAGGCGCCAACGGCTGGACGGCCACCACGGGCACGTTCACCGACACCAGCGGCGCCGGCTGGGTCATCCACTCCGGCCAGGAGCAGGCGGCGCAGTACTACCTCGCCGAGTGGCGCAACTTCGACGGGTTCGACAAGGGCCTGGAGTACGCCTACGACACGACCTGGTCGCACGACGGCGCCTGGAAGGTCGAGAAGGTCAAGTACAACGCCCCCGGCCTGCTCGTGTGGTACCGCGACACCTCGGTGTCCAACAACGACGTCTCGGGCCGCACGTTCGACCTGCCGTCGGTGGGCCCGAAGGGCGAGCTGCTCATCGTGGACTCGCACTTCGAGCCGCTGCGCCGTACGGGTGAGGCGGCCGCGCACGACCCGAGCGTGCTGAAGAACCTGCCGTCCCGTCCGCAGTCGTCCAACGCGGCGTTCAACTTCGTCGGCACCTACCCGTTCAAGGAGTGCGTCGAGGGCGAGCCGTTCGTGGAGTACTGCACCTCGTTCGGCAAGCAGGCCGCGGTGAAGTCGTTCACGGACGCCAAGGGCTGGTACCCCGGCCTGGAGATTCACGACGACGGCAGCCTGTACTACCGCCAGCGTGACTCCTCGGCGGTCGTCCCGTCCAAGGACAACCAGCCGTACTCGACCAGGATCGTCCACGCGGACGGCACCCCCGCGAAGGAGCTGTACGGCACCGACATCGGCGGCCCGATTCTCGGCACCGGCAACCCCGGCGACGAGGGCAAGCAGCTCGGCGTGCAGATCAAGCTGATCAGCCCGCTGCCGGCCAACCTGGGCGCGATCGTCCAGGTCACCCCGGCCAAGAAGTAACCGCCATCGGGGTGTGAAGCCCCGTGGCCCCCGTGCCCGGCCGCCGTCCGCCCCGGACGGCAGCCGGGCACACTCGCGTCCGGGGCCGCGCATCCGGCCGCGGCGGCCCCTAGCATGTGACCGTGCGGAGCAAGGCGGAGCATACGGAGACCATCCACCGGGAGCGGAAGGCCGCCGTCGTCGTGAACACCAAGTCGCGGCGGGGCCGGCGCCACTACGCCGAGGTGCTGCGGCTGCTGAAGGAGCGCGACTTCCGGCTCACCGGCGTCCACCCCGTCACCGACCCCTCGCGGCTGCGCGACATCCTGACCCGCGCGCTCGACTCCGGCCCCGACCTGCTCGTCGTCGGGGGCGGCGACGGCACGCTGAGCAGCTCGGTCAGGCACGTGGCGGGCCGCGACGTCGCCCTCGGCGTGCTGCCGCTGGGCACCACCAACAACTTCGCCCGCAGCCTGGGGCTGCCGCTCGACCTGCCAGGGGCGATCGGCGTGTTCACCGAGGGCAAGGTGGCCGACATCGACCTCGGCATCTGCGGCGACCGGCCCTTCGCCAACCTCGCGAGCTTCGGCGTCTCGGTCGAGGTGGCGGGCACGGTCAAGCCGTGGCTCAAGCGGATGCTCGGCCGGGCGGCCTACCCGCTGACCGCGATGACGATCCTGCCGAGGCACCGGCCGTTCCGCGCCTACATCACCGTGGACGGCAAGCGCCACGAACTGCTGACCCACCAGCTCAACATCGCCAACGGCCGCTTCCACGGCGGCTGGCAGATCGCCAGGGACGTCAGCATCGACAACCGCAAGCTGGTGGCCTACCAGCTCGGCTCCGGCAAGCGGCTGCGCCTGCTCGGGGAGACCCTCGTGCGGGCGACCACCGGCAGATGGACCAGCCTCGCGGGCGGGCCGTTCGTGACCGGTCAGGAGATGCTGCTGGAGACCGACCCGCCGATGGCGGCCGACATCGACGGCGAGGTGCGGCTGCGCACCCCGCTCGTGCTCAGGACCGTCCCGAACGGCGTCCGCGTGATGGTCCCGCAGAGCTTCGAGGACACCTGATCCCTACCAGGTCGTGTCTCGTGATCTTTCCAGCCTACTGCGGTCGGCCAAATGGCGCCTCGCTGCGTTCTCGTCGTCGCCCATAGCTCCGCTATGGGCTCCTCCTCGGCCTTGCGATGCATCCACCTGGCCGATCCTCGCTATGGCAAAAGATCACGGGATACTCCCTCGGCCTCGTCGTTCTCCCCGGCCGCGAGAGTCCGGTACGCGGGCCGCAGCAGGTCGAGCAGCGGGATGTGCCTGGCCTTGACCTGCGGCGGGTCCAGCGCGCGCAGCAGCAGGTCGGGAGGAGATCCGGGATCGGCCGGCGGGCCGAGGCGGGCCGCCGAGGCGCCGGACTCGTAGAAGTCGCTCATCCGCTCGGCGAACGGGACGTCGGGCACGCCGAGCGGGTCGGGTGTCCCGCCGCCTCCCGGCTCAGCCGCGATCCGCCCGCCGTCGCCGCCGGTGGCGCGGAGGGCGTCGAGCAGGCCCTCCCTGGCCATGCCCCGCCAGGCCAGCACCAGGAACGGATCGTCGTCGAACGCCTCGGCCAGCAGGTAGAGCACGGCCGACAGGTGCTTGCACGGAAAGCCCCAGTCGGGGCAGGAGCAGTCCATGTCCAGGCCGCGCTCGCCGGGGAAGAGCGGCAGCCCGCACGCCTCGAAGACCTGCTCGATCTCCGGCGGCATCTCCCCGGCGAGCAGCTTCGCCCGGTGGAGAGCCTGCGCGGCCAGCGCCTCGACCAGCCCCGCCCACTCCCGCTCGCCGTACGCCGTGATCCGCACGCTCACGCCGTAAGGGTCCGGCCGGGAGCCCTGCACCCGGGCCTTCACCAGGCCGGGACCGAGGTCGAGGTCGAGCACCTGGCCCCGTCGCGCGTACGCGCGGCCCCGGGTCAGCCTGCCCGCGTCGCAGACGCGCTCCAGGACGTCGACGAACCGCCGCGACCACCACTGCTCGCCGATGGTCCCCCGCTTCGAGCGCGCCTTGATGCCGCCCTCGACCCTGATGGGCCGCGCGGCCTCGAACCAGCCGTCCCGCCCGACCGGCATTCACCTCACCGCCTCGGGGGACAGGCGGAACAGCTCGCGCAGCTCCGCCGTGGACAGCGCGGAGATCCAGTCCTCGCCCGTCCCTACGACGCTTTCGGCCAGGGCTTTCTTACGCTCGATCATCTCGTCGATCCGCTCCTCCAGGGTCCCCGCGCAGATGAACTTCCTGACCTGCACATTGCGGGTCTGGCCGATCCGGAACGCCCGGTCGGTCGCCTGGTTCTCCACGGCGGGGTTCCACCACCGGTCCACGTGCACGACGTGGTTGGCGGCGGTGAGGTTGAGACCGGTGCCGGCGGCCTTGAGCGACAGCAGGAAGATCATCGGCTCGTTCTCGGTCTGGAACCGCTCCACCAGCGCGTCGCGCGACTTCTTCGGCAGCCCGCCGTGCAGCCACAGCACCGGGCGGTCGAGACGCGCCGCCAGGTAGGGCTGCAGCATCGAGCCGAACTCCGCGTACTGCGTGAAGACCAGTGCCTTGTCGCCCTCGCTGAGGATCTCCTCGGCCAACTCCTCCAGCCGGGCCAGCTTCCCCGACCTGCCGGACAGCCGGGAGCCGTCCTTGAGCAGGTGGGCGGGGTGGTTGCAGACCTGCTTGAGCCTGGTCATCGCGGCCAGGACGTTTCCGCGCCGCTCGATGCCCTCGCTGCCGGCGATCCTGTCCATCATGTCCTCGACCACCGCCTGGTAGAGGCTCGCCTGCTCGGGGGTGAGCGTGCACCAGACCTTCATCTCCATCTTGTCCGGGAGGTCGGAGATGATCGCCTTGTCGGTCTTGAGGCGCCGGAGCACGAACGGGCCGGTCGCCCGCTTGAGCGCGGCCGTGGCCGCCTCGTCGCCCCGCCGTTCGATCGGCTCCTGGTAGCGGTCGCGGAAGGCCTTCGCCGACCCGAGCAGGCCGGGGTTGCAGAACTCCATGATCGACCACAGCTCGGCCAGATGGTTCTCGACCGGGGTGCCGGTCAGCGCCAGCCTCGTCCGGGCCGGGAGCGAGCGCACCGCCTGGGCCTGCCGGGCGGCGGCGTTCTTGACGGCCTGGGCCTCGTCGCAGACGACCCGGGCCCAGGTGAACCGGGCCAGGGCGTCGCGGTCGCGCAACGCCGTCCCGTACGTCGTGAGGACGAGGTCGGCCTCGCCGACCCGCCCGGCCAGTTCCTCGCCGCGCAGGCGGCCCGTGCCGTGATGGAGGTAGACGTCCAGCGAGGGCGCGAAGCGGGCGGCCTCCTTCTGCCAGTTGCTGAGCAGCGACATCGGGCACACCAGCAGCGTCGCCCCGGCCCGCTCCTCCTGCTCGCGTTCATTCAGCAGCAGTGAAAGGGTCTGTGCGGTGTTGTGGCAGAGGATGCCTCCGGCGACGAAGTTGTGGTGCTCTGCCACCTCGAAGTCATAGACGTATCCCTCGTAATCGACCTCTTCCACCGAGACGACCCGCGCGTAGAAGACCTCACGTTCCGCGCGCACGGCGAGCTCATCACGGATCGCGCGCAAGGCGTCCCGATCCAAGGCGCGATAGGCGGCAGCGACCTTCCCGGTCCATCGGTTCTCCGGTTGAATCAGATGTTCGCGTTCCGCTGCGCCGGACAACATCCGGTCCATCGCCTGGATCGCCATGGCCGCGGTCTTCGGGGAAAGCTCCTGGGTCCCCGTGAAGTAGACGGGACCGACGCCGAAATGACGCATGGGAAGGCCGGTGGACGCCCGAGCGAGCGCCAGGAGATCGCTGCCGGGTACGCCCTCCACATTCGAGTTGGCCGGCTTCGCGCAGAGGTCGTCCAACTTGGCCTGCTTCACCGGGTCGGAGAACCCGATCAGATCGCGGAACAATCGAAGCCCAGGACCGCCGATCATGCCGATTTGATAGGGCCGCCTGATTCCAGAGCCGTTGGTGGCCGCCTCCATCTTCTCAGCCGTCCGCAGCCAGATCCCGAATCGGCGGAGCATGATGCTCAGCTGGGACATAAGCCAGCGCGAGGCGGACGCGATCTCGATCATCCGCATCCCCGCGACGACACCGCCTTCAGCCGTGAAGAATTCCCTGAGGAAAAGCCGGACCGTGTCGTCGCCAGCGGCCATGATGAAGTCAGGAATGCGTTTCGCGTCGGAGAGACGGCCCCACTCGTAGCCCCGGGCGGAGAGGAACGCGGCGTAGTCGACGCTGCACAGGCGCAGATCGTGCACATCCCTTGTAGGTCGAATGGTCGGATTGTTTACGAACAGCCCATAGCGGGTGCCGATCCGGAGAATACGCTCATGGAGTTCGTCGAGAACGGCGCGGTTTTTCTGGGTGATTCGTAGATCCGCCTTGCGACTCTCGTGGCCCTCGCTTATCTGCCATGCCAGGAGTACGGTGAGGTCCGGATCGACCGGCTCCCCCTCCCATCGAATGCGGCGGGGTACGCAGATTCGGTCGCCGGGCTGGATGTTGCGGGTCCAACCGTTGACACCGAGCAAACGATGCCGCCTGGTGATCGTGATCTCACTGCCGTCGTCCAGGCGGACCCGGCGAAGCCGTTCCCACACATGCTGGCGGTAGAGGCGAGTGAACGAGGCCTGTACCACCCGGCCCTCGGCGTCGATCGCATTGGTGGAGAGCGGAGACAACGGGGTGGCCCACTCACCGCCATCCTTGAAGAGGATGCCGACGGCGTAGTTCTGCCAAATATCGGCTGCGGAGGTAAGCGCACCGTTGACGAAGATGGGCGAATCGGGCATTAGGCACTTACCGAGTCCCATGTCGTCCGCGAGAATGCCGCCGAGTCCGATTTGGGACATGAAGTCGAGCCATGCCAGCCCGCGCTCCTGGTACGGCCGGAGCGTGCCGTGGAACGCGGCCGGGGTCGCGACGGGTTCGAGACGGCGGTCGGCCTCGCCCGACAGCAGGTCGCCGAGCAGGCCGTCGGCGTCCACCTCCATGAGCGGAAGCTCGTCGTCCCCGCCGTGGACCACCTCCTGGATGACCTCGCCGATGGTCATCTGACCGGAGCCGCGGCGCTCCACCGCCCTCAGCGCGGCCCCGAGCTGCCGGGCGTCCAGCTCGACCCACTGCCCGCGCAGCCGGACCAGCGGCACCTTGAGCCGGGCCAGCTCGGCCAGCTCCGCCTCGCTGATCGTCTCGTCGCCGACGGCCAGCTCGGCCCGGAAGTCCACGAGCTGCGCCAGCCCGAACCCCTGGTCGGCGGCGGCGCCGGGTCCGGAGCGGGACCTCGTGGTGAGCTTCAGGCCGAGGCGAGTGCGGCCCGCCCACGCGGGCAGCTGCACGCCGAAGCCGGCCGACTGCAGGAGGGGCGCGGCGTGCCGGAGGAAATGGAAGGCCCCCTCCACGTCGAGGCCGACGTTCGTCGGCCGGGGTTCGCGGAGCGCGTCGTCGATCCTCGGGTAGAGACGGGCCGCCCGGCCGAGCCCGGCGAGCAGCGTCTCGTCCGGCCGTCCGGGCAGGCCGGGCAGGCCATCGCCCGCCCAGACGAGGGGAGCGGGCACGTAGAGGCTCGGGTCCTCGGCCGACTGGAGGGCGAACTCGACCCGCCACGCCCCTGCTCCCGCCTCGGCCGCGGCGCCCACGTGGGGTGCGCTGACCGCCTGCGCGGGATCTTCGGCCGGGAGGGGCTCGACGAGGCGGAAGCACACCTTGACCGGGCCGTCGAGCTGGTGCGCCGCCCTGAACCACTCCTCCAGCGGCCGGGCCAGCGCCTGCGCCTCCTCCCTGCGGGCGCCGGGAAGGGCCGCCGTGTCCCCGGTGAGCGCCACCGTCCACCGGTCGGCCAGGGGGCTGCGCGTCCCGGGGCGGTGCCCGCCGAGCAGGCGTTCGGGTAGCGCCTGCCGTACGGCGGCGTCGGCCAGGCCCGCCAGCGCCTCGGTCAGCACATGGGTGGACGGCCGCTCCCGCACCACCGCCCGGCAGACCGGCGGCATGGCGGCGGCGAGCTCGCGGAAGCGGTCGGCGTGCGCGCCGGTCAGCACCGGCCGCCAGCGCGCCGCGTAGCCGCCGTCCTCGGCGGCGAGCTGGGGCAGCACCCGGCCGCGCCGCACCAGGTCACGGGCGTGGGCGGCGACGACCGCGAGATAACGCAGGGACGGCCCGGCGATGGGTGGCGGCTCGAACTCCTCGGTCAGCAGGCGGAGTGCGGGCCCCGGCTCGACCAGCAGCGCGGGCACCCGCCATGGACTTATCCTCGGGCGGCGCGCGGTGACGCGCAGGCCGGTCTCCGGGGAAGGGAGGGGACTCGCCGCCGAACTCGGCAGCAGCAGCACGGCGTCGCCGGACACGGCCTTGCCCGCCGCCTCGGCCGCCGCGTCCCCCCAGCGGGGCAGCTCTCCGGCCAGGGCGCTCGGCGGGACGGCGAAGGGATGGGGGCGCACCTCGGCGCGGGAGGCCGCAGGCTCCGCGCCGGTCGTCTCCTCCGCCCAGAGCACGAGTTTCCCGCCGTTCCAGGCGGCGTGGATCACGACCACGCCGTCTCCTCCGCCGAGATCACGAGTTTCCCGCCGTTCCAGGCGGTGTGGATCACGACCACGCCGTCTCCTTCACCAGGAGTGCGAGCCGCCCGCCGTCGCAGGTCATGTGAGTCACGAGCACACCGTCTCCTCCCGCCAATTCGGAACGCTAGCAGCGGCGACGGAGCTTCCCGGCCGCTCCCGCCGTCGCCTGTGGACAACGCTCCGCGCGGGCCTGCCTCGACCTGCCGGGTGAACGCGCTGATCGCCTGGTCGAGCCGTGTCCGCGACATCCCCTGCCGAAGCGTCGTCGCGCGAGCGTCACTCGGCGGGCGGGAGCCGTACGGCGATGTAGCCGCGCAGGTCGTCCTCGTCGAGCGAAGCTCCGGGGAGGGGCGATCCCGCATCGGCACGCAGGCCGTCCAGCATGATCTCCACCACGCGTTCCATGGCCTGCTCGTTGTGCGTGCCCGGCGGCGTGTACACGTTCAGGGTCATCAGCAGGGCGACGTCGCCGGGGCCGATGTCGGCGCGCAGGGCGCCGTCCGCCTGCGCCTGTTCGACCATCCGCAGGACGGTGGCGATCACCAGCTGCCGCATCTCGTGCAGGTCGGGGCCGGTGCGCAGCCGCTGGTGCAGGTGTGGCTGGAGCTTGGCCGGCAGCACGCCCAGCCGCATGGCGACCGAGCCGCGCAGGAAACGGCACAACGCGTGCCAGGCGTCCGGTTCCTCCTGCCAGGACGTCTCCGCCAGATCCACGAGACGGCGCAGGCTCTCCTCGCCGACCGCCCTGAGCAGCGCTTCCCGATCGGGAAAGCGGCGGTAGAGCGTGCCGACGCCCACGCCGGCGCGGCGGGCGACCTCCTCCAGTGGCACATCGACGCCCTGCTCCAGGAACAGCTCCTGGGCCGCGGCGACGATCAGGTCCCGGTTGCGGCGCGCGTCGGCGCGCAGCCCCTTCTCCACTGCTGCCACCTCACAGACGGATCTGGACGATTTTCCTCCGGTTAGGATACCGTTGCTTATCGGAGGAAATCCCTCCGGTTAGGGGTGCGTCATGAGCACAGCGCTGATCTCGGGGGCCGGGATCGCGGGGACGACGCTGGCCTACTGGCTGGCCGGGCACGGGTTCCGGGTCACGGTGGTCGAGCGCGGGGGACGGCTCCGGTCCAGCGGCAACCCGGTGGACGTCAGAGGGCCGGCCGTCCCGGTCGCGGAGCGGATGGGCGTCATGCCCCGGCTGCGCCGGGCCACCACCGGCACGACGGGGGTCAGCTTCGTCGACGCGGCGGGCAGGCGGACCGGCCGGATGGACATGCGCGCCGTGCAGCGGCCGGACGAGGTCGAGGTGCCGCGCGGCGACCTCGCGTCGATCCTCTACGAGGCGAGCCGCGACCGCGCCGAGTTCCTCTTCGACGACTCCATCACCGCGCTCGGCCAGGACGAGCACGGGGTGGAGGTCAGCTTCGAGCGCGCCGCCCCACGCCGCTTCGATCTGGTGATCGGGGCCGACGGCCTGCACTCGGTGACGCGGCGCCTCACGTTCGGCCAGGAGACGGAGACGCCGCAGAGCGGGCTCGTACGTCACATGGGCCTGTACGTCGCGACGATGCCGCTCGGCGACGGGGCGGCCGGAGCCGGCCGGGACATCCTCATGCACAACACGCCCGGCAAGGCGGTCGCCGTCAATCCCCGGCCGGCGGGCGCGTTCTTCCTCTACCGGAGCCCCGAGGAGCCCGGCTTCGACCACCGCGACACCGAGCAGCACAAGCGGATGCTGATCGACGCCTTCGCGGACGTGTCGTGGCGGGCGCCGGAACTGCTCGACCACGTGCGCGCCGCCGACGACCTCTACTTCGACTCCGTCAGCCAGGTGCGCCTGCCCCGCTGGTGGAAGGGCCGCGTCGCGCTCCTCGGCGACGCCGCGTCCTGCGTGTCGCTGTTCGGGGATGGCTCCACCCTGGCCATCGCGGGGGCCTTCACCCTCGCCGAGGCGCTGGCCGCCCATTCCGGCGATCCCGCGGCGGCCTTCCGCCGCTACGAGGCGGCGCACCGGCGCCTGGTGGACCCCAAGCAGCGCAACGTCGCGCAGGCGTCGGCGCTCCTGGTCCCCGCGACGCGAGGCGGCATCCTCGCCAGGAACCTGGCCACCCGTCTGTGGCCCGCCGTGGCCGCCACCACGCGGCTCAAGCACGCTCTCGCACGGTGAGCGCAGGCCCCAGCCGCTCCGCTAGGAGGGGAAGGCGAAGAGGCGGTACCGGGAGACTTCGACGAAACCGAATCGCCGGTACAGCGGCTCACCGGCCGGGCTCGCGGCGAGTGCCGCCAGCCGCGTACCGCGGTCCCGTCCCACGCGGAGCGCTGCCGCGGTCAGTGCTGTGCCGACGCCGCGTCGGCGATGCGTGTCCGCGACGTGGACGAGGAAGATCCCGGCCACGTCGTGGGCCGCGATCACTGTCGTCGTCCCGACCACACGGTCCTCGAGAACCGCCGCCAGGCGGACGATGTCCGCGTTGTCCCGACGTTGCGACTCGATCCGCACGATGTCGGGTTCGAGGCTCGGCGCGACGCCCATGGAAGCGCTGTAGGTGCGTACCAGCTCCGGCAGCCGGTCATGATCGGTTACCGCCTCGATCCGCAGGCCGGCCGGCGGATCCATCGGATCCACGGCCTGGTCGAGCGATCTGACCATCACGGGGAGCGTTGTCAATTCTTGCGCTCCGCGGGTGGTCAGGGCGGACGACGTGCCCGCGGGGCTGTCGGGGCCGACCCACCACCACCAGGGCACTCCCGCGAGCCGATCTCGCGCGGTGGCGGTGATCTGCTCGACCGCAGCCAGGGAGCGGACACGGACCACTCCGTTGAACTGTGGCTGAGCCAGCCCGCTGCGGAAGTAGCCGAGGTCACCCTCACCGCGGTCCGCCGCGCCCCAACCGGTCAGGTACTGGCGGAAGTTGGCGGTCACGCGGGCCATGCTCCCGGGGTGCCACAGGGCTCGGGGGGCACGGTTGCCCGGGGATGCGGCCGCCGCGAGCGGTTCATCGGCTCCGCTTGGAACGTTCGTCATGGGTGTCACCTCTGTGGAGAAGCGGCCTTCTATTGATCTTGTGGTGTCAGGACGCCACGATTCGGTAGTCCAAGACGGGGCGGTATCCGATGCGCCGGTAGACGTTGTTGCTCGCCGGGTTGGCGAGGTCGGTGAAGAGGAGCACGTGTTCCGCGCCGGCGTCGCGAGCTGCTAGGGAGACGGCTGTGGTGACGGCGGAGCCGTAGCCCCGGCCGCGTTGTCCGGGCGGCGTGTAGACGGGGGTGATGCGGGCCGTCCCGGCCACCACGGACGTCATGGCGGCCATGGCCACTGGTTCGTCCCCGACCGCCCACAGCCGCCAGCCGCCCCGGCTCAGCCGCTCGTCGATGAACGCGTCGAGATCGGCTCCGAGTGAGCCGGCTTCCATGACGAAGCGGGTGCACCAGTCATGGAGAAGAGCCCGGTCGCCCTCGGTCGCCGCCCGCGGTGCCCCTGGTGGTGCGACGTCAGGGCGCACAAGCTGTTCGAGACGGTAGAGGCGCAGGTGCGGTCCGTGCTTCGGCGCGGAGCCGGTGGTCGTCCGCCAGGCTTCGCAGAAGGCGCGGACCGACGCGGTATCGGCCAGGAGCTGAGTGAACGGGTGAGTCCGGGCGGACAGGAGCCGGGCCAGGTGCGCTGCCGCGACCTGGGAAAGGCGGCTCGCGGCGAGGAGGTGCGGTGGCGTCCAGACGAAGGCGGCCGTCGTCGCCGTCTCTTCCGGTTCCCGCCACCAGCCCAGCACCGTGGGCGGGTTCTTGCCCCCGGATCGCAGCTGCTCGATCGTGTCGAGTCCGGACAGCAGCATGGTGTGCAGATCGGGACGTGCGGCGAGGAACGACTCCGCCTCGGAGCGGAACACTTCGGGGTCGTCTGTGATGAACCAGGTCACGGGGTGTGGTCTCCTGCTGGCCAGGGGGCGCGCGCGGTAGCCATGTGTCCCGGGGGTGTCACCAGATGAGGTGAGAGCCGCCGTGCGGACATCGACGCCGGGCAGTTCATCGAAGGAGTCGCAGATGCTCGGGCTTGTGCCACGCTCCGGGCGCCGGCGACAGCGACGGCAGGGTCGTTCGAACCTCAGGTGAGGTGTTCGGCATGGGCCCATCATGGAGGCCCCCGCCTCGCAGTGTCCACGTGATAGATGTCACCAATGATCTATATGGCCGGGCTGAACCACCGCGCCGTGAGAGAAAACCCTCCCGGCCCGCCGACGGTTCGCCGGCCGTGCCCCCTCGCCGTGGGCGCCGAGGTTGGCAACCATGGAGACTTAGATTATGGTCGCAATCTAAAGACGCACATCCACTGAGGGAAGAGGACGACCATGTCCACACAGAAGACCGGGACGGCACTCGTCACCGGCGCTACCGCAGGTCTGGGTGCCGCCTACGCCGAGGAACTGGCGGCGCGGGGGCACGACCTGCTGCTCGTCGCCCGCGACCAGGCGCGGCTGGAATCTTCCGCAGCCGGCCTCGCGCAGCGTTTCGGCGTCGAGGTTTCGGCGCTGAGCGCCGACCTGGCCACCCCGAAGGGCATGCGGAGCGTCGAGGACCGCCTGGCGGCGGACTCCTCGATCGACATGCTGGTGAACAACGCCGGCAGCGCGCTGTTCGGCCCGCTGTCCGCGGCGGACCCGGACCGGCTGGAGTGGCTGGTCACGTTCAACCTGACCTCCGTCACCCGGCTGGCGGCCGCCGCCGCGAAGGCGTTCGCCGGCCGGGGCTCGGGCACGATCGTCAACGTCTCGTCCGCCCTCGCCCTCAACATCCTGCCCGTGGGCGCGGTGTACAGCGGGACGAAGGCCTACGTGATCGCGTTCACCCAGGCCCTGGCGCAGGAATTCGCCGGCTCCGGCGTCCGGGTGCAGGTGGTGGTGCCGGGAGCGCTGGAGACGGCGATCTGGGACGGCTCGGGCATCGAACTCGACCAGCTGCCCAAGGAGGCCGTCATGGCACCCCACGACGCCGCGCGGGCCGCGCTCGCCGGTCTCGACGCCGGCGAGCTGGTCACGATCCCCTCGCTGCCGGAGTACGCCAGGTGGGAAGAGTACGAGAAGGCCCGCCAGGGACTCATCCCGGGCCTGTCCCTCACGCGCCCCGCCGAACGCTACGCCCGCTGACAGCGGGGCACGCACGCTCCTCGCCAGGACCGGAGGCCGACCGCCGCCGGCCGGGACCGCCGGCCGGCGGCGGGACGGGCCACGAGTTCAGGACGCCGTACGAACCGGCCGCGGGGCCGGGGCCTGCGGGCGCGCCCTGCGAACACGGCGTACGCGCCGCTATGGGACGTCGAGCGGGTCAGGACACCGAGGTGGCGTGCACGTCAGCGGGTTTCCGGTTGACCGGTGTCGGCGGCCCTCGCCGCCGCCGCACGCGCGGCCTGCAGGATCTGCTCCGACAAAGGCGTGCCCGCGGTGGCACGGGCGAGAAGTATGCCGCCGACGAGCGTGGCGTAGGCGGCCAATCCGGCGTCCCCGGGCGCGATCCACTCAGCGAGCTCCTGCACGCCCTTGGCGTAGGTGTCCCTGTGCTCGGGCTCACGCGCGACGTCGCCCGCGAAACCGGCTCCGGGACAACCCGTGCCGGGGTTGTCGCGATGCTCGACGGAGAAGTAGGACTCGAGCAGCGACTGCCACGCCGCCTGATGCCCTCCGGCCTCGTGGTCCAGAGCCATGAGGTCGTGCAGGTTGTCGGCGAACGCCTTGGCGGTCGCTTCGTCGACGAGAGCGGCTTTGGAGGCGAACTGCTTGTAGAAGCCGCCTTGAGTAAGCCCGATCGACTTCATCACATCCGCGATGCCGACCTTGACCACACCCTCCTCACGGAACAGTTGAGAGGCCGCGGCCACCACTCGCTCTCGGTTGGCCTTCGCTTCTGCTTGCGAGACGCGACTCATTCATCCCCTCCGTATGCCGGCTGTCCGCCCCGTCGCGGCCCGTCACAACGACCAGCGGCGCAGCGCCCCGGCCTTAAGATTATGCCTGTCGTCTATCGCCTGTCACAGCTCCCTGTCAGCGGAACCCGGTGTCAGACGAGGTCGGGGAGCAGCAGGCCGGTCGCGTCGTCCCCTCAGAGGCCGGACGTGCGCCAAGTGCCGCCGGTCGCGGTGACGGCGAAGGCCTCGTAGCCGTCCAGCGCTTCCACCCACTCCCTCGCGGCGCCGCCCATGGCGAAGGCAGCCGTGGCGTACGCGTCGGCGAGGGTGAGGTCCGGCCCGATCACCGTCACCGAGGCCAGCTCGGTGGCGGGTCTGCCGGTGTGGGGGTCGATGACGTGCGCCCCGCGTTCCGCCGTGCCCGAGGTGGCGACGGCGAGGTCGTTGCCCGTCACGACGGCGGCCAGGTCTCCCGGGCGGAGCGGGTGAGCGACGCCGACCCGCCAGGAACGGCCTGGGCCCGCCGAGCCGGACAGCCGCACGTCCCCGCCGCCGTTCACGCAGTGGTCCGGCGCGCCCGCATCGCGGAGCATGGCGGAGGCCCGTTCGACCGCCCATCCCTTGACGAGGGCCGAAGGGTCGAGCCGGCCCCCGGGGTAGGCGGTGAAGTATCCCCGGGACCGGTCGCTCACCGATTCGCACATGCGGAGAACGTCGGCCACCTCCGGCGGGCAGTCGGCCAGGGCGATCTCACCCCGGCCCAGCCGGCTGACCGGGCTGTCCGGCTTGTAGGTCGAGAAGACCTCGTCGACGTGGTGCAGCCAGGCCACCGCCTCCGTCACGGAGGTTCCGGCGTCGTCGTGGCGTCCGCCGGAGCGACGTACGTCGAAGGAGAAGACGGTGCCCATCACGTGCTCGACATGGCGTGTCAAAGGCCGGCCTTGTCGAGCGCGCTCTGCAGGGAGCGGATGTACCCGTCGCTGGTGTAGGTGGCGCCGGAGACCGTGTCGATCTGGGCGGACCGCGCCGACAGCGCCTCCTCGTTCAGGATCGGCAGTGCCTCGTTGTTGATCGATATGTCGCGGCGGTTGTTGGCGGGGGCCACCGGCACCCTGATCCCGGCCAGCTTCCCGCCGGAGATCACGATCTGCACCTGCACCGGGCCCCAGCGAGTGTCAGCGGGGTCGCCGGTGACGATCTTCTCGCCGCCGGTGGCGCCCGCCGCGGCGCCCTGCCCGGTCCACTCCGACCCGGAACCGGAGGAACCCGAGGAGTCCGGGGAGCCCTCGCCGAAGCGGTCCCCGTCGCCGGACTCGTCGTCGTCGTGGCCGAAGAACCCGTCGTCCTGGCCCTGCTCGCCGCCCTGTTCGCCGCCCTGGGCGCGGTCGCCGGCGTCCGCGTCCCCGCCCTGGGTGACGGCGGCCGGACGCTCGGCCAGCGAGGTCACCTCGTGTGGTTTGAAGGACAGCAGCAGCACGAGACCGACGGCGGTCGCGAGCACGGCCAGAATGGCTCTGCGCATGAAACTCCCATCAAGGGCGATCAGAATTCGAACGATTCGTGGTGGATGTGGCGCTTGGGCACCCCGGCGGCCCGGAGGGCGGCGGTGACGGCGCTCGTCATCTCGGCCGGCCCGCAGACGTACGCCTCGTGACCGGTCAGATCGGGCACCAGCCCGGCGAGCGTCGCGGGCGTGAACGGGTCGCCGATCACGGTCCGGGGGCCGACGCAGTAGTGCAGGGTAGCGCCGCGCGCCGTGGCGATCTCCTCGAGCTCGGCGCGGAACACCAGGTGCCGTTCGTCGCGCGCACGGTACAAGAGGGTCAGGTCGCCGGGGGCGGCCGGCACCGACTCGAACAGCGCGCGCAGCGGTGTGATGCCGACGCCGCCCGCGACGAGCAGCACCTTGCGCGCCCGGCCCCCGCCCGCGGTGAACGCGCCGTACGGGCCCTCGGCGAGCACCCGGGTGCCGGGCCGCAGGCCGGAGAGAGAGCGGCTCTGGTCGCCCAGGTCCTTCACCGTGATCCGCAGCTCGCCCGCGCGGGGCGGGGCGGACAGCGAGTACGGGTTGGGGGACCACCACAGGTCCCTGGTCAGGAACCGCCAGCGGAAGAACTGGCCGGGCTCGGCCCGCAGCCGGCCCAGGCGCCGCCCGGTCACGTACACGGAGACCACCCCCGGAGCCTCCGGCACCACCCGGGACACCCTCAGGCGGTGCCGTACGGCCAGCCGTACGGGCGTGAGGAAGCGATACCAGACGATCAGCGCCGCGACGCCCCAGTAGAGGACGTACCAGGAGGTGCGGGCGACCGGGGCCACGGCGAACTCCGCGCCCGTGGCGAGCTGGTGCCCGAAGGCCAGCCACGTGGCCAGGTAGGTGTAGAAGTGCAGGTGGAACCACGTCTCGTAGCGCAGCTTCGGGCGGATCTTGCGGGCGGAGACGACGCCGACGCCCACCAGCAGCAGCAGCGCGACGGTGGCCTTCAGCACGTCGGGATAGGTGAGGTTCAGCGTCACCGTCTCGCTCACCACGTCGGTGCGGTCGGTCAGCGCGTAGCCCCAGATGGTCAGCAGCATGTGCGCCACCGCCAGGCCGACGACGTAGCGTCCGCCCATGGAGTGCCACCGGGCGAGCCGGTCGGAGCCGACGCCGCGCTCCAGTGCGGGGACCCGGGCCATCAGCGCCAGCAGCACGGCGATCGCGTACCCGGCGAGCAGCCCGGTGATGCGCCCCGCGTTCGTCAGCCAGCCGTCGAATCCCGCGACGCTCGGCGTGTTCGCCCACCACATGCCGATGACCGCGACCACGCCCACGGCGATGAGCGCCAGGACGGCCTCGGGGCGGGCGCGCACGCTCCGTCGCGGCGGACGCGCGTGCCGGGTCGTCACCGCCGCCCCCGGGAACGTGGTGGTCACGGTTGCCTCCTCGTCGTCATCACGCGCCTCACCGTGTCAACGAAACCTCTTGTTTTCCTATGAACCGGGGCATTTGCTGACCATTCATAGGATTCTCTGAGGCGGCTCACAGGGTAGGCCCGGTGAGCGGGGAGGACCCTGTAGGCATCATGCGTAAGACTTCGAACGACCGGCCCGGCCTGGTCCGCTCCGACGGAAATCCCGTACGCGTCCTCGTGGTCGACGACGAACCCGACCTCGTCGAGGTCCTCGCCGCGGTGCTCAAGTACGAGGGGTGGGAGGTGCGCACGGCGGGCGACGGGACGTCAGCCGTGCGGGAGGCACGGGAGTTCCAGCCCGACGCGGTGCTGCTGGACGTGATGTTGCCCGACTTCGACGGGCTGGAGGTGCTGCGCCGCCTGCGCGCCGAGGCCCCGGACGTGTGCGTGCTGTTCCTCACCGCGCGCGACGCGGTGGAGGACCGTATCGCGGGCATCACGGCGGGCGGGGACGACTACGTGACCAAGCCGTTCAGCCTGGAGGAGGTGCTCGCCCGGCTGCGCGGGCTGCTGCGCCGCGCCGGCATGGCGCGCGGCGCCGAGGGCGACCGGCTGACGGTGGGTGACCTGGCGATGGACGAGGACGCCCGCGAGGTGACCCGGGACGGGGAGCTGGTCGAGCTCACGCCGACCGAGTTCGAGTTGCTGCGCTTCCTCATGCGCAACCCCCGGCGTGTGCTGAGCAAGGCCCAGATCCTCGACCGGGTCTGGTCGTACGACTTCGGCGGGCAGGCGCACGTGGTCGAGCTGTACATCAGCTACCTGCGCAAGAAGATCGACGCCGGCCGCAGGCCGCTGATCCACACGGTGCGGGGCGTGGGATACGTCCTGCGGCCGTGATGGCGCCGCTGTGACCGGCTCGCCGCCCCGGGCGGCGCCGGCCCGGGCAGTGCCGCGCCAGAAGCCGCCGCGCACGCGCCGCCTTCTTCGCCCGGTGCCGACGACGTTGCGGGCCCGCCTGGTGGTGGGCACGCTGGTGCTGCTCGTGCTCGCCTGCGCGGCGGCCGGGGCGGCCTCCTCCCTCCTGCTCGAACGGTTCATGGTCGAACGGCTGGACCAGCAACTGTCCGTGACGGCCGGGCGGTTCGCGGCGAGCCTGGCCCACGAGGAGCGCGAGGAGCGCGAGCACGGGTATCCGCGCGATCCGGACGGCGAGCGCGGGGACTCGCGCGGGCAGGCGCCCGGCACCTTGGGCGTGCTGATGCGGGACGGCCAGGTGGGGACGCCCGCCGTGGTGGGCCGGGCCGACCCGGTGCTGTCGGCGGCGGACCGGAAGGCGCTGGCCGCCGTCCGGGCCGACGGGCTCGGGCACACGGTGGATCTGTCCTCGGGCGGACTCGACGACTATCGGGTGATGGCCGTGGGGGACGACGACGGCGAGCTTCTCATCACCGGCCTGCCACTGGACGACGTGCGCACCACCGTGCAGCGCCTGCAGATCGCCGAGATCGGGGTGTTCGCCGTCGTCGTGCTGGTGACGGGGATCGCCGGGGCCGTTTGGGTGAGGCTGTCGCTGCGCCCACTGGACCGGGTCGCCGCCACGGCCCGGCGCGTGGCCCGCCTGCCGCTCGCCGACGGAGAGGTGGCGCTGCCCGAGGGGGTGCCCGACGAGGATCCCCGCACCGAGATCGGCCAGGTGGGGGAGGCGTTCAACCGCATGCTCGGCCACGTGGGACGGGCCCTCGCCCAGCGCCACGCCAGCGAGCAGCGGATGCGCACCTTCGCCGCCGACGCCAGCCACGAACTGCGCACCCCGCTCGCCACCGTCCGCGCCCACGTCCAGCTCGCCCGGCGCGACGAGGAGGCCGTCCCCGACGGCGTGCGGCACGCCCTGGAACGCATCGACGCCGAGTCGGCCCGCATGGGCACGCTCGTGGACGATCTGTTGCTGCTGACCCGGCTCGACGCCGGCCGCCCGCTGGCACGCGAGGAGGTCGACCTCACCCGCCTGGCCATCGACGCCACCGGCGACGCCCGCGCCTACGGGCCCGACCACCGCTGGAGGCTCGACCTGCCCGAGGAGCCGGTCACCGTGCCCGGGGACCCGGACCGGCTCCACCAGGTGGTGGCCAACCTGCTGGGCAACGCCCGCGCGCACACCCCTCCCGGCACGACCGTGACCGTGGCCTTGCGCGTGCCCGGCCCGGACAAGGTGGAGCTGACCGTCACCGACGACGGCCCCGGCATCCCCGGAGACCTGCAGGGCGAGATCTTCGAACGGTTCGTCCGCGCCGACAAGGCGCGCACCCGGGCCTCGGGCGGCAGCGGCCTGGGACTCGCGATCGTCAGGGCGGTGGTGGCCGCGCACGGCGGCACCGTCGACGTCGAGAGCCGTCCCGGCCGTACGGCGTTCCGCGTGCTGCTGCCCGCGGGCTCTGCCGCGCCGGACAAGGCTCTGTGATCGATCCTTACCCGTGATGATCGGTTCCGGTAAGGTCGCCCCGTCCGGCACGGGAGGGGGACATGGCGGGATTACGGGCGCTTCGTACCGACGATCCGCGGCAGGTGGGCCTTTACCGGCTGGTCGGCCTGCTCGGTGAGGGCGGCCAGGGGACCGTGTACCAGGGCCTGGCCCCGGCCGGCGAGCCCGTGGCGGTGAAACTGCTGCACGCGCGCTTCGCCGGGGACGACCGGGCGCGGGCGCGGTTCGCGGCCGAGCTGGATCACGCACGCAGGGTCGCCGCGTTCTGCACGGCGCGGGTGCTGGACGCCGACGTGGCGGGGGATCGCCCCTACATCGTGTCGGAGTTCGTCTCGGGGCCGTCGCTGGGAGAGGTGATCGCCTCGGGCGGGCCGGTGACGGGCGGTGCGCTGGAGCGGCTCGCGATCGCGACGGTGACCGCCCTGGCGGCGATCCACGAGGCGGGGGTGGTGCACCGGGATTTCAAGCCCGGCAACGTCATCATGGGGACCGACGGGCCGCGAGTGATCGAT
Source organism: Microbispora rosea (assembly GCF_900156315.1). GTDB lineage: Bacteria > Actinomycetota > Actinomycetes > Streptosporangiales > Streptosporangiaceae > Microbispora > Microbispora rosea. The sequence continues at coordinate 378,494 of NZ_FTNI01000003.1, read as the reverse complement.
TTCGGGATCGCGCGGGCGCTGGACGCCACCGGCACCGTGTCCAGCGCGGTCGTGGGCACCCCCGCCTACATGGCGCCCGAGCAGATCGCCGGGCATGCGGTCGGTCCCGCCGCCGACGTGTTCGCCTGGGCCTGCACGATCGCCTACGCCGCGAACGGGGCAACCCCCTTCGGGCAGGACTCCATCCCCGCCGTCATGAACCGCATCCTGCACGCCGACCCCGATCTGGGCCCCCTCGACGGCGGACTGGCCGGCCCGATGCGCGAGATCATCACCGCCTGCCTGACCAAGGACCCCGCCGGCCGCCCCACCGCCCGGGACATCCTGCTGCGACTCCTCGGCGCCGGCCACCCCGCCGACACCCTGCTCGCGGAAGGCGCCCGCGCCGCCGGGCCGCCCGCGGCCGATCCCGCGGCCGATCCCGGTCCCACTCCGCCGCCGTACGACGGGGAGCGGCCCTCCGACGTCCCGCCGCGCACGCTGCCGCTGTCCGCCACGCCCCCGGCCGCCGGCGCGCGGCCCGCGTCCCCGGTGCTCGGCGCGCCGCCGATGGTCGTCGCCGCCGTGCTGGCGCTGGGCGGGATCACGGTGCTTGTCGACAGCACCGTGATGGGGATCGCCATGCCCATGATCTCTCGGGAGTTGCACGCGTCGTACGTGGACGCGCAGTGGGTGATCACCGCCTACCTGCTGGCCGCGACGATAGTCGTTCCCGTCACCGGGTGGCTGGCCCGGCGCTTCGGCGCGTCGGCGGTGTGGATCATCGCGCTCGTCCTGTCGCTGGCCGGCTCGGCCCTGTGCGGGCTGGCCTGGTCGTTCGGCGCCCTCGTCGCGTTCCGGGCGTTGCAGGGACTCGGCGGCGGGATGATCTTCCCGCTGAGCCGCATCCTCGTCGCCGAGGTCGCCGGCAGCGAGCGGCGCGGCGGGGCGGCGGCCCTGGTCGCGGTGGCCGTCCAGGCGGGGCCCATCGCCGGGCCCGTCGTCGCGGGCGTGGTCGTCGACACGTTGTCCTGGCGGTGGATCTTCTTCCTCGCCGTGCCCCTGCTGCTGCTGACGAGCATCCTGTCGGCCCTGCTCCTGCCCTTCGCGGGGGTGGCGGCCCGATCCGCCCAGCCCCGCGTGGTGGAACCGCGCCTGTTCCGCGACCGTGCGTTCGCCGCCTCGGCCGCCGCGTCGCTGCTCCACCACTTCGCGCTCTTCGCCGCGGTGTTCCTGGTGCCGCTGTACTTCCAGATCGCCGGCGGCCTGTCGCCCCGGCAGGCCGGGTGGTTGTTCGCCGCTCAGGGGGTGGGCACCCTCGTCGCGGTGCTCCCCGCCCGGTGGCTCGCCGGCGTCTGGCGCAACCCACGCCTGCTGGTCCTCGCCGGTCTCGCTCTGGTCGCGGCCGGCACGCTCCCCTTCGCACTCGATTCGGCGCACACGGGGTCTTCGGTGCTGGTCGCGGCACTGTTCGTCCGCGGTCTCGGGCTGGCGTTCGTCGGCACGCCCCTGATGGCGAGCCTCTGCCATTCGCTGCCGGAGGCGCGGATCCCGGCGGCGACGACGGCCGACGCCATGGGCGCCCGGGCCGGCGGCGCGGTGGGGACGGCGCTGATCGCCGTGGTGCTGGGATGGGCCACCGTCCCCGGCATCGCGGACCCGGGCTCGGGATTCCCCCCGGCGTTCTGGGCGATTCTGGTGGCCGTCGCCCTCACCGTGGTCCCCGCCCTGTCGCTGCCCGCGGGCGGCGCCCGCCGGGCGCACACGTGATCTCAACCCTATTGGGGAGGTCGCTGTCAAGGGGGGCGCTGTGAAACATATGTTGCATATGAGGAATACTTAGGCGTTGGGGGGGCAGGGGGGTCTTTCTGAGCGGAGGTCCCTCCGCGACAAGAGAGGTGTGCAATGACCGCGACCGCTACCGAGCGCCGCACAAGTGACGAACTTCCTCACCCGTGGCCGGATGACCGCTACGAGGTCAGATGCGACAGGGAGAGCCCGTTCGCCGGTAGTCGTGACCGTTACCACTACGCCAAGAACGCTGTGGAGTCGGCGAAGGCGCTGGAGCGAGCGGGACTGGCCCGCCGTGTCGTGGTCGTCAGGCTGGCGGACGAGACCGTCATCTACGACCGTGTGGGCGATGTGAACCTGCCTCCGGAGTCGTGGTGATCCGGCATGACACGGTGTGACATGTCTGGTCGCGTTTGGTGCATATAACGCAGAAAGACGATCCCCCGGGAGTGTGTCCCGGGGGATCGTCTGTGTCCGGACCGGCCTGTTCCGGGGTCGTCGCCCCGGCGGCCGGAGGTCGGGTCCTCGCGTGAGGCCCGCGCCGCGCGATCCTCGCTCGGGCACCCGCCGGCTACACGGGTGTGCAGGTTACGTCGGGGGCCTTCCCGCCGCCCAGGCGGGCGGCGAAGCCGAAGACGGTCGAGCCGCCGATCGGCAGGTTGCCGTTGTAGCTCTCGTTGCCGAACGCGTACGAGCCGACGGTGCCGACCACCGGGAGGGCGACGGCCCCCCACACCTGGGTGATGACGCTGCCGTCGGTGTAGCGCCACGACACACGCCAGCCCTTGAGTGCCCACGACCCGGTGTTGGTCACCGTGACCTGGCCGAGCGAGGGGGCGTCCCTCGTTCCCGGCCACTCGCTGGTGACCGCGTAGCTCGCCGTGCAGCCGATCGAGTCCGCGGCCGCGGGGACGGCCGTGATCCCCGCGGTCGCCAGGACCAGGCCTGCCGCGGCGATCATCTTCCTGATCATCGATCTCTCCCTTTCTCGGCGCTGACGTGGATGCCCGCCTCCCCCAGAGAGGGGTCCGTCTGGGGAAGGCGGGCGACTGGGGCGAGCCCGGGAACGCGGGCTACGCGGGAGTGCAGGTCACGGACGACGGGACGGTGTCCGAGCCGGTGCCGGTGAAGCCGAAGTTCGTGGTGGCGCCGGAGCTCAGGTTGCCGTTCCAGGACAGGTTCTTCACCGTGACGTTCGATCCGCTCTGGCTGACCGTGCCGCTCCAGAGCTGGGAGATGGTCTGGCCGCTCGGGAACGACCAGGCCACCGTCCAGCCGGAGACGGCCGAGGCGCCGGAGTTGCGTACGGTGACGTCCGCCTGGAAGCCGCCCTGCCACGAGTTGATGACCTTGTACGTCGCGGTGCACGCCTTGCCGGTCACCGGCGACGGGCTGGGCGACGGCGACGGCGAGACGGACGGGCTGGGCGACGGAGAAGGCGACGGGGAAGGAGACGGGGACGCCGACGGGGACGCCGACGGCGAGGCCGACGGGCTGGGCGACGGGGAGGGGGACGCGGACGGCGAGACCGAGGGGCTGGGCGACGGGGACGGCTCGGTCCCGGGCGCGTTGCCCCAGATCTTGGTCGATCCCGAGTACAGCGTCATGTTCTGCACCGTCACCGGCGTGGACGGCGTGGTGGACACCCCGGTGTACGACCAGTCGTTCGACGGGTCCCACGAACCGGAGCTGGCGATGCGGAACTGCACCTCACGCCGCGACTCCGACTGTCCCTGCGGGGCGATGACCTGGCCGGAGCAGTCGATCGTGACGTAGTAGACCTTGCCGGAGAACTGCGTGGGCCCGGTCGGCGGCTTGCACTGGTTGTAGTTGGCCGTCAGCGTGATCTGGCTCGGCGTGGTGTCGCCGTCCAGGGTGAAGTAGTAGCGGAACGAACCGTCGCTCAGCGCGCGGGCGGGCCAGGCCGAGTGGTTGTAGACCAGCGTCTTGATCTCGGTGAAGTTCTGGCCGGTGGCGTTGAGCGCGGCCTGGAGGTAGATCTCCGGGCCGTCGGGGGTCTCCGCGACCGGGAAGTTCGCCAGCGGCGTGCCGCCGTACTCCTTGTACAGCCGGACCAGCGCGCTGGTGAAGCCGGCGTTGTAGTCGGTGGCGACCTCGTTCATCGTGTAGTCGGCGCGGCTGTCGGTGTAGGAGTCGTCGGCCGACTTGGGGCCGCCGACCAGCGCGCCGTAGAGGATGTGGCGGCTCTGCGCCGGCTCGCCGTTCAGGTTGTTGGTCCAGGTGCCGTGCGCGGTGCGGTGGTGCGGGTTGCGTGGCGGGTTGTTCCCGAAGCCGATCTCGTACGACGACTTGCGCGGGTTGTCGCCGAGCGCGTAGTTGATCTGCCGCACGGCGAAGTCGTGGTAGCGGGCCTTGCGCGTGGTGTCGGTCAGCCCGTCGCTGTAGTACAGCGCGACGAACGCGGTGTTGGCGGCGTAGCGGAGCGAGCCCCACGAGTCGAGCACCGCCTGGCCGCCGGGGGAGTAGTTCACCCTCTGCCCGTTGACGCCGACCGTCCAGAAGTCGAGCCACCGGTTCGCGTCGTCGGCGTACTGCTGCTTGCCGGTCAGCTTGGCCAGCAGCACGTAGCAGCCGTACGACTTGTCGTCCCAGGCGATCGTCCACTTGTACGACTTGGTGGACGACTGCGGCTCGGTGCCGAGGTTGGCGTAGTACGACTCGGCCTTGGCGAGGTAGGAGGAGTCCTGGGTGGCGCGGTAGAGCCAGATGGCGCCCCACACCAGCTCGTCGTTGTAGCCGCTCCAGGACTTGTAGAAGTTGGCCGCGTCGGTGATGCAGTCGCTGTACTTGCCCCGCACGGTGTCGGCGAACGAGTACAGCTGCTTGGCGTGGGTGAGGAGCTTGTCGGCGTACGACGGGTCGGTGGGCCGGAAGACGATCGAGGAGGCCGCCATCGCGGCCGCCGTCTCCCCGGCCAGGTCGGCTCCGCCGCACGAGGAGTCGATCTTGTACGAGGGCCTGCTCATCGGCAGCACCTCGGCCGCCCCCCACCAGGCGTGGTCGGGGTTGCCGCTGCCGACCTGGCCGTAGAGGACGTTGGCGGAGGGGTGCGCCTTGATGAAGTAGTCGTTGACGAAGCGCAGGCTGTTGAGCAGGTAGGTGAGCTGCCCGGACGAGGCGTAGGCGTCGCGGTAGTCCACCGCGCCCCACGCGAGCATCGTCGTGCTGAACGCCATCGGCAGGCCGAACTTGACGTGGTCGCCGGCGTCGTACCAGCCGCCGGTCAGGTCCAGGCCAACGTCCTTGCCGTCGTTGAGCGCCGAGTCGCCGCGCCAGGTGACGCGGTTGGTGGACGGCAGTGTGCCGGACTGCTGGGCCTCGTAGAAGAAGAGCGACTTCTGCAGCGCCTCGCCGTAGTTGAACGCGGGGGCGGCGGAAGCCGACTGGGGAACCGCGGCCGGGACGACCGCGGTGGAGATGATCAGCGCCGCAAGTGCAGGGAACGTACGCCGCATGGGGATGAGCCTCACAGAGGTGGGGGGTCGGGGGCGCGGCGGCGGGTCAGGCACCGCCGCGCCCCGGCTTACTCGGTCGTGTCCCGCGGGGACACGTCCTTGGGGTGCGGTGAAGGGTCAGGCGACACCGCACCCCGGCTTACGGGGCGTGCTCAGCCGTTGGGGAAGAGCAGGCCGTACTGTCCGAGCGCGGTGGCCACATCGGTCTGCGCCCAGAAGCGGTGGTAGTGGAAGACCGGAGCCGATCCACCGTTCAGGTACGACTGGACCTTCGGCCAGTCCGGGTCGTTCTTGTACCAGGACCGGATGGAGATGAAGGTCGAGTTGCTGTTGATCGGGTCGCCGTTCGGCATCTTGCCGGTCCAGCCGGACGGGACGTAGATCGGGTCGTCGAGGCGGTTGTAGTCCGTCTTGGTCTCGGCGACCGACACGCCCTTGGAGTCCTGGTTGTTCTTCCAGATGCCGTCGAGCAGCGCCTTCGCGGTGCTCTTGGCCTGGGCGTTGCCCGACTTGGCCGCGTAGAACATCAGGGTCTTGGCGTACGAACCGGCCACGCCGATGTCGTCGGTGTAGTCGGCGATGGTCACGTGCAGGCCGGAGTTGGCCGGCGGCATCCCGGTGCCGCTGAAGCTGGCGTCCGGCTGGCCGGTCCAGTGCAGCGTCGACGGGATCTGGAAGGTGCCGTCGGAGTTCACCGTGGTGCCGGACAGCGCCCAGGCGACCCACTTGTCGAGGATGCCCTTGGCGTCGGCGTTGCCCGTGGCGTAGTAGTACTCCGCCACGCGCTCCATCGACCACGCCTGGAAGCCGAACCACTGGTTCGACGGCGGGTCGTGGTAGACCGGCTCCCAGTCATAGGCCATGCCGAAGAACTTCGGCAGGCTCGACGGCGGGGAGGCGTAGTGGCCCTCCCAGCTGTTGGTCGCGCCACCGGCGATGGCGCCCTCGGCCGACTGCAGCCACTTGTAGAACTGCAGCTGGCGGGTGAGGCTGGTCGACCAGTCGGTGACGGCGGTCGCGCCCTTGGGCTTCAGCGCGTTGACGTTCGACAGCGCCCAGGCCGCCATCGGGTTCTGGTAGCCGCCGTGGTTGTGGCTGGAGCCGATGCGCCAGGCCCAGCCGGCCGACGTGTCGGTCGCGCCGCCCCAGGCGTAGTACCAGGACAGCAGGTAGTTCGACGAGTTCTTGCCGGAGCCCGCCGGGCAGGAGGTGCTGGTGCAGCCCGCCTGCTTGAAGTACTTGTCGTACATCGCGTAGCGCAGGTAGTCGCCCATCTTCGCGGCGTTGGCCACGGAGGTGGAGATCTGCGACTGCTTGTTCTGCTCGGTCGCCCAGGTCAGCGCCCAGTAGGCGGCCTGGACGGCGCGGGCGTCGGCGTCCGGCGCGTTGGTGTACTTCCACTGCTTCGCGTACGACGCGTCACCCGTGAACAGGTCGAGGTACCCGTTCGGGCCGCCGAACTTGAAGGTGTCGCACGACGGCTGCGGGATGGTCTCGAAGACCGACTCCTCGGGCCCGCGCTGGTAGGTGTTGATGTACGCCGGCTTGGTGGTGCCGTCGCCGCAGCGGCCGTAGCCGTAGGTGTTGTCGACGTCCAGCAGCCAGTGCATGCCGTAGATGTCGGAGGTGCCGTAGGCGGACTTCAGCTCGCCCGCGATCGGGTCGCTGCCGACGCTGACGCCGCTGTCGAGCCTGGACGGGTATTGGCTGATGTCGTTCCACTCGCCCGCGTACGTAGCCGGCTTGCTGGCGTCGTACTTGTCGTTGGTGGGCTGGTCGTTGTGCGACGGGATGATGTACTTCTCCATCGTCGTCCACGCGGTGTTGAACTTCGACCAGTCACCGGTGATCTTGCCGTACATCGCCTCCAGCCACAGGTAGTAGCTGAACGCCTCGGACGTCGTCTCGTGGCCCTGGTCGGGAGCCTCCACGAGCAGCGTCTCGACCGAGTGGTACGGCACGCCCTGGGGCGAGAAGTACCCGTTGGCCGGGTCGTGGATCTTGTTGTACATCGTCATGAAGTTGTTGATGTACTCGTTGGTCCCCGGCGAGGGGCTCGCCGACGGCGACGCGGACGGCGACGCCGAGGGAGAGGCGGAGGGCGAGGCCGACGGCGAGGCGGACGGGCTGGCCGACGGGCTCGGGGAGGGGCTGGGCGACCGGCTCGGCGAGGGGCTCGGTGAGGGACTGACGGTCGCCCCACAGGTCACGCCGTTGATGGAGAACGAGGCGGGCTTGTTGTTGCTGCCGGACCACGTTCCCTGGAACCCGATGTTGGTCGTCGCGCCGGTGCCGAGGTTCCCGTTCCACGACATGCTCGTGGCCGTGACGGTGGCGCCGCTCTGGCTCCAGTTCGCCGACCAGCCGTTCGACAGCCGCTGCCCGTTGGGGAAGTTGAACCTGAGCGTCCAGTTGTTGATCGCGTCGCCCAGGTTCTTGATGTCCAGGCTGGCCGTGAAACCGCCTGATCCGGAACCCCAGGAGTTGAGCGCGTACTGGACGTCGCAGGACACGGCGGCGGACGCAGGGGTCTGCGCCAGCCCGACGAGGAGGCCGCCCGACACGGAGGCGGCCGCCAGCAGGGCGAGCCGTCTCCGCGATCGTGGGAGCGCTCCCGTACTCAGAGCTCTCGTTCGCATTTGAGGAGGGTCTCCAAAGGGGATTGGGGGTGGGAGCATCGGGTGGAGAAACGCCAGGTAGCGCATTTCGTGACCGATGCGGGCAAGGGTGGATCTGAACCGATACGATGGGAGCGCTCCCACCTCAGGATTGTGGATTGGGCCCCCGGTATGTCAATGACGGGTTGCCGACGCCTCACGCGTCCGTCCCATCGGACGGTGAGCCGGGGCCCCTTGCTGGCCTTTTGCCCGCCTCTGACAGATGTGGCGCTAATTCATAACTGAAACTTTCATGTGTAACAGCCTGGCCGTTCACCCCGCCGAGGCCCGTGGTTAGGGCTCTCGGCTGCGGGTAGGCGCTTCCCAACCCTGGAAGGGAGGCAGGCCATGACCATCCAGAAGGAGTCGCTGTCCACGGGCGAACTCGTGCGCCGGCTGTCCGAGGACGTCTCCCGGCTGATCCGCGACGAGCTGCGGCTGGCGCGGCTGGAGATGACTCGGAAGGGCAAACGCGCGGGCATGGGCGCGGGCCTGCTCGGCGCCGCGGGCCTCGTCGCGTTCTACGGCGGAGGAGCCCTCGTGGCCACGGCGATCCTGGCGCTCGCGCTCGTGCTGCCGGCCTGGGCCAGCGCCCTGATCATAGGCGCCGCGCTGCTGGCGCTCGCCGGACTGCTCGCCCTGGTGGGTAAGGAGCAGGTGTCCCGCGCGACGCCGCCCACTCCCGACGAGGCGATGCGCAGCCTCAAAGCAGACATCGACGTCATGAAGGAGAGTGCGCGCAGATGACCGAGACCGAACCCGGAGCGGCCCGGCCGAGCGCCGGGACCGTGGGTGTTCACAATCAGGACGTGTCCGAGCCGGTCACCGAGACGGAGTCGCTGAACGCCGTACGGCAGTCGCGGCCCGGACCCGAGCCCGTCGCCGCGGCCCGGGACACCGAGACCAGGGGCGAGGGCGAGGGGAAGAAGGGCCACGACGAGATCGCCGAGGTCCGCCAGGAGATCGAGCGGACCCGCGACCACCTCGGCGACACGATCGAGGCGCTGGCCGCCAAGGCCGACGTGAAGGCGCGGGCGCAGGAGCGCGTGCACGCGACCACCGCGGCAGCGCGGGCCAGGGTGGCCGGTGTCACCGGACGAGTGCGCGAGGCCACGCCGCAACCGCTGCGCGGAGCCGCGGGAAGGGTCGGCGAGGAGGCGAAGCGACGTCCCGGCCTGATCGCCGCCGCCGGAGCCGCGGGCACCGCGCTGCTGCTGCTGCGAAGGATCACCCGGAGCCAGGGCCGCGGGGCGAGGCCCGGTATGCCCGGCATGTTCCAGAAGCCGGGCGTCTCCGGCAAGGCCGGCACGCCACGGATGCGCGGCTTCGGCGGAGCCCGCACGGGCAGGGGGATGTTCGGCGCCTCCGGCAAGATCGGGAAGACGCGCGGCGGATCGCGGCCGTTCGGTTCGCGCATGTTCGGCGCCAGGAGCAGGGCCGGCGGCATGGGCCCGCTCGGCGGCAAGGGCGCGTTCGGCGGGAAGAGGACGCGCGGCGGCATGAGCATGTTCGGCCGCAAGAGCATGGCTCGCGGGATGGGCGTGTTCGGCCGCAAGAGCAGGCCCGGCGGGACGGGGATGCTCGGCATGCTCGGCCGGTCCCGGGTGTTCGGCGGTCGCCGGATGTTCTCGCAGCCACGTCGCCCGTTCATGCGGAGGTTCGCGCACCGATGACCGACCCCGAGGACGAGCGGGGGCCGCTGGAGAGGCTGTCGCGCCGCGACTGGATGGGAGTCGTCAAGCGCACGGCCAAGGAGTTCAAGGAGGACAATGTCCCCGACTGGGCGGCTTCGCTGACGTACTACGCCGTCCTCTCGATCTTCCCCGGGCTCATCGTGCTGGTGTCGATACTCGGCCTGCTGGGGCAGAGCGCCACCGGCCCGCTGCTCGGGAACATCAAGTCGCTGACGCCGGGGCCGGTCCAGCAGATGCTGCAGACCGGCCTCGCCAACGTCCAGCAGCACCAGGGCACCGCCGGGGTGTTCGCGATCACGGGCCTGCTGTTCGCGCTGTGGGCGGCCTCCGGCTACATCGGGGCGTTCATCCGGGCGAGCAACGCGATCTTCGACATCCGCGAGGGCCGTCCGTTCTGGAAGGTGACCCCGCTCCGGGTGGGGCTGACACTCCTGCTGGTCATCCTGATGGCGGCCTCCGTGCTGGCCGTCACCTTCACCGGCCGCCTCGCCGAGATCGCGGGGAACCTGCTCGGTGTCGGGCCCGCCGCGGTCACCGTCTGGAGCATCGTGAAGTGGCCGGTCCTCGTGCTGCTCGCGGGGGCCATGATCACCCTGCTCTACTACGCCGCGCCCAACGTCCGCCAGCCCGGCGTGCGGTGGCTCAGCCCCGGCAGCCTGCTCGCCGTCGTGGCCTGGGTCGTGGTGTCCGCCGGATTCGGGCTGTACGTCGCACGGTTCGGCTCCTACAACAAGACCTACGGCACGCTCGCGGCCGTGGTCGTCTTCCTCGTCTGGCTGTGGCTGTCGAACATCGTCATCCTCAGCGGCGCGGAACTCGACGCCGAGCTCCAGCGCGGGCGCAGGATCGCCGCAGGCGAGTCCCCCGCGGAGCCGTACGTCGACCCCCGCGATCCCCCGAAGAACCCCGAGCCCGCGGAGGGCCTGAGCGAGGCGCCGGAGACACGGCGCGAAGCGCGCCAGGAGGCCGACGCCCCCTGATACAGACGTGCCGAGGCCGGCGCGGGCCACTGGCGGCGGACGTGAATCCGGGAAGAGGAATTCGGAACGCCGCCGCTCTGCCGGAACTCGACCGCAGCACCAGGCCGCACCAGGACGCACCAGGGCCGCGGGACACACGCACGGAGGACGGGCGCGCGAACGGCGTCCGCGGGCCGGGCCCGCCCCGCGTCGAGCTGATCCAGAATAGTCTTCTGGTGTGACGGTCCATGAAGCCCGCCTCGGGCGCTACTACGAGGACTTCGTGGTCGGCGACGTCTACCAGCACCCGCTCGGCCGGACGATCAGCGAGGCCGACAACACCTGGTTCACGCTGCTGACGATGAACACCAACCAGAACCACTTCAACGCGCACTTCGCCGCCCGGGCTCCGGTCGGGAAGATCATCGTGAACTCGGGGTTCTCGGTGGCGGTCGTGCTCGGGTTGTCGGTCATCGACGTCAGCCAGACGGCCATGATGAACCTCGGCTGGGACGAGATCCGGCTGACCCATCCGGTCTTCGTGGGCGACACCCTGTACGCCGAGTCGATCGTGGTGGACAAGCGTGAATCGCGGTCCCGGCCGTACGCCGGCATCGTCACCTGCCGCACGCGGGGCCTGAACCAGGACGGGGACGAGGTGATGTCGTGGCGGCGCGCGGTGATGGTCTACAAGCGCGACGCGCCTCATGACAAGGGGTATTTCCCGCGTGCCAAGACCGGCCCGATGGAGGCGTAGTGGACTTCGAGCTGAACGAGGAGCAGCGGCTGTTCCGGCGCACGCTGCGGGAGTTCGTGGACAAGGAGATCGTCCCCGTCGCCTCCGAGTGGGAGCGCGCCGGGCGCTATCCGGAGGAGATCGTCCGGCGGTTCGCGCAACTGGGACTGTTCGGCATCACCGTCCCGGAGGAGTACGGCGGGCTCGACCTCGACCGGGTGTCGTTCGCCCTCGTCTTCGAGGAGATCGCCCGGGGCTGGATGGGCGTGGCCGGGATCCTCGGCTCCCACTCCCTGTCGACCTGGATGATCGCCAGATACGGCACGGACGAGCAGCGCCGCCACTACCTGCCCGACCTGGCCACCGGCGCCCGCCGCACCGGGATCGCGCTGACCGAGCCGGGCGCGGGCACCGACCTGCAGGGCATCGCCACCCGGGCGGTCCGCGACGGCGACCACTACGTCGTCACCGGGACCAAGACGTGGATCACCAACGCGCGGCACGCCGACCCGCTGCCCGTCCTGGTGAAGACCTCGATCGAGACGCCCGCCCATCGAGGGATGTCGGTGCTGCTGGTGGACGCCGGCAGCGAGGGCCTGACCGTCAGCCGCGACCTGCCCAAGCTGGGCTACAAGGGCACCGAGACGTGCGAGGTCGTCCTCGACGGCGTGCGCGTGCCGGCGTCGCGGCTGCTCGGAGGCACCGAGGGGCGCGGCATGCAGCAGGTGCTCTCCGCGCTCGAACTCGGCCGTCTCAACATCGCCGCCCGCGCGGTCGGCGTCGCGCAGTGCGCCTACGACGCGGCGCTGGGCTACGCCCGCGAACGGCACGCGTTCGGGCAGCCCATCGCCGATTTCCAGGCGATCCAGCTCAAGCTGGCCGACATGGCGACCGAGATCCAGGCGGCCAGGCTCATGACGTACTGGGCCGCTGTGCGGTCGGAGGCGGGACCGGTGCGCAGCGAGGCCGCGATGGCGAAGTACTTCGCCTCCGAGGTGGCGCTCAGGACGACGATGGAGGCGATGCGGGTCCACGGCGGCTACGGCTACTCGCAGGAGTTCGTGGTCGAGCGTCTCTATCGGGACGCGCCGCTCATGGCGATCGGGGAGGGCACCAACGACGTGCAGCGGCTGATCATCGCCAGGGCCCTCGTCGAGGGCGACGCCACGGTCGGCTGGTGACCGTGGACGGCTGCGTGTTCTGCGAGATCGCGGCGGGGGAGCGGCCCGCCCACGTGGTGCTGGACGACGAGGTCGCGGCGGCCTTCCTTGACACCCGGCCGGTGTTCAAGGGGCACGTGCTCGTCGTGCCGCGCGGGCACGTCGAGACCCTGCCGGACCTTCCGGCGGAGGAGGTCGGGCCGTTCTTCGCCCGGGTCCAGGCCGTCGCGCGGGCGGTCGAGGCGGGCGCCGGCGCGGCCGGCACGTTCGTCGCGATGAACAACCGCATCAGCCAGAGCGTGCCCCACCTGCACGTCCACGTCGTGCCGCGCAACCGCAAGGACGGCCTGCGCGGTTTCTTCTGGCCCCGGGTCAAGTACGACGGCGACGCCGAGATCGAGGACTACGCCGCCCGCATCCGCGCCGCACTGGACGAACCGATCCAGATGTGAATCTACAACGTAAAGGTGCCCCCCATGGACTTCCTCCGCACTCCCGACGAGCGCTTCGCCGGCCTCCCCGCCTTCCCCTGCGAACCCCGCTACGCCGAGGTGACCGGCGGCGCCCGGATGGCGTACGTCGAGGCGGGCCCGGCGGACGGACCGCCGGTGCTGCTGCTGCACGGGGAGCCGAGCTGGTCGTTCCTCTACCGGCACGTGATGGCCGTGCTGGCCGAGGCCGGCTGCCGGGCCGTCGCCCCCGACCTGGTCGGCTTCGGCCGGTCGGACAAGCCGTCCCGCCCGGAGGACCACACGTACGCCCGGCACGTGGAGTGGGTGCGCTCGCTCGCCTTCGACGCGCTCGACCTGCGCGGGGTGACGCTGGTCGGCCAGGACTGGGGCGGGCTGATCGGGCTGCGGCTCGTCGCCGAGCACACCGGCCGCTTCGCCAGGGTCGTCGCCGCCAACACCGGCCTGCCGACCGGCGACATCCCGATGCCCGAGGTGTGGCACCGCTTCCGGGAGGCCGTCGAGAAGGCACCCGTGCTCGACATCGCCCGATTCATCCAGTCGGGGTGCGTCACCGAACTGCCCGAGCCCGTACGGCGGGCCTACGACGCGCCATTCCCATCGGAGGAGTTCAAGGCGGGACCGCGGGCGATGCCGGGCCTGGTGCCGATCACCCCCGACGATCCGGCCGCCCCCGCCAACCGCGCGGCCTGGCAGACCCTCGTCACGCTCGACCTGCCGTTCCTCGTCGCGTTCTCCGACCGCGACCCCATCACCGGCGGGATGGCGCCGATCCTGAAGAAGTCCATGCGCGGCGCGGCCGGGCTCGACCACCCCGTCATCGCCGGCGCCGGTCACTTCCTGCAGGAGGATGCGGGGCGCGAGCTGGGCGAGGCCGTCGCCGCGTTCGTCCGTGAGACGGCTGCCCGGTAGGTCCGGCGAGCGGAGGACGGCCGCGCGGCCTCACGCGCCGGCCGTCCCGAGCCCGGTCTGCTGCAGCCCCGCCCCGGCACGCCGGTTGGTGCGCGAACAGCCGGTTTTGATTCGTGTCGGTGTGCGCAACAGGACATCAAAGCGCCGTGTCGGCTGAATGGTGACCGGATCGGCTGACGCGGCCGCCGCTCGCCGGCTGCCGGCCCGAACCACGCCCCATGTCCATCGGCAGCAGGAGGAAGCACATGAAGAACGGCGCAGGCCCTTCGCCGAGAACGGTACGAGTGGCCGCACTTGCCGGAGCGTTGCTCCTCGGTCCCGGCGCGGTCGTCGCCACGGCCTCACCCGCGATGGCCGCTGCGACGGCGGCCCCGGTCGTCACGAGTTGCAGCAATCCGAGCCGCAAGGTCGACATCGTGGACTCGCGTGGATTCCATACGTGCTTCGCCGGTACCGGTTACCTCGGATATCGGATCAACGGTGTGGCCGCGGTCAGGTCCCTCGACTGGGGCTGGATGGTGATGTACCTCCGCGGCTCGACCGACGGCTGGTACGAGGATCTCCGCGGCGACGGCAAGTGGTACTACTACCCGGCCAACCACGACATCACCCAGATCTGCGTCCACTGCTGAAACCGCGCGCACCACGGCGGAACACCGCGCTTCGGCCCGCCGGGTTCGCCCCGGCGGACCGGGCGCGTCGTCCCCCGCCCGGCTCGGGAGTAGGCTGCGGCGGCGTGGAACCGGTCGTCACCGCGCTCGTCGTCGCCGCCCTCGTCGCCGTGCCGGCGGTCGTGCTGTGGCGGGTGCTGCGCGGCAGGCGCGACCTCGGCAGCAGCCCCGCCGAGCGGGCGACGTTCGAGACGCTGCACACCGCGTCGCTGGCCGCGCCGCCGCTGCGCGCCGGGCTGACCCAGGCCGGGGCGCTCAAGGCGTCCAGGCACCTGCGCGAGCTGCTCGGCTCCCCGGCCATCGCCATCACCAACGGCGAGGAGCTGCTGGTCTACGACGGCGCGGGCGACCATCACGCGGCCGAGGCGTTCGAGCACGCCGCGGAGACGCTGAAGGACGGCCGCACCCAGGTGCTCGCGCTCGACTGCGGGCGGCCGGAGTGCCCCGTCAGGCACGCGGTCGTCGTCCCGCTCACCACCGACGACCGCGTCGTCGGCTCGCTCGCGGCGTACGGCGACCACGCCTCGGCGGGGCTCGTGCGGGCGGCGCAGGAGGTCGCGCGGTGGGTCGACTCCCAGCTGGAGCTGGCCGAGCTCGACCGCTCCCGGACGATGCTGATGGAGGCGGAGGTCCGGGCGCTGCGGGCGCAGATCTCGCCCCACTTCATCTACAACTCGCTGACCACCATCGCGTCGTTCGTCCGCACCGATCCCGAGCGGGCCAGGGAGTTGCTGCTGGAGTTCGCCGACTTCACCCGCTACTCCTTCCGGCGACACGGCGACTTCACCACGCTCGCCGAGGAACTGCGCTCGATCGACCGCTATCTCACGCTCGAGCGGGCCAGGTTCGGCGACCAGCTCCAGGTCACGCTGCGGATCGCCCCGGAGGTGCTGCCCGTGGCCGTGCCGTTCCTGTGTCTCCAGCCGCTGGTGGAGAACGCCGTACGGCACGGCCTGGAGGCCAAGCCGGGCGTGGGCCGCATCACGATCGTCGCCGAGGACGCGGGCGCGGAGTGCGGCATCACCGTCGAGGACGACGGCGTCGGCATGGACCCCGAACGGCTGCGGCGGGTGCTCGCCGGGGAGGACCGCTCGGGCGCCGGCGGCATCGGCGTGGCCAACGTGGACGAGCGGCTGCGCCAGGTCTACGGCGACGAGTACGGTCTCGTGGTGGAGACCGGCGAGGGCGCCGGCACCAAGGTCACCGTGCGGGTCCCCAAGTATCACCCCGGGGTCTCCCTCCACTGACACCGTCTCGTGACAACGGGAGGCGTTGACTTACCGACGTTCCGGTCATCACTCTCTAGGGGATCGGTCGGTGAAAGGGGTGAGCGTGAGCGGTCTGCGGGTTCTGGCGGTGGACGACGAGCAGCCCGCGCTGGAGGACGTCGCCTACCTGCTGCGCGCGGATCCCCGCATCGGCGACGTGCTCACCGCCCGAGACGGAGCCGCCGCGCTCCGGCTGCTCGACCGCGCCATCGCGGACGGCAGGCCGGTGGACGCGGTCTTCCTCGACATCCGCATGCGCGGGCTCGACGGGGTGGTGCTGGGCCGGCTGCTGACCCAGTTCACCCGCCCACCGAAGATCGTGTTCGTGACGGCGTACGAGGACCACGCGGTGGACGCCTTCGAGCTGAAGGCCGAGGACTACCTGCTCAAGCCCGTACGGCCGGAGCGGCTCGCCGAGGCGATCCGCCGGGTGTGCGGCAGCCTGGGCGAGCCGGGGGAGGGGCCGCAGGCGGACACGATCCCGGTCGAGCTGGGCGGCGTCACCCGGTTCGTGGCGAGCACGGAGGTGCGTTACGTCGAGGCGCAGGGCGACTACGCGCGGCTGCACACGGCGACCGGCAGCCACCTGGTCCGCATCCCGCTGGCGACGCTGGAGGAGCGCTGGGCGTCGGCAGGGTTCCTGCGCGTCCACCGCAGCCACCTCGTCGCGGTCAAGCACATCGACGAGCTGCACATCGACTCGGGCAAGTGCGTGGTGCGGGTGGGGGAGACCGAGATCCCGGTGAGCCGCCGCCACACCCGGGAGCTGCGCGACCTGCTCGTCCGCCGGGCCCGCAGGGGCCAGACCCGGTGAGCGGGCGGTGAGGGCACGATGACCGGCAAGCCCCGCAGAGCGGCGGCGACCGGCCCGCGCGGACAGGGCGAAGGGGCCGCGACCAGCGGGAAGCCCCGCAGGGTGGTGGTGACCAGCCCGCGCACGGCGGCGGCGCGCAGGCCACGGCATCCGCTCACCCGGGAGATCGACGAGCAGACCCGCCTCGGCGAGGTCTACATGGGCTCCCTGGTGCGGACCCAGTTCCGCCTGGCGCTGTTCGTGTGCAGCCTGCTCGCCTGCGTCGTGGGCGGGCTGCCGCTGCTGTTCCTGCTGGCCCCGGAGCTGCGCGCGGCCGAGCTGTTCGGGCTGCCGCTGCCGTGGGTCGTGCTCGCGGGGCTCATCTACCCGGCGCTCGTCGGGGGCGCCTGGCTGTACGTGCGGCAGGCCGAACGCAACGAGCGCGACTTCGCCGACCTCGTGGAGCACCGATGAGGACGGTGCCCAGGTGAGGACGGTGCTCAGATGAGGACGGCGCGCCGGTGAGCCAGATCGCCGCGGTCGTCCTGGTGATGCTGGCGACCGTCCTCATCGGCGCGTTCGGCCTCCGGGTGTCCCGCACCACGTCGGACTTCTACGTCGCCTCCCGCACGGTCTCGCCCCTGTGGAACGCCTCGGCCATCGGCGGGGAGTACCTGTCGGCGGCCTCCTTCCTCGGCATCGCGGGGCTGATCCTCACCTTCGGCGCGGACATGCTGTGGCTGCCGGTCGGCTGGACCGGCGGCTACCTCGTGCTGCTGGTGCTGGTGTCGGCGCCGCTACGGCGGTCGGGGGCCTACACGCTGCCCGACTTCGCCGAGGCGCGGCTGGAGTCGATGGCGGTGCGGCGGCTGTCGAGCGTGCTCGTCGTGCTGATCGGCTGGCTGTATCTCATGCCGCAGTTCCAGAGCGCCGGGCTGGTCTTCCGTACGATCACCGGGGCGCCGCCGTGGACGGGCAGCCTGCTGGTGGCGGTGGTGGTCGCGATCAACGTGCTGTCGGGCGGCATGCGGTCGATCACGTTCGTCCAGGCGTTCCAGTACTGGCTGAAGCTGACCGCGCTGGCGGTGCCGCTGGCGTTCATGCTGCTGGCCTGGTGGTCCGACGGAAGGCCGGGGCTCGCTCCCGGGGACGAGTGGGTGCTGCCGCTCCACGGTCGTGATCACCCCATGTACGAGACGTACTCCCTGATCCTGGCGACGTTCCTCGGGACGATGGGGCTGCCGCACGTGCTCGTCCGCTTCTACACCAACCCGGACGGGCGGGCCGCCCGCCGCACCACGCTCGTCGTGCTGACGCTGCTCGGCGCCTTCTACCTGATGCCCGCGGTGTACGGCTACCTCGGCCACGTCTACGGCATGCCGGAGAGCGACACCGTGGTCATCGCGCTGCCGGGCCGGCTGGTCGGCGGGCCGGTGGGCGACTTCCTGACCGCGCTGGTGACCGCGGGCGCGTTCGCGGCGTTCCTGTCGACGTCGTCGGGGCTGACGGTGTCGGTCGCCGGGGTGATCGCGCAGGACATCCTGCGCGGCGGGGTGCGCGCGTTCCGCGTCGCGACCGTGCTCGCGGTGCTCGTGCCGTTCGCGCTGGCGGGCGTGGCCCGGTCGCTGCCGGTGGCGACCGTGGTGGGGCTGGCGTTCGCCGTGGCCGCCTCCTCGTTCTGCCCGCTGCTGGTGCTCGGCATCTGGTGGCGCAGACTGACGACGTCGGGGGCGATCGCCGGTCTGCTGGCCGGGGGAGGGCTGGCCTGCGCGGCGGTCGTGATCACGATCACCGGCGGCCCGCACACCGGCTGGGCGGGGTCGCTGCTGGCGCAGCCGGCCGCCTGGACGGTGCCCGTGTCGTTCACGGTCATGGCGGTGGTGTCGCTGCTGACGCCGTCGCGGGTGCCGCGCGGTGTGGCGCGCACGATGGTCCGCCTGCACACGCCGGAGACGCTGAACGTCGACCGGGGCGACTGGCGTCCGCGCTTCATGTAGACCCGCGCCTCATGTGGACCCGCGCTTTATGCAGCCCGCGCCTCATGTAGCCCGCGCGTCAGGTCGGCCCGGCGCCACGCTACGGCCGTGTTTCATGTAACGCGTGCGTGACCGCTCGGCGCGTGCAACCGACCATTCGTCGCACGGATGCGCCATGTGAACGAGCGGGCGGTACGGCTGGGCGACTCGGCGGTCCCCGGGACTCGTCGCCGGACACGGCGCACTCCTACGTTGAAGTGATCCAGATCACTGCCGAAGGAGATCTTGTGACCGTCCAGCACGATCCATCGGTCTATGAACGTATACAGGCGGGTGAGCAGTTCCAGGAGCTGCGCCGCCGCTACCGGTCCTGGGCCTTCCCCATGACCATCGCCTTCCTGGTGTGGTACCTGCTCTACGTGGTGCTTTCCGGCTTCGCCCGGGACTTCATGGGCGCCAAGTTGTTCGGCAACATCAACGTCGCCCTCGTCTTCGGTGTGCTGCAGTTCGTGTCGACGTTCCTGATCGCGTGGGCGTACTCGCGGCACGCGGCGGCCAAGCTCGACCCGATCGCCGACGAGCTGCGCGGCGAGGCCGAGAGCCGCGATGAGGTCGGGGAGGGCGCCAAGTGAGTCACGAGACGCTGTCCACGATCCTTTTCGTGATCTTCGTTGCCGGTACGCTCGCCATCACGTTCTGGGCCAGCCGCAACACCAAGACAGCCTCCGACTACTACGCCGGGGGCCGGTCGTTCAGCGGCCTGCAGAACGGTCTGGCGATCGGCGGCGACTACATGTCGGCCGCGTCGTTCCTCGGCATCGCCGGCATCATCGCGCTGTCGGGCTACGACGGCTTCCTCTACTCGATCGGCTTCCTCGTCGCCTGGCTGGTGGCGCTGCTGCTCGTCGCCGAGCTCATGCGCAACTCCGGCAAGTACACGATGGCCGACGTGCTGGCGTTCCGGATGTCGCCGCGCCCGGTCCGTACGGCGGCCGGCGTCTCCACGATCGTCGTGAGCATCTTCTACCTGCTCGCGCAGATGGTCGGCGCGGGCGCGCTCGTCGGCCTGCTGCTCGGCGTCCACTCCGAGGCGGGCAAGATCTGGACGATCATCGCGGTCGGCCTGCTGATGATCATCTATGTCGTGTTCGGCGGCATGAAGGGCACCACCTGGGTGCAGATCGTCAAGGCCGTCATGCTGATGGTCGGCGCGGCGCTGATCACCCTCTTCGTGCTCGGCAAGTTCGGCTTCAACCTGTCCGGGCTGCTCGGCGACGCCGCCGCCCAGAGCGGCAAGGGCGAGGCATTCCTCAACTCGGGCCTCAAGTACGGCACCGAGGCCCAGGGCGTCTGGGGCAAGATCGACCTGATCAGCCTCGGCCTGGCCCTGGTGCTCGGCACGGCGGGCCTGCCGCACGTCCTCATCCGCTTCTACACGGTGCCCACCGCCAGGGACGCCCGCAAGTCGGTCTTGTGGGGCATCGGCATCATCGGCGTGTTCTACCTGCTGACGCTGGTGCTCGGCTTCGGCGCCGCGGCCCTGGTGGGTTCGAAGACGATCGCCGAGGCCGACAAGGCCGGCAACACCGCGGCCCCGCTGCTCGCCCAGAAGGTGGGCCAGGACCTCTTCGGCGACGTCGGCGGCACGGTCCTGCTGGCGGTCATCGCGGCGGTCGCGTTCGCCACGATCCTCGCGGTCGTCGCGGGCCTGACCCTCGCGTCCTCCTCCAGCTTCGCCCACGACCTGTACGCGCACGTGTTCAAGCGGGGCGGCGCCACCGAGCGCCAGGAGGTCGTGGTCGCCCGGATCGCCGCGTTCGTGATCGGCGCGGTCGCGATCGCGCTGAGCATCTTCGCCCAGTCGCTCAACGTGGCCTTCCTCGTCTCGCTGGCCTTCGCGGTCGCCGCGTCGGGCAACCTCCCGGCGATCCTCTACAGCCTGTTCTGGAAGAGGTTCAACACGGCGGGCGCGGTCTCGGCCATCTACGGCGGCCTGATCTCCGCCGTGGTGCTGGTGATCTTCTCGCCGGTCGTCTCGGGCGCGGCGACGGCGATGTTCCCCGACGCCGACTTCCACCTGATCCCGCTGTCGAACCCGGGCATCTTCTCGATCCCGATCGGCTTCCTGTGCGGCTACCTCGGCACGATCCTGAGCAAGGAGTACAACAGCGCGAAGTACGCCGAGATCGAGGTCCGCTCGCTCACCGGCCTCGGGGCCGAGAAGGCCACGAGCCACTGACACCGGTTTCCCGGCCACACGTCGCCGGCCCGCGGCGCCGCCTCCCACCGCCGCCGAGGGCCGGCGACTCCCATGCGCCCGGCCGCGAGCTCCCCACCCACCGCGGGGGCTCGCGGCCGGGCGTATGCCTGCCCTGTCCCTCGCGTCATGGTGTTGGGGCACCCACTCTGGTTATGGTTCGGTCCGTGGACAGCCCTCTCCAGACCGCCAAGGCGTGGTCACGCTCGCGGAGAAGGAAGCAGCCGCCCGAGGGCGACGCCCGCACCCGCATCCTCGACGCCGCCGAGGAACTGTTCGCGGGAGGCGGCTACGAGGCCACGCCGACCGCGCGCATCGCCGAACTCGCCGGCGTGCCCAAAGGCCTGGTCTTCCACTACTTCCCCCGCAAGATCGACGTGCTGGTCTCGCTGGTGGACGAGCGCACCGTGGTGATCGAGGAGGAGGTGGAGGCGGTCCCCGGCGACGCGGCCGGCGCGCTGTCGCGGCTCGCCCGCAGGCTGCCGCTGCACGCGTCCCCCGCGATGCGGCGCATCCTGTTCCGGGAGGCCGACACCCACCTGTCCGTACGGGAGCGCCTGGGCCGCCTGAACACCGAGATCATCCGACGGGCCAGGTTCGCCCTGGAGCTCGCCCTGCCGGGCGGGCGGGGTGACGCCGCCCGGCTGGAGGCCGCCGCCGCGACCTTCGCCGCGGTCCTGCTGTACCAGGAGAGCATCTGCCTGCTCACCGGCCATCACATCGACCCCGACGCGGTCGCCGAGCTGATCGCGGGCGCCCTGCGCTGACGTGGCTCGTGCTCCTCCCGGGGCGGTGTGAGAGGAGCGTCGCCGTGCGGGGCCGGGTCGTCCGGGGAGTCGTCGAGCAGGGCCAGGAGCTCGTCCATCGCCTCGCGCAGGTGGCCGATCATGCTCCGGACATCGGGCAGCCGGGACGGGCAGGCGACGATGCCGAAGTCCAGCCGCCCGTCGTACGACGCGCAGGTGATGCTGATCCCCCCGGTGGCGTCGGTGACCACCGACAGCGGGTGGTAGGCGAGCATCCGGGCGCCGCACAGGTACAACGGCAGGCGGGGGCCCGGCACGTTCGACACGATGAGGTTGACGCCCGCCCCCGCGACGCCCGCGAGGCGGAACACCATCGGCGTGGCCAGCGCCGCGAAGGCGCTCGGCACCATCGCGCACACGTCGTCCAGCCAGGTGCGATGGGAGACGGCGAAGCGCCGCTTGGCGGCGGCCAGCGCCGAGCGCACGGACGCCAGGCGTTCCCCGGGGGAGGCGACGTCCGTGGCCAGCGGCGTGATCATCGCCGAGATCCGGTTGCCGACCCGCCCGTCCGCGGCGTCCGGGGACGGCCCGCCCGCACCCGCCGACGGTCGAGAGCGCAACGCCACCGGCACGGCGGCCACCAGCGGCCGGTCGGGCAGCGCGTCGTGGGCGAGCAGCCAGCGCCGCAACGCCGAGGCGCACAGCGTCATCACCACGTCGTTCGGGCCCATGCCGAAGGCCCTGGCGACCCTCCTGACCTCCGCCAGCGGCACGGAACCGAGGGCGACCTCACGCTCCCCGGAGATCGGGCCGTTGAACGGCGTGCGCGGCGCGACCAGCGGCGGCGTCTCGGGCAGCGGGCGCGCGTCTCCCGCGAGCGCGCGGGCGGCCTGGGCCACGAGCCGGGCGTCGGGCAGCGCCGCCACCACCGGGATCGCGTCCAGGTCGGCGGCGGTGCGGGCGAGCGAGCACAGCGCTTCCACGGGCTGGACGATCGACCGGGTGATCGCGCCGGCGAGCATCGCGAGCAGCCCGGGCACCTGCGGCGACGCAAGCGCCGGGGGCACCGGGGGCGCCTCCACCCGGCGCGGCTGCGGCGACGGGTCGAGCAGCGCGGTCAGGATCTCCGAACCCGACACGCCGTCGATCGCGCAGTGGTGCACCTTCGTGTAGAGGGCGCAGCGGCCGCCCTCCAGGCCGTGGATGAGGTGCGCCTCCCACAGCGGCCGCGCGCGGTCGAGCCGCCGCGCGTGGACCCCCGCCACGTACGCCGCCAGTTCCCGCTCCCCACCGGGCGCGGGGAGCGTGGTCTCGTGCACGTGCGCGTCGAGGTCCACGTCCGGGTCGTCCAGCCAGTACGGCCGGTCGAGCCCGAAGGGCACGTCGGCCAGCCGCATGCGCAGCGGCGGGGCGAGGTGCAGCCGTTCGCGCAGCAGGGCGAGCAGCGCCTCCCTGGTCAGGGCGCCGGAGGGCGAGGTCGACGGGTCGAGTATGGCGACGCCCGCCACATGGGTCGCGGTCGTCGCCGACTCCACGCTCAGGAACTGCGCGTCGAGTGCCGTCAACTGGCGCATCTCGTCATCCTCCCGCTCACGCCGCCCGATCCGCACAGGCGCCCGGCCGGTCCCGCCGACGGGCCCACCACCGGGGTGCACTGCCCCTGCGCCGCGCGCCCGCACACCTGGGGTCGCACGTCGGAGGCCGCACACCGAGGTCCCCACACCGAGGTCCCCACACCGGGGTCCCCACGGAGGTCCCGGACGGAGGTCCGCACACCCCGCGGCGGTCCCTGGCGCACGATAATCACCCGCCTGCGCACCGTGACCATCATCGCCGCGCCGGGTTACCGCCGCATTTCTCCCACGTGCCGCCGGGGGATGTTCAGGAGCGTCCGTGACTCGCCGAAGACGAACGTGGCCGCGATCCGACGCGTGGTCGTGGCCGAGGCGTGGTCGCGGTCCGATGCGGCTCGGGCGATCGATCCGGCCCGCGGGTCAGGGCTTGCGCGCGACTCCCCCGTAGCACGCCACCTCGCGGGGCTCGCCCCACGGGTTGTCCTCCGCCCGCCAGTGCGACACCGAGACGATGCCCGGTTCGAGCAGGTCCAGGCCGGTGAAGTAGCCCTCGATCTGCTCGGGGCTGCGCGGCGTGTAAGGGGCGGCGCCGCTGCCCGCGTTGTAGCCGCCCAGCGCCTTGACGTACGCCGGGTCGGTGTCGGAGCCGTCGTAGAGCGCGAGATAGCTGCCGGAGGGCAGGGCCTCCAGCAGTCGGCGCACGATGTCGCGCGCCTCGTCGTAGTCCGCGACCAGGCCGAGGATGCCCATCAGCATGAGCGCGGTCGGCTGTGCGAAGTCGAGCGTTCTGGCCGCCTCCCGCAGGATGCGGCCGGGGTCGCGCACGTCGGCCTCGATGTAGTCGGTCGCCCCCTCGGGGGTGCTGGTCAGCAGCGCCTGGGCGTGCACCAGCACCAGGGGGTCGTTGTCGACGTAGACGATCCGGGACGCCGGGGCCAGCCGCTGGGCGACCTCGTGGGTGTTGTCGACGGTGGGCAGGCCCGTGCCGATGTCGAGGAACTGGCGGATTCCCGCCTCGCCGGCGAGATAGCCGACGGTGCGCACGAGCATCTGCCGCGACTGGCGGGCGATGTCCACCATTCCGGGGAAGACGCCGCGGATGCGTTCCCCGGCCTCTCTGTCGACCGGGTAGTGGTCCTTGCCCCCCAGGAAGTAGTTCCAGACGCGAGCCGAGTGCGGCACGCTGCTGTCGATCCTGCGGACGCCGGGGTCGTCGGTGGAAGGAGTGTCGCTCATGGGGGCCTCGGATCGGTCGGAACGGAGAGACGACCGCACCCGCGTCAGTGACCTCCGCTGGGTGCTGGCAGATCGCGCGTGGCGCCCATCCTTTCCGATCAAGCTCCGGCACGCAACCACCCGGGTCGCGCGGAAAGTGCGGTGACGGCCGCGTTCGCCCCGATAGCATCCCGTCACCGGGGACGCCGGCGTACGGCCGGCACGACGAGGCCCATAGCGGGGAGGACAGAGATGATCTCGGCTCGACCGGAGGCCGCGACTCTTCCGGACGGACGGCCGGTTCAGCCGCGGGGCGGGCCGACGGTGGTGCGCATGATGCTCGGCGCCCAGCTGCGCCGGCTCCGCGAGGCCAGGAACATCAGCCGCGAGCAGGCCGGGCACGCCATCCGTGCCTCCACGTCGAAGATCTGCCGGCTGGAGCTGGGCCGCACCCCCTTCAAACGACGCGACGTGGCCGACCTGCTCACGCTGTACGGCGTGGTCGACAGCGGGGAACGGGAGACGATGCTGGCGCTCGCCGAGCAGGCGGGCACCCCCGGCTGGTGGCACCAGTACGGCGACCTGCTGCCCGGCTGGTTCGAGGTGTACGTCGGGCTGGAGGAGGCGGCGGCCACGATCCGCACGTACGAGGTCCAGTTCGTGCACAGCCTGCTGCAGACCGAGGACTACGCGCGGGCGGCGATCCGGCTGCGGCATCGCGGGACGCCGGAGTCCGACGTCGACCGCCGCGTCGGTCTGCGCATGCGTCGTCAGCGGCTCCTGGACCAGGCCGACGGGCCCCGTGTGTGGTCGGTGGTGGACGAGTCGGCGCTGCGCCGTCCTCTGGGCGGGCGGGCCGTGCACCGCCGCCAGATCGAGCACCTGATCGAGGCCGCCGCGCGTCCGGACGTCACCCTGCAGATCCTGCCCTTCCGGGCCGGGGGCCACCCCGCCGTGGGCGGCCCCTTCACCATCCTGCGGTTCGCCGAGCCCGACCTGCCCGACGTCGTCTATCTCGAACAGCTCAGCAGCGCGCTGTACCTCGACAAGCAGGAGGACGTGGACGACTACACCGCCGTGATGAACGACCTCAGCGTGCAGGCCGAGTCGGCCCGCGACACCGTGACCATGCTGCGCGCGATGCTCCAGGAACTGTAGGGACAGGAACTGTAGGGGCAGGAGCTTTAGGGACAGGAGCTTTAGGGACAGGAGCTTTAGGGACAGGGACCGGTGGAACTCGGGTGTGCTGTGAGGGGTCAGGCCCTGCCCAGGTGGGCCAGTAGGCGGTCGAGGGGCCAGGTGTTCACCACGTCGTCCGGGGTGAGCCAGGCCCGCTGGGCGATGCCCACGCCGAACCTCTGGTGGGCCAGATGCGGCACGGCGTGGGAGTCACTGTCGACGGAGAACTTCACGCCGTGGTGGCGCGCGAGCCGTACGAGGTCGGAGGGCAGGTCGGCCCGGTCGGGGTAGGAGTCGATCTCCATGATCGTGCCGGTTCTGGCGGCGGCGCGGAACACCGCGTCCCAGTCCGCGTCCACCGGCGGCCGCTTGCCGATCTTGCGCGTCGTGGGGTGGCCGATCACGTGGACGTGCGGGTTCTCGCACGCCGCGATGAAACGGCGGGTCATCTCCTCCCGCGACTGGGTGAAGTGCGAGTGCACGGACGCGACGCAGACGTCGAACCCGGCCAGCACCTCGGCCGGCCAGTCCACGGAGCCGTCCGGGGCGATGTTCAACTCGCTGCCGTGCAGCAGCCGCATGTCCGGATATCTCGCCTGCAACTCGGCGATGCGGCCACGCTGGGCGAGGGCCTTGTCGAGGGTCATCCGCTGCATGACCAGGTCGGGCGCGTGGTCGGTCACGGCGTAGTAGGAGTAGCCGCGCATCGCGGCGGCGGCCACCATGTCCTCCAGTGAGGCGATGCCGTCGGTGAGGTCGGTGTGGGTGTGCAGGTCGCCCCGCAGGTCGTGCAGCTCGACCAGACGCGGCAGCTCGCCCCGCAGCGCGGCCTCCACCTCGCCGCCGTCCTCGCGCAGCGCCGGGTGCACCCACGCCATGCCGAGCGCCTGGTAGATCTCCTCCTCGGTCTCCGACGCGATGAGGCGCTCGCCGTCGAACAGCCCGTACTCCGACAGCTTCCAGCCCTTCTTGACCGCCATCTCCCGGATGCGGACGTTGTGCTCCTTGCTGCCGGTGAAGTAGATCATCGCAGCGCCCCACGACTCGGCGGGAACGAGCCGCAGGTCGACCTGGAGGCCGCGGTCGGTCCTGACCGAGGTCTTCCGCTCGCCCTTCGCGACGATCTCGGTGACGTACGGCTGCCGCGCGAACAGCTCCATCAGGCCGGGATCGCCGACGGCGAGGATGTCGATGTCGCCGATCGTCTCGCTCATCCGCCGCAGCGACCCGGCGAAGGCGATCCGGTCGGCCGGCAGCGAGGCGATGACCCGCTCCGCGAGATCCGTCGCGACGCCGAGGTGGACCCGGTCGCCCGACCGCTCCATGTGCTCGATGCCCTTGAGCAGGTTCTCCTCGGTCTTGGCGCCGAAGCCGCGCAGGCCCTTCAGGCGGCCGTCCCGGATCGCGCCGGCCAGAGCGGCGGGGGAGTCGATGCCGAGCTCCTGGAAGAGGAACAGCGCCTTCTTCGGGCCGAGCGAGGGGATCCGGGTCAGCCTGCGCACCCCCTCGGGCACCTTGCCCCGCAGGTCGTCGAGCTGGCGGAAGCTGCCGCGTTCGAGGAACTCCTCGACCTTCTTGGCGATCGCCTCGCCCACCCCCGGGATCGACCGGACGTCGGTCTCTCCGAGGTCTCCGGGGAATCCCGCGATCGACTTGGCCGCCTTCTGGTAGCTGCGCACCCGGAAGGCGTCCCCGCCGTTCAGCGCGAAAAGCTCGGCGTACTCCTGCAGCGCCGCGGCTGCCTCGTCATTGGCCCGTCCCATGCGTTCAGGGTAGGAGAAGCGGGAGCGCACGTTCGAACGAACGGATCCAGTACGGCCAGGTGTGGGTGCCGTTTCCGTAGAAATCGGTCGTCACCTTCACCCCGGCCCTCTCCGCGGCCCCGGCGAAGTTCCGGTTCTGCCGCATGATCGCGGCCTCGGTCTGATCGACCGGTCCTTCCCCGCGGTCCAGCGGGCCCGGCTCGCCGTTGCCGGAGGACGCGTAGAGGCGCACGCCCTTCAGCCGCCCGGCCAGGTCGGCGGGGTTGTGCTCCGGCCACGCGCTCGGGTCGCCCCACAGATCCTCGGTGTCCACGCCGTTGTCCGCCATGAACGCCCGATATCCGGCGACGTCGTCGCGCGTGTCGAGCACCCCGGAGAACGACGCCGCGGCCTCGAACACGCCCGGATGCCGGGCCGCGTAGACGAACGCGCCGAGGCCACCCATCGAGAAACCGGCGACCGCGCGGCGCGTGCCGACGCCGTACCGCGGCTCGACCAGGCGCGGCACCTCGGTCATGTGGAACGTCTCCCAGCCGGGGCCGTCGCGCCAGTCGGCGTACCAGCCCATCGAACCACCCTCGGGGACGATGACGACGGCGTCGAGGCGGGCGGTCAGCCGAGCCACCTCGCCCGTCCTGAGCCAGTCCCAGCCGCCGCCGGCGCAGCAGCCGTGCAGCAGGTACAGCGCGCGCCAGCCGGTGGAGCCCGGTTTCCAGGCCGGGGGCTTCAGCACCCACACCGAGCGCCGGTCGCCCGTGGCCGGGGAGTCGATCACGAGCTTGTCCGTCCGCTCGTCCACGGTCTCCTGCGAGACGACCGTGGCCGAACCCGGAGGGCGGACGGGCGGCGGCGCCGCGGACTCCGCGGCGCTCTGGCAGCCGGTCACCGTGACGACGAGGACGAGCCACGCCAAAATCTTCTTCACATAGAGCTGACTGTCATATCGATCACACGCCGTCAACAGTCGAGAAGGGCTTCGCGTAGACGAAGGGCCCGCGCGGCGGCGGGACCCGTCGCTCGAACACCCGCACCTGGAAGTGCTCGCCCCACGCCGGGTCCGGCGCCGTCACGCCGTGCGTCTCCGCGTGCTCGAAGCCGAAGCGCGAGTAGTACGCGGGGTCGCCGAGCAGTGCGACCAGCGGCGCGCCGAGCGCCTCGGCCGCCCCGAGCGCGGCGTGCACGAGCGCCGAGCCGACGCCCCGCCGCTGGTGATCGGGGTGCACGGACAGCGGGCCGAGCCCGAGCACGGGCACGGCGCCCACATGGGCCCTCGTGCAGACGACGTGACCCGCGATCCCGCCGCCCGGCGCCTTTGCCGGTGCCGGTGCCGGTGCCGGCGCGACGAGCGACAGCTCCGGCAGCCAGCCGGGGTCGGCGCGCAGCGCGTCGAGCAACGTCACCTCGGCCGGCAGCCCGTCCGGGCGGCCGGGGGTGCGGGCCGCCTGGTACGGCGCGAAGGCGAGGGCGACGACCGCGCGGACGGCCTCCACGTCGCCGGGGTTCTCCCGTCGGATCAGCATCCGCTCAGCCTCTCGCCTGCCCCCGCCACCGGCAAGGGATTAACGGGCCGAGCCGGCGGCCGGACGCGGGTGCGGGGAGCGGCGATGCGCTCCCGGCAGCAGCGTCCGACGGATGTCGGTGGTGGAATCAGCCGCGAATCAGGAGAAAAGTGCCATATTGCCCGCTCGGGCTGTTATTTGTGCTTTATGCGGGAATTGGCGGGACAAAGGAGTTCGCGGGAGCCAGGCCGGCCTACCAGCCGGTCCGTGGCTGAGCGATGACAGGCCGCCCGACTTGACCCGAATCCTGGTAGGCGAATACCGTCTCTCCGAAAATTACATTGAATATCGAGAAAGTTTCGATGGCGGTTCGCGGGTGGTGATGACCGTCGTGCCGGTCATCCGGCCGCCCACGTGTCCTCGTGTCGATGAGAGACGACGGTAAGGAGCACCGATGCCAGAGACGACGGACCCCGATCCGGCCGCCAGACCCGTCCCGCGAATCAACACCGCGATTCCGCATCCGGCCCGGATATACGACTATCTGCTGGGCGGAAAGGACAACTTCGCGGCCGACCGCGAGGCGGCCGAACACCTCCTGAAGGTATCGCCGGGCACCCGTGAGGGCGTCCGCGCCCACCGCGCCTTCCTCCGCCGGGCGGTGCGTCATCTCGCCACCGAGGCCGGAATGACGCAGTTCCTCGACATCGGCACCGGCATCCCCACTCAGGGCAACACGCACGAGATCGCTCAGCAGGCCAACCCCAGGGCCAGGGTGGCGTACGTGGACAACGACCCCATCGTCCTGGTGCACGGCCGCGCCCTGCTG
Source organism: Microbispora rosea (assembly GCF_900156315.1). Taxonomy (GTDB): domain Bacteria; phylum Actinomycetota; class Actinomycetes; order Streptosporangiales; family Streptosporangiaceae; genus Microbispora; species Microbispora rosea. The sequence goes on along the minus strand of NZ_FTNI01000003.1, from coordinate 348,890 downwards.
ACCGGCAGCCCCACGGGGATGACCTCGGTGATCGAGGCCGACATGCGGCAGCCGAAGGCGATCCTGTCCCACCCCGAGGTCCGAGGTGTGATCGACTTCGACCGTCCGGTGGCCGTCATCCTGGCAGGCGTCCTGCACTTCCTCACCGACGACGAGGATCCGTACGGCCTGGTCGAGACCTTCAAGGCCGCCGTGCCCTCGGGCAGCCACCTGCTGCTGTCGCACATCACGCTCGACTTCGCCCCCGAAGTGCGCGAGGAGGAGTTCACCAAGCCCTACGACAACAGCACCGCGCCCATGGTGCCCCGCACCCTCGACCAGGTGCTGCGGTTCTTCGACGGCTGGAAGGTGCTGGAGCCGGGCGTGACCGAGGTGGTGCAGTGGCGGCCGGACCAGTACAAGGACCGGGAGCGGATCCCCGGAGGTCACGCCTGGGCCTACGGCGCCCTCGCGGTCAAGCCCTGACCCCGGACGAGAGAGACGTACGGGCAAACGCATGGCCTCCGGTGCGACGCGCGCACCGGAGGCCATCGCCTGCAGGTGGGGAAAAGGGGCCAGGAGGAACGGCTCAGCAGGGCGGAGCCGGCCCAGATCAGATGGGTCCCGTTCAGATGGCTCCGGGCCGGTGGGTCCGGGTGCCGCGGCGGCTTGTCGTGGCCGCCGCGGCCGTGGTCCCGGCTCCGGTCATCGCGCCCGGCAGGGGCGACGAACCGGCCTGGCCGGACCCGTCGTGCTTACTGGGTGAAGGTCCACTTCTGGTTGTTGCCGCCCCAGCAGGAGTACATCTGGAGCTGGGTGCCGTTGCCGGTGCCCTGCCCGACGGCGTCCAGGCAGAGCCCGGACTGGACGCCGGTGATGGTGCCGTCGGAGTTGAGGCGCCACTTCTGGTTGTCGCCGCCCCAGCAGGAGTAGATCTGGACCTTGGCGCCGTTGCCGGTGCCGGCGGCGTCCAGGCACTTGTTGCCGTAGACCCGCAGTTCCTGCGAGGAGGTGTAGGTCCACTGCTGGTTGGTGCCGCCGTGGCAGTCCCAGATCTGCAGCTGGGTGCCGTCGGTGGTGCTGGAGTTGGGCACGTCCACGCAGCGGCCGGACGCGACGCTCTTGATCGTCCCGTTGCCGCCGCCACCGGGAGTGGGCGAGGTGCCGGGGCTGGGGGAGGTGCCCGGGCTGGGCGAGGTGCCGGGGCTGGGCGACGTCGTCGGCGTGGCCGCGTTGAGGGCGTTCAGGACCGAGTTGTACGCGGCCTTCTTGTTGCCGCTGCTGTCGAACAGCAGCGGGGTGGTGTTCGCACCGAGCCAGGAGTCGCTGTCACGCACGCCCCACACGGTGATGCCGATGCAGCGGGAGACGGCCAGACAGTCGTTGACGACGCTGGCGTAGGTCGAGGCCGACCCGCCCTGGATGTCCAGCTCGGTGATGGCGACGTCCACGCCGAGGGCGGCGAACTGGGAGATGGTGGTGCGGTAGTTGCTGTTGTACGGGCTGTTGCCGTTGAAGTGCGACTGCAGGCCGACGCAGTCGATCGGCACGCCGCGGGACTTGAAGTCCTTGACCATGTTGTAGACGCCCTGCGTCTTGGCCCAGGTCCAGTTGTCGATGTTGTAGTCGTTGTAGCAGAGCTTGGCGGACGGGTCGGCGGCTCGCGCGGTGCGGAAGGCGACCTCGATCCAGTCGTTGCCGGTGCGCTGCAGGTTGGAGTCGCGCCGGCCGCCGGAGTTGCCGTCGGCGTACGCCTCGTTGACCACGTCCCAGTAGGGGATCTTGCCCTTGTAGTGGTTCAGGACGCCGTTGATGTGGTTGATCATCGCCTGGCGCAGCGCGCTGCCGCTGAGGGACTGCATCCAGCCGGGCTGCTGGTTGTGCCAGGCCAGCGTGTGGCCGCGCATCCGCTTGCCGTTCTGCGTCGCCCAGTTGTAGATGCGGTCGGCGTTGGTGAAGTTGAACTGACCCTGGTTCGGCTCGGTCGCGTCGATCTTCATCTCGTTCTCGGCCGTGATCATGTTGAACTCACGGTTCGCGATGCCGGTGTAGGTCCCGTCGCCGAGCTTGCCGCTGGCGATGGCGGTGCCGAAGTAACGGCCGCTCTGCGCGGCTGCCGCGCCCAGCGTGCTCGCCGCGGCGTCGGCGGGAACCGACACCGCCACCGCGGCCGTGGCCGCGGTGATCACGCCGAGCGCGCCGGCGACCAGAGCCCGGCGCAGCCGGGTTCCGGGCGGCGACATGACGTTTTCGCCCATGTCTGAGCCTCCATAACTGAATCACCAAGGGGGAACGCGGAGGTTCCCATGAGACCGACGCCGCGCCTCGTCGCTTGAGGACGCACACCACCAGGGCGCCGTGATCGGCGGCCCCCTGCCGTGCACCACCACTTGGGGGCGGGGGACCGCCTCGGAGGATCAGTGTGGAAACGTCTCCGAAACTTGTCAAGCCTTCAACGGAAACTTTCGGGATACCTGTGCAGTGCTGGTGTGCAAAATTGGTTAAGCATCTGGCATCCGTGCTCTGAAAGTTTCGGCAGGCTGCGAGTTGGATGGGAGAGTTGAATGAAAGTTTCATCACACGCGTCTGGTCGGCCTCGCAGGCCGCCGCGACAACGCCCATGTGGGCCGCACTCGGACCCGGGCGGCTGAACGACCTTGTATCAAGGCCCTTGACAAAGGATCTCCGTCTCGTATTGGCTCCGCCCCACACCACCTCCACACCGCCCCGATGGAGAGGAGAGCCGATCGGAAGACGAATGTGAACGCTCACAGCCATCGGGGACGCGGCCTTCCCCCGCCGTCCGGGCCGCCGGGCCCGGGGACGCTCGGCCGATGCGCAGGCACCTCGCTCGCCGATCACCGGTGCGGGGAAGGAGGACGATGGCACTACCCTGCCAGGGTGAGCGTGGAAGTGTCCGTGGTGGTCCGCTATCGCAGGGCCGTGACGTACGGCGTGAACGCGCTGCTCGGCGCGCTCGAGACCGCGAAGGCCGAATGCGACCTGCGGCTCGGGACCACGCCCGAGGAGACCGCCGAGCACATCGCGGCCAGCCCCGCGGACCGTGTCCTGGTCCTCTGGTCGTTCTACTCGCCGGACGCCGAGGCGATGGCGGCCGAGCTGGCCACCGTGCGGGCCCTCGCCGACGACCCCCGCGTCCTGCACATCGCCGGAGGGGTGCACGCCACCGCCGAACCGCAGCAGGTCATCGACGCCGGCTGGGACCTCGCCGCGATCGGCGAGGGGGAGCCGACGATCGTCGCCCTGGTCGAGGCGCTGCGCGCGGACCGGCCGCTCACCGGCGTGCCCGGGCTGGCGGTGCGCGACGGCGACGGGACGGCGCTGCGCACGCCACCGGCCCCGCAGTTACCGCTGGACGCCTTTCCGTCCTTCCCCGACCGGCGCCGCCACTTCGGGCCCATCGAGATCACGCGGGGCTGCGCCTACACGTGCCGCTTCTGCCAGACGCCCTTCATGTTCGGCGGCAGGTTCCGGCACCGCGGCGTGGACAGCGTGCGCGAGCACGTCCGCCGGATGGCCGCCCACGGGCTGCGCGACGTCCGTTTCATCACCCCCACCTCCCTCTCGTACGGCACGCAGGGGCCGGAGCCGGCGCTGGACGCCGTGGAGGAACTGCTGGCGGGGGTGAAAGAGGAACTGCCGGCGGACGGGCGGGTGTTCTTCGGCAGTTTCCCCTCGGAGATCCGTCCCGAGCACGTGACGCCGGAGGCGATGCGGCTGCTCAGGCGTTATGTGGCGAACGACAACATCATCATCGGCGCGCAGTCGGGCTCCGACCGCGTGCTGGCCGCTGCCGGTCGCGGCCACGGCAGTGCGCCGGTGCGCGACGCCGTGCGGATCGCCGTGGAACACGGCTTCCGCCCGAACGTCGACTTCATCTTCGGACTGCCCGGCGAATCGCCGGAGGACCAGGACGCGTCCCTGCGGCTCGCCGCGGACCTCGCCGATCTCGGGGCGCGCATCCACACCCACACGTTCATGCCGCTGCCCGGCACGCCGTGGCGGGACGCCGAGCCCGCGTTCATCCCGCTGGCCACGATGCGTGAGCTGGACCGGCTCGCGCAGCGCGGCGACGCGTACGGGCACTGGCGCAAGCAGGCCGAGCACGCGGCGCGGCTGGCCGAGACGGCCAAGGCCTACCCACGCCGTGCCCGGCGCCGCCGCACCACCGACAACTGACGTCCTCCCAAGGACCTCGCGCCCGGACCCAACCCTGCGACCCAACCCTGCGACCCAACCCTGCGACCCAACCCTGGGATCTCGCCCTGGGACCCCGCCCGCCGGGCTCTTCCCGGGCCCGGCGAACGGGGGCCTCCTGATCAGAACTGCTGCCGCCGGGCCTGGTACGGCTCCTCGAGGAAGGCGATCTCCTCGTCGGTGAGCTTCAGCTCGACCGCGGCGAGCGCGTCGTCCACGTGATGCTCCTTGGTCGCACCGACGATCGGAGCGGTCACGCCCGGGCGGCTGAGCAACCACGCGAGGGAGAGGGTCGCGGGGGCGACCCCCCGCTCCTCGGCGGTGCGCGCCACCCGCTCCAGGATCGCCTCGTCGGCGGGCCCGCCGTACAGCTGCTCCTGCCTGGCGCCGTCGCCGACCTGCCGCACGGTGTCGGCCTGCTTGCCCGCGCGGGCGAGCAGACCGCGCGCGAGCGGGCTCCACGGGATGAGCCCCACTCCCTGGTCGAGGCACTGCGGGATCATCTCCCGCTCCTCCTCGCGATGCAGCAGGTTGTAGTGGTTCTGCATCGAGACGAACCGGGTCCAGCCGTGCTTGTCCGCGACGTGCTGGGCCTTGGCGAACTGCCACGCCCACATGCTGGAGGCGCCGATGTAACGGGCCTTGCCGGCCCGGACGATGTCGTGGAGCGCCTCCATGGTCTCCTCGATCGGCGTCTCGTCGTCCCACCGGTGGATCTGGTAGAGGTCGACGTAGTCGGTGCCGAGGCGGGCGAGGGAGGCGTCGATGGCCGACATCACGTGCTTGCGGGACAGGCCGTAGTCGTTCCTGCCCCCGCCCATCGGGAAGTAGACCTTGGTGGCCAGCACGTAGTCGTCGCGACGGGGGAAGATCTTGCGCAGCAGCCGCCCGGTGACCTCCTCGCTGACGCCTCCCGAGTAGACGTCGGCGGTGTCGAAGAAGGTCACGCCGCCCTCGGCCGCCTTGCGCACGATGGGCTCGGCCTGCTCCTCGTCCAGGACCCAGCCGCCCCACTTGGCCGGCTCGCCGTAACTCATCATGCCCAGGCAGATCCTGCTGACCTTCACACCGGTGGTGCCAAGTCGTCGATACTCCATGACAGCACCCTATTTGCCGCATCACTGCGCCGGGCGGGACGGGTGCCCGCCGGGGGCGCGCACCGGCACGGCTCTCCCCGGTGCGCGGCGGGGCGTCACCAGCGCAGCGCGGTGAAGTCGATCGGGCGGGGGGAGAGCCGCCCGGTGCGGACGGTCAGGTCGCGCATCCGGCGGGCGAACTCGCCGGCAGGCAGTCTCCTGCGGTGTGGCCGGGCAGCAGCCACTCGAAGCGCAACCGCGGCCCGTACGGGCCGGCGTAGCGCTCCGCGTGCCGTTCGCGATACGGCGCACCCTAGTCGATCTTGGTCTTTCTGCTCAGACTCGCGTAGTAGTCCTTGAGCATCGCACGGAGCGCCGGGCGATCGGTGAGCTGGATCGACTGGACGACGTGGGCCACTTCGGAGCCGCTGAAGACGGCACGCCTGCCCTGCCAGACGCGGTCGGTCAACTCGAAGAGGACGTTTCTGGCGATGGCGTCCGGAGTGCCTTCCGAGGCCCAGTCGAACGAGACGGTGACCGTGGTCGCGGTGGGCGTCGTCTCGAAGGTCAGGGGCTGCATGTCGCCGGGCGTCGGCGGCCGCCGGTGCGCGCCGGGATCGTCCTTGGTGCGCTGCTCCGGAGCACTGGTGAGCTCGCCTCCCGGCTTGGGCCCGAGCCTGAGGACGAGGTAGGTGTTCACCACGCTCATCAGGGTTTCGAGCTGGGCGAAGAGCTCTCTCAGCAGAGCGGTGAGCAGAGGTCCGGAATCTGAAGGCACCGGCGGCAGCTCGCGTAGTTCCTCGGCGGTGATCCGCCCGTTCGCGGCCAGGCCGATCAGGTCGTAGACGCGGACCCAGGCGCGGACCACCCGTGAGCACATCAACGCGTGCACCTGCGCCAGCGAGTCGCCGGCGCCGTCCCGTAGGGCCTTGACATCACCGGCGTCGAGCTGGCCCGGCTTCCCACCGATCAGGTCGATGACCACCTGCTCGTAGTTGCCCGCATTCATAAGCGCCAGCTTCGGCGGCAGCAAGTAGTGGGCGTGGGCGTTGCGGTAGGCGAAGTCGACGGTGGGCTCCACCGCGATCGTGTGCGAACCCTCATGCACCAGCGTGGAGGCGGCATCCACGTCGGACATGAGATGCGGGCGAAACTGGGAGGACAGGTCGATGCATGCGGCCGCGCCGCTGCCCCGCCCGAGCGCTCCCATCGAGCGGGGCAGCTGCGGGTTGTAGAGCATCCCCTTGCTCTTGCCGTCCGAGCGGGCGTGGATGGCCTGCAGCTGCTGCAGGATCTTCCGGAACCGGGGGGCGGCCGCCGCGGCCTCGTCCCCGAAGCAGGTCCGCACACTCGCCATCGCTCGTGGCGAACCGGTCTCGATCGGGAGGACCACCTTCTCCTCGATCAGGTTCAGGAGCCGGATGAACCACGGGCTCCCCGCCACCGGTGGGAAATCCTCTGCCGGCTGCTGCGCCTGGGCGGCCGCGGGAGCGAGAAGCTGGTTGAGATCAGTGACGAACTGCGGCAGTTCGGCCGCCCTGCGTCGTCCCGTAGCCTCCTTGGTCTCCCCGGGAGGAACGAGGTTGAGCTTGCTCCACTGGACGACGAGCCGCTGGTAGGAATCGTCGCGCGTGACCTGCTTCGCGAGGGCGGCATCGATCAGCCGGTGGTAGGAGGCGTAGACGTTGTTCTCGTTCGCCGCGATCTGCTTGAGCAATGCGGGGGTGGGAACGGGGATCATGTCGCCGTTGTAATCCCCCGAGATCGGTTCCCGATTGCCAAGCACTTGCAGAAGGTGACATATCGGTAGGCGCTCTGTGGTGCTGTTCCTACCCATGCCACGGCACGTCGCGTTGGCAGGCCCGCAGGTCTTGACGGCTTCGGTACCGTGCGGGGCTATGGCGGAGAACGTATACGTGGGTAACGCTCATCTGGACTCGGTCGCCGACCGCGGGTGGCTGCTGGGGCATTTCAAGCCCGCCGACGATGTGCGGCACAGCGAGGACGTCGAGATCAAGTGGTACGCGCATCCCCGGGGCGATCGGCGTGCGGAGTGGGTCACCGGCGAGAAGCGCACCGCGCTCCTCGTGCTGATCAGCGGCCGTTTCCGCGTCGAACTTCCCGGGCGGAGCGTGCTGCTGGAGAAGCAGGGCGATTACGTGGTGTGGGGCCACGGAGTCGATCACTCCTGGCACGCCGAAGAGGAGTCGGTGGTGCTCACCGTCCGGTGGCCGTCGATTCCGGGATACGCGGTCTCCGGCCCGGATTCCGCGTAGCGCCACGGACGCGCCCGGGTCGGCGGGCGGACCCCCGAGTGGTGAGGGCACCGGCCGGAGGGCCCGCGGAGCCGTCTCTAGAATCTTGTTCCATGGCGATGTACGTGTCCCTCGGCGAGGGCCGATACCAGGCGACAGAGCACACCCAGGGGCCGTGGGATCCACGGCAGCAGCACATGGGACCCGTCACCGCGCTGCTGGTGCACGAGCTCGCCCGTGTTCCCGGCCTCCCTCTGGCCCGGCTGGCGGTGGACGTGCTCGCCCCCGTCCCGGTGGCGGAGGTGGAGGTGCGGACCGACATGATCAGGGACGGCAGGCGGGTGCAGTGCCTCGGCGCGTCCGTCACCTCCGGCGGGCGTGAGCTGGTCAGGGCGACCGCGTGGCGGATCAGGGAGGCCGACAGCCCGGGGGGCGGGGCCGCGCCGCCGCCCGCGCCGGTCCCGCCACCGGCCCCTGCCGACGCGGAGTCGTGGATCGCGCAGGGCTTCGGGTACGGCAGGGCCACGGATTGGCGGTTCGTCAAGGGCTCCGCCGACGAGGCCGGGCCCGCGGTCGCCTGGGGCAGGGCGCGGGTGCCGCTCGTCGACGGTGCGGAGATCACGCCGCTGGAGCGGCTCGCGATGTTCGCCGACAGCGGCAACGGCATCAGCGGTGTCCTGGACTTCGACGACTACCTGTTCGCCAACGTGGACCTCATCATCGCGCTCTTCCGCGCGCCGGAGGGGGAGTGGATCTGCCTGGACGCGGCCACGACGATCGGCTCGCGGGGACGCGGCCTCACCCGCACCACGCTGTTCGACCAGTCCGGCGAGATCGGCACGGCCACACAGACGCTGTTCGTCGGGCCGCGCTGATCCGGGCGGGCGTCACGACGCCGTGCAGGTGACCGGCGACGGCGTGCCGTTGGCGCCGCCGGACCAACTGCCGGTGAAGCCGATCGTCGTCGACGCGCCCGGGGCGAGGGCGCCGTTCCAGGACTCGTTGGTGACGGTCACCGTGGATCCCGACTGCGTGTAGTGGCCGCCCCACAGCTGGGTGATGCTCTGGCCGTTCGGGAAGGCGAAGGTGACGGTCCAGGAGGAGACGGCCGCCTTTCCCGAGTTGCTGACCGTCAGCCCGCCCTGGAAGCCGCCCGGCCACTGGTTGGAGATCTGGTACGTCGCGGAGCACGCGCGCGTGCCGGCCGACGGCGAGGCGCTGGGGGAGACCGTGGGGCGGGCGGACGGCGACACGCTGGGCGACGCTGAGGGGCTGGGCGATGCTGAGGGGCTGGGCGATGCTGAGGGGCTGGGCGACGACCCGCCCGCGGGCGGAACGCGAATGATGCGGTCGTCGGCAGCGACCGGGGTCCCTCTGCCGTCACGGTTGCTCGTCGTCACCCAGAGCCAGCCGTCCGGGCCCACGGCCGCGGCCCGCAGCCGGCCGTAGGTCCCCTGGAACTCGGCCACCGCGTTGCCCGTCCTGCTGCCGGCGCTGACCGGTACGGTCCACAGCCGCTTGCCGCCCAGTGCCGCGGCGAAGAGCGTGCTGTTGGCGTACGCGAGACCGCTCGGTGAGGACTCGGAGGTGCTCCAGGTCTGGATGGGGTTGGTGAAGCGCGAGTCGCTGCACACGCCCTCGCAGGTCGGCCAGCCGTAGTTGCGGCCCGGCTGGATGTAGTTGATCTCATCCCAGGTGTTCTGGCCGAACTCCGTGGCGTACAACCGGCCGCTCTCGTCCCAGGCGAGCCCCTGGACGTTGCGATGGCCGTAGGTGTAAACGCGGGAACCGGAGAACGGGTTGTCCGAAGGGACCGTGCCGTCGGGCCGCATCCGCAGGATCTTGCCGCCGGGGCTGTTCAGGTCCTGGGCGTTGGCGGAGGTCCCGGCGTCTCCCGTGGTCACGTACAGCATGCCGTCCGGGCCGAAGGCGATGCGTCCGCCGTTGTGGAACTGGGCGCGAGGAATGCCGGACAGGAGCACCTGCTGGGTCTGGGGTGCGCTGAGCCGGAACCGGACCACCCGGTTGTCGGACGCGGAGCTGAAGTAGGCGTAGACCCACTGGTCCTGGGCGTAGGTGGGGGAGACCGCGATGCCGAGCAGGCCGCCCTCGCCCTGCGGTGACACGTTCGGGACGGTGGCCACCCGCGTCGGCGCCGATCCGGGACGCACCTGCGCGATGGCGGCGGTGTCGCGTTCGGAGACGAGGGCGCTGCCGTCCGGAAGGAAGGCGATGCTCCAGGGGACCTGCAGCCCGGTGGTCGCGATCTGGGCGCGCGTGAAGTCGAACCCGCCGGTCGCCGCGCTCGTGGGGAGCGGCTGGGTCACGACGAGCGCGGCGACGGCGGTCACCGTGCCGAGTGTGGTTGCGAGTGCCGCGGCGAGGCGCTTGGGCATCAGAGGCTCCAGGTCGGGACGTCGGGTTCCGGCTCGTGACCCATCGAACGCGCCCGCCGTGCCCCGTGCAATCACCGCTCTGCGAACCGGGCGATCATTTCCACGCCACACTCTCGCCGTTTCCCGCTGACCAGCGTGTTGTGTCCTGTGCCACCGACCGGGACGGCGGCCGGGGCCGGGAAAATTTCATCGCCAGGGGAAGGTTTCCCGGGGCTTCCGCCGCCACGGTGACCGTGGCGCGGACAGGACGGACAGTAGTCAGGCGGCCGTGCAGGTGGCCACCGGCACCTCGACATCGCCACCGGGCCAGCCGATCGCGAAGTCGATCGTCACCGCCGCGCCCGGCGGCAGCGTGCCGTTCCAGGACTGGTTGGTGACGGTCACCGTGCCTCCCCGCGGGGTGTAACCGCCGCTCCCCAGTTGCACGTAGCTCAGACCGTTGGGGACCGTGAAGGTGACGATCCACGCGGAGATGGGCAGCGTTCCCGTGTTCCGCACCGTCAGCTCGCCCCGCGAGGCCGCCGTCCACGACAGGATGAAACGGATGGTCGCTTCGCACGACCGTGTGCCCGCGGACGATGAAGGGCTGGGGGACGGTGAGGGGCTGGGCGACGGTGAAGGGCTGGGGGACGGTGAGGGGCTGGGCGACGGGGAGGGGCACGGTGAGGCACTGGGCGACGGCGACGGCGACGGCGACGGCGACGGTGAGGGGCTGGGCGAGGGAGACGAGGACGCGCTGGGCGACGGTGAGGGGCTGGGCGAGGGAGACGAGGACGCGCTGGGCGACGGTGTGGGGCTGGGCGACGGGGAGGGGCTGGGAGATGGTGAAGGGCTGAGCGACGGGGAGGGGCACGGCCCGGGGCCGCCGGAGGGCGAGGGCGACGGGCTTGCAGACGGTGAGGGCGACAGCGACGGACCGGCCGACGTCGAGGGCGACGGACTCGCCGGCGGCCACGAGCTGCCGACGGGCGGGATCCGGATGATCCGGTCGTCGCCGAGGACAGGAGTCCCGCCGCTGTCGTAGTTGCTCGTCGTCACCCACAGCCAGCCGTCCGGACCGAGGGCCACGGTGCGCAGCCGTCCGTACCTCCCCTGAAGCTCTGCCACCGGGGTGCCCACGGTGCCGCCCGCGACCGGCACCGCCCACAGCCGCGTGCCGCGCAGGGCCGCGGCGAAGAGCGTCCCGTTGGCGTACGCGAGACCGCTGGGTGACGCCTCGGCCGGGTGCCAGGTCACCAGCGGGTCGCGCACGCGCGAGTCGCCGCACACGCCCTGACAGACCGGCCAGCCGTAGTTGCCCCCGGGGACGATGGCGTTGAGCTCGTCCCAGGCGTCCTCACCGAACTCGGTGGCGTACAGCCGGTCGTCGGCGTCCCAGGCGAGGCCCTGGACGTTGCGGTGGCCGTAGCTGTAGACGGGCGAGCCGGCGAACGGGTTGTCCACGGGCACCGAGCCGTCGGGCCTGACACGCAGGATCTTTCCGCCCAGGACGCCGGGGTTCTGGGCGTTGGCGCGGTTCCCGGCGTCGCCGGTGGAGACGTACAGCATGCCGTCGGGGCCGAACGCGATCCGCCCGCCGTTGCCGGTCAGGCCGCGGGGAATCCCGCTGAGGACGACCTGCTGCGCGTCGGGGTAGCCCCACCGGAACCGGACCACGCGGTTGTCGGAGGCGCCGGTGAAGTAGACGTAGACCAACTGGTCCTGCGTGAAGGTGGGGGACAGGGCGATGCCGAGCAGGCCGCCGTCACCCGCCGTGTACACGTTCCGGATGGTGGTGACCAGCGCAGGGGTGTATCCCGGGTACACCCGCCAGATCTGCGCCGTGGTGCGTTCGGTCACGAGGGCGCTGCGGTCCGGCAGGAAGGCCATTCCCCAGGGTGACCGCAACCCCGAGACGGCGACCTGCGCCTTGGTGAAGTCGAACCCGCCGGTGGCCGCGCCCGCGGGTGCCGGCCGGGTCACGACGAGCGCCGCGGCGGCGGTCACGACGCAGAGGACGGCCGCGAGTACCGCGGACAGACGCTTGGGCATCACGTGCTCCCGGGAGGGTCGGGGGGCGCATACCGGCTCGTCAACCATCGAAAGTGCCCACCGCGCCCGAGGCAATCGACCGGCACAGGTCCTTGCACCGGCCTGCGCGTTCGTCCGCCGCCGGTGCCCGGGTGAGGAAACTTTCAGACCCCGCGGCGGTGAGGGCGACGGTCAGCGGGCCGCGGGCGGGACGCGGATGATCCGGTCGTCGCCGTCGGCCGGGGTTCCCCTGCCGTCGCGGTTGCTCGTCGCCACCCAGAGCGAGCAGTCGGGCCCGACGGCCACCGCACGCAGCCGCCCGTACGTCCCCTGGAACTCGGCCGCCGGGGTGCCCGGCGTGCCGCCGCTGATCGGGACCGTCCACAGCCGCGTCCCACGCAGGGCCGCGGCGAAGAGCGTGCCCTTGGCGTACGCGAGACCACTGGGGGACGCCTCCGCGGGGCTCCAGACCACGAGGGGATTGGTGAAGCGAGGGTCGGAGCACACGCCCTCGCAGATCGGCCAGCCGTAGTTGCGGCCGGGGAGGATGCGGTTGAGCTCGTCCCAGGTGTTCTGGCCGAACTCCGTCGCGTACAGCCTGCCGCTCTCGTCCCACGCGAGCCCCTGCACGTTGCGGTGGCCGTAGCTGTAGACGGGCGAGCCTGCGAACGGGTTGTCCACGGGCACCGTGCCGTCGGGTCTGATGCGCAGGATCTTGCCGCCCAGGCTGTTCGGGTTCTGGGCGTTGGCCGAGTTCCCGGCGTCGCCCGTGCCCACGTAGAGCCTGCCGTCCGGGCCGAACGCGATCCGCCCGCCGTTGTGGGTCTGGGCGCGGGGGATGCCCGTGAGGATCGGCTGCTGCGCCTGGGGCGAGCTCAGCCGGAACCGGACCACCCGGTTGTCGGAGGCGCTCGTGTAGTACGCGTAGACCCACTGGTCCAGGGCGTAGACCGGGGAGACCGCGATGCCGAGCAGGCCGCCCTCGCCGCCTGGCGACACGTTCGGGACCGTGGCCACTTTCACGGGAGCGGATCCGCGGCGCACCCGCATGATGTCCGCCGTGTCGCGCTGGGAGACGAGGGCGCTGCCATCGGGAAGGAAGGCCATCCCCCAGGGCGCCCGCAGCCCCGTGGCGACGACCTGCGGGTGGGCGAAGTCGAACCCGCCGGTGGCCGCGTTCGCGGTGCCGGGCCGGGCCACGACGACACCGGCGGCGGTCACCGCGCTGAGTGCGGTCGCGAGCGCCACGAAGAGACGCTTGGGCATGAGAGGCTCCCGTGGCGTGACATGGGCTTACGGCTCGTGACGTACGACTCGCGAACCATACAACTCACGAATCCGGGAATCCTCGTGCCGCGCCGCTGTCGCCGTCACGGAGACGGCGCCGCGGAGGGTGTACGGCAGGACGCGCCTGCGGGCCGGCTTTCCAGGCAGGGGGTGAGCACCTCCAATTCGGCGGCAAGCCGCTCACAAGTCGCGTCGCGTACAAACAGTGGCGTGAACGACTACGACATCCGGCGGCCGACGACCGCCGACGCGGCGGCCATCCACGAGCTGGTCGCCGAGCACGACATCGAAGTGACCGGCAAACCCGACTGGACACTCGACGACATCGCCGACACCCTCGGCGAGCTTGACCTGGAGCACGACAGCTGGGTGGTCCGCTCGGGCGGGCGGCTGCTCGGCTGGGGTTACGCCATGCGCAAGGGCGCGAGCGACAACGTGGACGTCGAGGTGCAGGCGCGCGAGCCCGGCGCGGGCGCCCTCATCTGGGACCTGGTGCTCGGCCGGGCCGGCGACCTCGCCCGTGAGGCCGGGCATGACCACGCCGTCGTCGACGTCAGCGTCTACGAGCGGGACACGGTCATGCGCGAGGCGGCCAAGGAGCGCGGCTTCGCGCCCGCGACCAGTTTCCACCGCATGCGCACCGACCACGCCGGTGTACGGCCCCTCTTCCTGCCCGGCGCCACGGTCGAGACCGGCGCGCCCGGCGGCCAGGAGGTGCTGCGCACGGCACACGCCGTGCAGCAGGAGGCGTTCGCCGAGCACTTCGGCTTCGTGCCGAAGACGTTCGACGAGTGGGCCGACGAGATGGAGGCGTCGAGCGCGAACGACTGGACGCAACTGCTGCTGGCCCGGGTCCACGGCGAGCCCGTGGCGATGCTGCTCGGCACCAACCACTTCGTGCCCGACGAGAACTGCGGCTACGTCCGGACGCTGGCGGTGCGGCCCGCCTTCCGCGGGCGCGGGCTCGGCCGGCTGCTGCTCTCGCGGGCCTTCGAGGCCGACGAGCGGCGCGGGCGGGTGGGCACGATCCTGCACGTGGACAGCAACAACACCACTCCGGCACTCGGTCTCTACCGGTCGGTCGGCATGCGTCCGGTGCTGGTCATCGACGTCTGGCGGGCCCTCGTACGTCCCACGCGGTGAGACGGTTGCTCACACCCCGGATACCTCTAGTGTGAAATGGGGAGGAACCAGACAACAAGGGAGTGGTTGATGCTGCACGAGAGACTCGAGGCCGTTTACGACAACGTTTTGCGCCGCAATCCCGGTGAGACCGAGTTCCATCAGGCGGTACGCGAGGTGCTGGAGAGCATCGGCCCGGTGCTCGGGAAGCACCCCGAGTACGCGGAGCAGAAGATCATCGAGCGGATCTTCGAGCCGGAACGGCAGATCATCTTCCGGGTGCCCTGGGAGGACGACCGGGGAGAGGTGCACATCAACCGCGGCTTCCGCGTGGAGTTCAACAGCGCGCTCGGGCCGTACAAGGGCGGCCTGCGCTTCCACCCCTCCGTCTACCTCGGCATCATCAAGTTCCTGGCGGTCGAGCAGATCTTCAAGAACAGCCTGACCGGCCTGCCGATCGGCGCGGGCAAGGGCGGCTCGGACTTCGATCCGAAGGGCCGTTCCGACCGGGAGATCATGCGCTTCTGCCAGAGCTTCATGACCGAGCTCTATCGGCACCTGGGCGAGAACACCGACGTGCCGGCGGGGGACATCGGCGTCGGGGGCCGGGAGATCGGTTACCTGTTCGGCCAGTACAAGCGCATCACCAACCGGTACGAGTCCGGCGTGATCACCGGCAAGGGCCTGGCGTACGGCGGCGCCCAGGTCCGCACCGAGGCCACCGGCTACGGCTGCGCGTTCTTCGTCGAGGAGATGCTCAAGGCCCGGGGCACGTCGTTCGACGGCAAGAGGACGGTCGTCTCGGGCTCGGGCAACGTCGCCATCTACGCCATCGAGAAGGTGAACGAGCTGGGCGGCGTCGTCGTGGCCTGCTCCGACTCCTCCGGCTACGTGGTGGACGAGAAGGGCATCGACCTCGACCTCCTCAAGCAGGTCAAGGAGGTCGAACGGCGCCGCCTCAGCGCGTACGCCGAGCGCCGCGGCGCCGAGGCGACGTACGTGTCCGGGCGCAGCGTGTGGGAGGTGCCCTGCGAGGTGGCGCTGCCGTCGGCCACGCAGAACGAGGTCACCGGCAAGGACGCCGAGGCGCTCGTGCGGGGCGGGTGCGTCGCGGTCGGCGAGGGCGCCAACATGCCGACCACGCCGGAGGGCATCCGGGTGTTCCAGGAGGCCGGGGTGGCCTTCGGTCCCGGCAAGGCCGCCAACGCGGGCGGCGTGGCCACCAGCGCCCTGGAGATGCAGCAGAACGCCAGCCGCGACTCGTGGACGTTCGAGTTCTCCGAGCGGCGGCTCCAGGAGATCATGAGCGACATCCACGCCCGCTGCCTGGAGACCGCCGACGCGTACGGCATGCCGGGCGACTACGTGGCCGGCGCGAACATCGACGGCTTCAGGAGGGTCGCGGACGCGATGCTCGCACTCGGCCTCATCTGAGCGCCCGCCCGGGTGCTCGTCCGGTGCTCGTCCGGTGCCTGACGGTGCTCGGACGGGTGCTCATCCCGGGTCCCGGCGGGTGCGCAGGAGAGGCAGCGCGCACCCGCCCGCGGCCAGCGAGACCGCGGCCAGCCACAGCGACGTCACCGTGGCGGCGTGTGCGGACGGGGCGAGGCTGAGGAACAGCGTGCCGAAGACGGCCACGCCGACGACCTGGCCGAGCTGGAGCATCATCGCCAGCAGGCCGCTGGCGTCGGCCGCGTCGGCGGGCGCGACCCGGGCCAGCGCCACCGCCATGAGCGGGCTGAAGGTGCCCGCCATTCCGGCTCCGATGGCCGCGAAGCTGATCTCCAGCAGCGGCTCGCCGTGGCCGCCGCCGGACAGCGCCGCCGCCAGGGCCAGCTCGCCCGCGGCGGTGACGACGGCGGCGGCGACGATCACCGGCCGGTGCAGGCGGGCCGGCAGCCGCTTCCAGTTGAGGCTGGTCAGCCCGAAGGCGGCGGCCGCGGGGATGAACAGGCAGCCCGCCCGCAGGGCGCTGTCGCCGAGGCCGCCCTGCAGGTGGAGGGCCATGGCGAACAGCCAGCCGCCGTAGGCCGCCATCACGAGGAAGATGCCGGACGCGGCGGCGGCCACGCCGGGGGCGCGCAGCAGGCGGCCGGGGACGAGCGGATGCGCCGTACGCCGCTCCACGAGCAGGAACGCGCAGAACGCGAGAACCGACAGGCCCATCGCGACCCACCCCCACAGCGGCCAGTCCTCCTCGTGCCCGAGCACGAGCGGCACGACCAGCAGGCAGACCGCGAGCGACAGGGTGACCAGGCCGGGCACGTCGAGACCCTGCTCACGCCGCACGTGCGCGGCGGGCAGCCTCCGCGCTCCGACGGCCAGCAGGGCGAGCCCGATCGGCACGTTGACCAGGAAGACCGGCCGCCAGGCCGTGCCGAACAGGTCGGCGGTCACCAGCAGCCCGCCGAGCACCTGTCCGACGACCGCGCCGGCCGAGATGACCGTGGCGTAGACGCCGAGCGCCCGCCCCCGCGAGGCGCCGTCGAAGGTGACCTGGATCAGGCTGAGCACCTGGGGCACCATCAGGGCGGCTCCCGCGCCCTGCACCAGCCGGAAGGCGATCAGCACGCCGGTCGACGGGGCGAGCCCGCACATCAGCGACGCGGCCGTGAACACCGCGAGCCCGGTGAGGAACAGCCGCCGGTAGCCGAGCAGCCCCCCGAGGCGCGCCCCGGTGATCAGCAGCATGGCGTACGCGACGGTGTAGCCGGAGATGACGAGTTGCAGCCCGGAGCCGGTGGCCCCGAGATCGGCGCGCATCGTGGGCGCGGCGACGTTGACGATGGTGGCGTCGAGGATGGCCATGAACTGCCCCGCCAGGATGACGGAGAGCAGCAGAGCCTGCGAGGTTCGCCGCGCGGCCGGCGCGCGGGTGGTGACAGTGGTCATGCAGGCAACGATGCGGCCGCCCGGATACCGGTAACGAGAGCCTGCGGATACTGGTACTGACACCACCTGGCAACGCGGTCGCGCAGCCGCGAGGATGGGGAGGTGACGACGGGGACGCGCATCAGGAACACCAGGCGTGAGGAGCTCGCGGCCTTCCTGCGCAGCAGGCGCGAGCGGATCCGGCCCGAGGACGTCGGCCTGCCGCCCGGCCTGCGCCGCCGTACGCCGGGCCTGCGGCGGGAGGAGGTCGCCCAGCTCGCGGGCGTTGGCGTGACCTGGTACACCTGGCTGGAGCAGGGCCGCCCCATCAACGCGTCGGTGCAGGTGCTCGACGCCATCGCCCGCACGCTGCGGCTGGACGCGGCCGAACGGGAGCACCTCTACCGGCTGGCGGACCTGCCGGAGATCGCCGATCCGGCGGGCGACGGGGAGGGCCTCGACGCCGAGGTGCACACGATCCTGCGCCAGCTCGGCCCGCTGCCCGCGTGCGTCTACAGCGGGCGTTACGACCTGCTCGCCTGGAACGCCGCGTACGGCACGCTCTTCGCGTCCGTGGTCGATCGGCCGCGGCTGGAGCGCAACGTCCTGTGGCGGGTGTTCACCATGCCCGACTGCTGCTGCCCGCTCGTGAACAAGAACGAGGAGCTCCCGCAGATGGTCGCCACGCTGCGGGCCGCCTTCGGCAGGCACGTGGGAGAGCCGGCCTGGTCGGGTTTCGTCACCCGGCTGTCGGCGGCCAGCCCGGAGTTCGCCCGGATGTGGGCGATGCACGAGGTGGCCAGGCCCGGCGTCCGGATGAAGCTGTTCAAGCACTCGTCGGTGGGCCTGATCCGCCTGACGTCCACCAGCATGGCGCTGGCGGCGCCGCCGGAGGCCCGCGTCGTGGTCTACACGCCGATGGACGACGAGAGCAGGCAGCGCATCGATTGGCTGGCGGTGCATCCGGAGGTCGCCCACTGCCCGCTGCATGGGGAGCCGGTCCGCGGGTAAAGCGGCAGTCATGGCCTGTCGTATCAGTGAACTCGTCGTCGACTGCCACGACCCCGAGCGGCTCGCCGCCTTCTGGTGCGAGGTGCTGGGCTTCGAGGTGATCGAGCGCAAGGACGGCTGGGTGGAGATCGGGCCGCCCGGCACCGGCTTCGGCGGTCTGCAGCCGACGCTCATCTTCGAGCCCGTGCCCGAGCCCAAGCGGGACAAGCTGCGCCTGCACATCGACGTCAACCCCACCGACCGTGACCAGGAGGCGGAGCTGGAGCGCCTGCTGAAGCTCGGCGCCGTGCCGGCCGACGTGGGCCAGACCGGCGAGGAGGACTGGCACGTGCTCGCCGACCCGGAGGGCAACGAGTTCTGCCTGCTGCGCCGCCGCCTGTGAGCCTCGGACGGGGTGATGCGGTAGCGTCCGGAGGGTGGCGAGGATCTTCACGGTCGACGAGGCCAGGTCGCTGATGCCGGCGGTGCTGGAGCACGCCCGCGCGTTCGTCGCCGTACGCGCCGACCTGGCCGAGCTCACCCACGACCTGCGGCACTCGGGCGCCTCACCCCTCGGCGGCGTGCCGGAGGCCAAGGGCCTGGAGGCGCGGATGGACGAGATCCTGAGCTGGTTCGACGCCGAGGACATCGAGATCAAGGGCGTCGCCCCGCTGCTCGTCGACTTCCCCGCCGTGCTCGGCGAGGTGTCCGTACGGCTGTGCTGGCTGGAGGGGGAGACCGCCCTCGGCTGGTACCACCGCAGCGACCTCGGCTTCCCCGGCCGCCGCGCCCTGCCGTGACCCGCCGGCCTCGCCTGCCCTGATCGTCGTCGCCTCGATCGCGGCTTCTCCGAAGCGGGCACGCCGTGGATCATGAGGGGATGTCGCGGAACTCGCTGGATCGGGCCCGCCGGATGTGGGCGGCGCTGGCCCGCGTCCCTGTCACGTTTCCCGGTCCCGGGAACGTGGCCGTGGTGGTCTCGCCCGAGTCGTGGTTGTGCCCGCCGGGATGGACGGGCGTTGTGACGCTGGACGGCGCCGCCCTGGTGACCGTGCCCGACGCCGATCTGGCCGAGCCGTTGCGCGACGCCCTGCTCGCCGGCCGTATGGATCCTTCCCCGCTGCCCGCCCGGCTTGCCGTCCGCGACGTGCTGGGCCCGGCGACGCTTGCGTACCTCGACGCCGGAGACTTCGCCCCCGCCCACACCGGCACCCGGGTCGAACGTCTGCCGGCGGGCCATCCGGACATCGGCGCCCTGGCGGCCGCGGCGGGCGAGCGGGACGCGGGGGAGAGCGCCGTGGAGGAGATCTCCTCGGCGGTCTGGGTGCTGCGCGACGGCCGGGACGTGGTCGCCGCCGCCGGGTATCGCCCGTGGCTCGACACTGCGGCGCACATGTCCGTCCTGACGGCGGCCCGGTGCCGTGGCCGTGGCCTGGCCCGAGTCGTGGCCTCGGCGGCTGTGGCCGATGCGCTCGCCGGGGGGTTGCTGCCGCAGTGGAGGGCGCGCCCGGAGCCGTCGCGACGCGTCGCCCGGGCCCTCGGGTTCCGGGAGGCCGGTGCCCAGATCAGTCTTCTCGTGCGGCGCTGACCGCGACATCCGTACGTCATCGCGGGGCCGGCAACACGTTCGGGCTTGGCAAGTTGTTATCCATGCGTATAACTTTATCCGCATGGATAACAAAGTGAAATGGACTGTCGTGCGGGCGCTCTTCGTCGCCGTCCTCGTCATCTCGATCGCGGCACTCGGCGTGGCCGCCGTCGTCGGCGGCACCTGGGTGGTGTGGCTGCGCGGGGCGGCCGTGGCCGCGGCGTCCGTCTGGCTCATCGCCCTGACGGGGCAGGCCGCGAGTGGCAAGAGGGCCGCGTACGTGCGCATCCGCTTCGTCAGCATCGCCGCGCCCATCGGCATCGTGCTCATCCTGCTCGCGCCCGACAGCGGCTATCCGATGTGGATGAAGGCGGAGCAGGGCGTGGTCGGCGTCCTGGTCGCGGCCGTCGCGCTGATCGTCAACCGGCGCGCGGTGCGCGAGGCGTACCCGAAGGGTGGCAAGCTGAGGTGACATGAGAAGCCCTGGGACCCGTCAGGTGGCCACCGAGGCGCGCAGAGCTCAGATCGCCTCGGCGGCGATCGCCGTGCTCGCCGAGCGCGGCTACGCGGAGACCACGTTCGAGGCCATCTGCGAGCATGCCGGGCTCAGCAGCAAGAGACTGATCACCTACCACTTCTCCAGCAAGGACCGGCTGTTCGAGGCCGTCGTCCAGCAGGTCGTCGCCGACGCCGCGGCCTTCATGCGACCGGCGTTGCAGGCCGCGCACGGAGCCCGTGCTCAGCTGGAGGCGTTCATCAGGTCGAACATCGCCTTCGTCGCCCGCCATCCCGGGCACGTGCGCGCGGTGCAGCAGATCGCCTTCAACAAGGCCCCTGCCGGAGGCGCGGAACGGGACGCCGCGATCGCCAGGATCGTGGCGCTGTTCGCGGACGGGCAGCGTACGGGGGCCTTCCGCAGCTTCGACTGCACGGTGATGGGAGCGGCACTGCGCGCGTCCATCGACACGATGGCCGAGCGGGTCGTCGACGGTTCCGATCCCGGCGTCTGCGCGGACGAACTGGTCGAACTGTTCGACCGCGCGACCCGCGCCGAGTAGTCCGCCGGCGCGGGCGACCGGAATCAGTCGGACAGGTCGTCGAAGCCGTCGAAACCGCCGAAGGCGGCGCCGTACCGCACGCACACCATACGGGCCACGGACTCGTGCGCGCCGAGGGGCTCGGCACACCCGGCGCCGATCGAGCCGGCGGCCGCCGTGATCCGATCGAGGTCGGTCTCGGGTCCGATGACGTACGGCACCATGGCGAGCCGGTTGGCGCCGATGTTGCGCAGGCGCTCGGCGGCGTCGCGCACGCTCGGCTGGCCGTCCAGCGCGGCGGGGACGACGGGGAGCGTCAGACGGGCGGCCAGCAGGACGGCCGTCGCGTCGGCGCCGCGGGCGGCCTCGTCGCCCCCGGCGGTCGCGACGATGATCCCGTCGACCGGCGACGAGACGTTGAACAGGCGCATCCGGTCGGCGCGGGCCAGGCCGGCCTCGGCCAGGCGTACATGCAGGGCCTCGGCCAGCAGCGGGTGCGGGCCGAGCGGCTCGGTGACCCGCACCGCGGCCTCGCTCTGCGTCACGGCGTCCCGTACGGCGCGCAGCACGCGCGGATGGGGCCCGGTGACGAGCGGGACGACCACCGCGGCCGGTCCCTCCGCGGGCCGCTGGGCGGCGATGGACGCGAACTCCTTGGTGAGGTCGGCGCCGCCGTCGGCCAGCGAGACGATACGAAGGTCGATCTGCGGGTTGTCGAGCCTGACGATGGAGGCGACCTCCATGGCCACGTCACCGCCCGAGCCCACCGGGTCCCCGGCCTTGCCCGGCACCGCCAGGACCAGGGCAGGCGCATCAGGCGGCAGGTCGGCGGGGAGCGGCCGTCGGTGGCGGCCGGTCCCAGGCCGAGGAGAGCGCTCTCTGATGGGGAGCTTCGGCGGGTCCTCGTGACCTTCGTTCACATCGGCGGATTCTAGGGCGAATCTGGTCGAAGAGCAGAACCAACGCGCGGCTTGTTGCGGCTTGGTGATCTAGGCGGTTTACCTGTTCGTTACTTGACGCTCCCCAGGGGACCCGGTTTGATATGGACTCATCCGGCCGTAAACGTTTACAGACTGCTGCACGTTACTGGCCAGTAAACGATTACAGGACACTCTCTTCCAAGTGAGGTGCCGTTGACCGAGGGTCCCACGATCACCACGATCGCGCAACGCGCCGGTGTGTCGATCGCCTCGGTGTCACGAGTGCTCAACGGGCTGCCGACGCGCGAGGACACCGTGCGGCGCGTCATGCGCGCGGCCGACGAACTCGGCTACGTCCCCAATTCGGTCGCCCGCTCGCTGCGCAACCGCCGCACCGACCAGATCGCCTTCGCCATGGCCGACATCGGCAACCCCGTCTACGTGGCGATGGTGCGCGAGATCCAGCCGCTGCTGAAGGAGGCCGGCTACCGGCTCCTGATCCATTCCACGGACGGCGAGGCCGAGGACGAGCTCGGCGTGCTGCGCGGGCTGCGCGAGCGCTACGTGGACGGCCTCATCATCAGCCCGCTGCGCGGCGTCACCGAGGAGCACATCGAGGCCATCGTCGCCGCGCGCGCTCCCGTCGTCGTCATCGGCTCGCTGCCGGACGACATGCCGCAGGGCGCGCTGGTGGACAACGTGCGGACCGACTCCAGGACCGGTGTGCGGCTCGCGCTCGACCACCTGCACGCCATCGGCAGGCGGCGCATCGGCTTCCTCAACGGCCCGCTCGACACCGTTCCGGGCGCCGCCCGTGCCGCCGCCTACCGGGAGGCGCTGGAGGCGCTGGGCCTGCCGTACGACGAGGACCTCGTCGAGGTGGGCGACTTCTACCGCGACAGCGGCGCGAGCGCCGCGCGGGCGCTGCTGTCGCGCGTGCCCGGCGTGGACGCGCTCATGTGCGCCAACGACCTCATCGCGCTCGGCGCGCTCGACGTGCTGCGTGAGCAGGGTAGGGACGTCCCCGGCGACGTGGCGGTGGTCGGCATGGACGACACCGACCTCGCCTCGGTGACCTGGCCGACGCTGACCAGCGTCTCGCTCGGCTCGGCCGAGCGCGGCCGGGCGGCGGCCGGGCTGCTGCTCGACCGGCTGCAGAACGGCCCGCGCGAGCCGCGGGTGGTGGTCGTGCGGCCGAGCCTCAC
This sequence comes from Microbispora rosea, assembly GCF_900156315.1. Lineage (GTDB taxonomy): Bacteria > Actinomycetota > Actinomycetes > Streptosporangiales > Streptosporangiaceae > Microbispora > Microbispora rosea. The sequence continues at coordinate 325,936 of NZ_FTNI01000003.1, read as the reverse complement.
CATCCGCGGCTCGACCACTCTTCCGGGGACGTCGCCGGGAGGCGCCCGATGACCGCGGTCGCCGCGCACGGCGGCGCGGGAGGCGGGCCGCCGCGCGTGTTCCGGTCCGGAAACGGGCTCGCGCTGCTGCTCCCCGCGCTGGTGCCGGTGCTGCTGTTCAGCGTGGGCCCCCTGGTCTACGGCATCCTGCTGGCCTTCACCGACGCGCGGTCCGGCCGCAACACCGAGACCTCGTTCGTGGGCCTGGAGAACTTCGCCGAGCTGCTGTCGGACGGCGACTTCTGGGAGTCGTTCCGGATCGGCATGGTGTGGGGCCTGTCGGTGACCGTGCTGCAGTTCCTCGCCTCGCTGGGGCTCGCGCTGCTGCTGAACCAGGACCTGCGCCTGCGCGGCGTCGCCCGGGTGCTCGCGGTCGTGCCGTGGGCGATGCCGCCCGTGGTGGTCGGCCTGATGTGGCGGCTGGTCTATCACCCGGACGCGGGCCTGCTCAACGGCCTGTTCGGTTCGGACGTCGACTGGCTGCACGACTTCTCCCTCGCGCTGCCCGCGGTCATCGTCGTGGGGGTCTGGACCGGCATGCCGCAGACCACGGTCGTGCTGCTCGCCGGCCTGCAGAACGTGCCCGGGGAGCTGTACGAGGCGGTCAGCGTGGACGGCGCGGGCGTCTGGCGGCGGTTCTGGAACGTCACGCTGCCGCAGCTGCGGCCCGTGATCGTGGCCATCACCTCGCTCGACTTCGTGTGGAACATCAACCAGTTCAGCCTGGTCTACGTGCTCACCCAGGGCGGGCCGGGCGGGCGGACCCGGCTGCCCATGCTGTTCGCGTACGAGGAGGCGTTCCGGTACGGCTTCTTCGGATACGCCGCGACGCTCGGCGTGGCGATCACGATCGTCGTGCTGGTCGTGCTGGGCCTGTACCTGTGGCGGCAGGCGCGGGAGGGAGACTGACATGACCCGCCCGCTGAAGTACCTCGCCCTGCTGGGATACGTCGTGTTCCTGGCGTTCCCGCTGCTGTGGCTGCTGTCCACGGCGCTGAAGACGCCGCAGGAGATGGCCGTCCTCGATCCCACGTGGATCCCGCGCCGGCCCACGCTGGCCAACTTCGCCGACGCCTTCGCGGAGCAGGACCTGCTCGGCGCGGGGCTGCGCAGCCTCGTCGTCGCGGTCGCCACCGCCCTGATCACGGTGGCGCTCGCGCTGCCCGCGGCGTACGCGCTGGCCCGCTTCCGCGGCGTGGCCGGCCGGATCGCGATCGGCTGGGTGCTGGTCAGCCAGGTCTTCCCGGTCGTCCTGATCATCATTCCGCTGTTCATGGTGCTGCGGCGGCTGGAACTGGTGAACACCCTCGCCGGGCTCACGCTCGTGCACGTCACCTTCGTCCTGCCGTTCGCGCTGTGGATGCTGCGCGGATACGTGCGGGCGGTGCCGCGCGAGCTGGAGGAGGCGGCGGCCGTCGACGGCGCGGGGCGGCTGCGCGCACTGGCCGCCGTCGTCGCGCCGCTGCTCGCGCCCGGCGTGGTCGCGACGCTGCTGTTCAGCTTCATCTCGTCCTGGAACGAGTTCATGTTCGCCCTCGTGATCCTCAAGGATCCCGAGGTGGAGACCCTTCCGCTGACGCTGGTGCGCTTCGTCGGCCCGGAGGGAGTCGCCCGGCTCGGCCCTCTGGCCGCGGCGTCGCTGCTCGCGACCGTGCCGAGTCTCGTTTTCTTCGCGATCATCCAGCGGCGCCTGCGGTCCGGCCTGATGGCCGGGGCCGTCAAGGGCTGACCGGCATGGCGACCTTCAACAAGGAGGGTTCTCATTGGCATCGTCCCCTCCCTTAAGAAAGGGGATTCCAACCGTCGCCGGTCAGGCTTCCTGCTTCGCCGCCGGTTGCCTCGTCCGAGAGGACTCTCGTTGAGGTCTTACACCGGCTCCACAGGCGTTTTGCCTCTCCGCCCGCCCGGCGGCGAGGATGTTCTTGGCGGCGTTGACGTCCCGGTCATGGACCGCCCCGCAGGTGGATTCCCAGGTCCGGACGGTCAGCGGCATCGACTCCCGTTGTGCCCCGCAGGCGGAGCACAGCTTGGAAGAGGGAAACCACCGATCCACGACCAGCACCTGCCGCCCGTACCACCGCGCCTTGTACTCCAGCATCGACCGCAGTTTTCGCCAGGTCGCATCGGAAATGGCGCGGGCCGGCGAGCGGTTCTTGACCATGTTGCGGACGGCGAGGTCCTCGATCACGACCGTTTGGTTCTCACGGACGAGCCGAGTCGAAAGCTTGTGCAGGAAGTCCCGGCGGCGGTCGGTGATGCCGGCGTAGACGCGCGCGACCTTGAGCCGGGCCTTGGCCCGGTTTGCGCTGCCCTCGGTTTTGCGTGCCAGATTTCGCTGAGCCTTGACGAGGCGGCGCCGGTCGGCTCGCTCATACTGAGGGTTGGGCACCTTGCCGTCCTCGCCGGTCAGCCCGTTGACCGGGCGGGACAACGTGAGGAGGCTTGTGATTCCCACGTCCACGCCGACCTGGGTCTTCACGGCAGCCAACGGCGGAATCGTCTCCTCCACGAGGATGGACACGAACCACCGCCCCGCCGGATCTCGGGTGACGGTCACGGTGGACGGTTGCGCCCTCAGCGGGAGCGGACGCGACCACACAATCTTCAGCGGGTCGCGCATCTTGGCCAAGGTGAGCTGCCCATCGCGCCAGCGGAACGCAGATCGGGTGTACTTCGCCGCCGCTCTGGACTTCTTGCGCGACTTGAAAGTCGGGTACTTGGACCGCTTGGCGAAGAAGTGCGCGAACGCAGCCTGCAGGTGCCGCAGGGCTTGCTGCAACGGCACGCTGGAGACCTCGTTGAGGAAGGCCAGCTCCTTGGTGCGTTTCCACCGCGTGAGCGCGGCCGAGGACTCCATGTAGGAGATGCGGTGGCCTTCCGTTATGTAAGCGCGAGTCCGTTCTTCCAGGGCCTTGTTGTAGACCAGGCGCACGCATCCGAATGTCCGGCCAAGCTCATCAGCCTGTTCGGGGGTCGGGTAGAAGCGGTACTTGTATGCCCGCCTCACGATCTGCGCCATGCCTCACATCATGTACGTTCCGTTAAGGCTCGTGCGTGTGTTCATACGGTCTTCGCCTGTCGGCGAAGCGCCTACCCTCCCCTGCTCCGCAGGAATTCCCATCCATCCCCCGCCTTCCGGCGGGGTTCCTCGGAGGACTTTGATGACAGAGCGTAGCGAGCGACAGGAGATACAGCTTTCGGCGAATGTCGCTCCGGGCCGAAGGCGAGTAGGTGGCATGAAGAGATTGGGTGCCGCGCTGGCCGTGGCGGCGGTCGCGCTCGCGGCGGCCGCGTGCGGGAGCGGCGGCGACGGCGGCGGCGACGCCGCGTCCGGGGAGCCGGTGAAGCTGCGCTTCCTCAGCCTGGCCTGGCAGAAGGAGTCGATCGAGGCCAACAAGCAGATCGTCGCCGACTGGAACACGGCCAACCCGAAGATCCAGGTCGAGTACGTCCAGGGGAGCTGGGACAACGTCAACGACCAGCTCGTGACCTCGTTCGAGGCCGGCGACCCGCCGGACGTCATCCACGACGACTCCCCGGCGCTGTCGAGCTTCGCCTCGCGGGGCTTCCTGCTCGACCTCACCGGCAAGGTCCCCGCCGAGCTGAAGAGCGACATCCCGCAGGCCGCGTGGGACACGGTCACCTTCTCCGACGGCAAGAGCGGCCAGGGCGTGTACGGCGTGCCGTTCCTGCAGGAGTCGCAGGTGCTCATCGCCAACAAGAAGCTGCTCGACGGCGCCGGCGTGCGCGTGCCCACCCCGGACTCCCCGTGGACGTGGGACGAGTTCGCCGACGTGTCGAAGAAGCTCACCGCGAAGGGCGCGTACGGCGTGGCCTGGCCGATGAAGTCGCCGGTCAACAAGGTGCTCAACCTGGCGCTCAACTTCGGCGGCACCTTCTTCGACACGCAGAACGGCAAGACCACGGTGAAGGTCGGGCCGCAGGAGCGCGAGGTGCTCCAGCGCATCCACGACCAGCTCTACACCGACAAGTCGGCCGACCCGTCCGCGCTGGGCATGGGCACCGCCGACCCGCTGCCGGGCTTCTTCGCCGGCAAGTACGCGATCGTCCCTGCCGGGGTGTACCTGCGCCAGCAGGTCGCCGAGCAGGCGCCGAGCGGGTTCGAGTGGGTCACGCTCCCCCCGCTGCGGGGACAGACCTCCCAGCAGGGCGCGGTCTCCCAGACGCTGTCGGTCGCCGCCGACAGCAAGCACCCCGACGAGGCGCTGAAGTTCATCGCCTACTTCCTGAACGGCCCGAACCAGGCGAAACTGGCCAAGGGCGACTGGCTGCTGCCCACCAGCACGTCCGCGGCCAAGGACCCCGCGCTCACCACGGAGGAGAACGGGTGGGACGTCGCCACCGCCTCGGCGAAGGACCTCGTCGTCGCGCCGTTCCTCAAGGTGAACGGGTTCGACGAGTGGAAGAGCAAGGTGGCCACGCCGGCGATGCAGGAGTACTTCGCCGACAAGATCAGCCTGGACGAGCTGGCCAAGCGGCTCGTCGAGGAGGGGAACAAGGTGCTGGAGCGGTACAGCCGTTGACCTCCGTACGCGACCGCGCCCGGGGCTGCCTGCTCGGCCTCGCCGCCGGCGACGCCCTGGGCGCCCCCGCGGAGAACCTCGCTCCCGAGGAGATCGCCGCCCGGTGGGGCGTGCTCACCGAGATCGAGCGCGGCGGCACCGACGACACCGAATACACGATCTTCGCCGCCACCGTGCTCCTGCGCCACGGCCACGCGCTCACCTCCGAGGACGTGGCGCGGGCCTGGCGCGAGGAGATCGTGGCGCGGCTCGACGGGCCGATGCGCGGCGCCGGGTTCTCCGAACTCGGCACCGTCGAGGCCCTGCGCCGTGGGCTGCGGCCGCCGCTGACCGGCCGGTGGCACGCCCACGGCTGGTCCGACGGCCTCGCCATGCGGGCCGCGCCGTACGGGATCTTCGCGGCGGGCGACCCGGACGAGGCGGCGCGGCTGGCGGAGACCGACGGGCGGGTGAGCCACACCGGCGAGGGGATATTCGGCGGCCGGGCGGTGGCCGCGGCGGTCGCGGTCGCGATGACCGGCGCCTCGCCCGCAGAGGTGGCCGCGGCGGCCCTGCGGGCGGTGCCGGAGGACTCCTGGACGGCCCGCAGTCTCCGCGCCGCGCTCGACGTCGCCGCCCGCACGCCCCGCCCCCTCCTGGGACGCACCCTCCACGACGCCGTCGTGATGGCGCACTACCCGTGGACCGACCTGGCGCCCGAGGCGGTCGCCCTCGCGTTCGCCGCCTACACGGCGGGCGGTGGGGAGGTCGAGGCGTCGGTCGTCATCGCGGCCAACCTCGGCAGGGACGCCGACACCACCGCCGCCGTCGCCGGGGCTCTCGCGGGGGCGGGCCGCGGCGAGGCGGCGGTGCCCGCGCGCTGGGCCGAGCGCATCGGCCCGGTGGCGGGCCGCTGCCTGCCCGTGGTCGCCGGACGGGACGTCCGCGACGTCGCCGACGAGATCGTGAAAGGAATGTAGAACCACATGCCATCGGGGGACAGGCGGGACGGGCCGGACAGGCTCGACCGCGTGCGGGGGGCCTTCGCCGGTCTCGCCGCCGGCGACGCGGCCGGGTGGCCGGCCGCCCGGCACCGGTCCACGCTGCTGGCCGGCTGGAGCAGGCGGCTGCGCAGGGAACTCGACGCGTTCGCCGAGGAGCACCAGGTCACCACGCTGCCGGTGCCGTTCGCGCTGAACCAGCCGGTGGCGCCGCTGGCGGCCGGCCCGTCGGACGACGCCGAGTGGCTGGCCTGGACGGCCCTGACCATCGGAGAGGACCGGGCGGAGGCGTTCGGCCGCCTCGCGGGCCGCGACGACGTCCGGGCCCGCATCTCGGTGTGGGCGGCGCTCGACAACCTGGCGGCGGGCAAGCGCCCGCCCGCAAGCGGCCACGACAACCCCCACCACTTCGACGACGCCGCGGCCGTGCGGGCCGTCGCCTTCGGCGCGGCCGGGCTGGACCCGCTGGAGGACGCGCGCGTCACCAACGCGGAGGACGGCGTGCTCGGCGCGGTCGCGATGGCCCGTGCGGTCGCGGCGCTGACGGACGGCGCCCCGATGGGCGACGCGGTGGAGGCGGCGCTCGGCGCGCTGCCGCCGGACACGGCCATCGGGCACGCGGCGCGCGAGGCGCTCGCGGCGGCGCGGGCGGCGGGCTCGCCCTTCGCCTCGGTCCCGGCGCTGGACGCCGCCGTGCTCGACCACGTCTACAGCTATGGCGTGGCCGCCGCGCAGACGGTGCCGATTGCGCTGGCCCTCGCGGACGTCGCCGTCTCCGCGGCGACGCCCGGGGCGGGGGAGTTCGGTGGGGAGGAGTTCGGTGCGGAGGCGTTCGGTGCGGGCGTCTCCGCGGCGGCCTGCCTCGCGCCGGTCGCCGACTCCGCTCCCGCGCTCGCCGGCGCGCTGCTCGGCTGCGCCGCGGGGTACGACGCGCTGCCCGCCGCCTGGCGCGAGCGGGTCCGCACCCTGGCCGGCTGCTGCCTGCCCGAGCTCGCGGGAGCCGACCTGCTGGACATCGCCGGGCGACTCGCATGACGCCCGGCACATCACGCGTACGCACGAGGGGGAGGACCGGATGACGCCGCAGGAGGACCTGCCGGATGACGACCTGCTGGCCGATCGCGCCGTGGGGTGTGTGGCGGGCGCCGCGGTGGGCGACGCGCTCGGCGGGGCCACCGAGGGATGGACGCCCGAGCAGATCCAGGAGCGCTACGGAGGCCGGGTCCGCGGCGTCGTCCCGCCCTTCAACGAGGACTGGCGCAACGCCCGCCCGATCGCGCCGTACCACAAGGGGGACGGCCACGTCACCGACGACACGTTGATGACGCACGCCCTCATCCGGGTGTACGAGCGGGCCGGCGGCCACCTGGACGCCTACGCCGCCGCCGAGCACCTGGTCCCCGAGATGATGGGGGAGAAGCGGTGGATTCCCGAGCTGGAGGCCGAGGCGCTGCCGCTCCACCGGGTGTTCCTCGCCGAGAAGTGGCTCGTGCTGCGGCTGCACTACGGCCACGCCGACCCCCGCGAGGCCGGTGTCGGCAACATCGTCAACTGCGGCGCGGCGATGTACATGGCCCCGGTCGGTGTCGTCAACGCCGGCGACCCCGACGGCGCGTACGCCGAGGCGATCGACCTGGCCGGGGCGCACCAGTCGAGCTACGGCCGCGAGGCGGCGGGCGTGCTGGCGGCGGCGGTCGCCGAGGCGATGCGGCCGGGGGCGACGCCCGACTCGGTCGTCGCGACCTGCCTGCGGCTCGCCCGCGACGGTACCCGGGCCGCCATCGACGCGGTCTGCTCGGCCGCCCGTGGCCTCGGCCACTGGGACGGCTCCTCCGAGGCCCTGCGGGCGGCGATCCGGCCGTACGACACGGTGGCCGACACCTACCGCGACCAGGGGCTCGGGGCGCGCAGGCCGAGCCGGGTGCACAGCATCGAGGAGCTGCCGCTCGCGCTCGCCTTCCTGGTGATGGCCAAGGGCGACTACCGCGAGACCGTGCTCGGCGGCGTCAACTACGGGCGCGACGCCGACTCGATCGCCTCGATGGGCGGCGCCGTCGCCGGGGCGCTCGGCGGGCGGGCCGCCGTCCCCGCCGACTGGCTGGCGCAGGTGGCGACGGCCAGCCGTACGGACCTGGTCGGGCCGGGGCTGGCGCTCGCGGCCGTCGCGCGGCGGGTCCACCGGGCCGACCGGGAGCGCCGCCGCGCGCACGAGGCCGCCTTCGACGCCCTGCTCGCGCCGCAGGCGGAGGGAGACGCGCGATGATCCGGCTGACGTGGGTGCAGCCGGAGGACCTCGTCGGCCACGAGCTGCGGCAGGCGGCCGAGGACGGCCGGGGAACGCTCCCGGAGGTGGCGGCCGTCGCCGGCCGCTGGCACGCCGCCGGCGGACACGACGCGCCGCCCCGGGCGGGCGCCTCCCCGGGGCCCGCCCCCGAGGGGCTGCGCACCCTGGCCGGGGAGCTGCTCGACGAACTCGCGGCGATCCCCTCGCCGCTGCCCGAGCCGTCGGAGCTCGACGAGATCGTCGCGAGCTGCCCCGGCTGGCCCGCCTCCCGCGCCCGGGCCCGGCAGGTCCGTCCGGAGCCCGCCCGCGTACGCGGGGCGTGGTGGGGCCGGGCGGCCGGCTGCCTCCTGGGCAAGCCGGTGGAGAAGATCCCCCGCGAGGGGATCAGGGCCATCGCCGAGGCGACCGGCAACTGGCCGATCCGCGGCTGGTTCACCGCGAAGGGGCTGCCGCGGGAGATCGCGGAGCGGTGGCCGTGGAACCGCCGCAGCGCGGCCACCAGCCTCGCCGAAAACATCGACGGCGTGCCCGAGGACGACGACCTCAACTACGCGCTGCTCGCGCTCACCGTGCTCGAACGGCACGGACGGGACTTCACGACCGAGGACGTGGCGCGGACCTGGCTCGACGCGCTGCCCGCCGGGCGGGTCTTCACCGCCGAGCGGGCGGCCTACCGCAACATGCTCGCGGGGCTCGAACCTCCCGCGACCGCCGTCCACCGGAACCCGTTCCGCGAGTGGATCGGCGCGCTGATCAGGGCCGACGTGTACGGCTGGGCCAATCCGGGCGACCCGGCGACGGCCGCGGCCTGGGCATGGCGGGACGCCCGGCTCAGCCACACGGCCAACGGGATCTACGGCGCGATGTTCGCCGCCGCCATGTGCGCGCAGGCGCTCGTGGCCGGGGACGTGGACGAGGTGATCGAGGCCGGGCTCTCGGTCGTGCCGCCCGGCTCGCGCCTGGCCGACGCCGTACGGCAGGCCGTCGCGGACGCCGCGGCGGAGCGGGACTTCGAGCGGGTCGCCGACCGGCTGTACGCGCGGCACGGACAGCTGCACTGGGTGCACACGGTCAACAACGCGGCGCTGCTGGCGGCGGCCCTCGTCCACGGCGCCGGGGACTTCGCGGCGACCGTCGGCACGGCCGTGGCCGGAGGCTGGGACACCGACTCGGCCGCCGCCACGGCCGGGTCGATCGCCGGGGCGCTGGCGGGCGGCGTCCCCGAGCGGTGGACGACCCGGGACCGGCTGGCCAGCAGCCTGCCCGGCTTCGACGGCGTCTCCATCGAGTCGCTCGCCGCCCGCACGCTCGCGCTCAGTGAGGGGGACCGGCGATGATCTCGGTGTTCGGCAGCGCCAACATGGACCTGGTGGCGTACGTCGCCGAGGCCCCAAAGCCGGGGGAGACCATCACGGGCCGGGAGTTCCGCACGATTCCCGGAGGCAAGGGGGCCAACCAGGCGATCGCCGCGGCCCGTGCGGGAGCCGACGTGGCCTTCCTCGGAGCCGTCGGGGACGACGCGTTCGGGCCGGGACTGCGGGCCGCGCTCGCCGAGGCGGGCGTGGACACCGCCGGGCTGCGGGTCGTGCCCGGCCCGTCGGGCGTCGCCCACATCGTCGTGCAGGACGGCGGCGACAACTCGATCATCGTGGTGCCCGGCGCGAACGGCACGGTCACCGGACCCGCCGGGCGGGACGCGGAGGTCATCGCCCGGTCCGGCGCCCTGCTGCTGCAACTGGAGCTACCCATGGACGCCGTGGTCGCCGCGGCCCGGATATCCCGTGCCGCGGTGCCCCGTGCCGCGGTGCCCCATGCCGCGGTGCCCCGTGCCGCGGTGTCCCGTGCGGAGGTGATCCTGACCCCGGCCCCGGCGGCGCCGCTGCCGGCCGAACTGCTGGAGGCCGTCGACCTCATCGTGCCCAACGAGCACGAGGCGGCGGCCCTCACCGGCCGCGACGACCCAGGGGACGCGCTGGAGGCGCTGCTCGACCTCGTCCCCGAGGCCGTCGTCACCCTGGGCGTCCGGGGGGCGCTGTACGGCTCGCGCGACGGCACTCGCCTGCACGAGCCCGCCGTACCGGTGCGTGCGGTGGACACCACGGCGGCCGGGGACACCTTCGCGGGAGCGCTGGCCGTGGCCAGGACCGAGGGGGCCGCCCCGGCGCGGGCGCTGCGCTTCGCCTCCGCCGCGGCGGCGCTTTCCGTGCAGCGGGAGGGCGCCAGCACCTCCATGCCGCACCGCCACGAGATCGACCGCCTGATGGAGGACCTGTGAACGGGCCGCTCGACGGCGTACGGGTGATCGACGCCGCGACGCTGTTCGCCGGGCCTACCGCGGCGATGCTGCTCGGCGACTACGGCGCGGACGTCGTCAAGGTGGAGCACCCGCGCAGGCCGGACCCCTCGCGCGGGCACGGGCCCGACGGGCTGTGGTGGAAGATGCTCGGCCGCAACAAGCGGACGATGACGCTCGACCTGTCCACCGAGGAGGGCCAGGACCTGATGGTCCGGCTCGTCGAGGACGCCGACGTGCTCATCGAGAACTTCCGCCCCGGCACGCTGGAGCGCTGGAACCTGTCCTGGGACCGGCTCAGCGAGGTCAACCCCGACCTGGTCCTCGCCCGGGTCACCGGCTTCGGCCAGTTCGGCCCGTACGCCAGGCGGCCCGGCTTCGGCACGCTCGCCGAGGCGATGAGCGGGTTCGCCGCGATGACGGGGGAGCCGGACGGGCCGCCCACGCTGCCGCCGTTCGGGCTCGCGGACGGCATCTGCGCACTCGCCACGGCGTTCGCCGTGATGACGGCCCTGCGCTCGGGGCGCGGGCAGGTCGTCGACCTGTCGATCATCGAGCCGATCCTGACCGTGCTCGGCGCCCAGCCGACCATCTACGACCGGCTCGGCGTCGTGCCCGCGCGCACCGGCAACCGTTCGGTCAACAACGCGCCGCGCAACACCTACCGCTGCCGCGACGGCTCCTGGGTCGCGGTCTCCACCTCGGCGCAGAGCATCGCGGAACGCGTGATGCGCCTGGTCGGACGGCCCGACCTGGTGGACGAGCCGTGGTTCGCCACCGGCGCGGGCCGGGTGGCGCACGTCGACGAGCTCGACGCGGCCGTGGCGGCGTGGGTCGGCGAACGCACCCGGGAGGAGGTGCTGCGGGCGTTCGAGGAGGCGGAGGCCGCCGTCGCGCCGATCTACGACGTGCGCGACGTGCTGGCCGACCCGCAGCTGACGGCGCTCGACGCGGTGACCACCGTGGAGGACCCCGAGCTGGGCCCGCTGCGGATGCAGAACGTGATGTTCCGGCTGTCGGAGACCCCGGGACGGATCCGGTGGACCGGCCGTCCGCACGGCGCCGACACCGGCGAGATCCTGCGCGGCCTCGGCCTGACCGGCGCGCAGATCGAGGCCCTGAGGGCCAAAGGAGTGGTGTGACATGCCTTCTTCCGGTCCTTCTGCCGTCCCCCTGACGTGGTTGTACGTGCCCGCCGACCGCCCGGACCGGATCGGCAAGGCCCTCGGGGGCGAGGCGGACATGGTGATCGTGGACCTGGAGGACGCGGTCGCCCCGGAGAACAAGGGTGTCGCCCGGGCCGGGGTCGTCGCCCTGCTGGCCACGCCGCAGCCGCGGGTGGAGGTCCGCGTCAACGACGTCCGCACGCCGGACGGCCAGGCCGACCTGCACGCGCTCGGAGCGCTGCTGCACGGCGGCGGCGGCGTGCGCGTCCCCAAGGTGGAGTCGGCCGACGAGGTCCGCTGGATCGCCGACGCGGTGCCGGGCGTGCCGCTGCGCCTGATCATCGAGTCCGCCATCGGGCTGGAGCGCGCCTTCGAGATCGCCACCGCCTCGCCGGCCGTCGCCGGGATCGGTCTGGGCGAGGCCGATCTGCGCGCCGACCTCGGCGTGACCGACGAGGCGGGCCTGGCCTGGGCGCGCTCCCGCATCGTGGTGGCGGCCCGGGCGGCGGGGCTGCCGGCCCCGGCCCAGTCCGTGTACGCGAACGTCCGCGACCTCGACGGCCTGGCCGCCTCCTGCGCAGTGGGCCGGGCCATGGGCTTCCGGGGCCGGGCGGCCATCCACCCCATCCAGCTTCCGGTGATCGCGGCGGCGTACCGGCCGACCAGGGAGGAGATCGAGGCCGCCCTGGAGGTCGTCTCCGCCGCCGACCAGGGCGCGGTGGCCCTCGCCGACGGCCGCTTCGTCGACGAGGCCGTCGTCCGCCAGGCCCGCCGCCTCCTCACCGACGCCGGCGACCACTGAGCGCCGCCGAGACCGCCGCGGCCGGGCGGACTACGGTGTCCGCCCGGCCTCGGGGGTTGGCCGGTTCAGCCGGGTCGGGTCATGGGCAGTTGCCGATGTCGCTTTCCGCGGAGGCCAGGACGACGTCGGTCTTGGCCAGGCCGAGGGCGTTGACGGTGACGTGGACCGCGTTGACGGTCAGGCCCTTGTCGGGGGTGGTGAAGGGAATCTGCTCGTTGAGGACGAGCTTGACGACGCCGACGTTGACCGTGGTGTTGGGCTGGACATTGGTGGGGGCCGCGATGACCACCGTGTTGCCGACCTTGAGTGAGGCGATGGTGGTCGTCCCGGTGGATCCGGCGCAGGTGGTGGTGGAGCCGGACTTGATGGTCTTGAGGCTGATCACCGGGATGCCGGTGATCCCGATGGTGGTGTCGTCGATGGAGGCGGTGGCCTCGGATTTGCCGGGGAACTCGGTGGTGACGACCTTGGCGCACAGGGCGTGCGCGCTGATCAACCCGCTGAGGGTGGCGGTGCAGGGCACCGAGGTGCTGCCGGTCGACGTGGTGGAGACGGGGCCGGTGTCGGGGGTGCGTGCGATGTTGACCAGTTGCAGGCCGGCCAGGGAGGCGCTGGCGGTCAGGCCGTAGGCCCGTCCGGTCAGCCGCTGCGGTGTGACGTCGACCTGCTCGTCGCTGCACGGAGAGGTGACGGAGTTGTTGTCGTCGTCGCCGCTGTAGGTGGCGGTCCACCGGTAGGTGCCGGCCGCGCCGATGGTCACGTCGCCGGACGCGGCGGTGCCGCCGCCGGACAGCTCCTCGGTGCGGGTGGCGATCGGCGTCGCGCAGTCGGTGTCGCCGGGGGCGTACAGCTGGAACTCGACGGTGCCGGTGGGGTGGAACCCGCCCGAGACGGTGGCGGTGTCGGACACGGCGCCGCCGGCCGGCACGGACCCCGATGGCGTGGTGGCGATGCCCGGGGTGGCCTTGACGACCTCGACCTCCTCCTCGCCGCATTCGGAGGTGACCGGGTTGTTGGCGTCGTCGCCGCTGTAGGAGGCCACCCACCGGTAGGTGCCCACGCCGCCCGCGGGGATGTCCCCGGACGCGGCGGTGCCGCCGCCGGACACCGTCCCGGTACGCGTCGCGATGGGCGTCTCACAGTCGGTGTCGCCGGGACCGAACAGTTCGAACGTCACGGTGCCCGTCGGGTGGTAGCCGCCGGACAGTGTCGCGGTGTCCGAGACGTTTCCGCCCGCGGGCACCTGGCCCGAGGGTGTGGTGGCGATCGCCGGGGTCACCTTCGGGACGTGTTCGGTGATCGTTTCGGTGAAGCCGGGCGACAGGACGTCGTTGAGCAGGAAGTCCACCTTGCAGGTGAGGGTGCTTCCCGGCGCGGCTCCGGCGCCGACGGAGACGGTCTCGGTGAAGGTGGCGTCGTCGCCGCTGGTCACCGCTCGGCTGGCCGGGGTCAGGGACACCGACAGGCTGGGATCGCAGTCGCGGAGCTTGTGGGTGACCGTGACCGGCAGGTTGTGCAGGGCCGCCAGGATGGTGTCGCTGACCTCCGAGGCGTTGAGGCCGGAGAACAGCTGTCCATCCGTCGCGTCGGCGATCGCGGTCGCCTGCCCGCTCGAGTTCAGCCCGGCCAGGTCGAAGGCGAGCACGGTGATGTCGGCCGCCTGCAGGGCGCTGATCGCGTTGGCCAGCGTATGACCGTTGCTGGGGTCGTGACTGGGGGCGTCTCCGATCAGCAGGACGATCCGGGTGCTGTTCGGCCGGAAGTCGACCGCCCCGGACGCGACCTGGAACAGGCCGTTGATGCCGTCCTCGGGGAAGTCGCCTCCGCCGGCCGCGGCCAGCGAGTTGATGCCATTGGTGACGTCGGCATGGTTGGCGGTGAGGTTCTGCGCCACCCGGAACGGCGGCGAGTCCGCCGCGTCCTTGTACTCGGCGACCGCGAACTGCGCGTCCGGCTGCGCCGCGGCGACGTTGGACAGGATGGTGTTCGCGTTGGTCCGCACGTTCGAGATGACCCCGCCCATGCTCCCTGTGGTGTCGATCAGGAAGGCGATATCCGGCTTGGGGGGGATCGCCGGAGTGGATACGGTCTTGGTGATCGTCTTCGACTCGCCCGGATCCAGGTTCAGCGTCACGTCCGCCGGGGTGACCCCGGGCTCGGCGTACGCCGTCCCCACCCCGGCCACCAGCATCGCACCGGCCGCCACCACGCACACGGCGGCCCGTAATCGTCGCGTCATTCTCACGGTGTCATTCCTTCTGGTGTGGCGTTATGCCATACGGAATTCGGGAACATCGCCCATCCAGAATTTCGGTGATTGCGTCGTCCGGGACGCCCTCTCCTCGCATTCCGATATGAGCGGATGCCGAATTCCATTGGTTGACTACCTCGTTGACCCTTTTCGGCGCCGGCGCTGATCAGCGAGGGGGTGTGGCCACGGACATATGGTGACCGGTCAATGAATAGATGTAAATAGGCCGCTTACGGCAAGTTCCCGGTTGGCCACAGTCGGCCACTTCCGGCCGATGGGAGGCGCCCGCGAGCAGCGGCTCTCGCCGAGATCCCCCTCGGGCATGCCCAAGGAAATGAGTAATCCTCAGTTTTTCTGTCGCAGAAAAGAACGGCCGTTTCCACCCTTTATCGGCAGGCTCTGTGGTGCCTCAGGTCGTACGCTGCGCGACGAACACGAACTCACGACCCGGGCGGTCGGGGGCCTCCCGCACGTCCAGCACTCGGTAGCCGTTCGCGGCCAGGCTCGTTTCCACCTCGTCCCGGTCGCGGAATCGGAGGGTCGAATCCGATGTGACCACCGCGCCGTCCGCCATAAAGGTGTAGGTGTAGCGGAACGACACCAACGGCAGGCTCACATCGGTGACCTCGATGCGCTGCTCCACGAGCCCGGCCTCCGGAAGATCGAGGACGACGGGGCCGGTGCCGGAAGCCCACTCCTCCCACGCCCGGCGTCCGGGGCGCCTGGTCTCGAACACGAGATGGCCCCGCGGGCGGAGCGCGCCGTGGATGCCCCGCAGAGTCCGCGACCAGTCGTCGTCGGTGAGGAAGACCTGCGCCACGTTCCCCGTCATCACGGCGAGATCGGCGCCGAACGCCGGGACCCCGGTGGCGTCGCCGTGGATCCAGGTGATCCTTCCGGCCCGATCCTTCGATCTGGCGATCCGCAGCGACGCCTCGGCGGGATCGACGCCCATGACCGTGCGTCCGCTGTCCGCGAGCAGAACCGCCAGAGATCCCGTTCCGCAGCCGACGTCGAGCACGCGGTCCGCGCCCAGTTCGCCGGCGATGGCGAGATAGGCGCCTAGGTCGTCGCGGTCTCCGTCGAAGGCGTCGTAAACGGCGGCCAGGCGAGGGTGGGCGAAGATCGGGTCAGGCACCCGGCGACCCTACTCCAGCCCTTCACCCGGCAGCCGGTTACGCCTCCCGGTCCGGGCGCTCTTCGGCGAAGATGCGGGCGAGTTCGGCCCGGGACGCGATGTCGAGCTTGGTGAAGATCCGGCGAAGATGGGCCGAGACCGTGTGCGGGGACAGGAACATCCGTGCGGCGGCCTGACGATTGGTCAATCCCTGGGCGATCAGCTTGGCCACCGCGCGTTCAGTGTCGGTGAGGCTGTCCCAGCCGAACTCCCGCTGGTGCGACCGGGCCCAGTGACGGCGCCGGACGCCCAGTGCGCGCAGGCGCGCCCGCGCGCGGGCCGCGTCCCGGAGGGCGCCGATCTGCTGGTAGCCGTCGTGCGCCTGGTCGAGGCTGCCGATGGCCCGCTCGCGGTCGGCGGAGGCGCCGGACATCGTGAGCAGGACCCCGAGGTCCTCGGCGGCCGAGGCGCGCTCCCACAGTTGCGGGTGGTTGGCGGCGGCGAAGGCGAGGTCGGCGGGGTCGGCGTGAAGAAGGCCGCGGGCGTGTGCGGCCGCGGCGGCGAAGATGGGGTAGCCGGGGTTCCTCCGCGCGAGCTGGTCGGCCGTGTCGACGATCGTCTGCGCGTACGCCCGGTTTCCCGAGGCCAGCGCCAGCCGGGTCATGAAGGCGGCCGCGAGGGGCGCCGTGATGAGCGTCCGTCGTTGTCTGTCCACGTCGGTGTAGGTGGGGCGCAGGATGTCCATCGCCCGTTCGCGATCGCCCTGGGCCTCGGCGACCACGGCCTCCACCCACCTCTCCCAGGCTGATCCGAAGAGCATCCCGGGGGCGCCGGGCTCGCACGAGTACCTCTTCATGTTCCGGGCCGCGCCGTCCATGTCGCCGCGCCGCACGGCGATGTACGCGAGTATCGACAGCCCCACGCGGATGAACCCGTGCGTGCCCATGTCGTCCGCGATCGTCATTCCGGCCTCGGCCTCGGCGGCGGCGTCGTCGAGCCGGGCGGCGGCCAGTTTCACGCGGGCGCGGAAGAGCGCGGGCTGCGCGGCCAGCACGGTGACGCCGAGGGCCTCGATCTCCTCCTCGGCCGACCGGATGGCCAGGTCGGCCGCGTCGAACTGGCACAGGCACCGGTGCAGATGACCCAGCAGCAGCCGGGCGTACGGCCGCTGGACGGCCTCCACGGCGCCGCTGTTCCCGATCTGCAGGGCCTCGTCCAGATGCGTGAACGATTCGTCGACCCGTCCGTCGGTCATTGCGCACCGGGAGCGCATCAGCAGGGCGCCCACCACGGCCGCGTCGGAATGCCTGTCGCGATCGGCGAGGACGGCCTCCGCCCGGCGTTGTCCCTCCCCCAGATCGTTCAGGGAGATGAGCCCCCAGAACACGGTCCACTGGGCGACGCCGCGGAGGTCACGGGAGATGTCTTCCCGGCCGAGCAGGCTGTCGGCCTGGGACACGGCGTCGGCCGGTCGGCCGCTCAGAAGCAGGATGTACGCCAGCGCGCAGCGCAGGCGATGCGCCAACGCGGAGGGAGCCCTGCTGAGCGCGGGACGAGCGAGATCGGCGGCCTCGCACAGCCGCCCGACGGCCGTCAGGGCGTCGACCGCGATGGCGGCCCGGCCCACCCAGTCGGGGTCGGTGGCATCGGTCAGCTCCAGCGCCCGGGTGGCGAGATCGGCGGCGGTCTGCGGCGAGGATCGCAGCACCTCCCGCGCCGCCAGGTCCAGCGCGCGCAGGGCGCACACGTCACCGTGGCCGGCGCTGTGGATGAGGTGCGCGGCGGCGGGAACGGCCGATCCGCCCCGTTTGAGCAGCATCTCCCCTGCCTCTCGGTGCAGGGCCCGCCGGACGGCGCTGGACAGGCTCTCCGTCACCGCCTCCCACAGGAGGTCGTGCCGGAAGGCCAGCTCGTGCCCGGCGGATACGACGATGCCCGCCGACATCGCCTCCTCCAGCATGGGCAGCAGATCGCCCGTCGATTCGCCGAGCATCTCGGCCAGGTCCTTCACCGGGAACGAACGGCCCAGGACCCCGGCGACCTGGAGCAGGTGCCTGGTCGGTCCCGACAGCTCCTCCAGACGCTCGCGGGTGACCGCCCGGGCCGACGGCAGCTGTGCCGACACCAACGTCGCGCGGCCGTCGGCGATCCGGAACCCGCCCTCGCGCTTGAGCTTCTCGATGAGGTGGACGAGCAGGAAGGGATTGGCATCCGCGATGCCGGCCAGGGCCAGCACGTCCGGCTCCGGGGCCGCCCCGAGGACGTCGGCGACCACCTCGGTCACCGCCGCATCGTCCAGAGCCTCCAGCCGGATCCGCGTCGCGCCCTCGCGCTCCAGCGTGGTGAACACGCGGTCGAGGCACGGAGTGTGGCCGCCGCCGGTCGTACGGGCCAGCATCCAGATGAGCGGGGAGGAGGCGAAGTCCACGGTCAGCGACCGCAGCGCCAGCAGAGTCATGTGGTCGGTCCACTGCAGGTCGTCCAGGGTGAGCAGCGCGGGACCGTGCGCCACCAGCGTCTCCAGCGGTCCCTGCAGCTGGTCGAGCAACTGCAACCGCTGGTCGGCCGGGCCGGGCACACCGTCGCTGTCACCGGTGCGGAGGGTGCAGCCCGGCTCTCCGAGCGCCGAGACCAGCGGGGCCAGCGGCATCAGCTGGGTCAGCTCGTCCGCGACGCCGCGGACCACCCGGTACCCCCATCTGGTCGCGGTGGCGGCGGCCACGTCGAGCATGCGGCTCTTGCCGACGCCCGGCCGGCCCTCGACCAGCAGGACCCCGCCCCTGCCCACACGTGCCGCCCGGAGCAGGTCGGCGACGAGCGCCCACTCCCGGGAACGGCCACGCCAGCCAGGCCAGGATGTCTCCCGGGAACCGGGTCCCTCCGCCACATCCGGGACATTCCGGGATATATCCCCCATGAATCCATGAGACACCCGGCGCCTACGGCCTCGCAACAGGCCCGCGCGCTGCGCCCGTCCCGTCGCCCTCGCGGTCACGACACGGCCGGAGCGTTGATCACCCGGGAGCGAGGAGGAGCGTAAGGCTACACACATGTGTGATACGACACGCGTGCCCGGCGTTCAGGATCGTATTAGTCACCTCATTCGCTGCTGATGAGCTGACGCGGAAGGACTCCCACGACTGAGCGGTACCGGAAACATGCGCAGCGGACGACGCGTCACGCCTCCCCAGTGCTCTCAGGAGCCTGGCATCCCTCGAATTCCTATTTCGAAAGGATGGCGATGGTGGACCTGACCGATGAATTCCTGATACTCATGTGGCCGCTGTTCACGCTGCTCACGTGGATAGCCGCCGCCAAGGGCCTCGCACACGTGCTGAACGGCGGCCCGTCGACGGCCGCCTGGCACGCACTGAAGACGAGCGACAGGACGGACCACGCGAGGGCCTCTCGCGCGGAGAGCGACGAACACGGATCCCGGTTTCGGGACCCCCGCCGCCCCCAGAAGGCCGGCCGGCCGCAGCAACGGCCCCCCGCGAGCGGCTCCGCCGGCCACGCCCTCACGAAGCACGCGCACCAGACCTCCGGTCCCGCCCGAGCGTCGTCACCAGGCTCGACGGGCCCACGCTCGAGGGGGCGTGAGAACGGCTACCGGCGTCCGGACCAGCGGCGGCGGGCCCTGTGGTGGGGGGCCCTGTGGTGGCGGGCCCTGTGGTGGCGCTGGGCGCCCCGTTCGATCCGGGGGCAGATGACTCTGCTGGCCACCGTCATGACCGTCCTCACCCTCCTCCCGGCGGGAGGGGGGATGTACCTTCTGGCCAGGGCCGCGACCGTTACACGGTCGTGTGATACGTGCAGGACCGCTCCGGCGCGCGCCGTGGGTCGCCTGCCGGCGCACGGCCATGGGCGAGAGGGCGCCGCCGTCTGGGGAACGCCACCCCGGGCCCCTGCGAGGAACCTCGGGCCGCGCACGGCCACCCCCCGGCCCATGGCGGCGTATACCGCTGTCATCCCCGCCGGATCCCGGGTGGTCGTCGAGACGGTGCAGTCGCTGCTGGGCCTCGCGCGGCCCGGTCTCCCGCTGCTCGTGTCGCTCGAGACCGCCGAGCTGATCGTCCTGAACGCCTGGGTCACCTGGAAGGTGGGCGGACGGCTGCTGCGCCCCCTGGAGAAGGTGGGCGCCGAGCTCTCCCGGATCGACTTCGCTCATCTGGCCGCCGGCATCTCGGTGCCGAGTAGGGCGCAGGAGATCACCCGGTTGAGCCGTACGATCAACCAGGTCCTGGGGCGGGTGCAGAAGGCCAAGGAAGAGCTCGAGGAGCTCGCCCGTCGCCAACGGCAGTTCGCGTCGGACGTCGCCCACGAACTGCGCACTCCCATCACCGGGCTGCGGGTGCAGCTGGAAGCGGCACAGCAGGATCCCGGCTCGGTGCCGCTGCCGACGCTGCTCGAGACGACGCTGGGTCAGGTTGACCGGCTTCAGACGATCACCGAGGACATCCTCGGCCTCGCTCGCCTGCCCCACTGCCCACCCGCCGAGTGGCGGCAGGTCGACCTCGCGGCCCTGGTCAAGGCCGAGATCGCGCAACGTGCGGATCGGCACCCGGTGCGGCTCCGCATCACCCACGGGGCCACCGTCACCGCCGTGCCGTCCCAGATCAGCCGGCTGCTCGCCAACCTGCTGAACAACGCACAGAGGCACTCCAGGCGTGTGGTGTGCGTCGAGGTGCGGGCCGAGCCCACCGCGGTCGAGGTCGCGGTCAGCGACGACGGACAGGGGATCGCCGAGGCCGACCGCGAGCGGGTGTTCCAGCGCTTCACCCGGTTGGACGACGCCCGCCGGCTCGACCACCACGGCACCGGGCTGGGCCTGGCCATCGCCCGCGACATCGCCCAGGCGCATCAGGGGACCCTCAGCGTCGAAGAAAGCACAGTCGGCGGGGCACGTTTCGTCCTGCGGCTGCCCCGAGTCCGGCCGACTGAGACGGGGTCGTTATGAAGCTGGAAAACTGTTCGATCCGCGCCCGCGTGGCGCTGTTCGTCACCGTCGCGGTCAGCATGCTCTGCATCGCGTTCTCCATCGTCCTGTTGTTCGCCCTCAACAAGATGGCCACCGGGAACCTCACCAAAGAGGTGATGGCGGTCGGCGAATTGACCGCGTACGACGTCGACCACGGCCGGCTCGTCAATCCGCTGCCGCCGATCCCGCAGAACCTGATCCGCCCCGTCCAGGTGGTCGACCCGCAGGGACATGTGGTCGCCGCGACCAGGGATTTGCAGCACCGGCCGCTCATGGCGCATTTCACGCCGAAAAGCCCCAGGCGGGTGGCGACCGCCGTGGTCTGCAATTCCGTCCTGCCATCCGGCGGCTGCCACATCGTCGTCGCGCAACAGGTGTATCGCGACGGCGACTGGACCGTGTACAGCGCCGCGCCGACGCTGCCGTTCTTCGTCTATCCGGGTCTGGCGGCCCTCCTGGTCGCGGGAACCTCCCTCTTCACAGGGGCGGTCGCCTACGGGGCGCGGCACACCGTCAGCAGCTCGCTCAGACCCGTGGACGCCATCCGGGCCCAGCTCGACCACATCCGGAGCACCAACCTGGGCCGCCGGGTCCCCGTCCCCAAGGTCAAGGACGAGATCTACCGGCTGGCCCGGAGCGTGAACGAGACGCTGGACCGGCTGGAGCACATGCTCGAACAGCAGCGGCGCTTCTGCGCCGATGCGTCCCACGAGCTCCGCACCCCGATCACCGCCATCCGCGTCCAATTGGAGGACGCCCTCCTGGCGGCCGAAGACGTCGACCTGAGCAAGCTCTGCGACGACGTCCTTCCGAGCGTGGAGCGTCTCCAGTCGATCACTACCGGGCTGCTGACGCTCACCCGGTTCGACGCGGGCGCCTCGTGTCCGCGGCAGCCGGTCGACCTGGCCGAGCTCGTCGCCCTGGAGCTGAAGAGCCACCAGGTCAGCAGGAGGGTCGTCCTCCAGCTGACACCCGGGGTGATCGTCAACGGCGACCGGGCGCAGCTGCGGCAGTTGCTCTGCAACCTGATCCAGAACGCCCAGCGACACGCGTCCTCCACTGTCACGGTCACGCTCCGGCGCGAGGACGGCGACGCGCGCTTCGCGAAGGGCGTCGCGGCACTGGAGGTCCTCGACGACGGCGCCGGGATCGCCCTCGACCAGCGCGAGATGGTGTTCCAGCGCTTCGCGCGGCTGGACAGCGCACGCAGCAGGGACGCCGGAGGAATCGGCCTCGGCCTCCCCATCGCCCGGCTGATCGCCGAACGCCACGAGGGCACCCTGACCATAAGGGACAGCGATCAAGGCGCCTGCTTCGTCGTCCGCCTTCCGCTGGACCCCCAGCCCGGGGTGGCGGTGACGATGGAGACGGACGCCCCGGCCACCTGACGCGGGCCGCGCCTCGCCGCTCCTACCTGCCCGACTTCATGCGCCGCGGGCGGAGCCGTTCCTCTCGCGGTCCCGCGCGGCGCTGGTGAGCAGCATGTCCAACGCCGTGGGGTAGGCGCTGTCGTTCATGTCGGCCACCAGCAGGGGCGCGACCGCCGCGATGCTGGGGTGGGTTGCGGGGGACAGGCGGGCGTAGGTCGCCTGCCACATCTCCTCGTCCGCCCTGCGTGCCCGCTCCGGCAGCGCGAGGGACGCCGCGTCCAGCGCGGCGAAGGCCAGCGTCATGTCGATGAAGGCGTGGTAGACGCGGACCGCCTCTCGGTCGGGGAAACCGGCGCCGCGCAGCAGCCCGAGGATCGCCTCGTCGGCCGCGATCTCGTGGGACTTGCCGCTGATGCGGCTGGCGGTCAGCACCGCGGCCTGGGGGTGTTCGAGGTAGGCCGCGTGGATGCGCAGGCCCAGCTCGCGAAGGTCGGCGCACCAGTCGCCGGTGGTGTGCCAGCCGTCCATGGCCCGGCCGATGAGCAGGTCGCCGATGGCCAGGGTCAGGTCGTCGATGCCGGCGAAGTAGCGGTAGAGCGTGCTGGGGTCGGCGCCCAGGGCGATGCCGAGCCGCCGTACGGACAGTCCGGCGGAGCCGTGCTCACGCAGCATGCGCAGCGCGGTCCGCACGATCAGGTCCTCGGAGAGGACGACTCCGTTCTTCGTCGGGCGGCGCCGTCGGCGCGCCGACTCGGAAACCACCGGTTTGGGCATGGTGCTCCCTCCCTGCGTCGCCACCTTATGCCAACACCATTGACGTGTCGTACGGCTTTGACATTGGATCGTGTGCACCAAAGGGGTCTTTGTCCGGAAAAGGGAGCTTTGTCATGCGTGTTCTGCTCGTCGGCGCCGGTGGCGTGGGTACGGCGATCACCCGGATCGCGGCCCGCCGGTCCTTCTTCGAGCACATGGTCGTCGCCGACTACGACCTGTCCCGCGCGGAGGCGGCCGTCGCCGCGCTGGGGGAGGCGGGCGCCCGGTTCGCCGCCCGGCGGGTGGACGCGGGCGACGAGGCCGCGGTGGTGGCACTGCTGGCCGAGCACCGCTGCGACGTCCTGCTCAACGCCACCGACCCGCGGTTCGTGATGCCGCTGTTCCGGGCGGCGCTGTCGGCCGGCGCGCACTACCTGGACATGGCGATGTCGCTGTCGCGCCCGCATCCGGAGCGCCCGCACGAGGCGTGCGGGGTCAAGCTGGGGGACGCCCAGTTCGAGATGGCCGCCGAGTGGGAGAAGGCGGGCAGGCTGGCCCTGGTCGGCATCGGGGTGGAGCCGGGGCTGTCGGACGTCTTCGCCCGATACGCCGCCGACGAGCTGTTCGACCACATCGAGGAGGTCGGCATCCGCGACGGCGCCGACCTCACCGTCGACGGGTACGACTTCGCGCCGTCCTTCAGCATCTGGACCACCATCGAGGAGTGCCTCAACCCGCCGGTCGTCTACGAGGCCGGCCGGGGCTGGTTCACCACCCCGCCCTTCAGCGAGCCGGAGGTGTTCGACTTTCCCGAGGGCATCGGTCCGGTCGAGTGCGTCAACGTCGAGCACGAGGAGGTCCTGCTCGTGCCCCGCTGGATCGACGCCGAGCGGGTGACCTTCAAGTATGGGCTGGGCGGCCAGTTCATCGACACGCTGCGGACCCTGCACCTGCTGGGGCTGGACCGCACCGAGCCCGTCCGGGTCGCCGCCGAGGGCGGCGCCGTCGCCACGGTGTCCCCGCGCGACGTGGTCGCGGCGTGCCTGCCCGACCCGGCGACCCTGGGGGACCGCATGCACGGCAAGACGTGCGCCGGCACCTGGGTCAAGGGCGCCAAGGACGGCAGCCCGCGCGAGGTCTACCTCTACCACGTGGTCGACAACCAGTGGTCCATGCGCGAGTACGGCTCCCAGGCGGTGGTGTGGCAGACCGCGGTCAACCCGGTCGTCGCCCTCGAACTGATGGCCGCCGGCGTCTGGTCCGGCGCCGGCGTCCTCGGCCCGGAAGCCCTGCCGCCCAGGCCGTTCCTCGACCTGCTCACGGCGTACGGCACCCCGTGGGGCATGCGGGAGCAGTAGGCGGCGTGCTCGCTCTCCTGTCGCACCGCACCCTCGACGCGAACCCCGCGGAAAGGCCGCCTACCGCCGACCTTCAGCGGCCGGCGTTCAGCGGCCGACGTGCCGGTCGAGGAAATCGCGGACGGTCTCGGCGAGTTCGAGGCGGTGGTCGGAGAGGGCGTGGTCGGTGACGAACACGCGATGCTCCAGACGCGGCACCGGATGAGCGGTGTAGGCGGCCACCACGGGATCGTGGTGCTCCGCGGCGGGGGTGACGGTGTCGCGCCCGGCCGTGCCGACGAGCAGGACCGGCCGGTCCGCGAGCTTCGGGGCGAGCGCGGACAGGCGCCACGCATCGCCCGCCGCGACCATCTCGTCCACGAGCGCGGCGCCGCTGGTCCCCCGCAGGGGGAGCAGGTCGTCGCCGAACCCCTCGACGTACGCCGCCCGGAGCGCCGCGTCCTCCCGGCAGGCGGCCGCGACAGAGCCGAAGTCGAACGCCGACACCGACGCGACTGCGCGGATGCCCGGGTCGCCCGCCGCGGTCGTCAGGGCGGCGAAGCCGCCGAAGCTGTGCCCCGCCAGCGCCAGCCGGTCCGGGTCGAGGCGGTGCGCGGCGGCGAAACCCGGGTCGCGTACGGCCGCCGCGACGCGGGCGGCGTCCTCCAGTGCGCTGGCCCACGACCAGGAGCCGCCGACGCCCCAGGACCCGCGGTAGTGGAAGACGAGGGCGGCGTACCCGGCGCGGCGCAGATGCTGGGCCAGGTCGAAGTTGCGCTCGTGCCCGGGGAATCCGTGCAGCAGCACGACGACCGGATGCGGTCCCGGCCCGGCCGGCAGGTGAAGGACGCCCAGCAGCGTCTCGCCGTCGCTGTCGAACGTCACGGCGGCGTTGGCCGCGGGAATCTCGAGGGTCATCCGTCCTCGCATAGATCGAACCGATCGGTACGATCTAAGGCTACCGGATTCGGCCGCGGTGGCCGCCGGGCCCGCCGGGTGAGGACCGGAGGGCGGTCACGCGGCTTCCATGGTGAGGACGCGTCCCGCGGGCACGCGGGTGTGGGCCCACGCGGGGAGCGCGGTCAGCGCCGCGACGGCCAGCAGGATGGCGAGCGCGGCGGTGAGCAACCACGATCCCGGGGGCGTGATCGGTGTGGCGAAGAACCAGTACAGGCCGAGCCCGACCGGAATGCCCGCCGCCACTCCGGGCGCCGCGGGCAGGAGCTGCGTGACGCAGTGCGCGGCGACGATCTGGCCGGGAGTGGCGCCGAGGGTGCGGGTGATGGTCAGGGCGCGCCGGGCCTGCACGGCGGTGCCCCAGCTGAGCAGCACGGTGTTGAGCGTGGACAGCGCCACCAGCGCGAAGGTGACGGCGAGCAGCACCTGGCCGGTCTGGTCGGTCCGCACTTCGAGAGGGCCGAACCGCCTGACGGCGGGGGTCGCGTCGAGTTCGGCGTGGAAGGTGAGCAGCGCGGTGACCATGACGGTGGTGGCGGCCGTGCCGGCGGAGGCCAGGACGGCGCGGCCGGGCCGGCGGGCGAGCAGCCGGACGCCGAGCAGCAGCGAGGTGGGCAGGTAGGCCGTCACGGCGTTCAGGCGCGGGTGGCGCGTGAGCGTGTGCGCCGGGTCGGCCAGGGTCTGGACGGTGCTGCCCCGGGCGGCGCGTACGGCGGGACCGAGCGCACCGGTCACGGCGACCACGACGGCGAGGAAGACCGCGGCGAAGACGGTGACGGAGTCCGGAGGGCCGGCGGTGTCGAGCAGCCCGGCGCTGGGATCGATCAGGTGGGGCGCGGCCAGCGTCCCCGCGGTCAGTCCGAGCGCGGTGGACAGGAAGGTCAGCAGCAGGTGCGGCGCCAGCAGTACGGCGGTGACGGTGCCCGGGCCGGCGCCGACGGCCTTGAGCAGTGCGGCACGCCGGTTGTCGCGGGCGGCGCGCGCGGTGGCGAGCGCGGCGAGGGTGACGAGCGCGGCCGCGGCGAGCAGCCAGCCGCCGACGACCAGTGCGGGCTGCATGTTCCTGATCATGACGGCGTCCGTTGTGAGGACGGTCTGCCAGTTGTGGGTGTTCACCCAGGAGTCGCCCCTGCGGTCGTCGGTGAACACGGTGGCGCTCCACCGGTGGGGATCCGTGGGGTCGGTCAGCTTCAGGTGGATCAGGTGGACACCGGGGGTGTGGCCCGCCGCCGCGTGGGCGTCGGCCGTGGTGAGCCAGATCCTGCCGCCGTAGTCGGACGGCCCGGGCCCCTGGGCCCAGTCGCTCCACGGATACACCGGGGTGGCCGCGCTGATCGCGATCCCGACGACCGGATAGCTGCGTTTGACGATGGTGACGCGGTCGCCGACGCGCACGCCGAGTGCCTGCGCGAAGCCGCGCTCGACCACGGCGCCGCCGGGACGCACCCAGGTCCCGGAGGTCACCAGCGGCCGGTCCACGGCGGACGGTGCGTTGTCACGTCCCTCGACCGAGGAGTGCGCGGCCCGGCCGTGTGCCCGGATGGTGGTGTCGAACGCGAAGATCGGGTCGGCCTGCGTGGCCACGCCGGGCGTGTCCGCGAGACGTCCGGCCAGGCCGGACGGGTCCGTGTCCGTCGTGATGGCGGTGATGTCGGGACCGGCGGTGGCCGCGCGGGTCTTCAGGTACGCCGTGGCCAGGGCGTTGCGGGCCGTCAGTCCGAGCGTCAGGGAGGCGATGGCGAGGGTGACGGCGATCAGGAACACGAGGGCCTCGGCGGGGCGGCGGCGCGTGTCGTGCCGGATCAGACGCCAGGTCAGCAGCAGGTGTCCCATGCTCAGTCCTCCCAGCGCAGCAGCGCGCCGAGCCCCGTGCCGCCGCCGAGCCCTGTGCCGCCGTGGCCGCCGCCGTGGCTGTGGGTGTGCCTCGTGCCGCGGCCGTCGCCGTCCAGGCGGGTGTCGTCCGCCACGGTCCCGTCGCGCATGGAGACGACGCGGTCCGCGGTGGCGGCGACGCGCTCGTCGTGGGTGACCATGACCAGGGTCTGGCCGGCGGCGCGCAGCTCGTCGAAGAGCCGGAGGATGTCGTGGGTCGCGGCGCTGTCGAGGTTGCCGGTGGGCTCGTCGGCGAGGACGACCAGCGGATCGTTGACGAGGGCGCGGGCGACCGCGACCCGCTGCCGCTGCCCGCCGGAGAGCTCGGAGGGCAGATGCCGGGCGCGGCCGGCGAGCCCGACCTGCTGGAGCAGCTCCGCGGCACGGCGGCGGGCGGCCCGCGGTGAGGCGCCGGCGAGCAGCGCGGGCAGCTCGACGTTCTGCGCCGCGCTCAGCTCGTGCATCAGGTGGTAGGCCTGGAAGACGAACCCCACGGAGCGGCGCCGCAGCCGGGCCAGCGCCCGTTCGCCGAGGTGGTCGATGCGCAGGCCGCCGAGCCACACCTCGCCCTCACTGGGCCGGTCGAGCCCGCCGAGGAGCTGGAGCAGCGTGGACTTGCCGCAGCCGCTGGGCCCGGTCACGGCGAGCGTCTGCCCGGCGGGGACATCGAGGTCGACCCCGTCGACGGCCCACACCAGGCTCTCGTCCTCTCCGTACACGCGCGTCAGGCCGACCGCCCGTAACGCCGGCCCGGCAGGCTCGGCGGGCCGGCGGGCGGCCGGTCCCGAGCGCGGGCTGTCGCCCGTCTCACTCCGCGACGACCTGCCCCTGCCCCTGCTCTTGCCGCTGCCCCTCGGTACGACTGTCTTCATCCGTTTCCTTCGCCTTCCCCGCGTGGGACGCGGGCGGACCAGGTCCGCTCGCACGCCTCCAACCAGCGCAGATCGGCCTGCAGCCGGAGCGCGATGCCCTCCAGAAGCAGTCCGGCCTCCGAGACCGTGTCGTGAGCGAGGGCGGCGCGCTGGGCCTCGGCGAGGCTGCGCATCAGCTCCCGCCGCCGCGCGTCCACGAGCGCGAGCGGGTCGGCCAGGCCCGACTCCGCGGCGGCCACCAGCTTCAGATGGAACTCCGTCACATCCGCTCTGGGCCCGGCGCTCTCGGCCATCCACGCGGCCACCCGCTCCTGCCCGGCCGCGGTCAGCGCGTACACCTTGCGCCGCGGGCCGCGCACCGGCGCGTCCTCACGCTCCTGGACGACCAGGCCCGCCTTCTCCAGCCGCGTGAGCGTCACATAGATCTGCCCCGCGTTCAGCGTGTCCCCCAGCGGTCCGAGCGCTGCCGCCAGCCGCTGGCGCAGGTCGTAGCCGTGCGACGGCTCCTTGGTCAGCAGCGCCAGCACCACGTCCTGCACGGGCCACCCTCCTCTGCGACCCCTCAATAGATAGCGGTTAGCCAAAAGGGCGTCAACCGGCCCCGTGCACCCGGACCCGGTTCGCGAGAGGAACGGGAACGGCCCCGCCCGCGCCGAGGCGCGGGCGGGGCCGCCGCGAGGGGCCTACCGCGTGAGACCCGGGACGGAGCCGGTCACCTGGGCGTAGCCGGCGGGGCGGCTCGTGAAGGAGCCCCTGCCCTGGGTCCGGCCGCGCAGCCGGGTCGCGTACCCGAACAGCTCGGCCAGCGGCACGGTCGCGGTGACCACGACGGTGCCCGCCCGCGCCGCGGAACCGGTGACCCGGCTGCGCCTGGCCGCGAGGTCGCCCAGCACCCCGCCGACGGCGTCCTCGGGCACGGTGACCGTGACCTCGGCCAGCGGTTCCAGCAGCGCCATCTCCGCGGCACGCAGCGCCTCCCGCAGCGCGAGCCGCCCGGCCGTGCGGAACGCCATCTCCGAGGAGTCCTTCGGGTGGGTCGCGCCGTCGGTCAGCGTGACCCGCAGGCCGGTCACCGGATGACCTCCGAGCGGGCCCGCGGCGAGGGCGTCCCGGCAGCCGGCCTCCACCGCACCGACGTACTCGCGCGGCACCCGGCCGCCGGTGACCGTGGACCGGAACTCGAAGCCCGCGTCGTGTTCCAGCGGTTCCACGTCGAGCACGACGTGTGCGAACTGCCCGGCGCCGCCGTCCTGCTTGACGTGCCGGTACAGCAGCCCGGACACCCCGCGGACGACCGTCTCCCGGTAGGCGACCCGGGGCCGTCCGACGGCGACGTCGAGCCTGTGGTCGCGCCGGAGCCTCTCCACCGCGACCTCCAGGTGCAGCTCGCCCATTCCCGACAGCAGCGTCTGGCCGGTCTCGGGGTCGGTGCGGACCGACAGCGAGGGGTCCTCGTCGGCCATGCGGGCCAGCGCGGTCGCGAGCCGGTCGGCGTCGCCGCTCCCGCGCGGCTCGACGGCCACGGAGACAACCGGCGATGCCGTGACCGGCGGTTCGAGCACCAGCGGCGCCCCGGGAGCGCAGAGGGTCGCTCCCGCGCGGGCGGCCTTGACCCCGGCCACCGCGACGATGTCCCCGGCCGTGGCGCGGTCCGTCTCGGTCCGCCGGTCGGCCTGCACCCGGAGGATGCGTCCGATCCGCTCGGTGCGCCGCGCGCCGGCGTCCAGCACGACGTCTCCTCTCCTGATCGTCCCCGAGTACACGCGCAGGTAGGTCAGCCGCCCGGTGGGGGCGGCGTGCACCTTGAAGACCAGCCCGGCGAACGGCGCCGCCGGGTCGGCGGGCCGCTCCTGCCCGGCCCCGTCCCGTACGGGCGGCACGTCGGGCGGCGCGGGCAGGTAGGCGACGACGGCGTCCAGCAGCGGTTCGACACCCCGGTCGCGGTACGCCGACCCGCACAGCACCACCACGGCCTCACCACGCAGGGTCAGGTCGCGCAGGGCGGCGGACAGGGTCGGCGTCGAGATCTCCGGCCGGGCGCAGAACTCCTCCAGCGCCGCCGGATGGAGCTCGGCCACCGTCTCTTCGAGCAGGCGGCGGCGTCGGCGGGCCTCGTCGGCGAGGGCCTCCGGCACCGGGCCTTCGGTGACCGTGTCACGGCCGGCCTCCCACACCAGCGCCCGCATCCGCAGCAGGTCCACCACGCCGGCGAACCCGTCCTCCCGCCCGATGGGCAGCTGGACGACCAGCGGGACGATCCGCAGCCGCCGGCGGATCGACTCGACCGCCGTGTCGAGGTCGGCCCCGGCGCGGTCCATCTTGTTGACGAACGCGATGCGCGGCACGCCGTACCGGTCTGCCTGCCGCCACACCGACTCGGTCTGCGGCTCGACGCCGGCGACGGCGTCGAACACCGCGACCGCGCCGTCGAGCACCCGCAGCGACCGCTCCACCTCGTCGGAGAAGTCCACGTGACCGGGGGTGTCGATCAGGTTGATCCGGTGGCCGTCCCACAGGCAGCTCACGGCGGCGGCGAAGATGGTGATCCCACGGTCGCGCTCCAGAGGGTCGAAATCGGTGACGGTGGTGCCCTCGTGCACCTCGCCGCGCCGGTGGACGGCGCCGGCGAGGTAGAGGATTCGTTCGGTGACGGTGGTCTTGCCCGCGTCGACGTGGGCGAGGATGCCCAGGTTGCGGATGCCGGTCGGCGGGACGAGGTGATTGCGGTTCAGGTCGGCGCGCATGGCCATGCCCTTCGGGAAGGTGCCTACGGTGGCGGGCGCGATTGGCCTGACGAGAGGAACCGGCCGCTTCGGGCCGGACGCGACCCCTGGGGGAGACCATGCGAGGGCCGCCGGGGATCCCGGCGTACGGCAGGCGGAGCCGTCACGTGGAGCCGGACCGCGAGCCTGCCTGAAGCCTCAAAGCCTCGAAGCGGCCCAGCGCGACCTCAGCGTGGTCTCCGGTGGTCTCCGCGTGGTCTCTGTGCCGGCCTCGGCGTGGCCGGAGCGGCTCCAGAGCGGTTGCAGTGCAGCTCGAGAGCGGCCCCGGGCCGGGGGTCCGTCCTTCGCAGGGGTGCGGAGTTCGTCAGGAACGTCCGGTGCCGGCCGCGCGGCGGGCACCGGGAAGCGACGTAGACACCAGGATCACCTCGTGCCGTGACCGGAGGACGACGACCGGGATGCGCTTGCGCATGGTCAACTCCTCTCTCTCGGTCAAGGCGCGCGTCGCGGTGCGGCGGCGCGCGTGATCATTGGCGAGTGTACGGATACCGCCCCGGGCGGGAAAGGGGTTTTTCCGGCACGACCGGCGGACGTGAGCACCCCGATGGGCCGTGCGGGAAACACCGCGGGGGAAGATCTGACGGACACTTCCACAGGAGCCGATAGGAGAACGCATGCAGGTCCACGACCTGTCCGCCGGCGGTGACGTCCTCACCCGCGTCGAGGGGGTCGCGCGCCGCGCCCTTCGGCGCTACGACGTGTCCCCTGAGGCCTCCGTGACGCTGCTCAACGTCTCGGAGAACGCGACCTTCACCGTCGGCGACGGCGGGCGCCGGGCGATCCTGCGGGTCCACCGGCTCGGCTACCACTCGCTGGAGGCCATCGCCAGCGAGCTGGCGTGGCTCGACGCGCTGCGTGACGAGGCCGGGGTCGTCACGCCGCGCGTGCTGCCCGCCCGCGACGGGTCGCGCGTCGTCACCGTGCGGGAGCCGGGTTCGGAACCGCGTCACTGCGTGATGTTCGAGTTCCTCCCCGGTGCGGAGCCGGCCGAGGACCGGCTGGTGGAGGAGTTCGAACGGCTGGGCGCGCTGACCGCCCGCATGCACCGCCACGCCCGCGCCTGGGCGAGGCCGGCGTCCTTCACCCGATTCCACTGGGACCTGGACGCCGCCTTCGGCCCGCGGGCGCGGTGGGGCAGGTGGCAGGACGGCGTCGGTGTGGACCGGGAGGCGCACGCCGTGCTCGCCCGGCTGGAGGACGAGCTGCGCCGCAGGCTGGAGCGGTTCGGCAAGGGCCCCGACCGGTACGGGCTCATCCACGCCGACCTGCGCCTGGCCAATCTCCTGGTGGACGGCCGGGCCGGAACCAGCGTCATCGACTTCGACGACTGCGGCCTCGGCTGGTATCTCTACGACCTCGGCGCCGCCGTCAGCTTCATCGAGCACCGGCCGGAGGTGCCGCACATGGCCGAATCGTGGGTGCGCGGCTACCGGTCCGTGCTCGACCTCCCGAAGGAGGACGAGGCCGAGATCTGGACGTTCATAATGTTCCGCCGCCTCCTCCTCGTCGCGTGGATAGGCTCCCATTCGGCCGCCGACGTCGCGGGGGAACTCGGCGCCGGCTACACCCAGGGCAGCTGTGAGCTGGCCGAACGCTACCTCGGCGGATCACTCTGAGAAGTCCATGTGACCACGCCTGATGGCAGGATGCGACGAGCGGGTTGTGGTTCAATCGGGCGGACCATGCTCTGTCATGGTTCGTCCCTGGGAAGTGGAAAGGGTGAGCAGGTGTCCCGCGACCCGGATGGCGAGAGCGCGGCCGAGGCGGTGCGGCGGGAGGTCCTTCGGCTCATCACGAGCGGCGAGCTCCGGCCGGTCCGGCTCGCGCGCTTCCCGGCGGTGACGGGGTGAGGGCACACCCGGCCCCCTGGGCGGTGCGGGTGGCGAGCGCGCCCGTCAACTTCGGCGTCTACCGGCAGGACGGCGCGCCGCTGGGGCCGCAGGAGGTGCTCGCGACGATGCGCGAGGCCGGGTACGACGGCACCGACTCCGGCCCGCTCGGCTACCTGGGCACGGCGCGTACCCTTCCCGAGCGGCTCGCGGCGCACGGTCTCGGGCTCGCCGGCGGCTGGGTGGACCTGCGCTACGACGACCCGGACGGCTTCCGCGAGGACCTGGCCGCCCTCGACGCCGCCCTCGACGTGTTCACCGCCGTCCACGACGCCGGGGCCGGGGCCGGGGCGGACGATCCGCGGTTCGCGCCGCGGCCGACGCTCGCCTGCCCGGACCGGCCCGAGCGGTTCGCCCGTCCCGGCATGCCGGCCGACCCGAGGATCTCCTTGCCCGACCGCGACTGGCCCGCGTACGCCGGACGGATCGCCGAGGCGGCGGCCCGCTGCCGCGACCGCGGCCTGGAACCCGTCTTCCACCACCACCTGGGCACCGATGTGGAGACGCCGGAGGAGATCGAGCGGCTGCTCGGCTCGACGGACGTCTCGCTGTGCCTGGACACCGGGCATCTGTGGCTGGCCGGGGGCAACCCTGTGGCGGCGATCCGCGACTGGTCCCCGCGCATCCGGCAGGTGCACGTCAAGGACGCCTCCCGGGACGTCCTCGCGCGGATCCGCGCGAGCGGCGGCGACCTGTGGGACCTGGTCGCGGCGGGCGGCTTCCCGCCGCTCGGGCAGGGCGATCTGGACCTGCCCCCCGTCCTGGCCGAGCTGCGGCGATCGGGTTACGAGGGCTGGATCGTGATCGAGCAGGACGTTCCGGTTTTCCGCGCCTCGGACACCGAGGCACTCGGGCGGGCGGTCGCCGATCAGCGGGCCAACCGCAGCGTCTTCGGCGAGGCCCTCCGCGCCGCGGGTCTCGCCTGATCCCGCTCCGCCGCGCGCGCCGGCGGCGGGACTCGACGACGATGGCGGTATGACGACCGCCGAGATCTACGCCGAGTTCGCCGCGCGAGAGGCACACGGCGTGTCCCCGTCATACGAGCGCCTGGCGCTCGCGGTCGCCCGCGACCCCGAGATGCTCGCGCTGCTCCGCGCGCTCCCGCCGGCGAAGCGGCAGCCGAACCTGCTGTTCGCCGTCGTACGTCTCCTCGGCGGCCCGGTCGAGGACCCCGCGGCGTTCCGCGACTACACCATGGGGAACTGGCCGGCGGTCGAAGCGGAGATGCGCACCCGGGCCACGCAGACCAACGAGGCCGGGCGGTGCGCGGTGCTGCTGCCGGTGCTCGCCGCGCTGCCGCAGCCGCTCGCGCTGCTTGAGGTCGGGGCCTCGGCCGGTCTGTGCCTCTACCCCGACCGGTACGCCTACCGCTACGGCGACCGTCCGGTCGGCTCGGGCGAGCCCGTCCTGAAGTGCGAAGCGACCGGGGTGGCGCCGCCGGCCCGGCTACCCGACGTGGTGTGGCGGGCCGGTCTGGATCTGAACCCGCTCGACGTGACCGATCCCGCCGACCTCGCGTGGCTCGACGCCCTCGTCTGGCCGGAGCACGAGGGGCGGCGGGCCCGGCTGAGGGCTGCGGCGGCCGTCGCGGCGGCCGAGCCGCCGCTGCTCGTCCGCGGCGACCTGGCGGACGACCTGCAGGGGCTGGCCGCGAAGGCCCCTGCGGGGGCCACGCTGGTGGTGTTCCACACCTCGGTGCTCTACCAGGTGCCCGCGCCGCGGCGCGAGGCGTTCGCCGAGGTGGTCCGGGGGCTGCCGGGGCACTGGATCGCGAACGAGACCGCGGATGTGCTGCCGTACGCCGGTCTGCCGGAGCCGCC
The DNA here is from genome assembly GCF_900156315.1 of Microbispora rosea. Lineage (GTDB taxonomy): Bacteria > Actinomycetota > Actinomycetes > Streptosporangiales > Streptosporangiaceae > Microbispora > Microbispora rosea. The sequence continues at coordinate 291,829 of NZ_FTNI01000003.1, read as the reverse complement.
GGGCGCGGCACTGCACAGTGTCCTCGCGCTGGACGGGAGACCGCTCGCCTGGACCCTGCCGCACGGGCAGGCGATGACCTGGTTCGCATGACCTCGCCCGCGTCACTGCCAGGGGCGCGGCCTGCGGGAGGAAGGCCAGGAGACCGGGCCTCGGGCGCCCGTCGCCACCGGCCTCCGTTACTACATCGTGGGAACCGGCCGACGCGGACGACGGCGTGCGGCCGCGCGCCGCCGGATTTGTCGTCTGTGCCTGCTATAGATGGCGCCGTCATTCGATCTTTCCTGGCGACTTCCGGCGGGTCCGTTCATGAACGTTTCTGACATACAGCTGTCTCCGCAGGCACGGCACCTGCACGACCTGCTGACGGGCGTGGTCACGGACGCCGCACAGTGGCCCGACGCCTCCCCGCTCAGCGCGTACGAGCTGGGCGCACTGCTCCCCTCGGCGTACCGGGTCGGCAAGCAGCGAGGCGATGCCATTGCGGCCAGGTTCGCGGTCGAGGACCAGGCCAGGGAGCGCCAGCCGCTCTTCACGCCCGCGGCGTGTCTGGACCTGTTCGACGCCCTGGTCGAAGGCCTGGCGACCCGGAAGTGGGCGGACCTGTGCGTCGGCGTGGGCGCGCTGGTCCGCTGCCCGGCGGGTGCGCCGTACGACCGGCTGGCCGGCCGGGCCCGCACTCTGGTGAGGTTCCTGCTCCGGCGAGAGCGCTTCGGGGAGCCCTTCCCGCTGCTGGCGGTCGCCGGGCTCGCGGGGCTGGACGCGGAGGTGGCCGGGCGGCTCACCGCCGGGCGCGGGCCGCTGGCCGTGACCGAGCTGGAACTGCTGCCCGGATGGGACGTGCCACGGCGGGCGCTGTTCGCCGAGTCGGTGTGCGAGCGCTCCTACAACGCCTCGCCGCCCCTGCCCGACGTCCGGGAGCGCCTGGCCGCTCTTCCCGGCTACGCCGTCTTCGTCCGGGACACGTTGGAGGCGGCCGACGCCCGCGTCGTCGCGATCCACGCCGGGGAACTGCCGTACAAGGCGGACAAGGCCTTCGCCGAGGGGGAGAAGGAGACCATCGGGCGCGCCGCACGGCTCGCGCTCTTCCGGGACGAGCCGTGGCTGCCCGACCTGCTGGAGCGGCTGGTACGCGGGCTCGCGGTGGCGCCCACCCAGGCCAGGACGCTGCCCTCCCAGGGCGTGTTGTTCGAGATCGCCCGCGCGGTCGAGGACCACCCGACTCCGGAGGCCGTCTCCGCCCTCCGCGCGGCCAGGGACGTGACGCGGCACGCGGGGGTGTCCAAGCAGCTGGACCGCATGCTGAAGCGCGTCGAATCCGCGCTGGCCGACCGGGTGGAGGTCGCCTTCCGCCTGCCTGACGGGCGTGTACGGCAGACGCTGGGCGAGCACACCGCGGTCATCTCGACCGAGGGCGAGGCCGAGCTGTCGTGGTGGCACGGGGACAGGAGGCTCAAGACGGTCCCGGCCGCGGTCAGACGGGAGCACCCCGATGAGGTCAAGCGGTTACGCGAGCTGGCCAAGCAGGCCCGCCGGCGCCAGACGACCCTGATCAGAGCGCTGGAGGCCGGCTACGCCCACGAGGTCACGCCGCCCTACCGCCAGTTGGAGGGGCACCCGATCGCGGACCGGCTGATCTGGGACTTCGAGATGTCGCCCGGGGTGTGGCGCAGCGAGCTCGGGATGAACGTGCCGGACGTTCCGGTGCGGCTGTGGCATCCGGCCCGCGCCACGCCGGAAGAGGTGCGGGCCTGGCGTGAGGCCGTGCAGGACAAGGAGCTGCGCCAGCCGCTCAAGCAGGCCTTCCGCGAGGTGTACCTGCTGACGCCCGCCGAGGAGTCGACCGCGACGTATTCCGACCGGTTCGCCGGGCACGTGGTCGGCTACCGCAGGCTGTACGCGCTGTTCAAGCAGCGCGGGTGGCAGGCCGACTATCTGGGGCCCTGGGACGGGGGCGGCGAGGGGGAGGCCAGGCGAGTGCTGGCCGGTGGACGGTGGCGGGCGACGTTCTTCCACGAATACCTCTGGCACGAGGACGGCTACGCCGCCACCGACCAGGTGCGCTTCCACCGGATGGCCGGGGGAGGCTGGCGCGAGGCGCCGCTGGCCGAGGTGCCGCCGCTGGTGTTCAGCGAGGCGATGCGGGACGTGGACCTGTTCGTCGCGGTCGCGTCCATCGGCGCCGATCCGGAGTGGCTGGACCAGGGGGAGGAACGGCTGCGGGACTACTGGCGGTCCTACGGCTTCGGGGACCTGTCCGAGAACGCCCGGGTGCGTCGTGACGCCCTCGCCCGGTTGCTGCCGCGGCTGGCGATCGCCGATCGGTGTGGGCTGACCGATCGTTTCCTGGTGGTGCGGGGTGAGCTGCGGACGTACAAGATTCATCTGGGGTCGGGCAACATCCTGATGGAGCCCGACGACGCCTATCTGTGCATCGTCCCCCGGGGGTCCGGCGACCGGGTCTTCCTGCCCTTCGAGGAGGACGGCGGCATGCTGTCGGTGATCGTGTCCAAGGCCTTCCTGCTCGCCGCCGACACCGAGATCACCGACCCCATGATCGCCCGTCAGATCCGCTCGTGACTCACTGCGTGCGGCGCAGCCTGCGGAGGAACGCCAGGAGACCGGACCTCGGGCGACCGTCGCCGCCGTCCTGCGTGGCGTCCTTCAAAGCCGGTGGCGACGGCTCACCGCCGGATTCGGGCCGGGGCGTGCCGGAGAAGCTCCGGCTGAGCTCGTAGTGCACGGGCAGGGCGCGCAGCGCGCGCACGAAGGGGGAGGGGCGCCAGGGAAGCCGGCCGGACGGCAGCGCCGGCTTCAGCGTCGAGAACCGGTCGAGAAGGCGGCGCACCGCGATCGTGGACATCTGGGTGGCCAGCCGCTGGCTCGGGCACCTGTGCGGGCCCGCGCCCCACGCGAGGTGGGCGCGGGTGCTGCGGATGGTGTCGCGGGCGAGCGCGCCGGCGAACCGCGGGTCGGCGTGCGCGCCCGCGATGGACAGCATCACCGGGTCGCCGGCCGCGATCGTGAAGCGGCCGAGCTTCACCTCCGTCCTGGCGTAACGGAAGGTCAGGTTGGCCAGCGCCGGGTTGGCCAGGGCGACGCGGTTGACCACCTCCTCGATCGCGCCGACCGACAGGCTCTCCCTGAGCCGGGGATTGGTGATCGCCTCCAGGATGACGTTGCAGATCAGGCTGCCCGTGAAGTCGAGGAAACCGGACAGCATCATCAGCTCGCGGGCGAGTTCCTCGTCGGTGAGGTCCGGCTTCGCCTCGATCATGTACGACGGCAGGTCGTCGCCGCGCCGCTGCCGTTTGACCGTCGCCAGTTCGAGGAGGGCGGCGTGCAACCGCTGGTACGCCCCGGCGGAGTCGGCGCCGTCCAGCAGGCGCCACTGGTCCTCCAGCAGTTCCTCGCCCCGCTCGATCGTGACGCCGAGCAGGTGGTTGGCGACGAGCAACGGGAACGGCCGCGCGTACTGCGCGGCGAGATCGGCCGACCCGGCGGGCCCGCCTTCCGCGATCACGCCCACGAGGTCGTCGCAGTATCTCACCATGGCGCGTTCGAGCCGCTGCGCCTGCTCGCTCCCGGGCTCCTGGAACGGCCGGAGCCCCGCGATCCAGGCGCCGCGAAGACCCCGGTGCCTCTCCCCGTCGTGGAAACCCGAGTTGTCGGCCTGGAGGAGGGCGAGCAGCGGCCAGTCGGCGGGAACGCGCCCTTCCGCGTACGCCCGCCAGTGGTCCACGCGCTTGCTCCACACCTCGCGCGCGTTCTGCATGATGTGCAGCACCTCGTCGTAGCCCATCGCGAACCAGACCGGCACGCCCATGACGTCGATGGGGGCCACCGGGCCATACCTGGTGCGCAGACGCTCGTGGACGAGCGCGGGATCGGCTTCGTAGTCCCCGGTGAGCAGGGACTCCAGCGGCAACGAGATGAGCCCTTCCACGGCCGACGCGGTCCATCGTTCGGAGATCAAGGGCTGCGCCCGCCTTTCCTGCCACATATGCGGTATGGGCGGCGATCTTAGAGTGTCCGACCGCGAATGTCAGCGCCCCGGCGCCACGCGTGCCGCCGGTTGGGGGAGGAGACGCGACGTAGTGTGGCGGCATGACGCTGGAGCTCGACGGCAGGATCGTGAAGATCACGAATCCGGACCGCGTGGTCTTCCCGCGGACCGGGCACACGAAGCTCGACCTGATCTCCTACTACCGCGTGGTCGCCGAGGGGGCGGTGCGCGGCGTGGCCGACCGGCCGGTGATACTCAAGCGGTTCGTGCACGGCGTCGACCGGGAGGCGTTCTTCCAGAAACGCGCACCCGCCAAGCGCCCCGAGTGGGTGGAGGTCGTCGAGCTGAGCTACCCCTCCGGCCGCACGGCGGACGAGGTGGTGATCCGCGACCTCGCCCACCTGCTGTGGACGGTGAACCTGGGCTGCGTCGACCTCAACCCCCATCCCGTGCGGGCCCACGACCTCGACCACCCCGACGAGCTGCGGATCGACCTCGATCCGGTGCCCGGCGTCGGCTGGGGGGAGATCGTCCGGGTCGCCCTGGTCGCCAGGGACGTGCTGGAGGAGCACGGCCTGACCGCCTGGCCCAAGACGTCGGGCTCGCGCGGATTCCACGTCTACGCCCGCATCGAGCCGCGCTGGACCTTCCGGGAGGTGCGGCGGGCCGCCGAGGCCGTGGCCAGGGAGGTCGAGCGCCGGGAACCGGACGTCGCCACCAGCCGGTGGTGGAAGGAGGAGCGGCAGGGCGTCTTCGTGGACTACAACCAGAACGCCCGCGACCACACCGTCGCCTCCGCCTACTCCGTACGGCCGACCGGCCTGGTCTCGGCCCCGCTGGCCTGGAACGAGGTGCCCGGGTGCCGGCCGGAGGACTTCACGCTCACGTCGATGCCCGACCGGTACGCCGAGACGGGCGACCCGTGGGCCGGGATGGACGAGCGGGCGGGGTCCCTCGACGCCCTGCTTGAGCTGGCCGAGGCCCAGGGGCCGCGGCCGGACAAGCCCGCGGCCCCGCCCCGGCAGGGGCGGCGTCAGTCCGTCATGCCGCTCGTCGAGATCGCCAGGGCCGCCACGCGGGACGAGGCGATGGCCGGGCTCGAACGGTGGAAGGCCCGTCACCCCGAGGTGGCCCGCCTGTTGCAGCCGGCCGACGTCCTGGTCGACTCGATGCGGGGGCGCAGCTCCACCTGGACCAGGATCAGGGTCAACCTCCGGCACGTCCCCGAGCCCGACCGGCCGGATCAGGAACCGCTGGAGGTCGACTACGACCCCTACGGGAGAGATCAGCCGGGGCCGTAGACCTCCCACAGCTCGCCCAGGAAGAACCGGCAGAAGCGGGTCACGGCCGCCGCGCCGTCCGGCCCGGCCGTACGGAAGGTCGTGAGCATCCGTACGAGGTCGGACGGCAGGATGCGCAGCGTGCCCGTGGCGACCACGGCGGCGTCCTCGTCCCCGTCCTCCTCGACGTGCCCCTCCAGCAGGCGGGCGTGCAGGGTGGAGGTGTCCAGCCACAGGCGGGTCGGCGCGCCCGGCTGGATCTCCTTGTGCCCGGCCAGGGTGCGGGGGCGGTCGTCGGCGTCCCAGAAGTGCAGGCGGTAGCACATGCGCCGCTGCCCGGCCGTCTCCCCGGGGACGAACAGGTTGAACGAGCCCCGGGCGATCGGCCGCCGGCCCCCGCAGAGGTCGGCCTCGATCCAGCCCTCCGCCCTGCCCTCGTGCTCGGGCTCGGTGAGGAAACGGTCGATGTCGTCGATGGTGATCGTGAGCCGGAAGGCGATCGGGCATCCTCCGGCCCCGCCCCTGTGGGCCGGGCTGCGGGGCGGGCCGGGCATCAGGAGTCCTTGCATCTCCTCCACGAACCACAGCGACGTCCGGCCCTCGAACACGCTCGGCTCGTCCGCGGGCCGGGCCGTGAAGGGACGGCCCCCGGAGACGGCGGCCTGTGCCCCGCCACCCGCCTGTGCTGCGCCGGCGGCCTGTGCTGTCCCGCCACCTGCCTGCGTCTCCGGTGCTCCCATCGTCTCCTGAGCCTCCTGCGTGGCGACCGGCACCGCGCCGGCCGCCGCCCCCACCGGCACAACCCCCGGCCCCACCGCGACCGGCCCCACCGCGACCGGCGGCACGGCGGACATCCTCACGGCCTCGGCCCTCGCCACGGAAGCGGCGACGGACGCGCGGGCCTCCAGGATCCGGGTGCTCATGCGGTCGGCGAGCGCGGCGATCGTCAGCGACGGGTTGGCGCCGACCGGCCCCGGCAGGGCCGCGCCGTCCGCCACGTACAGTCCGGGGAAGCCGAAGACCTCGCCGTACGCGTCGCAGACCCCCTCGCCCGGATGGCGGCCCATCGGCGCGCCGCCCAGCGGATGCACGGTCATGACCCGCTTGCGCCACCACGGCGGGCTGTCGGCGTACTCCGCGCCGAGCACGTCGCCGATCCTGCGCATGATCGCACGCAGCCGCTCGTAGTAGTCCTCGCTGCTCTCGGCCGTCCAGTCCACGTCGAGCCGGCCGTCGCGCAGGCGCAGCCTCCCGTCGGGGACGTCGCGGCCCATGCCGAGCAGCGGCAGCGAGGTGCCCGACAGCTCGCCGCGCCCGATCAGGTCGGCGAACTCCGCCGACAGGTTGGTGTCGTGGGTGAGGATGTTGCGCAGCCGCCGCAGCAGGAACCGGGCGACCCGCCCCGGCCTCATGTCCGCGCCCTCGACCAGGTAGTCGACGAACTCGGGATAGCCGCCGTCCTCGATGTAGGCGCCGCGCCCGTCCGCGCCGTCGTCGAGGCGGATCGCGCTGGTGATGACCGGCCCGCGGCTCGCGCGGATGGGCCGGGTCCTGCTCCGGTCGGTGGCCCGCAGCAGGAACGCCAGCATGTCCCCGTTGCCGCAGAAGCGGGTGCCGAGCGTCCCGCTGAGGCCGGGGAAGGCCGCCCGGTTCTTCAGCAGCAGGTAGGACGTGCCGTAGGTGCCGGCGGCCAGGACGAGCCGGTCGCAGCTGATCGTGTGCGGCCCGGTCCACCGGGGCGGCCCGTCGCCGTCCGAGCCCGCCTCGTCCCCGCGCGGCATGTGCTCGACGTACTGCACGTCGTAGCCGCCGCCCACGCGCGGCCTGATGCGCCGCACCTCGTGCAGCGTGCGCAAATCGGCGCCGTGGTGCCGGGCGGCCGACAGGTACGTGTGGTCGAGGCTGTTCTTCGCGCCCTCGTTGCAGCCGAGGTCGCACTCGCCGCACAACCGGCACGTACGGCGCGGCACGCCGTGCAGGTTGCCGTACGCGGGACCGGCGATCGGCACGTCCTGGCAGGGCTGCGCCCCGGGCGACGGCGCGAAGCTGACCGCCAGCGGCGGAAGCCGCCAGTCGAGCCCCAGCTCGGCCGCCGCGTCCCGCATGGCGAGCGTCTTCAGCGTGTCGTCGAAGCCGGCATGGCTCAGCGGGTAGGGCGAGACACCGATCATGCGCTCGACCGCGTCGTAGTGCGGCTCGAGATCGGCCCTGGTCACCGGCCACGACTCGTAGCCGCCGCCGGGCAGCGCCTGCTCGTGGACGAACCAGTCCTCGTCCTTGCGCAGCATCACGTTGGCGTAGACGAGCGAGCCGCCGCCGAGCCCGCTGGCGACCACCGAGTCGCAGTCGGAGAAGCTCCAGATGTCGAACATCCCGTACAGGCCCTCGGCGGGGTCCCAGAAGGCGCGGCCGAGCTGGGCCGGGCCGCGCGGGAAGTCCCCCGGCGCGTACGCCCTGCCGCGCTCGAGCACCACCACCGACAGCCCCGCCTCGGCGAGGCGGTAGGCGGCGACCGCTCCGCCGAAACCCGAACCGACCACGACCGCGTCGACGTGTTCCATAGTTTCTCTCAGTGACGCGGTCAGCGACCGCTGTGCCGCTTCAGGAAGTCGAGGATGTGCGGGAAGACGTCCCGGTGCGCGTTCTTGCCGATCAGGGGGTCGATGTGCCCGTAGCCGGGCAGGACCCGCAGCTCGTGCCGCCCCGGCGCCTCCCTCGACAGGAGGCGGTGGCAGACGATGTTGGAGTCGGTGAAGACGTCGTTGTGGTCGCCCGTCAGGAACAGGATGGGCGTGTCGACGTCGGCCGCGTTGACGAGGTAGTCGTCCGGCAGCGCGGTGAACCTCGGGTCGCCCGGGTCGTGCTTCACCGCGCGCCCGGCGGCCACCATCTTCCGCACGTGCCGGTAGTAGTGCAGGTCGCTGGCGCCGTTGAGGTCGGCGAGCCGCTCGTGGAGGTGCGTGCTCGGCGTGAGGTTGCCGTGACGGTACATCGCGGGCCTGCCGCTGCCCCACATGAAACTCTGCATGTGGCAGGCGGCCTCCCGGCACTCGGGATGGAAGAAGGAGACGGCGCGGGCCAGCAGCCACCGCCGCGTCAGCGGGGGCGCGTCCCTGAACCGCGGGTCCAGGTAGGACAGGCCCGTGCCGTACTCCAGCAGCGCCGGGCCGAGGGTGAGCTTGAGGCGGGCCCAGGGGTGCACCCGGGGCGTCAGCGCGACGCTGTTGGCGACCACACTGGCGATCCCGCTCACGGCGCCGGAGAACAGGCTCATGTGGAAGCTCACCGACCCCAGGCAGTGGGCCACCACGTGGATCCGCCGCGCCCCCACGTGGCGGCGGATCTCGCGCAGTGCTGCCGGGTGGTCGTACTGGGCGATGTCGTCCAGCGTGTGCCTGCGGGTCTCCATGGTGTACGGAAACCTGTTGCTCATCCGGAAGTCCAGCGCCCACACGTCGCCGAACCCGTTGTCGTGCAGGAACCCGACCAGGTTCGTGTGCTCCGGCATGATGAACATGTCGCTCGACGAGGTCAGTCCGTGCACGAGCAGCACGACGTCGTCCTGCGCCCCCTGCGCCGGCGTGTCGTGGCTGCGGAACCGGGTGAGCTGTAACCCCAGCTCGTCCTCGGTGGCGAACGGATGAACCGTCACCTCGGCGTCCCGCACGCCGTCAAGCGTGAACCGGGGTATGCGGTGTTCCATCCGATCGCCTTTCTGCCGGGGCTACGATCTCAAGACCAGCCATAGCGGCGACATCGTGGAAAACCCGTACTTGCCGGCACTCACCGCGTGAGGGCGGTCGCCACGCCGACCCGGGAGGTCACCTCCAGCTTGGCGAAGATCCGCGACAGGTGCGTCTCCACCGTGCGGACGCTGAGGAAGAGCCGCTGGGCGACCTGCTGGTTGGTCAGCCCCTCGGCGACCAGCAGCGCCACCTCCAGCTCCCGGGGCGACAGCCCGAACCTGGCCGCCTCCCCGCCCGCGGCCGTGGTCGCGCCGCCGCCCACCCGTACGCCGAGGCGGCGCAGCTCACGCTCGGTACGCGCCTTGAGCGCGCGGGCGCCGCAGGAGTCGAAGACCTCGGCCGCGGCGCGCAGGTTCTCCCTGGCGCGGCTCCGGCCGCCGGGCACTCCGAGATGCGCGAGCCCGGCGGTGAGCAGGGCCCGGCCCGCGTCGAGCCGCCGTTCGCCCGCCGCCAGCAGGCGGGCCGCCTCCTCCGCGGCCTGGGCTGCGGCGGACGGGTCCTGACGCGCCAGCGCGTGGGCGCGGGCGAGCGCGGCGAAGCCGCAGTAGGCCGGCAGGCGCGGTTCCTCCAGCCGCACGGCGAGCGCCGCCCACTGCGCCGCCCGCGCGGCCGCCTCCGTGCCGGCCCCAGCGTCGACCCCAGTGCCGACCCCAGTGCCGGCCCCAGCGTCGACCCCAGTGCTCGTCTCGCGGGAGGCGTCCGCGTAGGCGAGCGTCTCGCACGCCTGGAGCAGCGTTCCCGGGTCCACCCGCGGCGAATCGAACCGGTTGCACGCGTCCAGCACCGCCTCGACGCCGTCGGCGAACCGGCCCGCGTTGACCAGGGCCTGTCCCCGCGCGTAGCGGGCCGTGGCCTCCCAGGTCTCGCCCGCACCGACGCCGCAGCGCACGGCCTCCTCGCCGGCGCGGACGGCCGCCTCGTCGTCGCCGCTCCACGACTCGGCCAGGCAGAGCTGGGTGAGCGCGAAGACGAGCTGCTGGCCGGAGTCGAGCAGCCTGGCCCCCTCGACGGACTCCTCGGCGGTGGCTCTGGCCTCCGCCAGGCGGCCCGTCGCCACCAGCGTCTTGGCCCGGCCCGCAAGCAGGTTGGTCAGGATGTAGGTCTGCCCGGTCGACCGCGCGACGGCCGCCGCCCGGTCGAAGTGCCGCAGCGCCTCACCGTAACGGCCCAGGTAGGACTCGGCCCAGCAGAGCCAGGCGATGGCGTCCAGCCACTCGGACAGGTGCTCGTCCGGCGCGTCCGCGAGCAGCTTGCCGGCGATCTCGGCGTAGCGCATCGCGTCGTCCGTACGGCGGGCCGCCAGGGCGGGCATCGGGCGCAGCGCCGCCACCGCGACCGCGAGGCCGGGCTCCCAGTCGTCGGCGTTGTCGGGCATCAGGTCGAGCACGGCCTGGGCGGCCCGGAAGTCCACCCGCATCATGCTCTCGGCGACCAGGCGCATCCGCATCGGCACCGCGGCGGCCGCCCGCGGGTTGGGCATCCGGCTGAGCTCGTCGAGCAGCAGCGCCCTGGCCTCCTGCGGGCGGTCGAGCTGGCGCTCCATCAGCGCGCAGACCCGGGCCGCGCGGCCCCTGCGGGGGTAGTCGTCCTCGGGCAGCATGCGCAGCAGCTCGCGGGCGGTGTCGCGGCCCTCGGCCAGCCTGCCGCTGATCCCCTGGGCCCAGCTCAGCTCCAGCATCAGGGCGAGCCGGTCCTCCCTGGCCGCGGCGTCGTCCGGCATGAGCCGCAGCGCCGCCTGCAGCCAGTGCGCCGAGGTGGCCGGCGCGTGCGCGGTCACCGCGCGGGCCGCGTCCACCAGCACCTCCACCGCCCGCCGGTCGCCGAATGACCCCGAATGCTCCACATGGTGGGCCTGTACGGTCGCCGGGGCGCCCAGCTCGGCCAGGTGGGCGGCGATCCTGGCGTGCGCGCCCAGACGCCAGCCCGCGGCCGCCGACTCGTAGACGGCCCGCCGCACGAGGGGGTGGCGGAAGCGGAACCGCCCGCCCGTGCTGCGGACGATGTCGCGCTCGACCAGCTCGTCCAGCGCGGCCAGCGTGGCGGCCGGCGGCACCTCGGCGGCCACGGCGGCGACGGCCGGCTCGAACTCGTCGGCGGCGACCGCGGCGGCCTGGGCCACCAGCAGCGCGCCGGGGGACAGGTCGCCCAGCTCGACCTGGAGCGCGGCGAGCACGGTCGGCGGCAGCTCGGTCACGTCCGTGCCGCCCATCCGGGCCAGCGCCTCCAGATAGAACGGGTTGCCGCCGCTGGCCTCGTACAGGGCCGTGCCGCGTCCCCGGCTCACGTCGGGGCCGAGGAACTGCCGGACCTCGGCCGCGCTGAGCGGGCCGACCGCGACCTCGTGGCCGCGCGGCCCGGCCGCCGCGGCCAGCCTGGCCACGCGCGGGGCGGCCTGGGCCGGGCGGTAGGCCACGGCCATCAGCACCGGGCCGGCGGGCGGGTGCCGCACGACGTGGTCGAGGAACTCGAGCGTGCCGTCGTCGGACCAGTGGACGTCGTCGAGCACCAGCAGCAGGCCGGCGGTCCCGGCCAGCCCGCCCACCAGGTGCCGTACGGCCCGGTAGAGCCGATATCGGGCCAGGCCGCTGCGGTCGTCGGCCAGCGCGGGCTCGTCGCCGGGCAGTGCGCCGCCGATCGGGGCGTCGTCGGCCGCGAGCCCGGGGAAGACGCCGGACAGCAGCGCGGCCTGCCCGGATCCCACGGTCCTGACGACCTCCTCCCGGCGGGCGTCGAGATGGTCGTCGAGCGCGTCCACGAGTGCGCTGTAGGGGAGCATCTGCTCGTATTCGGCGGCGCGTCCCCACAAAGGGGTGAAGCCGTCCCCTCCGGCCATCGCCGCGAGCTCGCCGAGCAGCCGCGTCTTCCCCGCACCCGGCTCGCCGGCCAGCGCGAGGAACTGGAACCCGTCGCGGCGGCTCGCGGCAAGCGCGCCCCGCAGCGCGGCCAGCGCGTCCCGCCGTCCGACGAGTGGCGCGGACGTGCCCGTGACGACCGGACCGGTCGTGCGTCCGTCCATTCGCACCCCACACGCGAACACGCGGGCCGCACCCGCCGGCCGCGCCGACAACACCCAGTAAATGCACTTTACAGATCACGGGACCCGCACAGGGGGCAGGTCCGGCATTGACACCCTATGGAAAGTATTCGAAAAGGAACCGGTCAGTTCGGGCGATTCCGGGATCAGAGCCGCATGGCACCGGGTACGGGACGCCTCGTTCACACGTCGTCACCGCGGAGGTGCCAGGTGCTGGACCGGATCGCCGATCCCAGGGGGCGGCGCACGCCGTACGGACCTCCCGACGCGGTGGAACGGCTGGCCGCGGCCCTGCCGAGCCACATGCGCGACGCGCTTCCCCCGGTCATCCGCCTCGGCAGCCCCTGGCCGGTGCGTGTGGACATCTTCTCTGAGGACGGCGTCGCAGAGCCGGACGCCGAGCGCTGGGTGCCCGCCGTGTCCGCGTCGGGTTCCAACGGCGACGCCCTCGACCTGGCGGTGCGCGGCGGCCGGGTCGTGGGCGTGCGCGGCCGGGCCGGCGACCGCGTCAACCACGGCAGGCTCGACCCCCGGGAGTGGCACGCCTGGCAACCCCACGCGGGCCGGCTGACCCGCCCTCTGGTCCGTGAAGGCGGGGTCCGTGACGGCGGGGTCCGCGGGGACGGGCGGCTGGTGGAGGCGACGTGGGACGTCGCGATGGACCGCGTCGTCGCGCGATCGCGGGAACTGCTCGCCCGCCCCGGCGGCTGGGGCCGTCTCGCCTTCCACACCGGCACGCGGCTCTTCCTCGAGGAGCACTACACCCTCGCCGTCGTCGGCAAGGCGGGGATCGGCACCCCGCACATGGACGGCGACACCCGCTGGGGCGCGGCGGCGGCCGCGGCCGCGCTCGCGGCGAGCTTCGGCACCGACGGCCAGCCCGGCTCGTACACCGACGTGGACCACTGTGACGCGCTCGCGCTGTGGGGACACGACTGCGCCGTCACCCACCCCGTGCTGTGGGACCGCATGCTCGACAGGCGGCTCGGATCCCGGCCGCCCGCCATGATCGCGGTGGGCCCGGAGGGGACGGCGGCGGCCCTGGAGGCCGACGTCCACCTCGACGTGCGTCCCGGCACCAACGTGGCCCTCCTCAACGGCCTGCTGCACGAACTGATCGCGGGCGGCTGGCACGACGGCGCCTACGTCGCCGCGCACACCGTGGGGTTCGAACGGCTGTGGCGGATCGTCGAGGCGTACCCCGCCAAGCGGGCGGCGGAGATCTGCGCGGTGCCGGTCGCGCGGATCGAGCAGGCCGCCGAGATCCTGGGCGCGGCCGAACGGCTGGTGTCGACCGTGGGCCCGGCCTTCCTCGGGTCCAACCAGGCGACCGCCGCCGCCTGCCAGGTCAACAACGTCCACCTCCTGCGCGGCATGCTCGGCCGGCCGGGGGCCGGGCTGTTCCAGCTCGGCGGACCCGGATGCGACGCGCTGGAGGCGGGCTCGGCCGCGGACCTGCCCGGACTGCGCAACTGGGCCGACCCCGGGCACGTGCGCGAGCTGGCGGACCTGTGGAACGTCGACCCCGCCGTCATCCCGCACTGGGGGCCGGCCACGCACGCGACCCAGATCCTCAGGTACGCCGAGCAGGGCTCGATCGGGCTGCTGTGGATCACGGCCTCCGACCCGGCGGCCACGATGCCCGGCCTCGACCGGATCCTCGCAAGGGATGACCTGTTCGTCGTCGTCCAGGGTTCCTACCTGACCGAGACCGCGCGGCTGGCCGACGTGGTGCTCCCGGCGGCGGTCTGGGGCGAGAAGACCGGCACCGTCACCGGCGCCGACCGCACGGTGCACCTGTGCGAGAAGGCCGTCGAGCCGCCGGGGGAGGCCAGGGCGGACCTCGACATCCTGCTCGACTACGCGCGGCGGATGGACCTGCGCGACCGGGACGGCCGGCCGCTCGTGCACTGGACGGACGCCGAGTCGGCGTTCGAGGCGTGGAAGGCGTGCACCAGGGGCCGTCCGTGCGACCACACCGGGATCAGCTACGACCGGCTGCGGGCCGGCGGCGTCCAGTGGCCCTGCACGCCGGCCGGCTCCCACGGCGTCGAACGGCTGTACGCCGGGGGGCGCTTCCCCACCGCGCCGGGGGACTGCCAGACGTTCGGGGCCGACCTCGCCACGGGGGCCGAGTACGGCGAGGAGCGATACCGCGCGGACAACCCCGGCGGACGGGCCTTTCTCCACGCCGCCGATTTCGAGCCGTCTCCCGAGGTGACCGACGACGATCACCCCCTGGTCCTCGCCGCCCGCCCGGGGCCGCGCGGCTGCCCGGCCCGGCCGGCCGGTCTCGGCGACGCCGTGCCCGAGCCGTTCCCCGCCGGGCCGTGCCTGGAGGTCCACCCCGGTGACGCCGCGGCGCTCGGCATCGAGGACGGCGACCTCGTCAGGGCCGAGTCGCCCCTCGGCGTGCTGGAGGCCGTCGCGCGCCTGTCGGGCGTACGCCGGGGAGTCGTGGTGCTGCCGCTCGACGGGCAGGACGAGGCCCTGACGCGGGCGGCGGCGGAGCTGACGCTCACCGCGTGGGACCCGGTGTCCCGCCGGCCGCTGCGCACGGCCGCGGCGGTCCGGCTCGTGAAGGCCGGGCGGCGCGGTGAGGCCGCCGTGGGGGAGGGCCTCTACTCGGCCGCCGCCACGCGCCTCGGCTGCGCCGCGACCGCGCGGCCCGAGGTGACGGCCGCAGCGGGGGGAGGGGAGGCGCCGGAGCGATACGAGGAGGTCTGACGTCCGCGATCGCCGGAGATGAGGTGGGTCGGCCTACCGGAAGGAAGCGACGACATATGGCCCTTGCAGGCACACGCACCGCTTGGGGGGACGCCGCCCGCGGATGGGATGAGCCGTGAGCGAGCATCTGGCGCGCTATCTGGAGACGCTGTCCCGCACGCAGCACGCGCTGTCGTCGGGATTCCGCGCGCTGCGGCGCGGCCATCCCCGCGAGTACGACCTGTGCGGCGTCTGCGAGCGCCTGGCCGCGCAGTGCCGCGATCACACCGAGCGGCTGGAGCCCTTCCTCCGGAGGTATCGATCCGGGGGCCTTCGCGATCCGCGTCCCGCGCAGTCGCAGGCGCCCGGGGTGAGGCCTCAGGGGCTGGAGGCGCCGGGCCTCGCGGCCTCCGGGTTCGACTCCGGCGGGTTCGACGTCCCAGGGTTCACCACCGGTTTCGACGCCGGTTTCGACACGGGTTTCGACGCCGGTTTCGACGCGGGTGGGTTCGATTCCGGTTTCGATGCCGGGCGCTTTGATACGGGTGCTTTCGACGCCGGCCGTTTCGACGCCGCGGGCTTTGATAGGGGCCGCCTCGATACGGGTGGCCTTGACGCGGGGGGTTTCGACGCGGGGGCTTTCGACGCCGCGAGTATCGACGGCGGGGGATTCGAGGCCGCGGGCCTGGAGACGGCGGACCTTCCGCGGGCGGTTCGCAGGGCCGTGGAACGGGAGAGGGAGGTTTCCGAGGGCTCGGAGGCCGGGACGGCACGGCGCCCCCGCGTGACGCCGGGCCCGGGCGGCGGGGACGGCGGCGGCCTCGCGCTGCTGCGGGACCTGCACGGGTTGTATCTCCTCGCCACCGGGTGCGACCTGTCGTGGAGCGTCGTCGCGCAGGCCGCCCGCGGGCTCAGGGACGACGACCTGCTCGGCCTCGCCCGCGACTGCGCCCCCGAAACGGCCGTCCAGTTGCTGTGGCTGCGCACCCGGATGCACCAGGCCGCGCCGCAGGTTCTCGTCGTGCCGTCTCGTAGTCAGGGAAACGGCGACAAAGGCCGTCATTAAGAGGAAATCTAGACAAGCATCGGGTGATTTCCGGTTTAATGGATTGTGCCCTCCGGGGAGTAATTGATAGAAGATTATCTCGGCGCCGGCGACCGGCAGGGAGCGGCCGTGCCCATCGTGATACCGGTGCTCTTGGCGGGGGCGTGCCGGTGGCGGTGGGAATGCCTCTCGCCGGAAAAGTGGAGTGCCGTGCCGCGATTTCTCGGCGGCGCCGGCCGCATTCGGTCGGCCGGCGCCGTCGACGATCATCCGACGCGGTGAGGACACGCGGGCGTTGGCGTTTCACCGCGATGACTCCCATTCCGGCATGCCGCCGGAGCGGAGCAGTCGTACGCGGCCCGCGCGGCGACCGGCGCGATCGATTGGGCGACCGACTCCCTGACGATCCGGGGGTGGCCCCGTGGCCGACGCCTCCGCTGCCGGATGCGATCGGGTGGGAAGACGACGAAACCCCGGCCTGGGCCGGGGTTTCTGTGGCTGGTGGACGATACTGGGATTGAACCAGTGACCTCTTCCGTGTCAGGGAAGCGCTCTCCCGCTGAGCTAATCGTCCGTGCCCGGATCTTGTCCGGACTCCGAGCGGAAGACGGGATTCGAACCCGCGACCCTCACCTTGGCAAGGTGATGCTCTACCACTGAGCCACTTCCGCAGCCATCGCCCGCGTTTTTCCCGGCGACGCGTGAACAACTCTAGCGGATCCCGGAGGGTGCCGGTGCCAACCGACTCCAATCTCCAGGCGCGCACGCGCCACCTGACCGAAGCGAGGCGAGACGTTGACCGGCCGGGGAGGCCACGCGCAGGATGAGGCGGCAACCGTACGCACGAGGGGGTTACGCCATGGCGAAGGTGCTCATCCTCACCGGTGACGCGGCCGAGGACCTGGAGGTGATGTACCCGTACCAGCGACTTCTCGAGGAGGGCTACGAGGCGCACATCGCGGCGCCGTCCGCCAAGAGGCTGCAGTTCGTGGTGCACGACTTCGTGGAGGGCTTCGACACCTACACCGAGAAGCCGGGCCACACCTGGGCGGCCGACGTCGCCTTCTCCGACGTGAACCCGGACGAGTACGTAGCGCTGGTGATCCCCGGCGGCCGCGCCCCCGAGTACATCCGCGGCGACCGGGACGTCCAGGAGATCGCCCGCCACTTCGCGGAAGCCGGCAAACCGATCGCCGCGCTCTGCCACGGGCCGCTGGTGCTCGCGGCCGCCGGGGTGCTGAAGGGCAGGGAGAGCAGCGCCTACCCCGCCTGCGCGCTCGACGTCGAGAACGGCGGCGGCACGTGGGTCGACAGCGAGGCGCACGTCGACCAGAACCTCGTGACCGGTCGGGCCTGGCCGGACCACCCGGCGTGGATGCGCGCGTTCATGAAAGTGCTGCGCGCCGCCGCCCCGGCGACCTGATCGCCCAGGCCGGCCCGCGGGGGCGGCTCTGCCCTGATCCGCCCCCGAACGCCGGCGGCCCCGCGCGCCACTCGTCCGGCGGTCCGCGCGGCGTGGGCCCAGGCACTAGAGTCATCCGCCATGACCGAATCCGCCCCCTATCTCACCGCGACGGCCGACGCGTACGACGCCGTCGCCGTCCTCTACGCCGATCTCTTCCGGGACTCGCTCGACCGTCTGCCGCTGGACCGCGCGGCGCTGGCCGCGTTCGCCGACTCCGTGCGGGCCGACGGCGCGGGCCCCCACGCCGGGCCCGTCGCCGAACTCGGCTGCGGCCCCGGCTATGTGACGGCGCACCTCCAGGGGCTCGGGCTGGACGTCTTCGGCATCGACCTGTCACCCCGGATGATCGAGCTCGCCCGTGAGGCGTACCCCGGGCTGCGCTTCGAGGTCGGGTCCATGCACGCGCTGGACCTCGCCGACGGCGAGCTGAGCGGCATCGTGTCGTGGTACTCCCTCATCCACACGCCACCGCGGGAACTGCCGCCGTACTTCGCCGAGTTCCGCCGCGTCCTGGCTCCGGGCGGTCACCTCTTGCTCGGTTTCTTCGAATCCGGGGGCGACGCGGTGACGGAGTTCGACCACAAGGTGACGCCCGCGTACCGATGGCCGATCGACGACCTCGCCGAGCTGGCGCGCGAGGCGGGCTTCACCGAGGTGGGACGGATGCTGCGCGAGCCTCTCGAAGGTGAGCGGTTCCGCCAGGGCCGTCTGCTGATGCGCGGACGGTAGGAGCCGGCGGGGGAAGTCCGGGCCGCGCCGAGGACTGTTTCGGGACTGATCCTGCCCGAAAACGGGCAGGAAACTTGATAGTCGGTATCAGCGCTGCGTTAGGGTCCTGCTCTGTGTCCACGGCACGGCATCCCTTCGAGGATCTGATCGGCCACCTCACCCGGACCACCTCACTGGGGCCGGGGGAGGCGGCCCGCGTGGTGGCCGACGTCCTGGCGTACTTCGGCGAGCCCGCGGAAGAGTACGTGCGGCGCCGCCACGGCGAACTCAAGTCGAGGGGGCTGACCAACGACCAGATCTTCCCCAGAATCTCCGCCGAGCTCGCGGGAAGACGTGTCGCGGCACCGGAGCTGACCCTGCGCCAGCTCCGGCGGATCGTTTACGGATAGGAGCGGTTATGTGCGGAATCGTCGCTTATGTCGGGCCGAAGGACGCGGCGCCCATCCTGCTCGAAGGTCTCCAGCGGCTGGAGTACCGCGGCTACGACTCGGCCGGCCTCGCCGTCGTGAACGCCAAGAGCCTCAAGACGCGCAAGGTCAAGGGCCGGGTCGCCGACCTGGCGGCGGCGGTTCCCGCGAAGTTCAAGGGCACGATCGGCATCGGGCACACCCGCTGGGCCACCCACGGCGCGCCGAGTGACGTGAACGCGCACCCGCACCTCGACCAGGAGCAGCGGATCGCCGTCGTGCACAACGGCATCATCGAGAACGCCGACGAGCTGCGCCGCCGCCTTGAGGGCGAGGGCGTGAAGTTCGAGAGCGAGACCGACAGCGAGGTGCTCTCGCAGCTCATCGGGCGGATGGTCAAGGAGACCGAGTCGCTGCGGGAGGCCGTGCTGCGGGCGCTGAAGAGCGTGGTCGGCACGTACGGCATCGCCGTCATCGACGAGCAGCGCCCCGGCGAGATCGTGGTGGCCCGCAACGGCAGCCCGATCGTGCTCGGCCTCGGCGAGAAGGAGATGTTCGCCGCCTCCGACGTCGCCGCGCTCATCCGCTACACCCGGCAGGTCGTCCACCTGGAGGACGGCGAGCTGGCGGTCATCAAGGCCGACGGGTTCAACACGTTCACCAGCGACGCCAGGGAGACGGCCAAGGAGCCGTTCACGGTCGACTGGGACGCCGGGCACTACGACAACGGCGGTTACGAGCACTACCTGCTCAAGGAGATCTCCGAGCAGCCCGACACGGTCGCCCGCACGCTGCGCGGCCGCATCGACGACCGGTTCCACATCGCCCACCTCGGCGGCCTCAACATGGACGCCCGCGAGATCCGTTCCTTCCGCCGCGTGAAGATCATCGGCTGTGGGTCCGCGTACTACTCCGGGCAGATGGGCGCGCAGCTCATCGAGGAACTGGCCCGCATCCCCGCCGACGCCGAGCCCGCCTCCGAGTTCCGCTACCGCAGCCCCGTCGTGGAGCCCGACACGCTGTACGTCGCGATCAGCCAGTCGGGTGAGACGTACGACACGCTCGTGGCGGTGCAGGAGCTCAAGCGCAAGGGCGGCCGGGTGCTCGGCATCGTCAACACCGTCGGCAGCGCCATCGCCAGGGAGACCGACGGCGGCATCTACCTGCACGCCGGTCCCGAGGTCTCGGTGGCCTCGACCAAGGCGTTCATCTCCACGGCCGTGGCGTTCGCGCTGCTCGCCCTGCACCTCGGCCGCGTACGCGACCTGTCGCCGGCCGACGGCCGCAGGATCTGCGAGGGCCTGCGCCGGCTGCCCGAGCAGATCAAGGAGATCCTCACGCTGGAGGACCGGATCAAGGAGCTGGCGAAGAAGTACGCCGACGCGCCGGGCATGATGTTCGTCGGCCGGGTGCGCGGCTACCCGGTGGCCCGCGAGGGCGCCCAGAAGCTCAAGGAGATCTCCTACGTCCACGCCGAGGCGTACCCGGCGAGCGAGCTCAAGCACGGCCCGCTCGCGCTGATCAGCCCCGAGCTGCCGACGGTCGCGATCGTCCCGGACGACGAGCTGCTGGACAAGAACCTCACCACGCTGGGCGAGATCCGGGCCAGGCACGGGCGCATCCTCATGGTCGGCCACCGCACCTCCGAGGCGGCCGACGACTGCATCGTGGTGCCCAAGAACGAGGTCGAGCTCGACCCCATCCTGCTCACGATCCCGCTGCAGCTGTTCGCCTACCACGCCGCCGTCGCCTTGGACCGCGACGTCGACCGTCCGCGCAACCTCGCCAAGAGTGTGACGGTCGAATAGCCCCTCCGCTCCCCGTACGGCCCGCGCCCGCCCGGTGCGGGCCGTACGGTCCGGGGTTCCGCGCAATGCCGCGCGGCCCGGCGCCGATGTACGGGTATGCATGTGACCTACTTCGTGATGGCGCTGCCCGTCATCGCCGTACTCGTGTTCATCCTGGTGCGGGCCGCACGCCGGAGCCGTGAGCAGTTCGGGCGCGTACGGCAGATCGCCCGGCAGCAGTTGCCCGAGTCGGCGCCGCAGCGGACCGAGCTGGAGGAGCTGGTGAACCTTCTCCAGGCGCGTCTCAATCGGACGCAGTGGGCCCAGTTGCTCCTCGGCGCGGTGGTCGGATATGCCGTCCAACTCGTGGGCGACGCCCTGCTCGGGAAGTGAGGCGAGGGGGAGGACCGGCGGAGTCCGGCGCGGCGTGACGAGCCGGTGAAGGGGTCGCCGCGGTCCTGTACGGGTGCCGAGTCTGACGGATCTGACGTGCCGGAAGCAGCGAGCTCGGGGGCGTCTCAGTCGAACCAGACGACCAGGCGCACGCCTTCGGGCCCGAACCGCTGCGCCAGCGCCCGCATCACCGCGAAGACGTGCTCCCACCCGGTGCCCGGTCCCAGCACGTCCAGCCGCGTCACCGGGTCGTACTCGAGGGTCTGTCCCGAAACCTCCCAGCGGCCCGCGGGGGCCCCGACGGGCGAGGCGCCCAGGGGCGGCATGCCGTATCGCTCGACGACCTCATCGGGCCCGCCCTCCCGCATGTCCACGTCCTCCGGCGGCAAGCGGCATGGCGCTCGTGCTCCCGCAGGCCACCGC
Organism: Microbispora rosea; assembly: GCF_900156315.1. Taxonomy (GTDB): domain Bacteria; phylum Actinomycetota; class Actinomycetes; order Streptosporangiales; family Streptosporangiaceae; genus Microbispora; species Microbispora rosea. The sequence continues at coordinate 270,810 of NZ_FTNI01000003.1, read as the reverse complement.
CGCGGGACGCCCACCGATCACCGCAGTCGTAACGTCCGTTATGTGGTGACATGGTGTAGTTACTCATAGTCTGTGCGTGTAAGGGACTCTTCGGGTAGGAGGGTGCCGGAATGCGACGCCGTACGGTCCTCGCACTGGGAGTCCTGGCCCTGGCGGGCGCGTGCGGCGTCCAGGCGCCCCCGCGCCGCGGGGAGCTCTCCCTGGCCGTCCCGGGCCCGCCCGGAGGGTGCGGGGACGGCGTCGCCGCCGGGTTCAAGTCGCTCGTCGAGGGGCGCGGCTGGGCCCGGGCGGTACGGATCAGGCGGGAGGCGGGCGACGGCGGGAGGGCTCTCGCCCGCCCGGGCGGGTCGGGGACCGATCTGGTGGTCGCCGACTCCGCGCTGCTCGCCGCCTGCGCGCTGGCCCGCGACCCGCTCCTGGTGGCCAGGGCCGTGCCGCTCGCACGGCTGGCGGGGGAGTGGGAGGTGCTGGTCGCCTCGCCCGACTCGGGCTACCGCACGTTCGACCAGTTCGCCGCCGCGCTGCTGCGCGACCCCGGGGGGCCCAGGGTCGCGGGCGGCGCCGACCGCGGCCCCGAGCACCTGCTGCTCGGCATGACCGCACGGGGCCTGGGAGCCGACCCCCGCCTGCTCGACTACGTCGCGTTCGGCAGCAGGGCGCAGGCTGTCGCCGCGGTCCTCGACGGGCGGCTCGCGCTCGGGTTCGGCAGCAGGCGGGAGGTCGCCCCCCATGTGCGCGCCGGACGGCTGCGGCCGCTCGCCGTCTCCTCCGCGGAGCGGCTGCCCGGGGTGGACGCGCCGACGCTGTCGGAGTCGGGCGTACGCGTCGTGTTCGCCGACTGGACGGGGCTGATCGCCCCGCGCGGCACGCCCGAGCAGGACGCCCTGCTCGATCTGTGCCGGGCCGTCGCCGACACTCCGGGCTGGCAGAGCCTGTGCGACCGCAACGACTGGACGCCGATGTGGCTCGACGGCGACGACTTCCGCCAATGGCTCGTCGGCGAGGCGCGCCGTACGGCCCTGCTGCTCAATGATCTCGGACTCCGCTGAAAAACACAACTTGTGGGGGCGCTTGCGGGAAGGGCCACAAGATGTAGGATCCATCGCGTTGCTGGTTCACCTTGGTGAGGCAAGAGGGAACCCGGTGCGAACCCGGGACTGCCCCGCAGCGGTGAGCGGGAACGACCGCCGTCACGGCACGGCGCCTCAGGCGCCGTGTCGTAAGCACTGGGCGCGAGCGCGCCCGGGAAGCGACGGCCAGTAGGACCGGCGGGCGCGAGCCCGGCCGGATGCCCGCGAGTCCGAAGACCTGCCGGCGATGCGCGCGCATGGGCGCGCGCCCCGCGCCGGGCCCCGCGGGTGGGCTCGCCGTACCGTCACGGCACGAGTTCCCTCTCGTGCGCGTGCGCCGCGGCATGCCTCCCTCCGGTCCGGCCGGGACACGAGACGACGAGGAGAGGGCATCTGATGACGATCACCGACCCGGCCTCCGCGTCCGCGGACCCCGCGTCAGCGGAGCGCGGCGGGCCGCGGGCCTCGGCGGGGAACCCCGGACCCGGCACCCCGCCCGGCTCGGTCCCCGCCCCCGTACGGCGGGCCCCGGCCGGCCCGGACGGCGCGGGGGACACGGGGGACGCGGCGGGGGTCTGGCAGGCCATCGAGGAGGCGGCCGCCGGAGTCATCGCCGACCCGGAGAACTCGCGCCGGGCGGCCAGGCTGCTGAGCGGGCTGATCGCGGAGGAGGCGGCGGCCGAAGGGGTGCGCACGTTCTCCGAGTCGGTCGCCGCCGCCCACGCCGCCGGGCTGCTGGGCGACGCCGTCGCCGCGTTCGTGGCCGACGAGGCCGAGGCGCTCGACGCGCTGATCGATTCGGCGGCCGACGACCGGTTCGAGTACTTCGGGCTGCGCACGGTCTATGACCGCTACCTGCTGCGCCACCCGGTCACCCGGCGCGTGCTCGAACGCCCGCAGCACTTCCTGCTGCGGGTCGCCTGCGGCCTGTCGGCCACGGTGGCGGAGGCCGCCGAGCTGTACCGCCTGATGTCCGCGCTGGCCTACCTGCCCAGCTCGCCGACGCTGTTCAACTCGGGCGCGCGCCGGCCGCAGCTGTCGTCGTGCTTCCTGCTCGACTCGCCCCGCGACGAGCTGGAGAGCATTTACGAGCGGTACGGCCAGGTGGCGCGGCTGTCGAAGTATTCCGGCGGCATCGGCATCGCCTGGACGCGGGTGCGCTCGCGCGGCTCGCTGATCCGGGGCACCAACGGCCTGTCCAACGGCATCGTGCCGTGGCTGCGCACGCTCGACGCGTCGGTCGCGGCCGTGAACCAGGGCGGCAGGCGCAAGGGTGCGGCCTGCGTCTACCTGGAGACCTGGCACGCCGACATCGAGGAGTTCCTGGAGCTTCGCGACAACACGGGCGAGGAGTCGCGCCGCACACACAACCTCAACCTGGCCAACTGGGTGCCCGACGAGTTCATGCGCCGGGTCGAGGCGGACGGAACGTGGTCGCTGTTCGACCCCAAGGACGTCCCCGAGCTGACCGACCTGTGGGGCGAGGCGTTCGACGCCCGCTATCGCGAGCTGGAGGCCGCCGGGCGATACGTACGGCAGGTGCCGGCCCGTGCCCTGTACGCCCGGATGATGCGCACGCTCGCCCAGACCGGCAACGGCTGGATGACGTTCAAGGACGCCTCCAACCGCGCCTCCAACCAGACCGCGCGGCCCGGCAACGTCATCCACCTGTCCAACCTGTGCACCGAGATCCTGGAGGTCACCGGCGACGGCGAGACGGCCGTGTGCAACCTCGGCTCGGTCAACCTCGCCGCGCACCTGACCGCCGAGGGCGACGGCGTCGACTTCGGCAGGCTCCGCGCCACCGTCCGCACCGCCGTAGGGTTCCTGGACCGGACGATCGACCTCGGCTTCTACCCGACGCCCGAGGCGGAGACGGCCAACCGCAGGTGGCGGCCCGTGGGGCTCGGCGTCATGGGCCTCGCCGACGTGTTCTTCGCGCTGCGCCTGCCGTTCGACTCGCCGGAGGCGCTCGCCCTGTCCAGCCGCATCGCCGAGGAGATCGCGCTCGCGGCGTACGGCACCTCGGCCGACCTGGCCGTGGAACGCGGGCGCCACCCGGCGTACGAGGAGACGCGGGCGGCGGACGGCGTCCTGCACCTCGACCACTATCCGTGCGCCCCGGTCCACCCCGGGGAGTGGGCCGCGCTGCGGGCCAGGATCGCGGAGACCGGGCTGCGCAACTCCCTGCTGATCGCGATCGCGCCGACGGCCACGATCGCCTCGATCGCGGGCTGCTACGAGTGCGTCGAGCCGCAGGTGTCCAACGTCTTCAAGCGGGAGACGCTGTCGGGGGAGTTCCTCCAGGTCAACCGGTATCTCGTGCGGGACCTCCAGGCCCTCGGCCTGTGGACGCGGTCGATGCGCGACGCGATCAAGCTCAACGACGGCTCGATCCAGGACATCGCCGCCGTCCCGGACGAGCTCAAGACGCTCTACCGCACCGCCTGGGAGCTGCCGCAGAAGGCGCTCATCGACCTGGCCGCCGCGCGGCAGCCGTACGTGGACCAGTCGCAGTCGCTCAACCTCTTCATGGCCGCCCCCACCATCGGCAAGCTCTCCTCGATGTACGCCTACGCCTGGCGGTCGGGCCTGAAGACCACCTACTACCTGCGCTCCCGCCCGGCGACGCGGATCGCCCAGACGACCGTGCCGGCCATGGCGCCGGTCGAGGCGGTCGCCTGCTCCCTCGAAAACCGCTCCCTTGAGAACCCGGAGATCTGCGAGGCATGCCAATGAGAACGATGCTGCTCGACCCCGGTATGGACCTGACCCTGCGCCCGATGCGCTACCCGGGGTTCTACGAGAGGTATCGCGCGGCGATCAGGAACACCTGGACGGTCGAGGAGGTCGATCTCGCCTCCGACCTCGCCGACCTCGCGACCCTCGACGAGGGAGAGCGGCACCTGATCAACCGGCTCGTGGCGTTCTTCGCGACCGGCGACTCGATCGTGGCCAACAACCTGGTGCTCAACCTCTACCAGCACGTCAACGCCCCCGAAGCGCGGCTCTACCTGAGCCGTCAGCTGTTCGAGGAGGCGGTGCACGTCCAGTTCTACCTGACCCTGCTGGACACCTACCTGCCCGACCACGACGAGCGGGTCAAGGCGTTCGCCGCCGTCGAGCACATCCCGTCGATCCGCGACAAGGCCGAGTTCTGCTTCCGCTGGATCGACTCGATCAGCGCCTTGAACCGGCTGGAGACCCGGGAGGACCGGCGGGCCTTCCTGCTCAACCTCGTCTGCTTCGCCGCCTGCATCGAGGGACTGTTCTTCTACGGCGCCTTCGCCTACGTCTACTGGTTCCGCTCGCGGGGCCTGCTCGGCGGCCTCGCGACCGGCACCAACTGGGTGTTCCGCGACGAGTCGATGCACATGGAGTTCGCCTTCGAGGTGGTGGACACCGTGCGCCGCGAGGAGCCGGACCTGTTCGACGACGAGCTGGCGGCCCAGGTGACGCGGATGATGGAGGAGGCGGTCGCCGCCGAGCTCGCCTTCGCCCGCGACCTGTGCGGCGACGGGCACGGCGTCATGAGCGCCGGCAACATGCGGCGCTACCTGGAGTACGTCGCCGACCGCAGGCTCACCCGGCTCGGCCTGCCCGTGCGGTACGGCACGGACAACCCCTTCCCGTTCATGGAGTTCCAGGACGTGCAGGAGCTGGCGAACTTCTTCGAGCGCCGCGTCTCGGCCTACCAGGTGGCCGTCGAGGGCGACGTCAGCTTCGACGAAACCTTCTGATCTGTCGGTTTTCGGCGCTGCCATAAAGGGCAAAGGGAACGCCATGACGACGACAGGGGGCGCCGTCACAACGGCAGCGTGGAACTGGGCGACCTTGGCGATCGCCGTGGCCGCCGCGATCGTCGCGGTGGAACTGGTCCGGCGGGTGCTGAAATCGCGCCTGATAGGGGAGCGGTGGGCGCTCGCCGGGCCGTTCGTGCGCCGGTGCACCTGGCCGGGCTTCGCCTCGGCCGTGACGGGCACCGTCAAGGCGGCCTACGACCCCGGCATGCCCGGATCGGGCTCCCACGGCTTCCAGCGGGTGCTCGCGCTGCTGCTGATCGCGTGCGTGACCTGGCTGCTGATCCAGGCGGCGTACGCGGTGACCGACGTCGTCCTCGACCGGCTCACGCGGGTCGAGGGCGAGCGCAACCGCCGCGCCCGGCGCATCCGCACCCAGATCGCGCTGGTGCGCCGGGTGTCGGCGGCGGTCGTGGTGGTGCTCGCGCTGGGGGCGATGCTGTTCACCTTCCCGCAGGTGCGGGCGCTCGGCGCGGGACTGCTCGCCTCCGCCGGGATCGCGGGCGTGGTGGGCGGCATCGCGGCCCAGTCCACGCTCGGCAACCTGCTGGCCGGGCTGCAACTCGCCTTCAGCGACGCGCTGCGGCTCGACGACGTGGTCGTGGTGGAGGACGAGTGGGGCCGCATCGAGGAGCTGACCCTCACCTACGTGGCGCTGCGCCTGTGGGACGAGCGGCGGCTCATCCTGCCCGTGTCCTACTTCACCGGCAACCCCTTCGAGAACTGGACGCGCCACGAGAGCCGCATCCTCGGCAGCGTGTACCTCCGGGTGGACTGGTCGATCCCGGTCGACGAGGTGCGCACCGAGCTCTACCGGGCGCTGCGCGAGAACCCGCTGTGGGACCAGAAGGACTGGACGCTGCAGGTCACCGACATCACCCCGGAGGGGCTGGTCGAGCTGCGCGCCCTGATGAGCGCGGCCGACTCCGCGAGCGCCTTCGACCTGCGCTGCGATATCCGCGAGCACCTGGTGAAGTTCGTCCGGGAGAAGTACCCCGAGAGCCTTCCGCGCCTGCGCGTCGACACTCCCGCGCGCTGAGCCGTCTCCTCGGCCCTCTCCTCGAACCGGGCCGTAAGAGCGGTGACGGTGTCAGGAGGCGTTGGACGGCCGCAGGAGCCTGCTCGCGCCGGCGATGAGCGCGGTGGCGAGGATCCAGCCCGCGGCGATCAGGCCGTTCGCCAGCCACTGGGTCCATCCGGCCGGCTCCCAGGCGCCTCGCTGCTCGAACACGCTCACCGGCACGAGCAGGTCGAGCGTGTAGACGAAGGCGTTGAAGTGGCGCGACTCGTCCAGCCCGATCTGGTGCGGCGGCCACTGCGTGAAGATCGCCGTGCCCGTCGCGAGGAGCAGCGCGGCCCACAGTCCGGCGAGCCAGGGCCGGTATCCGTACCCGACGAGCCCGTCGAGCAGCCGCCCCCACAGCCGCCCGGGCAGCCGTAGCGTCCGCCGCCGCGCCCGCTGCCTGGCCAGCAGCACCCGGCGCGCGTCCGGCTCGTGGCCGATGCGCCGGTAGTAGGCGGCGAGCTGCTCGTACGGCTGGGGGTAGTAGCCTCCGGGGTCGCGCCGCAGCCAGGAGAGCCGGTCGGCCAGGGTCGCGGGGCCGCGCAGCGACTCGTACGTCAGCCCGTTGAGCCGCACGTCGCCCAGGTAGCTCTCCGGACGGTCGAACAGCACGCCGAATCGGGAGTAGCCGAGGTTGACCTCGCCCTCGATCGACTCGGGCAGCAGGATGAGTTCGTCGGCCTGCATGTGGCTCAGGTGCAGCACCCGGCGAGGCGCCCGCAGCACCGCCCCGTGGAACGACAGGACCCCGCCGATCCGGGCGCCGCGCAGCCGTACGGTGCCCTGCGCGGTGAAGCCCGCGCCGAGTTCGGCCGCGGCGGCCTGCAGGTGGTCGGCGTGCAGGGCGGGGATGCCGTCCGCGGTGACGACGGCGCCCTGGAGGTAGAGCCCGCTGGAGAAGCGGGCGCCGATCAGCCGCAGGCCGCCCGTGGCCCGCATGTCGCGTAAGAAGGCGCTGCCGTCCACGACCAGCCCGCCGGCCCACAGCGCGACCGACTCCCAGGTGCGCGGCTCCTCCGATCCCTCGGGGCCGTTCCAGGAGCCCGCCTCCGACGGGTCCGCCCCCGGTTCCCGGTACGGCGCCTCACCGGGGGTGCCGACCCGTGTGCCGGAGAGCCGGAGCTGTCCGGTCACATGGGCGTTGTCCAGGCGCACCCCCGCATGGACGGTCGATCCGTCGACGTCGAGCAGCCCGTCGATCGTGGCCCGGCTGGCCCGGAAGCGGAGGATGTCGCAGCGCCGCAGTCGTACGCCCCTGGTCCTGGCGTCGTTGAACGAGACCGTTCCGGCGATGTGGCAGTCGAGCAGGTGGACCTTCGCCTCGATCGTGGCGTCGGAGAGGTTGAGATCGCCGATGATCCTGGCCCCGGCGAGCCGGACGCCCGGCACCCGGGCCGACCCGCCGGCGCCCCGGTCGAGCACCAGGGCGGAGATCACCTCCGCCCGGACCACGCGGGAACGGCCCCAGGAACCGCCGGAGGAAGGGTCCGCCTCGTGGCCCTCGCGCAGGTCGACCCAGGCGCCGGTGGGATAGGCCTCCCACAGCCGTCGCTCGGCGGAGGTGAGCCGGTGGAAAGGAGGCCGCGATCTTGCCATGGGGCCGACCATATATGTGCGCGATCTTCGGACGCGATCGAATCGGGCGCGATCGAATCGGCTGCGGCACCGGGCCGCTTCCGGAGATGACCCTGCCCGGAAACGCAGGGAGGGCGGGCCCGTTGTGGGCCCGCCCTCCTCGACCGTCAGGGGTGTGACCGGTTACTGCTGCGGAAGCGCGATCTTCCAGACGCTGCGGCCGAACGTCGCCGCGTACAGCGTCTTGCGGTCACCGGTGATCGTGATGTCGAGCACCGGCGTGTTGGGCAGGCCGGCGCCGACCCGCTTCCAGTTCTTCTTGCCGTTCTTGTCGTAGAAGACGCCGAAGTCGGTCGCCGCGTAGAGCTGGTCGCTCGGCTGGTCGTACGCGAGCATCTCGACCGGCGCGTTGGGCAGGTTGCCGCTGATGTTCTTCCAGCTGTTTCCGCCGTCGGTCGTCTCCCAGATGTTCGCCGCGTTGTCGCCCTCGCGGTAGCCCGAGTAGGCCACGTACACGTGGTCGGCGTTGGAGGGGTCGACCACGATCGAGTTGACCCACCGGACGGGCAGGCCCTTGCCGGTGAACTCGGTCCAGGTGGCGCCGAGGTCGGTCGTCTTCCAGAGCCGGCCGGTGTCGGTGCCGACGTAGATCGTGTTGCCGTCGGTCTTCGCCGGGCCGATCGCGGTGATCGTGGAGTACATGCCTCCGTACGACCCCGGGTCGTCCTGTTCCGCCGGCACCGGTCCGGTGAGGAAGTCTCCGGGCGGGCTGATCTGCGTGAAGGTCGTGCCGCGGTCGGTCGACCGGTCGAGCACGTTGCCGCCGAAGTACACGACCGACGGGTTGCTCGGGTCGAGGACGACCGGGGCGTCCGTCGTGATCCGCGAGGAGTGCCGCGTCCCGAAACGGATGTTGCGGGTGGTGCCGTTCGCGTCCTCGTGCCGCGTGCAGCTTCCGCCCTGGGAGCACTCGTAGTAGATGTTGTGGTCGCTCGGGTCGATCACGACGTAGTGGCCGTCACCGCCGCCGTAGGAGTTCCACTGCGTGAGGTCCGAAGGCGCGGCGGTGGCGGTCCAGGTGCGGTGGCTTCCGTTGTCCTGCAGGCCGGAGGCGAGCCGGGTCGGGTCGTCGCTGGCCACCGCGAGGTGGTACGACTGGTTGAACGGCTGGTACGTCCCGTGGATCCACGAGCGGGTCGCGCCATTGGTGTCGGAGCGGTAGACACCGCCATCGTTCCCGAGGTAGACGCGGCTCGGGACGTTCGGGTCCCACTGCACCATGTGCTGGTCGGAGTGCGGTCCGCTGGAGGTGGCCCACGTCGCGCCGCCGTCCTTGGACTCGCGCAGGTTCACGTCGGCGTTGAACAGGTGGTTCTCGTCCTTCGGGTCGACCCACAGCCGCCCGAACCACCACTCGTAGCCGCTCGAGCCGCCCGCGCGGCCGCTCGGCGCGAACGAGTCGCCGCCGTCGTCCGAGACGTAGAAGCCCTTGTCGGCACCGTACGTGTTGCCGGAGATCACGTAGACCCGGTTCGGGTCGCTCGGGGCGATCGCGACTCCGATGCGGCCGAGGCTCGCGTCGCTCGTCAGGCCGGTGCCCGTGGCGTCCGAGGCATGCCGGCCGGTCACGTTCTCCAGCCGCTTCCACGTCTGTCCGCCGTCGTCCGAGCGGAACAGGCCGGAGCCGACGCCGCCGTAGAGGCGGCGGCCGCTGTTGCGCTGGTGGTCCCACAACGTCGCGAAGATGCGCTTGGGGTTCGTCGGGTCGATCGCCAGGTCGACGCCGCCCGTGGTGGCGTTCGGCGTCGGCAGGACGAGCTTCCAGTCCTTGCCGCCGTTCGTCAGCCGGTAGATGCCGCGCTCACTCGCGGACCCGGACAGGTTCCCGGCGGCCGCGACGAAGACCGTCTGCGGGTCCGTGGGATCGACGACGATCTTGCCGATCGCCGCGCTCTCGGTGAGACCCCACTGCTGCCAGTGCCGGCCGCCGTCGGTCGACTTGTAGACGCCGTCGCCGAAGTAGGTCAGACCGCCGCCGGACGGGTTCGCCTCGCCGGTGCCGGCCCACAACGTGCCGTCGGGGCCCATCGTGAGCGCGCCCACCGTCTGCGTGTTGTCGTTCGGCCAGGCCGGCTCGAAGGTGTCGCCGGCGTCCGTGCTCTTCCAGACGCCGCCGCCGGAGGCCGCGACGTACAAGGTGTCGGGGTGGGCGGGGTCGACGGCCAGGTCGGTGACGCGGCCTCCGATGTTCGAGGGGCCGAGGAGGTCCCAGGTGCCGCTGCCCGGCTTGAGCGCCTTGGACCGCTGGACCGCCTGCTTGATCTGCGCGGGCGTCACGTCCTGGCCGGAGGTGAACTTCTGGGTGAGGTAGTCCGCCGGCTCGGTGGGGCCGCCGTCCTCCTCCTCACCGGGAATTTGCAGGGAGGCGCTCGTCTGGCTCCCCGCGGACAGGGCGGCCTGACCCGAGAACGCGGGCCCCTGGAATGTCAAAGCCGACACGGCGAAGGCAAGCAACCCCGCCGCGCCGATCGCGGGCAGCGCATGCCGCCTCATTGGGACCTTACGTCGCATACCAACGCCTCCTCGTACCCGTCCCCAGCGGACAGCAGGGGACAAAAGGTAAAGAGAGCGGCAGTATTTGGTCAATGCGACATCTGTCGAAGGTAGATACTTCTTGACCGTAATCGGCCGTACCGTGCGGCCGCGTCGTACGGACAGGCCGGCCCGTGCACCGCCTCCAGCAGCACGTTCTCGCCGGCGGAGCCGACTGGATCAATGCGACAAATGTAGGAAGCGGCCACGGGCCGTGGGTCCGTCCGTTACGAGAGTGTGTACTTGACCCGGACCTTTCCTTCGCACAGCTGGATCACCTGGATGGCCACCTCGTGCGGTCCGGACAGGTGGGCCTCGGCCTCCGAGCCCTCTTCCTGGTCCTTGCGCTCGATCTTGTATCCGGCCTTGGCGAGCACGTCGGCGGCCTCGTCACGAACGCCGTCGAGGTTGGTGGGGTCCGCGTCCTTCGCGACGAAGAACAGCTCGGTCTTGCCGAAGGGGCCCTTGGACATGTAGAGCTGCCCGCCGGGCGGCAACGGCAGGTCCGCGGGCGGCTTCCGCTCAGGCGTGCCGCTCAGGTCGCCGGCCTGTGAGCAGGGGATGCCGTTGCCCGCGGGCGCGGCGCTCCCCGTCGAAGCGGTGGCCGGGCTCTCCTGGGCGGCGTCGTTCGACGTTTCCCCGCAGGCGGCGAGCGACGCGACGGCGGCGACGGCGATGCTCGCCGTAGCGATCAGTCGTGCGAAGTTCATGAAACGGATTCCTCAGACGTAAGATAAGGTCCTGCGCATGATCGGGCAGGAATCCCTCGAAACGGGCGGACTCGCCCGTGGGCGGCGACGCTATCAGGTTTGCCGACGTGGCCACACGCCACGAATGGTGACGATGTGGCTCGCTTCGCTCCTCGTGCTGGTCTCGGCCTGCGCGGGCGGTGGATCACAGGGGACGTCTGCCGACGAGTTCCAGGTGGTCGTCAGCGCGCCGATGTCCACCGAGCCGTGGATCGGCGCCTTCATCGAACGCGGGGCCCGGCTCGCGGTCGACGAGCTCAACGCACACGGCGGGGTCACCACCCCGTCGGGCGCCCGCAAGGTCAGGCTGACCGTGCTCGACAACGCCGGCTCGCCGGCCAAGGCCGCCGCGAACGCCCGTAAGGCGGTCGACGACCACGCGGCCGTCCTGCTCACCGACGGGACCGGGGCGGCCTCCGTCGCGCCGATCACCGACCCCGTGCACCTGCCGGTCTTCATCTGCTTCGAAGGCGGCGACGAGCTGATCGACCCGGTCCACCGGCCGAGCCTCTTCCGGATGGCGCCGGCCAACAAGCCTATGGCGCGCAGGCTCGCCGACTACATCGCCAACAGCCACCCCAAGGTGGGCCTGATCAGCGACGACTCCACCTACGGGGAACAGGGCCGGGCCGCGCTGCTGGCGGCCTTCAAGATCGACGAGGTGAAGGTGGTGGCGGATCAGAAGGCGCCGGCCCGCTCGTCCGACCTGACCACCCAGGTGCTCGCCGCGCGGCAGGCGGGCGCCGACAGGCTAGTGGTGTGGGCGAGCGCGAGCGACGTGGTCGCCGTCATCCAGGCCGTCCACGCGCTGGGCTGGGAGGTGCCCGTCTACACCGGGCCCACCGGTGAGGACCCGCTGGTCCGCCGGCGCCTGGCCGAGCATCCGGACTGGCTCGACCAGGTCACCTTCGCCTCGTTCCGGATGACCAGCGAGGTCGGCCCGGCGCCGTTCGAGCAGTTCCGCGCCGGCTATGAGGCGAAGATGGGCGTCGATCTGGTCGGCGTCCGCCAGGACGGCAAGCAGGTCGTGCAGCCGCCGGACTGGGCGATGTTCTCCTACGACTCGGTGCGCCTGGTCGCCGCGTCGCTCAGCGAGGCCGGCGCGCCGGGCGAGCCGCTCATGGACGCTCTGAACAAGATCAGCGTCACCGGTGCCAACGGCGACTACCGCGGCTACGCGGCCGACCAGCACGAGGGGGTCAACCCCAGCGACATGTACTTCGCCCGCTTCCACGGCTTCGTCTTCGAACCCGTCGGCGACGACCCGCTCTCCGACACCCTCCCCTCCGTGAACCAGCTGCAGGACTGACGGCGTCACCCACGGGGAGTCGCGCCGGTACCTCCCGGAAAGCCCGGGCGGCTCACCGCGACCACCGGAGCAGGCCCGGTCCTCAGGAGGGGGAGGAGTGCGCCTGGCGCGTCTCCGGCACGACTCGATCCGGGGAGTCGCCGTCGCCGAAGTACATCCTGCCGATTCGCGGATCGGCCGCCACCTCCTCGGTGGACCCGCTGAGGATCACGTGACCGTCCCGCAGCACGACGAGCCGATCGGCGAGTCGCAGAGCCAGCTGCAGGTGCTGCTCGATGAGCAGAACGGCCGTGCCCCCGGCTCGAATGGCGGCGATGTCCTCGCCGAGCGCGGCGACCGAGGCCGGAGCCAGACCGGCCGACGGTTCGTCGAGGACCAGCAGCGCGGGTGCGGACATGAGGCCGCGGCCGATGACGAGCATCTGCTGCTCTCCGCCGGACATGCTGCCGGCGCGCTGCGTGCGCCGCTCGGCCAGGCGCGGAAAAGTCCGGTAGACGCCCTCTCGGCGCTCGGCGACGACGTGCGTGCGGCGGCCGTCGAGGTAGGCGCCGAGAGTGAGGTTCTCCTCCACTGTGAGACTGGGGAAGACGCGTCTGCCCTCGGACACGTGACTCAGTCCCCATCGCACGATCCGCCGGGGATCGCACCGGGTGATGTCCCGGCCGTCCAACGTCACCTCGCCCGAGCTCGGCCGGTGCAGCCCCGACACGCAACGGGCGACGGTCGTCTTGCCCGCGCCGTTGCCACCGAGCAACGCGACGATCTCGCCGCGCCCGACATGGAAGGACACATCGTGCAGCACCGGTACGGCGCCGTGGCGGGCGCACAGCCCGCGGACCTCTAGCAGGGCCACGCAGTCTCCTCTCAGCGCGTCAGCCGCGCGCGGACGACGGGTCGGTGTCACCGAGGTAGACCCGGCGTACGGCGGGGTCGGCGGCGGTCGACTCGGGGGTTCCGGTCGCCAGCACCCGGCCGCGATCCAGGACGGTGATCCTGTCTGCGACGCCGTGCACCAGCGCCAGGTCGTGTTCGACCAGCAGAATGGCCGCGCCGCCTGCCGCGAGGCGGCGCAGGACACGGGCCAGGACGACGCGTTCAGGCCCGGTCATGCCGACGGCCGGCTCGTCGAGCAGGAGCACGCGCGCCCCGGTCGCCACGGCGCGGGCCACCTGCAGGAGGCGCTGCTCGCTGGCGCCGAGATCCCCCGGGCGGTCGGACGCGCGCCCGGCGAGCTCCGTCAGTCGCAGCACCCTCCACGCCTCGCGGTCGGCGGCGGCCGCGTGGTCCCGCATCGACTCACTCGCGAAAAGGTGCCGGACGGCGGCGAACGGCACAGGTGACCCGCCGCGCACGCCGAGCAGCAGCTGACGGTAGGGACTGAGCCGCTCAAGACCGACGGTGCGCTGGAACGTCCGGGTCACCCCCCGCCTGACCATTTCGAGCTGGCCGGCCCCGGTGACGTCGGTCTCCTCCAGCAGGATCCGGCCACCCTTGGGCCGCAGGGCGCCGGCGAGGGCGCGCAGGGCCGTCGTCTTGCCGCTGCCATTGGGCCCGATGAGCGCGTGGACCTGTCCGGCCCGCACCTCCAGGTCCACCCCCGTGAGGATGTCCGTCTCCCCGATGCCGACATCCAGCCCTCGGGCGGTCAGCACCACCGCCTCCCGGGAGGCTGCGGTGCGGGGGGCGAGGTCCTCGGTGTCCTCCACCCGCTCACCCGGGCGCCGCGTGCGCTCCGGCCACCGGCCCGCGAACCGTTCGACCGGCACGCGGAGGAGCGGAACCGCGACCAGCGCCACGGCGGTGAGCACGCCGCCGGACGCCTCGGCCGGAAGACCGGCCGCGCCGGCGAGCCCGTCGGCCAGCGGCGGGATCACGGCGATCACGAGCAGGCCGAGCACCGGTCCCCACAGCCGCGCCGTACCCCCGATCAGCGCCGCCACGAACAGCTGGAGAGACAGCAGCGGCGAGACGTCGGACGGGGCGGCGACCCCGAGCAGCACGGTGATGCCCGCGCCGGACACCGCCGCGACGGCCGCGGTCGTGGCGAAGAGGGCGGCTCTGCGGCGAAGCACCGGCACCCCGAGGGACGTGGCGAGCGCGGGGGCCTCGCGCAGGGCCGCCCACTCCAGTCCGGCCGGCCCGCGGGTCAGCCGGGCCACCATGGCCAGCGTCAGCAGGCACATCGATCCCGCCACGACGACGTGGGCCAGCGGGGTGAGAGTGACGGTCACATCGAAGACCGGTGAGTGCAGGCGGGCCGGCGACGGGCGGACCAGCCCCTGGCTGCCGCCGGACACGGTGGGAAACGCATCGAGGACCGCGTACACGAGCCAGGCGAACGCCCACGTCGACAGCGCGACCGCCGCGCCGCGCAGCCGAGCCGTGAGCAGGCCGACCAGGTAGCCGGCGCACGCCGCGAGCACGGCGCCGACGAGCACGGCGCCGGCGAGCGGCAATCCCGCGCGTTCCAGATGTGCGACGCCGAAGCCGCCCACGGCCAGGAACGCGCCCTGGCACAGGACGGGTTGCCCTCCGTACGAGACGGACAGGGCGAGCCCGAGCACCGCGACCAGCAGATACAGGTGGTGTGCCAGCTCGACCATCATTCCGGGTCCTCACGCAGCGGTGATCGCAGGCCCTGCCGCCCGAGGGCGAGCACGATCAGCAGGATGGCCAGCGGCGCCACGTCGGCGAAGCGCGGGCCGAGAACGTCCGATGCGACGATCAACGACTCGATCACGCCGAGCGCCAGCCCTCCGGCCAGCGCGCCGCGCACCGATCCAAGGCCGCCCAGCAGCGCGGCCGCCATCGCCTTGAGGCCGAGGACGACGCCGTCGTCGACGCCGAGCGACCGGTCCGGCGCGATCAAAAGCCCCGCCAGACCGGCCAGCGCGCCGGCCACCACGAAGGCGACGAGCACCAGCCGCCGTACCGGAAGGCCGAGCAGCGCGGCAGCGGTGGGATCGTCACTGACCGCCGTCATCGCCGTGCCGACCGGGGTGAGCACGAGCAGCCGCTCGACCAGGATCCCCACGGCCAAGCCGATCCCGATGACACCGAGCGTGCGAACCGCCACCGTGCCTCCCCCGGGCAGTTGCAGCACCCCCGAAGGCGTCAACCGGCCGAGGCGCAACGGATCCGGCACCGCGTAGGCGTCCTGCGTGAGCACCAGCCCGAGAACCTCCCGGATCAGCAGCCCGGCGGCCAGGCCACCCGCCACCCAGCCCAGGACGTCCCCGCCGGTGGACCGGTGCCCGGCTCCCGGCAGGAAGGGCCTCACGGCGATGAAATAGACACCTGCCGACAGTGCCGCTCCGGCGGCGACGACCAGCACCGCCAGTCCGGCGGAGCGCGCCAGGCCCGGGGCCGCCGCCACCGGCGTGGTCCCGAGCACCGCCAGCACACCGACGAAGACGCCGCCGACCACGAGATCGCCGTGCGCGAAGGCGATCACCCTGGTGAGCCGGTAGACGAGGGTGAAGCCCATCGCGATCAAGCCGTAGGCCGCACCCAGAGCCAACCCGCTCAGGATCGCCTGCAGGGCCACTCCTCCACTCACCGGACACCGTCCTCCCGTCCTCGATCACATGACCCGGCGCCACTAGGAACCGCAGTCGCAGCAGCAGCCGTCCCCACAGCAGCAGCCGTCGCCCGAGCAGCAGCCGTCTTCCGAGCAGCAGTCGGAGCACGACGAGCAGCAGTCGCACCAGTCGCAACAACCCGAGCAGTCGGGGCAGTCGCAGCTGTCACAGCAGCAGCGCTCGGTCCACGGCGCGTTCCGATGCTCACTCCACGGCGGGCGGTAGAGCCCGCAGGTCAGGAAGATCGCCGCCCCGGCCAGCGCCGTCAGCGCGATCCCCGGGCGGTCGCCGGGGCCCTCGGGGGAGCCGCCCGGCGCGGCGTCGGGTGCGGCGTCGGGCGGCACCGGAGAGGTGTTCCCGGCGGGCGCGCGGTGCGCCGCGCAGGCGGCGCCGTGGGCGCGCGGCCCGAACGCCCGGTCGACGGCGCGGCGGGTCTCGCCGCACAGCAGCGCCTCGACCAGGTGCCGCTCCTCCAGGTCGAGGTCGCGTACGGCCAGGCGCAGCCCGTGCAGCGCCTCCTCGCACACGCGCCGCGCCTCGGCGGGCGAGGTGCCGGTCGCGTCCAGCGGGTTGTACGCCCCGCGGGCCCGGTCCTCGGCGAGGTCCTCGACCGCGTCGATCAGGTGCGCGATCCGGCCGAAGAAGCGGCCGGCCTCGCGCAGGCTCTCGGCGTTGCCCGGCCGGTCGGCGAGCACGGCGGTGTGGGCGAAGGCCGCGGCCACGGCGGTCTCGGTGGGCTCGGTGACATCGAGCAGCCCTCGCCCGGGGGACGCCTCCAGCAGCGCCTGGCGGGCGGAGACCTCCGTCAGGACGGCCGTGTCGAAGCCGATCGACTCCGCGCCGCGGCGGGCGGCCGAGGCCCAGGCGGCGGCCGTGGCGCGCAGGGGGACTCCGGCCACGCGCCGGGCCGCGACGCCGTCGCCGTCGGACGCGTGGTCGCGGATCTTGCCCGAGGCGAGGGCCAGCGAGACCGCGGCGGCCAGGCGGGCGCCCCGGTCGTCCGACGGCACCACCTCCGCCCGCTGGAAGCCCCGCAGCGCGCAGGGCCCGGCGGTGCGCCGGTTCGGCCCGGCCCCGGCCCCGTCCCGCGACCGGTCCTGGGCCTGGGCCCGTGCCTGGGCCTCGGTCAGGACCGACAGGATGAGGCCGTCGTAGTTGGTGGCCATGCGGGCCAGATGCCCGTGCCGGTCCCGCAACGTCAGGCACAGCCCGCACAGGTGCGCGCGCCAGGCCTCGTGGACGGACGGGCAGGAGTGGCGGGCACACGGCCGGAGGATCCCGAACACCCAGAGACTCCTTGGGGGGTCATGCGTACGGGATCGTCCCGTTGCGCGGCGATTATGCCATCAGGGGCCGGGGCCCTGTGGCCGCAGCCGGGCAGCGGTCTGCACAATCGAGGAATGGAAGTTACCGACGGGTTCGAACTGACCCTCGCCGAGCACGTCGCCACCCTCACCCTCAACCGGCCCGCCAAGCGGAACGCCGTGACCGCGGCCATGTGGCGGGCGCTGCCGGGCATCCTCGCGGACCTCGCCGCCGATCCGAAGGTGCGCGTGCTCATCCTCACCGGAGCGGGTGGAACTTTCTGTTCCGGGGCTGATATTTCGGAAATTCATGAGCTTGGCGATAACGACGATGACACCGGTATTACCGTTGTCGCAGAGCACGCACTCATGACCTTTCCCAAACCCGTGATCGCGATGATCGAGGGATACTGCGTCGGCGGCGGATGCCAGCTCGCGCTCGCCTGCGATCTGCGCGTCGCGGCGGACGGGGCCCGCTTCGGCGTCACCCCGGCCAAGCTCGGGATCGTCTACCCGCTCAGCTCCACGCGGCGGCTCGCGGAGATCGCCGGACCCGCCACCGCGAAGCTTCTGCTCTTCTCCGCGGAGCTCATCGACGCAGATCACGCCCTACGTACCGGCCTCGTCGACGAGGTCCGCCGCCCGGAGGACCTCCGCGACCGCGTGTACGGCCTGGCGGCCACGATGGCCGGCAGATCCCGGCTGACGCTGACGGCGGCCAAGCAGATCGTCGACGGCCGGGCCGGGGAGGCCGAGGTGCGCGCCTGGCAGCGGGAGGCCAGGGAGAGCGGGGAAATGGCCGAAGGTGTCCGGGCATATCGGGAGGGGCGTTCCCCTGGATTCTCTTGGCATGCAAAATAGGCATAAACGGGACTCGCAGTGGTAATGACCCTGTGAGGTGTGAGATGTCGCAGAATCTATTCGCCAGGTTCGCCCGCTGGCTGGGCCTTGACAGGAATCCGCTTCGGCGCCGGTGTGACCGGGTCGAAGCGGTGGTTCGGCTTGCCGCAGTGCTGGGAGTCGTGGCCGCGATCGTGTTCGGCGTGATGCTCGGCTTGCGCGAGTACGGCAACGGCCTGAGGACCGAGGCCCAGCAGGCGCACGCCCGGCATCAGGTCGTCGCCACGCTGACCGGCGACGTGACGACGCCCCGGTTGTCGGTGGCCGGAGCGGCGGTCGGGCATGCCCAGGCGACCTGGGTGGCCCCCGACGGCACGATGAGGGCCGGTGTCATCGAGGTCCCGCCCAGCCAGCACGCGGGCGAGACCGTGCGCATCTGGACCGACGACAAAGGCGTGATCGCGCCCCGGCCGCAGGACCGGGAGACCACGGTGGTCGCCGCGCTGACTGTCGGCACGGGCGTCCCGCTGGCCGCCGCCGCGATTCTCGCGCTGCTGGTGACCTGCACCCGCCTGCTCAACCAGCGCAGGGCCCGCCGGGTATGGGAGGCCCAGTGGACCGTGGTCGAGCCCATGTGGCGGATCAACGGCCGCTGACCGGGCTCACGACACGAGGCACGCGACCGCAGGGCCCCCTGACGCGGGATGAGCCCTTGGGGGCTCAGCGGTTGCCGTGGAGGCGCCGACGGGCCCGGTTCCACGTGTCGTCGAACTCGGCCGAGGTCAGGGTGTGGGGCTCGTATCCCTCCCACTCCTGCACGGGGGTCTCAGCGGTCAGGCCGTAGGTCGCCTCGTACCGGCCGAGCCGGACGACGGACTCACCGGATGAAAGTTTCAGTGACGATATGTGCGGCGAGCGCCGATCGTCACCCGAAACCACCCCGACCGCCATTACCAGCGTCCGGACACGGTGCCGTGGCCGTACAGTGACGGATAAACGTCTAGATCACTAAATCTGGCTGTATGTGATTCAAAGCCGACAAAAGATCGTTTCGCTGCGTGCGTGATCTGTCCGCGTGTACGCCATCGAAGGGCCGTGTCACATGTCTGTGGCTGACCTGTCAGACGCCAAGCGAGAACTGCTCCGACGCAGGTTGCGGGCCCGCTCCGCAAGCGATCCCATTCCCCGGCGCCCGGAGGGCGTCGAACCGCCGATGTCCCCGGCCCAGGAGCCGCTGTGGTTCATGGAGCAGTTCACGCCGGGCACCACCACCTACACCCTGGTGCTCGCCGTACGGCTACGTGAGCCGCTGGACGAGGACCGGCTGGCTCGCGCGCTCGCCGCGCTGCCGGACCGGCACGAGGGACTGCGCCAGCGGTTCCCCGCGACCGAGGAGGGCAGGCCCGCCGTCCACGTCGTGGACACGACGGAGGTGCCGCTGAACCGCACCACGGCGGTCACGGACGAGGAGGCGATCGCGCTCATCGGCGCCGAGACCGCCATCCCGCTGGACCTCGCCCGGGGCCCGCTGCTCAAGTGCGTCGTCGTGAGCAAGGGCGAGGACGAGCACATCGTCGCCCTGCTGGTGCACCACATCGTGGCCGACGGCCAGGCGCTGCACCTGCTCATGCGCGACCTGCTCGCGCTCTGCCGCGGCGAGGAGCCGCCCGCGCCCGCCGTACGCTTCGGCGACATCGCCGTGTGGCAGCGTGAGCGGTCCCTCGACCGCGAGCTGACCTACTGGTGCGGGGAGCTGGCCGGGCTGCCGCGCCTCGAACTCCTGACGGACCGGCCCCGCCCGGCGCTTCAGACACTCGACGGCACGACCCACGTGCGCTCCCTCGCGCCGGATCTGATGGACGGCGTCGCCGCGTTGGGCCGGGACCACGGCGCGAGCGCGTTCATGACCCTGCTGGCCGCGTACCAGGTCCTGCTCTCCCGGCTGACCGGCCAGGACGACTTCGCCGTCGGCGTGCCGGTGGCCGGGCGGAACAGACCGGAGTTCGAGGACGTCGTGGGCATGTTCGTCAACATGCTGGCGATACGGGCCCGGCTGGACGGCGAGCCCACGTTCGCCGAGCTGCTCGCCCGGACCAGGGACACGGTCCTCGCCGCGCTCGATCACGAGGAACTGCCCTTCGCCCAGCTCGTCGACGCCCTCGGCGTGCCGCGGGACACCAGCAGGCCGCCCCTGATCGACACGATCTGTTCGATGAACGAGTTCGCCCCCGGCGACGGCATCGAGGTCCTCGGGCTGGCCCCCACGTCGACCAGGCACGACGTGGAGCTGTACGCCGTGCCCACCGGCGACGGGGGCCTGCAGTGCGCGTTCACCTACCGGCCCGAGCTGTTCCGCGAGAGCACGATCGCCCGGATGGCCGGGCAGTTCGAGGACCTGCTGCGCGCGATCGTGCGCGACCCGCACGTCCCGATCAGCCGGCTGCCGCTGACGGGCGACGACGCGCTGATCGCCGGATGGAACGCGACCGGCGCGGACTACCCGGACACGGCCACCCTGCACGGCCTGATCGAGGAGCAGGTCGCCCGCACCCCCGAGGCCGTCGCGGTGACCTTCGACGGGCGGTCGTGGACCTACCGGCAGCTCGACGAGCGGGCCAACCGGATCGCGCACCGCCTCGTGGGGCTCGGCGTGGAGCCGGGCGGTCTGGTCGCGGTCTGCGCCGAACGCTCGCTCGACCTGGTGGCCGCGCTGCTCGGCGTGCTCAAGAGCGGCGCGGCGTACGTGCCGCTCGACCCCGGCTACCCCGCCGACCGGCTGGCGTTCATGCTGTCGGACTCGGGCGCGCCCGTCGTGCTGACCCAGCAGGACCTGGCCGAGCGGCTGGCCACCGGCGGCGCCGTCATCCTGCCGCTCGATCTGGACGCGGTATGGGACGGCCTGCCGGCGACCGCACCCGAGGTGAGGGGCGGGCCCGGCACGGCCGCGTACATGATCTACACCTCCGGCTCCACCGGCCGGCCGAAGGGCGTGCCCAACAGCCATCGCGGCATCGTCAACCGGCTCGACTGGATGCAGAAGCGGTTCCGGCTCACCGGCGCCGACGTGGTGCTGCAGAAGACACCGGCCGGGTTCGACGTCTCGGTGTGGGAGTTCTTCTGGCCGCTGCTCACCGGCGCGCGGCTCGTGCTGGCCGAGCCCGGAGGCCACCGCGACCCCGCGTACCTGCGTGACCTGATCAACGCCGAGCGGGTGACCGTCCTGCACTTCGTGCCGTCCATGCTCGGCGCGTTCCTCGCCGAAGAGGGCGTGGAGACCTGCACCTCCCCGCGCGTCATCGTGTGCAGCGGGGAGGAACTGCCCATCGACCTGGCCGAGCGCTGCCTGCGAATGCTCCCGGCCGAACTGCACAACCTGTACGGCCCCACCGAGGCGGCCGTCGACGTCTCCGCCTGGCAGTGCACGCCGTCCGCGCTGGCGGGCCGCGCGAGGGTGCCGATCGGCTCGCCCATCCAGAACATCACGCTGCACGTGCTCGACCGCCACGGCGAGCCCGTGCCCGTGGGGGTGCCCGGCGAGCTCTACATCGGCGGCGTGGGCGTCGCACTCGGCTACCACGCCCGCCCGGAGCTGACCGCCGAGCGGTTCGCCGGAGGCCGCTACCGCACCGGCGACGCGGCCCGCTGGCTGCCGGACGGCACGATCGAGTTCCTGGGCCGCCTCGACGGCCAGGTCAAGCTGCGCGGCCTGCGCATCGAGCTCGGCGAGATCGAGGCCGTGCTCCGCGAGAAGGCCGGTGTGCGGGACGCCGCGGTGATCGTACGCGAGGACGTGCCCGGCGACCCCCGGCTGGTCGCCTACCTCACGGGTGACGACGTGCCCGAGCCGGCCCAGGTGCGGGCGGCGATCAGGGGCACGCTGCCGGAGTACATGCTGCCGTCGATGTTCGTCGCGCTCGACGCCCTTCCGCTCACGCCGAACGGCAAGCTCGACCGCGCCGCCCTGCCCGTCCCGCAGGTGCAGGCCGACGTGCCGTACGCCGAGCCGCAGACCGAGACCGAGCGGGCCGTCGCGGCCGTCTGGGCCGACGTGCTGGGGGCCGAGCGGATCGGGGCCGACGACGACTTCTTCGATCTCGGCGGCCACTCGCTGCTCGCCGTCCAGGTCGTCGCGAAGCTCCGCAGGGCGCTCCCCGCCGGATCCGCGCAGGTGGGGCTGATGGACGTCTTCACCTACCGGACCGTGCGCGAACTGGCGGCCTACGCCGCTTCCGGCGAGGACGGCCCCCGCCCGCTGCTCCAGCGGCTCACCCCGGCATGTACGGCGAGCGTCACCTACGTGTGCGTGCCGTACGGGTCGGGCAGCGCCGTGGTCTACCAGCCGCTGGCCGACGCCCTGCCGGCCGGCCAGGCACTGTACGCGCTCGCGATCCCCGGCCACGACGTGGGCCTGGACGAGGAGCCGATGGAGTTCGCCGAGCTGGCCGCCCGCGCCACCGAGGAGATCCTCGCCATCGAGGGGCCCCTGGTGATCTACGGCCACTGCGGGGTCGGCGCCGCGCTCGCGGTCGAGCTGGCCACCAGGGTCGAGGCGGCGGGCCGTGCCGTGGACGCCGTCTACGTCGGGGCGATCTTCCCGTTCGCCCGGCCGCGCGGGCTCATGCGCGCACTGTCGAGAATCGGGGAGTTCGACCGCCTCCGAAGCAGCCAGACCGACATCAACCGTCTCAAGGCCCGTGGGGTGGACCTCGAGGAGCTCGATCCCGGCGTGGCCGACCGCATCATCCGCACGATGCGCCATGATTCCAAGGCCGCGGAGAAGTACTTCACCGGGCTGTTCGACGCGCCGGACCGGCCACGATTACGCGCTCCGATCATCTCGGTGATCGGCGAGCGCGACCCCGCCACCGACTTCTACGCGGAGCGCTACCGCGAGTGGGGCTTCCTCACCGAGGTCACGGCGCTCGTCGTGCTGGACGAGGGCGGCCACTACTTCCTGCGCTACCGCGCGGAGGAACTGGCCGCCGCCCTGCGCACCCACACCCACCTGGAGGTCTCCGACCGCTCGGGCAACCCCTCGTGGTGGGTGCACGCGGTCTCGCGCGGGTCCGCCCCGCCCGGGTCCGATAAGCAGGGCGTGCGGCCCAGCATGGGCCGCTTCCTCACGATCTCCGCCGGGCAGCAGCTCTCGATGATCGGCTCGGCCCTCACCGGGTGGGCCCTGCCCCTGACCGTCCTCATGGACTCCGGCTCGATCGGGCAGTTCTCCACGCTGGCCGTGCTCAACCTGGCCGGGCTGCTGATCTCCCCGCTGGCCGGGGCGATCGTGGACCGGGCGGACCGGCGGCGCGTGATGCTGTTCGCCGACTGCGCCTCGGCCGGGATCCAGGCCGTGCTGGCCGGGCTGCTCCTGTTCGGCGACATACGGATCTGGCAGATCTACCTGCTGATCGTCAGCCTGTCGGTGGCGGCGGCCTTCCAGCGGCTTGCCTACCAGTCGGCGGTGCCGCAACTCGTCCCCAAGCACTATCTCGGTCACGCCATCGGCGTCACCCAGATGACCAACGGCGTCGCGCAGCTCGTCGTCCCCCTCGTCGCGGCCGGGTTGCTGGCGTGGATCGGGCTCGGCGGCATCGTGGCGATCGACGTGGCGAGTTACGCGTTCGCCATCGTCACGGTGCTGCTGGTCCGCTTCCCCGACACGCTTCCCTGGCGGCCGCGCGAGCCGCTGGGCACGGAGATCGCCAAGGGCTTCACGTACACGTGGCACGACCGGGGCCTGCGCTCGACGCTGGTGTTCTTCGCCGTGCTCAACGTGTTCCTGTCCCCGCTGCTCCTGCTGGTCTCGCCGCTGGTGCTCTCCTTCGCCACGCTCAAGGACGTCAGCGTCATCTCGCTGGTGTCGGGGCTCGGCGTCCTGCTCGGCGGGCTGACCATGTCGCTGTGGGGCGGCCCGCGCCGCGGGCGGTTCCGCGGTGTGCTGGCCTTCGCCGCGGCCATCGCGGCGGGCGCCGTCGTCACCGGCCTCGCTCCGTCGCTCGCCGTGGTCGGCGTGGGGGCGTTCGCGCTCAGCTACTTCCTCACGCTGATGAACGGCATCTACGTCACGATCGTGCAGATCAAGGTGCCCGCGCGGTTCCACGGACGGGTCTTCGCGCTCAACACGCTGGTCGCCTGGTCGACGCTGCCCGTCGGCATCGGCCTGGTCGCCCCGCTCGGCACCGCGCTGTTCGACCCGATGCTGGCCCCGGGAGGGGCGCTCGCCTCCACCGTGGGCGCCCTGATCGGGGTGGGCCCCGGCCGTGGGATCGCCTTCCTCTATCTGGTGTGCGCACTGGGCATGGTCCTCGTGGCGGCCGGCGCCCTGCGGGTGAGGCGGCTGGCCCGCCTCGACACCGAGATGCCGGACGCGCTGCCCGACGACCTCGTCGGGGTCGAGGCCATCAAGCGTCGCGCCGCTAGCTAGAGGCGCCGGGTCAGCGCGTCGAGGTTGGCCTCGACCCAGTGGAGCCGGGCGAGCGTGCCGGTGGGTTCGTTCCGCCCAGCTCCGTCGAGGAAGGCCAGATAACCGCGCACCCAGCCGCCGAAGACCCAGGGCTCCGCCGGGATGTCGCCGCCGGCTTTGCGGTAGCCGTACACGGCGGCGTCGAATCGGTCGAGGTCGGCGCTCCCGTCGAGGCGGGCCGCCCAGTCGAGGGCCATGCCCGCGGCCTCCTGCTCGGCGACGTACGGACCGGCGGTGTCCCAGTCGATGATCGCCAGGCTGCCGTCGAACCGGAGCAGGGCGTTCTTCGGGTGCAGGTCGCCGTGGGACATGGTGGGGGTGCCCACGCCGGCCGGTCGCGCGGTCGCGGCCGCGAGGCCGGCCAGTCCGTACGCCGGATCCGTGGCCGGGTGGCCGGAAGGGTCCGCCCGCGGCGGTTCCTGAGGGGCGATGTCACGACCGGCCGTGTGTACGGCGGCCACCAGTTCGCCCATCGCGGCCGACAGCTCGGGGCTGAGATCGCCGAGGGCGGGCGCCTTCCCGTCGAGCCAGCGGTGCACCCGGACGCAGCCGTCCCCGACAGGGACCACGTACGCTCCTGTCGCGGGCGACGGGACCGGCTCGGGCACCGGGATGCCCGCCCGCCAGGCGGAGATCTCGATCTCCACGGCGGGCGCGGCCGACGGCGGCAGCCGCTTCACGGCGTACGCGCCGGTGATCGTGTCGAGCCGCCACACCTCGTTGTGGTAGTAGCCGGCCATCCGCAGTCCTCGCGTCACCGCAAGGCCGAGGCCGAACACGTCACACACCCCGCTGATATCGAGATCCATCCGCACATTCTCCGCGCTCGGGGAGGATGCGGGAAGGTCCTGGCCGCCCGCCCACGGCTGATGACCGGCGCAGGGCCCGCGCGCCCGCTGGGCTCAGCGCTCGACGATCTCGTTCTTCCCGATCACGACGACACCGCTGCGGGTCACCGCGAAACGCTGGCGGTCGTACTCCGGGTCGAAGCCGATCCGGGCGCCGTCGGGGATGACCACGTTCTTGTCGATGATGGCCTTGCGGACGATCGCGCCCCTGCCGATCTTGACCGAGCCCATCAGCACCGAGTCCTCGACGTGTGAATGGGAGTGCAGCACCACGCCGGGGGACAGGATCGAGCGCAGCGCGGTGCCGCCCGACACGATCACGCCGGGCGACACGAGCGAGTCCAGCGCGTGCCCCACCCGGTCGCCCTCGTTGTGCACGAACTTCGCCGGCGGCAGGGGATCGTTGCCGGTGTAGATCGGCCACCGGTCGTTGTAGAGGTTGAAGACCGGCTGCACCGAGATGAGGTCCATGTTGGCCTCGTAGTAGGCGTCGAGCGTCCCCACGTCGCGCCAGTAGCCGCGGTCGCGCTCGGTGGAGCCGGGCACCACGTTGTTCGCGAAGTCGTACACCTCGGCGCCGCCGCTCTTGACGAACATCGGGATGATGTTGCCGCCGAGGTCGTGCCTGCTGCTGGGGTCGAGGGCGTCCTCGCGCACGGCCTCGATGAGGGCCTGGGTCTTGAAGACGTAGTTGCCCATCGAGGCGAAGATCTGGTCGGGCGCGTCGGGCAGGCCCACCGCGTCCTTCGGCTTCTCGCGGAACGCGACGATCCTGCGGCCCGAGGGGTCCGCCTCGATGACCCCGAACTGGTCGGCCAGTTCGAGCGGCTGGCGGATCGCGGCGACGGTCACGTCCGCGCCCGAGTCGATGTGCTGGTCGACCATCTGGCGGGGATCCATCCGGTAGATGTGGTCCGCGCCGAAGACGATCACGTGGTCGGGCATCTCGTCGTAGATCAGGTTGAGGTTCTGGAACAGCGCGTCGGCCGATCCGGCGAACCAGTGCGGCCCGAGCCGCTGCTGCGCGGGCACGGGGGTCACGTAGTTGCCGAGCATCGACGACAGCCGCCACGTCCGGGAGATGTGCCGGTCCAGGCTGTGGTTCTTGTACTGCGTCAGCACCACGATCTGCCAGTAGTGCGCGTTCGCCAGGTTCGACAGTACGAAGTCGATGAGCCGGTAGATGCCGCCGAAGGGCACGGCGGGCTTGGCCCGGTCCGCGGTGAGCGGCATCAGCCGCTTGCCCTCTCCACCCGCAAGCACGATCGCCAGGACCTTCATAGGCAGGACCTTAACCCGCGAAATGGCTAACAAACACCAGGGACACCGGCAAACAGTGCGGATCGGGGACTCTAAGCTCACTCGTATGCGTGTCGATCTGCTGAGCCGCGAGTATCCGCCCGAGGTGTACGGCGGCGCCGGAGTCCATGTCGAGTACCTCGCGCGGGAGCTTCGCGGGCTGGCCGACGTGCGGGTCCGCTGTTTCGGCGCCCCGCGCGAGGAGCCCGGCGTGCGGGCCTACCCGGTCCCCGGGGGCCTGTCCGGCGCGAACGCCGCCCTGCAGGTGCTCGGGGTCGACGTCGAGATGGCGGCCGGCTGCGAGGGCGCCGACGTCGTGCACAGCCACACCTGGTACGCGAACTTCGCCGGTCACGTCGCGAAGATGCTGTACGGCGTGCCGCACGTGATGACCACGCACAGCCTGGAGCCGCTGCGCCCGTGGAAGGCCGAGCAGCTCGGCGGCGGCTACACGCTCTCGTCGTGGGCGGAGCGGACCGCGCTCCACGCGGCCGACGCGATCATCGCGGTGTCGGAGGGCATGCGGCGCGACGTGCTCACGGCCTACCCGGAGGTCCCCGCCGAGCGCGTGCGGGTGATCCACAACGGCATCGACACCGAGGAGTACGCGCCCTCCCGGGGCACCGAGGCCCTGGTGAAGCACGGCATCGACCCGGCCGCGCCGTACGTCGTCTTCGTGGGGCGGATCACCCGGCAGAAGGGCCTGGTGCACCTGCTCCACGCGGCCCGGTCGTTCGACCCGGCGGCGCAGCTCGTGCTGTGCGCGGGCGCGCCCGACACGCCGGAGATCGCCGAGGAGGTCACGGCGCTCGTGCGCGAGCTGTCGGCCTCCCGTAAGGGCGTGGTGTGGATCTCCGAGATGCTGCCCAGGCCCGAGGTGATCCAGATCCTCACGCACGCCACCGTGTTCGTGTGCCCCTCGGTCTACGAGCCGATGGGCATCGTGAACCTGGAGGCGATGGCGTGCGAGACCGCCGTCGTCGCGACCGCGACCGGAGGCATCCCCGAGGTCGTCGCCGACGGCGAGACGGGCCTGCTCGTACCGATCGACCAGGGCGCGGACGGCGAGCCGCACGACCCGGAGGCGTTCGCCGCGGCGCTGGCCGAGCGGGTGAACGCGGTGCTCGGCGATCCGGGCCTCGCGGCCGCGATGGGCGAGGCCGGGCGCGTGCGCGCGATCGACCACTTCTCCTGGCGGCGGATCGCCGAGCGCACCCACGAGCTCTACGCGTCGCTCACCCGACCGGGGACGAGCTCGGGATGATCATGGTGACGCCCGGGTGCGCGCCCGGTCGGGTCAGCGCGTCCGGCGCGTCGTCCAGGCCGACGGTGCGGGTGACCAGCAGATCGGGGCGGAGCACGCCCGCCGCGATCAGCTCAAGCATCGGCGGGTAGGCGTGGGCGGCCATGCCGTGGCTGCCCGCGATCTCCAGCTCGTGCGCGATGACCCGGCCCATCGGCAGGGCCGTCCGCCCGGGGAGCAGGCCCACCTGCACGTGGCGGCCCCGCCTGCGCAGGCTGCCGATCGACGCGGCGCAGGTGGCGGGGTCGCCCAGCGCGTCGAGGGAGACGTCGGCGCCGCCGCCCCCGGTGGCCGCCCTGACCCGCGCGGCCGCCTCCTCGGGTGAACCGTCCTCGCCGGCCAGGACGCACTCGGCCGCGCCGAACCGCCGGGCCAGGTCGAGCGCCGCGGGCGACACGTCCACCGCGACGACCCGCGCCCCGATGGCGGCGCCGATCATCACGGCCGACAGGCCGACCCCGCCGCAGCCGTGCACGGCGAGCCACTGGCCCGCCCGCACCCGCCCCTGCTCGACGACCGCGCGGAACGCGGTGGCGAAGCGGCAGCCCAGGCTCGCCGCCGTGGCGAACGCCATGCCGTCCGGCAGCCGCACGAGGTTCACGTCGGCGTGGTCGATCGCCACCAATTCGGCGAACGATCCCCAGTGGGTGAAGCCGGGCTGCGTCTGGCGCTCGCACACCTGCTGGTTGCCGGTCGTGCACTCGCGGCAGCTCCCGCAGGCGCAGATGAACGGCACCATCACCCGGTCGCCCGGCCGCCAGTCGCGCACCCCCGGGCCGGCCGAGTCGACCACACCCGCCAGCTCGTGCCCGGGCACGTGGGGCAGCACGGTGATGTCCGCGTCGTGGCCCATCCACCCGTGCCAGTCGCTGCGGCACGCCCCGGTCGCCTCGACCCTGATCACGACGCCGTCCGGCGGCGCCACCGGATCCGCCACCTCGCGCACCTCGGCCCGCCCGCCGAACTCCTCGTACACAACCGCGCGCATGTCACGCTCCTTTCCCAGGCCGTACGCTAATCGGGTGATTGCGATCGATCGGGTGCGGATGGCCTTCACCGACCGGCACGGCGGCGTGAGCGCCGAGCCCTACGGCAGCCGCAACCTCGGCGGGGCGGTGGGGGACGACCCGGCGGCGGTCGCCGAGAACCGGGCGAAGACGGCCGCGGAGTTCGGGCTCGACCGGGTGGTCTTCATGCGCCAGGTCCACGGGACCGACGTCGCCTACGTGGAGGAGCCGTTCGGGGAGGAACCGCCCGCGCTGGACGGGGTGTTCACCGGCCGCCCCGGGCTCGGCCTGGCGGTCCTGGTCGCCGACTGCGCGCCCGTGCTGGTGGCCGATCCGGTGGCCGGCCTGGTCGGCGGCGCGCACTCGGGGCGGCCGGGCACGGAGGCGGGCGTGGTCCCCGCCCTGGTCGAGGCGATGGCCGCGCGGGGCGCACGGCCGGAGCGGATGACGGCCGTGATCGGGCCGTCGGCCTGCGGTCTGTGCTACGAGGTGCCGGAGGACCTGTGTGAGCGCGTCGCGGCCCGCGTGCCCGAGGCCCGGTCGCGTACCCGGCACGGCACGCCCGCGCTCGACATCCGGGCCGGGATCGCGGCCCAGCTCGCCCGGGCCGGCGTCGCCGACGTCCGGCACGACGACCGCTGCACGATCGAGACGGCCGACCTCTACTCCTACCGGCGGGAGCAGCGCACCGGCCGCTTCGCCGGCTACGTCTGGCTCACCGGCGCCTGACACCGCTCCGCCTCCGGAGGGGAGGCGTCTCAGGCCCGGGCCCGCGGCTCCAGGCCGGCGTACGCCTTGCGGAGCAGCGCGTGCAGGGTCGCCCGCTCGTCCTCGTCCAGCGCGGCCAGCAGGTCGTCGCGCACCTCGCCGGCCTCGCGCAGGGCCGCCTCCAGCGTGGCCCGGCCCTCGGGGCTGACGGCGACCCGGTATCGCCGCCGGTCCTCGGAGTCGCGCTCGCGCTCCACGAGGCCGAGCGGCACGAGCGTGTCCATCACCGTCACGAGGTCGCTGGGGTCGATGCCCAGCCGGGCGCC
The DNA here is from genome assembly GCF_900156315.1 of Microbispora rosea. Taxonomy (GTDB): domain Bacteria; phylum Actinomycetota; class Actinomycetes; order Streptosporangiales; family Streptosporangiaceae; genus Microbispora; species Microbispora rosea. Next base: position 240,973 of record NZ_FTNI01000003.1, on the reverse strand, counting down.
GAGCTCGCGCTGGGACGCCGGGCCGAAGTCGCGCAGCGCGGCCAGCACGGCCATGTCCCACAGGCCGATGCCGTGCCCGCGCAGCCGGTCGCCCATGCGGCGTCGCCCGGCGACGCCGACCTTCGAGAGCAGGAACGCGGTGATCCCGAGCAGGGACGGGGGAAGTTGCGGCACGTCGCTCACGAGGAGCAGGATAGGGCACAACCAATCGTTGGTTACCACCAAGGGATTTCCATGGACGCTCTCTATCCTCGCGTGCTCGCCTCCCGGTTCGCCGAGTGCTTCCGCTTCTACGACGGCCTGCTCACCGCGGTGGCGGGCGCGCACCTCGTCAAGGGCGCGGAGACGGGGCCGTACGCCAACTGGGACCGGGACGCGGAGGCGGTGCTGGCCCTGCTCGACCGCGAGATGCTCGCGAAGGTCGCCGGCGTGGACCTCGACGGCGGACGCGACGGGACGATGCTGGTCCTGACCGTGGACGACGTCGACCGCGCGGCCGCCGTGGGGGCCGCCCACGGCGGCCGGGTCGTGGCGCCGCCGAGCGCCCGGCCCGAATGGGGGCCGACCTGCCGCACCGCCCACCTGCGCGACCCCGACGGCAACCTGCTGGAGCTCCAGTCCTACTAGACCTGTTGCCGGGCGCGACTTCTGCGTGTCCGCGCCTTGCGGGGGGCTTGCGGCGGTTGCGGAAAGCCTGCGGCAAGGGAGGTGCAGGCGAGCGGGCCTATCACTGAGGTGCACGGCCCCGGCGGCGACGGCCGGACCGGGACCGCCGACCAGCACCCTCATCCCGCAGCAGCACAGGAGACTGTCATGAAGCGCACCCTGCTCGGTCTGGCCGCCGCCGCGATCGCCGGTCTGGCCGTCACCGTCCCCGCCACGCTCATGGCCGGCCCGGCCTCCGCCGGCGGCGACTTCGGCCCCGACACCTGCCAGGAGGGCTACGTCTGGCGCGAGGCCCGCTCCGGCGACGTCGTCTGCGTGACGCCCGCGACCCGCACGCAGACCAAGGCCGACAACGCCGCCAGGGCCTCGCGCTGGACCTCCGGCCCGTTCGGCCCCCACACCTGCGTCAACGGGTACGTCTGGCGCGAGGCGTTCGCCGGCGACGACGTGTGCGTCACCCCCGCCGTACGCGGGCAGGCCAAGGCCGACAACGCCAAGGCGGCCGACCGCAGGGTCTCGGCCCGGCTGTGGATCAGCCGTTACACCGTGCCGCCCGTGGACAACGGCGACGGCACCGCGACCAGCACCTCGGTCGACGACATCCCGCGCCTCAAGCTCAACGGCGACCACTACAACGTCGGCCAGGTCAGGCTCTACATCCGCTTCAACACCGGCAGGCTCTACTGGAGCGGCACGGTGAGCGCGAGCGCGCACAGCGGCTACGCCGGCGGCAGCTTCGGCAAGAAGACCGGCGTGTTCGACTGCTCCGGAGGCGGCAAGGCGGCCAACGCCTACGCGCAGGCCCAGGACGTCGTGTCCGGCCGGTGGTCGCCCCGCCTTCCCGTACGCGTCGGCTGCGCCGTCCTCTGACGGCCGGCCCGCGACGACGGCACGGAGGACCAGCACGGAGGACCAGCACGGAGGACCGGCCCGGTCGGGCCGGTCCTCCGGCGCGTCACCGGGAAGTCTCCGCGCAGGTCAGTGGATCTTTTGACAGGCCTGGCGTTCCAAGCATCGTGATCGGGGTAGTCGGTGGGCCTGCGGGGATCGCCGGAGGCCCGCCCGCGACCCGGCCCCGGCGGTCCCCACCCCCTGACGACGTGAGGACTGACATGGGAACCGCGACCCCGGTGCCGGAGACCAGGAGCATGAGCGGCGACGAACTGTCGGCCGACGACGCCTACGCCGCCATGCGACGGTACGGCGGTTGGCACCTCATCCGTGACGCGTACGTCCGGTTCAGATACGGCGACGGCACGAGCAACGCCCGCTCCCTCGCCTTCCAGACCTGCCTCGCGATCATTCCGGGCGCGATCGCCATCGTGGGCCTGAGCTCGGTGCTGCACCAGGAACGCTTCGGCCGGCTCCTCGAGCTCACCCTGCGGCAGTTGACCCCCGGTGCGGGCTCACAGGTGATCCAGGAGACGCTCGACCAGAGCCACCACGCCTCGGGCGCGGGAGGGAAGCTGGCCCTGTGGCTCGGCCTGCTGACCGCGCTGGTGTCGCTGACCACCGCCATGGGCCAGTTCGAACGCGGGGCCAACCGCATCTACGGGATCGAGCGCGACCGCCCCTTCGCGGCCAAGTACGGCAGGGCGCTGCTGATGGCCGTCACGGCGGGCCTGTTCATGAGCGTCGGCTTCGTCATCCTGGTCGGCGGAGGCGCTGTCGGCGAGGCCGCGGCGCACGCCTACGGCTGGAGCGACACGACCCAGCGGCTGTGGGGCTGGCTGCGCTGGCCGATCGGCTTCCTGCTCGCCGTCCTGTCGATCTCGGTGCTGTTCCGCGCCTCGCCCCGGCGCAGGCAGCCGGGCCACACCTGGCTCGCCGTCGGGGCCACGGTCGCCGTGCTGCTGTGGACGCTGCTCACCTGGCTGCTCGCGCTCTACACCGCCAGCAGCCACACCTTCGGCGCGACGTACGGCCCGCTGACGGCGGTCATGGCGCTGCTGCTGTGGTCGTTCCTCAGCTCGATGGCGCTCTTCCTCGGGCTCTCCTTCTCGGCGCAGCTGGAGGCCTGCCGGGCGGGCCGCGGCGAGCCGGCCGCACCCGACCCCGGCCCCGCGCCGGCCTCGCCGCGGGAGCGGCAGCCGATCGGGAGCGGCCGATGAGCTGGTGGCGCAGGCGGCTCGACCCCGGACACGGACTGGGCCTGCGGCTCACGGTGGCGACGGCGGCACTGGCGCTGATCGTGGTGCCGTTCACGGTGCTGCTGGTCTTCGTCAAGACCTCCTTCGGCCCGCTCACCGAGATCGACCAGGGCGCGGCGTGGGACCTGCACGCCTATGCGATCGGCGATCCCGGCTTCGCCCGGATCATGGAACTGATCAGCGACGTCTTCGCACCGCTGACCTGGCGGATCGCGGTCGGCGCCGCGGTCGCCTGGCTGGTCTGGCGCCGCGCCTATCACCTCGCCCTGTGGGCGGCCACCACGATCGCGGTCGGCGGCCTGCTCGGCCTGGCCCTGAAAGTCATCGTCGCGCGGGCCCGGCCCAGCCTGCCGGACCCCGTCGCCATCGCGCCCGGCGCGTCGTTCCCCTCGGGACACACGGTCAACGCCGTGCTCGGCGCCGGGATCCTGCTGCTGCTCGTCCTGCCCCTCGTGCGGGGACGCGGGCGGGTGCTCGCCTGGACGCTCGCCGTGCTGATCCCGCTCGCGGTCGGCTTCAGCCGGATCGCGCTCGGCGTGCACTGGTTCAGCGACGTAGTGGGCGGGCTGGTGTTCGGCGTGGCCGTGGTGGCCGCCACGGCCGCCGCCTTCGAGACCTGGCGCCGCCGCGACGTGGGCCGCCGGCCCGCCCAGCCGTTACGCGAGGGCGTCGGGCCCGAGACGAAGAGGGAGATCACCCCCCAAGGAGGACGAATTGGACGCCGTTCGTAGTCGTGGCACGGCCCGGAGCGCCCCGACGTCCCCGAGGCCCACTCGACGAGCAGTGGCCGCGGAGACGGCGCGGAGGATCCTGCTCCCGCTCGCGCTCATGGCCCTGGTGACACTCGGGCTCGGCCTGTTGCTCACGAAGGTCCTGGAGCACTCGACGCTCGTCGCGCAGGACGAGGCGGTCAGCCGCGAGATCGCCCAGGAGCGCACGCCGTTCTGGAACGAGGTGACCCACTACGGCTCGATGCTGTCCGACACTCCTGTGATCATCGTGGTGACGACGATCATGGCGATTCTCTTCCGGGTCGTCTACAGGCGCTGGCGGGAGTCGGTCTTCCTGGTGGCCGCCGTCTGCGCCCAGTCGGCGATCTTCCTGCTGGCGACCGTGTTCGCGCAGCGGGCCCGCCCGCACGTGCCGCACCTCGACCCCGCGCCGCCCACGTCCAGCTATCCGTCGGGGCACACCAGTGCCGCCGTGGCCTTCTACTGCGGCACCGCGCTCGTGCTCACGCTGCACACGCACCGCCACACGATCCTCAAGGCGTTGTGGTGGCTGCTCGGCGCGGGCGCGGCCCTGGCGGTCGGCCTGGCCAGGCTCTACCGAGGCATGCACCATCTGACCGACGTGAGCTGGGGCTACGTGCTCGGGATCTTCTGCGTGGTCGTGCTCGCCCAGGCCCTGCTGCTGCGGCCGATCATGGCGACGCGACGCGGCACGCCGAAGAAGCGGGCCGCACGCGGGGCCGCGCTGACCTGACCAGGCTCACGCGATCACCCGGCTCACGGGGCCACCCCGACTCACGCGGCCCCAGAGGCTCACACGGCCCCCGGCCCATCGGCCACGCCTCATCGGCCGCCGGCTCGAAGGCGAGCCGGCGGCCGATGGTGGTCAGGCGGAAAGGCCGGTGAGACGGCAGGCGTCCGCCCAGCGCGCGGGATCGACCGCGGCGGGGGCGGGCCCGGCGGCGGTCACCGTCGCGGGCTCCGCGGCGCTCCCGGCGCCGGGTCGTGCGCCGGTTCCCGAGACGGGACGAAGCAGAGCCCAGCACTCGTCGATCGCGTCGGCCAGCAAATCGCGCAGCAGCGGATCGGGGTCGGACACGCACGCCTGAGCGATGCCCCGCACCGCGAGCTGCACCGTGTTGGGCGCGGCGTACCTGCGGAAGCCCTTGGGTGAGATCCGCACGCCGCGCCCGAAGGTGTAGGCCCAGCGGGCGGCGTCCGGCACCTGGTCCAGCGCCTGCCTGCTGCGCTCGTCGAGGTAGCCGGCGCGGCGGCCCTCCAGCTCGGCGAGCACGTGCTCGCCCGACAGGATCGAGACCGCCATCGCGAGCTGGCGCTCGTGCGCGACGACCGGCAGCGCGGCCCTGGCCGCGCACAGGGCGATCCGCGCGTCGAGGCGCGGATCGTCGCCCGTCAGGCCGATCACCGACGGGATCAGCTCGGCCAGTCGGGGCCGGGCGGCGTCGGAGGTGTGGTCGTTGACGAGGCGGGCGAGCCCGGCGAGCAGCGGGTGTGTGCACGACGGATGGTCGCTCCACCGCTCACCTGCGAGGTAGGACGCGAACTCCATGAAGCAGGCGCCCTTGCTGGGATTGCGATGCTTGCCACGAGAGAGCATGGGCATCGCTGGAGGCATCTGACCGTGCACGAGCTACTCCACGCTGAATCGCCTGTTGTGTCCCTTTCAGTGTGCGCCCGTTATCGGACGTTGAGAAGAAGGCTTACCTCGACTTGCCCAACGCATGCCGGGACGCGTCAGCGACGGCCACGCGACGGCCATGCGGCCGTCACAGGAACGCGGCGGTAATCGGGAGCAGAACGTCTGCCTGTGGTCGTCCGGGTCGCGGAGCCGAGCCGGAGGCCGGCCGAGACCGGGAACCAAGCCGTCGGCGCCTCGGCCGCCGGAAAACGGCGCACCGAGCGCGACGGCGTCCGGATTGGAAAAACAGAGGTGGAGACGGGATTTGAACCCGTGTACGCGGCTTTGCAGGCCGCTGCCTCGCCTCTCGGCCACTCCACCAGAGCGAGGCCCGCAGTTGTGACCTCTCGGAGCGGAAGACGGGATTCGAACCCGCGACCCTCACCTTGGCAAGGTGATGCTCTACCACTGAGCCACTTCCGCGTCCGCCTTGCGGCGACGTGGCTACTGTACCGGGTTTTCGGCTGCGGTGTGTACTCGGAACGACGCTGCGGTCGTGTGATCAGAACGGCCGGGCGGTCGGTCTGCGGAACACGCGGTCGGCTCCCCGCTCGATCGCGGGCAGGGTCAGGAAGATCTCCAGGATGCGCGTGAGCCGGTGCACCTCGTTGCGATGGAAGTCCGGCCCCTCCGCCCTGGCCAGCATCAGCGACAGCGCCAGCGGCGGCAGCGGCGCGACGATCACGTGCAGGCCGGACGGCAGCGTGGCGGCCGTCGGCCGGGGCGGGGTCTCCTCCGGGAACGGGATGTCCTCGGGCGCCCGCCAGCTCGCGTACACGGCCACGCGCGGGTCCTTCTCGGTCGCCGCCGCCGCCCAGTCGGCGCTGAACAGCACCGGCATGGAGTCGATCAGCGTGCCGAGCGCGCGGTCGCCCGCCGTGGTGAGGAACTTCAGTATCTCCAGCTCCGGATAGGTGCCGGGTGCCTCCCTGGTGCCCCAGATGCCCTCGATCCTGACCTCGTCCACGCCTTCCAGGGCCCGTACGAGGTCCTCGCGGGGGGCGGCATCGGGCCAGTAGACGGTGAAGTCGTCGAGGGCGCGGCCGTCGCCCCGATCGAGCACCGTCACCTGCGTGATGTCGGCGCCCGCGGACCCCAGGATCCCGGTCACCTGGCTCAGCGAGCCCGGACGATCCGGCAAGGCGATTCTCAGCCGTAGCAGCATGACGACCTCCCCCACCGTTGGTCCAGGTCAGATTAACCGGGGCAAAACCCTCACGTCCATGATCTTGTACGGCTCACCGCCCGCAGCGGGGAGAATGAACACGTGAAAGTCGGCGCGCTCGAGGTCTGGCCCCCGGTGGTGCTCGCTCCCATGGCGGGCATCACGAACATCGGTTTCCGCAGGTTGTGCCGGGAGCAGGGCGGCGGCCTGTTCGTGTCCGAGATGATCACTTCGCGCGCCCTGGTCGAGCGGGTGCCGCTGACGTTCCAGATGATCCGGTTCGGCGCGGACGAGTCCCCGCGCAGCATTCAGCTGTACGGAGTCGATCCGGCCGTCATCGGCAAGGCCGCGCGGATGATCGCCGAGGAGGACCTGGCCGACCACATCGACCTGAACTTCGGCTGTCCCGTACCCAAGGTCACCCGCAGGGGCGGCGGGTCGGCCCTGCCGTACAAGCGCAACCTGCTGCGCGCCATCCTGCGCGAGGCGGTGGCCGGCGCCGGGCCGCTGCCGGTCACGATGAAGATGCGGATGGGCATCGACGAGGACCACCTGACCTACGTCGAGGCGGGCCGCATCGCCGTGGAGGAGGGCCTGGCCGCCGTCGCCCTGCACGCCCGCACGGCCCGTCAGCACTACGGCGGCACCGCGCGCTGGGACGCGATCAAGCGGCTGAAGGACGCGGTGCCGGAGATCCCGGTGCTCGGCAACGGCGACATCTGGAGCGCCGACGACGCGCTGCGCATGGTCGCGGAGACCGGCTGCGACGGAGTGGTGATCGGGCGGGGCTGCCTGGGGCGGCCGTGGCTGTTCCGCGACCTCGACCTGGCGTTCCGGGGCTCGGCCGAGCGGGTCCGGCCCCGCCTGGGGGAGGTCGGCGCGATGATGCTGCGCCACGCGGAGCTGTTGTGCGAGGTCATCGGCAGCGAGCCGCACGGGCTCGCCGACTTCCGCAAGCACGTCGGCTGGTATCTCAAGGGCTTCGTCGTCGGAGCCGAGACCCGCCGCGCCCTCACCTCGGTCGCCCGGCTGTCGGAGATGGCCGAGCGGGTGGCCGAGCTCGACGCGGAGCAGCCGTGGCCGGAGGAGGCCGACGGCCCGCGCGGCAAGAGCGGCGAGAGGTCGAAGGTGTCGCTGCCGCACGGCTGGCTCGACGACCCCGACGACATGACGATCCCCGGCGCCGGAGCCGAGGACCCCACCTCCGGCGGCTGACCGCGTCCACGGCGCCCGCGCGTCGACGGGGGGACGGCCTCGCCGCGCTCGAACACGACACCACCTGCGCGAAGGCCGCACAAGAACTTCTGCCGCTCTCGGCGCTGTCCGGCTCGCCCGCATGTCGCGTGGCTCAGCCATGACCTGCTCACGCTGTACTTCATCGGCTCCCAGCCCGAGCATCGGCACCGCCATGACCAGCTTCGAAGAGCCGCTGTCACAGAGCTTCTCAGCGGCCTGACGCGGTCTCACATCGAGCGGCGGGCCCGTGCCCGGTACGCGGCCACGTTGGCCCGATTCCCGCACACCTCGTAGGAGTGCCACCGCTGGGTGCGACTGCGCGTGGTGTCGTAGAAGGCATGCGAGCACTCCGCGTTGGCGCAGATGCGGACACGTGAGAACTGTCCCTGCGCGACCAGTTCCGCGACGGCCCGGATGACGGCGCCCACGACCGGCGGACCCGACACCTGCAGCAGGGCGACGCGGCCGTCGCCGTCGAAGACGTGTCGGAATGCCGATGTGGCGGCCCACTGGTTCACTTCGGCCCACGCCTCCTGCGCCGCTTCGGTGCCGGGCTGGGAAACGACATCGACCAAGCTGTCCCGCAGGTCGCGCAGCCGGCCGAGGTCGCCCTGCGACAGGGCGGGCTGATCCGGTCCACGGAACGGGCGCAATATCCGTTCTGCGATCTCGGGGTCCGCGAGCGTGTCCGGGGTCAGCGGGGTGGCATGCGGACGTGAGTTCACCAGTTCCACGACCGCGTCCGCAAGAGGGGGTGCCTGCCGCCGCACCGCGTCCGTCGTCTCCTGGCTCACCATACCCCCAGCATAGATCGACATGGTCATTCGCGAAAGACCTTTACACATCCCGGACGGTCATGCTAGAACCGACATCGTCAAACCAGTAAAGACCATTACCTGAGTGAAGGGTTACCTGTTATGAGCCGGCTCGTTCTCACCGCCGTCGGCGGCGATCTCCAGGACACCGTCACCCTCGCCGAAAACCCGGACCTTCACCTCGCCCCGGGCGACGTTCTGGTCGAAGTCGACGCGGCGCCTGTCAACAACGCGGACCTGTTGTTCACCATGGGCTGGTTCTCCGCCCAACCGCGGCTGCCGCAACCCCTGGGCGCCGAGGGCGTCGGGCGCGTCATGCAGGCCGGCGAAGACGTGGACCAGACGCTGGTCGGCCGGCGCGTCATCATCCTGCCCACCTTCGTCCAGGGCACGTGGACCGACCAGGTCGTGGTTCCGGCAAGCACCGTCGTCCCACTCTCCGTCACGAACCAGGCGGATGCCTTGCAGCTCGCGATGCTGCCCGTCAATCCCGCGACGGCCTACGCGCTGCTCCACGACTACGCGACGCTGCGGCCCGGCGACTGGATCGGCCTGAACCTGGCCAACTCCGCGGTCGGCAACTACGTCATCGCCCTCGCCAAGCGGGCCGGGATCAGGACCCTGGCCGTTGTGAGGCGGGAGTCGGCAGCCGAGCAGGTCCGCGCCCTCGGCGCGGACGCCGTCGTCGTCGACGGTGCCGACCTGGGCGAGCGCATCTCCGCCGCATTGGGAGGCGAGCGGTTGCGGCTGGCGCTGGAAGGCACCACCGACCCAGCACAGACCGCCGCACTGGTGCAGTCGCTGGAGGACGGCGGCACGGTGGTCACCTTCGCGGCGGCCACCGGACAGGCGCCCTCCGTCCCCGTGGGTGACCTGATCTACCGCGGCATCGTCCTGCGTGCCTTCTTCATCCTCAACTGGATTCGCGACACCCCGCGCAAGGAACTGGAGATCGTGTACACCGAGTTGGCGGACCTGGTCGAGCAGGGCGTGCTTACGGCGCCGGTCGAGGCCACATATCCCCTGGAGGACCACCGCGCCGCCCTGGCCCACGCAGCCAAGGCCGAGCGCTCCGGCAAGATCCTTTTTGTGCCGCGCGATCGAAGCTGACCCCGCACAACCAGTCCAGGCGAACGGCTCCCGGCCGGCATGGTCACGCCGAGTACTCCGATGAGTGGTACGTGGATGATGTCTACTTCGCCTGGTCGAGGATCACCCGGGCGAGTGCGCCGGCGGCATCGGGCGCGGCCGAGGGCTCTGGCGGCTCTGGTCATTCCCGCCCGGAGGGTCGCGTGGAGGAGAAGTTCGTCGAGTTCGGCGAGGAGTTAGTAGCGCACGCCGATCTCGGCGGGGATGTCGGCGGCGACCTCGGCAAAGCGGCTGATCCAGTCCCGGCAGGCGGATCGGCGCGATCGTCGCAGCCGCGCTCGTTATCCTCCGTCTCGAGCGCGGCAGGCACACCTGACCGAAGATCACACTCCGCGGTGATCCGTTACGCGGAAGGCTCACTGATCCTCCGGAAGTTCCACGCTATGCACTCTCGCGTGGCGGCGGGCGGCCCCGGAAACGGGCAGGCCGGGAGTGCGACACCGGCGCGTAGGCTCGGGGCATGGCGAACGCGATCATCACGGCCCGGGGGGTCGGGCTGGACCTGGGCGGAGTGCCCGTGCTGCGCGACGTCGATCTCACCGCCGCTCCGGGCGAGATCGTCGCGGTCATGGGGGAGAACGGCGCCGGGAAGTCGACGCTGCTGCGCTGCCTGGCCGGTCTGCACCCCTCGCCGCGCGGTGAGATCGACGTATTCGGCGGGCCGCCGGCGGACCTGCCGGACTTCTGGCGGCGGGTCGTGCAGGCCGGCGACGAGCCCGCCTGGTATCCGGGCCTGAGCGTCCGCGAACACCTGGAGCTGATGAGGGCCGTCCAGCAGGACGCCCGCCTGACGGTCGACGAGGCGCTGGAGACCTTCGAGCTGACCACCCGGGCCGATCTCGCCCCGTTGTCGCTGTCCACCGGTCAGCGGCAGCGGCTGTCGCTGGCGATGGCGCTGCTCAGGCCCAGCCGCCTGCTCCTGCTCGACGAGCCGGAGCGCGGCCTGGACTCCGGGTTCAGGCAGCGCCTCGCGGAGATCCTGCGCGGCTACGCCGCTGAGGGGGGCACGGTCGTGATGGCCACCCACGACGCGGGGCTGGCGCGGGGCGCGGGAGCCCGTGTGATCACGCTGAGGACGGCGTCGTGATCTCCGCGAGCGCCCGGACGCACCCCGCTTTCGCCTACCTCCGCGCCCGCCGGGCGCGGCCCGCGACCTGGTCGGACCGCTACACCAGTGTCTTCGGTCTGCTCGTCGCCGCCGCGGTGCTCGGCCGCCCGGTCGCGGAGGCGCTGGCCGGGCTGGCCCATGACGCCGACCCCGCGCGGCTCGGCCCCGGTGTCGCGCTGGTCGCCGCGGCCTACGCGGGCTTCCTCGCCCTGGCGCGGGCGCTCGGGCCCGTCGTGCTGCCCGCCGCCGACGCCGCGTGGCTGGTGACGTCGCCGCTGCCCCGCAGGGCCGTGCTCGGCCGTACGGCGCTGCTCCTGCTGGCGGTGGCGGTGCTGGCCGGGGCGGCGCTCGGGCTGACCGCGCTGTCGGTGTTCGGAGCTCCCGGCCAGCTCGGTCTGCGTCTCGCGGCGGCGCTGGTGCTCGGCGTCGCGGCGGGCGTGGGCGGCATGGCGGCCGCGGTGCTCGGCCAGCAGTCCCCGGCGTCGGACGCCCGGCTGCAACTCCTGATCGCCGGGGCCCTTTCCGCGGCCGTGCTCGCGGCCGTCCTCGGCGCGGGCCCCGCCCGCCGGATCCTCGCCGCCGTCGCCGAGGCGCCCGCGTCCCTGGGCGCGGCGGTCGCGGGCGTCGCCTCCGTCGTGGCCGCCTTCCTCGTACGGCAGGCCTGGGTGGCGCTCGACCGCATTCCCGCCCGCAGGATCCTGGCCTCCTCGACCAGGACGGCGCGGGTGACCTCGGCGGCCACCACCCTGGATCCCGGGATGCTCACCTGGGTCGCGGAGGAGTCCCACTGGCGCGGCCGTGCCCTGCGGTCCCGCCCCTGGCCCCGTCTCGTGTCGCGGCTCGGCGCCGCGCCCGCGCTGGCCTGGCAGGAGTGGCTGCGGGTGGGCCGGCGGCCGGGCCGCCTGGCGGCGCTGCTCGGTGCGGCGGCCCTGCCCGCCGTCTGCGCGAACGCCACCGGAGGCGGGTCCGGGCCGGTCGCCGTGATGCTGCTGTGCGGGGCGCTGACCGCGGCCGCGATGTGCACCGGAGGGGTCCGGCGCGACGGCGGAGACCCGGCCCTCGCGCGGATGCTGGCCGTGGACGGCAGGGCCGCGACGGCCGCCCGCGCGGTGCTGCCCGCGCTGCTGGCCGCCTCCTGGTCGGCGCTCGCCCTCGCTGGCCTGCAGGCCGCCGGAACGCTGTCGGCGGGGGCCTGGTGGGCGCTCGGTCCGGCCGCCGCTCCGGCGCTCGCCGCGGGCGCGCTGCGGATGGCCCGGCGGCGGCCCGTCGACCACTCCATGCCGGTCATCGACACCCCGAGCGGAGCGGTGCCGACGGGACCGCTGATCTGGGCGTTGACCGGCGTGGACCTCGCGCTGCTCGGGTCCCTGCCCGCGCTCGCGGCGCTGGTGTCGCGGCCCGCCTCGGTGGCGCCGTACGTCGTGGCGCAGGCCGTCGCCGGCGCCGCGGTGCTCGCCGCCTACATCCTGCGGAGGAGCCGCGAGAACCGCCCATGAAGGGGGCCGGGGTCGCCCTCGGGCCCGCCGTGCCCCCAGGCGATCCCGGCGGGAGAGTAGGAGTGGGACTACGGACTGTGACCGGACTGTGATCCTGATGATGACTCCGTGAAGTCAACTTCGGCGTACCTTGCGGTCAAGGCTTGCCGCACCGCAGGGGAGGCGCGTGACCGAGACCCGGCCCCAGACGCCGGCGGAGGACCTCGTCGCCGAGTTCGACGCCGAGCGTCCCGCCCGGCGCCTGTCCGGCCGCCCGGCGGCGCTCGTCACGATCCTCGCACTGGCCCTGTCGCTCTACGCGCTCTACCAGACCTTCCGGCCGGGGGCGGTACTGCCCTACCGGATGGCGTTCCTGGCCGTGGTGCTGCCGCTGGCCTTCGTCTGCTACAAGGCGCGGCGCGGGGGCCGGGACCGGCCCCGTGGTGATCGAATCAGCGTGCTCGACTGGGCGTTGTCGGCGCTGTCCCTGGCCGTCTGCGTGTATCCGATCGTCGTGTTCGACGACCTCATCCGCCGGGCGTACGCGCCGACGCCGCTCGACGTGGCGGCGGGCGCGCTGCTCACGCTGCTGCTCCTCGAGGCGTGCCGCCGGACCGTGGGCTGGATCCTGCCCGTCGTGTGCGCGGTCTTCTTCGCCTACGCCTACTACGGCGGCTACCTGCCCGCCGACTGGGCGCTGGGCCACCGGGGCTACGACCTGGACCGGATCGTGGCGGCGTTCACGATGGGCACCGAGGGCGTGTACGGCGTGCCCCTCGACGTCGCGGCGACCTACATCATCCTGTTCACGATCTACGGCGCGGTGCTCGACCACTCGGGGGCGGGGCGGTTCTTCGTCGACGTCTCCTTCGCCGCGTTCCGCCGCTCGCGCTCCGCGCCGGGGCGGACCGTCACGCTCGCGGGGTTCCTGCTCGGCACGGTGAGCGGCTCCGGCGTGGCGACGACGGTGAGCGTGGGCAGCGTGGCCTGGCCGATCCTGCGCCGGGCCGGCTATCCGCGTGAGCAGGCCGGGGGAGTGCTGGCGGCGGCCGGCATCGGCGCGATCCTTTCGCCTCCCACGCTGGGCGCGGCGGCGTTCATCATCGCCGAATACCTGCGGGTGAGCTACCTGACCGTGCTCGTCTACGCCACGATCCCGACCGTCCTGTACTACCTGGGCGTCTTCCTCGCGATCGAGATGGACGCGCGCAGGTTCGGCACCAGGGCGGTCCCGGTGGACACGGGCGGCCCCTGGCCGTTGATCAGGCGCTTCGGCTACCACTTCAGCTCGCTGTTCGTGATCATCATCCTGATGGCCCTCGGCCAGTCGCCGTTCCGCGCGGTCGTGTACGCCACGCTGCTGGCCTTCGCGCTCTCGTTCCTCGACCGCACTCCCGGCGGCGAGAACCGGCTGACCCCGCGCCGTGCCGTACGGGCCCTGGCCGCGGGCGCCACCGGCGTGCTGCCGGTCGCGGTCACCTGCGCGGCGGCGGGCACGATCGTCGGCGTGGTCACGCTCACCGGGCTCGGGCTCAAGGCCGGCTCGCTGATCGTCGGCCTGTCCGGGGGGAACCTGGCGGCCACCGCGGTGGCCTGCGCGCTGGCCGTGCTGCTGCTCGGGCTGGCCGTGCCGGTCACGGCGTCCTTCGTCATCGCCGCCGTGATCATCGGCCCCGCGTTGCTGAACCTCGGCGTCACCCCCGCCGAGGCGTACATGTTCATCTTCTATTACGCCGTGCTGTCCGAGGTGAGCCCGCCGACGGCGCTGTCGGCCTTCGCCGCCTCGGCGATCACGGGCGGCAACGCGCACCGCACGATGTGGGCCACCTGGAAGTACACGCTTCCGGCGTTCCTCGTGCCGTTCGCCTTTGTGCTCACGCCGTCCGGCGCCGGCCTGCTGGCCCAGGGCCCGATCGGCGAGATCCTGCTCGCCGCGGCCGTGTCCGCGCTGGCCGTGGCCGTCCTCGCGGCGGCCACCGGAGGCTGGATCACCGGCCCCGCCGGTCCGGTCGAGCGAGGCCTGTGCGCGCTGGCGGCGGTCCTGCTGCTCGTCCTGTCGCCCTGGCCCGTGCTGGCCGGGCTGGGCGTCGCGGCCCTGGCGCTCGCCATCCATTTCTTCCGCAGACATAGGGAGGCGCATCCGTGAGGTTCAGGCTCGTGACGGCGCTGGCCGTCACCGCGGCGCTGCTGGCCGCCGGTTGCGGAGGCGACCGGTCGGCCGCGAACGGCGGCACGGGCGGCGGGACCCGCCTGTCGATCGCCACCGGCAACACCACCGGCGTCTACTACGTGCTGGGCGGCGGGCTCGCCGAGCTGATCGACAAGCACCTGCCGGGCCACCGGGCGACCGCGGAGGCCACCGGCGCCTCGGTGGAGAACATCCAGCGGGTGGTCAGGGGACAGTCGGACGTCGCCTTCACGCTCGCGGACACGGCGGCCGACGCGGTCGAGGGCACCGGCGCCTTCAGCGCCCCGCAGCCGATCCGCGCGCTCGCCCGGCTGTACGCCAACTACACGCACGTGATCGCACGGGCCGACGCCGGGATCACCTCCGTCGCCGGGCTGCGCGGCAAGCGCGTGTCCACGGGCTCGCCGAACTCGGGAACGGAGGTGATCGCGCAGCGGCTGCTCGCCGCCGCCGGGCTCGACCCCGACAAGGACGTGAGACGTCAGGCGCTGTCGCTGCCCGAGACCGTGCAGGGGCTCAAGGACGGCACCCTCGACGCGCTGGTGTGGTCGGGCGGGCTGCCCACCTCGGGCATCACCGACCTGATGACGAGCATGGGCGACGAGGTGACCTTCGTGCCGCTGGACGACGTGCTGCCCGCCATGCGCGCCGCCCACGGCCCCGTCTACGCGGAGGGCGTGATCCCCAAGGCGGCGTACGGCACCCCGTCCGACGTGCCGGTCATCGTCGTGCCGAACCTCCTCGTGGTGAACACGGCGATGGACGCGAAGCTCGCGGAGGACCTCACCCGGCTGATCTTCGACCACAAGGCCGACCTGGAGAAGGTGCACGTGTCGGCCAGGGACATCACCCTGGCCGACGCGCCGAAGACCGACCCCGTGCCGCTCCACGAGGGCGCCAGGAGGTTCTACGGCTGACCCGCCGCACGCGGCTCAGAGGCGGGTGAGACCGGTGACGTGCAGAACGGCGTGGCCCTCCTCGTCGGAGGCGGCCAGGTCGACCTCGGCGCCGACGCCCCAGTCGTGGTTGCCGGCCGGGTCGTCGATGATCTGACGCACCCGCCACAGCTCCTTCTCCTCCTCGATGAGCAGGAGGGCCGGGCCGCGGGCGGCCGGACCGGTGAGGATCTCGTCGTGCTCCTCGTAGTAGGCGTCGAGGCCCGCGCCCCAGTCGACGTCCGGGTAGAGCTCGAGCAGATCCTCCTCGCGGTCCAGCGCGGCGAGCTCCACCAGCCGGAACATCGCGTTGCGGACCAGCACCCGGAAGGCGCGCGCGTTGGCGGTGACCGGGCGGATCTTGGTCTCCAGCTCCTGCCCGGCCGCCAGCGCCTCGGCGGGGTTGGCCAGCTTCTCCCACTCGTCGATCAGGCTGGAGTCGACCTGACGCACCAGCTCGCCGAGCCATTCGATGAGGTCCACCAGGTCGTCGGTCTTCAGGTGCTCGGGCACCGTCTTCGACAGCGTCCGGTAGGCGTCGGCCAGGTAGCGCAGCACCGTGCCCTCCGAGCGGGCCAGCTCGTAGAACTGGATGTACTCGGTGAAGGTCATGGCCCGCTCGTACATGTCGCGCACGATCGTCTTGGGGCTGACGACGTGGTCGCCGACCCAGGGGTGGCCGCGCCGGTAGGTCTCGTACGCGCCGAAGAGCAGGTCGGCCAGCGGCATCGGGTGGGTGATCTCGGCGAGGCGCTCCATCCGCTCCTCGTACTCGATGCCGTCGGCCTTCATCTGGGCGACCGCCTCGGCCCTGGCCTTGTTGAGCTGGGCGTGCAGGATCTGGCGGGGGTCGTCCAGCGTGGACTCGATGATCGAGACCATGTCCAGCGCGTACGTCGGGGAGCCGCGGTCGAGCAGCTCGAAGGAGGCCAGCGCGAAGGTGGACAGCGCCTGGTTGAGGGCGAAGTCCTCCTGCAGGTCCACGGTGAGCCGGGCCATCCGGCCGTGCTCGTCGGGCGCGGCGAGCTTCTCCACGATGCCGCCGGCCAGCAGCGAGCGGTAGATCGCGATGGCGTGGCTGATGTGGCGGCGCTGCGCCTTGCGGTCCTCGTGGTTGTCGGTGAGCAGCCGCTTCATCGCCTGGAAGCAGTCGCCGGGCCGGTTGATGATCGACAGCAGCATGGCGTTGCTGACCTTGAAGCGGGAGGTCAGCGGCTCGGGCTCGGCCGTCTGGAGCTTCTCGAACGTGTCCTCGCTCCAGCCGACGAACCCCTCCGGGGGCTTCTTGCGCGCGTAGCCGCGGCGCCGCTTGGGGTCGTCGCCGATCTTCGCCAGCGCCCGCTCGTTCTCGATCACGTGGTCGGGCGCCTGGCAGACGACGTATCCGACCGTGTCGAAACCGGCCCGGCCGGCCCGCCCCGCGATCTGGTGGAACTCCCGCGCCCGCAGCCGCCGCACCTTGGTGCCGTCGAACTTCGACAGCGCCGTGAACAG
Source organism: Microbispora rosea (assembly GCF_900156315.1). GTDB lineage: Bacteria > Actinomycetota > Actinomycetes > Streptosporangiales > Streptosporangiaceae > Microbispora > Microbispora rosea. Next base: position 224,162 of record NZ_FTNI01000003.1, on the reverse strand, counting down.
CACGGTGCGGATCGGGACGTTCACCCCCACGCCGAGCGTGTCGGTGCCGCAGATGACCTTCAGCAGGCCCGCTTGGGCCAGCCGCTCCACGAGCCGGCGGTACTTCGGCAGCATGCCCGCGTGGTGCACGCCGATGCCGTGCCGTACGAGCCGGGACAGGGCCCGGCCGAAGCGGGTGGTGAAGCGGAAGTTGCCGATGAGGGCGGCGATGGCCTCCTTCTCGGCCTTGGTGCACATGTTGATGCTCATCAGCGCCTGGGCGCGCTCCATCGCCGCGGCCTGCGTGAAGTGCACGACGTAGACGGGAGCCTGCTGGGTGGACAGCAGCTCCTCCAGCGTCTCGTGCAACGGGGTGGTCCGGTAGGAGTAGATGAGCGGCACCGGCCGCTCGGCGTGCTTCACGACGGCGGTGTCGCGCCCCGTGCGGCGGGTGAGGTCGGTCTGGAAGCGCTCGACGTCGCCCAGCGTGGCCGACATCAGCACGAACTGCGCCTGTGGCAGCTCCAGCAGCGGCACCTGCCAGGCCCAGCCGCGGTCGGGCTCGGCGTAGAAGTGGAACTCGTCCATGATCACGGTGCCGACGTCGGCGTCCGCGCCGTCGCGCAGCGCGATCTGGGCGAGGATCTCAGCGGTGCAGCAGATGACCGGCGCGTCGGCGTTCACGGTGGCGTCGCCGGTCATCATGCCGACGTTCTCGGTGCCGAACAGGGCGCACAGGTCGAAGAACTTCTCCGACACCAGCGCCTTGATCGGCGCGGTGTAGAAGCTGATCTCGTCCCTGGCCAGCGCCGCGAAGTGCGCCCCGGCGGCGATCAGGCTCTTGCCCGAGCCCGTGGGCGTGGACACGATCACGTTGTTGCCGGAGACGACCTCGATCAGGGCCTCCTCCTGCGCGGGATAGAGCGTGAGCCCCCGATCGGCGTTCCATGATGCGAACGCGTCGAACAACGCGTCCGGGTCGGTGCCGGACTGTGGGCCGGACGGGAGACGGCGGAGGAGGCTCATGCTTTCGCTCACGCCTCTTATCCTGCCCAAGACGCATGACTGTTTCGACCGGCCCGACGTACGGCAAGGTGTGGCACAGCTACGTCAAAGGGGTGTGGCGCTGCACGAAGCCGCAGGTCAAACCCACAAACTAGCGGTGTGGGGGAGAAGTGGGCCGGGCTGGCCGCACGCCGGGAGACGGCGGCCGACGTGCTGCTCGCCGTCGCGGTGCTCGCCTTCGGGCTGCCGGCGGTGTTGTTCGGCCGCTCCTTCCCCGACCTGCCGTTCCTCGCCGTGCCCGGGTGGGCGCAGATCGCCGCCGTGTGCGCGGCGGCCGCGTCCATGCTGGTGCGGCGCAGCGCGGCCTGGCCGATGATCGCGGCCACCGTCGCCTGCGGACTGCTCTCCGGCCAGACCATGCCGCTGATGCTGGCGGCGTACTCGATGACGTCGCAGAACACGGTGCGCCGATGGCCGTGGGTGGCCGTCGTGCTCGCGGGGGTCTACGCGCTGGCCGACTGGGCGAGTCCCTACACCGACCGGCTGCCCGTCGCCGTGGTGGTGCGGGCGATCACGCTGGTCCTCCTGCCCGCGCTGGTGGGCACCTGGGTGTGGCGCTACCGCTCGATGATCCGGGAGCTGCGCGCGGGCGTGCGGGCGCGCGAGGAGCGCGCCGCCGCCCAGGAACGCCGCCGCATCGCCGGTGAGCTGCACGACACGGTGACGCATGCGGTGACCGTGATGGTCCTGAACGCCGGTCTCATCCAGGACGCCGACGAGCTGGACGAGATCCGCAAGCTGGCCAGGAACATCGAGGACAAGGGCGTGCGGGCGCTGACCGAGCTGCGCGAGCTGCTCACGGCGCTGCGGCGCAGGGACCTGCCGCCCTCGGCGGAGAGCGTCGAGGGGATACCGCGCCTGGTCGAGGAGAGCAGGGCCACCGGCCTGCGCGTCGCCCTGCACTACGACGTGCCGGAGGAGACGCTGTCGCGGCAGGCCGGCCACGCCTGCTACCGCGTCGTCCAGGAGGGCCTCAACAACGTGCGCAAACACGCGCCGGGGGCCGACGTGCAGGTGGTCTGCGAGGCCCACGGCGGCGTGCTGAACGTGTCGGTGGTCAACAGCGGCAAGAGCCGGGCCGTGCCGGTCCGGGTGCCCGCCGACGCGGGAGGCGGCTACGGACTGCCGGGCCTGCGCGAGCGCGTCGCCCAGCTGGGCGGGCGGCTCACGTACGGCCCGACCGCCGAGGGCGGGTTCGCGCTCACCGCCACCGTCCCCTTCCACCCGCCCGACCAGTGCGAGGCCTGACCCGTACGCGTCACAGGCCGAGGTCTTCGATCTCCTTGAGCAGGGCCGCCCTGGAGCCGGGCGGAGCGGGCGTGCCGGGGTCCGCGCTCCCGCCCGCGCTCCCGCCCGCGCTCCCGGTCGCGCCCTTGGCCCGCCGGTCGCGGAACAGGTAGCCGCCGAGGATACCGCCCGCGAAGCCGAAGACGTGCGCCTGCCAGCCGATGCCCTCGGCCGGCAGCAGGCCGGCGAACTGGTAGGCGAAGCACAGGCCCATGACCAGGCCGATGACGATGTCGATCAGGTGCCGGTCGAAGGCTCCGCGCACGAGCACGTACCCGAAGTAGCCGAACACCAGCCCGCTCGCGCCGGCGCCGACCGTGGCGGAGTCGGCGGTGAACCACGAGCCGAGCCCGCTGGCGACGGCGATCAGCCCGGTCACGCCGAGGAAGCGCCGCACGCCCCGGTAGGCGGCGAGGAACCCGAAGATGAACAGCGGCCCGGAGTTGCCCTCGATGTGGGCCCAGCTCCAGTGGAGGAGCGGCGCAGAGACGATCCCGGGGAGCGCGTCGAGGTCCCAGGGCCTGATGCCGTAGCTGTAGCTGAGCGAGTAGTCCGCGGCCCAGTTGACGAGCTGCACGACCCAGATCAACCCCAGGAAACCGACCATGACCCATAAGGCCTTGCGGGCCTCGGCGATCATGATCTCGGCGGTGCGGCCGTCGCTCACGGGACCTCCCTGTGCCTGAAGGCCACGCGGTCCGCCGAAGACGGCGCGGCTCTTGAGGATCACCTGGAAAGATACCGCCGACGGGCGCACGCGTCACTGAGCGCCGGCGCCAGGAGCGCGGCACCGCCCCCCGGGGTCTGCCCGGGGCGGCATCGGGGTTAAGGGGCGGCGGGCCGCCCGGACGGTCCGATGACGAGGTGAGCCGGGGGCCCGGCGGGTTCCCGGCCTCCGGTGCCCGGCTCGCCCCCCGGCCGGCTACACGCGTTCGATGACGACGATCGGGATCTCCCGGTCGGTCTTCGTCGCGTACTCGTCGTACGCGGGCCAGGTGGCGGTCATCGTCCGCCACATGTCCGGCCGTTCCCCGGGGGTCGCCGTACGGGCGTGCGCCTTGAACCTGTCCCCCTTGATCTGGAACTCCACCTCGGGCTCGGCCTCGAGGTTGCGGTACCACAGCGGGTGCTCGGCGGCCCCGCCGTGGGAGGCGACCACCAGGTAGGCGTCACCGTACGGCTGATAGATCAGCGGGGTGCTGCGCGGCAGGCCCGACTTGCGGCCCTTGGTGGTGAGGATGGCCACGGTGGTGCCCTGCCAGTCGTGGCCCTCCTCGCCGTCGGTCTCGATGTAGCGCGTGACGTGTTCCTGTCCGAAGAGCATGGTCGATCTCCTTCCCATCAGAGGGGGATCAACTACCCGTGCCGTCGGCCAATTCCAGGGCCACCTGCAGCCCCGCCGCGATCCGCTCCTCCTCGGTCGACGACTCGTCGCGGATGAAGAACCAGGCCGCGTGCATTGCGAACAGCGCCATCGAGCGCCTCAGCCTGACCGGCAGCGGGTCGTCCGGGCCGCACAGCGCCTGCATCAGCTCGCCCATGCGCTCGCGCATCAGGTCGACCTTGGCATGGCCCTGCAGCGCCGTCTTGTTGCGGTCCATGAACTGCATGACCTCGTGGTGGCGTCCGCGGGTCATGTGCGCGGAGTAGCGGCGGATGAGCTCCCCCCGGGTCTCCGGCGTGCGAGGGTGCCCGTTCGCCCACGCGATCAGCTCGTCCAGCGCCTTGACGCGGTCTTCGATGAGGCTGGCGACGATGTCCTCTTTGGTCCGGAAGTGGTAGTAGAGTGCCGCCTTGGTCACGCCGAGGGCCTCGGCTATCTCCCGGAGCGACGTCGCCTCGTACCCCTGCTCGGTGAAGAGCCTGATCGCGACCTCCTGGATGCGGCTGCGCGTATCGGTTTGAGCACCCATTCCCACGGTTCCTATTTAACTTGACGGCCGGCAAGTAAGCACAATACCGTGCCTCGGGCACTAGCCTGTCGGCTAGTAAGTAATTTTCTCTCAAGGGGGCACCCATGACTACGGAGACCGCGGCCGCGCCCGGCCGGTCCCGGGAAGTGATGATCGTCTTACCCGGTCTGATGCTGGCGATGATGCTGGCGATGCTGGACAACATGATCGTCGGTACGGCTATGCCGAGGATCGTCGGGGAGCTTCAGGGCCTGGACTACTTCACCTGGGTCACCACCGCCTACGTGCTCGGCACCACGGTCTCCACGCCGATCTGGGGCAAGCTCGGCGACCTCTACGGTCGTAAGAACGTCTTCCTGAGCTCGATCGTCATCTTCCTGGTCGGTTCCGCGCTCTGTGGCATGGCGGGCTCGTCGCTGTTCGGCGGCACCGGCGACGGCATGATCGAGCTGATCGCCTTCCGCGCGCTGCAGGGCCTCGGCGCCGGCGGGCTCATCGTCGGCGTGATGTCGATCATCGGGGACCTGGTCCCGCCCCGTGAGCGGGGTCAGTACCAGGGCATCATGGCGGCGATCATGTCGCTCGCCATGATCGCGGGGCCTCTCGTCGGCGGTTTCATCACCGACAACCTCAACTGGCGCTGGGCCTTCTACGTGAACCTCCCGCTCGGCGGCGTGGCGCTGATCTGGCTGATCCTCAAGCTGCACCTGCCCAGGCACCGCACCGAGCACCGCATCGACTGGCTCGGCGCGGCCATCCTCACCGTGGCGATCACCGCGATCGTGCTGATCACCTCGTGGGGCGGCCAGAAGCACGGATACCCGTGGGGCTCGTGGCAGATCCTGGGGCTGGCCGCCCTGGCGGTCGTCGCGATGGCTGTGTTCATCCCCGTCGAGCGGCGGGCGGCCGAGCCGATCCTGCCGCTGCACGTGTTCGCCAACCGCAACTTCACGCTGATCAACGTGCTCGGCTTCCTGCTCGGCTTCGCGATGTTCGGCGCGATCACCTTCCTGCCGATCTTCCAGCAGATCGTCCAGGGCGCCTCGGCCACCAACTCCGGTCTGCTCCTGCTGCCGATGATGGCCTCGTCCATGGTCGTGTCGCTGTTCGTCGGCAGGGCGATCACCAAGACGGGGAAGTACAAGAGCTTCCCGGTGATCGGCGGCGTGGTCATGGCCATCGCCGTGTGGCTGCTGTCGACGCAGGACGTCCACACCCCGTCCTGGAAGACCGGCGTCTACATCGCCGTCCTCGGCCTCGGCATGGGCTTCCTGATGCAGACGACCATGCTGATCGCGCAGAACAGCGTCGAGCAGAAGGACATCGGCGTCGCCAGCAGCGCCTCGACGTTCTTCCGCTCCATCGGCGGTTCGTTCGGCATCTCGCTGTTCGGCGCCATCTTCAACAGCCGCCTCGCCGACGAGATCGCCGCCAAGTTCGGCGCGCAGGGGTCCGCCCTGGCGGCCGGCGGCCCTCAGGTCGACCCGAAGATGCTCGAGCAGATGCCACCGGCGGTCAAGGCGGGGTTCCTGGAGGCGCTCGCCAACGCGATCGGCTCGGTCTTCCTGTGGGCGGTCGTGTTCGCCGCGCTGGTCCCGGTGATCGCCGCCTTCATCAAGCACGTCCCGCTGCGCAGCGGCGCTCCCGGCGCCGGCGACGGCGAGAAGGCGGAGCCGCTGGCGGCCGCCGCCTTCGAATGACCTGATCCGAAGCCGATACGGCGCACGCCCCCGCTCGGGCGTGCGCCGTATTGCGTTTACCGGGCTGGTCAGGCGGGCCGCTCGGCCCGGTCCGCCGACCAGTCGGTGTGGAAGGAGCCCTCCCGGTCGACCCTTCGGTAGGTGTGCGCGCCGAAGAAGTCACGCAGCCCCTGCAGCAGCGCCGCGGGGAGCCGGTCGCGGCGCAGCCCGTCGTAGTAGGCGAGCGCCGAGGAGAAGCCCGGCGTGGGCACCCCGATCGTCGCCGCCGTCGCCACGACCCGCCGCCACGACTCCTGGGCCTCGTCCAGGGCCTGCGCGAACGTCGGGTCCACCAGCAGCGTCGGCAGGTTCGGGTCCGCGTCGTACGCCGCGCGGATCCGGTCGAGGAAGCGCGCCCTGATGATGCAGCCGCCGCGCCAGATCGTGGCCATCGCGCCCAGGTTCAGGTTCCAGCCGTACTCCGCGCTCGCGGCGGCCATCTGGTCGAACCCCTGGGCGTACGCCACGATCTTGGAGGCGTACAGCGCCCGCCGCACGTCTTCGACGAGGCCGGAGTCGCCGGCCGTCCCCGAGGGGCCGGTGAGCGAGCGGGCGGCGGCCCGCTGCTCGGGGTGGCCCGACAGCGCCCGGGCGAACACCGCCTCGGCGATGCCGGTGACCGGGACGCCGAGGTCGAGCGCGCTCTGCACGGTCCAGCGGCCGGTGCCCTTCTGCTCGGCCTGGTCCTGCACGACGTCCACGAACGGCTTGCCCGTCGCGGGGTCGGTGTGGCCGAGCACCTCGGCGGTGATCTCGATCAGGTACGACTCCAGGTCGCCCCGGTTCCACTCGCGGAAGACGTCGGACAGCTCCTTCGGGGTCAGCCCGAGAGCCTGCCGGAGCAGGTCGTAGGACTCCGCGATGAGCTGCATGTCGGCGTACTCGATGCCGTTGTGCACCATCTTGACGAAGTGGCCGGCGCCGTCGGGACCCACGTGCACGCAGCACGGCACCCCGTCGACCTTCGCCGCGATGTCCTCGAGCAGAGGGCCGAGCGTCTCGTACGCCTCGGCGTCGCCGCCGGGCATGATGCTCGGGCCGTTGAGCGCGCCCTCCTCGCCGCCCGAGATGCCGGTGCCGACGAAGTGGATGCCCCGCTCGCGCAGCGCGGCCTCCCGCCGGCGGGTGTCCAGATAATGGGCGTTGCCGCCGTCGATGATCATGTCGCCCGGCTCCATGACGGCGGCGAGCTCCTCGATCACGGCGTCGGTGGGCGCCCCGGCCTTGACCATGATGATCGCCTTACGGGGCCGCTGGAGGGAGGCCACGAACTCCTCGATCGTGCCCGCCGGCAGGAACGCGCCCTCGTCGTGGTGCTCCTCCATGAACCGGGTCGTACGGCTTTCCGTGCGGTTGTGCACCGCGACCACGTGACCGTGGTGGGCGAAGTTCCGGGCGAGGTTGCGGCCCATGGTCGCCAGGCCCGTCACTCCGATGTCTGCCTTGTCCATGCCTACAGTCATACCGCTCCCAGGTGGGGGCGACGGGCCTCGGGTGGGCGTGTCCGGCGGCCGGTCGCGGTGAGCTGCGGATTCGGTAGCCGATCAGTAGCCGTATGCGCCGGACGGGTGGGAGTGCGACGGAGCCGGTCTGGCCGAGGTCGTGGGCGCGGGTGCCGGCTTTTCCGCAGGTGGAAGGCGCGGACAGTGGCAGGTCTGCCTTATCCTGACAAAACCCGCAAAGCAAGCGGGTTTTGTATAGACATGGTCGTCCGATGGCGAGGACACTTGGCCTCGCGCCTGGCCGCTGGTAATTCACTACAGCCAAGAAGGGCCGGTTCCCCCGAGCCGGCCTCGTCCACCGTCGTCGCTCACTACGGAGAAGAGACGTGTTCGCACCGAAGCCGGAACGGTCAGTCGTCGCGGTCCCTCCGCCCGGAGACGGGCCCGGATTCTGGGCGGGCGCGCCCAGCGCCGTGAGCCGGGACGGATGGATCTACCTGGCCTACCGGCTGCGCCGGCCGCTGGGTGACGGCCGGGGGTACGCCGTGGAGATCGCCCGCTCGGCGGACGGCGAGCGGTTCGAGAAGATCCTCACGATCACCAAGGAGGAGATGAAGACCGAGTCGCTGGAGCGCCCGACGCTCGTGGTGACGCCGGAGGGCAGGTGGCGTCTGTACCTGAGCTGCGCCACGTACGGCACCAAGCACTGGCGGGTCGAGATGATCGAGGCCGCCGCGCCGGCGGAGTTCGACCCCGCCGACGCGCAGGTGGTGCTGCCCGGCGACCTCAAGACCGGTGTCAAGGACCCCGTGATCCTCCACCACGGCGGCGTGTGGCACCTGTGGGCGTCCTGCCACCCCCTGGAGGACCCCGACGAGGCCGACCAGATGGTGACCGACTACGCCACCAGCATCGACGGCGTCGAGTGGACCTGGCAGGGGACCGCGCTCGACCGGCGGCCCGGCGAGTGGGACTCGCGCGGCGTGCGGGTGAGCGCGGTCACGTTCAGCGGCGAGACCGTCATCGCGTACTACGACGGCCGCGCGTCGGCGGAGGAGAACTACGAGGAGCGCACCGGCGTGGCCATCGGCCCCGGCCCGTCCACGCTCACCGCCACCGGAACCGCCCCCGTCGCCCAGTCGGAGCACGCCGGGGGAGGACTGCGCTACCTGTCGATCGTGCCCGTGGCGGGGGGCCACCGCCTGTACTACGAGCTCACCCGCGCCGACGGGGGTCACGAGCTGCGCACCGAGCTGCGCTGACGGCTCTGGAGAGGGTCACGGGTCCGGCGGGCGGGGTGGACACCGCCGTGCGCCTCCACGGTGGCGGAGCGGGAGCCGAGGGCGGTCACGCCCCGATGGGATCGCCTCCCGGCGGGCCGCCCATGCGCGGCGGCCGGGCGGCCCGGTCGGAGGCACTCCTCACGCGGCCGTTGCGGGCCTGCCGCTGGCCGGACGGCCGGGCTCCGACCAGGCCGCCCGACCGATCCCGGGGGCGCAGCCAGTCGCCGAAGTCGTCGCCGGAGTCGCCGCCCAGCAGGTCGCGCAGCAGCGCGATGTCGGCGGCGAAGTAGGCGAGCAACTCCTGCCGCTGCGCCCAGGTGAGCGGCCGCCGGGGCTGGCCGTCGCGCTGCAGCATCCGTTCCAGCGGCGCCGTGAGACGCTGGCCCAGCACCGGATCGCCGAGCCGGGCGAGCCGGGCCAGGATCCGGTGCCTGCGGCTGTGCCGCGGATGGGCCGTGACGTTCTCCCTGGGCACCTCGCCGACCAGCCCCTGCTCCACCCCGAGGAACGCGCAGATGCGATCGAGGGTGGCGGCGGGGCGGTCGACCATGTCCCGGTAGCGGAAGACCAGCACCTGCTCGCGGGGGAACAGCGTGAACAGGTGCGCGAGCTGCTCGCCGTACCGGCCGAGACCGACGTAGTGCCAGAACGGCGACCAGCCGTCGGCGACCCGCTGCTTCTCGGCCGCGCACGCCTCGATGACATCGCCGATCGGCTCCAGGCCGGCCGACCACAGGTGGGTCCAGTTCGAATGGGCGCGCTCCACGGGGTCGCGCAGCGAGACGATGAGTCTCGCGCCCGGGATCGCCTCCCGTATTCGCCGCTGGGCCGCGCGGTCGTAGAGGTAGAAGGGAGTGGACTCGCCGCGCAGCGCTCCGGGCGCCGCGTCCGCGAACAGCGCCTCGTAGTCGGCGCGCCGCCACACGTGCTCGCGGTAGGTCTCCGCGTCCCCCGGCCCGCCCTTCGCCGGAGGCGGGCCGTCGGTGAGGAAGAACTTCGGCTCCTTGACGGGAGACATGAACAACTGCGGATGGCGGGCCAGCGCCGCGTGCAGGGCCGTGGTGCCGGCCTTCGGCACCCCGATGACCAGGAAGTCGGGCAGGGCCATGGGAGTCCTCCTACTTTCCCGATTGATTAAGTTGGTTTTGCCCCTTCCTTGCCCGGAAAAATCACCCGACTTTGGTGTAGTACCACCGAAACGGACGCCGATGCCGTCTCCCGGCCCGTATCTGCCCCGCCTCGTACGTCCGGCAGGACCGCGGCCGGGAAGCGGCGGGGCCGGGTCAGCCGGAGGTCGCGCCGCGCGCCGCGACGGTAGGCCGCACCCACGCGGCCGGCCGGCGGTGGGTGAGCGCGGCGGCGCGCCGGTCCCCGTCGGACCAGACCTCGAACCACACCTCGTTGCGGCCCGCCTCCCGGACCAGCCCCCACCGGTCGGCCAGCAGGTCCAGCAGCGGCAGGCCGCGACCGCCCTGGCTCGACCCGTTGGGGAGCGGATGACCGGCGCACGGCGGCTCGGCCGAGCCGTCGTCCTCCACGCAGACCCGCACGCGGTCGGGCAGGCACGAGACGGTGACGGTGAAGGTGCCGCCGTCTCCCGATCGGGAGTGGACGACCGCGTTCGTCGCGATCTCGCTGGTCAGCAGCACACAGTCGTCGTGGCGGGGATGGCCGCGCCCGAGCGCGGCGGACACGAGCCTGCGCGCTCGCCCCACCTGGTCCCGCCCACCCGCGAGCCGGGCCACGCGGTTCCCCGCGCCGTCCCCCGAGATCTCCATGAGCTCCTCCCAACGCGTGGCCGTGTGGCCGCCGCAGGAGAGGACGTCCGCCCCCGCGTCCGCGATGTCACGGGAAAGTAGGAGTGTCCTTGCCCCGCTATGCCGGGAAAGTGCCCCCGCTCCCTCGTCTCACGTGCTGCGGCCGGGGAGCCGGCCGCAGCGGAACCGGGGGAGGCCTCGTACCACCGGCCTCGTACCGCACAGGGGTGGACGGCCTTTCTGAACGGGGTCGTGGGAGTGTCTCAGCGGCTGTAGTCCAGGAACAGCGTGCCGTTCTTGCCCCGTCCGACTTCGAGCAGCGTCCACGACTGGACGTCGTCGCTCTCGAACACCCGCCTGCCGTGGCCGACCACCGATGGTGCGACGACCAGCCGGAGTTCGTCGACGAGCCCGGCCCGCAGCAGTGAGCGGGCCAATTCGATGCTGCCGTGGACGCCGATGTCGCCGCCGGATCCCTGCTTCAGGGCGGTCACGTAGTCGTGTGCGGGGGTGGTGATCAGGGTGGAGTTCGCCCATTCCTGCGTGGGCACGCTGGAGGTGACGACGTGCTTGCGGGTGCCGTTGATGAAACCGGCGAACGGCTGGAAGTCCGACGTGGGCCAGTATCCGGCCCAGTAGTCGTAGGTTCCGCGTCCCAGCAGGACGTCGTCCTGGGTGGCGATGACCCGGTCGAGGTAGGCGACCAGCTGGGGGCCGTCGTCGGCGAGCCAGTCGCCGTCCTCGTAGGCGACGCCGTCGAGCGACATCAGGTGGTAGAGCACGACCTTGCGCATGGTGGTCTCCTGGTGGTCGGTCCAGTGGTCGATCGCGTACGTGGCGGAGACGGTGCCGCACCGGCCGTGCCGCCGGTCCAGTGACGGACGACGCCGTCGTCCGGTCGTCGCGGGTCCCATAGTGTCGCTTGATCGCCGGCCCCGGCGATACGAATTCGGCGGCAGCCGAATCCGAGGAGTCGCCGGCCGGGCCATGCTCTACGTCCGCACGCCCCGCGCCAACGCCCTGCTGGGCGATTGATTCGGCGCAGGCCGAATCTGTCCGGGCGAAAGTGAATTGTCCGGAAGAGCGACCTGACGGTAACTTCGCGGCTTATGGCCCCGACTCTGCGTACCGAGCGCCTGCTGCTTGAGCCGTACGTCCTCGAAGACGAGGACGACTTCGTCACCCTGTTCCGGGACGGGCAGGTCTCGCAGTGGATGGGCAATGGTCCCGCCAGCGAGGCGGAGTATCGTGCCCTGTTCGGACGGATCTTCACCAAGGTCTACGCCCAGGATCTGTTCGACGTCTGGGCCGTCCGCCGGAACGGCCGCTTCGCCGGGCACGCCGAGATCAAGCCGGCGGACGTGGCGGAAGGCCACGAGATCATCTACGCGCTCACCCCCGACCTGTGGGGATCGGGCCTGGGGAGAGAACTGGCCGAGGCGATCGTCGCCCACGGCTTCGACACCCTGGGGCTCGGGGAGGTGTACGCCACCGTGGCGGCGCCCAACGGCGCCTCGCTGGCCGTGCTGGACAGGATCGGATTCGAGCACGTCCGGGACATGGCCGAAGACGACGGAAGCATCACCCGGGTGCTGCGCCGCCGGGCCGCGGGGCCCACTCGCCAAGGGTGAGCAGGCCGGCCGTTCCCGGCGGGATGCCGGCTCTCCCGCCGGGACGGGTCACCGCACGCGAGGCCTCTCGGAGGCGGTCGCCGTGGCGACGTCGCGAGGGTAGGAGCGCCTGCCGTGGAGCAGGATGATCGCGTTCGCCATCAGGGGAGCGAGCATGATCAGAAATGCGTACTGCAGGCCCTGCGCGCCCCCGGCGCCGCCCGAGCCGAGGAGGTCGGCCAGGAATCCGAAGGTCACGGGGGCGGCCGCCTCCGCGCCCATCCGTAGGAACGTACGTATGCTTTCCGCGCGTCCCCAGAGCCGGAAGTGGACGACGTCGAGGCGCGCGGCGTCCAGCGGGGGATTGGCGGCGGCGAGGGACGCGGCGGCGACGAGGAAGAAAGGCAACGCCGTCGCCGTCGACGTCGTCAGCAGAGCCGGGACGAAGAACACGGCGGTGGTGAGGTAGGCGACCGCGGGAACGGTCATCCGTGCGCTGAGACGACCACGTCGAATCAGGTGGTCGGCGATCCGCCCACCGCTGAGGACACCCGCCAGGGCGCCGAGACCGACGAGCACGGCCGGGCCCGTGACCGCCGCCGCGGCGAGACCGTACTGCCGGTCGAGGAAGAGCACGCCGAAGCTTCGCAAGCCGGCGAAGAAGAAGTATCCGACCGCGGACGCGCTGATCAACACGACGTTCGTGCGCCGCCGCCCCGCCCCACCGGGCGCGGCCGCCCCACCGGGCGCGGCCGCCCCTGGCCGCCGCGCGCCGGCTCGGGAAGCTTACGCGCGATCACGAAAGTGAGGAGCGTCCCGAACAGCGCGAGCAGGAAGAACGCGGCACGCCATGACAGCAGGTGCGCCAGATTGCCGCCCACGAGCAGGCCGAATCCGACGCCGAGCATCTCTCCGCTGAGGATGAACCCGTAGACCCGGGCTCGTTCGCCCGGGGGGAAGAAGTCGCCGATGAGGGAGCTGAGCGTGGGTCCGGCCGTGGCCGACACGGCGCCGAGCGCCAGCCGCGACAGCAGGAGCCACTGGTAGGAATCCGCCAGGCCGCCCGCGAGCATCGCCAGCACCCACAGCACGACGCCGGCGGTCAGGAGCCTGACCCGCCGCACCCGGTCGGTCAGCACGCCCACGGGTATGACGGCCAAGGCGGCCGAGGCCGACGACACCGCGGTCAGGGAACCGAGCTCGGTGTTGCTGACGCCCAGACTCTCCTTGAGCTCCACCGCCACCGCTCCCACGGTTCCCTTGTCCGCCGCGTCGAGCGCCAGCACGCAGGCGAGGACGGCGATGATCTGGAAGCGCGCCGGGCCTCCCACGGCACCGGTCAGCCACCGCGCGGCCCAGGCGACCGCCGCACGCACCAGACCTCCGGGTTGTCCGGACATGCTGCTCCCTACCGGGTGCGGAAACGCGGGCAGTCGCAGGAAAGGAAGCAGGCCGAGCTCGGCGAGAGGACGGATCGCCTCGCCTCTCCTCGTCCACTCCCCGGCCCGCACGATGCGTCGCACCAGCGCGGGAACTCTGGTCGCAACCTTTGCCGACGCTTGTGGAGCGGCATCGCGGAACCCGGGTACGCGCGGCGGCAGGCGGCGGGCAGCCGGGTGCCGCGCGGGACGATGGGGAAACGGCGGCCGGGGGTGACCGCCGGGGCGAGGGCGGGAAAGCGACGGGGCGGCGGGACCGGTTCGTCCGGTCCCGCCGCCCCGTCGCCGTGAATGGAGCCGGGCAGGCTTCCGTCAGGAGTCGTGCGCGGACGCCCCCGTGGCGGAGCCGTTCACGACGAGCACGCGCTCGCGCTCGGGCACCTCGATGGCAGGGAAGGTGCCGGTGTCGACGATCCCGTGCTCCCGGAACGCCGCCTCGATCAGCGCGTACGCCTGGGGTTCGAGCTTCCACAGCGCCCGCCACTCCTTCGCCACGAGGAGCGGGATGCCCACCTCCTGGGCGATGTCGGCGGCCCGGGGGACGTACTTGCGTGCGATCTGCTGGTCCCAGTACTGCCGGGCCGCACGGAGCTGGGCCGCGCGCTGCGCGGTGTCGACGACGGGCGGCGCCGGCTCGGCCGGGACGTCCTCCTCCTCGTCGTCGATCAGTTCGGCGATGGTGGGGGCGGGCAGCGCCGCGGGAGCGGGCTGCTCGGGCTCGGGCGCCCAGGGGACCGGCGGGGCGAGGTCGATCAGCGCGGAGGTGTTGTAGAGCGCGCCGATCTGGGACAGCAGGGCCTCCTGCCGCTTCTCGTCCACGGCCAGGCCGGTGAACTCCACGGCCTGGTCCATCGCCTTGTCGAGCTTGGCCATCGCGACGCGCAGCTTGCGCCCGGACACCCCGGCCTCGCGCAGCGCGCGGACCCGCTTGGCGGCCAGCGCCACCCTGGTCAGCCTGCGGTGGGCGTCCACCTCGCTCGCCGTACGGTCGCTCGCCTCGGCGAGGCCGATCCGGACCAGCACGCGCTCCGGGGTGAGCCGCCAGTTGATGCGGCCCCGGCCGGTGATGCGGACCCGTTCGATGGCCATGCCGCGCTCCCACAGCCAGGCGGCCACGAGCGGGGCGGCGAGACGGAAGACGGCCTCGGCGACGCTGCGGGCGTCCATGCTCGACAGGACGGCCGACAGGGACGTCAGCACCCACACGGCCAGGCCGTCGATGCCGGCCGAGTAGTTCTCCCGCATGTTGCGGCGCGCCCGTACGGCGCTGGTGATGACGGCGACCTCGATGAAGGCGAACAGCAGGAGCCGCAGCGGCCCGTCGAACCCGAGGACGTCGCCGGAGAAGCGCCACATGCCCTGGGCGGAGACGCCCGTGGCGATGCTGGCGGCGACGATGGTGAGAACGTCCTCGGTGGGCCGGCCGGTCGCCCAGCGGCGGAAGAGGCGGATCAGGGCGCGCAGGGCGAAGAAGGCAAGGACCAGTAAGACCAGGGCGATGACACTGATGATGATCGTCTCGACCGGATTGGCCGATACGAAGGCGGTGATTTGGTCAATGGGGGGCATCAGTCACGGTCTCTCGACGTCCGATGGTTTTCCTCGAGATCATCCCAGAACCGTGTCGGCCTTTGGTGCGAAACACGCCTCTCCGTGAACACGCCGTCGCCCCGGGTCCAACGAGAGTGTGGCCGCGGCGGGACATTGACCGGCCGGGGACCGGTGCGTACGTTCCAGGCAGCGTGGAGGACAGGCATCGCCGGGAGGCGACGATGGCAGAGCAGTCCGGCACCACATGGCCCTGGCCCGATCTTCCGCCCGGCCCCTTGGGAACCCCCTCGCCCGATCTCGCCCGCAGGTGCGCGCAAGCCCCCATGGAGCCGGTCACGATGCCGAGCGGGGACCGGGCCCCGATGATCGTCAGGTATGAGGACGTCAGGACCGTGCTCACGTCCCCGGCGGGCAGCCGCAACCTGCGCGCGGCGAACCTGCCCAGGATGGTCAGCGGCACCGGCCTGGACGACGACCCGGCGGCTCTGATCAACCAGGATCCGCCCGAGCACACCCGCTATCGCCGCATCCTGCAGAGCACGTTCACTCCCCGGCACATCGAGCGCTGGCGCCCCCGCGCGGCGGCCATCGCGGCCGAGCTGCTCGACGCGGCGGGGGAGGAGTTCGACGTGGTCGCCGACTTCGCGCTGCCGCTGCCCGCCCGGGTGATCTGCGAGGTGCTCGGCGTGCCGATGGACCGCTTCGAGCAGTTCCGCGGCTGGACGGAGATGTTCCTGTCCTCCTCCGAGCTGAGCGCGGAAGCCAGGGCGGAGGGGTTCGCCGCGTTCATGGCGTACGCCCGGGACCTGATCGCGGAGCACCGGACCAGGCCGGGTGACGACCTCATCGACCTGCTCGTCGCGGCGCGCGACGGAGAGGACGCGCTGAGCGAGGACGAGCTGACCCACATGGTGTTCACGCTGATCATGGCGGGGCACGAGACGACCGCCTCGATGATCATCCGGGGCGCGTTCCGCCTGCTGTGTCACCCCCGGCAGTACGCGGAGCTGACCGCGAGCCCCGAGCTGATCGAGGCCGCCGTGGAGGAGATCCTTCGGCACGAGGGGCCGGGAGGGAACGGCCTGCTCCGGCGGGTGACGGAGGACGTCGAGCTGTCTGCCGGCACCGTGCCCGCGGGGACCGTCGTGCTGCCCAACCCGGCGGCGGCCAACCACGATCCCTCGGTCTTCGACGATCCGTGGCGCTTCGACATCCGGAGATTCGCCGGGCCCGCCCCCGACCCGCACCTGGCGTTCGGCCACGGCCCCCACTATTGCCTGGGGGCGAACCTGGCCAGGATGGAACTGCAGGAGGCGTTCCGCGCCCTGGTCACGCGGCTGCCGCGGCTGCGCCCGCGGGAGGATCCGGGAGCGTGCGGTGGACCGACGACGGCTTGATCCACCGGCCGCGCCGGCTGCTGGTCAAGGCCGGCTGAACCACACCCAACCCCGGGCCGGACCTTGCGCCGGACCCTGGCCGGGCCGGCGACACACCCGTGTCGAGCCCGGCCGGCACCGGCCAAGGACCAGAGGTTCCAGATGTCCGGGTTCTCAGATGTCGAGGTTGAGGCGGGCGATGGGCTCGACGAGCTCCTCCTCCTCGTAGCGCAGGTGCGACAGCAGCACGTCGGACAGCAGCTCCACCTGGTCGCGCACGCCGTCAAGCCGGTCCGGGTCGTCGATCATCGCGACGAGGGCGGCGTCCAGCTGCGTCAGCACCCCGGCGATGACCTCGTGCTCCTGCTCCAGGCGGGCCACGACCGGCGCCAGCGACTCCTGCGCCGCCGCCAGCATCGGGAACATGTGCTCGTCCTCGATCGTGTGGTGGGTGGTCAGCAGACGGCAGTACGACGCGCAGAACGTGCCGAGCGTCCAGTAGTTCTGCCGCATGGTGAGCTCGTTGATCATCGAGCGGAGCGCGGCGGCGTCGGAGCGTCCCGCGGCGACCTGCTCCAGGGCGTCCCTGATCTGGGTCAGCTCCCGGCGCAGGTGGTCGTGGATGAGCACGAGCCGCCGGCCGTTCGCCTGCTGGCGCGGCGGGAGCGCGGCGATGTCCCGCTTGGGCAGCCGCGGCCGGGTGGCCTCGTCGAGCACCGCCTTGGCCGGTGCCGCTTGCGCGATCCCGGCCGGGCCCTCTGCGTCCGGCAGCGGCCCCCGGGCGCGCTCCCGCGCCACGGCCTCGCGTACGGCGGGGGCGACCTCCTCGGCGAAGACCTTGAGGTCCCTGTCGTCGTCCACGGCCAGCACGAACACGCTCATGCCGTGGCCGAGCGCGAGCTCGGCGAGCTGCTCGGCCCACACGGCGGGCGGCCCGTCCAGGAACCCCTTTCCGGCGGCGCCGGAGAACCGGCCCTCGATGTTGTAGACGCGGCGGATCTCGGCGGGGTCGCGCCCGGCCCGCTCGGCCGCGGCGTTCAGGATCTCGCTCATCGCGCCCAGCTCGCCGGGCGCGGCGTACCCGGAGGAGGGCACCCACCCGTCGCCGAGCCGCCCGGTCAGTTCGAGCATGCGCCGCTTGTACGCGCCCAGCCACAGCCCGATGGGGTGCGGGGGAAACGGCCCCGGCCGCGCGCCTTCCAACCGGTAGTGCCTGCCGTCGAGCCGTACGCCCTCGTCGCCCGGCGTCCACAGCGCGCGGAGGACCGCGATGGCCTCCTCCAGCGCGTCCACGGCCTCGCCGGGGCTGTGGCGGGGGCCGCCCATGGCCGCGATGCCGTCCCAGAACGCCCCGGCGCCGAGGCCCAGCTCGACCCGGCCCCCGCTCAGGATGTCGAGGGACGCGGCGGCCCTGGCGAGCACCGCCGGCGGCCGCAGCGGCAGGTTCACCACGTCGGGGAACAGCCGCACCCGCTCGGTGCGCCCCGCGAGCGTGGACAGCAGCGTCCAGGTGTCGAGGAACGCCGGCAGGTAGGGGTGGTCCTGGATGCCGACGATGTCGAGTCCGATATCGTCGGCCAGCACGGCCTGCCGGACGATCCGGTGGTGCCCCGCCGCGTCGGGCGTGAGAAACGCCCCGAACCACAGCTCATGTCCGAAGTCGGCCATTAAATCGCTACCTTTCCGCGTCTCGGACCGGGAGCCTACCTTCGTGACAAGATCCGGCGACACGACCCTCACGGCCCCCGGCGGCACCGTCCTGTCGGTCGTGATCGGCTCGCGCGCGTACGGGCTGGACACCGAGGAGTCGGACGTCGACAGGCGAGGCGTGTTCGTGACGCCCACCCCGATGTTCTGGCGGCTCGACAAGCCGCCCGATCACGTGGAGGGGCCGCTGCCCGAGCAGTTCTCGTGGGAGGTCGAGCGGTTCTGCGTGCTCGCGCTCGAGGGCAATCCGTCCGTGCTGGAGTGCCTGTGGTCGCCGCTGGTGGAGCTCGTCACCCCGGTGGGCGAGCGGCTGCTGGCGCTGCGCCCCGCGTTCCTGTCCGCGAAGGCGGAGCGGGCGTTCGCGGGCTCGGCCGAACGGCAGTTCCGCCGTCTCGGGCCGCAGGACCCGCCCCGGCCGGGCGGCGACGGCAGGCGGTGGAAGATGGCCATGCACATGATCCGGCTGCTGCTGGGCGCCGTTCACCTGGCCGGGCACGGGGAGCCGCTCATCGAGGTGGGCGCCCACCGCGATCGGCTGCTCGCCGTACGGCGGGGGGAGACGCCCTGGCCCGAGGTGCTGGCGTGGCGTGCGCGGCTGCTCGCGGAGCTCGACGAGCGGGCCGGGCGCGCGCTGCCCGCACGGCCGGACCGGGCGGCCGTCGAGGAGTTCCTGACCGACGTGCGGAGGTGGGCTCTGTGACCGATCGAGGTGCGCGGGCCGGCTCGACGACCGTGATCGAAGGAGAGGCGCCGTGACCGCCGTCCTGCCGTCCTGGCTGCCCGAGGTGGCCGCGGGTGAGCGGCACCCGCTCGCGTTCGCCACCGTGAGCGGCGCGCATCTCTACGGGTTCCCCTCCGTGGACTCGGACGTGGACCTGCGGGGCGTGCACGTGCTGCCGGTCGAGGAGGTCGTCGGCCTGCGTGCGGGTGAGGAAACCGTGACCCGCTCGTGGATCCGCGAGGGGGTGGAGGTCGACCTCGTGACCCACGACCTCGCCAAGTTCTGCCGGCTGCTGCTGAGCCGCAACGGCTATGTGCTGGAGCAGCTCCTGTCGCCGCTGGTCGTGACCACCTCTGCGCTGCACGAGGAGATGCGCGCCCTCGCGCGGGGCTGCCTGACCCGGCACCACGCCCACCACTACCTCGGTTTCGCGCGCACCCAGCGGCGGCTGTTCGACCGTACGAGGGAGCTGAAGCCGCTGCTCTACGCGTTCCGGGTGCTGCTGACGGGCGTCCACCTCATGCGTACGGGCGAGCTCGTCGCCGACCTCACCCTGCTCCTCGCCGGCGGGCCGCCGTACCTGCCCGGCCTGGTGGAGGCCAAGCGGGCGGCCGAGCACGGCGGGCTGCCGGACGGCGCGCCCGGCGGGGAACGGCTCGCGGCCGACCTCGACGCGCTCACCGCCCGCCTGGCGGACGCCCGGGACTCCTCCGCGCTGCCGGACGCCCCGTCGGCCCACGACGCCCTGCACGACCTCGTCGTACGGACCCGGCTCGCCGGGCGTCCATCGGGGGACTGAACGGTGAAACAGGACGGGGACACGCGAACAACGCGGGGTGCCGCCCCACAGACGGGGGCTATCGCGGATAATGGGCCAACCGCCACCATCCCAGGAGAACGCTTTGACCACTCAGTTCGGCAAAGACAACCTCGACCTGGCCGCGAGCGCGGAGGCACTGGCCGACAGCGCGCCCACCGGATCTCTGCGCCACGCCGCCGCCAAGTCCGTCGCGATCACCTTCGCCACCACCCGTGACGCCGATCAGGCCCGCAACACCTTGAACGGCATCTCGCCCGCAGACGTCCGGCAGGCCGCGCTGGAGATCTTCGACGAGCTCTCCGCCCGGGCCGACTGATCGGGCCGACTGATCGGGCCGCCACCGCCGATCCCCGGCGGCGGCGCGGGGACTTCCCCGTGGGATCGGCGCACCGGCCTCGCCCCGCACCGGCCTCGCCCCGCTACGGCCCGGGCGACCAGGCGATGACGGGGGGTCTGACGGCCGCGCACAGGGGACGCCCCTGCGCGTCGGTGAGCCCGAGCCGCCCGACCAGCGTGCCGGAGCCGATCGCCGCCGCGAGCAGATCCGGTTCGAGCCGGTCGAGCATGAGCTTGGCCCGGCGGAACACCGTGAAGCCGCCGGCCACGTCGAGCGTGCCCCAGCACAGGTAGACGAATCGGCCGCCCGGCCTGCCCTGGACATACGGCCCGCGGATGTCCGCGGCACCGCCGGCGGTGGTGGACACCGTGCAGTCGAGCGTCCACTGCGCCGTCGCGGCGTCACCGGGGTGGAGATCGATGATCTCGCCGGGGCGGTCCCGCCGCTGCACGCCCACGTGGATGCCGGAGTATCCCGGGAACCCGTCGCCGGGCGGGCATGTGCGGCCGGGCAGATCGCCGGCCTCGATGCGGATGCGCATGCCGGCATCCTCACAGACGGTCCCGACAGAATCCGCCGGCCCCGCCGGACGCCGTCCGATCCGTGATCGTGCCCGGCTGTGTGAACGGAGGCCCCCGCCTTTCGGCAGGGGGTTACCGCGACGCGAAGAAGGCCGGTCCCGGGGTTCCGGGTCCGGCCTTCGGATGCTGCTTGGTGGTGGGCGATACTGGGATTGAACCAGTGACCTCTTCCGTGTCAGGGAAGCGCTCTCCCGCTGAGCTAATCGCCCTTGGACAAACCAAGAGGTGGAGACGGGATTTGAACCCGTGTACGCGGCTTTGCAGGCCGCTGCCTCGCCTCTCGGCCACTCCACCGTGACAAGCTGCACAGTGTCAAGCTCCGAGCGGAAGACGGGATTCGAACCCGCGACCCTCACCTTGGCAAGGTGATGCTCTACCACTGAGCCACTTCCGCGTTCCCCGGCTCTGTCCGGCCGGGCTCACGGGAAGACTTTATCCAATCTCCCGCCGACTCCCCAAATCAAAGGCGTTCCCCCTGCTCACGCCGCGAGTTCCGGCCGATGCTTCCATCCCCGTCGAACCGTCCCCGCGTTAGCGTCGAGGCATGTCCGTCACACATGACCGCACACACGCCGCCCTCCCCGGCGCCGCCGGGAACGCGCCAGAGCCCGGCACGGCCGAGATCGGAGGAACCGCCGAGGGTGCGCGGAACACCGAGGTCGCGGGAGACGCCGACATCGCCCCCGTCGCGGCCCTGATCGCGGACGCCGCCCGCGCCGCCATGCTCACCGCGCTGCTCGACGGCAGGGCGCTGGCGGCGGGGGAGCTGGCCGCTATCGCTGGTGTGAGCGCCCCCACCGCGAGCTCCCATCTGGCCCGGCTCCTCGACGGCGGCCTGGTGACCGTGGTCAAGCAGGGGCGGCATCGCTACTACCGCCTCGCCGGCCCCGACGTCGCCCGCACGCTGGAGGTGCTGGCGCGGATCAGCGGGCGCGTCGCCGTACGGTCCCTGCGGCAGTCGCGGCAGGCCCGGCTGCTGCGGGAGGCCCGCAGCTGCTACGACCACCTGGCCGGCCGGGTGGGGGTCGAACTGTACGACTCGCTGGTGCGCGAGGGGCGTCTGGTCGAGGCCGACGGCGGCTGCCTGCTGACCGCGAGCGGAGCGGAGGCGCTGGCGGAGCTGGGCGTGGACGTGGAGCAGGTGCGCCGCGCCCGCCGCAGGTTCGCCCCCGACTGCCTCGACTGGCTGGAGCGCCGCCCGCACCTGGGCGGGGCGCTCGGCGCCGCGGTGCTGGACCGGCTCCTGGCGCGGGAGTGGCTGGTCCGGGGCACCGTGCCCCGCGCCCTGCGGCTGACCGGCGCGGGACGGGAGGGACTGGGAAGGATCTTTGGATGTAAGGAGCTAACCTGAGATACGCTGGTTACCCGCCACGCGCGCAGGGCGCGAGCAGCACGACGTGAAAGAGTGGGACGATGCACGACAACGAGGTCGTGGGCGTCGGCCCTGGACCGCTCGCCTTCGACGACGTGGTCCGGGTCGCGAGGTACGGCGCACAGGTCCGCCTGACGGACGACGCGATCGCCGAGATGGCCGCCTCGCGGGGGCGGGTGGAGGAGCTCGCGGAGGCCGACACCCCGGCCTACGGCGTCTCCACCGGTTTCGGCGCCCTGGCCACCCGGCACATCGACCCTTCGTTGCGCGCCCAGCTCCAGCGCAGCCTCGTCCGCTCCCACGCGGCCGGCTCGGGGCCCGAGGTGGAGACCGAGGTCGTGCGGGCCATGATGCTGCTGCGCCTGCGCACGCTCGCCACCGGGCACACCGGCGTACGCCCGGCCACGGCCCGGGTGCTGGAATCCCTGCTGAACGCCCGGCTCACCCCGGTCGTCCACGAGTACGGCAGCCTCGGCTGCTCGGGCGACCTCGCCCCGCTCTCCCACGTCGCCCTGACGATCATGGGTGAGGGCGTCGTACGGGACGCCGAGGGGCGTCTGCGGCCCACCGCGGAGGCGCTCAAGGAATACGGCGTCGAGCCCGTCGAGCTGGCGGCCAAGGAGGGGCTCGCGCTGATCAACGGCACCGACGGCATGCTCGGCATGCTGGTGCTCGCGCTGCACGACCTGTCGCGGCTCCTCACGACCGCCGACATCAGCGCCGCGATGAGCGTGGAGGCGCTGCTCGGCACCGACTACGTCTTCGCGGCCGACCTGCAGGCGCTGCGGCCCCATCCCGGTCAGGCCCTGGCGGCGGCCAACATGCGGACGCTGCTCGCCGGCTCGGGCGTGATGGCCTCCCACCGCGACGGCTCCTGCACCCGGGTCCAGGACGCCTACTCCCTGCGCTGCGCCCCCCAGGTCGCCGGCGCCGCCAGGGACACCCTCGCGCACGCGTCCGCCGTCGCGGCCCGCGAGATCGCCAGTGCCATCGACAATCCCGTCGTGCTCGCCGACGGCCGGGTGGAGTCCAACGGGAACTTCCACGGCGCCCCGGTGGCGTACGTCCTGGACTTCCTGGCCATCGCGGTGGCCGACCTCGCGTCGATCGCCGAGCGGCGCACCGACCGCATGCTGGACGTGGCGCGCAGCCACGGCCTCCCGGCGTTCCTCGCCGACGACCCGGGGGTGGACTCCGGGCACATGATCGCGCAGTACACCCAGGCGGCGATCGTGTCCGAGCTCAAGCGGCTGGCGGTGCCGGCCAGCGTGGACTCGATCCCGAGCTCCGCGATGCAGGAGGACCACGTCTCGATGGGCTGGTCGGCGGGCCGCAAGCTGCGCCGCGCCGTCGACGGCCTCACCCGTGTGCTCGCGATCGAGCTGCTGACCGCCGCCAGGGCGCTCGACCTGCGCAGGCCGCACGCGCCCGCGCCCGGGACGGGCGCGGTGGTCGAGGCGCTGCGCGAGCCGGTGGCGGGGCCGGGGCCCGACCGCTTCCTCGCACCGGAGATCGAGGCGGTCGTCCGCCTCGTCGAAAGCGGCGTCGTGGTCGCCGCCGCCGAGTCCGCCGTCGGCCCCCTGGGCTGAGACTCTGGGCTGAGACCCTGGGCTTGGACCCCCCCGAGCTGGGACCCCCGGGCTGACACCTCAGAGGGCGGCGACCACCTCGACCTCGATCATCAGTCCCGGTCGGAACGGCCGTCGGCCGCCGGGGCGGAGGGCGGGTTGACCGCCCGCACCTCCTTCGCCGTGGGGGCTTCGGCCGCCCGGGACGCCGCGAACGGGACGACGGCGGTGAGGTCGTGCCCCGCCAGCCCGGCCGCGACCGCATCCGCGAGCAGGTCGCGCGCGGCGGCGGTCACCGTCTGACGGCTCCCCGGCCCCTCGGTGGCCAGCCGCAGGTCCTTGGCGGCCAGTCCGAGGGCGTACCTCGTCTCGAACGGGCCCGACTCGGCTACCGGCCGCAGGCGCTCCGCGAGCCCGGCCAGCGGCGTCGCCCCGAGGACGTCCAGGAGCGCGGCGCGGCCGACTCCGAGGCCGTCCGCGTAGGCCAGCGTCTCCGCCAGTCCCACCTGGGCGGTCACCAGCGCGCTCATCACGGCGAGCTTGGTAGCGGCGCCCGACTCCGGCCCGCCCGCCTCGTGCACCGTCCCGAAGACGCGCAGCACGTCCGACACCCGGTCGAGGTCCTCGCGGCGGCCCCCGGCGAGCACGACCAGCGTTCCATCGGCGGCCGGGCCCACGCTGCCGAGCACGGGGGCGTCGACCAGGCCCACGCCCTCGGGAAGCAGGTCCCGCAGGCTCCGCACCGCGCCGGGGCCGATCGTGGACATCTCCACCAGCACCGATCCCGGCCGCAGCCCCGGCAGCGCCGCCCGCACCACATCGGACACCGCGTCGGGATCGCTCAGCATCGTGATCACGACGTCCGCTCCGGCCGCGGCCTCCGCGGCGGAGGGGGCCGCCTCCGCCCCCGGCACGTCCCGTGGCGTACGGTTCCACACGGTCACCTGGTGACCGGCCGCGACGAGGCGGCCGGCCATCGGGATCCCCATACGCCCCAAACCAAGAAAAGCAATCATGTCTTGGACATTATTGGAGGCAAAAGCCGTTCCACCAGCGACTAGATTGCATGGCGTTCATCCCCCTCCCTCATGGATCGGAGCATGTTCGACACCGACGCGCTTGTGCTGCTCGACGTCGTGGCCCGTACGGGATCGTTCACGGCCGCCGCGATACAGCTCAACTACACCCAGTCAGCCGTGTCCCGGCGCATCGCGTCCCTGGAGGCCCAGGCGGGCGGCCCGCTGTTCGCGCGGCTGCCGCGGGGGGTGCGGCTGACGCCCGCGGGCCGGACGCTGCACCGCTACGCCCGCGAGGTGCTGGAGCGGCTCGGCCGGGCGGGGGAGGAGCTCGCCGCCATCCACCAGGGCAGCGGCGGGCGGCTGCGGGTCGGCGCGTTCGCCACGGCCAACGCCGTGCTGGTCCCCGCCGCGCTGCGCGAGCTGCGGGCCTCCCGCCCGGAGGTGGCGGTCAGCATGGTGGAGGGCCTGAGCACCGCGCTCATGGACGGCCTCGGCCGCGCGGAGATCGACATCGCGGTCGTGAGCGACTACCCCTCCGGGCTGGGGGCGGGTCCCGAGGTGGAGGTCACCCGCCTGATGGAGGACGAGCTGCTCGTCGCCCTCCCCGGCGACCACCCACTGGCCGGGAGCGAGCAGGTGGACCTGCGCGACCTGCGCGAGGAGAGCTGGATCGAGGGTGCCCCTCCCGGCACCGTGACCATGCTCGGCGCCGCCTGTGCCCGGGCCGGCTTCGCCCCCAGGGTCGACCTGCGGATCGGGGAGTGGACCGGCAAGCTCGGCTACGTGGCCGCCGGGCTCGGGGTGACGCTGGTGCCCGCCATGGCCGCGCCCGCCGTACGCGCGGACGTGGCGCTGCGGTCGCTCGGCGAGTTCGCGCCGCGCCGCACCGTGTACGCCGCCCTCCCACGCACGGCTCCGCTCCCCGCCGCCCGCGCGCTGCTCGGCCTGCTGGCCCGCCGGGCCGTCTGATTCGCGGCTCCGGGAGCCACCCGGCCGCCCGGGGACGCGAGAATGGACACGTGTACGACGCCTTCGCCCATATTGGGGGATACCTGGCCACCGGCCTGCGGGAGGTGACCACCGACCTGGCCGCCCTCGACGGCTCCGGCTGGTGGGCGGTGGTCGTGTCATACGAGGGGAAGGTCGTCTGCGCGCGGTTCGACGACGTGCGGCGCGCTCCGTTGCCCCCGCCGCGTGGCCGGTGGGGGGGACCCGGCCGGGACGCCTGGGCCACGTCCCTCGACCGGGAGGGATACGAGCGGGGCGTCCGGCGGATCAGGGACTACATCGAGCGGGGAGAGGTCTACCAGGCCAACCTCTGCCGCGTCCTGTCCGCGCCGCTGCCCTCGCCGGACGTGGACCCCCTCGCCCTCGCCGCACGGCTGGCCGAGGGCAACCCCGCGCCGTACGCGGCCGTCGTGGACGTGCCGGGGCTGACGGTCGTGTCGGCCTCGCCGGAGCTGTACCTGTCCAGGCGCGGCGCGGTGGTCGAGTCCCGGCCGATCAAGGGCACCGGCGTGACGGCGGACGATCTCCTCCACAAGGACTACGCGGAGAACCTCATGATCGTCGACCTGGTTCGCAACGACCTCGGTCGCGTGGCGGAGGTAGGCTCTGTGACCGTGCCCTCGCTGTTCGCGGTCGAGGAGCACCCCGGGCTCGTGCACCTGGTGTCCACGGTGCGGGCGCGGCTGGACGGCGACGCCGGCTGGCCGGAGCTGTTCGCCGCCACCTTCCCCCCGGGTTCGGTGACCGGGGCGCCGAAGTCGTCGGCGCTGCGGATCATCAACGAGCTCGAACCGGAGCCCCGCGGGCCGTACTGTGGGGCCGTGGGCTGGGTCGACGCCGACCGGCGCGAGGGGGCGCTGGCGGTCGGCATCCGCACCTTCTGGATCGAGCACGACGCGATCCGGTTCGGTACGGGAGCGGGCATCACCTGGGGGTCCGACCCCGGGAGGGAATGGCACGAGACCGAGCTCAAGGCCGCCCGGCTCATCGGCCTCGCCTCCGCGGGACGGGCCGGGGACGGGCCGCGACATCGGTAACGAACGGAGCAGGAGATGTCTGTACCCATCTGGGTGAACGGAGAGCTGTACGAGCCCGGCAAGGCCGTGGTCTCGGTGTACGACCACGGGCTCATGGTCGGCGACGGCGTGTTCGAGACGATCAAGGCGGTGAACGGGGAGTCCTTCGCGCTGACCCGCCACCTCGACCGGCTGGCGCTGTCGGCCAAGCGGATGGACCTGCCCGAGCCCGACGTCGCCGCGATCGCCGACGGTGTGCGCCGCTGCCTGGCGGCCGCGCCGAAGTGGCCGCTGGCCCGCATCAGGATCACCTACACCAGCGGCCCGGGCCCGCTCGGCTCCGACCGGGGGTCGGCCGGCACGAACGCCATCGTCATCGTGGGCGAGCAGGCGCCGTTCCCCGCCACGGCCGACGTCACCGTGGTGCCCTGGCCCCGCAACGAGCGCGGCGCGCTGGCCGGCGTCAAGAGCACCTCCTACGGCGACAACGCCAAGGCCCTGGCGTACGCCAAGGAGCGCGGCGGCGCCGAGGCGATCTTCGAGAACCTCGCCGACAACCTGTGCGAGGGCACCGGGAGCAACATCTTCATCGTCACCGGCGGGCGCCTGATCACCCCGACGCTCTCCTCCGGCTGCCTGGCCGGCGTCACCCGCGCGCTCACCCTCGAGTGGTGCGGCGGCGAAGAGGTGGACGTGCCGATCTCGGCGCTGTACGAGGCCGAGGAGGCCTTCCTCACCTCCACCACCCGCGACATCCAGCCGATCAGGGCCGTGGACGGGAAGGTGCTGCCGCAGGCGCCCGGACCGATCACGCTGGAGGCCATGAAGGTCTTCGCCGAGCGTTCCGCGGCCGACCTCGACCCGTGATCCTTCAGTAGGAGCGCTGGCTCTGGGCGTTGAGCTCGTCACGGCGTACGGCCTTGGCGGGATCGGTGCGGGGATCGTCCAGACGCAGCACGTCGAGGCCCTTGGTGATGTCGCTGGAGTAGATGTAGCCGTTGTAGTAGTAGGCCGACCAGGAGCCGCCGAGATGGAGCTCCGGCGCCAGCGGCCCGCGCTCGAAGTAGGCGATCTCCTGCGGGTGGGCGGAGTCGGTGAAGTCCCAGACCGAGACTCCGCCCATGTACCAGCCCTGCACCATGACGTCGCGGCCCGGGACGGGAATCAGCGCGCCGTTGTGGGCCACGCAGTTCTCCTCGGCGCTCTGCGCTCGGGGGATCTTGAAGTAGCCCTGCCGGACGAGCGTGCGCTCCGGCGTCAGCGCGTAGATCGCGTCCGCGCCCTTGGTCGCGCTGATGGAGGGCAGGCAGGTGGCGGCCATCCCGCCGCCCAGCTCGTCGCTGAAGACGACCTTGGTGCCCTCGTTGTCGAACGTGGCCGAGTGCCAGATGGAGAAGTTCTTCTCGTCGCGCACGGTCTGCAGCAGCTTCGGACGCACCGGGTCGGAGATGTCCAGCAGGACGCCGTCACCGAAGCACGCGCCCGCGGCCAGGTGCTTCTCCGGGTAGACGGTGATGTCGTGGCAGCCGCCCGTCTCCTCCTCGCCCGCCGGCCTGCCCGCGAACAGTTCGGGCTTGGCCACGACCCGTGCGCTCCCGGGATCGGCGACGGGGACCTCCACGATCGAGATGTTCTGGTGGGGCGGCGCGCAGTTCGTCGTGTCCGGCTCCGGGCCGGGGGAGGAGACGTACAGGTAGACCGTCCCCGCGTCCTTCCCCGGCACGACGGCGTGCGTGTGGGAGCCGCACTCGGTACGTACGGACTTCAGGTACCGCGGGTGGGTCTTGTCGGAGATGTCGAAGACACGGATGCCCTCCCACGCTCCCGCGGCCGCCGGGTCGCCGGCCTGGCTCGCGCAGGTGTCGTCCGTGCGGGGTTCGTCCACCGACAGGAACAGCAGGTCGCCGGAGACCGAGATGTCGTTCTGCCCGCCGGGGCACGCGACCCGGGCGACGGCCTTGGGGTGCTCGGGGTCGCCGATGTCGTGCACCGTGAAGCCCCCGTAGTTGCCCACGAACGCGTAGCGGCCCTGGAAGGCCATGTCGGTGCCCCAGTCGTCCGGGCCGTCGAACGGCGCCGCCAGGGGGACGTTGGCGACCAGCGTCATGTTGGGGCTGTGCCGGATCTCGTCCTGGCCCGGGATGCCGGTCGGAGCGGCCGCCGGGGACGGCGCGGGTTCGCCGGAGGCGCAGGCGGGGGCCAGGAGGAGGGCGGACGCCACCAGTGCGGCCTTCAGCCTCGGTCTGCTCACGTCGCCCCCATGTCCGCGGATCATCACCCACTATGGAAGTTATGTCGAGCCCGCGGCCGGTGCGGACCGGATTGGTAACGGTTGCGCTGGCAGTTGCGCCGATGCTGGCCGCCTGCTCGTCCGGAGCCGCTCCGCCGGCGCACGCCGACGCCCCGGTGGTCGTCCCCGGGGCCCCGGGGCACTCCGGCTCCGCGCCTGCCCGCTCACCGGCGGAGGCGGGGCCCGTGGCGGCGGACGTATGGTTCGCCGAGGCGATGATCCCGCATCACCGGCAGGCGCTGGAGATGGCCGGGCTGGCCGCGGCGCGGACCGGAGACCCGCTGGTGACGGCGGTGGCCGAACGCGTGCTGGACGGGCAGCGCCCGGAGATCGCCGTGATGGAGTCGTGGCTGCGGGGACTGGGCCGCACCCCGCCGCCCGCGCACGACCACGGCACGAATGACCGCGGGATGAGCGGCTACGGCATGGCGAGCGAGGAGGAGCTCACCCGGCTGCGTACGGCGCGAGGGCGCGACTTCGACACGCTGTTCCTCACGCTGATGATCCGGCACCACGAGGGCGCGGTGGGCATGGCGGCACAGGAGCTGCGCCGGGGACGGGACCGGGCCATGCGGACCATGGCCCAGGACGTCGTCTCCGGCCAGCAGATCGAGATCGCCCGGATGCGAGGGATCCAGCGGAGGCTGGGCTAGCTGTTCTAGGAGCTCCAGAGCATGTTGGTGAGCTCCTCGTCCAGGTCCATGAAGTCGGTCTCACGACCGGCGGGGACGAGCTCGTAGGTCCGATGCAGGAACTCGGTGAGGGGGGCCAGGGGCACCTCGAACAGGGCCTGGCCGAAGGGCGAGGTGAGGCTGATGTTGAGCGTCCGCTCGCCGTCCGAGCGGGCCGGCCACACCTGGACGTCGCCTTCACCCACGCGTCGCACGATGCCCACGGTCAGCAGCTCGCGGGCGAAGATCCACTCGACCGGCTCGTCATTCCCCACGTGGAAGGCCATCCGGATGGCGTACGGATCCTCGGCCGTGTAACTCAGGCCGGCGAGCAGGGGGACGGTCGTACGGTCGGGGACCACAAGCCGAAGGCCTAGCTCGGCAGAGACGGTGGTGCTGTTCATCGTCAGCCAAACCTTTTCGTCGTCGGGTCCCCTGTCAGGGGCTTTCACTGCGTCTTCACTGTGCGGTCGGGGCTCGCCGGGCGCTCGTGCTACGAGACGAACGAAGAGACCCGTAGGAAAGATTCCGCCTCCAGGCCCTTCTGTAACGCACATCACAGCTTGACATTCGGTCATCTACCAGCTCAAACATCACCAACAGGCTTGTCCTTACCTCTGCTTTGCGTGTCGGCGGGGGCCGCGTCGGCAATGCCATTGCGGGCGAATGATCTCAGGTCGTGCGTATAGGTCGAGCATGGAGCATCACGATGCTATGACACCACACCCCCACGCCGGGGATGGTCTGGCGAACCTTTCGAAGGTGTTGACGAAGGCGGGACGATCGAGCCGACCGAGCCGCGCTTTCGCCATCACCCCCTCGAGTGCGGTATGGTTTTCCCCGTCGGCGCCGCGAGGCGCGGACGATCCCGGGCGATTAGCTCAGCGGGAGAGCGCTTCGTTCACACCGAAGAGGTCACTGGTTCGATCCCAGTATCGCCCACCACGTTCGTGCAGCTAGGGAGGCCGGGCCGCGTCCAGCGGGCCGGCCTTTCGTCTTGTCTGAGTGACTACCGTTCTGGGGACCCAGCATTCCTGGATCGGGTCGCGGCGTCAGTCCATCCAGTGGAACCAGACGTCGAAGATCGAATAGTGCGGCCCGTCGCCGAGGTTCGTGTCGATCTTCAGGTGGGGCAAGGTCGGCCGGCTGAGCAGGCGAGGGCCGACGAGAGTGATGCGGTGCCGATCCAGGACCTGGGAGATCTGTTCGCAGCCTTCCTCCCATCCGGGGATCGGCATGTCGGCGACGGCATCGAGCCATGGCATGGAGTGGCATCCGTGACCGTCGGGGTGATGGGAGCGCTCGCCGGGCGACAGGATGCAGGCGATCGGGGCGAGGCGGCACAACGCCACTGACAATCCTTCAACCGTCGTATAGCCGTCTGGATCGACGCGGCGGGCGGATCCGTCTCGCCGGGTCAAGAGGACGTCCACAAATGAGGCGTAGCCGGAGCCGTAGTGTCCGAACTCCGCGTGCTCAACCACCAGTCCGCGGACTCGATTGAGATCGGCGACCACCTGGCGCAGGTAGCCCTCCACGGCCTCGGCCCCACTCGCCCAGGCGCCCTCACCGCATGCCGACTCGTCCCGGGAGGCGCGGATCTGCGAATCGCGATCGAGGAGGAGGGCCTCGACGTCCGCAGGTACGTGATCGTCCTTGCGCATGCCGACAGTCTGCCCGACGACGGGAGCCGACCCATGGGCCGGACATTCGGTATGCCCAGGCAACGGCGGTGGGTGTCTTTCGTGTCGGTGGAGAACCTGGGAGATCGCGATGGGTGGCTTGTTTCTACCGGCGGGTCCGGCGAAGCGCGCTGGCGTACGCTAGCGGCATGAGCCAGACCGTCTCCTTGACCGCGACTGTCACCCCCGACGAAGAGGGTTGGTATGTCGCGCGCTGCGTCCAGGTTGAGGTGGCCAGTCAGGGCCGGACGGTTGACGAGGCCCTGGCCAGCCTCCGCGACGCCCTGGAGCTCTACTTCGAGGACGAGCCCCTTCCCCAGACCCCGCAGCAGCCGATCGTGGCGCCGATCGAGATTCGTCGCTCGGCATGAGCCCGCGCCAGTTTCCGGTCTGCTCCGGCACTGATGTCGTGCGCGCGCTGGAGAAGTGCGGCTTTGAGGTGGTGGCCACCAGGGGCAGCCATTGCAAGCTGCGCCAGTTCGCAGAAGACGAGACTCGCACAGTGATCGTGCCATTGCACGACACCCTGGCCGTCGGCACGCTTGCCTCAATCGTGCGGCAGGCCGGCCGCACTTCCGAGCGCCTACGCGATCTGCTCTGATCATGCGGCCGCCGCCGCGTTCCGTCGGCAGTCCCTGTCACCTGTGCACGACGGACCATTGGGTGACGAACTGAGTGACAACAACCACGGACGCCCGTAGAACCGTACGGACGTCCGTGGACGGTATGCACAGGTCAAGACCGTTTTCATGGCACGTCGGCTATGCGATCGATCTGCTTCGCACCGAAGAGGTCACTGGTTCGATCCCAGTATCGCCCACACAGCCCAGAGGCCATCCACCACCACGCGGGTGGGGGTGGCCTCTTTTGATCTTCTGAGTGACTAGGCATCGAACGGGCCGGCACCGGACGCCACACCGGCGGGGACACGCTGCTGGGCGGGCTCCCGGCCGGGCGGCTCAGGCGCGGGCGGCAACTGGAGGGGAGCCGCATGCGCGAGTGCGGGCCGGGCCGGCGCGCGCCCGCGCAGCCGGGCCAGGGCGAGCCCGGCGGCCACGGTGGCCAGGACCACGACGACACCGGTGACCTGCAAAGTCACGCGGGGGCCCACGATGTCGCAGAGCAGGCCGAGAAGCGGCCCGCCGATGGCCCCCGCGCCCGCGCTGACCACGCCCTGGACGGCGATGACCCGGCCGCGCATGTGGTCGGGGCTGTCCAGCTGGACGCGGGTCGCGAGGGTGGTGTCGATGATCACAGCGCCGGCGGCGATCGGCAGCATGAGCACGCCGAAGGCGGCCAGGCCGGGCATGAAGCCGCTGACGCTCTGGCCCACGCCGGTCAGCAGCGCGGTGACGAGCAGCAGGGCCACCGTGAGGCGGGGACGTCCGGCAGCGATCACCCCGCCGATCACCGTGCCGATCGCGAAGATCGTCGACAGCAGCCCGTATCCTCCGGCGCCGGCGGCCAGCGGTCCAGAGCTCATCGCCGCCATGGTGACCTGGTAGTTGCGGCCCAGGCTGCCCAGAATCAGCGCGAGCACCAGCAGCACTACGAGCCAGGGCGTGCGAAGCACGTAGGACAGGCCGGCGCGCACCCCGCCCCGGTCCGTCTCGGAGCGCAGGAGCCGGTGCATCTCGGAGGCGCGCATGGCGAGGACGGCCACGATGACGGCGGCGAAGCTCAGGGCGTTGACGAGGAACAGGCCGGCCGTGCCGGTGAGTGGGAGAAGGGCCCCGGCCAGGCTCATGCCGAGGATACGACCGGCCGAATTGATGATCGATCCCAGCGCGAAGGTGTTCGGCAGGTCCCGTGCGGGGACCACCTCGGCGCCGAATCTGCCGAGGGCCGGGCCGCCGATGGCGTTCACGACGCCGCTCGCGAACACGAGGGCGTACACCGGTGCCACCGAGCCGGGGGCGCCCGCGGCGGCGAGCGCGAGGAGAGCGGCGAGTGCCGCCTGAGCCACCTGCGTGGCGAGCACGACCGGGCGGGCGGGGAGCCGGTCGGCCAGGGAGCCGCCCCACAGCCCCAGCAGGAGCGTGGGTACGGCCTGGAGGACCAGGCTGAGGCCCACGCTGGTCGCCGATCCGGTGGCCGAGAGGATCAGCCAGTTGACCCCCAGCACCTGCATCCAGGTGCCAGTGACCGAGACCAGGTCTGCTCCTGCCCAGAGGCGGTAGTTGTGATGGCGAAGAGAGCGCAGCGTCGCCGCGGGCAAGGGCACGTCTTTGTCCTTCTTTGGGGCAATTGTCCGGAATGGCAACATCCCGAACCGAGAGAAGGATTCCGGTCAGACCGAAATATGGCGCGGATCACACCTGGAGAAGGTTTGACCAGGCTTCCTCTGGAGGTGGCCCGCCGCCGGCTGGAGAGGGGGACAGTGGCCCCGGCGCCCCCGGCGTCCCCGACACAAGCACCCCCGGCGCCCGCGGCCCCGCGTCTGCGGAGAGGTCCTCGGACGGGACCTTGCCTCAGGAGAGGACGCAGTGGGTGCCGGTGTAGATCATCGGCATGCACTTCTTGCACGTCGGGTGAGCGTATCGATCTTGAAGGGATGCGGCGTGTTCATGCCGCCGCATCGCTGATCTACGCTCGGGTCTTAGTGCTAGCTAGGCTGAACGCGTGACTGATGCGGCGGGACGGGCCGAGCCGTCTGGGGTGTGGGCCACAGCCTTGGGCGCGGCCCGGGTGAGGGCGATGGAGACGGCACGCGAGCAGCCGCTGTTCCGGGACCCGCTGGCGCAGGCCTTCGCCATAGCCGGCGGGAGAGACCCTGGGGCGCCGCCGTCCCCGCGCGCGGACGAGGCGGCGCGGCGCCGCTGGCTCGGTGTAGCCTTCTCGATCGTCATCCGGACGAAGTTCCTCGACGACCTGCTGGAGCGGGCGGTCGCGTCCGGCGTCCGGCAGGTCGTGCTGCTCGGAGCCGGGATGGACAGCAGGGCCTTCCGGACGGACTGGCCTGAGGGGACCCGGCTGTTCGAGGTCGACACGGCCGAACCGCTGGACTTCAAGGCGTCGGTGCTGCGTCAGGAGCGGGCCGTTCCGCGCTGCGAGCGGATCACCGTCCCGGTCGACCTGCATGAGGACTGGCCCGGCGCCTTGGCCGCGGCCGGACACGATCCGGCGCAGCCGACGGTGTGGATCGCCGAGGGACTGCTGATCTATCTGCCCGAGGACGCGGTGCAGTCGCTGCTCGAACGGGTCGGCGCGCTGTCCGCCGCAGGCAGCAGGATGGGCCTGACACTGGGCTCGCGCGGTGTGCTCGAACGCTTCCGTGGGGACGCCACTCCGGGATCGGCGGCGTCTATGTGGGTCTGGGAGATGCCGGAAGACCCGGTCGGCTGGCTGGACGGCCTCGGCTGGGAGGCGGAGACCTTCACCCTGCGTGAGCGCGCCGAGGTCTACGGGCGTCCGATGCTCACCCCGTCGCAGCTTGACGAGGGCGCCGGCGGACTGGTCTCGGCGGTGCGCGCGGCGCACTGAGCACGATGAAGGCCGGCCCCCACATGTGGCGTCGGTAGAGCCTGTGGCGCATGCTGTCCGGCTCCGCGCGCTCCAGCACTTCCTGACCACGCCGAGTCAGCCGCCACCGGCGCAACTCCGTGAGACAAGGCCTCGCCCGACGTTCAGGTCCAGGCCACCCGGCGGTCATCGCCCGCATGAAGGGTGGAACGTGTCCGCCTCTCCTCCGAGGCGGGCCCCCCTACCCAACAGACGGAGAAGCACGAAATGCGCATCCGCGCGCTGTTCGCCACCGCTGCGGCGGGCACGCTCGTCCTCATAGGCGCCGCGAGCCCCGCTCTCGCAACGTCCGGCGTGGCAGACGACGCTCAGACCGAGAAGGCCTCGGTCGTCACGACACCTCAGGCCGTCACGACGCCCCCAATCAAGGCACCCCACGAGCGCGAGCTCATCGGCGCGTTGCACGAGCACAGCGGCTACTCCGACGGATGGCCCGGCTCGCGACCCGCCGACTACTTCGCGTCTGGGCGCGACAAGCACGACCTGAACTTCGTCGGATCGAGCGAGCACACCTCGAACGTGAATTCGCCGATGGTCTTCAACGAGGAGTGCCTGGACCCGAAGGTCGCACCGAGCTGCCAGAACGCCGATCAGGTCAACCCGCTCGACTCGCTACGCAAGTGGGACGCGGAGCTCGAGCAGGCGAACACTGCGACCGACCCCGCGAAAGACTTCGTCGGCTTCCGCGGGTTCGAGTGGACCTCGGACCGCATGGGCCACATCAACGTCTACTTCTCGCGCGAGAACTCGCTGCCCGAGACCGACGGCGGCACCATCGCGATGGACCGCTTCTACGACTGGCTGACCACCACCGGCAAGGACGGCCTGGCGACGTTCAACCACCCCGGCGAAAAGACGCTGTGCGGCCCGCTGCACTGCGACGTCCGCAGCGACCTCGGCTTCGGCTGGGAGGACTTCAAGTACTTCCCGAAGGCCGACGACCAGATGGTCGGCATCGAGGTCTTCAACCGCGACAGAGACTTCGACACGCCGCCCGCGCACAACGCCCCGCCCGAGGGCTGGTACGCCCACGCGCTCGACAAGGGCTGGCACGTCGGCGCGATCGGCGCGGAGGACGAAGGGCACAACCGCACGGACGACTGGGGCGGCTCGCAGTACGCCAAGACCGTCGTCCTGGCCAAGGCCAACACCGAGAAGGACATCAAGCGCGCGATGGCCGACCGCCGCTTCTACGCGGTGCTCGACAACGCGCTGCGACTGGACTTCACGGTCGACGGGCACGGCATGGGCGAGCGGATCCACACCAACGGCAAGCGCCCGCTGGCGATCGACGCGCACGTCCGCGGCTCGAGCACGCCGCTGCAGCTGGAGCTCGTCAGCAACGGCGGCCAGGTGGTCGCCGGCGCGACCGGCGACCAGCTCAACGCCTCGCTGAAGGCGGCCGACGACACCTGGTACTTCCTCAGGGTCCGCCGCGACGGGCGTTCGGTCGCGTACTCCAGCCCGATCTGGGTCAACGACGGCAAGCAGGTGGGCGCGCCGAAGGCGCCCGAGAGCGATCTGAGCACCACGGACGGCCGCTGGCTGGCGGGCGACCTGAACGTCCACAGCTGCTTCTCCAGCGACGTCTACTGCGCCGGGACCGACGACGTGAGCGAGGCCGACCCGTTCCGCCAGGGCGTCGACGTCCGCTCACGCTTCGCCGAGGCGGGCAGCCGCGGGCTCGACTACCTCGCGGTCACCGACGACGGCGACGTCCGCTCGGCGAACGCGCCGGGCTCCGGCAGCCACGGCGTGCTCGCGATCCCCGGCTACGAGGACAAGGTCAAGGGCGACGCCCACGTGCTCGGCGTGGACAAGCTGCTCGACAATGGCGACGGTTCCGCCGCCGCGATCAACAAGCTCGCGGACGACGCGCGTGCGAAGGGCGGCGTCTTCCAGATCGACCACCCCGGCTCTAAGATCACCAAGAAGTTCGCCGGCTGCGACGCCTCCACGCTCACCTGGGGCTACGGGTTCGACGTGCGGCCGGACACGATCGAAGTCTGGAATCCGAGCTCGAGCATCCGGGCCGCCGAGGACTACCTCGACTGCTGGCTGCAGCGCGGCGCGCGCGTCGCGCTGACCGGCGGCAGCGACGCCCAGACGAAGGTCGCGCAGCCTCAGGGCGCCGGCTATCCCACCACCTGGGTGCTCGCGCGCAACCGCTCGGCGGGCGCCGTGCTCGAGGCGCTGCGCGCCGGCCGCACCAGCGTGTCCTCGCTGCCGCCGGCCGTCGGCGGGCGCCCGCTCGTGATCGAGGCCAAGCGGGGCGGACACTTCGTGTCCGTCATCGGCGACGACGTCCGTCCGGGTGAGACGCTACGCGTGCGCTCGCTCGACGCGCTCACCGACGGCTCGCTGCGCGTCGTCGCCAACGGCCAGACGCTGCTCGACCAGCACCTCACGCGCGACGGGGCGATCGAGTTCACCGCCCCGGCCCAGCCGGGCTGGGTGCGCGCCGAGCTGCGCCTCGGCAACGACCTGCTCGAGCAGACCCCGCTGTGCGGACCGATCGACGTCGGCGCGAACCTGTGCCCGTACGACGCGGCGATGGTCGCGATGACCTCGCCCGTCTACGTCCGCTGATCCCTCGATCTCAGTCGCGACGAGGCCCCGGTCCGTTGGACCGGGGCCTTCGTGCTGTATGGGAGTCGTATGAAGAAGTGGGGGCACGCTCCGCTCGGGGAGGTCGTGCAGGACTCGCTCAGGCGGCGCGTGGATCTCGGACGTGATGGTCGGGAGAGCGGCACGGCCTGCGTCTTGAGGGTCCGCCGGCGGTCTCACCCGCCGGCAAGGGGATGCCCGCAGCGGGCGGGGCGGCTCGCCGCTGAGCGGTGAGGGATGCGTTACGGCGGATGAACGTGCGCGTGACGCCGGGGAAACGACGGCCCCGTACATATCTGTCAATCGACAGAAATCCCCCCAGCGCCCGGAGCCCCGATGGCCGTCACCGTTCCTTCCGCTCCCCCCACCGACGAGAGCGCCCTGCAGACGTTCGGCTACCGCCAGGAGCTGCACCGCAGCATGGGCAGGTACGCCTCCTTCGCCGCCGGATTCTCCTTCATCTCCGTGCTGACCACGGTCTTCCAGTTTTTCGCGTTCGGGTACGCCTTCGGGGGCCCCGCCTTCTTCTGGACCTGGCCCGTGGTGCTGGCCGGGCAGATCCTGGTCGCCCTCAACTTCGCCGAACTGGCCGCCCGCTATCCGATCTCCGGCTCCATCTACCAGTGGTCCACCCGGCTCAGCACGGCGACGTTCGGCTGGTTCGCCGGATGGATCATGATTCTCGGGCAGATCGTCGTGATCGCCGCCGCGGCGCTCGCCCTCCAGGTCGTGCTGCCCGCGATCTGGCCGGGATTCCAGCTCGTCGGCGGCGACCCCGCGCCCACCACCGCCACGGGAGCGGCCAACGCCGCGATCCTCGGCCTGGTCCTGCTCGCGCTCACCACGATCGTGAACGTCGTGGACAACCGCGTGCTCTCCCGGGTCAACGGCATCGGCGTCACCGCCGAGATCGTCGGCGCGGTGCTCATCGTGGTGCTGCTGCTCACCCACGCCGAGCACGGTCCCGGCATCACGCTCAGCACCGGCGGGCAGGGCGGGGCCATCGGCGCGCTGCTGGTCGGCTCGTTCACCGCCGCCTACGTCCTCATCGGGTTCGACAGCGCGGGGGAGCTGAGCGAGGAGACCCGCAACCCCCGGCGGGTCGCCCCGCGCACGATCCTGACCGCGCTCACGGCGGCCGGGCTGCTCGGGGGGCTCATCCTGTTCGCCGGTCTGCTCGCCGCTCCCAGCCTGACCGACGGGAGGCTGGCCACCGAGGGTCTGTCCTACGTGCTCACCAGCAGGCTGGGCGACTGGGTGGGCAAGCTGCTGCTGGCGGACGTGGTGCTCGCGATCACCGTGGCGACCCTCGCGATCCAGACCGCCGCCACCAGGATGCTGTTCTCCATGGCGCGCGACGGGGCGATGCCGTTGTCGGGCGTGCTGTCCAGGGTCTCGCCCCGCACCGGCATGCCGACCGGGCCCGCGCTGGTCACCGGGGTGGCCGCGGCGGCCATCCTGCTGCTCAACTTCGCCTCTCCCGAGGCGTTCCTGGCCATCGGCACCACCTGCATCGTGCTGCTCTACCTGGCGTACGCGATGGTGACGGGCCCCCTGCTGCTCCAGCGCCTGCGCGGCGGCTGGCGGGGCGGGGCGCCGGCGGGGTTCGCCGAGGACGGCAGCCCGCTGTTCAGCATGGGCCGCTGGGGCCTGCCGGTCAACGCGCTGGCCTTCTGCTACGGCCTGGCTATGGCGGTCAACCTGGCGTGGCCGAGAGCCGAGGTGTACGCCCCGATCACCGGCCACTGGTTCTTCCAGTGGTTCACCCTGCTCTTCCTGGCGGCGGTCGTGGCTCTGGGCGCGCTCTACCGGCGGCTACGCCGGCCCGTGGCCCGTCTTGCGCAGGCCGGGCAGATCCCGGTCGGGAACGCCGGCCAGGCGTAGCGCCGCGTCGGCGGTGGCGGCCGCCAGCGTCTCCAGGACGTCGGCGGCCATCTCGGCCGGAGCGTCCCTGCGGATCAGGATGACGCCCTCGATCAGCGCGAACAGCAGATCGGTGCGCAGCGCCCGCTCGTCGGGCGTCAGCGCCGCACCGGCGGAGGTGGCCGCCAGCAGCCGCGCGTAGGTGTCCTTGAGCTCGTCGCGCATACGCCGGAAGGCGGCGAACCGCTCGGTGCGCACCTCGGGCAGGAGGTAGAGCGCGCCCAGGTTGTGGGGGCCCGAGCACAGCAGCCTGGCGTCGCAGTGGCACAGCTCCCACAGCCGCTGTTCCGGCGTGCCGCCGGTCAGGGCGCGGGCGGTCTCCAGGGAGGGCCGCACCGTGCTCTCCAGCAGCTCGGCGAGGATGTCCTCCTTGCCGTCGAAGTAGTGGTAGATCGACGCCTGCCTGATCCCGGCCCGCTCGGCCATCGCCCTCGTCGAGGTCGCGGCGTAGCCGTGCGCCGTGAACAACTCCGCCGCCGCCGTCAGGATCTCCTCCCGCGGGCTCAGCTCACTTCGGGGCCGTTCGACGGCTCGCGGCCTGCCGACTCTTCTGACGGTGGAACGGGCGCTCACCGGACGATCGTCGCACACCTTCGGCGGGGCGCTGCGGCTGTGCGCTTCCGGTAACGGGCGGGAAACGTCGCGACGCGTGAGAGGAAACATGCGCCGCCTAATTTCTGTCGCACGACAGAAATACACCCCCTGAGGAGAACGCGCATGGCGACCAGCACGACGTACGGCGCGCGCGAGCACGCCCGAGCACAGGAAGGCACCACGAGCGACACCATGCCGGTGCTCCCGGCCTCGGACTGGCCCACCCCGCCCGACGGCGTCGACCCCGCCGACCTCGTGTGGGCCGAAACCGTCGCCGGGGGCGGCTACACCCACAAGGCGCTGGCCCGGGGCACCGAACTGCGCCT
Organism: Microbispora rosea; assembly: GCF_900156315.1. Lineage (GTDB taxonomy): Bacteria > Actinomycetota > Actinomycetes > Streptosporangiales > Streptosporangiaceae > Microbispora > Microbispora rosea. Next base: position 183,957 of record NZ_FTNI01000003.1, on the reverse strand, counting down.
CACCGACCTGGCCGGCGACGCCTGCGCGCACCTGCTGCTGTACGTCGAGGGCCGCCCCTGGGAACGCCTCAACGTCGCCGACACCGTCAAGGTGTTGTGGAACGCCTACCTCGGCGAAGGCCACCTGCTGCTGTCGGACCAGGGCCGCGTGCTGGCCTCCGTGGTCGCCGACACCTCCGGCCGCCACGACACCGTGTGCGGGACATCCACCCTGCGGCGCAACACCGAGCGGTACGGCGACGGCTCCCCGCACGGCCCCGCCCCCGCCGGGCGAGAGCTCTTCACGCTGGCCGCCGCCAAGCACGGGCTCGGGCGACGGGACCTGCCCCCCTCGATCTCCTTCTTCCAGGGCGTCGAGGTCGAACCCGACGGCGGCCTGACCTTCACCGGCTCCGCCGGGCCCGGCGCGTCCGTCACCCTGCGCGCCGAGATGCCGCTGGTCGTGCTCATCGCCAACACCGCTCACCCCGTCGACCCGCGCCCCGCCTACACCTGCACCCCGCTGGAGGTCCTGGCCTGGCGCGCCCGGCCCACCGGGCCTGACGACCCCCTGTGGCAGGCGAGCCCCGAAGGCCGCCGCGCCTTCCTCAACACCGCCGAGGTGACCCGATGACCGTGTCCGACGTACCTGTGTCCGACGCGCCCGCGCCGGGCGCCACCGTGCTCGATGTGATCGTGCCCGCCCGCGCCCCCTGGTCGGCGATCATCCGCGCCGGGCAGGAGCTGACCATCACCGACCTCGGCGGCAACCAGGCGGTCGACTGCCTGCTGTACGACGCGAACGACACGGCCGTGCGCTACAGCGCCCCCGACACCATCCACGCCCAGGGCAGCATCTTCCTCACCACCGGCAGCGTGCTGCTGTCCAACGAGCACACCCCGCTGATGACCGTCGTCGGCGACACCTGCGGCCGCCACGACACCGTCGGCGGCGCGTGCTCCAAGGAGTCCAACACGCTGCGCTACGGACACCACACCTACTCCCAGCACGCCTGCGTCGAGAACTTCCTCATCGAGGGCAGCCGCCACGGGCTCGGCAAACGCGACCTGGTCAGCAACATCAACTGGTTCATGAACGTCCCGGTCGAGGCCGACGGCACGCTCGGCATCGTGGACGGCATCTCCGCTCCCGGCCTCGCGGTCACCCTGCGCGCCGAGACCGACGTGCTGGTCCTGGTCTCCAACTGCCCGCAGATCAACAACCCGTGCAACGGCTTCGACCCCACGCCCGTGCGGATGACGGTCCGATGAACACACTCCTCGTCGCCAACCGAGGCGAGATCGCCGTCCGCGTCATCGCCACAGCCCGCCGCCTCGGGCTCCGTACGGTCGCCGTCTACTCCGACGCCGACCGGGGCGCGGCCCACGTCCGCCTGGCCGACCACACCGTACGGCTCGGCCCCGCTCCCGCCCGGGAGAGCTACCTTGACGCCGGCCGGGTGCTGCGGGCCGCCCTGGACAGCGGCGCGGACGCCGTCCACCCCGGCTACGGCTTCCTGTCGGAGGACGCCGCCTTCGCGCGCGGGGTCGAAGCCGCCGGGCTGGCCTTCGTCGGTCCCACCCCCGAGCAGCTCGACCTGTTCGGGGCCAAGCACACCGCCCGCGCCGCCGCCGAGGCGGCCGGGGTGCCCCTGCTCCCCGGCACCGGCCTGCTTCCCGACCTGGACGCGGCCCTGAGCGCCGCGCGGGACATCGGCTACCCGGTCATGCTCAAGGCCACCGGCGGAGGCGGCGGCATCGGCATGCGCGCCTGCCGCGACGCCGGCGAGCTGGCCCAGGCGTGGCAGAGCGTCGAGCGCACGGCCGCCGCGAGCTTCGCCTCGGCCGGGCTGTTCCTGGAACGCCTGGTCGAGGGCGGCCGGCATGTCGAGGTCCAGGTTTTCGGCGACGGCATGGGCAACGTCGTCACGCTCGGCGACCGCGACTGCTCGCTGCAGCGACGCCACCAGAAGGTGCTGGAGGAGGCCCCCGCACCCGGCCTGCCGCCGCTGGTGCGGGCCAGGCTCGCCGACAGCGCCGCAGGCCTGTGCGCCTCCGTGGGCTACCGGTCGGCGGGCACCGTCGAGTTCATCTACGACCCGGCGCGCGCCGAGCCGTACTTCCTGGAGGTCAACACCCGCCTGCAGGTGGAGCATCCGGTCACCGAGGCGATCTACGGCGTCGACCTGGTCGAGTGGATGCTGCGCCTGGCCCAGGGCGACGCCGGTCACGTGCACGCCGCGCTGCGCAACCCGCCCGCGGCCGTGGGCCACGCCGTCGAGGCCCGGGTCTACGCCGAGGACCCGAGCCGCGACCACCGGCCCAGCGCGGGCCTGCTCACCAACGTCGCCTTCCCCGCGGGCGTGCGGGTCGACGGCTGGGTGGAGACGGGCACCCAGGTGAGCAGCGCCTACGACCCGCTGCTCGCCAAGGTCGTCGCACACGGCGCCGACCGGGAACAGGCCCTGGACCGGCTGGCCGAGGCGCTGGCCGAGACCAGGATCGACGGCGTCGAGACCAACCTCGGGCTGCTGCGCGCCGCCGCCGGCGATCCTTCCGTACGGGCGGCCACGCACGGCACCGCCACCCTGGCCGGGCTCGCCGACGGCTCCCGGCGCATCGAGGTGGTGCGGCCCGGCACCCTGACGACCGTCCAGGACTGGCCGGGACGGACCGGCTACTGGCAGGTGGGCGTGCCGCCGTCGGGACCGATGGACGACCGCTCCTTCAGGTACGGCAACGCCGCACTGGGCAACGACCCCGGCGCACCCGGCCTGGAGTGCACGTTGCGCGGCCCGGCACTGCGCTTCAGCCACGCCGCCACCGTCTGCGTCACCGGCGCGCCCGCGCCCGTGACCGTGGACGGCGCGCCCGTTCCGCAGTGGGAGCCGGTCACCGTGCCCGCCGGCGGCGTGCTGGACATCGGTGCCGCAGAAGGGCCGGGACTGCGGGTCTACCTGCTCATCGCGGGCGGATTCGACGTTCCCGCCTATCTGGGGAGCGCCGCGACGTTCACACTCGGCGGGTTCGGCGGCCACGGCGGCCGGGCCCTGCGCGCCGGTGACGTCCTGCACGGTGGTTGCCTCAAAGACGGTGGTTGCCTCAAAGACGGTGGTTGCCTCAAAGACGGTGGTTGCATCAAAGACGGGGGATGCCTCGCACACGGCGGCAGGGAGACGGGCACGGAGACAGGTACGGGGACGGGTGCCGAGACGGGGGAGCGGCCCGAGTTCGGGCACGCCTGGCGGATCGGCGTGGTCGAGGGTCCGCACGCCAACCCCGAGTTCTTCACCGACGACGACATCCGCGACTTCTACGCCGCCCAGTGGAAGGTCCACCACAACTCCGCGCGCACCGGCGTCCGCCTGATCGGCCCCAAGCCGCGCTGGGCCCGCCTCGACGGGGGAGAGGCGGGACTGCACCCCTCCAACATCCACGACACCCCCTACTCGGTGGGCGCCGTGGACTACACCGGTGACATGCCGGTCGTGCTCGGCCCCGACGGCCCCTCGCTCGGCGGGTTCGTCTGCCCGGCCACCGTCGTCACCTCGGAACGCTGGAAACTCGGCCAGCTCCGGCCGGGAGACACCGTCACCTTCGTCCCCGTACCGCCCGCGATCGGCGCCCCCGGTGACGGCGGCGTGCTGTACCGTCTCCCCGAGACCGGCGAGCGGCCCGCCGTCACCTACCGGCGCAGCGGGGACGACAACATCCTCGTCGAGTACGGGCCGATGGAGCTCGACCTGGGCCTGCGCATGCGCGTGCACGCCCTGTCCGAGGCGCTGTCCCAGGCACTCGCCGCCCGGGACCTGCTCGGCGTCGCCGACCTCACCCCCGGCATCCGGTCGCTTCAGATCCATCTCGACCCGGCCGTGCTGTCGCAGCGCGACCTGCTGGCCGAGCTGCTCCGCATCGAGGACGGCCTGCCGCCGACCGGAGAACTGGAGGTGCCCAGCCGCGTCGTCCACCTCCCGCTGTCCTGGGACGACCCCGCCACCCGGGAGGCCATCGCCCGCTACATGGCGGGAGTGCGCGACGACGCGCCCTGGTGCCCGTCGAACATCGAGTTCATCCGGCGGGTGAACGGCCTGGAGGACGTGGCCGAGGTCCATCGCATCGTCTTCGACGCCGAGTATCTCGTCCTCGGGCTCGGCGACGTCTATCTCGGCGCTCCCGTGGCCACCCCGCTCGATCCCCGGCATCGCCTGGTCACGACCAAGTACAACCCCGCCCGAACCTGGACCGCAGAGAACTCCGTCGGCATCGGCGGCGCGTACCTGTGCGTCTACGGGATGGAGGGACCGGGCGGGTACCAGTTCGTCGGCCGCACCACGCAGGTGTGGTCGAGCTGGCAGCAACGCGGCGCGTTCCAGCCCGGCTCCCCCTGGCTGCTGCGCTTCTTCGACCGGATCCGCTGGTATCCGGTGACGGCGGAAGAGCTGCTCGAACTCCGCGCCGACCTGGCGGCGGGGCGCCTCGAACCCAAGATCGAGGAGGGCGTGTTCCGGCTCGCCGACTACCGTCGCTTCCTGGCCGAGCACGCCGATTCCATCGCGGCCTTCCGCGAACGGCAGGCCGCCGCCTTCGCGGCCGAACGTGGGGCCTGGCAGGCGTCGGGCGAGTTCGACCGCGCGGAACAGCCGGCAAGCCCGGCCGAGACCGAGCTGGAACTTCCACCGGGCTGCCGCCTGGTGGAGGCGGAGTTCGCCGCGAGCGTGTGGCAGATCGGCGTCACGCCCGGCCGGCGGGTCGCCGCAGGGGAGCCGCTGATCGTGCTGGAGGCCATGAAGATGGAGTCCGCCGTCCTGGCTCCGGCGGACGGCGTGGTCGAACGCGTCCTGGTCAGGGCCGGTGAGCAGGTGGAGGCGGGCGCCCCGATGGTGGTGCTGAGGAGTGATCGTGGCTGAGACGGCACTGGAACGGGTCCGCAGGGCCTACACCCGGATCGCCGAGACCGGCCGTCCGGAGATCTGGATCGACCTGCGGCCACAGGCCGACGTGGAGGACGAGGCCGCCGCCGTGGACGCCCGGGTGGCGGGCGGCGAGCACCTCCCCCTCGCGGGGCGCCTGCTGGCGGTGAAGGGCAACATCGACGTGGCCGGGCTGCCGACCACCGCCGGCTGCCCCTCCTACGCCTACCTGCCGGACGCCGACGCCCCCGCCGTGGCCGCCCTCCGCGCGGCCGGGGCGATCGTGCTCGGCACCACCAACCTGGACCAGTTCGCCACCGGGCTCGTCGGCACCCGGAGCCCGTACGGCGCGGTGCGCGCCGCCACGGACCCGGCCCGGATCTCCGGGGGATCCAGCTCAGGCTCGGCGGTCGCCGTCGCGCTCGGCCTGGCCGACCTCGCGCTGGGCACCGACACCGCGGGCTCTGGCCGGGTCCCCGCCGCCTTCAACGGCATCGTGGGGCTCAAGCCCACCTACGGCCTGATTCCCGCGGAAGGCGTGGTCCCGGCCTGCCGGAGCCTCGACTGCGTCAGCGTCTTCGCCCGTACGCTCCCCGAGGCCCAGCGGGCCCTGGCCCTCATGACCCGCTCGTCCGCCCGGCCCGAGTCCCGTCCGGCCCGCCGTCCCGGACCGTGGCGGGTGGCCGTTCCCGGCACCGCCGACCTGGGCCCGCTGGCTGCGGGCTGGGCCGAGGCGTTCGAGGCGACGGCGGGCCGGCTGGCCTCGACGGGGGTGGAGATCGGCCCGATCGACCCCGCCCCCTTCCTGGAGGCCGCCGCGCTGCTCTACCAGGGGGCGTTCGTCGCCGAGCGTTACACCGCCGTCGGCGCTTTCGTAGAGAAGGGCGGCCCCGACCTGGATCCCGTCGTCGCCTCCATCGTCACCGCGGCGCGTGACCTGCCCGCCCACCGCCTGTTCGCCGACCGGGAACGGCTCGCGGAGCTGCGGGAACGGGCCATGAGCCTGCTCGGCGACCGCGACGCCCTGCTCCTGCCGGTCACCCCGCGCCATCCCACCCTGGCGGAGGTCGCGGCCGACCCCGTCGGCGTCAACAGCGATCTGGGCCGCTTCACCAACTTCGTCAACCTCTTCGACATGTGCGCACTGGCCGTACCCGCCGGACAGGTGGACGGACTGCCGTACGGAGTCATGCTCGTCGGCCGGGCCCACGTGGACGACGACCTGGCGGCCATCGCCCGGCTGCTCCAGCCGGCCGTACGCCTGGCGGTGGTCGGCGCGCACCTGTCGGGACAACCGCTCAACCACGAGCTCACCGCACGCGGCGCGCGCCTGCTGGCCACCACCAGGACCGCCGAGCGCTACCGGCTGCACGCCCTGACCACCGACCCGCCCAAACCCGGGCTCGTACGGGTCGCCGAGGGCGGCGCGGCCGTCGAGTGCGAGGTGTGGGAGCTTCCCGCCGAAGGGCTGGGCGACCTGCTCGCGGCCCTTCCCCGCCCGATGACGCTGGGCCAGGTCGAAATGGCCGACGGCGCGAACGTGCCGGGCTTCCTCTGCGCTCCGGAAGGGCTGCGGGACGCGGCCGACATCACATCGCACGGGGGGTGGCGCGCCTACCTCCGATCACTGGCGGTTCCTGGCCGCTCCGCTCCCTGACGCCGCCGGTGGTCATGTGCCTGACGGCGGTCACGGTGATGGCCGCCGTCAGCCGGCGCGGTCGAGGCGGGCGGCGGCGTCGTACGACTCGCGGGCGTCGAGCAGTTCGTCCCAGTGCTCCGCCGCCCAGGCGCAGGCGACCTCCAGCGGTTTGAGCAGGCTGCGGCCGAGCGGGGTCAGTTCGTACTCGACGCGCGGGGTGGCCTCGGCGTAGACGGTGCGCGTGACCAGGCCGTCCCGTTCGAGGGACCGCAGCGACTGGGTGAGGACCTTGGGCGTGACGCGGCTCAGCGGTACGCGCAGCTCGGAGAACCGGCGCGGCCCGTGTTCGAGGCACCGGATGACGAGCGGCGCCCACTTGTCGCCGAAGCGGATCGGATTGAGCGAGGACGGACACAGCTCGTCGAACATGTCGGCGGGCAGGGGTTCCCTCATGGCCTCACGATAACCGGTATCCCGGCGGTAACCAGGGGCCCGGATAGCGTCCGGGGGCATCGGCCGGGCGCACGGGCTCCGGCCATGGTGAGAGAGGTGGTTCGCCGTGAACATCGTGATCTTCGGAGCGGGTGGCCGGGCCGGGCGGCAGGCGGTGGCGGAGGCGCGCCGGCGCGGTCACCGGGTCACCGCCGTGGTGCGCGACCCCGCGGGCCACGGCGACCTGGGCGACGTGCGGGTGGTGGCGGGCGACGTCACCGACCCGGTGAGCGTCGAGCGCGCGGCCGCCGGGCACGACGCCGCCATCAGCGCGGCCGCGGACCTGTCCGCGTCGCCGCACGACTTCTTCACCGCGTCGGCCCGCGCGCTGTCCACCGGCCTGGCGAAGGCGGGCGTATCCCGCCTGGTGGTGGTCGGTCTCGCGTCGGTCATGCCGGGGGCTTCCGGTGCTCCTCTGATGGACGAGCCCGGCTACCCGAACGAGTATCGCGCCTTCTCCCTCGGCCACGCCGCGGGCCTCGACGAGCTCCGGGCCTGCGACCTCGACTGGGCGTACGTGGCGCCCGCGGGCGACTTCGACCACGACGGCACGGGCACCGGCGGCTACCTGCTCGCCGAGCACGGTGACATGGCCAGCCGGATCACGTACGCGGACTTCGCGATCGCGCTGCTCGACGAGGCCGAGGCACCCCGCCACCACCGCGCCGCCGTCAGCGTCCGGGAGGCGCCGTCGTCCCGCTGAACGGCTACGTGAAGGGTTTCAGCGACACTGACGCTCAGCCGTGCAGGTTGCGGCGGAGGAAGGCGTGCCAGGTCTGCTCGAACGAGCGGGCCAGGGCCGACGTGGCCGCGAAGCGGTCCCAGGCGTGGAACGCGCGGGCGTAGAGGTGCAGATCGACCGGCACACCGGCGGCGGTCAGCCGGCGGGCGAAGTCGATGCCCTCGTCCCGCAGCACATCGAACTGGGCGACGGCGACGAAGGTGTCCGGCAGACCGGCGAGGTCTGTGGCCCGGCCGGGCGCGGAGTACGGGTGCACGTCGCCCGTGTCCAGCCGGTCGCCCAGGACCGCGGCCCAGGCGAGCCGGATGTCCGGACGGGCGAAGACCACCTCGGAGACGGCCTCGAAGCTCGACGGCGTCTCCAGGCGGTCGTCGAGCATCGGGTAGAGCAGGGACAGCGAGCACGGCCGCACGGCCTGCCGATCGCGCGCCATGAGCGCGGTGGCCGCGGCGGGGGCTCCGCCGCCGCTGGCACCGGCGAGCCCGATCCGGTGCGGGTCGATCCGGTGCTCGGCGGCGTGTTCGGCGAGGTGGGTGTAGGCGAGGTAACCGTCCTCGGCGGCACCGGGAGCCGGGGTCTCCGGGGCGAGCCGGTAGACGACGGCGGCCACGACGCAGTCGAGGCCCAGGGTCAGAGCGGTGTGGTAGGCGTCGTCGTCGCGGGCGTCGTCGCCGAGGACCTGGGCGCCGGCGTGGAACCAGACCAGGGCCGGGAGGGGGTGTTCGGCCCCGGCGGGGCGATACAGGACCACCTCGAGCTCGGTCCGATCGGCTCGGGGGATGCGCAGCGTCTCGATCGTGACCCGCGGGTCGGCCGGGGCCGGGGCCAGCCGGGCGCGGGCCTCGCGGAGTCGCGCACGCAGGCCGGGGATGTCGGAGAGTTCGAGCAGGGTGCCGTTCGCGGCCTTGGGCATCGCGGCGAACGCGGCGGCGAGTTCCGGGTCGAGCGCGTCGACGGTTCCAGGCATGGGAGGTCCTTTCAGAACAGGGAGGGCTGGCCGCTGCCGGCGGTGATGCCGCCGTCGACGGGCAGGATGACGCCGGTGATGAAACGGGCGTCGTCCGAGGCCAGGAAGCAGACCGCGGCGGCGACGTCGGCCGGGGTGCTGAAGCCGGCGAGCGCCCGGCGCTGGTTGAAGCGTTCGATCAGGTCGGCGTGCTTCGCCGCCAGTTCTTCCGGCCCGGTCAGCGACGGGGCGACGGCGTTCACCCGGATGCCGAACTGGCCGAGGTCGAAGGCGAGCCCGCGGGTGAGGTTCACGACCGCGCCCTTGGCCGCGTTGTAGGCGGTGAGCCGGCGGTCGCCGCCGAGGCCGGAGGCCGAGGCGATCTGGACGATGCTGCCGCGGCTGTCCTTCAGGTACGGCAGCGCCGCCTGCGCGCCGAAGAAGCAACTGTCGACGTCGGTGCCCATGACGAGCCGCCAGTCCGCCGGCGTCGTCTCCGCGAACTCCCTGCCGAGGCCGACGCCGGCGTTGGAAACCAGGACGTCGATGCGGCCGAACCGGGCGGCGCCGGCGTCGATCATCGCCTGCACCTCGTCCTGGCTGGTGACGTCGGTGGCGACCGGGAGCGCACGGTGGGTGCCTAACTCGGCCGCGAGGGCCTCCAACCGGTCCTTGCGGCGTGCGGCGAGGACGACGTTGGCTCCTTCGGCGGCGAACCGCCGCGCGATGCCCTCCCCGATGCCGGAACTGGCTCCGGTGACCACGACCGTCCTGCCGGTGAAACGCTGTTCCACGGTGACCTACTTCATGTCAGTAGCTGACGCACTTTCGTCAGCGACTGACTGTACGATGCGTCAGTGACTGACGCAAATCTATGTCAGTCACTGACGCTCGTGGTAGGGTTCCGAACGTGCCACGGAACGGGGATGAAGTGCGGCTGCGCCTCCAGGAGGCCGCGCTCGAGCTGTATTTGGAGCGTGGCTACGACAAGACCACGACCGGGGACATCGCCGCCCGCGCCGGAGTCACCGAGCGGACCTTCTTCCGCCACTTCGCCGACAAGCGTGAGGTCTTCTTCGACGGCGAGGCGCAGCTACGGGACCTGCTGACCGGCGCGGTCGCGGCGGTGCCGGCCGGCACCAAACCACTGCCCACCCTGCGGGCCGCGTTCCACCAGACCGTGCCGCTGATCGAACGCAACCTCCCGATCACCCAGCGGCGGGCGCCGGTCATCGCCGCCACGCCTGCCCTGAAGGAACGGGCGCTGGCCAAGAGCGCGGCCCTCGTCGCCGCGCTCACCGACGCCCTCCGGGCCCGCGGCGTCGCCGAGCCGATCGCGGCCCTGTGCGCCCAGGTGGGCATGGACACCTACTCGATCGCCGTCCGCCGGTGGGGAGCCGACCGCACCGACGACCTGCACACCCACCTCGACCGGGCCTTCACCGATCTACGGCTCGCCGCGAACGCCCTGAAGTGACCGGCCCGGCGTGATTTCTCGCCCTTGATGGCGGCGCGGTCCCGGCGCCGCGTCGTCGGCGGACACGGGCCGTCCGGACGAGGGCGGGCCGGACGAGGGCGCTCGGGCCGGAGCGGTGGCCGATTCCCGGGCGTACCGGCGTGTTTGGCTCTCCTACCTGCGGGTAATCCGGCGCGGACGTGCCCGAACCGCTCCATGGAGGATTTCGCCGAATGGATGCCAGCAAGCCCGCCAAGGCCGTCAAGGGCGTCGTGGAGAACGCCGCGGAGAAGGTGGCCGGCGCCCTGACGCCGGACGTTCCCGGCGCGCCGGGCAGCGCCCCGGCGACCGTCGAGGAGCCGTCGACGCCGCGCGACCCGCTGCCGCCGAAGAAGGAGCAGGGCGCTCCCGCGACCGTCACGCCGACCGGAGCGGAGACCGGCGCGCCCGCCCCGTCGAAGGGCCAGCAGGGCGCCTACCTCACCACCGCGCAGGGGGCGCGGCTGCGCGACACCGACCACTCGCTGAAGGCGGGTGAGCGCGGCCCGACCCTGCTGCAGGACCACCACCTGCGCGAGAAGATCACGCACTTCGACCACGAGCGCATCCCCGAGCGCGTCGTCCACGCCCGGGGCGCGGGCGCGCACGGCGTGTTCGAGGCGTACGGCACCGCCTTGGCGGTGACCAAGGCCGGCTTCCTCAAGAAAGGGAAGAAGACCGACGTCTTCGTGCGGTTCTCCACCGTCCTCGGTTCGCGCGGCTCGGCCGACACGGTCCGCGACACCCGCGGCTTCGCGACGAAGTTCTACACCGACGAGGGCACCTTCGATCTCGTCGCGAACAACATCCCGGTGTTCTTCATCCAGGACGGCATCAAGTTCCCCGACGTGATCCACGCGGGCAAGCCGCACCCCGACAGGGAGATCCCCCAGGCGCAGAGCGCGCACGACACGTTCTGGGACTTCGTCTCCCTGCACACCGAGGCGCAGCACCACACCATGTGGAACATGTCCGACCGGGGAATCCCGCGATCCTTCCGGATGATGGAAGGCTTCGGCGTCCACACCTTCCGGCTCGTCGACGAGGCGGGGGAGACGGTGCTGGTCAAGTTCCACTGGAAGCCCAAGCTCGGCGTGCACTCCCTGACCTGGGAAGAGGCGCAGATGCTCAGCGGCATGGATCCCGACTTCCACCGTCGCGACCTCTACGACGCGATCGAGGCCGGCGCCCACCCCGAGTGGGAGCTCGGCATCCAGGTGTTCCCCGACACCCCGGACCAGACCTTCGAGGGCATCGACCTGCTCGACCCGACCAAGATCGTGCCCGAGGAGCTCGCGCCGGTGCAGCCCGTCGGACGGATGACGCTCAACCGGACGCCGACGAACTTCTTCGCCGAGGTCGAGCAGGTCGCCTTCCACGTCGGCCACCTGCCTCCGGGGATCGACGTCACCGACGACCCGCTGCTGCAGACGCGGCTGTTCTCGTACCTCGACACGCAGATCACGCGGCTGGGCGGCCCGAACTTCGCGCAGATCCCGATCAACCGTCCGCACTGCCCGGTCAACGACATGCTCCGGGACGGCTTCCACCAGCACGCCGTGCACTCCGGGGTCGCGCCGTACCGGCCGAACTCGCTGGACGGCGGCAATCCGTTCGTCGCCGGGGACGCCGAGAACGCGTTCGTCGACACTCCGGTCGAGGTCGCCAGGGGGAGGAAGGTCCGCGCCAACCCCGTGTCCTTCGACGACCACTTCAGCCAGGCCCGCCTGTTCTGGCTGAGCATGTCGCCGGTGGAGAAGGAGCACATCATCCGCGCCTACACCTTCGAGCTGGGCAAGTGCTACGAGCAGGCGATCAAGGAGCGTCAGCTCCGGTGCCTGGCGAACATCGACCCGGTCCTCTGCCGGGAGGTCGCCACCGGGCTGGGCCTGCCCGCGCCGGAGCCGGCCCTGCCGCTCGCCGACCCCGCACCGAGCCCCGCGCTCTCGCAGGTGGGCAAGGAGTGGCCGGGTGACGGCCGCGTGATCGGCATCGTCGTGGACGACGGCGCCGACCTCGACGGCGTACGCGACCTGCGCAGGGACGTGTTCGCCGCCGGCATGGTGCCGCTGCTGATCGCCCCGCACGGCGGGATGCTGGGCGACCTGCCCGTGCAGCGGACCTTCGCCACCGCCCGGTCGATCGAGTTCGACGCCCTGCTGGTGGCGGCCGCGCCGGCGCCGGCCCCCGACGCCCTGCCGGCACGCGACGCCAAGGCGGGCGCCGATGACTCCCTCACGGTCGACCCGCGGGTGACGCTCATGATCGAGGAGTGCTGGCGGCACGCCAAGGCCATCGGCGCCTGGGGCGCGGGCGCGAAGCTGCTCGCCCAGTCGGGACTCTCCGGCGCGCCGGGCGTGGTCTCCGGCGACTCGGCCACGGAGGTCTTCACCGCCGTGCAGCGGCTGATGGCCGCCCACCGGGTCTGGGAGCGGTTCCCCGCCTCGGTGGCGTGACGCTCCACATCGGGCGTGCCCAGGGCCTCCTCCCTCGGCTCAGGGGAGGGGACTACCCGGCGGCGACGAGTTCGGCGATCCGCGCCTGGTCGGCGTCGGCGGCGCGGAAGGCGACGAGCTTCTGCTCGACGTCGTCGGCGGTGAGGAGGACCACGTGCCGTAGTTCTTGTTCGCCGAGGAGCGGATGCCGCAGCCTCTTGATGCCCGAGCCCAACGGCGCGATGTCGTGCCGCGGCCACCACGCGCGTATCTCCGGGCTGGCGGCCTTGAGCCGGGCGGTCAGCTCCTCGAACCCGTGGTCGCCGGGGTGGCGGGCGGCGGCGGAACGGAAGCGCGCGAGCAGCGCGGACGCCTCCTGCTCCCACTCGACGAAGACCATGCGCGCGGCCGGGTCGGTGAACATCCACCAGAGCACGTTGCGGGCCTCGGGCGCCAGCAGGAGCCAGTCGGTCCACAGCGCACGCGCCGCCGACGAGGCGCAGAGCGCCGGCCAGCGCGTCGAGGACCTGACGCGAGGGGCGCGCGTCCCGGCCCTGCTGCCCGCCCCGACGGCGCTTCCATCTACGTCATCTCGGACAACCTGTCGGCCCACAAGAACTGGCGCATCCTGGCTTGGGCGAAGAAGAACAAGGTCGAGCTGTTTTTCACCCCGACCTACGCCTCCTGGGCCAACCCGATCGAGGCGCACTTCGGACCCTTGAGGAAGTTCACCATCGCCAACTCCGACCATGCCAACCACACGGTGCAGACCCCGGCCCTGCACGTCTACCTGCGCTGGCGCAACGCCAACGCCCGCCACCCCGACGTCCTGGCCGCCCAGCGACGAGATCGCGCCCGCATCCGCAGCGAGAAAGGCATCCGCTGGGGCGGCCGACCACTCTCAGCCGTGGCCTGACGACCACCCAACCCGTTGATCGTTTCCAGTCACAGCACTAGATCTCCCTCCAGCCGGCGCTGGAGTTCGCGCACACGAGCGCGTCGACGCGGTCAGCCAGGTACGCGTCGCGCTGGTCCGCGCTCATCGCATCCCAGTCGGCCCGTGGAACCCGGATCTCCTCGCTGGCGACGTCGTGCCTGCACTGGAAGAACAGCTCGACCGTCACCATGTCGTCCATGTCCTCTGCCGGCATCGCTCAGTCCTCCGCCCGCCGCTCACACGGCGACAGCTGCTCGTCGAAGGCGAGGCGCCCGCCGAGCTGCGTGTAAAGCTCCAGCTGGTCGAAGTACATCCGGTGACTGATGATCTTGTCGTTGCCCACCGAACAGGTACTGGTGCCCCGGACTGCGACATGGCGGCCGGTTCGTTCCAGCACCTGGCCCCCGGGCAGCAGGAAGGGCCCGGTGTGGGTGCCGGTGAGCAGCCATTCGGTCACCGCCGGATCGGTGCACAGGACGGTGTGCCAGACCGTCATGCGCATGCCGGGAAAGCCCTGAACAGATCGTCGTAGTAGGAGGCGATCTGCTCGTGCCCCTCCGCTACGCCCGCCGGGGTCACCAGGACCGCGTCCTGACTGTGACACTGGATCACCTCGTCCGGATCGTGCCTGTTGAAGGCGTCGTGCAGCCTGTGCTTGAGCAAGCGCGCGTCCGGCAGGCGCATGGCGCGTCCCCCTCACTGCCAACGGTCGGACCGCGGGGCCCGCGGCCGCCACACGAGGGTCAGCCGGTGCCGGCGGGATGTAGGACGACCTTGGTCCAGCCGGGATCACGCCGGTCGAAGTGCTCGTAGCCGCCGGGCGCGTCGTCCAGATCCAGCTCGTGTGAGACGACCCACGACGGCCGGGCCTTCCCCTCGTGGATGAGGGTGCAGAGCTGCCGGTTGTAGTTCTTGACGTTGCACTGGCCGTTGCCCATGGTCTGGCCCTTGAACCAGAACATCCCGTAGTCGAATGCGATCTCGCCCTGCTTGTAGAGGTCGTCGGGGCTGCCGGGATCCATGGCGACGAACACGCCCACGACCCCGATCGTCCCGGCGAACCTCACGGACTTGACGAGGTTGTTCAGCGTCATGTTGGGATGCTCGTGCCCCTGGGGGTCGTGCGCCTGGTAGCCCACGCACTCACAGCCCCGATCGGCGCCCCTGCCGTGCGTGAGCTCCATGACCTGGTCGACCGGCGACGTCTTGGAGTCGTCGATCGGGATCGCCCCGATCTCCTCGGCCTTGGCCAGCCGGTCCGGGTGGCGGTCCACGACCATCACCATGCCCGCGCTCTTGAACGTCGCGGAGTAGGCGGCCATAAGGCCGACCGGCCCCGCCCCGTAGATCACCACCGAGTCGCCGGCCTGCACACAGGCGAGCTGGGTCGCGTGCCAGCCGGTGGGCCAGATGTCGGCCAGCATGACGTAGTCGGTCTGCCTCTCCCGCGCGTCCTCGGGCAGGACGAGGCAGTTGTAGTCGCCGAACGGCACGCGCAGCAGCTCGGCCTGGCCGCCGTTGTACGGGCCCATGTCCGCGAAGCCGTAAGCGGCCCCGTCCACCCCCGGCTCCGGGTTGGTGGTGAGGCAGAAGGCGGTCAGCCCGCTCTCGCAGTTGGCGCAGAAGCCGCACGCGACGTTGAACGGCACGCAGACCATGTCGCCGACGCGGACGCGTACCACTCCCGGCCCCACTTCGACCACCTCGCCGAGGTTCTCGTGGCCGAGGACACGACCCGGCTCCAGGTCGGTCCGGCCTTCGTACATGTGCAGGTCCGACCCGCAGATGTTGGTCGTGGTGACACGGACCAGGACGTCGGTGGGCACCTCTATCCGCGCGTCCGGCACGTTCTCGACGCCGACCTGCCGGGGTCCCTCGTATACGACTGCCTTCATAATGTCCTCACTTCTAGAGCAGCAGCCGGAAGGCGCGGATCACGCGATCCCACTGCTCCGTCCTCGGGTTCTTCAGGCCGGGATCGAGGATGGTGAACGTGCGCGCCAGCGCCAGCGACAGCCCGCCGACGATCTCGGGCAGCCGTTCCCTCACCTCCTCGCCAATGGACAGGTCGAGCGGAGGCAACGCCGCGAGCTGCTCCAGGATGGGCTTCAGCTCGATGTCCTCGTCGAGGTCGCGGAACCGGTGGATGCTCTCCTGGAGGCCCTTGGTGATGGGCAGGTCCCAGGTCTCGACGACGTCCCGGACGTTCGCCTTCGCGTGGGCCTGGCCGATCACCAGCAGGTCGTACAGCTTCTGGTTCACGAAGTCGCTGTAGCGCCGGAGATCCTCCTTGTCGACGTCGAGGCCCGCCGCCGTCCTGAAGAACCGCTCGAACCTCGGCACCGCCATCACTTCTGCCATCGCCAGTCCCCTTCCTCCCCGCGTGGGCGGCCCAGCCCCTACCCGGCCAGCCGCCGGACCTGGGTGTTCGGCATCACCTGAATGCCGGGGTGTTGTTCGATCTCGACCGTCAGGTAGCGGGACATGTTCCTGGTCAGCTCGCCTTCGCGTACGAGCAGGCGGACAGAGGCGACGTGGCGGGCGAGGAACAGCGCGGCCTGGCCGGCCGAGCACATCGCCTCCCGCGTGCTCGGCGCCGGGAGGCCGATGGCCCTGGCCAGCTCCGCGTTGGTGGGGTTGCGCAGCACCAGCTCGCCGCGCCAGATCACGACCGGCGTCTCCGCCGGGGTGACGTCCGTCCGTCGCAGGAAGCGCTCGACCTCGGCGTCCTGTTCCAGGTCGATCCACTGGTGCGGCAGCCGGTTGCGCGCCGCGAACTCCCGCAGCCGGCGGCAGGCCGGCGAGTAGCGGGAGCCCATGATCCGGAAACCGGCCCCCAGTCCGATGAGCATCGAGCGGCGGATGAGGTAGGCGCGCAGGACGAGGTCGCCCAGGATCTCGTCGCCGGCGACAAGCCGGCGGAGCTCGTCCACGGGCACGGCGAGCACCTCGCCGTCCTCCGCCTCCACGGCGGTTATGAAGCTGGCCTGGCCGGTGAGCACGTTGAGCTCGCCCAGGAACCGGCCCGCGCCGTGGACCCTGATCACGTGATCGTCTGCTCCGTACCCCTTCACGGTCGCCACCTTGCCGCTCAGCACGACGAAGAAGGCGGCGCACGGGTCGCCCTCCGCGAACAGCACGTCGTCCCGGTGAGCCGGGCGACGCTCGCCGTGGGCGGCCAGCGTCCGCATCCGCACATCGCTCAGCCGGGGGTAGGCGCCCTGCAGATCGGGCGACTCGGTCAGCTCATCCGGCCAGCGCATCGCCGACCCACTCCCGCAGCACGGGCGCCGGCGCCGCACCGGCCCGCTGGGCCACGACCTGCCCCAGCCGCAGGACGACGAGCGTCGGCACGGCCTGCACGCCGAAGCGCCGCGACGTCTCGGGCGCCTCGTCGATGTTCACCTTCACCAGCTTGATCCGCCCGGCCAGCTCGGTGGCGACCTGCTGGAGCGCCGGGCTCACCATGCGGCAGGGCCCGCACCAGGACGCCCAGAAGTCGACGACGACCGGAATCCGCGCCGCCTCGGCGACCTCGGCGACCTCGGCGAAGTCCTCGTCCCCCGCGTCCACCACCCACGGCAGCGGCTCGCGGCACTCGCCGCAGCGCGGCGCTCCCGCCCCCGCCTTGGGCACGCGGTTGTTCCGGCCGCAGTGCGGGCACCGGACGACGCTCGACTCCACGACCTTCGGCGGCATCGATCAGCCCTCCGGGTTCTCGTACGTGACCACGATCTCGCCGCCGTACAGTTCCACCCGGATGGTCGCGCCGTCGCGGACGTCGCCGGCGACCAGCGCCCGCGCGACCCGGGTCTCCACCTCGCGGGCGATGTAACGCCGCAGCGGGCGGGCTCCGTAGATCGGGTCGAACCCGCGCTCGGCGATGTGGCGGACCGCCTCCGGGCTGATCTCGAGTGTCATCCTGCGCTCGGCGAGCCGCGCTCTGATGTCGTTGAACATCAGCGTGACGATCTGCTCGATCTCGGCCTCGGTGAGCGGCTTGAACAACACGATGTCGTCGATGCGGTTGAGGAACTCGGGGCGGAAGCGGGCGCGCAGCTCCGCCATGACCATCTCGCGCACCTCCGGGTCGATCTCGCCCGACGGCGCCGCCTTCTCGCTGAGGTAGTGCGAGCCGATGTTGGACGTCATGATGATCACGGTGTTGCGGAAGTCGACCGTGCGCCCCTGGGCGTCGGTGAGCCGCCCGTCGTCCAGCACCTGCAGCAGGGTGTTGAACACGTCCGTGTGCGCCTTCTCGATCTCGTCGAAGAGCACCACGGAGTAGGGCTTGCGCCGCACGGCCTCGGTGAGCTGGCCGCCCTCCTCGTAGCCGACATACCCGGGCGGGGCGCCGACGAGGCGGCTGACGGTGTGGCGCTCCTGGTATTCGCTCATGTCGACGCGGACGATGTTCTCCTCGGTGTCGAACAATGCCTCGGCCAGCGTCTTGGCCAGCTCGGTCTTGCCGACTCCGGTCGGCCCGAGGAAGATGAACGACCCGATCGGGCGGCGGGGGTCCTTGATCCCCGAGCGCGCCCTGATGATGGCGTCGGCGACCGCCCGCACGGCCTCGTCCTGGCCGATCACCCGCTGGTGCAGGATCTCGTCGAGCCGTAGCAGCTTCTCCCGCTCGCCCTCCTGCAGGCGGCTGATCGGGATGCCGGTCCACCGCGACACGATGCCGGCGATCTCCTCCTCGGTCACCACCTCACGCAGCAGCCGCTGCCCGCCCTGCTTGCTCTCCAGTTGCTCCTCCGCGGCACGCAGCTTCCGCTCCAGCTCCGGAAGCCTGCCGTGTCGCAGCTCGGCCGCGCGGTTCAGGTCGTACATGCGCTCGGCCTGCTCGGCCTCCCGGCGTACGCTCTCGATCTCCTCGCGCAGCTGCTGCACCTTGCGCAGGGCGTGCCGCTCGGCCTCCCACTGGGCCCGCATGGCGTCGGCCTCGGCCCGCAGGTCGGCCAGCTCCTTGCGTAGCGTCTCCAGGCGCTCCCGGCTCGCCGGGTCGTCCTCCTTGGCGAGCGCCGCCTCCTCGATCTCCAGCCGCGTCACCCGGCGGGTCAGCTCGTCCAGCTCTGCGGGCATCGAGTCGATCTCCGTACGGAGCATGGCGCACGCCTCGTCGACAAGGTCGATCGCCTTGTCGGGGAGGAAGCGGTCGGAGATGTAGCGGTGGCTCAGCACGACCGCGGCGACGATCGCGCCGTCCTGGATCTTCACGCCGTGGAAGACCTCGAGCCGCTCGCGCAGCCCGCGCAGGATGGAGATGGAGTCCTCGACCGACGGCTCCTCGACGAAGACGGGCTGGAAGCGGCGCTCCAGCGCGGCGTCCTTCTCGATGTGCTTGCGATACTCCGCCACGGTCGTCGCGCCGATCATGTGCAGCTCGCCGCGGGCCAGCATCGGCTTGAGCATGTTGCCGGCGTCCATCGCCCCCTCGGCGGCGCCCGCGCCGACCACCGTGTGCACCTCGTCGACGAACAGCAGGATGCGCCCCTCGGACGCCGTCACCTCCGTGAGCACGGCCTTCAGCCGCTCCTCGAACTCGCCGCGGTACTTCGCCCCGGCGACCAGCGCGCCCATGTCCAGGCTGAAGATCGTCTTGTTCTTCAGGCCCTCCGGCACGTCGCCGCGCGCGATGCGCTGCGCGAGGCCCTCCACGATCGCCGTCTTGCCCACGCCCGGGTCGCCGATCAGGACCGGGTTGTTCTTGCTCTTGCGGGACAGGATCTGGACGACCCGGCGAATCTCGCCGTCCCGCCCGATGACCGGGTCGAGCTTGTCCGCCCGCGCCGCGGCGACGAGGTCGCGCCCGTACTTCTCCAGCGCCTCGTACGCGACCTCCGGATTGGCGGAGGTCACCCGCTGATTCCCGCGTGCCTGCGTCAGGACCTCTAGGAAGCGCTCACGGGTCAGCCCGTGTCCCTTGAGCAGCCGGCCCGCCGCGCTGTCGACGCCCTCGTCCAGCAGCGCCATCAGCAGGTGCTCGACCGACACGTACTCGTCCTTCAGCCGGCCGGCCTCCCGCTCGGCGGCGTCGAGCAGCCGCGACAGCCGTTGGGTGACGTAGACCTGGCCGGGAGCGGCGCCGGGACCGGTGACGCGGGGCCGCCGCTCCAGCTCGTGCTCCAGTTCGAGCCGGAGTTTGTCCGGGTCGGCGCCGGCGGCGGACAGCAGGCGCGGGACGAGCCCGTCGGGCTGCCGGACCAGCGCCAGCAGCAGGTGCTCCCCGTCGACCTCGGTGTGTCCGAAGCGGATCGCCGCAGTCTGGGCGTCGTGCAGGGCCTCCTGCGACTTCTGCGTGAGGCGGTTCAGGTCCACGATCTGTCTCCGGTCCTTCTCGTACGGGTACGCAGAGCCGCTTCCAGCTCCGCGATGCGGTCCAGGAGGTCCGTCACGAGGCCGAGGGAGGCGTAGTTGACGGCGAGCCCCGCGTGCAGGCGTTGGAGGCGGCCCGTGGCGACGACCTGGGCGGGCGGGAAGCGTAGACGGCCCGAAGAGTCCCTCCAGGCGTCGATCAGCCCGAGCGCCACCAGGCGGCGCACCAGCTCGGGGTGCAGTCCCGTGGCCCGGGAGAAGGACTCCAGGTCCAGATGCCCGACGCCCACCTGGGCGAGCCGGACGAGCGGATAGGTCATGACGGACTCCTCGGGTCGAACGCCGAGATCCTGGCCAGTTGCTCGTACAGTCGGCGCTCCTCGTCGCCGAGCGTGGGCGGCACCATGATCCGGGCCTCGGCCAGCAGGTCTCCGGGCCGGCCGCGCGGGTTCGGCATGCCCTGTCCGCGCAGGCGCAGGCGGCGCCCGGACGAGGTGCCCGGCGGCACCTTGACCTTCGCCTCCCCACCCGGCGTCTCCACTGCGACGGTCGCCCCCAGCGCGGCCTCCGACGGCGTCAGCGGGAGGCGGACATGGATGTCGCGCCCCTCAACGCGGTAGCGGGGGTGGTCGGCGATCCGCGCGATCAGATAGAGGTCGCCCACCCTGGCGCCGTCGCTGCCCGCGCCGCCCTGGCCCGCGAGCCGGATCCGCTGGCCGTCGGTCACCCCGGGAGGGATGTTCACCTGGAGGGTCCGCCCGCCTCCCGGGCCGGGGATCGTGATGGTCCGCCGGCCGCCGCGGTAGGCCTCCTCGACCGTGAGCGGCAGCTCGGCCTCCTGATCGGCGCCGGGCACCGGGCCCCAGCCGCGGCCGGTCGCGCCGCGCCTGCGCCCGCCGAAGACGCCGCCGAGCAGGTCTTCGAGGTCGATGCCCTCGAAGCCCTCGCCAGTGGTGAAGTGAATCTCCTCCCCGCCCGGTCCGCGCGCCCAGCCGGGCCCCTGTCCCGCCCAGCCTGGTCTCGCGCCCGCTCCTGCTCCGGCGCGGGCGCGCGCGTACGCCGCCGGGTCCACGCCCTCAGGAACCCGGCGAAAGTCCGGCCCGAACGCGTCGTATCGCCGCCGCGTCCCGGGGTCCGACAGCACCTCGTACGCCTCCGAGACCTCTTTGAAGCGGTCCTCGGCGTCCGGGGCCTTGTTGACGTCGGGATGGTAGGTGCGGGCCAGCTTCCGGTAGGCCCGCTGGATCTCGTCCTGGTCCGCCGTTCTCGGCACGCCCAGGATCTCGTAGAAGTCGCGCTCCGCCATCACTCGTCGGCCTTCGTGGAGACGACGACGGAGGCCGGGCGCAGTTGCAGCCCATCCTCGCCGTAGCCGGGCCGTACGACCTCGACGACGGTGCCGGGGTCGGCGTCCGGGACGGCGACCGTGCTGACCGCCTCGTGCCTGGCGGGGTCGAACCGCGTGCCCACGTCGTCCCTGCGCGGGAAGCCTAGGCGCGCGAGCACGCCGACCGCCTGGTCGCGGACGGCCCGGACCCCTTCGATCACCGCGTCGGCGTCGGCATCCGCGTGTTTGAGCGCGAGTTCGAGGTTGTCGACCACCGGCAGCCACTCCGCCGCGACGCGCGTGCGCTCGTCGATCCGCTGCCGGTCCATGTCGCGCGCGACACGCTTGCGGAGGTTGT
Organism: Microbispora rosea; assembly: GCF_900156315.1. Classification (GTDB taxonomy): domain Bacteria; phylum Actinomycetota; class Actinomycetes; order Streptosporangiales; family Streptosporangiaceae; genus Microbispora; species Microbispora rosea. Next base: position 162,379 of record NZ_FTNI01000003.1, on the reverse strand, counting down.
CGAGCTCGGCGACGGCGCGCAGCCACCGGTCCTCCAGCTCGGCGAGCTGCTCCGCAGCGGATTCCTCGACGGCCTGCCGGGGCTCCGGAGGTGGTGTCTCGTTCTGCTCGGTCATGTCACGTCACGGGCTGTTGGGGCTGGTGAACTCGGCGTCGATGACGTCCTCGTCCGACCCACTCGCGGCGGACTGCGCAGACTGCGCCTGTCCCTGCGTCTGGCCGGAAGCGGCGGACGCCGTCATGCCGAGGCCGTGGTAAACCTGCTGCAGCTCCGCTGTCAGGCTGCGCAGCCGGTCGACGGGCACCTCCTCCTTGATCGCCTGGCGCGCTTCCATGATCAGCTGCTCGGCCCGTGCCTTCTCGTGCACCGGGACCGCCTCGCCCAGCTCCGACAGCCGGCGCTCGACCTGGTAGGCGGCAGAGTCCAGCTCGTTACGGGCGTCGGTCGCGGCACGAAGCTGCGCGTCCTCGTTGCGGTGCCGCTCCGCGTCGGCGATCATCCGGTCGATCTCGCTCTTGTCCAGGTTGGAGCTCTCGCTGATCGTGATGCGCTGCTCGGCGCCGGTGTCCTTGTCCTTGGCGGAGACGTTCAATATGCCGTTGGCGTCGATGTCGAAGGTGACCTCGATCTGCGGCACCCCGCGCGGGGCGGGCCGGATGTTCTCCAGCCGGAACCGGCCGAGCACCCGGTTGTCCGCGGCGCGCTCGCGCTCGCCCTGCAGGATGACGATGTCCACGGCCGACTGGTTGTCCTCCGCGGTGCTGAACGTCTCCGTGCGGCGGGCCGGGATCGTGGTGTTCCGCTCGATGATCTTCGTCATCACGCCGCCGAGCGTCTCGACGCCGAGCGACAGCGGCGTGACGTCCAGCAGCACGACGTCCTTCAGTTCGCCCTTGATGATGGCCGCCTGGACGGCCGCGCCGACGGCCACGACCTCGTCCGGGTTGACCGTCATGTTCGGGTCCTTGCCCGTCAGCCGCCGCACGAGTTGCTGCACGGCCGGCATGCGGGTGGAGCCGCCGACGAGGATCACCTCGTCGAGGTCGTTCGTCGTCAGCTTCGCGTCGGCCATGGCCTGCTCCACCGGCCCCCGGCAGCGTTCGAGCAGGTCGTGAGTGATCTGCTCGAAGGTCGAGCGCATGAGCGTGGTGTTCAGGTGCTTGGGGCCGGTCGCGTCGGCCGTGATGAACGGCAGGCTGACCTGCGTCTGGGTGACCGCCGACAGCTCCACCTTGGCCTTCTCCGCGGCCTCGAACAACCGCTGGAGGGCCTGCGGATCGCGCCGCAGGTCGATGCCCTGCTCCTTGTGGAACTCGTCGGCCAGGTGGTCGACGACGCGCCGGTCGAAGTCGTCGCCGCCCAGGTGAGTGTCGCCCGAGGTGGCGCGGACCTCGATGACGCCCTCGCCGATGTCGAGGACGCTGACGTCGAACGTGCCCCCGCCCAGGTCGAACACGAGAACGGTCTCGTTGCCCTTCTTGTCCAGGCCGTATGCCAGGGCCGCCGCGGTCGGCTCGTTGATGATCCGCAGGACCTCCAGGCCGGCGATCTTGCCGGCGTCCTTGGTGGCTTGCCGCTGCGCGTCGTTGAAGTACGCGGGCACCGTGATGACGGCCTCGTTTACCTTCTCCCCCAGGAACTTCCCGGCGTCCGAGGCCAGTTTGCGCAGCACGAAGGCGGAGATCTCCTCCGGCGCGTACAGTTTGTCGCGCACCTTGAACCGCACGGCGTCGTCCGGGCCAGGCACGACGTCGAACGAGACCGCCTTGATCTCGCTCTGCACCTCGTCGAACTTGCGCCCGATGAAGCGCTTGGCCGAATAGATCGTGCCCTTCGGGTTGAGGATCGCCTGGCGTCTGGCCATCTGGCCCACCAGCACCTCGCCCTGGTCCGTGAAGGCCACCACCGAGGGAGTCGTGCGCGACCCCTCCGCGTTCGGGACGACCGTCGGATGCGCGTCCTCGGTGGTCGCGATGACCGAGTTCGTCGTGCCGAGGTCGATGCCCACCGCCTTGGCCATGTCCTCATCCCCCTCCTGGCGCTCACCTGAGCGCAGCGGCCTCACGAGCGTCGGTGAGCACGCGCCGGGCCTCGTCGGCGAACTCGGGATCCACGAGGATGTCGTAGTGGTCGGCGACGACCGCAGGCATCGAGGTGAACGCCCGGTGCTGCACCACGTGACTGATCGCACCCCAGACGAGGCCGAAGATCAGCCCGAGCACGATCGAGGAGCCGATGGCCCATCCGGCCCACGGGCTGAAGATCGCGAATATCAAGCCGATGAGAAGACCGATCCAGCCGCCGGTGCCCGCGCCGGTGACGAGCGCCCTGCCGAGGCCCCATCGCCCGAGCACCTTCTCCTCCCATCGCAGATCGCAGCCCACGATGGTGACGTGTGCGATCGGGAAGTCGTGGCGAGCCAGGACGTCCACCGCGTGCTGGGCCGCGTCGTAGCCGCTGTAGGTGGCCAGCACCACCTTGTGGGGCCCTGCTGTTCTCGGGACGCTCACGGGACCAACCCCCTCGGCTATTCCAGCTCGTGAAGACAACTCGCTCCGACGCCGCTGCATATCGGCCCGAGCGGGAGAACCGGAATCCACGCCACCTTCGACATTGGCGGTGTCAGGGCTCTATCAGCGAGAACAATCCCTGTGACGCGTGTCCCCCGTCGGCTTGTGGAACGCCTCGACGGAATTTTCGTCTCCCATACCAGGATCCCCCCTGCCGTTCCCTCGCACCACCCTTCCCGCCCCTCATCTGCCTCTCATGAGCCGTCGCAAGTCGCCCAGCGGGAGCACCAGATGAGAAGCATTTCCGTACCGGGCTCGTTGCCTGGTGTTCCCGGTGTAGTGGGAGGAGCCCTTCGGCATGGTCATGATCGACCGGTGGTGGGACCAGGTGCGCGCCCTTGTCGGGATGCAGGCGGCCCACCCAAAGGACCCATTCCTCCTTGCGCGCGCGGAACGGGAATGTGGCGAAATCTACGGCATGCGCACCTGCGCGACTCAATTGAGGCCAGGGGCGCTCGCCCGCTGCGACCAAGAAATAGAGACGAGGTTGACGGCGGTGCCGAGGGCCCGGTAGTAGCCGCCGAGTTCGCCCCGGACGTCGCCATGGCAGGTGACCACGGTGGGAGCCGTACGTGCCGATGCGCACAACGGCCCGGCGAGCGAATAGTCGTGGACCACGTCGGGCGCCAGCCCGCACAGGAAGCGCTCCGCAGTGGCAGCATGCACGACTTCCGGAAACGCCTCTCCGATTCTCGCCGACGGCGGCATCTTCCCCGGCGTGGTCGTGGCGATGGAGCTCTTCGGCGTCAGCGCCCACGTCCGCGACGTCTGCGAGCGGCTCGCCGCGGACGGATACCTCGCGCTGGCGCCGGACCTCTATCACCGCGACGCCCCCGGGATCGAACTCCCGCACGACGCGGCGGGCCGTGAGCGCGGCTTCTAGCTCCCTGCACCGGATGACGCGGGATCAGGCGGTGGACGACGTGCGGGCCGCCATGGACCACCTGCGTGCGCGGGGCTGCGCGCGCGTCGGCATGGTCGGCCTCAGCGTCGGCGGCCACGTGGCCTACCTCGCGGCCGCCCGCCTGGACCTCGCGGCGGTGGCCGTCGCCTACGGCGGCTGAATCCCGGCCGCCGGCATCCTCCTCGGCGGCCCGGAGCCGACGCTCGCGCTGACCCCCGGCATCACCGGGCGCGTGCTGGTCCTCGTGGGCGCCGAGGACCACGTCGTTCCGCCGGACCACCGCCGGATGATCGCGGACGCGCTGCGGGCCGCCGCCGTACGCCACGAGATCGTCGAATATCCCGGCGCGGGTCACGGGTTCCTCTGCGACCGCCGTGACACGTTCGACGCCGCGGCGGCCGGCGACGCCTGGCGGCGCGTACGGGAACTGCTGGCCGAAGAACTGGTCGAGAGTGGTCCGGTGAGGAGGCGGTAACGTCCCCGCAATAAGAAACATCGCAGTAACACTCCCGAATACGCCGTGAAACGGCCAGCGGTGAGTCTCATGGTGCGCCGGTGGTGGAACCGCCGGACGACCACCCTGAGGAGTGTGAGGCGATGACATGCCGGTGAAGGTAGATGGCGGCGCCACCGCCTGGCTCCTGGCCTGTACCGCGCTCGTCCTGCTGATGACGCCGGGCCTGGCCTTCTTCTACGGCGGGATGGTCAGGGCCAAGAGCGTGCTCAACATGATCATGATGAGCTTCGTCTCGATCGCCCTGGTCACCCTGGTCTGGCTGGCCATCGGCTACAGCCTGGTGTTCGGCCCCGACATCGGGGGGCTGATCGGCGGCCTGACCCACGTGGGGCTGCACGACATCACCGTCGGGTCGGTCACCGGGCAGGTGCCGACGCTGCTGTTCGCGACGTTCCAGCTCACCTTCGCCGTCATCACGGCGGCCCTGATCAGCGGCGCCATCGCCGACCGGGCCCGCTTCTCGGCCTGGATGGTCTTCGTCCCGGTGTGGGCGCTCGTGGTCTACGCGCCCATCGCTCACTGGGTGTGGGGCACGGGCGGCTGGATCCACGCCATGGGCACGCTCGACTACGCGGGCGGCCTCGTCGTGGAGATCACCTCGGGGGCCTCCGGGCTCGCCATGGCCCTGGTGCTCGGGCCGCGGATCGGGTTCAAGGCGGAGGCCATGCGACCGCACAACCTGCCGCTGGTGCTGCTCGGCGCCGGGCTGCTGTGGTTCGGCTGGTTCGGATTCAACGCCGGTTCCGCGATGGCCGCGGACGGCACCGCCGCCGCCGTCTTCCTCAACACCCTGGCCGCTGGGTGCACCGGCCTGCTGGGCTGGCTGCTGGTGGAGCAGCGCCGCGACGGCCACCCCACCACGTTCGGGGTCGCCTCCGGCGTCGTGGCCGGGCTGGTGGCGATCACGCCGTCGTGCGGCTCGGTCGACGTGCTGGGCGCCCTGGTGATCGGCCTGGCCGCGGGCATGATCTGCTCGCAGGCGGTCGGCTGGAAGTTCCGGCACGGCTACGACGACTCCCTCGACGTGGTCGGCGTGCATCTGGTCGGGGGCGTCGTCGGCACCCTGCTCATCGGGCTGCTGGCCACCCGTTCGCTCACCGGCGCCGACGGCCCCCAGGGCCTGCTCTACGGTGGCGGGCTGGCCCAGCTGGGCAAGCAGGCGCTGGCGGTCCCGGTGGTCGCGCTGTACGCCTTCGCGGTCACCTACGGGATCGGCAAGCTGATCCACCGGCTGATGGGCTTCCGGGTGAGCGAGGAGGACGAGGTGTCCGGCGTCGATCTGGCGCTGCACGCGGAGACCGCCTACGACCACGGCGTGCTGGACCACGCCGTGCGGCTGCGCACCCACCGCCCCATGCCGGCGCAGCCGGATCCGCGTCCCACGACCTGATCGCCAAGGTCCGTGATCGCGACTGGTGCCGGCGAGAGCCGGCCCTCGGCGTCGCACGCCGGAGGGCCGGCCGCTCGGCGGTGAGCGGAACGCCCGCCAGGACGCCTACCAGGTGACCGGCATCGTGGTCAGGCCGTGTACGACGGTCATGGAGCGGAACAGCGGCTCGCCCGCCGGCCGCAGGCCGGGGAACCTGCTCAGCAGGGCGGGGAACGCGATTCGCATCTCCATGCGGGCCAGGGGAGCCCCTAGGCAGTGGTGAATGCCGTGCCCGAACGCGACGTGGCCGACGGCATCCCGGCGGATGTCCAGGTCGTCCGGGTTCGAGAAGAGTCCCGGATCGCGGTTGGCGGCGGGAAGTGAGCAGATGACGGTCTCACCGGGGCCGATGGTCCGATCGCCCAGCCGGACCTCGGTCGTGGTGAGCTTGACCGTGCCGGAATGCACGATGCTCAGCCACCGCAGCAGCTCCTCGACGGCGGCGTCCACGCGGTCCGGCTCGTCGCGCAGCAGCGCGAGCTGGCCGGGGTGCCGCAGCAGGGCGAGCGTGCCCAAAGACAGCATGTTGGCCGTGGTCTCGTGCCCGGCGAGCAGCAGCAGGCTGCCGATGCCGGAGAGCTCGGTGTCGCTCAGCTCGTCGCCGTGCTCGCGTACGAGCATCCCGAGCAGGTCCTCACCGGGATCCTTCCGGAACGTCTTGATCAGGCCGGCGATGTACGCCCGGGACTCCGCTGCCGCCGCCGCGCGTTCGTCCGGCGACAGGGACACGTCGAGGATCCGCTTGGACGTGTCCTGGAAGCCGGCCCGGTCGGCGTACGGCACGCCCAGCAGCTCGCAGATCACCAGCGAGGGAACCGGGAGGGCGAAGTCCGTCACCAGATCGGCGGGCGGCCCGCCACGCTCCATGGCGTCCAGATGGTCGTCGACGATCTGCTGGACTCTGGGCTCAAGCCGGCGCATCCGGCGGACGGTGAACTGGGCCGTGAGCATCCGGCGCAGCCGGGTGTGCTCGGGAGGGTCGGAGCCGAGCAGGTTGCCGGCGCGCATCGCGGCGACCTCCTCCGGGCTGGGCGGCGGCGCGCCGGGCGGCCGGAGCGGCGGCACGAGCGCGTTGCTGTACAGCTCGGGATGGCTCAGCACCGTACGGACGTCCTCGAATCTGGTGACCAGCCAGGCGTCGGTGCCGAAAACGGTGCGGATCCGGGCCACCCCCTCGTCGTTTCGCAGCGCGGAGAGCTCCGGGGCGGGATGGAAGCCGTCCCGTCGCATGTGCAGGGGCGGGGACATGTCGCGCACGCGACCTCCTCGGGGTCACCGGAAGTTTGATGATCACCTTGCCACAATCCGACCCGCTCACGCGATCAGGCGAGGTGCCCGAGGGCGGCTGTGTAGATTTCGACGGCGTCCTCGATCCGGTGGACCAGGCAGTACTCGTCGGTGACGTGCGCCTGCTCGGGCTCGCCCGGGCCGCATACGACCGTGGGCCCCCCGCCGCAGGCGGCGGCGAGGACCGAGGCGTCGGTGAAGTAGCTGGCCGCGGGATGGTCGCCGGGCGCGCCCGCCCCCGCCTCGACCAGGGCCAGTACGAAGGGGTCGTCTGGCTCCGTCCAGATCGCGGGCAGGTCCACGAGCACGTCGAGGGTCGCCTCGTCACCGAGCGCGGCCTGCAGCCGCTCACGGAGACTGCCGTGGTCCTGGCCGGCGACGGTGCGCAGGTCGATGGTCGCGGCGGCCAGGTCGGGCACGGAGTTCACGTTGATCCCGCCGCGCACCGTTCCCACGTTCACCGTGGACGGGCCGAGCCACGGGTGCTCCGGCACCCCGGGGTCGAACGTCTCGACGGCGCCGATGACGCGGGCGAGCTTGTAGATCGCGTTGTCGCCCAGGTGCGGCATCGAGCCGTGCGCCGTCGTGCCTCGCGTCGTGGCCTCCAGCCAGAGCGCGCCCTTGTGCCCGAGCAGCACCCGGTTGGCGGTCGGCTCGGCCACCAGCAGCGCGCGCGACCTGCTCACCAGGCCCGCGGCCACCATGTCGGCCGCGCCCTCGCAGCCGGTCTCCTCGCCCACGGTGAAGACCATCTCAAGTGCGGCCTTGGGCCCGGTACGGCGCACGTGCCGTTCGGCGGCGACCACCAGCGCGGCGACGCCGGCCTTCATGTCGCTCGAACCGCGCCCGTACAGACGGTCGCCGTCGATCTCCGCGCCGTGCGGCGCGTGCCGCCACGCCTGCCCGCCCAGCGGCACCGTGTCGAGGTGCCCGGTCAGCGTCACCGGTTCGCCCGTCCCCCAGCGCGCGATCAGCCCGGTGCGGCCGGGCGCGTGCGCATGCGTGCGCACCGCGAAACCGGCGTCCGACAGCCGTCTCGCGAGGGGTTCGGCCACCGCGGCCTCGCCTCCGCCCACCGAGTCGATCCTGATCAGCTCGCGTGCCAGCTCGACCGCCTCGTCCACGCGGCCTCCTTTCCTCGCTTACCCTTCGACGCCGGCCGCCACCGGTCGGCTGGTCTGCCGTACGACAAGCCTGGGAGCGATGGCGATGCGCTGCGCGGGCCGGGGGTCGCCGGCCTTGAGCTGGCCGAGCAGGCGCACGGCCTCGGCCGCCATCTCCTCCACCGGCTGGCGCACGGTGCTGAGCGGAGGGTCGCACATGGTCGCGTGCCCCACGTCATCGAACCCCACCACGGCCACGTCCTCGGGGACCCGCGCGCCGCCGAACCGCAGCGACCGCACCAGGCCCACGGCGATCTCGTCGTTCGCGCAGACGACGGCGTCCGGCAGCCGACCTGCGTCGAGCAGCCCGCGCCCGGCCTCGATGCCCCATTCGAGGGTGAACTCGCCCAGCAGCGGCGGCAGAACCTCCACACCGGCCCGCGCGGCAGCGCGTTCGAACCCGCTGAGCCGCAGGCGGGCGGAGGAGCTCACCAGCCGGCTACCGGCGAAGACCACCGAGCGGGCCCCGCCCGCGATCACGTGATCGACCGCGAGGGCCAGCCCGGCCTCGTCGTCCACGCCCACCCAGTCGGCCCCGCCGCCCTCGATGTAGCGGTCGAGCTGCACCAGCGGCACCCGGCGGGCCGCGTCGAGCACCGCGGGGACGCTGGCCTCGATGTCGCACGGGCTGATGATCAGTCCGTCCACGCGCCGGGCCAGCAGGGTCTCCAGCCTGCGCGCCTCGACCTGCGGGCTGTACTGGGACGCGCACAGCAGCAGGTCGGTGCCGGAGTTCTGCAGCTCGCGCTCCACAGCCTCGACGATCGTCGTGAAGAACGGGTTGCCGATGCCCGGCACGACCATACCGATGGTGCCGGTGGTCTGGTCGCGCAGCGCCTTGGCGACCGCGTTCGGCTGGTAGCCGAGTTCGGCGGCGGCGCGCGCCACCCGCTCGGCGATCTCGGGCGTGACCTTGCGCCGCCCGGAGAGGGCACGGGAGGCCGAGGCCACGGAGACGCCGGCCGCTCGTGCCACGTCGTGAATCGTCACGCCCATCGTGTAATCGATTTCCCTTGATCTTTGCCAACGATCGACCTTTTGCCGTCCCGGGCTGCTGGGATCACAAGGAACGATAGGGGTTTAGTGAGGAAACTGCACCTTGACGGTGCTTTTTTGGTCCCACTAGCATGCCCGAAACTCGGGTAATCGATTACCCGATCGATGCCCCATCCCTGCCCGGCCCCCCGAAAGGCTCATCTCTCATGGCGCGATCCACGAGGCTCATCCGCCTGACAGCGGCGACGACGATCCTGGCCACCGGCCTGCTGGCGGCGGCCTGTGGCGGCTCAGACGACTCCGGCTCTTCCGGGGGCTCCGGCGGAGACCGGCCGCGGGTCGGGCTCGTCCAGATCAACCAGCAGGCGATCTTCTTCAACGAGATGAATGCCGGCGCACAGCAGGCGGCGAAGGAGGCGAACGTCGACCTCACGATCTTCAACGCCAACGACGACCCGGCCAAGCAGAACGAGGCCGTCGACAACTTCGTCCAGCAGCAGTTCGACGCGGTCATCGTGGTCGCCATCGACGTCGAGGGCATCAAGCCCGCCGTGAAGATCGCCAAGGACGCCGGGCTGAAGGTCGTCGCGGTGGACGCGATCGTCGACTCGCCCGCCGTCGACACCCAGGTGGGCGTGGACAACGCGGCGGCGGCCCAGCAGGCGGGCGACTTCGTCAACAAGTGGGCCCAGGCGCAGGGCCTGACCGCGCCGAAGATCGGCGTCGTGGGCGCACTGAACTCCTTCATCCAGAACATCCGCAAGGACGACTTCAACAAGACCGTCGAGGGCGCCGGCGCCAAGATCGTGCAGACGGTCGACGGGCAGAACAAGCAGGAGGCCGCGATGACGGCCGCGGAGAACCTGCTCACCTCCCGGTCCGACATGAACATCGTGTACGCCACCGGCGAGCCGGCCCTGCTCGGCACGGTCGCCGCGGTGAAGTCGCAGAACGCGGGCGACCAGGTCAAGGTCTTCGGCTGGGACCTGACCAAGGAGGCCATCAACGGCATCGACGAGGGGTTCGTCGCCGGTGTGGTCCAGCAGGATCCGAAGACCGAGGGCTACGAGGCCGTCAAGGAGGCCAAGGCCCTGATCGGCGGAGCCCAGGCGAAGAAGAAGATCGACGTGCCCGTGACGATCGTGACCAAGGACAACGTCGACCCGTACCGCGCCACCTTCAAGTGAGCGGCGAAGGGACTCACATGACGGACCAAGAGGCGGGTCGCGTTGATCGAGTGGTCATGCGCGACATCCGCAAGCGTTACGGAATGGTGGACGCGCTGCGCGGCCCGACGCTGCGCGTCGGCCCGGGAGAGGTGGTGGGGCTCGTCGGCGACAACGCGGCCGGCAAGTCCACCCTTATGAAGGTGCTGGCCGGCGCGGTCGTGCCGGACTCCGGCGAGATCGTCTTCGACGGCCGGCCGGTCGCCTTCGCCAGCCCGAAGGACGCCCGCGAGCTGGGCATCGAGATGGTCTACCAGGACCTCGCGCTCTGCGACGACATCGACGTCGCCGGGAACCTGTTCCTCGGCAGGGAGCCGCGCAAGGCCGGCGGGATGATGCTCGACCTGAGCAAGATGCACGCGGACGCCCGGCGCCACCTGGACGCACTCAACATCCGGATCCCGCTGACGGACATCCCCGTCGGAGGGCTGTCCGGCGGCCAGCGGCAGGCGGTCGCCATCGCCCGGGCGGTGACCTTCGGGCCCAAGCTGCTCATCCTCGACGAGCCGACGGCGGCGCTCGCCGTCGCCGAGGTCGAAACCGTCCTCGAACTGATCAAGACCGTCTCGGCCCAGGACGTCTCGGTCATCCTCATCACGCACCGTCTGCAGGACCTCTTCCGGGTCTGCGACCGGCTGTGCGTCATGTATGAGGGCACGGTCAGGGCCGACTTGGACGCCCGGAACACGAGTCTCGAACGGCTCGTGTCCGAGATCGTCGCCCACGACGAGGGAGAGAAGGAGGGGGAGCGACGGTGACCGCCACCAGGACCGGGACCAGCCAGCGGGTCGTCACCACCAGGTCGGCCCGGGCCAACGCCCACATCGGCCGGCACGCGCAGACGATCGCGATCGCGGTCGTGCTGGTGGTCCTACTGATCTTCTTCGCGTTCTCCGCCGACCGGTTCGCCACGACGGGCAACATACTCAACCTGTTGCGGCAGATCGCCCCCACGCTGGTCGTCGCGACGGCGATGACGTTCGTGATCAGCACCTCGGGCATCGATCTGTCGGTCGGCTCCACGGTGGCGCTGTCCGGGTCGCTGCTCGCGATCGTGCTGCAGCACGGGTGGAACCCCACCCTCGCCCTGGTCGCGATCCTCGCGCTCGGCGCGCTGATCGGGTTCGTGAACGGGTGGTTCTCCTCCTACCAGAACATCCCGCCGTTCATCGTCACGCTCGCGATGCTGTCGATCATGCGGGGCACGGCGCTGCGCGCCACCGAGGGCTACTCGACCCCTATCGACGGCGAGCTCTGGATCGTCCAGATCGGCCAGGGCCGCATCGCCGGGGTCCCTGTCCCGGCCATCCTCGCCGTGATCATCGCGCTCGTCGGCTGGCTCGTCCTCACCCGGACGCCGTTCGGCCGTTACGTCATCGGCCTCGGCTCCAACGGCGAGTCGCTGCGCCGCGCCGGCGTGAACACGCGGAAGGTCGGGCTGACCGTCTACGTGCTCACCGGCCTGGCGGCGGCGGTCGCGGGCGTGCTGATCGCCACCCGCCTCAGCTCCGGCTCGTCCAACGCCGGCTCCGGCTTCGAACTGGAGGTCATCACGGCCGTCGTGCTCGGCGGCACCAGTCTCTTCGGCGGCCGGGCGAGCATGCTCGGCACGATCCTCGGCGCGCTCACGCTCGGCGTGATCGCCAACGGCCTGGTGCTGCTGCACGTCTCGCCGTTCTACGTGCAGATCGTCCAGGGCGGCATCCTGCTGCTGGCCATCTTCGCCAACAGCAAGGTGTGGGCGAAGTTCGGAGCGATCCGGAAATGACGTCCGCAACCCCACCTGCGGCCGTGACGACGGCGCTTGTGAACACCGTGCTCGGCCCGGTGTCCCCCGACGACCTCGGGATCACGCTCTGCCACGAGCACCTGCGCAACGACGGCGCCCGCGCCTGGCACCCCGCGCCCGAGGGTGACGCCGAGGGCGAGCTGATCGCCCGCGACCGCCTGCGGATGGAGTTCCTCGGCAGGCTCCGCAACGATCCGTACCTCTCGCGCGACAACGTGTCGCTGGACGACACCTCGGCCGCGATCGAGGAGGTGCGCCGCTTCGCCGAGCGCGGCGGGCGCACGGTGCTGGAGGTGACCCCCGAGGGGATCGGGCGGGCGCCCGGCGAGCTGGTCGCGATCGCCCGTGCCACCGGGCTGAACATCGTCATGGGGTGCGGCTTCTACCTGGAGATGACCCATCCCGCGCGGGTCCGCTCGATGACGGCGGCGGACGTCGCCGACGAGATCGAGCGCGACCTGACCGAAGGCGTCGGCGGGGGCGTGGACGGCGTCCGCGCGGGAGTGATCGGCGAGATCGGCGTCTCGCCGGACTTCACCGCCGAGGAGGAGAAGGTGCTGCGCGGCGCGGCCAGAGCGCAGGCCCGCACCGGGGTGCCGCTCTCGGTCCACCTCCCCGGCTGGGTGCGGCACGGCCACCGCGTGCTCGACGTCGTCGCCGAGGAGGGCGGCCTGCTCGCCGGTACCGTGCTCTCGCACCTGAACCCCAGCGGGGTGGACCGCGACTACCAGGTGTCCCTCGCACTGCGCGGCGCCTACCTCGGCTACGACATGTGCGGCATGGACTACCTCTATCCGGGCGAGGGCCAGTCCCCGTGCGACGAGGAGAACGCCGCCGCGGTGGCCTGGCTGGTCCGCGCCGGGCTCGGGGACCACGTCCTGCTCTCGCAGGACGTCTTCCTGAAGACCATGCTCGTCCGCTACGGCGGCACCGGCTACGCCCACATCCTCACCCACTTCGTGCCGCGTCTGCACCGGCACGGGCTGACCGCCGACGACACCACCCGGCTGCTCGCGGCCAACCCGCGAGAGCTCTTCCTCGCCGCCGCGCGCGGCCACTGATCACACACACGAACAGAAGGAGACGATTTCCATGACCCGCGTGCTGGTCGCCGGCGAATCGTGGGTGAGCCAGTCGACCCACTTCAAGGGCTTCGACTCGTTCACCACGACGACCTACCACACCGGAATCGATCCGCTGCGGGACGTCCTGGTCGCCGACGGCATCGAGGTCGACCACCTGCCCGCGCACGACGTGCCCGCGCTGTTCCCCGGCACGCCCGAGGCGCTGGCCGTCTACGACGTGATCGTGCTCTCCGACATCGGGGCCAACAGCATCCTGCTGCACCCCGCCACCTGGCTGGCCAGCGAGAAGACCGTCAACCGGATCGACCTGCTGGCCGACTGGGTGGAGCAGGGCGGTGGCCTCGCCATGGCCGGCGGCTACCTGAGCTTCCAGGGCTTCGAGGCGAAGGCCGCCTTCGCCGGTACGGCGGTCGAGCGGGTGCTGCCCGCCCGGATCTCCCGCTACGACGACCGCGTCGAGGCCCCGCAGGGCGTGCCCGGCCTGCTCGCCGGCGACGCGCACCCCATCGTGGCCGGGCTTCCCGTCCAGTGGCCCGACCTGCTCGGTTACAACCGCTTCGCGCTGCCCGAGGACGCCACGCTGCTCGCGACCGTCGGCGGCGACCCCCTGCTCGCCGTACGGCAGGCCGGGGCGGGCCGCACGCTCGCCTGGGCCTCCGATATCGCGCCGCACTGGTGCCCCGACGAGTTCGTCTCCTGGGACGGCTACCGCACCCTGTTCACGCGGGCGGTCCGCTGGCTCGCGAAGGAGATCTGACATGCCGGCGATCCCGGTGATCCTCGACTGCGACCCCGGGCACGACGACGCCATGGCCATCCTGCTCGCGGTGGCCCACCCGGCGATCGACCTGCGCGCGATCGCGACGGTCGCGGGCAACCAGACGGTGGAGAAGACCGCGCTCAACGCGCGACGGATGCTGAGCCTGGCCGGCGTCACCGATGTGCCGGTCGCCGCCGGCTGCGACCGCCCGCTCGCGGCGCCACTCGAAATCGGCGACTACGTGCACGGGGAGAGCGGCCTGGACGGCCCGGCGTTCGGGGAGCCGAGCGTCCCGCTCGACCCCCGCCACGGCGTGGACCTCATCCACGACACGCTGGCGGACGCCGCCGAGCCGGTGACCGTGGTGGCCATCGGCCCCCTGACGAACATCGCCACACTGCTGCGCCGTCACCCGGAGGACCGCGAGCGGGTCAGGGAAATCGTGATCATGGGTGGCTCCACGGATCGCGGCAACCACACGCCGTACGCGGAGTTCAACGTCTACGCCGACCCGGAGGCGGCGGCGGAGGTGCTCGGCAGCGGCGTGCCGACCACGTGGGTCGGGCTCAACGTCAGCCACCAGGCGCTGGTGACCGCCGACGTGCTCGCCAGGATCCAGGCGCTCGGCACCCCGCTCGCGCGCGTCTGCGTGGAACTGCTCACCTTCTTCGGCTCCACCTATCACGAGACCTGGGGGTTCCCCGCGCCGCCGCTGCACGACCCGATCACGGTGGCGTACCTGATCGATCCCACGGTCATGACGTACGAGCGGGTGGGCCTGCGCATCGAGCTGGACGGCCGGCACACCCGGGGAGCGACCGTGGCCGACCTGCACCGCCGGATGGACTGGGAGCCCAACGCGAACGTCGGGATCGGGCTGGACCGCGACCGGTTCTGGGATCTCATGATCGACGCGATCGAGACGCTCGGCCGAGTCTCCTGACATCCCTGAAGCAGCCCGAAACAGGAGGAACGCCATGGAACCGAAAGGTGTCGTCGTCGTCGGGAGCATCTCCGCGGATGTCACCGCCTTCACCCGCCGCCTCCCGCGCCGGGGAGAGACCGTCCTCGGCGACGACGTCACCGTGGTCCTCGGGGGGAAAGGCGCGAACCAGGCGGTCGCCGCCGCTCGTGCGGGAGCGCCCACCTGGCTGGTCGGCTGCGTCGGCACGGATCCGTTCGGCGAGATCGTCTCGTCGGCGCTGCGCTCCTGCGGCGTGGCGCTGACGGAGGTACGCTCCGTTGGCAACCGCACGGGCGTCGCGCACATCAGGGTGGACGCGTCAGGCGAGAACGACATCGTCATGACTCCTCTCGCCAACGCGGACCTCAGCGCCGAGATGGTGGACGAGAGCATCCGGGCCGTGCGCGACAGGGCGGGCGTGCTGCTCCTCCAGCTCGAGATCCCGGCCGAGGTCGCCTGTCACGCGGCCGAGGCGGGTGCACGGGCCGGGCTGACCGTGGTGCTCGATCCCGCGCCCGCGCAGCCGCTGCCCGACCGGGTGTGGCCGTACGTCGCCGTCGTGACCCCCAACGAGAGCGAGGCCGCCGCGCTTACCGGAGTGGAGGTCACCGACGTCGAGTCCGCCGAGCGGGCCGGGGCCTGGTTCCTCGACCGCGGTGTGCGGCACGCCCTCATCACGCTCGGGTCGGCCGGCGCGCTGTCGGTCACCCCCGGGCGCACCCGGCACTTTCCGGCCTACCCCGTCACGCCCGTGGACACCACCGCCGCGGGCGACGCCTTCACCGGCTCCCTGGGCGCGGCCCTCGCGGCGGGCCTCGACACCGCCGCGGCGATCCGCCGGGGGATGGCCGCCGGAGCCCTGGCGACCACGCTGCCCGGCGCCAGCCCCTCGCTGCCCGACCGGAAGGCGGTGGACGAACTGCTCGACGCCGTGGCCGAGGGACCCGCTCGCTGAGGCGTGCACTCTCGGAGCCGGGAAGACGCTCACCCTGCGGACCGGCAGGGGAAAGAACACCTCCACCACCCTCTACTGGGGCGGGAGCGGGGGGACGCCGGCCTACATCTGGAACCAGGCCAAGGACAAGGCGTACCTGCGGAAGGCCTCCGGCGCGCCGGCCGACTCCTGTGCGTACAACTCGTCGCGGCAGGACTACAAGATCTGCTGACCGCGACCGGAGCTGTGACCGGAGTTGTGACCGGAGTTGTGACATGGCCCCCGGCGGGATAACGCCGGGGGCCGCTTTGTCCTCTCTAGCGCCGTATGAAACATTCAGCGGTCATAGCGGGATTTTGACCGGGTTTGTCGCCCCTCTCTGTCCTGGTCGGGGCGGAACGGCGTTCCCAAGGTCCCCGGGAGTGCGGTGTTTAACGCCCGACCGGATCGAGCCCCGCGATCGCCGCGCTGGATCGGCCCGTCCATGTCGAAATACCCTCCGGGCACTCGGCACTCCTGCAACGGATGAGGTGCGAATTGATCCCACGCTCGCGAGGACGTCGGTTGACGACGTCGATCGCCATGGCCGTCGCGGCGACGGCCGCTGCGCTCGTGCCGCTCAGCCCCGCGCACGCGGCGTACGGCGCGGACCAGCCGGTCTACCTGCAATTGGTGAGCAACGACGGCTACGCGACGCAGCTGGCCCTCCTGGACGGCACGGTGGCGTTCGACGACGGGAACACGAAGTACCGCTACTCGCTGCGGCTGTGCTGGCAGCACGCCTACCCGCAGCCCTACTTCACGATCAACGTCAACGGCACGAGCACGGCCTCGCCGACGCAGACCGGCCCGACGTCGATGTCCGGATGCCAGCAGGCGTACCTGTACAGCGGCGAGGTGAACTTCGGCGGCACCGTCCGCAACGTCCGGTTCGACGTGACCGGAGGATGGTTCGGCAGCAACGGCCAGTACCAGATGCGGACCAAGAGCACCTACACCTACGACAACCCCTACAACTGAGCCGCTTCGGCGCGGCGCTCCGCCCGATGAGGCGGGCTGAGGCTCGCCCTGTCGGGGGTGCGGACGGCTGAACGGCGAGGTCTCCGGCAGGCGGTTCACCAAGGACCGTCTGCCGGAGGCGGGCAGGCCGTTCACCAAGGCCGACCTGCCGGAGGCGGAGCGGGCGACGGGGGACTCCTCGCCCTCGGCCCGGCTGAACCGCGAGCGCCTCGCCGGGGACGATAGCCTCGCGGGGTGAGCCGCACCTCTCGTCACCGCCGTGCGCCGCGCGCCGGCGAGCCCTGTCCCTGTGGCCTGCCGGCCGTCTACGGCGACTGCTGCGGCCGGTTCCACGCGGGACGGCCCGCGCCGACGGCCGAGGCGCTGATGCGCTCGCGCTTCTCCGCGTTCGCGATCGAGGACGAGGCGTACCTGCTGCGGACCTGGCATCCCTCCACCCGTCCGGCGCGGGTCGATTTCGACCCGGGCATGCGGTGGACCGGGCTGGAGATCGAGGCGTTCACGGGCGGGAGCCCGATCCACGCCGACGGCACCGTCACCTTCCGCGCCCGCTACGCCTATGGGGGACAGCCCGGCGAGATGCGGGAGCAGAGTCGCTTCGTCCGCCATGAAGGCGCCTGGGTCTATCTCGACGCCGTCGGAGAATGAGCCCCGCGAAGGCCGGACCGAGGTCCGAATACGGCAAATTCCTATATTTCCGGATTTATGCGAAGAGGGGTATTTGAGGCCCTGGGCGTGTGATGTCCGGTCGGACGGCATAGCGACAAAAAATGCGTCATCATCCATGCCGCGCTTGGCATCGGCGGGGCCGAGGCCATGACGCGGGGTATGAGGTCGACGTTGCTTATGTCCGCGACGAAAGCCCATTGCCGCATGGCCTTGGTAGGTAGGTGCGTTCCACGATGTCTCGCCGCTGCACGTCCCGCTCCCGAACATCTCGGGCTCTGACGGCCCGTCGCCTGACGCTGGCCACTCTCGTGGCCGCGATGGCGTGGAGCGTCGCGGTCCAGGGGGCGAGCGCGTTCGCGCAGTCCACGCGCCGCACTCCCATGAGGCCAACCGGTCACGGGGACGGCGGGGGCCAGGTGGCGGCGGGCGGGACGGCCACGGCGCGGCAGCTCAAGTCGGGCAACGGCAAGTTCAACCAGAATCTCAACGGCGTCTTCGCCCCGACCTTCATGATCGGCCAGCAGCAGACCGGCATCACGAACGGCGGGCGCATCAGCACCCAGGGCGCCTTCTGCGGTCCCGGCCCGAGGAAGTGCAAGATCTGGCAGAACATGCCCATCAATTCCAATGGCTGGTGATCGCGTTCGAATACGCGCCGGTCGTCGATTCCACGAATATGGGGGCAGCGCTGACTGATATGGCAATGATGCCGTAAGTCGCCGCGCGGGCCGGGCGCGGGAATCCACCGCGTCACTAGCCTGACAACGCCCGGGTGAAAAGGGGGCCGCCCGGAGCGTTGCGGCGGTGACTGGCGGGAGCGCGCGATGAAGTGTCAGCGGTACGGCGGGACGGCCATGAGGAAGATCGGTCGTGGTCTCCTCGCCTGTGCGTCGGTCGTGGCGGCGCTCACCGCCGCGGGCCCTGCCGCCGAGGCCACGCGCACCCCCGGACGGGAGACGCCCCGCCACCATGAGTCCGGGCTCCGGCCCACGCGGACCGAGAGGGACACCGAGGGGGACGCGGCCCCGCCCGCGCTCACCGCCTCGAGTTCGACGACCAACCGCGGTACGCAGCAGATCACGATCAACCTCGCGAACGGCGGGACCGGCATCCAGAACGCGATGTGCAGGGGCAACCGGGCGTGCGACATCGCGCAGGCGCTCGGCACGCCCTACGCGGGGGCCTCACCCGCGCCGCCCCCGGCCCCGGCCTCGCAGGCGCCGCCCACAACGAGAGCGGCGACACGTGCGGCGGCGGCGAGCCGTGGACGTACGGCGACCCGTGCGGCGGCGGCGAGCCGGGGAGGTGCGGCGACACGTGCGGGAGCGGCGTCCCGGCATGCGGCGGCCACCGCGGACCGGCGGGGGACCGGCCCGCAGGCGGCACCGAGCCGGGGGCGCGCGGGATCGGAGGACCAGGGCGAGCGGGGGCGCCGGTAGACGGGGACTCCGCCGCAGACGACTCCGTTGGTAACCTCAAGACGAGGACGGGGTCACGGCCCTGTCCTCCTGTCCACGGCCCGCCAACGAGGAACCCCTCCGAGTCGTCAGGATCTGCGCACCATGTCGAAAGCCGGTCGGTCCCAAGAGGAGATGCGCCGGCGCAACCTGGGCGATCTGCTGCGGCACGTGCACCTGGGCGGGGCCCTCTCCCGTTCCGAACTGGCCGACCGGATGGGCCTGAACCGCAGCACGATCATGGCGCTGACCGCCGAACTGTCCGCGGCCGGCCTGGTCGGCGAGGAACTTCCCGGAGACACCGGCAGGGCGGGCCGGCCGTCGCTGGTGGTCCGCCCGGAGCGCGACCGGGCGCACGTGCTGGCCTTCGACGTCCGGGTCGACCGCCTGGTCGCGGCCCGCGTGGGACTGGGCGGCGAGATCCTCGACCGCCGGGAGGCCGTCAGGCACCGCGCGGGCGCGGACCTGGAGGACGTCGTCGGCGTGCTCGCGGGCTTCGGCCGCGAGCTGCGGCGGGGCGCCCGGCCGGGCTCGGTGTGCGTCGGAGTCGGCGCGGCCTACTGCGGCATGATCCGGCCCGACGACGGGACGGTGCGATACGGGCCGTACGTCGGGTGGGTGGACCAGGCGTTCGGCGTCGAGCTCGGCTCCCGGCTGAACCTGCCGGTGCTCGTCGGCAACGAGGCCCACCTGGGCGCGCTGGCAGAGCGCGACCGCGGCGTCGGCCGCGGCTTCGACAACCTGATCTACCTGCACGGCGACGTCGGCGTGGGCGGCGGGATCATCGTCGGCGGCAGGCTGCTCGGCGGCGACGGCGGCTACGGGTGCGAGCTCGGGCACATGATGGTGAACCCGTACGACGGGCGGCCCTGCATGTGCGGCTCGCGCGGCTGCCTGGAGGCGGAGGTCGGCGAGCACGCCCTGATCGAGGCCGCGGGCCGTTCGGGCGAGCTGAGCGGCCGCGAGGGCGTACGCGCCGTGGTGGAGGCCGCCGGACGGGGGGACGCTGCGGCCGAGGAGGCGCTGCACCGGATCGGCGACTGGCTGGGCATCGGCGTGGCCAACCTGATCAATCTCTTCAACCCCGGGATAGTGATCTTCGGGGGGATGCTGCGGGACGTGTACCCGGGCTCGGCCGCACAGGTCGGCCGCAGGGTGGAGGCGAACGCCATGGTCATCTCCCGCGAGCAGGTGCGGCTGCGGGTGTCGGCGCTCGGCGACGACGTCACGCTGGTCGGCGCGGCGGAGCTGGCCTTCTCCAGGCTCCTGGCCAGCCCTCTTGAGGTGCTCGCGGAGATGCGGCGCCGTACGGCGCACCGCTCGGCGCCCCGGAAGCGCGCGCTGGCGCTCTGATCGCGCGGCGCCGCACGGGGTTCACACCGCGGTCGTTGCGCTCACGGACGGAAGGCGACGCAGGTCAGGCACCGGGTACGAGGCCGACCCCGCCGATGATGTCGCCTCCCGGCTTGCCGTTCCATGCGGGCTCCACGGTCTCGGGCCGCCACAGGTGGAGCGGAACGACGCCGGGCTCCAGCACGTGGAGGCCGTCGAGGAAGCCGCGGACCTGGGCCGCGGTGCGCGGCACGATGCCGCCCGCGGTGGTCCCGGTGTAGACGTCCCGGCCCCGCCTGACCGCGTCCTCGTCCAGGTCGCCCCGGGTGATGTGGGAGACCACGAGATGGCTGCCCGGGGCGAGCGGCTCGCGGAACGCGCCGACGAGCCGCGCCGCCTCCGCGTCGTCGGTCACGAAGTGGAGGACGGCCAGCATGATCAAGGCGACCGGCCGGGTGAAGTCGAGGTGGGTCAGGACGCCGGGGTGGCCGAGGACCGACTCCGGGTTCCGCATGTCCCCGTGGATCACGATCGACCGGGGGTTGTCGGCGAGCAGGGCGCGTGCGTGGGCGAGCACGATCGGGTCGTTGTCGACGTAGACGACCCGGGACCCCGGCGCCTCGGCCTGCGCCACCTGGTGGACGTTCTCCTGCGTCGGCAGCCCGGTGCCGATGTCGAGGAACTGCCGGATGCCCGAGCGCGCCAGGTGCCGTACGGCCCGCATGAGGAAGGCGCGGTTGGTCCGGGCGACGTCGCGGGCGTTGGGCAGGATGGAGATGATCTTCTCGGCGGCCTGGCGGTCGGCCGCGAAGTTGTCCTTGCCGCCCAGGTAGTAGTCGTACATCCGGGCGACGCTCGGCGTGCCGGGGTCCACCACCCACGCGGGGGCCTGCTCCTCGTGCACGCTGTGCCCTCCACTGCTCGGTCGGTGCGCGGCTTGGAACGACGTCCATCCTAAAGACACGAGTGCCGTTTTTGACCATCCGATCCGACAATCAGCAATGTCGGATGTCCCCGCGCGCGCCCGCGGCGGACACCGGGCCGGCGGCGGGGGTTCAGCCGGCGGCGAGGGCGCCCATGATGCGGTCCTCGCTGACCTCGGGCCCGGATAGCTCGCCCACGACCGCGCCGTCACGCAGGACCACCACGCTGTCGCAGTTCTCCACCAGTTCCGACACGTCAGAAGAGATCAGCAGGATCGCCAGCCCGTCCACCGCCAGGTCGTCGAGGAGTGACCGCATGGCCAGCTTGGTCGCGATGTCGACACCCCGGCTGGGTTCGTCGAGCAGCAGCACCTTCGGGTGCATCGCGAGCCAGCGGGCCAGCAGCACCTTCTGCTGGTTGCCCCCGGACAGCTCCCCGGCCGCCTGCCGGGGCGAGACGGCCTGGATGTCCAGCCGCCGCATGAACGTGGCGACGATCCGGTCCAGGTGCGCGTCGGAGACGATCCCCGCCCGCGACAGGCGGGGGAGCGCGGCCAGCGCGATGTTGTCGCGGACCGACAGGGCCGGCACGATGCCCTCGACCCGGCGGTTCTCCGGCACGAGCCCGACGCCGGCGCGGATCGCGTTCCTGATCGACCACTTGCCCGCGGGCGCGCCCGCGATCGTCACCTGGCCGGCGTCCACCCGCAGCGCGCCCGCGATCGCCTTCGCGGTCTCACTGCGCCCCGCGCCCCGCAGGCCGCCGAGGCCGACCACCTCCCCCGTACGCAGGGCCAGGGAGACGTCGCGGAGCACGTGGCGGCGGGTCAGCCCCCGGGCTTGGAGCAGGGGCTCGTCCGCGGGCGGGCCGGCGGGCTCGCCGGCGGCGGCGTCCACCCCCTCGGCGTGGAAGGGCCGGCCGAGCAGGAGCGAGACCAGCCTGCGGCGGTCGAGGCCGGCGAGCGGTCCGGTGTGTACCACCCGCCCCTCACGCAGCACGGTCACCCGGTCGCAGATCTCGTAGAGCTCGTCGAGCCGGTGGGTGACGTACAGCACCGCCCGGCCCTCGTCGCGGAGCCGGGAGATCGCGCCGAACAGGACGTCCAGCTCGTCACGCTCCAGGGCGGAGGCGGGCTCGTCCATCACGACCAGCCGCGCGTCCGCGGACGCGGCCCGGGCGAGGGCCACGAGCTGACGCGCGCCGTCGCCGAGCGAGCCGAGCGGCCGGCGAGGGTCGGCGCGCAGGCCGTAGGAGGACAGCAGCTCGGCGGCCCGCGCGTGCATGGCCGCGAAGTCGATCAGGCCGAAGCGCCCGCGCGGCTCCCGGCCGAGGAACAGGTTGGCGGCGATGCTCATCGTGGGGACGAGCCCGGCGTCCTGGTGGATCGTGGCGATCCCGAGCCGGGCCGCCTCGGCGGGGGAGGAGAGGGCGATCTCCTCTCCGAGGAGGCGCAGCCGGCCGGCGTCCGGCCTGCACACCCCGGAAAGCACCTTGACCAGAGTGGACTTGCCCGCGCCGTTGCCGCCGACGAGCGCGTGGACCTCCCCGGCCCGCAGGGCCAGGGTGACGTGGTCGAGCGCGGGCGCGCCTTGAAAGCTCTTGCAAATACCTGCGGCCTGCAGCACGGTTGCCTCCGCCTCGAATGGTGAGCCTGGTAGGAAACAAACCCGTAACGAGGCCGTCACATTCGATCAAATCTGAGCAACGTGCAGGCGGACGCCCTTGCCTCCCAGCTCGTCGAGCACGTCGCGCGGCGCGGCGTCGTCGGTGACCAGGTGGTCGATCTGCTCGGCCGACACGGTCTGCACCATCGCGTCGATGCCGATCTTGGTGTGGTCGGCCAGCACGACCACCTCCTCCGCGGCTGCGGCCAGTGCCTGGTCGACGCAGGCGACCTGCATGTTCGGGGTCGACAGGCCGCGGTCGGCGGTGAGCCCGTTGCCGGAGATGAAGGCCCGGCGCACGCGCAGCCCCGCGAGGGACCGCTCGGCCGCGCTGCCGACGAGGGCGAGGATCGGCCCGCGCAGCGTGCCGCCCGTCAGCATCACCTCGATGCGCGGGAAGCCGGCGAGGGCCTGGGCGACCAGCAGCGAGTTGGTCACCACGGCCAGCTCGGTGTGCCTGCTCAGCCTGCGGGCGAACTCCTGCGTGGTGGTCCCGGGGCCGACGACGATCGCGTCCCCGTCCTCCACCAGCGACGCGGCCAGGTCCGCGATGGCCGACTTCTCCGCCGAGGAGAGCGTCGCCTTCTGGACGTAGCTGGCCTCCCTGTTCAGGTCGCCGGGCAGGGTGGCGCCGCCGTGGTGCCGGTTGAGCAGGCCCTCCGACTCCAGTGCGCGCAGGTCGCGGCGCACGGTGACCTCCGACGACTGCACCGCATGGGCGAGCTCGCGCAGCGAGACGGCCCCGTTGGCCCGCACCAACTCCAGAATGCGCTGGCGGCGCTCGGCCGCGAACACGGGCCGACGCCCGTCGCTGTCCGTGTCGACCACGGCCCCCACCCTCCGCTGTGACCGGATCCGATCATAGTCGACCAGCCAAAGTGCCGCAGGACTGACCGGAAATGAACGAATTTGATCCGATCCCTTGACCGCTTGTCCTCCGCAGTGCTTATTTGAGGGCCATAGCCGACTCGATCCTGTCCGAGTCTGATCGGTCCCGCTCGGAATGCGCTCCCAGCGTCCGCGGCGCCGATCTCGACCCTCCCCCCACGTCATGGCAGGTGGTCACCGGCGCGCCGTGCGGAGCGCACAGTGTCGCCGGCCGGACGCGGCCACGCCGTACGGCGCGTCCGCCCGCCCCTGCCCGCAGGAAAGGATCCCTGTGAGAAAGCCCATCCTCTTACTGCTGGCCGTCGTTCTCGGCGCCGTCTGGCAGGTCGCGGGGCAGGGGCCCGCGACCGCCGCAGGCGCCGAGCGCCACGGCCTGCGCGGCGACTACTACCTGTCCTCGGCGGCCGGCAAGTTCGACTTCGCCCAGCTCAAGGCCACCGTGATCGATCCGGATCTCGAGCTGCCCGACCTCAACCCGGTCTTCACCTCGCTGACCGGGCGGGAGGACGACGTCACCGTGCGGTGGACGGGCCGCATCCAGCCCGCGTACTCCGAGGCGTACACCTTCTCGATCACCGGAGACAACGGCTTCCGGCTCTGGGTGGACGACACCCTCGTCATCGACCACTGGGTGGACGACTGGGACAAGGAGCAGACCGGCGCCCCGATCACCCTGGAGGCGGGCCGGAAGTACGACGTCAAGGTCGAGTACTTCGAGCACTACGGCGGCGCGAACCTCCACCTGCGCTGGCAGAGCGCCAGCCAGCCCAAGCAGGCCGTGCCCGCGGAGGCGTTCTACCTGCCCGAGGGCTTCGACCCGCCGGGGCCTGACAGCGCCGCCCTCGACGCGGCGGGGGACACCGCCACCCTCGACTTCGGCGACACCGCGCTCGCGGCGCTGCCCGCCGGCGCCGCCGAGCACTTCGGCCTGACGGTCGCCGGCACGAAGTGGACGATCCAGTCGGCCACCCTCGACGGCACCAGCAAGATCAAGCTGAAGCTCGCCTTCCCGATCCCGCGCCTCGCCGCCGACATCCGGGCCTCCTACGACGGCAAGGGCGGCCTCACCGAGGCGGACGGCAGCGCGATCGAGGCGTTCACGTGGGTCCCGGTGACCAACGCGTCCACCTATGTGCTGAAGACCCGCTGGTCCGACAAGGTGGACGGGAACCACCCGCTGCCCGAATACCCCCGCCCGCAGCTCGTCCGCGACCGCTGGCAGAACCTCAACGGCACCTGGCAGTTCGCCGCCGCCGAGGAGGGTGAGGCGCCGCCCTTCGGCCGCGACCTCGCCGAGCGGATCGTCGTGCCCTACCCGGTGGAATCGAGCCTGTCCGGCATCGGCCGCCACGAGGACCGCATGTGGTATCGCCGCACCTTCGAGGTGCCGGCCCCCTGGAAGAAGGACCGCGTCCTGCTCCACCTCGACGCCGTGGACTACGAGTCGGTCGTCTACGTGAACGGCAAGCAGGTCGGCACGCACAAGGGCGGTTACGACAGATTCACCGTCGACGTGACCGACGCGCTGACCGGGAAGGGCCGGCAGGAGCTGGTCGTGGGCGTGAGCGACGCGACCGGCGCCGGCGGCCAGCCCAAGGGCAAGCAGACCCTGACTCCGGGCGGCATCTGGTACACCCCGGCCTCCGGCATCTGGCAGACGGTCTGGATGGAGCCCGTCGGCAGGACCCACATCGAGGCCGTGGACACGATCCCCGAGGTGCTCGGCCAGTCCCTGCGGGTGAAGGTCAGAGCGAGCGGCGACGCCACCGCCGTCGTCACCGCCCGCGCCGGCGAACGCGTCATCGGCAAGGTCAGCGGCCCCGCCGGCAAGGAACTGGCCGTGCCGATCCCGGACCCGCACCTCTGGACGCCCGACGACCCCTACCTGTACGACCTCACGGTCGAGCTCAAGGGCGGCGACAGGGTGGAGAGCTACTTCGGCATGCGCTCTATCTCGGTCGGCCGGGTGAACGGCACGACCCGGGTCCTGCTCAACGGCGCGCCGGTCTTCCAGTTCGGCCCGCTCGACCAGGGCTACTGGCCGGACGGCATCTACACCGCGCCCACCGACGAGGCCCTGCGCTACGACCTGGAGCAGACCAAGGCACTCGGCTTCAACATGGTGCGCAAGCACATGAAGGTCGAGTCCGACCGCTGGTACGCGTACGCCGACAAGCTGGGCCTGCTCGTCTGGCAGGACATGCCGTCGACGAACGGCTCGCCGAGCGCGGCCGACAAGCAGCAGTTCGAGAGCGAGCTGCGGGAGATGGTGGACCAGCACCGCAGCAGCCCGTCGATCGTGATGTGGGTGCCGTTCAACGAGAGCTGGGGCCAGTACGACGTCTCCAGGATCGCCGACTACGTGGAGAGCCTCGACCCCTCCCGGCTCGTGGACAACATGAGCGGCATCAACTGCTGCGGCTCCCAGGACGGCGGCAACGGCGACGTGATGGACTACCACATCTATCCCGGGCCCGGCAGCCCCGGCCAGCCGGGCTTCTTCCGGGCGTCGGTGCTCGGCGAGTACGGCGGGCTCGCCCTGCCGGTGGTCGGCCACACCTGGACCGGCGGCGGCTGGGGCTACGCGGTCGAGGCCGACTCCGAGGCGCTGACCAAGCGCTTCCTGGAGATGGACGACGCCCTGCGCAGGCTGCACGCCTGCAACGGCCTGAGCGCGGCCGTCTACACCCAGACGACCGACGTGGAGACCGAGATCAACGGCCTGATGACCTACGACAGAGCCGTGACCAAGCCGGACGTCAAGCGCGTCCACGACGCCAACACGGCGCTCACCGCGGAGATCCTCCCTTCCTGCGCCTGATTCCCTCCGGCCTGGGCCCGATGACCCCCGGCCCGGCCGCCACGGCGGCCCGGACGACACGTCCGGGCCGCCACCCCCACCCCCCACGGCGTGTCATCCTCCGGACCGCAGGACCCGCCGCGGGACCCCCGACCGCAAGAAGGACCATCATGAAGGCACATCCCCGCACGGCCCTCGTCGCCCTCGCCGTGCTGCTCGGCGCGGCCGGCTGCGCCAAGTCGGAGACCCAGGCCACCGCGGGCCCCGGCGAGGCGGCGTCCGCGCAGCAGCAGGTGGTGCAGACCCCGGCGGGCTCGGCCGGCCCGACCTGCACGCTCGACCAGTTCGGCGGCACGAAGTTCGACCTGAAGACCGCAACGGTCGGCTTCTCCCAGTCGGAGAAGGAGGCCAACCCGTTCCGCATCGCGGAGACCAAGTCCATCAAGGACGAGGCGGCCAAGCTCGGCATCGCCGCCCTCAAGGTCACCAACGCGCAGTCGCAGTTCTCCAAGCAGATCACCGACGTGCAGCAGCTCATCGCCCAGGGCGTGAAGCTGCTCGTCATCGCGCCGCTGAACTCCGACGGCTGGGAGCCGGTGCTCCAGCAGGCCGCCGCCAAGAAGATCCCGATCATCACGGTCGACCGCAAGATCAACGCCAAGCCGTGCAGCGACTACCTGACGTTCATCGGCTCCGACTTCTATGAGCAGGGCAAGCGGGCCGCCGACCAGATGATCAACGCGCTGAGCGGCAAGGGCAAGGTGGCGATCCTGCTCGGCGCCCCCGGCAACAACGTCACCACCGAGCGCACCAACGGCTTCAAGGACCGGATCAAGGAGAAGGCGTCCGACATCCAGATCTCCTTCGAGCAGACCGGTGAGTTCGCCCGGGAGAAGGGTCAGCAGGTCACCGAACAGCTCATCCAGTCCAACCCGGACATCAACGGCATCTACGCCGAGAACGACGAGATGGCGCTGGGCGCGGTGACCGCGCTGAAGGGTGCGGGCAAGGACCCGGGCGCCATAAAGATCGTCTCGGTCGACGGCACCCGCAGCGCCGTCCAGGCCATCGCCGACGGCTGGCTGCACGCGGTCGTCGAGTCCAACCCCAGGTTCGGGCCGCTCGCCTTCGAGACCGCGCGGAAGTTCCTCGACGGCGAGCCGATCCCGGACAAGGTCATCATCTCCGACCGCGAATACGACGGATCCAACGCCGAGGCGTCCCTCGGCGAGGCCTACTGACCTGCCACAGCCCGTAACGGACGCCGCGAAAGCCCGCGTGCGTCCCGGGCCTGCGCGCGCGGGCGCGCGCAGGCCCGTCCGAGGAAGGGAACTCATTGAGCCAGTCCGCTGCACCGGTGCTCGAGGCCAGGCGGATCAGCAAGCGCTTTCCCGGCGTGGTGGCCCTCGACGGCGTGTCCCTCGCCCTCCTCCCCGGCGAGGTGCACGCCCTCGTGGGAGAGAACGGCGCGGGCAAGTCCACGCTGATCAAGGTCTTCACCGGCGTCCACCGCCCGGACGGCGGTGATCTGATCTACAACGGTTCGCCGGTGGCCTTCGGGACGCCGCTCGACGCGCAGCGCGCCGGGATCTCGACCATCTACCAGGAGGTCAACCTCGTCCCGATGATGAGCGTGGCCCGCAACCTCATGCTGGGGCGCGAGCCGCGCGGACGCCTGGGCGTCATCGACACCGCCAGGATGTACGGCGAGGCGGAGCGGATCCTCGCCGGATACGGCGTCGTCACCGACGTACGCCGCCCGCTGCGCACCTTCGGAATGGGCGTCCAGCAGATGGTCGCCCTGGCCAGGGCCGTGGCGATCGACGCCCGCGTGGTCATCATGGACGAGCCCACCTCGTCCCTGGAGCCGCGCGAGGTCGAGACGCTGTTCTCGGTGATCAGGAGGCTGAGGGACGACGGCATCGCCGTCGTCTACGTCAGCCACCGGCTCGACGAGCTGTACGAGGTGTGCGACCGGGTGACGGTGCTGCGTGACGGCAGGGTCGCGCACACGGGCCCGCTCGCCGAGCTCGAACGGCTGAAGCTCATCGCCCTGATGCTCGGCCGCGACCTCGACGAGGTCAGGACCGGCGGCCTGACCCGGTTCTCCCGCGACCGCCGCCATGCCCGTGAACGGGACGGCGCCCAGCCCGCCGTACGGGCCGAGGGACTGACCCGGCGGCAGGTCCTGCGCGGGGTGGACGTCTCGGTGTGGCCGGGGGAGGTCGTCGGCCTCGGCGGGCTGCTGGGAGCGGGCCGCAGCGAGACGGCCAAGGGGATCGTCGGCGCGCTTCCGCTGGACGCGGGCCGGGTGGTCGTGGCCGGCCTGCCGCTGCGCACCGGCTCGACCACGGCGGCGATCAGGGCCGGGGTCGGCCTGCTGCCAGAGGACCGCAAGGCCGAAGGCATCATCCCGGCGCTGTCGGTCAGGGAGAACATCGCGCTCGCGGCCCTGCCGTCGCTGTCGCGGGCCGGCGTCGTCTCCGACGCCAAGATCGACAAGGTCGTCGAGGTGTTCATGCGCCGGCTCAGGATCAAGGCGGCCTCGCCGCACCAGCCGGTGCAGGAACTGTCCGGCGGCAACCAGCAGAAGGTCCTGCTCGCGCGGTGGCTCGCCATCCGGCCGAAGATCCTCCTGCTGGACGAGCCCACCCGCGGCATCGACGTCGGCGCGAAGGCCGAAGTGCAGGCCCTCGTGGACGAGCTGGCCGAAGAGGGCCTGGGCGTGTTACTGATCTCGTCTGACCTGGAGGAACTGGTGGAGGGCGCCGACCGGATCCTGGTGCTGCGCGAGGGCGCCGTCGTCGGCGAGCTGTCCGGCGACGACGTCACGGAGGACACGATCATGACGTCCATCGCCGAACGAGGAGCGGAGTCCGATGGCTGAAGCGGTCGCACCGCCCGGACGGCGGGTGCTCGCCTGGGCGCAGGAGTACGGCGTCTACGCGGCGGTCGGCGTCCTGCTGCTGTTCAACGTGCTGTTCACCCCCCACTTCCTCGACGTGGCGAACTTCCGCACGCAGCTCGTGCAGGTCGCCCCGATCGTGATCGTGTCGCTCGGCATGGCGCTGGTCATCGGCACCCAGGGCATCGATCTGTCGGTCGGCTCGGTAATGTCGCTGGCCGCCGCGCTCGTCGCGCTCTACCTGGGGTACGGCGCGTGGCCGGCGCTGCTGGTCGCCCTCGCCGGCGGCGCGGTGGCCGGGACGGCGGGCGGCGCGCTGGTCGCCTACGTGGGCGTGCAGCCGATCGTGGCCACGCTCGCGCTGCTGGTCGGCGTCCGGGGCCTGGCCAACGTGCTCGTGCCGCAGCTCGTCGAGTTCCGCAACCCCGACCTGATCGCGCTCGGCAGCAGCTCGCTGTCCGGCGTGCCGGTCATCGTGGTCATCGCGGCCGTGCTGACGCTGCTGACGGCGTTCCTGGTCCGCAGGACGACGTTCGGCAGGCAGGTGGTCGCGATCGGCGGCAACCGCGCGGCCAGCGAGCTGTCCGGGCTGCCCGTCCGCCGGGTGCTGCTGCTGGTCTACGTGATCTCCGGGGTGCTGGCCGCGCTGGCCGGGGTGCTCGCGACCGCGCGGCTGCAGGCGAGCGATCCGACCTCGCTCGGCCTGTTCATCGAGCTGTCGGCCATCACGGCGGTGGTGGTGGGCGGCACGCCGCTGAGCGGCGGACGGATCCGGGTGCTCAGCACGGTCATGGGCGCGCTGCTCATGCAGCTGCTGTCGGCCACCCTCATCAAGCACAACCTGCCGCAGTCGTGGACGCAGATCGTGCAGGCGGTCATCATTCTGGCCGCCGTTTACGCCACCAGGGAGCGAGGAACCCGATGACCGGATCGCCCGGACGCGAGCAGGTGAGCCGCGTCCTCCAGCAGCACGGCGCGCTGATGGTGCTGGCGGCGCTGGTCATCGTCGGCAGCGTCGCCTTCGACTCCTTCGCCACCGCGGGCAACGCCGCCAGTGTCCTCGTCTCCTCCTCCTTCACCGCGATCATCGCGATCGGCATGACCTTCGTGATCATCAGTGGCGGCATCGACCTGTCGGTGGGGTCGCTGTTCGTGTTCGGCGGGGTCCTCGCGGCGTACGGCTCGCAGTATGGGCTGTTCGTCGCACTGGCGCTGCCGCTCGCCGCGTGCGGACTGGTCGGGCTCCTCCAGGGGCTGCTCATCGCAAGGACGGGCATGGCGCCGTTCATCGTCACCCTGGCCGGGCTGCTGGGCGTGCGCGGGCTGATGCTGGCGATCTCCGATGAGGGTGCCACCACCTACCTGGTGAAGGACTCCGCGTTCGCGCGGCTCGGGCAGGGCGGTCTCTTCGGCCTTACCTGGCCGGTGTACATAACGGCGCTCCTGGCGGTGGTCGCCATGGTCCTGCTCCAGAGGACGGCCTTCGGCCAGAACGTCTACGCGGTCGGGGGCAACGAGCCGGGGGCCGCGCTGATGGGCGTGCCGGTGGCGCGGACGAAGGTCTACGTCTACCTGATGTCGGGCCTGCTCGCGGGCCTCGCCGGGGTGCTGAACGCGGCCCGGCTCTCCTCCGGCGTCACGATCCTCGGCATCGGCCTGGAACTCGACGTGATCGCCGCGGTGGTGATCGGCGGCACGCTGCTTACCGGGGGAGCGGGCGGCATCACCGGCACCATCGCCGGTGTGCTGCTGCTCGGGGTGATCCAGAGCCTGATCAACCAGGTGGGCAACCTGACGTCGGCCTTCCAGCAGGTGGTCAGCGGCCTGTTCCTCGCCCTGGTCGTGGTGGCCCAGCGGCTGCTCGGCAGGGCCCAACGGCTCGGCTGACCGGCCGCCGGGGGCAGGCCGGGTTCGCCGCTTGCTTCGCCGGTCACATCCGCGCCGGGCGCGAGCGGCCGGGTGACGACCTGCTCGGTGGGAACCGCCTCGGTCAGGCGGCCGCGCCCGGGCCCGGCAGCGGATCGACGTCACCGCCGTGCATCGGCTCGCCGCAGTGGGCGCAGCGCAGCTCGGCATGGCTGATCTCACCGCACGCGTGGTGGCGGTAGAGCACCGGCGGCCCGGCCTCGCCCGCGAGCCAGCGGTCCCCCCAGCCGGCCATGACCATGAGCAGGTCGACCAGCTCGGCGCCCTTGGCGGTCAGGTGGTACTCGTAGCGCGGCCGCCGGTCGTAGGGGCGGCGCTCGAGCACGCCCTGGTCGACGAGGTGGGCGAGCCGCTCGGTCAGCACCTTGCGCGAGATCCCGAGGTCGGCCTGGAGCTGGTCGAACCGAGTCATGCCTACCCACACATCACGCAGGATCAGCGGCGACCACGGCTCTCCGATCACGTCGAGGGTGCGCGCGATGGAACAGGCCATCTCCCCGAACTTCGTGCGTTGCATGAACCCAGTCTAGCAATTGGGGTTCCCTTAAGGAACTTTGGCTGTTACGGTCATGGAGTCTCTTCAAGGAACTCGAAAAGGGAGTCGGCGAGATGAGCAAGGTCTTCAGCGCCCACGCGGTGTCGGTCGACGGGTACATCACCGGACGCGACCCGGGCGCCGGACGCGGGCTGGGCGACGCGCCGATGCTGTTCGACTGGTACTTCGACGGCGACACGCCCAGCGGCGTGTTCGACGGGTTCAAGCTGAGCGGGCCCAGCGCCCGGATCTTCGACACCCTCGCCGGGCGCGTCGGTGCGGTCGTGGCAGGGCGCAACACCTACGAGGACTCCGACCGCTTCGGCGGCGGCAGCCCGCACCCGGCGGCCCGGCTGTTCGTCCTCAGCCGTCGGGCGGCGCCCGAGATCAGCGAGAGGCAGACCCTGGTCACCACCGGCATCGAGGACGCGATCGCGGCGGCACGCGAGGCGGCCGAGGGCAGGGACGTCGCGCTCATGGGCGG
This sequence comes from Microbispora rosea, assembly GCF_900156315.1. Classification (GTDB taxonomy): domain Bacteria; phylum Actinomycetota; class Actinomycetes; order Streptosporangiales; family Streptosporangiaceae; genus Microbispora; species Microbispora rosea. Next base: position 130,151 of record NZ_FTNI01000003.1, on the reverse strand, counting down.
CGGCGTGCTGACGGCCGCGCTGGAAGCGGACCTGGTCGACGAGGTGATCCTCCACCAGGTGCCCGTTCTGCTGGGCTCCGGGCGCCGCTTCTTCCAGGAGCTCCCGAAGCACGTGCGTCTCTGTCTGGTGGAGGCCGTCCCGGCGCCCGGCGTGACCCACCTCCACTACGAAGTGGCCCGCTGACCCTCGTCATCACCGCTCGTCGCCGGCCACGTCGTGTGGCGCGCCGAAAACAACCCCCGAAGGAGTGCACCCATGCTCGACCCCGACGTGCGCCGCGTGCTCGACGGCGCTTCGATCGCGCATCTCGCCACCGTCCTCCCGGACGGCTCGCCCCACACCGCTCCCGTCTACGTCGGCACCCAGGGCGACCGGATCGTCTTGTTCACCGGCCCGGGCACGCGTAAGGCGCGCAACCTCCGCCGCGACCCCCGCATGGCGCTGTCCGTCGCGCCTGCGGACAACCCGTTCGAGCCCGTCGTCGTCCGGGGCAGGGCCGTCGAATGGCTCGAGGGCGACGCGGCGTGGGAGATCGTCGACCGGCTGGCCACGAAGTACACCGGTGCGCCCTACCCTCGGGGGCAGGAGCGCGTCGTGGTCGTGATCGAGCCCGAGCGGCAGACCGTCGGCATCGGCTGACCGGCCGCTTCCCGTTCCCCGCCGACGCCCGGTGGCTCAGGCCGCCGCGCCGTCCGACCCGCCCAGTGCCACCAGTTCCCGCAGGGTCGCGTGGGGGATGTCGATGCCGGCGAAGGTCAGGAACCGTCCCATCGGCATCGACGAGGCCATCCGCAGCCCGTTCTCGTCGTCCTCCTCGGGCCGCTTGCTCTTCCCGCCGGTGAGGACGCGCAGGAGAGCGGGCCCGGCGAGCGGATGGGAGAGCCACTCGCCGAGCGTGGAGTCGAGCGACACCACGGGGACGACGGAGTCGCCGCCGAGACCGATCGTCGTCTCGGCCACGACGGACGAGGCGTTCTCGCCGATCTGGATCGTGTAGTCGCCCGGCGCGACGACCCACCGGCCGAGCTGGACGTCGTAGTACGCGAACGCCCGCCGGTCGAGCCGGAGGGTGACCGTGCGCGACTCGCCGGGGGCGAGGGAGACCTTCGTGAAGGCCCGCAGCTCCCGCGCGGGCCGCCGTACGGGGCCGGCGGCGGTGGACACGTAGACCTGCACCACGTGCTTGCCCGCCCGATCGCCGGTGTTGGTCACCCTCACCGTGACGGCCGCCCTGTCGTCGCCCGTACGGGTGACGGTGAGGCCCTCGACCGCGAACGTCGTGTAGCTCAGGCCGTGGCCGAAGGGGTAGCGCACGGGCAGCTCGACCGTCTCGTAGTAGCGGTAGCCGACCATGACGCCCTCGCCGTAGCGCACGTGCCCGGCCTCGCCGGGGAAGTTGAGGTAGCTCGGGGTGTCCTTCAGCCGCATCGGGATGCTCTCGGCGAGGCGCCCTGAGGGGTTCACGACGCCGAAGAGAAGGTCGGCGACGGCGGAGCCGCCCGCCTGGCCGAGCAGCCAGCCCTCCAGCACGGCGTCCACGTCGTCGTGCCAGCCCTCCAGGGAGACGACGCCGCCGTTGGACAGGACGACCACCGTACGGCGGGCCGCGGCGGCGACGGCGCGGATCAGCTCGACCTGGACGGCGGGCAGGTCGATCGTGTCCCGGTCGAAGCCCTCCGACTCCTCCCGCTCGCCCAGGCCGGCGAAGACGACCGCGACGTCGGCGGACGCCGCGGCCTCGGCCGCCGCCTCGCGCAGCTCCCGCGCGTCGCCCGATCCGTCCAGAGAGAACCCCTGGGCGTAGGCGACGTCCGGGGCGAGGGCGCGGATCGCGTCGAGCGCCGCGTCGACCCGGGTGGCGTTGATGTGGGAACTGCCGCCGCCCTGGAACCGGGGCCTGGCGGCGAACTCGCCGATCACGGCGATGCGGGCCTCCGCCGAGAGGGGGAGCGTGCCGTCCTCGTTCTTGAGCAGCACGGCGCATTCTGCGGCGAGCTCGCGGGCGAGCGCGTGATGGGCGTCGGCGTCGAACGCGCCGGAGACGCCGCTGTGGCGCTCGGTGAGGGCGACGACGCGGCGCACGCTCGCGTTCACCACGGCCTCGTCGAGGTCGCCCGCGCGGACGGCGTCCACGATGCGCCGGTCGCTCGCGCCGCCGGTCCCGGGCATCTCGAGGTCCAGGCCCGCGGCCAGCGCGGCGACCCGGTCCTGGACCGCGCCCCAGTCGGAGACGACCACGCCGTTGAAGCCCCACTCGCGGCGCAGGACGTCGGTGAGCAGCCACCGGTTCTGCGAGGCGTGGACGCCGTTGACGCGATTGTAGGAGCACATCACCGTGGCGGGCCGCGCCTGGGTGACCACCCGCTCGAACGCGGGGAAGTAGATCTCACGCAGCGTGCGCTCGTCCACGTCGGCGCTGACCCGCATGCGGTCGGTCTCCTGGTTGTTGGCCGCGAAGTGCTTGACCGACGCGCCGGGTCCCTCGGCCTGCAGCGCGGCGACGTGCGCCGCCGCCAGCACGCCCGAGAGCAGGGGATCTTCCGAGTAGTACTCGAAGTTGCGCCCGCACAGCGGCGAGCGCTTGATGTTCACGCCGGGGCCGAGCACGACCGCCACGCCGAGGGCCCGGCCCTCCCGGCCGACCGCGGCGCCGATCCGGGCGGCCACTTCGGGGTCCCAGCTCGACCCGACCGCGGCCGCGGGCGGGAAGCAGGTGGCGGGAATGCTCTCGTTCAGGCCGAGGTGGTCGGAGCCGCCGGCCTCGCGGCGTACGCCGTGCGGCCCGTCGCACAGCGTGATGGACGGAATCCCGGCCTCATCGAGCGGTTTGGTCGTCCAGAAATCCCGGCCCGACAGCAGCGAGGCCTTCTGCTCCAGGGTGAGCGCGTTCAGCGTGAGCGCGTCGAGGTCGGTCCGGGCCATCGGTGCGGCTCCTTTCACGGGGAGAGTTCACAGAGGTTCCTGCCCCGGAAGGGAGCAGCGGCGGACAGGAGCGGCGGCGGTGCGCCGATCCTTCCCCCGGCAGGTGGACGCGGGGGCCGCCGAGCGCGACGGCGTCGCGGCGGGCGGCCCGGCCGCCCGCCGCACGCGTGTCACGCTCAGGAGGCCGGTTCCGGCACCTGCGCGTGGGTGGTGAGCCGCCGGGCCCGGCCGAGTACGACGGTGTCACCGGTCAGCAGGATCTCGGACCGCAGCGGGCGATCGGCGGCGGACGGGCCGGCGGTGAGCGCGATGACGCCCGGTTCGACGATCCTGCGCAGGCCGGGATCGGTGTAGGAGAAGGCGTCGGTGGGGATCTCGAAGACCACGTCGCGGGTCTGTCCCGGCGCGAGCGGCACCCGGGCGAAGCCGACGAGCTGCGCGACGGGCCGGGCCACCTGGGCCAGCGGGTCGGAGGCGTACAGCTGCACGACCTCCTCCGCCGTCCTGGAGCCGGTGTTGGTGACGCTCACCCGCGCCTCGACCGTGCCGTCCGTGGGGCACCGCTCCGTCGAGGTCGTCAGCGCGTCGTAGGTGACGGTCGTGTACGACAGCCCGTGGCCGAAGGGGAAGGCCGGGGTCGGGTCGGACACGGAGATCCCGTCGGTGCGCAGTCCCAGAGGCGGCTGCAGATACGTGGAGGGGTTGACGAAGGGGGAGCCGGGAATCTGGACGGGCAGGCGGCCCGAGGGCTCGACCCGGCCGCTGAGCACCCCCGCGATCGCCGTTCCTCCCTCCACGCCCGGCAGGAACGCCTGGAGCGCGGCGGCGGCACGGCCGGCGTAGGCGCCGATCGCGTACGGCCGGCCGGACACCACGACCAGCACGGTCGGCGTGCCGGTGGCCAGGACCGCCTCGACCAGCTCCGGCTGGACCCCGGGCAGGGCGAGGTGGGCGGCGTCGCAGCCCTCGCCGGAGGTGCCGTTGCCGAACAGCCCGGCCCGGTCGCCGACGAACAGCAGGGCGAGGTCGGACCGCCCGGCCAGGGCGGCGGCCTCGGCGATGCCCGAGGTGTCGTCGCCCGACACGTCGGTGCCCCGGGCGAACTGCAGGCCGGAGTCGGGGAACTCGGTCCGCAGGAGGTCCAGGACGGGCGAGATGGGCAGGCCCATGCCGTGGTCGGGGAAGCGGTCGAGGACGTGGTTGGGGAAGGCGTAGCAGCCGAGCAGGGTCTGCGGGTCGTCGGCGCACGGGCCGATGACGGCGATGCGGGCGGTCGTGCCGGAGGCCAGCGGCAGCACGCCGGTGGGGTTGCTCAGCAGCACGACGGAGCGTTCGGCCACCGCGCGGGCCAGGTCGCGGTTGCGGGGGCTGTCCAGGTCGGCCTCGCCGGCGTCCTCGGGCACGAGGGGGCCGTCGTCGAGCAGGCCGAGCTCGATCTTCTGCCGCAGCACCCGGCGCGCGGCCTCGTCGACCAGCGCCTCCTCCACGTGGCCGGCCCGCACCTGCTCGACCAGGCGGGTGCCGTAGCCGACCGTGTCGGGCAGCTCGACGTCGATGCCCGCGCGCAGCGCGACCACGCCGGCGTGCGCCTCGTCGGCGGCGACGTTGTGGTTCATGGCCAGGAACGGCACCGCCCAGTAGTCGGCCACGACCGTGCCGTCGAATCCCCACTGGTCGCGCAGCACCCCGCGCAGCAGGGCGGCGTTGGCGCCGACGGGTACGCCGTCGATGTCGGTGTAGGAGTTCATGATCGAGCGGGCGCCGCCCTCGCGGATGGCGGTCTCGAACGGCGGGAGGATGACGTCGGCCATCTCGCGGGGGCCGATGCTGACCGGGGCGTGGTTGCGGCCCGCCCGGGAGGCGGCGTATCCGGCGAAGTGCTTGAGCGTCGCGACGATCCCGGCGTTCTCCAGGCCGCGCACGTAGGCCGCGCCGATCTGCCCCACCAGGTAGGGGTCCTCGCCGAGCGTCTCCTCGACCCGGCCCCAGCGGTAGTCGCGGACCACGTCGAGAACCGGAGACAGGCCCTGGTGGACGCCGACGGCGCGCAGGTCGTCGCCGATGGCCCGCGCCATCCGCTCCACCAGTCCGGGGTCGAAGGTCGCGGCCCAGGCCAGCGGGGTGGGGTAGGCGGTCGCGCCGTAGGTGGCGAACCCGGTCAGGCACTCCTCGTGCGCGATGGCGGGGATGCCGAACCGGTTTGCTGCGACCACCTGCTCCTGCAGCTTGCGCAGCCCCGCCGCCCCCTCCGCGGGGCTCACCGGCGCGGTGCCGTACACGCGGGTCAGATGACCGACCCCGTCACGCATCCGGTCGGCGAGATCCGCGCCGTCCTTCATGAACAGGTCCTGCAACGGCGCGACGTTGCCGCCCGCCGCCTCCGAGCCGGCGGGCGAGATGTCGGCCCATACCGATCCGAGCTGGGCGACCTTCTCCTCCAGCGTCATCTCGGCCAGCAGCGCCTCCACACGCTCGTCGAGAGGCCGGTCGCCGTCCCGCCAGGGCGCGAGCCCCGGCGCGTCTACGAATGTCATGACATCCCTTGCTTGTCGATCCATCGCGTGGGGCTCGGCCCCGGAAGACGCCGTACGGGGTTCAGGTGGCGATCGGCCCGGCCGTCCCCGCGCGGCGGCGGCGGCAGGCGGCGGTACGCGAGCAACCGCATCGAGCGCCCCCTGCTCATCCGGACTGTCGTCTGAACTGCGGTCCGAAAGTTTCCGAATCAGGACCGATAGTTTATGGGGACTCTAGGCCGGTGCGCTGGAGGCCGTCAAGGATCGAGCGGTGAGACATCCGAAACATTCGGCTTGGTGTCCGAAAGTTCGGGCTAAACTGCGGCCATGACGACGACCAGGGAGCCGACACCGCCGGAACGAACCCCCTCCCGGCCGCTGACCATCGCCCAGATCGCCGAGCTGGCGGGGGTGTCGCCCGCGACCGTCTCCAAAGTCGTCAACGGCAGGTCCGAGGTCGCCCCCGAGACCCGCGCCCTGGTCGAGGACCTGATCCGCGAGCACGGCTACCGCCGGCAGAAGAAGCGCCCCACCGCGGCTCCGCTCATCGAGCTGGTCTTCCACGAGCTGGAGGGCGGGTACGCGATGGAGGTCATCAAGGGCGTCGAGCAGGTGGCGCGCGAGCACGGCCTCGCGGTGGTCGTCTCCGAGCTGCCCGACCACCACCCGCCGGCCAGGGGCTGGATCGAGGGGGTGATCGGCCGCCGTCCCCACGGCGTGATCGTGGTCTTCTCCGGCCTCACCCGGGCCCAGCACGAGCAGTTCAGGACCCGGGACATCCCCGTGGTGCTGGTCGATCCCACCGGCGACCCCGGGCACGAGCTGCCCTCGGTGGGCGCGGGCAACTGGAGCGGCGGCCTGTCGGCCGCGCGCCACCTGCTGGAACTGGGACATCGGCGCATCGCGCTCATCACCGGTCCCGCCCACGCCCTGTCCAGCCGCGCGCGGCTCGACGGGTTCCGCGCCGCCATGGACGCCGCGGGCGTGCCGACGGATCCGGAGCTCGTCCGGCAGGGCGACTTCAGCGCGGAGGACGGCCTTGCCCACGCCCGCTCCCTGCTCGCGTTGCCCCGGCCGCCGACCGCCGTGTTCGCCTTCAACGACGCACAGGCCATGGGCGTGTACCAGGCGGCCCACGAGATGGGGCTGCGCATCCCCGACGAGCTGAGCGTGGTCGGCTTCGACGACCTGCCGATGGCGCAGTGGCTCATCCCCGCGCTGACGACGGTCCGCCAGCCGCTGACCGAAATGGCCGCCGCCGCGACGACCATGGTGGTCGCCCTCGCCCGGGGGGAAACCCCGCGGCAGAACCGCCTCGAACTCACCACAGGCCTCGTCGTGCGCGGCAGCACCGCCGCCCTCGCCGCCTGAATTTTCGGATCTCGGGAAGAAATTTCGGAGCCCCGGCCGATCCGGTGACGCTCTCCGCACCGGAGTCGCGGGAAGCGTACGGCGGATCGGAATGCGGATAATCGGGTCCGGCCGTGGCGAGACCGGTGCAATCGGACGGAGTGGCCGCCGGTTGACCTGCACCTCCTCGCTGGAGGCATACTCCGCCGCGCAGAAATATTCGATATTTATCCGAAAATTTCGGTGCCACCCCACGCCACCATGGCTGAGTGCGCATCGAGAAGCGCCTGCTCTCGTTGCCCGGCCGGCCCACGATCAGGGCCTTGCGCCGCACTGCGTCACCCTATTGGTGCCGCGGCGAAATTTGTCGGGATGATCCCTGTTTCAGGGCGGGAACGTTTCGGACATCCAGCCGTAACTGATCATTTATAGCGTCTCGCGCATCACCGGGTTCCCAAGGAGCACCTCGTGCGCAAGGCTCGTCCCGTCCTCTGTTCTCTCCTCACCCTTTCCCTCGTCATCCCGCTCACGGCGGCGCCGGCGTCCGCCAAAGCGCCGCCTGAAGAGCCCGTGAAGGGCCACCGGCCACCCGTACTCGATCTGGAGACGCTCACCGGCGCGCAGGCCGAGGCCATGATGGAGCAGGGTCGGCTCACCTCTGTCGAGCTCACCCAGATGTACATCGACCGGATCGACGCGCTGAACAAGCGCGGACCGGGCCTGAACGCCGTCACGCAACTCAACGCGGACGCCCTCAAGGAGGCCGCCGAGGCCGACAGGCAACGGGCGAAGGGGTATGTCCTCGGGCCCGCGCACGGACTGCCGATCCTGCTGAAGGACCTCATCGACGTCAAGGGCATGTACACCTCGGCCGGCAACTACTCGCTGCGTAACTCGTTCCCGGCGACCGACGCGGGCATCACCAAGAAGCTGCGCGAGCACGGGGTGGTCGTCCTCGGCAAGGTCGGCCTGTCGGAGTTCGCCAACAGCTTCGGCAACCAGCCGTCCGGGTTCGCGAACCTCACCGGGCAGGTCATCAACGGCATCGACGCCGACCAGAACCCCAGCGGCTCCTCCTCCGGCACGGGCGCGGCGATGGCCGCCGCGATGTCCACGCTGGGCATCGGCACCGAGACCTCCGGCTCGATCATCAGCCCGTCGAGCACGCAGAGCCTCGTCGGGCTGCGGCCGACCGTCGGGCTCGTCCCCGGGTACGGCATCGCGCCGATCAGCGCCTCGCAGGACACCGCGGGGCCGATGGCCCGCAGCGTGTCGGACGCCGCGATGACCCTCCAGTCGATCGCCGGGCCCGACCCGGACAGCGACGCCGAATACCGCGCCGTCTTCGGCGACGACTACCTGAAGACCGGTGTCATCCCCACCCCGCCCGCCCAGGTGCCGGACTACATGAAGGCCCTGGACCTCGGCTTCGTCAAGGGCAAGAAGATCGGCTACAACGGCACGCTCACCGAGGGCAGCCCGCTCAAGATCGCGTACGACGCGCTGGTCGCCGCCGGCGCGATCATGGTGCCGCGGCCGACCGTGTCGATCCCGGCGATCCCCAACCTGCCCAGCGGGTACGAGCAGCACAAGACCATCGACGAGTACTACAAGCGCCTCGGCTCGCAGGCGCCGATCAAGTCGCTGGCCGAAGAGGTGGCCGACAACCAGGCCAACGCCCACCAGGCCCTGAAGTACGGCAACAGCAGCCACCTCAGCGCGCTGAACGCCGACGTCACCCCCGGCGGGGCCAACGAGACCGCCTACCGGGAGAACCTGCCCGTACGCAAGGCGGCCTGGCACAAGGCCATCGACGACATGATGACCTACCCCGGCTCCGACCCCTCCCAGCCCGCCGACCCCGTGATCGCGATCCTCGGCAGCGTGCCGAACGGGCCGCAGGCCGGGTTCCCGTCGATGACGATCCCGATGGGGTACAACGCCACCACCCGCCGTGCGGTCAACGTGCAGATCCACGGCAACGCGTACGACGAGTACAACCTGATCGGCGTCGGCTACGTCATCGAGCAGGCCACGAAGCTGCGCCAGACGGCCGGCAACGTGAACCCCAGCATGTACCGGTGCGCGCCCACCGTCCCGGCGGAGCCGTACGCCTCGCGCGGGCACTGCAACCCCGCCTACGACACGATCATGAAGATGCTCGGCGCCGCGCCGGCGCCGCTGCCGTTCTCGCTGGAGACCGAGTCGGCGCAGAGCCTGTCCGCGCGGCTCGCCGCGGGCACGCTCACCTCGGAGGCCCTGGTCAAGGCGTACCTCTACCGGATCGCGCTCACCAACGCCGAGGGCCCGGCCATCCAGGCGGTACGTTCCATCAACACCGATGCGATCAAGGAGGCCCGCAGGGCCGACAAGGAGCGGGAGAAGGCGGCCAAGGACAAGAAAGGCAAGCGTGACCCGCTCGGGCCGCTGGCAGGCCTTCCCGTGCTGGTCAACGACGGGTTCGACGTGGACTCGCTGCCGACGACGGGCGGCTCGATCGCCCTGCAGGACCTGCGGCCGGCGAAGGACTCCACGGTGGTCGCCAAGCTCAAGGCCGCCGGGGCGATCATCCTCGGCAAGACGAACATCACCGAGTTGAACGGTGTGTTCGACGCGAACCTGCCGGAGGGGTACTCCTCCCTCGCCGGTCAGGTGCTGCTTCCGTCGGACACCGACAAGACTCCGGCCGGGTCGTCCGCGGGATCGGCGGCGGCGACGGCCTCCGGGCTGGCGGCATTCACCGTCGGCATGGAGACCTCGCCCGACTCCGCCCAGCTCGTGGCCCCCGCCGACGCGGCCGGCGTCGTCGGGCTGAAGCCGACCGTCGGGCTGGTCAGCCGCACCGGCACGCTGCCGGTCGCCAAGTCGCAGGACGCCCCCGGGCCGATCACCCGTACCGTGTACGACGCGGCGGCGGCGCTGACGGCGATGGCCGGGGCCGATCCGGCCGACCCGGCGACGAAGGACGCGCCCGTGAAGGACTACACGGCGGGCCTGTCGAAGACCGCCCTGCAGGGCGAGCGGATCGCCGTCATATCGAGCACGTCCGGGCCGTACCCGGCGGTGGTGAGCGCCCTGCAGTCGCTCGGGGCCACGACGACCACGGTGACCGTCGGCACCCCGAGCCCCGACCCGGCGAGCATCGTGAGCCGGGAGTTCAAGCGCGACCTGAACGCCTACCTGTCCGGCGCCGGGCGCGGGCCCGGGGCGAGGTCCCTGCAGGACGTCATCGACTACAACGACGCCAACCCGGTCGAGGGGCTGAAGTACCAGCAGGGTCAGCTGCTCGACGCGCAGGCCGTGGACCTGTCAGACCCGGCCACCGGCGCGGCGTACACCTCCGATCTGCAGGCGGGGCAGGCGTCCGCCCGCGCGCTGATCGACGGCATCCTCGCCAACGGGACCCCCGGCGACCCGTCGGACGACTTCGACGCGGTGCTGGTGCCGTCCGGCAACGCGCTCGTCGGTCACGCCGACCGCGCGGGCTACCCGGTGCTGACCCTGCCCGCGGGGTACGGCGCCACCAACAGCTCGGCCGGCCGCAACCCGATCGGCGTCGCGCTCGTCGGCACGGCCTTCAGCGAGGCGACCCTGCTCGCCGACGGCTACGCCCTGGAGCAGGCGACCGCCGTCCGGCTCGCGCCCAGCGACACCAACCCGAGCATGTGGCGGTGCGTGCCCGGCAGCACGTTCTTCACGGGAGAGCTGTGCAACCCGGGTGACCGCCTCCTGCAGCCCGGCCCGCGCCGCTGACCGCTCCGATTCGAAGGTCCTTGAGGTCTGTCCCGAAGGCCCGCGCCGCCCGGCGCGGGCCTTCGGCCTTCCCGTGATCGCCTGGAGGGCACCGGTCGCCGGACCTTGACCGCGATCAGGGTAAAGTACCCCAAATGTTGCATATGTCCAGATCGGCGAGGTAGCGGGTGGCGGGGGTACAGGCAGTTCTGAAGCGTGTCGCCCTCGACACCAGGCCCCTGAGCATTCCCGCGTACCGGCGGCTGCTGGTGGGGCAGGGCGTCTCCTTCATCGGCTTCCAGCTCACCTCGGTGGCCGTCAGCGGGCAGGTGTACAACATCACGGGCTCGTCCCTGTGGGTGGGCATGCTCGGGCCGGTGAGCCTCGTCCCGCTGGTCGTCTTCGGCCTGTGGGGCGGCGCGGTCGCCGACGCGATGGACCGTCGCAGGCTCCTGCTGGCCGGCTCGGTGGTGGCCTGGCTGTCCACCGTCGCCCTGCTGCTGCACGCCTGGTCGGGACTGGGCAACGTCTATCTCATCCTCGCCGTCATCGCCCTGCAGTCGATCGGCTTCGCCGTCACCTCGGCCACGCGCGGGGCGATCATTCCCCGCATCGTGCCCACCGAGCGGGTCCCCGCGGCCAACACCCTCAACTTCCTCGTCAGCAGCATCGGCACGGTGGTCGGGCCGCTGCTGGCCGGGGTGGTGCTCGCCAAGGGCGGCTACGCCACCGCGTACCTCATCGACGCGATCCTGTTCGGCGCCGGTTTCTACGCGGCCGTACGGCTGCCGACGCTGGCGCCCGTCGGCGAGATCTCCCGGCCCGGCCTGCGCTCGGTGGTCGACGGGCTCAGCTATGTGGTGAGCAAACCCGTCGTGCTCATGTCGTTCGTGGTGGACATCATCGCGATGGCGTTCGCGATGCCGAGGGCGCTGTTTCCGGAGATGGCGGCCGAACGTTTCGGCGGGTCGACGGTGGCGTTCGGCTGGCTGTCGGCGAGCATCGCCATCGGCGCGGTCGTCGCCGGCGTCTTCTCCGGCTGGGTCGGGCGCGTACGCCGCCAGGGGGTGGCGCTCACGCTCGTGATCGCCCTGTGGGGCGTGACCGTGGCCGCCGCGGCGCTGGCGCAGCCGTTGTGGCTGGTCGTGGCGCTGCTGGCGATCGGCGGAGCGACCGACCTCGCCTCCGCCGTCTGGCGGCAGACGATCCTGCAGACCTACGCGCCCGACGAGATGCGCGGGCGTCTGCAGGGGGTGTTCATGGTCGTCGTCGCGGGCGGTCCCCGGCTGGGCGACCTGCGGGCGGGCGCCACCGCGGACGCCTTCGGGCTCGTGCCCTCGTGGGCGGGCGGCGGCCTGGTGTGCGCCCTGCTGGTCCTGGTGACCGGTTTCGGCGTGGCCGCCTTCCGCCGCTACGACGCCATGGCGAGCCGCCCCGACACCCGCTGAGGCCGGGTCAGGGCCGGGCCTCGCCGCGTACGCAGAAGGAGATGGGGCTGCGGACGCGGGCGGGGAAGACGAAGCGCTCCAGCGACTCGACGGTGAAGCCCGCCGCCTGGACGGCCGTCACGCTGTCGCGGCCCGTGTGGCAGCCGCCGGTCAGGCAAGGCCAGACGGTCGCGTCCAGCAGGTCCTGGGCCCTGGCCCAGCCCGTGGACCCGGCGCGGACGTGTTCGAGGAAGCGCAGCCGCCCGCCGGGGGCCAGCACGCGGCGGATCTCCCGCAGCCCGGCGACGGGATCGGGCAGCGAGCACAGCACGAACGACACCACCGCCGCGTCGAACTCGCCGTCGGCGGCCGGGAGCCGGTCGGCCAGGCCGCCGACGACCTCGATCGGCGCCCGCGCTTCACGGGCCGCGTGACGGGCGATCGCCCGCAGCCGCGGCTCGGGCTCGACGGCCAGCACACCGACGACGGACGGCGGATAGTGGGCGAAGTTCAGCCCGTTGCCCGCGCCGACCTCGATCACCCGGCCCGACAGCCCTGAGACCAGCGCCTCGCGCTGCCCGAGCATGCCCTGCCGGTCGAGCACCTGGCTGAACCACGTGTAGAAGCGGGCGAAGAGCGGATGGCTGACCCCGGTCGTCGGCATGGCGTCCCCCTGTTCGTTCCCTGTTCATTCCCCGCCCGGCAGGGGTCCTCATGACCTGCGGCATTACCGAATCGGGGCGAAACGGCCGTGGTCGCCGCCGGTCTTCGCGGGTACGGGCCCAAGGGAACGCTCCCGGCGGCATGACGCGGAAAGGAAGCGACCATGACCTCTGCGACCTCTGCCGTGACCTCTGCGGCGCCCGCGGCGACACCCGCGGCGACGTCCGAAGCGCAGCCCACCCGGCTGCCGCTCATCGGCGACAGGGCGCCGGACTTCGAGGCCGAGAGCACCCACGGACCGGTGCGGCTCGCCGACTACGCGGGGCGGTGGCTGGTGCTGTTCAGCCATCCGGCCGACTTCACCCCGGTGTGCACCACCGAGTTCGTCGCGTTCGCCGACCTGGCGGAGGCGTTCGCCGCCCGGGGCATCGCCCTGCTCGGCAACTCCGTCGACTCGGTGCACAGCCATCTCGCCTGGACGCGGGCGATCGAGGACAGGCTCGGCGTGAAGATCCCCTTCCCGATCGTCGCCGACCTCGACACGCGGGTGTCCCGGGCGTACGGCATGCTCCACCCGAACGCGTCGGCGACTGCGGCGGTCCGCGCGGTGTTCGTGATCGACCCGGAGTCGGTCGTCCGCGCGATCCTCTACTACCCGATGAACGCGGGGCGGATGGTCCCGGAGATCCTCAGGCTCGTGGAGGCGCTGCAGACGGCCGACCGCGACGGCGTCTCCTGCCCGGCCAACTGGCGCCCCGGCGACGACGTGCTGCTGGGCGCGCCGAAGACCGAGGCCGAGGTGGAGGCCAGGCTGGCCGACGAGCGGCTCAAGCTCGTCGACTGGTATCTCGCCAGCCTCCCCGGCCGCGGCGCCTGACCGCCGGCGTCCCGCGGCAGGGAAGGTGAACCGCATGCAGATGAGCACCTGAGCGCGATGTTCCGGTAGAACTCCTGTGTGACTCATTTGGTGACAAACTGGGCGGGCAACATCACCTTCCGGGCCGCGGAGGTCGAGCGGCCCTCCTCGGTGGAGGAGGTGCGCGCCCTGGTGGCGCGCAGCGAGAAGGCTCGCGTGCTGGGCAGCGGACACTCCTTCAACCACATCGCCGACTCCCCGGGCGCGCTGATCTCGCTCGACGGGCTGCCGGCGGAGATCGAGATCGACGGCGGGTCGTCCACGGTGCGGGTCGCCGCCAACGTCCGGTACGGCGAGCTCGGCCGCCGTCTGCACGACAAGGGCTACGCCCTGCCCAACCTCGCGTCGCTGCCGCACATCTCGGTCGCGGGCTCCTGCGCGACCGGCACCCACGGCTCGGGTGACGCCAACGGCGGTCTCGCCACGTCCGTGCGCGCGATCGAGATGGTGACCGCGGACGGCGACCTCGTCACGCTGAGCCGCGACGCGGACGGCGACCGGTTCGCCGGGGCCGTCGTCGCGCTGGGCGCCCTCGGCGCCGTCGTCGCCATGACGCTCGACGTCGTCCCGTCGTTCGACGTCCGCCAGCGCGTGTTCGAGGGCCTGCCGGCCGAGGTGCTGGACGACCAGTTCGACGCCGTCATGTCCGCCGCGTACAGCGTCAGCCTGTTCACCGACTGGCGGACCTCCCGGATCAACCAGGCCTGGGTGAAGGAGCGCGTCGGCGCGGCCGGCGCGGACCCCGCGGAGGCGGCGGCGGTGAGCGGGCTCGTGGGAGACGCGGCCGCGGGCGGCCTGGAGGGGGCCACGGCCGCCGGGGGGCTCTACGGCGGCGAGCCGGGCGACGGCTTCTTCGGCGCGACGCCCGCCGACGGCCCGAGGCACCCCGTGCCCGGCGTGTCGGCGGTGCACTGCACGGCCCAGATGGGCGTCCCCGGCCCCTGGTTCGAGCGCCTGCCGCACTTCCGGCCCGACTTCACCCCCAGCAGCGGTGAGGAGCTCCAGTCGGAGTACATGGTGCCCAGGCGGCACGCCGCCGCGGCGTTCCGCGCCCTCGACGCGATCCGCGACCGCATCGCCCCGGTCCTGCAGATCTCGGAGATCCGCACGATCGCGGCGGACGACCTGTGGCTGAGCCCGAGCCAGGGCCGCGACACCGTCGCCTTCCACTTCACCTGGATCAAGGACACCGCCGCCGTGACGCCCGTGCTCACCGCGATCGAGGAGTGCCTGGCGCCGTTCGGCGCGCGGCCCCACTGGGGGAAGCTCTTCACCCTTCCCGCCGACGTCCTGCGCACCCGCTACGAGCGCCTGGACGAGTTCGCGGCGCTGGCGCGGCACTACGACCCGCGCGGTGTCTTCGCCAACGAGTTCGTCGAGCGGTACGTCCTCGGCCTCGGTTGATCGCCTGGTTCGACCCCCGATGACCGGGTAAGTCCCCGGGGATCACGGGGGAAGACGATGCGCATCGAGGACTACGCGCTCATCGGTGACATGCACACGGCCGCCCTGGTCGGCCGCGACGGCTCCGTGGACTGGCTGTGCCTGCCGCGCTTCGACTCCGGAGCCTGTTTCGCGGCGCTCCTGGGCGGCCGCCCGGCGGGCCGCTGGCTGCTGGCTCCGGCGGGCGAGGGGACGTGCACCGGACGCCGCTACCGCGACGGCACGCTGGTCCTGGAGACGACCTGGGACAGGCCCGGCGGCTGCGTGCGGGTCCTCGACTTCATGCCGCCGCGCGGGGAGGCGCCCGACCTCGTACGGATCGTGGAGGGCGTGCGGGGCCGGGTGGAGATGCGCACGGAACTGCTGCTGCGCTTCGAATACGGCGCAGTGATCCCCTGGGTGCGGCACCGCGAGGGGGAGATGGCCGTCGTCGCCGGCCCCAACGCCGCCTGGCTCCAGTCGCCCGTCGAGCTCGCCCACGACTCCCGCCTCCGCGCGACGACCGCCTCGTTCGCCGTCTCCGCGGGCGACCGGGTGCCGTTCGTGCTCACGTGGCAGCAGTCGTGGCAGGGCAGGCCGCGGCGGCTGGACGCGGGCGAGGAGCTGGCCGCCACCGACCGGCTGTGGAGGCAGTGGCTAGGCCGGTGCCGCTACCAGGGGGAGTACGGCGAGGCGGTCGGCAGCAGCCTCCTCGCGCTCAAGGCCCTCACGTACGCCCCCACGGGCGGCATCGTCGCGGCGCCCACGACCTCGCTGCCCGAGCAGGTCGGCGGCCCGCGCAACTGGGACTACCGCTACAGCTGGCTGCGGGACGCGTCGTTCACCCTCCGGGCGCTGATACGCGCGGGATACGCGGCCGAGGCGACGGCCTGGCGCGACTGGCTGCTGCGGGCGGTCGCCGGGGATCCCGCCGACCTGCAGATCATGTACACGGTCGACGGCAGCAGGCACATGCCCGAGTGGACCGTCGACTGGCTGCCGGGATACGAGGGGTCGCGGCCGGTGCGGATCGGCAACGCCGCCTCGGGGCAGTTCCAGCTCGACGTGTACGGAGAGGTGATCGACTGCCTCTACCAGGCCAGAGAGGCGGGCCTGCGGCCGGACGAGGAGGTGTGGGACCTGCAGCGCGCGCTCATGGAGTATCTGGAGGGGGCGTGGCGGGAGCCCGACAACGGGCTGTGGGAGGTGCGCGGCCCGCGCCGCGACTTCGTCCACTCCAAGGTCTTCGCCTGGGTGGCGGCGGATCGCATGGTCCGCTCGGTCGAGAACCAGGGCCTCGACGGTCCCGTCCGCCGGTGGCGCGCCCTGCGCGAGGAGATCCACCGGGACGTGTGCGCGCACGGCTACGACGCCTACCGGAACACCTTCACCCAGTTCTACGGGTCGAAGGGGCTCGACGCCGCTCTGCTGCTCATTCCCCGGCTCGGCTTCCTGCCCCTGGACGACCCTCGTGTGGCGGGCACCGTCGACGCCGTGTGCCGCGAGCTGACGGAGGACGGACTCGTCCTGCGCTACCGGCCCGAGGCCGACGACGTGGACGAACTGCCGGGCGGGGAGGGCGTCTTCATCGCCTGCTCCTTCTGGCTCGCCCACGCGCTCGCCCTGATCGGCCGCCGTGAACGGTCGCGGCGCCTGTTCGAGCGCCTGCTGTCCCTGCGCAACGACGTCGGCCTGCTGTCGGAGGAATACGACGTCCGCACGGGACGTCAGACCGGAAACTTCCCCCAGGCGTACAGCCACGTCTCCATCGTGAACGCCGCCCAGGCACTGGCCGCGCCGGGGACATCTGACTGACAGATATCGTCCATCTGTTTCCTGCGCATCTCGCGACCTCCCCTTCACCACCTGCGGCGTTGCATGATGCAAGCGAGGGGTCCGGGTCCTCGGCCCGGCCCGTCTGGGAGAAGAGGTGACGCGACATGGTGCGACCAGGTCTGGCACGCCGCCCTGACGTGACGGAGCTGCGCCAGACGTACGACCGCGCGGGATCGACCGCTCCCGCGCAGGTCATGGACGGAGTGACGTTCCTCGCCGGGGTCTATCTCGCGATCTCGCCGTGGATCGTGGGCTTCAGCGGTCTCGGCGGTCTGGCGATCAACAACCTGATCGTCGGGCTGACGGTCGCCGCGCTCGCGATGGGCTGCGCGTCCGCCTTCGGCCGCACGTACGGCATGAGCTGGGTGGTGCCGGTGCTCGGCGTCTGGACGATCATCGCTCCGTGGGTGATCCGCGGCCAGCCGGCGACAACGGCGACGATCTGGGACAACGTGGTCACCGGGGCGATCATCTTTGTGTTCGGCCTCGGCGCGCTGGCGTTCGCCGCCAACTACCGGCAGCACGAGCACGGAGGCACGCGAGGGGGGGTCGGCACACCGGGCGGCGAGTGGTAGCCGCCGCGCCCTCACAGCGCGCGGCGGCGGCGCAGGCGTGCGGCAGGGCCGCACCACCCCCGCCGTCATCCGGAGTGAGACAAACGCACGCACGGCAGGCAGACCGGGTCAGGCCCGGTACGCCTGCCGTCCTGCATGTACGTGCGCGTCGTATCGCGAAGATCGCTTGGTGGCGGGGAAACCGGGACGACACAAGATCGGGCGGCGGGCTAGGGTGGCAGGCCAAGGGGCGGCTCCTGGACGTGCTTCCTTCTCGATCTGTAAATCGCTTTAGTGCGTCCGTTCTCCGCCCCTTCTCGCTTTCCCGGTGCCTGTCCGATCGCTCTTCACTCAGGGAGGATGCCCGTGGACCGGATGGCGGAACTGCTGCTGCGGCAGCGGCTGGTCACCCCCGACCTCCTCGTTCCCGCCGCCGAGCGGGAAGCCCCCGTCCCGGGCCGTGCGGGCCGGGGCCGTTCCTCCCGCCGGAGCCGGCCTCTCGCCGCCGTGGCCGACGGGGTGGTCGCGCTGGAGGCCGACCTGCTCCAGTTGGGGCACGTGCTGAGCGCGCCGCTGCGCGCCCGGCTGGCCGAGCTGGACGCGGGGGATCTCGGGCAGGCGGGCCGCGCGCTCGTCTCCGCCCTGTCGGCCCAGCTGGGCGGGCTTGTCGTGCACACGCCGCTGTTCCGCCGCTTCCCGGAGTCGGTCCCCGCCGACACGGTGGAGGTGTACGTCCGCAGGGTGTTCTCCGTGCTGCTCCAGCGGCCGGAGCAGCCGTGCGTGCTGTGCGGGGAGGCCGCCGCCGTCCATCCGGTGTCCCCGTGCGCGCACCTCGTCTGCCGCGCGTGCTGGGACGGCGCGGACTACAGCGCCTGCCCGATCTGCCATCGCCGGATCGACCCCGGCGATCCCTTCCTGCGCCCGGCCGACGACGTCTACGCCCCGGCCGTCGGGTGGCACGGCCGGGTGCCGGAGACGCTGACCCTGCTCGGGCTGTGCGCCGACCCCGCCGCCTGGGCCCGCGACCTGCTGGGTCCGCTGCTGTCCCGGCAGGCGGCGCCGCGCGCCGAGGACAGGGAGATCGTCGCCGAGATCGTCGATCGCTTCTGGCCCGAGTCGGCCGGCTGGCTGCCCGAGCGGATCCCGGCCCGCGAGACCCGCGCCGTCGTCCTGGCCACGGCCGTACGGCACGGCGACCTGGCCCTGCTCACGCGGCACGCCGACACGGCGACCGACGTGCTGCGGCTGCTCCACGCCCTCATGGGCGGCGACCCCGGGTTGCGCGCCCGCCTCCCGCGCCGCACGAACCTGTCCCGGCCGGTGCGCCGCGCGCTCCTCGCCGCGCTGGACCGGCAGGCGCTGCCGTACCTGATCGAGGACCTGCACCGCTACGCCGCGCAGTGGCGGCACATGGCGGAGGTGCTGCACCCGTACGAGTTCCACCGGCGTCATCCGGACGCGGCCCTGGCGTTCGCCGTGCTGCGCGGCACTCCGCTGCGGAAGGGCACGCCGATGGCGGACGTCCTGCTGGAGCGCGCGGCGGCCCACGGGGACCTGCTGTCGTTCGACGGCGTACGGCTGCGCGCCCGCACCTTCGCGGGCCGGTTCGAGGCCGCGCTGCGGACCGATCCCCGCGAGGCTCTCGCCCTGCTCTCACGCCGGCCGGGCGAGCTGCTGCGGCGCACCGCCGATCTCGCCCGCCGCCTGCCCGCGGCCGATCTCGCCGAGGCCCTGCGCGCCGCCGCGCCGCATGTCTCCCCGGCCGTGCTGATCGCCACCCTGGGCCAGTTGCGCACGCCGCCGGGCGGGACGCGGATGTTCCTGCCGCGCGGGGGAGCGGCGCGGATCTGGGCCGAACCCGACGTCCGCGAGGAGCTCGCCCCCGAGACCGTGGCCGCCCTGACCGCCGTGCTGACCGGCGAGATGCTGCGCCGGGCCGCCGCGCTGCCGTCCGTCGAGACCGCGCTGCTGGACGAGGAGCTGAGTGACCTGCTCGCGCCGGAGGCCGAGCGGTCCGCCTCGGCCTCGCTGGTGCGGCTGCCACGGGGGAGCGTGCGGCCGCTGCCGCGCGGCGAGCGCATCCGGCTGTTCCTGCACTGGGCGGAGCCCGCGGGCCACCGGGTCGATCTGGACCTGTCGGTGGCGGTGTTCGACGCGCGGTGGGAGTTCGCCGGGCTGTGCGACTACACGAACCTGCGGCTCGGCGCGAACGCCGCCGTCCACTCCGGGGACCTGACCTCCGCGCCCGAGCCGCAGGGCGCGTCGGAGTTCGTGGACCTCGACGTGGCCGCGCTGCGCGCGACCGGCGGCCGGTACGTCGTGCCCGTCGTGTTCAGTTACAACGACGTGCCGTTCGACGACCTGGTCCGCGGTTTCGCCGGATTCATGGACGACCCGGGCGGCCTGTTCGACCCGCTCGCCGTACGGCAGCGCTTCGACCTGACCGGCCCGGCCAAGATCCTCGTCCCACTCGTCGCCGACCTCTGGTCGCGCACCATGCGCTGGGTGGACCTCAACGTGTCCGCGTTCGCCGGGATCCACGACGTGTACGAACACGAGGGCCGGCTCGCCCGGCTGGGAGCGGCGGCCGAGGACGCCTATGGTCTCGGCGAGCGCGTCACTTTGTGGGAGGTCGCCTGCTGGCACGCCGCCGCCCGCGCCCGCGAGGTCGTCGTACGGCACCGGGACGGCGCCGTGAGCCGGCACGCGCGTCGTCCCGGCGAGGACGCCGCCGCCTTCGCGTCCCGCCTCGGGGCACGACGGGTGGCGGCCTGCGGGCCGGACGCCGGCACGACGGAGGCGGATCTCGCCGTGGTGCTGCGGGACGACGTGCGGGTGAGCGAGGGGGCGCAGGTCTACGCCCTGCACCCGGCCCACCTCGACCCCGCCGTGATCCGCTCTCTCGACGCCGCCGACCTCGTCGGCATGCTCGCCCCGCGGCGCGGCGACCCCGCAGGTGACAAATGGGCAGGTGACAAATGGTTTGTGCACCCGGAGGCGTGCGTGGGACAGTGAGCGCGCTTCAGCACACGCACACAGAAGGAACGAAGCCTATGTTCTCGGCGTCCCGCAGCGGCCGCCGCCGGCACTGACCGGAACGCTCCCGCGTCACCGGTTCACTGCCCTCGTCTCACGGCGGCCCCACGCGACGGTGCGACTCGCGCACCTTCTCCATCCCTGTCCGGGATGGTTCTCGCCTGCGCGTTCACCCTCCGCTCCGCGGCGGGCGAACCGCTCCACCTTGTCATCCGTGAGGTCGATATCACCGTGGGCATCGATGTCCAGAGTTTCGCCGTGGCCAACCTGCGCCGCCGTCCCGAAGTCGTCGAGATCGGGGGCTTCGTCCTCGGCGTTGACCCCGGCACCACCAGTCCGTACGTCAATTACGCGACACCCCTGCCCGGCGCCCGGCCGGGCGCGCGGGACGTCGCGGCGCTGATCGCAGCGTTCGGCGAGCGCGGGCTCAAGCCCCGTCTCGAGTTCGCCCCGGGCGCCGCGCCCGACGTGCAGCCCGCTCTTCACGAGGCCGGGTTCACCGTCGAAGCGGTGCACGAATACCTCGTCTGCGTCCCGGCCACGCTGACGATGCCGCGGGCCGCTCTCCCGGTGGAGACGCCGTCCACGGACGAGGACTACGCGGCGATCGACGCCGCGCTGTCCAAGGCGTTCGGCGGCGAGTTCGCCTCGTCACCGGAGGGCGCGGCCCGGCTGCGCCGTACGGAGGAGAGCGGCGGCGCGGTCCGGTTCGTCCGGGCGCCCGGCGGCGGCTGCGCCGGAGCGGCCATGTGCTCCGCTCCGGCCGTGGAGACGTCGGAGCTCGCCGGCGTCGGCACCTGTCCCGAGTTCCGCGGGCGGGGCATCGCCGGCGCGGTCACCGCCACGCTCGCCGAGACGATGCTCGCCAGGGGAGCGCGGTCGGTGTGGCTGGAGTACGGCGGTGAGGGATCGCGCCGGGTCTACGAACGCGTGGGCTTCCGGCCGGGCGGCACCCGCCTCTACATGTCGCTCGAAGCCTGACGCAGGCCGCCCGCCGGCCGTGCTTCACCCTCTCGGGGGCGTCGCGCGGCCGGCGGGCGGGCTGGGCAGGACGAGGCGGAGGCCGATCGGCGGGAGGGCGGGATCAGGCGGATCGGCGGGCGGCCGCCGCGAGCCCGGGCGGCGCCGCGGCCAGGGCCTTGTGGATGGCCTCAACGAGGGCGAGCGCCGCCTCCTCGGTGAGCTCGATCGCGACCCGGGCCGACGGGCCCTCCGCCGGGTTGGTGATGTCGATGTTCACCGTGTGCTCCTGGCACGCGTGGTAGGGATGGTCGATGTAGACCATGCCGTCGGTGACGGTGAACCAGCCCGACGCCCCCTTGGCGGCGCCGTCGACGCGGATCTTCTCGGTGAGATAGGTGCACATTGCTGTTCTCCTCAGGCGGCGAGGTGGCGGCCGAAGAAATCGAAGACCTTCTTCCAGCCCTCCACCGCCGCGGCGGGCCGGTAGGCCGGCCGGTCCATGGAGAAGAACCCGTGGCCGGCGTCGGGGAAGACGTGGAACTCGTGGTCCTTGCCGAGCTTGTCCAGCTCCGTGGAGAGCACCCCCACCTCCTCCGGCGAGGGGAACTGGTCGTCCGCGCCGAAGAGCCCGAGCAGCGGGCAGGACAGGTCGGCGGCCCGGGAGATCAGCGGCGTGGCCGCCAGCGGGAATTCGGCGGGCGGTGAGTTGACCACGAAGGCCCCGTAGCAGTCGACGGCCGCGTCGATCTGCAGCGAGCAGGCGGCCAGGAACGTCTGCCGCCCACCGGAGCAGTAGCCGATGACGCCGATCTTGCCGTTGGCGTGCTCCAGGCCGTTGAGGTAGGCCGCGCCGCCGGCGACGTCGCCGACGAGCTGCTCGTCCGGGACGCCGCCCTTGGCACGGGCGGCGGCGGCCTGGTCGTCCGGGCTGACGCCCGCGCCCTCCCTGGAGTACAGGTTCGGGCAGATCGCCGCGTAGCCGTGCGCGGCGAACCTGCGGACGATCTCCTTGGTGGCCGCGTCGTAGCCGGGCATGTGGTGGATCACCACGACCCCGCCGTGGGGAGCGGAGTCGAGCGGCCGCGCCGCGTACGCTTCGAGTTCGGCGCCTTCGTGCCCGGTCACGGCGACCGTGCCGGCCCACATCGCGTCCGTCATTGAGATTCCCTTTCCTCTGACCACAGCGCTGCCCGTGAGATGGCGGTGCAGGAGCCCACCTTAGTCGTTAGCTGAGCTAACCAAGTCGCCCGTCCACCGCCGGGCCGGATGGCGGCGGGCGGGGTCGTCCCGGCCCGTCCGCCGGGCGCGTGCTCGTGCCCTACGGTGGCTGTGTGGCGGCTGTGTGGCGGCTGTGCGGCGGCTGCGTGGCAGCTGTGTGGCGCATCTCACCGCCGGTGGCCGGAGACCGCGAGGACCTGCGGAAGCAGGGCAGGGTGGTGGCCGGAATGATGCCCTTTGCCGGGTTTTTCGTCGTGTCTTACTTGTTATCTACTAAACTTCCCGTGTGTCTCGCCGGTGCGCGGTCCTCAACCCGAGGACGACCGGCGACCGCCGAATCCCGGAAGTCATCGATCCCGGGAACCGGGGACCCACGTCTCCTGGGGTGAATCCGGACCATCCGGTAGGGCTACTCCTGGCCCGAACCCGTCAGCTAACCCGGTAGGCGGCCAAGGAGAGGAGAGCGTGTGGAGTGTCGGCTCCACCTGCCCACCCGGTCCGCGCCGCGTCGCCGGACCGCATGCCCGCCCTGGAACGTCTCCAGGCTTCCGGGGTGATGGCGCGCCCGTGACGGGCTGCCGCATCTCCCGTTTCTGATTCCGCCCCGCCGTGGCGTGTCCCCGGACGGTCATGCCGTCATGCCGCCACGCCCCGCGGGCCGTTCGTCATGTCTCGAAGCGCGCCATGAGGAGCCTCCGATTTCCACCGATCCGATAGCTCGACAGCTGCTCGACGCCGTACGCCCCGAACTGGGCTACCGCGAGCGAGCCGGGAAACACACGAAGTTCGGCGAGTGGTACGCCGACAACGTCGCCAAGGACCCCGACTTCAAGGCCGCCCCCTGGTGCGACATGTTCGTCTCCTGGGCGGCCGACCGGGCCGGGGTGCAGGACCACGTCGGGGAGTTCGCGCTGACCACGCGGCACGCCAAGTGGTTCGAGAAGCACCACGCCTGGAGCGACAACCCCGAGCCGGGCGCCGTGGTGTTCTTCGCCTGGTCGGGGTCCAAGAAGATCCGCGACATCGACCACGTCGGCATCGTCGAGAAGGTCGTCGGCCGCAAGGTCCACACGATCGAGGGCAATGTCGACGGCGTGTGGCTGAAGCGCAAGGTGCGCGACACAAGCAAGATCGTCGGGTACGGCCTGCCGCGCAAGGTCAAGGTGGCGCAGAAGGCGCCGGTGACGATCCAGCCGGCGGCGGCCGTGAACGCGAGCGTCCAGAGCGCCGGGGCGCCCGCCACCAGGAACATGGCGGCCACGCAGGGGAAGGCCCTCGACGTCGTGTGGTCGCCGGGCGACGCCGTCCTGCCGGCGGGCCTGCTGTTCGCGGTGGTCTCCACCGCCGTGACCGGGATCCGGGTCAAGGCCGCGGCGGCGACGTCCGGCGGACGGCACCGCAAGCGCGGGTGAGGCAGATCAACCCGGCAGGCTGTCCAGCATGCTCTTCATCTCCTTGATCTCGGCCGACTGGCTGGAGACGATGGACTCCGCCATCCGCCGGGCCGGCTCGTAGGTGCCGCCGCGCAGCTCGTCGCGCGCCATGGCGACCGCTCCCTCGTGGTGGCGGATCATCATCGTGAGGAAGGCCCGGTCGAAGGCCCGTCCGGACAGCCCTTCGAGACGCCGCATGTCCTCGGGGGACATCATCCCGGGCATGGCGTGGTGCGCCGGCGCCGGGCTCTCACCGGGCACCCGCTCGCCCCAGGTTGTGAGCCAGCCGCTCATCGTCCGGATCTCCGGAGCCTGCGCGGCCTCGATCCGCCGGGCGAGCCGCGCGACCCGGGCGTCCGCCGCGCGGTCCGCGGCCAGCCTCCCCATCTCCACCGCCTGACGATGATGCGGGATCATCATCCGGGCGAACATGACGTCCCGGTCGTTGTGGTCGGCCGTCGGCGTCGGGGCCCCGGGCGCGGTGAGCACGGCGGGTGAGGAAGGCGTGGCGGCCGTGGCGGCTGTGGCGGCCGGGCCGCCCGCGCCGACCAGCAGATCGGCCGTCAGCAGGGCCACCGGCAGAACGCGTCCCTTCATCGGCCAGCACCTCCGTACGTCCGGGCGGCGGACCAACGGCCTTCCCGTCGCCCTGCCTGCGGTGCCGACGGCGGCGCCACCCCCCGGTGCGCCGTCGCCGTGTGAACCGTGTGAAGGCGAACACAGTCCTCGAGCAGCACCGTGTCCTCGAACAGCATTCGTGTTCTCTGGCTGTCGTACCCCGCCGCGTGGAACGTTCCCGTCAGCCGCTGAACGTGATCCGGAACCGGTAGTTGTCACCGTAGGTCGAGCCGCGGATGGTGAACGCCGCGCTGCCCGAGCTCACCCGGCCCGACACCGTCGCCCCGGCGTTGACGGCGTAGAGGAAACGAGACGTGCCGAGATCGCGGCAGGGGACGGTGGTCTTCTCTCCGTAGAAGTGGTTGAACGTGGCCCCCTCGGCGCGGTGGCTGTCGACCAGCTTCCCGGACCAGGAGGTGCCCGATCGGCTGGTGACCCAGTAGCCCAGCAGGAGTTTCGGGTCGCGTGCGTTCCCGCCGAGATCGCGGGCCGACGCGGTGACGACGTGGGCGGAGCCGAGCTGGAAGGAACCGACGGCTCCGATGTCGCCGACGTAGAACTCCCAGTAAAAGGGGTTGCGCTCGACCCGGCCTGCGGCGGACTTGCGTGGACCGGTGACGAATTTCGCGGCCGCCTTGTATCGGCTGGTGCCGACGAACCGGTGCTCGCCCCAGAGGGGGCCTCCGCAGTAGTCGTAGACGTCGACCACCACCGTGGCGGTGCCGCGATAGATCCGTAGGGCGGATTGCGTGCCGGACGCCGCGCCGGACGGGACCGCCGTGCCGAGCACCGCGGTCACGGAAACCGCCGCGGCCGCTAATCCGAATTTCCGTTTTCTCATGAGAAATCCCCTCCCTGTCGTACGGTCGGTCGAAGGTCGCTTCGGGTCCGCTGTGCGTTTTCCCGGTGTCCGTTCGCCCGGTGTCCGGAATCAGCCGGTCGGCACGTTGCCCAGGAAACTCGCCGAATAGAGCGCCAGCGGAAGGACGGCCGCCAGCGCATAGGGGATGAACTGGGCATTTCGCCGGTCGTCGTGGCGCGTCCGGACAATCCACGGCCAGACGACCAGCAGCACCGTGCTCCCGGCGAGGATGAGCCGGTCGAAGGCGAGCCCGTCGGCGATGCTCTGGAACACGTGGGCGATCGCGGCGCCGGCGTCCTCGCCGATGAGCATGAACGCGGGCAGGGCGACGGCCGACACCAGCACGAGCCGGACGACGAGGGTCGCGGGCCAGGCCACGGCGAGCCCGGTGAGGCCGTGGAAGCGTCCCTCGGCGACCTTCCTGCGCAGCCCGAGCGGCGGGTGGGTGAGCAGCCCGCCGGCACGCCTCAGCCGGCCGCGGGGAAGGGCCCGTTCGCGGTCGAGTGCCCGGATGAGCACGTCGGCGCCACGCTCCCGGACCGCCAGCCGATCCGCGCTGAGCTCGGCCAGCCACAGCGCCATGACCGGCATGAGCAGCATCCTCGGGACGGCGACGGCGAGGACGAGAAGCTGCCCGATCAGCAGGCGCCCGGCCACGCCTCCGAACGTGGCGTACAGGGTGATCGGCAGCAGCCCGGCCAGCACGAAGATCGGGCCCCAGACGCGTACCAGCCAGGTGAAAGGGCTGGCGAGACCGACGACGTGCTGGTCGCGCTGGCGGCGGTGGGCGATCTCGTGCAGCAGCACGGCCTCGGCCGCCTCGCGGTCGGCCCGCCACAGGACGGTCAGCGGGAGGAACACGGCGATCCGCGCCTTCCTCCAGCCCACGGGATAGACGCGCGCCAGCATGCGGCTGCTCTCGCTGAACCTGATCGCGATGGAAGGGTCCTGCCGCCGGACGAACGCGGCGATCTCCCCGATGACCGGGTTGTCGCTGACTCTCAGATCGTGCCGCCGCTCCACGCGTCGTCCGCGAGACGCCGGCAGCAGCAGGCTCGCCATCGCCCCGAGCAGAACCAGGACGGGAAAGAGCTGGGTGATGCTCGCGACACCGAGCACGATTCCCGCCGTGCGGGCGACCCCCACGGAGCTGTCCGTCATCAGGCCCCAGTAGTCGGTCGCCTGGCGGATCCAGTCGCCGATCAGCCCGGGCACGCCCACCGGAAGGCAGGCGATCAGGTAGAACCAGAGCCACGGCGGCAGCATCCAGGAACGCGACCGCCCGCCGAGCCGGGGTTCCGGAAGAGGCGCCGCGGGTGGCGTGGCCAGGAGGGCGGTGAGCAGCGCCTCGATCTCCTCCAGGGTGTTGCCCGGTGCGAAGACCGTCTCCAGGAGCCGGTAGGTCTGTTGCTCGGCCCTCTCCCTGCTGATGCCGTACGCGACGAGGCGCTCCGTCAGGAGGTCGATCGCCTGATCGAGCAGGCGCCCCTGGCCGGGGTCCGTCCGGCCGGGGTCGGTCCGGCTGGGCGACGAGGGCCCGGGCGACGATGGGCCGCGGACGGCGGCTCGCTCGGGCGAGGAGGTCTCGGTGCCGCGCCGCGCCTGGATGAGGGCGTACACGGCGAGCGTGTTCCCGATCATTCCGTCCGCGAGAAACGTGTGCAGGTGACCGGCGACGGCACGCAGCGCGTCGAGAATGACCGGCAGTTCGCCGATTCCCGCGCCGGGCGCGAATCCCCCGGTTTCACCGCCGTCTCCGGGATCGAAAAGACGGCGGCGGCGTTCTCCTCCTTCGGCATACGCGGCGCCGACCTCTGCGGCGAAATCGATCTCATGAGGCGTGAGACGCTCGGCGAGGCGCCGGGACCACGCGCCGACGAGTTCCACGAAATGCCTCCACGGGACGGTGGGAGCCCCACCGTAAAAGACCTCTGCCGTCTTACCCAATGACGTGCGCATAGACGGTTGGTCACGCGGTGTGTCGATTCGGAGTGGTGGCGACAATAATGGCGTAGGAGAGTAATGACCGACTAATTCCAAAACACGGCATACACATAGAACGTCCGCTTGATGCCGTATTTCGCCCCCTTCTGGCGGTGGAGTGCGCGTTCCTGTCGCCTGGGCCTCCGGCGGGCGGTCGGTGGGACGGGTTGACATGCAGCCGTGCGGTTGCCTATGGTTCATGCAGCCAAATGGCTGCATGTTCGGGATGGGGAAGATGGACGAGGTGTTCAAGGCGCTGGCCGACGTCAGCCGCCGCAGGTTGCTGGACAGCCTGAACGCCCGCAACGGCCAGACGCTGCGTGAACTCTGCGCGGAGCTGGACATGACGCGGCAGTCGGTCAGCAAGCACCTGGCGGTGCTGGAGGTGGCGAACCTCGTGGTCACGGTGTGGCGTGGCCGGGAGAAGCTGCACTACCTCAACGCCGTGCCCATCAACGCCATCGCGGACCGCTGGATGAGCAGGTTCGACCGCGAGCGGGCCCGTGCTCTCGCCGATCTCAAGAACGCATTGGAGCAGGAGCCGATGGGCAACCCCGAGTTCGTCTACACCACCTACATCAAGACCACGCCCGAGCGGTTGTGGCAGGCACTCACCGACCCCGGCTTCACCCGGCGCTACTGGGGCCTGTCGTTCGACACCGACTGGCGAGCGGGGGCGCCGATGACCTGGCACCAGGGCGCCGTGGCGATCGCCGATCCCGAGCAGGTGGTCGTCGAGTCGGAATCCGGCCGCCGTCTCTCCTACACCTGGCACTCCTTCACGCCCGAGTGGGCCGAGGCGGTCGGTCTGGGGGAGGACGTGCTCGCCAGGCTGAAGGCGGAGCGCAGGTCACGGGTGACGTTCGAGATCGAGCAGGTGGGGGAGACGGTCAAACTGACCGTCGTCCACGACGGCTTCGATCCCGGCAGCACCGTTCGGGAGATGGTCGGCGAGGGCTGGCCCCAGGTCCTGTCCGCGCTCAAGACCCTGCTGGAGACGGGCGAGCCCCTCCCGGCCGGGAGTGCGTGACGCGTGGCCCGCGCCCCGGGGCCAGGCCGGCCAGGCCGGACGGGGCGCGGCCGGAGGGGACGCGAAGGGTCAGCACTGGCCGTCGGCGAGCACCCAGTAGTCCGGGCCGGTCTGGCGCAGCGCGTGCGTGGTGAAGGTGTTCCACAGGCCCATCGCGTCGTTCGACCCCTTGGCATAGGTGTAGCCGCCGGACTGGTACGCCCGCCCGGCGGTGGTGTGGGCGTAGTTGCCGGCCCGCACGCACGTGCCCGTCGGCGTGGCGCTCGGCGTGGCGCGGGGTGAGGGGCTGGGTGAGGGACTTGGCGTGGTGGTGGGCGTGGGGCTGGGACTGGGCTGCGCGCCGCCGTCGAGGCCGAAGAAGCGGGCGTCGTGGTAGGCCGAGCAGATCGCGTCGAGGAAGTACGCCGCGGTGGCGCCGCATTGGTCGGCGGCTCCGCCCGGATCGACCGGCAGGCCGTGGCCCATACCGCTGATCTCGTAGAGGCGCACGTCGTCGTCGCCGTACACCTTGAGGGTCGTGCCGCCGGTGAGCGACCGGGTGGAGGAGGGAGTCTGGGAGACGCCCCGCACGTTCGTCCACTGGTCGCGGGACTGGGCGCCGTTGGCGGGGACGACCGTGTAGTCGGACTGGCCCTGCCAGACGGCCACCCGCGGGTACGGCCCGGTGTAGCCGGGGTAGGCGTTACGCACCAGGTCACCCCACTGCTGCGGGGTCCTGCTCGTCGGGCCGTACTGGCAGCCGGACGCCTCGGTCAGGCTGCTCGCGCAGCGGTAGGCCAGGCCGGCGGCGATCGACCCGGCGGCGAACACGTCCGGGTACGTCGCCAGCATGACGGCGGACATGGCCCCGCCCGCCGACAATCCGGACACGTAGACCCGTGAGGGGTCGGTCCCGTAGTCGGCGACCGCGTACGCCACCATGGCGCGGATGGACGCGGCCTCACCCTGCCCCCTCGTGGTGTCACCGGTCTGGAACCAGTTGAAGCAGCTGGACGAGTTGTTGGCGCTGGAGGTCTGCGGCAGCACCAGGGCGAAGCCCCACTGGTCGGCGTACTTGCGCCACCCCGAATCGGCGAAGTAGCCGCTCGCGTTCTGCGTGCAGCCGTGCAGGAGCACCACGAGCGGCCGGCCGCCGGGCAGGCCGTCGGGACGGTAGGCGTACATCGCCAGGTTGCCCGGGTTGGCTCCGAAGGAGCCGACCTGCACCAGCGAGGCGGCCCGCGCGGGCGGGGTGATCAGCCCCGTGCCGAGCAGGCCGGCCAGGACGAGCAGGAGGGTCGTGAGGGCGAGGGCCGCTCGCGGCGGCCGTGCGGGCAAGGACGTGACCATGGGGGCTCCTCGGGTGACCTGGCGCACCGATCCTTTCCGCGCACGGTAGGACTCCGGCCATCCTCCCGACATGGGCGCCGGACACACTTCTCACCGTCCTGTCATGGCGTTGTCAGCACGCCGATCCAGCGGACAGGGGTCCGTGTGACGGTCATACGAGAGCGTGTCACCGCCGACCGGCACGTTACGGTGATGTGACGCTGGGCATCTCGGGCCACGCAGACCGCCGTCAGGCGGACAGTCAATCGCGGACAGGGTCTAAGGTTGACTCGGCGAGTTCGAGCGGAAGAGGCGTTCATGGCACGAGGCGACACCGGACCTGACTTCATCGAGGCGCTCGCGCGCGGCCTCGATGTCATCAGAGCCTTCCAGCCGGGGCGCCCGGTGATGTCCCTGACCGAGGTGGCGGCGGCGACCGGCCTGGCCCGGCCCACCGCCCGGCGCATCCTGCTCACGCTGCAGGAGCTGGGATACGCCCGCTCGGCGCAGGGCGGCTTCGCGCTGACCCCGCGGGTGCTCGAACTCGGCGTCTCCTACGTCCGCTCGATGGGCCTGTGGGAGGTGGCGCGGCCGCACCTGGAGCGACTGGTCGCCCAGACGCGCGAGTCGTCGTCCATCGCCCAGCTCGACGGGTCCGACATCGTGTACGTCTCCCGCGTGGCCGTGCCGAAGATCGTCGCCCTCTCGGTGCAGATCGGGACGCGGTTCCCCGCGATGCAGACCTCCCTGGGCAAGGTGCTGCTGGCCGCGCTGCCGCCGGACGAGCTGGAGCGGGTGCTGGCGGAGCCGAGCAGGTCGGGCATCGAGCCGCGCTGGCGGCCCGGTCCGCAGGAGCGCGACGCCCTGCTGCGCGAGGTGCGGGCGAAGGGCTGGGCGCTGACCGACGAGCAGCTCGCGCTCGGCATCCGGTCGGTGGCCGCGCCGCTGCGCGACGGCTCCGGCAACGTCATCGCGGCCGTGAACGTCAACAGCCACGCCGCCGAGACCTCCCTGGAGAAACTGACCGAGGAGCACCTGCCACTGCTGCTGAAGACCGCCGGCGCGATCAGCGCCGACTGGGCGCTCTACGAGTCCGTCCCGCAGGTCACCGCCTCCTAGGAAACCGCAGGTCACGTCCTGGCCGCCGCGTCGCGGCGGCCCGCCCGCCCAGGCTTGCGGGCGTAGACGTACATGACCGGTAGATCGAAGGCGTCCGGCTCGTTCGACAGCTCGGAGACCTGAGCGCGGTAGCGCGCCTCGAAGGCGGCCGTTTCCTCCGGGGAGAGCGACGCGACTTCGAAGTAGTTCGGGTTCACCATGTGGCCCCGCCACAGGTCCGCCGCGTTTCTGGGTGGGAGCGCGATCACATCCGGTACGGCCCGTTCGTAGACGAAGCCGGCCTTGGCCACCGCCACGCGGCTGCTCTCCTCCGTGCCCACCTCGGCCATCGGATCGGTGAGGGCGAGGCCGAAGTCCCTGGCGCATTCACGGAACACGCGAGCCGCGCGGGGGAAGCCGGCCCGCATCGCGGAGAAGCAGACAAGCCCGCCCGGCCTCAGCACCCGATGCCAGGCGGCGAACGCCGCCGAGGCCTGCAGGTAGAGCGTCCCCGCACAGCACAGGACGACGTCGAACGCCTCGTCGTCGAACCCGGCGAGAGCGGTGGCGTCCGCCTTCACATAGCTCACGTTGGTCAGACCGGACGCGGCGAGCAACCGGCCGGCCTCCCGCAGCATCCCGGCCGAGATGTCCACGCCGACCACCTGACCGGAGGGACCGACCGCGCGTGCCGCGGCCAGCGCCGCCAGCCCCGTGCCGGTGGCGGCGTCCAGCACGCGCATGCCGGGCGTCAGGCCCGCGAGCTCCACCAGCCGCTCGGCGTAGCCGGCGTGCCAGCTCAGCTGCCCGTAACCGGCCGCTCGCCCGTCGAAGTACGACTCCATTCGCGTGTGATCCATATGCCCATCATGTCCGGCCGGAGAAGGGCACGGCCCTTGCCGTCGCCTACGGCCGTCCCGTCGAGGCCGTAGAGGCATTTCAGAGATGAATCGCTGTGTGAAGCGACCTACTTCAATGCGCCGAGCCCTCGCAGACCCGGGCGACCGCTTGCACGGCCCTTTCTCCTGGCGATTCCGGCACAGGAATCTCCCGATAATTCTGGCGGGGACGAGGCTTCCTGATTATCCAGGGAGGGTCCGGCGCCGGTGCCACCTTCCCGTACGGCCTCCAGCGGCTCGTCTAGGGCATCGGTGACCTTGGCGATGGCTTCGGCGCCGGGTTTGCCGT
Source organism: Microbispora rosea (assembly GCF_900156315.1). Taxonomy (GTDB): domain Bacteria; phylum Actinomycetota; class Actinomycetes; order Streptosporangiales; family Streptosporangiaceae; genus Microbispora; species Microbispora rosea. Next base: position 98,078 of record NZ_FTNI01000003.1, on the reverse strand, counting down.
AGCGGAGGGCGGTATCAGCACCATCCAGGCGAGGCGCCGATGGCCGATGTGCCCGTCTCGAAAGCGATACAGCGCAGGTGCTGGTGATGGTCTTCACGCGGAGCTCCTTACCTGCGCGGCTAAACACGGCGTGCTCAAGGATGCTCGGCTCAGGTGGCAAGGGGGCCGAGGTCGGTGGCGATTCGGGCGAGGGCCCGGATGGGGTCGTTCTCGGTCTCGGTACGCCACACCAGGGCATACCGCAGGGTGTCGATGTCGCTGACGGGCAGGTAGGCGATGTCAGGCCGGCTCCAATAGCGCCTCATGTGGGCGGGAAAGAGGCTGACGGCCTCCCCCATGCTGGTCAGGGTGAGGATCTCTTCGGTGTTGCGTACCACGGGGCCGCGTTCGATCCGGCGCCCCGCGCGGGTGTGAGTTGGGATGTAGCCGTCCATCCAGTAGTCCGGCCGGGACAGGGCGTCGCAGTGCTGGAAGTCGGCGAGCATCTCCAGCGAGACGGAGGTGCGCCGGGTGAGTTCGTGCTCGGCGGCCACGGCAACCACCCGCGGATCGGCGAACAGGACCGGGCCCACCGTCAGGTCGGGTTCTTCGACCGGTAGAAAGCAGATCAGGACGTCGATGTCGCCACGGCGTAGCCCGGCGAACGGGTCGACGAAGGAGGCGTGCTGGATCTGCAGCTTCCACTGCGGGTGGTGGGTACGGAAGGTGTCCCAGTAAGGGCGCAGGTCCCGGAGGTTGATGGGAAGCGTGCCGACGCGCAGCACGGCGGTGACGCCTTGGGCGGCCAGTTTGGCCCGATGCATGCCGTCCTGCAGGCCGGTGTAGACGGGCCACAGGTCGTCGCGGAGCTGGCGGCCGAGCGGGGTCAGCCGGACCGTGCGGTTGGTGCGCTCGAACAGCGGGGCGCCGATCTGGCGTTCCTGCTTCTTGATGGCCTGGGTGATGCGGGCGGGGCTCACGCACAGCCGTTCGGCGGTCCGGCCGAAATGCAGCTCTTCGGCCAGGGTCAGGAAGATCTCGATGTCGCGAAGTTCCACGGTCCCCTCACATTAACCCGTGAGTTAATGCCATCTTGCGCAGATTGTCATTGTTTCAGGTGCTTGTCGCCGTTGATCCTATTCACCGAGAGATTTGGATCACTTCTGGAGCGACGAGATGACGCCTCTGCTGGGCAGCACAGCGTTGGTAACCGGGGCCTCCCGAGGGATCGGCCGGGCCATCGCGAGGCGCCTGGCGGCCGACGGGGTGCTGGTGGCCGTGCACTACGGCAGCAACGAGGCGGCAGCCCGGGAGACTGTGCACCTGATCGAGGCCGACGGTGGCCGGGCCTTTCCGGTGCGGGCCGAGTTGGGCGTGGCCGGGGATGTGGACACCCTGTTCGCCGCCCTGGAGGCGGGCCTGCTCGCGCAGACCGGCCAGGTGCGGCTGGACATCCTCGTCAACAACGCCGCCATCACCGCCGACTCGATCGACACGATCACCCCGGAGGCGTTCGACCACCTGATCGCGGTCAACACCAAGGCGCCGCTGTTCATCATCCAGCGGGCCCTGCCGCTGCTGAACGACAATGGTCGCGTCATCAACCTGTCCACGGCGGCGACCAGGATCGGGATGCCCGAGCAGCCGTACGCGATGAGCAAGGCCGCCATCGAGGTACTCAGCCGCTCCCTCGCCCAGCTGGTCGGCGGGCGCGGCATCACGGTCAACGCCGTGGCGCCCGGCCCGACCGTCACCGACATGAACCCGTGGATGCTCGACAACCCCGAGGTCCAGCGGGCGGTGGGCAGCGGCAACGCCATCCCGCGGGCCGGTCAGCCTGCCGACATCGCCGACGTGGTGGCCTTTCTGGCCTCCGAGTCGGGCCGCTGGGTGACCGGGCAGATCATCGACGCCTCCGGCGGCTGCTTTCTCGGCCCCCGGATGTGAGCGACCTGCTTCCGTCGCGTGTCAGCGGATGCGTCAGGACGGCGACGGCGCGGTGTCAGAGCGTTCGGCGATGGTGGATGCCATGAACGGTTCGGCGGTCGCGCACCAGGCCACGCCATAAGTACCCCGACCCCTCGCGCGCCGCTCATGGATGCTCATGAGCGGCGCACTGGGACGGGTTTCGCAAGATTGAACACTATAGGTGAGGAAATTCTTCATGGGACATAACAACGACGGCTTCTCCGCGGTCGGACTGCGCAGGCTGCGCGAGGTGCTGGCGCGGCATGTCGAGTCCGGGAAGATCCCCGGCGTGGTCGCGCTGGTCAGCCGGGGCGGTCACACGCACGTCGAGGCGCTGGGCACGATGCAGCATGACGGTGGCGCGCCGATGCGCCGGGACACGATCTTCCGGATGGCCTCCACCTCCAAGCCGGTCTCGATCGCGGCGGCGATGGTGCTGCTGGACGAGTGCCGGCTGCGGCTGGACGACGTGGTGGACCCGTGGCTGCCCGAGCTGGCCGACCGGCGGGTGCTGACGCGGCCCGACGCCGAGCTGGACGACACCGTGCCGGCCCGCCGCCCGATCACCGTGCGGGACGTGCTGACCTGCACCTTCGGGCTCGGCCTGGACTTCACCTCGCTGGGCAAGCCGATCATGAACGCGGTCTTCGAGCAGGGCCTCACCCCCAACCTGCCGGTCGAGGTGCCCGAGCCCGACGAGTGGATGCGCCGCCTGGGCACACTGCCGCTGCAGTACCAGCCCGGCGAGCAGTGGCAGTACCAGATCGGTAGCGACCTGGTCGGAGTGCTGGTCTCCCGGGTCACCGGCCAGTCGTTCGAGGAGTTCCTGCGCGAGCGCATCTTCGAGCCCCTCGGTATGAACGACACCGGCTTCCACGTGCCCGCAGACCAGCTCGACCGGCTGCCCACCCTGTACGCCCCCGACCCGGCCACCGGGGAGTTCTTCGCCTGGGACGAGCCCAAGAACGGCCGCTGGAGCGCACCCCCGGCCTTCCAAGGTGGCGGTGGCGGGCTGGTCTCCACCGCCGACGACTACCACGCCTACTTCCAGATGCTGCTCAACGGCGGCACCCACCAGGGCAAGCGCATCCTGTCCCGGCCCGCCGTCGAGCTGATGACCACCAACCGGCTCACCCCAGAGCAGAACGCCGCCCGCACCGCTCTGGCCGTCAACAACGTGCACATCTCCTTCGGCCAGGGCCAGCAGGGCGGCTGGGGCATGGGCATGGCGGTACGCACCTACCGCGGCGACTACGCCCCCGTCGGCCAGTTCGGCTGGGACGGCGGCAGCGGCACCTCCGCCTACGCCGACCCGGCCAACCAGCTCACCGGCATCCTGCTCTGCCAGCTCGGCTACTCCGTGCCGAGCCCGGCGCACCTGATGAACGACTTCTGGACCACCCTCTACCAGGCCATCGACGCCTGACACCAAGCCCGCCCCAGTAGAGCCGTCCTCAGCGATCAACTTTCACGACAGATCCAAGGAGTACTTCGCCATGCCCCTCACCCTGACCGAGCAGGACCAGCTCACCCTGCGCACTGCTGCCTACGGCGCCGTCACACTGATGTCGGCCGCCGATGCCGCCGGCAAGCCCCACAAGAGCGCCACCGAAGGCTCCATCGCCCTGGCCTCCGCCACCGGCCCGATCGGGCACGTGCTCGCCACGTACCCGAAGGAGCTGAAGCTGGACCACAAGTCCGTAGCCGCCATCGCCGACCAGGTGCTGCCAGCCCTGACCGCGGCCATGCGCCTGCTCAAGCAGCAGGCTCCGGCCGAGGCCGACAACTTCCGCAACACCGTCCTCGTCGCCACCGAAGCCGCCGCCCGGACCCACCAGGGCCAGCCCAGCCCTACCCTGGCGGACATGAGCCGCAAGATCACCGAAGCGCTCGACGCGGCCTAGTCTAGGACGCCGGGCCGGGGATCAGGACGATCCTGCCGGAGGCGGTGCCGTCCGCCTGACGGAGCCAGGCGGCGCCGGCGTCCTCCAGTGGGACAGTCTCGCGGGCGACTTCCAGCCGCCCCAGCGCCGCCTGCTCGGCGACGAAGACGATCGAGGCGGCCCGCTGCTCGGGGGTCAGCTCGTTGTTGGTGTATCCCAGCAGCCGCAGCGACCTGCTGCGCAGCGTGGAGGAGTCGATGGGGCAGGTCTCGTCCGCGGAGGAGCCGAGGTTGACCCACCGGCCTCCCTGACGCAGGGTACGGGCCGCGGCGGCCGCCGCCGGGCCGAAGAGCGGGTCGAGCACCAGGTCGGCCGGCCCGTCGCAGGCCTCGGCGAAGCGGGCGGCCAGCGTGGCGACGTCGCCGGTGTCGAGCGCCACCACGGCGTCCGCGCCCGCCCGCCGGGCGCGTTCGACGGCGGCGGGGGAGCGGGCCCCGGCGACCACCCTGCGGGCGCCGGCGATGCGCGCGATCCGTACGGCGGCCTGCCCGACGACGCCGCCCGCGCCGAGCACCACGACCTGATCGCCGGCGGCGAGCTCGCCCCGCCACGTCAGCGCCATGTGCGCGGCGACGGCCGAGAGCCCGAGCGCGGCCACCGCGACCGGGTCGGCCCCGGCGGGCAGCGCGACGAGGTCGTCCGCCGGCACCACCGCGAACTGCGCCATGCTCCCGTCGCCCGGGGCCATTCCGGCCGTGGTCGCGAACCACACCGGCCGCCCGCCGGCGACGCCCGCCCCCTGCACCCCCGGCACGTACGGCGTGCGCGGCCTGCCGAAGTAGGACGTGCCGCTCGCGCACAGCAGGTCGAGCGGCGTGATCGGCGCGGCCCCCACCTCGACCAGGGTCTCGCCGGGCCCGGCGACGGGCACGGGCAGGTCGGCCACCAGCGGCGGCCTGCCGGGTTCCACGATCTGTGCCGCCCGCATGTTCCACCTCTCCCTCGAACACAGCGCAAGGTCATCGGCGAGAGCCGCCGGGCCCGCCCCGCACGGCGTGCCCGGCGCCTCGCCGCCCGGCCCGTCTCGGCGGCGGGCAGGTCCGTCCGATCAGGTCGCGATGTCGGGGTACGGCAACGTCATGTGGGCCAGCCGCCGGGCGTACTCGGTCTGGAAGCCCAGCGGCTCGTGGTCGCGCTCGAACATCGCGATGAACAACGTGAGTGTGAGGAACGGGTGCGCGCCCAGCTCGAACAGCCGGGGGTAGTCGTGGGCGGCCAGGGCCTCGCGCTCGGCGTCCTCGAAGCGCAGCCAGGTCGACGCCTCCCCGCCGTGACAGCTCAGCAGCCGGTTGGCCTGCTCGGCCTCCCACCACTCCACCGTGCCCCGGGGGTCCTCGCGGTAGCGCTCGACCAGTTCCGGATCGCGGTCGACGGTGAACAGGAACTTGTTCAGCAGGTACTTGCTCACGCCACGCCTCCGTTGGGGTACCAGGTGAAGTAGGCCTCCATGGTGTGGAACAGGTCGTAGGTGTCGACGTAGTCGGCCTTGGCGCCCTCGCCGGCCACGCCCATCATCAGCATGAAGTCCATGAAGCCGTGGGTGGCGTTGCCGGGCAGGTGGAGGCTGTCGAGGGTGACCTCCGACAGGCAGCCCTCGATGTCGCCGGAGGAGATCCACTCGACCGCCCTGCGGTCGAACTCGGGGTCGGGCCCGTGCGGGCCGAACTGGCGCGGCCCGCCGAGCTCCAGCGACAGGTGCCCGGTGCCGATCACCGCCACCCGCTTGTCCGCCGGCCACGACTCCACCAGCTCCCGGATCGTACGGCCGAGCTGCACGAACCGCTTCGGCCGCGGCAGCGGCGGCGCGAAGATGTTGGTGTAGATCGGCACGATCGGCAGGTCGTTCTGCGGCCGCAGCGTGATGATCGGGCACGTGATCGAGTGGTCGATCCGCAGCTCGTTGGAGAAGGCCAGGTCGAAGCCCGCGTCCAGGCCCTCCCGCAGGATGTACGCCGACAGGTCCTCCTGGCCGGTGAAGAGCATCCGGGGCAGGCCGAACTCGCGCTCCTCGTTGTACCAGTTGGCGTCGTAGAAGGGCGCCTTGCCGACGAGGAACTGCGGCATGTTGTCGAGCCAGAGCTGGTGGAAGTGGTCGGAGCCGACCATGACCAGCACGTCGGGCCGTGCCTTCGTCAGCGTCTCCCGGAACGCCTCGACCTTGCGCACCCACTCGTCGGCGAACGGCGGGCGGTCCTCGCCGGTGGCCGTGCTGGCGCGGTAGTAGAACGGATGATGGGTGGACGCGATCACCGCGACCAGTTCAGCCATGCGGACCTCCAGTGGCGTCAGGGGCGTAGGGCTCGGGGTCGACGGACCGGTTGTTGAGGTCCACCGACAGGAAGATCTCGTTCGCCACCGGGCGGCGCAGCTCCTCGGCGAGCTGCCCGATCAGGCCCGCCGTACGGGCGAGCAGGGCGAAGCCGCGCAGCAGTTCGAGCGGCAGGCCGAGGTCGGCGAGCGCAGCGCCGCAGACGCCCGCGCCGTTGAGCGGCAGGGTCCTGCCCAGCACCTCGGGATGCACGCGGCCGATCGCGGCGAACAGCGACAGGTGCGGCCCGACCAGGTTCTCCTCGGCGGCGATCTCCAGCAGCCGGGGAGTGCGGGGGTCGCCCTCCTTGTGCACGTGGTGGCCGAGGCCGGGGATGAACCGCCGCGCCTGCCGCCTGGCCCGCACGGTCTCCAGGGCGAGGGCGTCCCAGCCGGCGTCGTCCGACGGCAGCGGCCCGTCGTGGGCCGCCAGCACGTCGTGCAGGAACCGGCCGCAGTCCTCGGTCACGCCGAGGAAGCGTGAGCCGCCGCCGAGCAGTCCGGCCGCGAGCGCGCCCTGGATCGAGTCGGGCGCCGACAGGTACGTCAGCCGGGTGACGATCGCGGTCGGGGTGAACCCGTGGTCGGCCAGCGCGGCGAGCACGGCCTCGAACACCCGGGTCTCGCCCGGCGTGGGCCGCCGCTGGGCGGCGAGCCAGAACGCGAGCTCGCCGAACCCGACCTTCCCCATGACGTCCTCGGCGAGGTCGGAGCCGAGCAGGGTGATCGACTTCAGTGAGGACGCCCCCAACGCCGTGGGGTACGACGGCCGCTCGATCATCTCGGGCCGGTCAGACATCGTCGTCCTCCTCCTCAGTCAGCCACTTACGCAGCTCGTCCCCGTGCTCGTCCAGCTCCGGGGGCGGCAGCCGATAGGCGGCGGGGGTCGCGGAGAACCGGATCGGGTGGCGGGTGGTCGGGACCGCCCGGTCGCCCTCGCCGACCTCCACGACCGGGTCGAGCCCGAAGCGCTCGGCCATGGCGAACCCGCCGTCGATGGTGTTGATCGGCCCGCACGGCACCCCGGCCGCGACCAGCAGTTCGAACCACTCCAGCGCTCCGCGCGTGGCGAGCCGCCCGACCAGGATGGGCCGCAGTTCCTCGCGGCGCGCGGTCCTGTCGGCGTTGCGCGCGAAGCGCGGGTCGTCGGCGATCTCCGGGATGCCGAGCACCTCGCACAGCTTGCGGAACTGGCCGTCGTTGCCGGCCGCGACGATGATGTCGTTGTCGGCGGTGGGCAGCGGCTCGTAGGGGAACACGCTCGGGTGGGCGTTGCCCATGCGGTAGGGGACGACGCCGCCGGCGACGTACGCGGAGCTGTGATTGACCAGGCCGGTCAGCGCCGAGGACAGCAGGTTGACCTCGACGTGCTGGCCCTGCCCGGTCGCGTCGCGGTGGCGCAGGGCGGCGAGGACGCCGATGGCGGCGTGGTTGCCCGCCATGACGTCGAAGACCGAGATCCCCGCGCGGTACGGCGGCCCCTCGGGGTCGCCGGTGAGGCTCATCAGCCCCGACATGGCCTGCACCATGAGGTCGTAGCCGGGTACGTCCCGGCCCGCGCCGGAGCCGAACCCGCTGATCGAGGCGTACACCACGCCGGGGTTGGCCGCGCTGACCGAGGCGTAGTCGAGGCCGTACTTGGCGAGCCCGCCCGGCTTGAAGTTCTCCACCAGCACGTCGGCGCGGCGGGCCAGCTCCCGGGCCACCCGGGCGTCGCCGGAGTCCCGCAGGTCGAGCGCGATCGACCGCTTGCCCCGGTTGACCCCCAGGTAGTACGTCGACACGTCGCCGCGCACCGGCGGCATCCAGGTGCGGGTGTCGTCCCCCTTGGGGCCTTCGACCTTGACGACCTCGGCGCCCATGTCGGCCAGCAGCATCGTGGCGTACGGCCCGGCCAGGACCCGCGAGAAGTCGGCCACCAGCACGCCGGACAGCGGCCCGCCTCCCCGCTCGGGCGCGGTGTCGTCTGTCATCCGGCTCCCCTTCCTTGACTGTCACAGCACTGTCCGCTCAACGGACATGAGTCCGTGGAGCCGATTCTGGCATAGGCGGTTCCTTCGTCAAATGCGTGACCGGTTCTTTGTCGCCGGACGACGCGGGAAACCGATGGTTGACAGCGGGGGCGGTGCTCGGGAAAGTAACAGCGGAAGCAGCGCTGACCGTATAGCGGACAAGTGTTCGTCATCGCTGGGCGCGCTCGGCCAGTGGAAGGTGAGGGGTTCGACGATGAACGAGCCGACCGATTTCGGGCCGGACCGGCCCGTCCTGCTGCGCGGCGGCACGGTGCTGCCGATGGACGACGCGCACAGCGTGCTGCCCCGCACCGATGTCCTCGTCGTCGGCGACCGGATCGCCGAGGTGGGTCAGGACCTGCCCGCGCCGGACGGCGCCGTGGTCGTCGACGCCACCGACGGCATCGTCATGCCCGGCATGATCGACACTCACCGGCACATGTGGCAGACGGCGATGCGCGGCTACGGCGCCGACTGGACGCTGACGCAGTATTTCGTCTGGTACTACCTGGAGTACGGCAAGCTGTGGCGGCCCGAGGACGTGCACGCCGGCAACCTGCTGGCCGCGATCGAGGCGATCGACGCCGGCGTCACCACGGTGGTGGACTGGTCGCACGGGCTGCGGACCGTGGACCACGCCGACGCGGCCGTGGACGCGCTGCAGGCGGTGCCCGGCCGGTTCGTGCTGGCCTACGGGAACATCCAGGCGCCGCCGGCCGAGTGGACCGGCGCGCCGGAGTTCCGCGACTTCGTCCGGCGCCGCATCACGGGCGACGACATGCTGGGCTTCCAGATCGCCTTCGACGTCACCGGCGACCCCGCCTTCCCCGAGAAGCCGGCCTTCGAAGTGGCCCGCGACCTCGGCGTCCCGGTCACGACCCACGCGGGCGTGTGGGGCGCGACCAGCGACGACGGCATCCGCCTCATGTACGAGCACGGCTTCATGACGCCCGAGACGGTCTACGTCCACGCCGCCTCGCTGTCGGCGGACTCCTACCACCGCATCGCCGCCACCGGCGGCTCGATCTCGGTCTCCACCGAGAGCGAGCAGAGCGCGGGCCAGGGCTACCCGCCCACCTGGGCCATCCGCGCCCACGACATCCCGGTCTCGCTCTCGATGGACACCAGCGTCTGGTGGAGCGGCGACCTGTTCTCGGCGATGCGCACCACCCTCGGCGCCGACCGCTCCCGCGAGCACATGGAGGCGCACGTCAAGGGCGAGACGGTCACCCACTGCAGCCTGCGGGCCGACCAGGTGGTGGACTGGGCGACACGCGGCGGCGCCCGCGCCATCGGCCGCGGCGACGACCTCGGCAGCATCGAAGCGGGCAGGAAGGCCGACATCGTGCTCATCAAGAACGACGCGTCGCCCGTGTCGTTCCCGCTGCTGAACCCGTACGGGCACGTCGCGTTCCAGGCGCAGCGCGGCGACGTGCACACGGTCCTCGTGAACGGCCGCGTGGTGAAGCACGAGCACCGCCTGGTGGGCGTGGACCTCGCCGCGGCGCGTCGCGAGGTGGAGCGGACCGTCGAGTACCTGCGCTCGACGCTGGGCGAGGAGGCATGGCAGAAGGGGATGAACCCCGACATCCCCGAGACGAAGATCCTCGACAACCCCTACACGTACACCGACTACCACAGCGCCTCGACGCACAGCCGCTGATTCTTCGTCGCTTCTGAGCGGGGATCGCCGAGCACTGCCCGCACGTCCTGGCGCCGGGTGAGCAGCCACGTCCATGGGCGTGCTCGGCCGGCTCGTCGCGGCACCGCAGGTCCGGCGGTCGGGGACATTCATGATTGTTTAGTCGTCTATGTGAAATTCGGTCATCCGTGGCGTTAAGGTGGGCAGCCACCCGCGGAAGCCGTGGAGGTTTCCCCCGAAACGACCGCTGGGAGTTGTCTCGCATGCAAGGGCGCGTCCCGTCACAGACGAGCCAGGATGACCGGTTCCGGCAGGAGATCCTCTCCAGCCAGGAGGAGCCGCCCCGCACGACCAAGAACAGGAAGCCCGTCGTCATCGCCGCCGCGGCGCTGGTGGCCGTGCTGGCCGCCGGGGGAGCGGGCTTCGCGCTGCGCGGCGGCTCCGGTCCCGCGGACCCGCCCGCCGGGGCAGGCGCGGGGCAGTCGGCCCCCGCCCAGGACGCCGGTTCCGCCGCAGACGGCGGACAGGACGCGGAAGGCCCGGCGGATCAGGATTCGGCCGATCAGGGCGCGAAGGACCAGGGCCCGGGGAACCAGGGTTCGGGGGACCAGGGCGCCATCGGGTCCGGCGGGGACGGCTCCGGCGGAGCGCAGGCGCCCGGCGGGGGCGGCGCGGACACCGCCTCCGGCTCCTCGGGCGGCGGCTCCGCCTCCGGTGGGAAGAGCACGGGCCGGGCCGGGACCGGCTCGTCGGGCAAGACGGGCGGCGCCTCGAAGGGCGGCGGCAGCCAGGACCAGGGTGAGGTGCCGTCGGGCGCCGACGGAGCCCCCGGCCTCATCCCCGGTGCCTGCGCCGCCTCCGGCTGCTGAGTCCCCGGCGGCTTCCGCCGCCTCCGGCCGCCGGGTCCACGCTGCGGAAGCCGCCTCTGGCCGCCGGGTCCTCGCTGCGGAAGCCGCCTCTGGCCGCTGAACGCGGCGTGCGGAAGCCGGATGCGGCGTGCGGAAGCCGGATGCGGCGTGCGGAAGCTGGACGCAGGATGCGGAAGCCGCCTCGGGCGGTGGTCAGGCGGAGGGGCCGGGCCAGCCGAGCGGAAAGGCGATGCGGGCGGGCGGCTCGCCCGCCGCGTCGTTGAACTCCCGCATGGCGGTGATGAGGGCCTGCCGCCGGGACGCCGGCATCCGCGTGAGGATCGCGGCGATCTCCTCCTTGCGCCGGGCGGTGACCTCCTCCACGATCCGCCGCCCGTTGTCGGTCAGCCGCAGCAGCGTCTCCCGCCGGTTCTGCGGATTCACCTCGCGCTTCAGCAGACCGGCGACGGCGAGGCGGCCCGCCATGCGCATGGCGGTCGACGGATTGACGCCGAGCCTGTCCGCCAGCGTCACCAGCTTGGTCTCGCCCTGTCCGACCACCAGCAGCATGCGGAACTGCGGCAGGGTGACCCTGTCCTCCGCGGCGGCCAGGGACCGCGCGGATATCGCGACGAGCACACGCGAGGCGGTGAGCACGGCGGCGGTGACGGCCTCCAGGTCGTCGCCGGTCGGCTCCTCGTCCGCTTCCTTTGCCATAGGAACCGTTTTTACACGGTCCACGCCGCGGCCACGCCATCGCATGGGCGAACGCACGGCGGGCGAGGCCGCGCCGCAGGAGTCGCCGCGGGAGTCGCCGCGGGAGTCGCCGTGGGTGAGAAGCCGCGGGGCGGGTGTGCTCAGCCGAGCGCGGCCAGCAGCTCGTTGCAGGACTGGGCGCAGCGACGGCACGCCTCGGCGCAGACCCGGCAGTGCTCGTGCATGTGGGCGTGCAGGCCGCACTCGTCGCCGCAGCTGCGGCACGCCTGCGCACACGCCTCAAGCTGGGCGCGCGTCAGGTTCGCGTCGTAGCCCGTGTGCCGCGACAGCACCCGGCCCGTCGTCGCGCAGATGTCCGCGCAGTCGAGGTTGGTGCGGACGCAGCGCACGAGTTCCGCCACCGCGTGCTCGCTCAGGCAGGCGTCGGCGCAGGCCGTACAGGTCTGCGCGCAGTCGAAGCAGGCCTCGATGCAGTTGGCGAGCACCTGCCTGTCCACGCCGCCGAGGTCGGCGGGATAGGTGTTCAACATCACTCCGGCGTGTCCCATTGCCGGCTCCTTCCGCTCTCGGGTGGGCGTCCCCCGCGAGGAGGTGGAGACCCGCCGATGAGGTCGGGTCCGTGAGCCCCGGCGCCCGGCCGGCGATCCGATCGCGTTCCTGACGGCCGAGAAGCTTGTCGGTGGCCATACCCGGCAGCACGGTCGTAAACGGACGGCTGGTGTGCTGATCGTCTTCCGGGGTAGTCGCGAGGGCACGGAAAAGTAAGGAGGAACCCATGGGCTGGAGCTACCGAAAATCGATCAAGATGGGACCGTTCAGGCTCAACCTCTCGCGCGGCGGCGTCGGGCACAGCTACGGCGGACGCGCCTTCCGCGTCACGAAGACGGCGGACGGGCGCCGCACCCTCACCGTGAACCTTCCCGGCGGCTTCCACTGGAAGAAGACGCTCAGCTGACGGTGGGAGACGGTGACACGGCGGGCGCGACCCCCGGCGCGCGCCCGCGGACCCGTCCCTTCGAGCGCCCTACTTCAGCGGGTCGTGGCCCCAGTTCATCAGCGAGTACCGCCAGCGGGTGTCCCGTACGTCCCCGGAGGGACGCTGGGCCAGGTGCCGGTGGACATACCCGACGACCTTGCGCATGTGGGCGTAGTCCTCGTCGTCCAGTTCGCTCTGGTGCTTGCGCAGAATGGCCACGATGTGCCGGCCGGACTCGTGACCCGTCGACTCGCCGCCGTCCGGCTTGTCGCCGACCTCCTTCGACCGCTCCTCGCGCAGCCATCGCTCCAGTTCGGCCGCGGACATGTTGACCGCCTGGCCGAACTCGGCGGCGGTCTGCCCTCTGCCGGCGGTCACGTCACTCCTTCGGATGCAGCGCCGACGGCTTGTGCACCGCCGTCCCGCCGCTCTTCTCACTGCGCACGAGGAACTGCGGGTCCTCGGGTGAGGCGGCCACCGTGCGGCCCGCCTCCTCCGTACGCTCGGTGATCTTCTTCTCGACCTTGCCGGCCGCCTCGCCGCCGTGGCTCTTCCAGGTGACCTCGTCGCCCACCGACGGCTCTTGCTTCTTGTCCTTGTCTCTCTTGCCCATGCGCGCGGCCCTACCCGAGGAAACCCGCCGTCCTCGCGGAGGGACCTCGAAATGCCTCCCTATCAGGCAAAATCCGGTGCGAAGCGGATGCGGCCCGGAGCCGGTGGACCGCGAATCTCCCAACTGTTGCCCGGACACCGGGATTACCCCGGTCCGCTGCCGCGCACGGTGGGAGCATGGGACGGACCGTACGGCTGACCGCGACCGTCACCGCCGATGACGGTGGCATGTACTGCGCGCGGTGCGTCCAGGTCGAGGTGGCCTGCGAAGGGCACACGGTCGACGAGGCGCTCGACCGGCTGCGGCAGGCACTGGAGCACTACTTCAAGCGCCGGGCGATCCCGCATCCGCACCTGCATCCGCCGATCGTGGTGCCGATCGAGGTCAGGCTGCCCGACTGAGCCCGGCGCGCCCTCCCGCCCGGGGGGCCCGCCGTCCGTTCCGCTCCGGCCCGCTCCGTCCCGCTCCGTCCCGCTCCGCGGGCGTGCCGAGGCCGCTTGCGGGCGCGACGGGATCTTTGCGGGTGAAGTGCCCGATCGCCATGCTTGACCGGACATTGGTCGTCGGATGCGTGATCACTCCCCGGTGCGGCGCTTACCGTCGTGCTCGTACCATCCATGACCTCGGGGGAGTCTCATGCCTCTCTGCACAGCCGTGCTGGCCGCCGCCCTGTTCACCGGGCCGGCCGCCGTGCCGCCGGACCCGGCCCCGCCCGGGACGAGGGCAACCACGGACAACAACAACGCCGCGCAGCCGTCCACGGGCCGGCCGCAACTCCCGTCGCCGCCCGGCATGGCGCCGCAGGCCGGGGGATATCCGTTCACCCTCCCCCAGGCGCCGCCATGGATGGCTCCCAGCGGGATGGACGGCGGGCGCGACGACAGCGCCGCCGCTCCGCGGTCGCCGGCCGGCGCGAGCGGGCCCGAAGCCTCCGGCACGTCCACCAGGCCGGGCGCGGACGGCACACGGCCCGCCGCGACGGCGGGAGGCAGCGCGGACGACCGGGCGGTGGGGGGAAACACCGCGCCCAAGTACGTCCCGGTGATCGATCCCAAGACACGCGACGTCTTCATCCAGCCCGTCTACTCTTCCGGCTCGTCTGGACAGGCGCCGCAGCCGTTCACCTTCCGTCCGGTGCAGGGGATCCAGTCGACCAGGACCTATCCGCTGCCGCGGGGGGAGCAGAAGGCGGCGCAGCCGAAGACGGCGCGCCAGAAGACGATCACACGGCCCCGCAAGCATCTGCGGTCGCACGACCAGTGAGCCCGCTCCTGACGGCCTGATGGAAGAGGCCCGTGTGACCGGCCCGTCAGAACGGCCCGCCACACCGGCCCTGCGCCGGTGTGGCGGGCTCTTCCGGTGTCGCCGTCCACAGGGGTCGCGAAGCGCGGACGGTCGTGCGGGGTGGCACGCCGGGCACCGCGTCCGGTCCCAGGACCGATCGGTGCGCCCGTTCCGTGTCTCATCACGCACCCGACCCACCACCCGGCAACGACCTTTCCACGACCTTTCCACGACGAAGGAAACACGATCATGAATACCCGTCTGCTCGCCCTCGCCGCCCTGACCGCGGCGCTTTCGATGTCCGCGGCGTGCGGTAGCCAGGGCGGCGGCAGCCCCGCGGCCCCGGTCGCGGCCAACGAGACCGCGACCGACATGGCCAGCGAGACTCCCAGCGAGGCAGCGAGCGAGACCCCCTCCGCGTCCGCGTCGCCGACGGCCACCGGGACGCCCGTCGGGGCGGGCTGCTCTTCGCTGCCCGCCTCGGGCAAGGGCAGCCCCGCCGAGCTGGCCAAGGTGCCGGTCGGCACCGCGCTCTCCGACATCCCGTCGCTGTCCACGCTGGCGCGCGTGGTGAAGAAGGCCGGTCTGGCCGAGACGCTCAACTCCGCCCAGGACATCACGGTGTTCGCGCCGACGAACGAGGCGTTCAACAAGATTCCGAAGAGCCAGCTCGACCAGCTGATGTCGAACCGCAAGTCGCTCAGGGGACTGCTGGCCTACCACGTGGTCAAGGGACGCAAGGCGCCGGCGGACATGCACGGCCAGCTGACCTCCCTTGAGGGGCGCAAGCTCACCGTCTCGGGGTCCGACTCCACCCTCAAGGTCAACGACGCCACTGTGACCTGCGGGAACATCGCGACGAGCAATGCGACCGTCTACGCGGTCGACAAGGTCCTCATGCCGAGGTAACCAGCCGTCGCCCTGACACAGCCTGCACGGGGGTGAGCCGCTCGCGGCTCACCCCCGTGCCGTTCCCGCCTCCTCTTCGCCTCTTCCCCGCCTCGGGCGCGTCCCGGATCGCCCGGCCGCGCCGAGGCGGTCATGGCCGCGTGTCCTGGGCCACCGCCTCCCGGAGCGACCTGACGGCGGATCGAAGGCAGGACGCGAAGTCCGTCCGCCCGCTCGCGTCGGCCCACTGGTCGAAGGCGTGGCCCGTGTCGTGTGGCGCGGTCGAGCCCGTGATGGGCGAAGCGGAGGGTGACCTGGGGGTCTATGTCCTGAAGCGGCTGATCCTCTTATTTGACCGGACACTGAGCATCGGGTCCGTGATGGCCCGGCATCGTGCGCTTACCTTCGTTCTTGTACCGTCCGCAAGATTTCGGGGGAAATTCTCATGCCTCTTTGCACTGCCGTACTCGCGGCTGCTCTTCTGTCGGGTCCCGCTCCCGCGGACCCGGCTCCGATGTCCGCCAAGGAGCCGATGTCGCCCGGCAAGCAGATTGCCGCGATGGCGATGAACAACCCGGAGGAGCCTGACTTCGTCGCCTCCAAGGCCCTGGACATCCTGGACAAGGGTGCGAAGGTCGGCCCGTACCTCTCGGCGGACGACGAGGCCGAGGACCGGGCGAACGGCCAGAGCCCCAAGGGCCAGATGACCGGCAGGCAGGCGCCCAGCGGTGCCACGGCGGGCGGCCGGCAGGCCGGCGCGCAGCCGGCCGGAGGTCCCTCCGGAGGCAACTCGCTGGCCGGCATGCCGATGAACGGGAACCAGGCGAACGGATCGCAGCCGGGCTCCATGTTCACGATGCCCGCCACCGGCAGGAACAACAGCCAGGGCTCGCCGCAGGACGTGTTCCTTCACCCCACGTCCAACCAGCCGACGTACACCAAGATGTCCGGCAACGACTTCGCGGGTAAGCCGTCGAGCGCGAAGACCGACGACGAGGCCGCCGACGCCTGGGTGCGGGAGATCCCGGGCTGGGGGATGCCGAACGCCGGCATGGCGAAGCCCGCCAAGGCCAAGGCCAAGCCCAAGACCCAGGTCAAGGCGCAGCCCAAGGCGGCCGCCGGCGACTTGTGGAACATGCCGGGCTGGGAGGACTGAGCGTCCACGCCGCGGTGAGGCGACGCGGCGGCCAGAGGGAGGGGTGAGCCGGTCCGGCTCACCCCTCATCCTTGTCTCCGGGCTCTGGACGCGTGAGGCAGGTCGACGACCTCCACCAGGTCGGCGAGATCGACGTGGGCCGCCACCTCCGCGACGGAGGCGCAGTAGCCGATGTGGTAGCCCAGGTGCCGTACGCGCAGCAGGCCGCGGCCCTCGATGACGACGGGGTCCACCTCGTGCCCCTCAGAGCTCACCCACCTGCGCATGCCGGAAGAGTAGGAAACGCCAGGTCATAGCCCGGTAAAGACCTTGAGATCGCTCATTGGGGACATAAGGCTACAAATGAGGCGAAAATTCGCGTGGCCTCCGGGTATGAGGGCAACCGTCGGAACCAGGGACCGGGGCCGGGGTGATCGGCATGACGAGCGGGTGGACGTTCGAGGGACAGCCCACCGCCATCGGCGGGGGCGCCATGACACTCGTGGCCGGGGGATCGTTCTGCGTGTCGGGTCGCAACGGCGACGTCCTGCCCGGGTCGGCGCACGGGATCTACTACGCCGACACCCGGCTGCTGTCCCACTGGGAGCTGCGCATCGACGACAGCCGGATCGAGGAGCTCCAGGTCCTCGCGGGCGAGCCGTTCCACGCGACCTTCGTCGGCCGTACGGCGCCGCGGCCGGGGCAGGCGGAGAGCACGCTGCTGGTCGTGCGCGAACGCTACGTCGGCGGCGGGCTGTCGGAGGAGGTCACCATCCGCAACATGTCCCACGAGCCGGCCGGCTGCATGGTGACCCTGCACATCGGCTCCGACGTGTGCGACCTCTTCGAGGTGAAGACCCACCGAGTGCACTGGGTGGCCGACGTGACCACCGTGGCGGACGAGCGGTCGCTGCGCATGTTCTCGGTCAGCAAGGCCAGGGGGGTGCGGGTGGCCGCCAAGGCCGACGGCACCCCCGTGCTGCCGATGGTCAATCCGCGCCTGCTCGTCTTCCGCGTGGTGGTGCCGCCGCGCGGCGAGTGGAAGGGCTGCGTGCAGGCCAACCCGATCATCGACGGCATCGAGACCGAGCCGTGGTAC
This sequence comes from Microbispora rosea, assembly GCF_900156315.1. Taxonomy (GTDB): domain Bacteria; phylum Actinomycetota; class Actinomycetes; order Streptosporangiales; family Streptosporangiaceae; genus Microbispora; species Microbispora rosea. Next base: position 80,667 of record NZ_FTNI01000003.1, on the reverse strand, counting down.
ACCGAGAGGCAGCTGTCGCCCGCGCTGGCCCGGCGGGCCGGCCAGCTGTTCGAGTGGGACAAGCGCCTGCCCAAGGTGACGACGACCAACACCGCTCTGGCGGGGATTCTGCGCCAGTCGCAGAACGATCTCGGCGCGCTGCGGCTGTTCGATCCCGAGCATCCCGAGCTGCCGCCCACCGTCGCGGCCGGGGCGCCCTGGTTCATGACGCTGTTCGGCCGCGACTCGCTGCTCACCTCCTGGATGGCCCTGCCGCTCGACCCCGAGCTGGCACACGGCACGCTGGGCCGGCTGGCCACTCTGCAGGGCGTGAAGGTCGACCCGTTGACCGAGGAGGAGCCCGGCAAGATCATGCACGAGCTGCGCTACGGCGCCCGGCAGGACGACACGTCGGGCGACGGGCACGCCTACTACGGCTCGGTCGACGCCAGCCCGCTGTTCGTCATCCTCCTCGGCGAGCTGCGCCGCTGGGGCCTGCACCGGGCGGCGGTGGAGCGGCTGCTCCCGCACGCGGACGCCGCGCTGGAGTGGATCGAGCGGTACGGCATGCGCGACGGGTTCCTGTGGTACCAGCGGAAGACCGACCAGGGCCTGCTCAACCAGGGCTGGAAGGACTCCTTCGACGGCATCAACTTCGCCGACGGCACCATCGCCCGGCCGCCCATCGCCCTGGCCGAGGTGCAGGGATATGTCTACGCGGCCTACATCGCCCGCCACTACTTCGCCAAGGAGGCGCGCGACACCGAGACCGAGCGGCGCTACCGGGAACGGGCCGCGGAGCTGCGCGCCCGGTTCAACGAACGGTTCTGGCTGCCCGACCGCGGCTACTTCGCCATCGGGCTTGACCACGAGGGCCGCCCGATCGACGCGCTCGCCTCCAACATGGGCCACTGCCTGTGGTCCGGAATCGTCAACCGCGACAAGGCCCCGGCCGTGGCCGAGCACCTGCTGTCGCCCAGGATGTTCTCCGGATTCGGCATCCGCACCCTCGCCTCCGACATGGGCGCGTACAACCCGATGAGCTATCACAACGGGTCCGTCTGGCCGCACGACAGCGCGCTCGTGGCGTCCGGGCTCATGCGCTACGGGTTCGTCGAGGAGGCCCAGCGCATCGCCACCGGCCTGCTCGACGCCGCCCGCACCTTCGGCGACCGGCTGCCCGAGCTCTTCTGCGGGTTCGACAGGGCGGAGTTCCCCGTGCCGGTGCCGTACCCGACCTCGTGCTCGCCGCAGGCCTGGGCCTCGGCCACGCCGATCCAGCTCCTGCGGCTCCTGCTCCGCGTCGACCCGTGGGTGCCGCACGGCAAGGTGTGGATCGCGCCGGTGCTGCCCAAGGGGTTCGGGGAGTTGCGCATCTCCGGCTTCCCGATCGCGGGTGCGCGGGTCGACCTGGAGGCCCGGGAGGACAGCGGCGAGGTGTACGTGAACGGCCTGCCCGATGAGGTGGGTCTCGTCCCGGAGACGCGCCCGTCCGCGGCCTTCGGCAGGCCTTCCGCTGGTGCGCCCGGAGCGACGTGAGCCGCCGATCTCCTCGGGCATAGTGGAGCCATGCCCGAGGACCTGAACTACTACTCGACGCTCATCGCGGTCGCCGACGACTGCCCGGTGACCGCCGCCGAGGTGCCCGGGGGCCGGGGCGGCAGGCCTACCGTCGCCGTCTTCCAGTACGAGCTGATCTCCGGCGCGCCGTACGGCCTGACGCAGGAGGACGTGCTGTTCGAGACGTGGCTGCGCCGCCAGGACCTGCCGGCGGACCTGACCGCCGAACGGCGCGCGGAGCTCAGGAAGGAGTTCTTCTCCCGTTCCCAGGCCTGCCTGCGGGCCTCGCCCCTGCCCAAGAAGCACGGCTGGGGGCTGCTGTTCGACCAGGACGGGCGCATCGCGCTGTGCCCGATGGAGTCGGAGGAATACCGGCGCCTGGTGGACGGCGCGCAGGCCGGGCAGGACGGTGGCGTGCGGGTGCTCAAGGCGCTGCGTTCACGCCGCTCCTGACCGTCGCGGTGCCCGTGTCGCTTCCGGCGTCGCTTCCGGCATCGCTCCCGGCGCCGCCCGGTCCGCACGCGGAGGCCGCGACGTCCCCGGTTTGCCTCGACCGGCCAGGGGTACGGCCCTCGATTGTCCAGCGCTGTCCCGGATGTGCAGCATCGTCCTGATCGTCCCTGTGCCGCTGGGCCGGGCGCGGCCGAGGGGGGCGGACGTCATGAGCGAGGTCGAACTCAGCGTGCGGATGCCGGTCGGCGATGTCGTGCTCGACGCCGACGTGGCGGTCCCCAGGGAGGCCCGGGGGGCCGTGCTGTTCGCCCACGGCAGCGGCAGCGGCCGGCACAGCCCGCGCAACCGGTACGTCGCGAGGGAGCTGCAGCGGGCCGGACTGGCCACCGTCCTGGCCGACCTGCTCACCGTGGAGGAGGAGCGCGTCGACGCGCTCACCGGCCACCTGCGCTTCGACATCGGCCTGCTCGCCGACCGGGTGGGGGCGCTGGCCGACCGGCTGCCCGAGGACGAGGTCGTCGGCGGGCTGCCCGTCGGCCTGTTCGGTGCGAGCACGGGCGCCGCCGCCGCGCTCGTCGCCGCGGCGACGCGGCCGGGCGGAGTCAGGGCGGTGGTGTCCAGGGGCGGCAGGCCCGACCTCGCCGCGGGCGCGCTCGGCTCCGTGCGCCAGCCGACGCTGCTGATCGTGGGGGAGCGCGACCCCGTCGTCCTCGACCTCAACAGGGAGGCGATGCGGGCGATGACCGCGCCGGTCCGGCTGGAGATCGTGCCCCGCGCCACGCACCTGTTCGAGGAGCCGGGCGCGCTGGAGACGGTCGCGCGGCTCGCCCGCGACTGGTTCCTGGACCATCTGGCGGGTGGAGCGGCCTCCGCCTGAGCCGCCCCGCTACGATCTGACCTCATGGAACAGCGCGTGTTGGGCAGGACGGGCAGGCAGGTCGGCGTCGTGGGGCTGGGAGCGTGGCAGCTCGGGGCCGACTGGGGCGAGGTGAGCGAGGCCGACGCGTTGGCCACGCTCAACGCCGCCGTCGACGCCGGGACCACCCTCATCGACACGGCGGACGTGTACGGCGACGGCCGCAGCGAGAAGATCATCGGGAAGCTGATCAAGGAGCGGCCCGGCCTGACCGTGGCCACCAAGATGGGCCGCAGGGTGCAGCAGACGCCCGACGCCTACACACTGGACAACTTCCGCGCCTGGACCGACCGTTCCCGCGCCAACCTGGGCGTCGACACGCTCGACCTGGTGCAGCTCCACTGCCCGCCGAGCGCCGTCTTCGAGACCGACGAGGTCTTCGACGCGCTCGACACGCTGGTCGCCGAGGGCCGCGTCGCGGCGTACGGCGTGAGCGTGGAGACGGTGGCCGAGGCGCTGACCGCGATCGCGCGTCCCGGCGTGGCGAGCGTGCAGATCATCCTCAACGCCTTCCGGCTGAAGCCGCTGGACGAGGTCCTGCCCGCCGCGGAGAAGGCCGGTGTCGGCATCATCGCCCGGGTCCCGCTGGCGAGCGGCCTGCTGTCGGGCAAGTACGGCCCGCAGACGGTCTTCACCGAGGACGACCACCGCAACTTCAACCGCCAGGGTGAGGCGTTCGACGTCGGCGAGACCTTCTCCGGCGTCGAGTACGGCGTGGGCCTCCAGGCGGTCGAGCGGCTGCGCGGTCTCGTGCCGGAGGGCATGACGTTGGCGCAGTTCGCGCTGCGCTGGATCATCGACCAGCCCGGGGTCAGCGTCGTGATCCCCGGAGCCCGCAATGCCGGGCAGGCCGAGGCCAACGCCGCGGCGGCGCAGTTCCCGCCTCTGCCGGCCGAGACCCACGACGCGGTCCGCCAGGTCTACGACGACCTGATCCGCCCGCAGGTCCACCACCGCTGGTGACGACCCGGCCGGTGCGCCGGGGACGGTGCCGGCGGCCGGCGTAGCCGAACTCCGCCTGGCGCGCCCGCATGGGCCGGAGCGCATCCGATCGGGGGGACGCGCTCGAATCACCGTACGTGGAGATGTGGCAGACCACGCGGAAGAGCGCGGCGCGGAGGGCGGGCGAGGCTGACGGCACGCCACCGGAGCGGCGCGGGTCGCGCCCGGCGGGGGCGTGGCTGAACGCGGCCGGTGTGGCGGCGCTGGCGGTGATGGTGGCAGCCCAGATCGCGACGGGGCTGCGGCCTCAGGACCTTCGCCTCACCGCCGCGGTCGTGGTCCTGCTCGCGGTGGGCGCACTCGCCTTCGCGGCGGTGGCGCACACCCCGCGCAGGGCGGCGGGCGCGTTCGCGGCGGCGGTGGCGGCCGGTTACGCCGCCGAGTGGATCGGCACCAGGACGGGCCTGCCCTTCGGCGACTACCGCTACACCGACGTCCTGTGGCCGCGGCCGGGCGGCGTCCCTCTGATCGTCGCCCTCGCGTGGGGAGGCATGGGCCTGGCCGCCCACGCCGTCGCGCGCCGCGTGGCGCCGCGCGGCCGGCTGACGCCGATCCTCGTCGGGGCCCTGGCGCTCACCGCGTGGGACCTGTTCCTCGACCCGCAGATGCTCAGGCTCGGGCTGTGGGTCTGGGCGGAGCCCGGACCCTACCGCGGCGTGCCGCTCACCAACTTCGCCGGCTGGCTGCTGGTCTCCTTCCTGGTCATGGCGATCATCGACCGCGTCACGGGCCATCCCGCCGCCGACCGGCCGGTGATCGGCGTCGAGGCGGCGGGGACGACCGGGCTCGTCGCGCTCTACACGGTCATGGCGCTGATGGAGACCGTCGGCTTCGCCGCGGTCTTCCGGCCACCCGATCCGCTCGTGGCCTCCGCCGGAGGGCTCGCGATGGGCGTCTTCGCCCTGCTCGCCTGGGGGCGCGCATGGCGGAGGTGATCGTGGTCGGGGGTGGCGTCGGCGGCATGGTGACCGCCCTGCTGCTCGCGCGGGACGGGCACGACGTGCGGATCTACGAGCGGCTGCCCCGGCTCGGCGGCAAGCTGGCCGAGCACAGGCGGGACGGCTTCACGTTCTCGATCGGACCCTCGCTCCTCACGCTGCCCGGCCTCTTCCTGGACCTCGGCGTGCCGCTCGACCTGCTCGAACTCGACGAGCTGTGCCGGTATCGCTTCGCGGACGGCTCGACGCTGTCCACCTACCGCGACCCGGAGCGTACGGCGGAGGCGGTGGACCGGCTCGCGCCGGGCGAGGGACGCGGCTGGCGGGCCTTCCACCGCTGGGCCGAGCGCTGTCTGGACGCCTCCACGCGCACCTTCTTCGCGGGCCCGCCGTCCGGGCCCGTCGTCGAGCCGCCGTTCCGGCCGAGGGGGCAGCGGCCCGGCGGACCGGCGGGCGGGGAACCGGGCCGATCCGCGGACGGACCGGTGGGCGGATCTGCGAGCCGACCGGGGGGCGGGGAACCGGGCGGCGATCTCCCACGCCCCCGGCCGGGCGACCTGCTCACGGTCGCGCCGGCCCGCACCCTGCACGGTCTGGCGAGCCGCTTCTTCCGGGACGCCCGCCTGCGCCAGTACGTCGGCCGGTACGCCACCTACGCCGGGTCGAACCCCTACCGGGCGCCCGCCGCCCTGGGCTGCGTCCCCGCCATCGAGCACGGCGACGGCGGGTGGTACGTGCGGGGCGGGCTGCCCCGCCTCGCCGACGCGCTGGCCGCGTCGCTCGACAAGGCGGGCGTCGAGATCCGCCTGGAGACCGAGATCACCGAGATCCTCGCCGACGGGGAGCGGGTCCGCGGTGTCCGCACGGCCCTCGGTGAGGTGGTCGGGGCCGACATCGTGGTCGTCAACGCCGACGCGGCCGCCCTGTACGGACGGCTCCTGCCCGACCGCGCCCGGCTGCGGCGGATCGCGCGGCTGGGCCTGTCGTCGTCCGCCTTCCTGATGCTCGCCGCCGTGGAGGGGCGGACCGAGGGCCTGCCGCATCACTCGGTCGTGTTCTCCGGCGACTACCGGCGCGAGTTCGGCGACATCTTCGACCGGCGGCGTCCGCCGGAGGACCCCACGGTCTACATCGGCTGCCCCGCGGTGGCCGACGACACCCAGGCTCCCGCCGGCGCGGAGAGCTGGAGCATGCTGGTGAACGTCCCGGCCGGCGACCCCGCGCGCTGGCCGACGCCGCCCGAGGCGTACGCGGAGCTGGTCCTCGACCGGCTGGCGAGCCGGGGGCACGACCTGTCGGGACGGCTGCGCTTCCTCGACCTGCTGACCCCGGCCGACCTGCGCGACCGGTACGGCGCGTGGGGCGGGGCGATTTACGGTGGTGCGTACGGCGGCCCGCTCGCCCCGTTCCGCCGTCCCGGCAACCGGGGGCCGCGGCGCGGGCTGTACCTCGTCGGCGGGTCCGCGCATCCGGGAGGCGGGCTGCCACTGGTGGCCATGGGCGGGCGGATCGTGGCGGCGCTGGTGCGCAGGGACTTCCCCCGTTCCGCGCCGCGCCCGGGGAGGGCGAGACGGTGATGGCGACCACGCCGGCCAGGGGGACCGACCCGGCCGGGAGGACCACGACGGCCAAGGGGACCACGACGGCCCGGGGGACTACGACGGCGCGGAGGACCACGACGGCGCCGGCGGTCAGGAGGGCCGGGCGGCGGCCACGGGGCGGGGCCGCCGCCCGGATGCTCGCCGCGGCCCAGGCCGTCGCCGCCGTCGTCGTGCTGGCGCGGCTCGCCCGCGGTCGCCGGCGCCTGCCGCCGCTCACCGCGCCCGCGCCGGAAAGGCCCCCCGGCACCGGTGACGGGGCGACGGGGGGCGGTGGTGGCGCGGCCCCGGACGGCGTCGCCGGCGCGTCCCCCGAAGGCCGCGGCCGGGCCGGAGGCGGTGAGTCCCCCGGAGTCGGCGGGTCCCCCGAAAGCAGCGGCCCGGCGGCGTGGATCGGCCGGGGCGGAACACAGGGTGGGGGAAGTCCGGAAATCTCTGTGGTCATTCCGGCCAGGGACGAGGAGCGGCGGCTCGGTCCCTGCCTGCGGGCGGTGCTGGCCGATCCCGCCGTCACCGAGGTGATCGTGGTGGACGACGAGTCCTCGGACGGCACCGCGCGGCTCGCCGCCGGATGCGGGGCGACGGTGGTGCGGGGACGCCCGCTGCCGGAGGGCTGGGTGGGCAAGCAGTGGGCGCTGCACCAGGGGCTGCGGGAGGCGCGCGGCGAGATCGTGGTCACCCTGGACGCCGACACCCGGCCCCGGCCCGGCCTGTTCGGCGCGCTCGCCGCCGCACTCGGGCACCACGACCTGGTCAGCGCGGGCCCGCGGTTCGTCTGCGACGGCCTCGCCGAGCAGGCGTTGCACGCGTCGTTCCTCGCCACGCTGGTCTACCGGTTCGGCCCCATCGGGCCTCCGGCCCCGCCGCCGCCCCACCGGGTGGTGGCCAACGGCCAGTGCCTGGCCTTCCGGCGGGAGGCGATGCGGCGGGCCGACGGCTTCGCCCGCGTGCGCGGTCACATGACCGACGACGTGGCCCTCGCCAGGGCCCTGGCCGCCGACGGCTGGAGGGTCGGCTTCCTCGACGCGGGCGGCCTGCTGGAGGTCGACATGCACGAGTCGGCGGCCGAGGTGTGGCGGGAGTGGGGGCGTTCGCTGCCGCTGCGCGACGTCACCCGCCCCGCCTGGCAGGCGGCCGATCTCGCCGTCGTCTGGCTCGCCGCCGCGTTGCCTGCGCTCCGCCTGGCCGCCGGGCGGCCGACCCGGCTCGACCTGGCCCTGCTCGCCGTACGGGTGCTGCTCGCCACCGCGCTGCGGCGCAGCTACACCCGGCCGGGCGCGGGCGTGATGCTGTCGCTCCTGCTCGATCCGGCCACGGCCGTACGGCTGACGCAGGCGACGCTGCGGCCCGTCAGGATCTGGCGGAGCCGCGCCTACGGCCTGGGCCGTCCGGGCTGCGCCGACGCCGTCACGTGCGGCGCGCGGCCAGGGCCGCCTGACCGAAACGCAGCCCGATGAGGCACATCAGCGCGCCGGTCGCGGCGACGTGGCCGATCGGCGCGAACGGCAGTTGCAGCAGCGGGATCGCGAAGACCCCGGCCCTGGCCCCGATCGCGAACGACCGCGTGAGCAGGAACGTCACCGCCAGGACGGCGAGCGCGAGCACGAACGCGGGCGGGCAGATCACCGCGATGCCGCCGGCGAAGGTCAGCACCGACCGCCCGCCGCGGAACCCGGCGAAGACCGGCCAGGCGTGCCCGATCATCGCGGCCGCCACCGCCAGGTACGCGGCCGGCGCGCTCGGGCCGGCGACCACCCCCGGCCCGGTCATGTGCGCGCCCCCGGCGAGCAGCCCGAGCAGCCCGGCGAGCACGCCCTTGGCCATGTCCCCGGCGAAGACCGGCACGGCCACCCGGCCGCCGAGCCGTTCGCGCACGTTCCAGAAGCCGGGGTTGCGGTCGCCCACCTCTCGGGGATCGACGCCCCGCCGCCCCGCGACCAGCACCGCCACCGGAACCGAGCCGAGAAGGTAGCCGCCGATGAGCGCCACCAGCATGGGGACGAGCGGCGGGAGCGTCGTCACGTTCCACCTCCAGAGATACGCCGGCCGGGGGGCGATGCGTCACATGGCCTTCGACCGCCCGGTGCTGCGCCGCACCGGGGGGCTGCTGTTCTGGCGGCTGCTCGGCACGGGCCGGGGGCCGTCGACGACCCTCGGCGCCGACCTGCGCCGCTGGGCGCTGCTCGCCGTCTGGCGGGACGAGCGGGCGCTCGAGGAGTTCCTGTCGCGCTCGCCGATTCCGGCACGGTGGCGGCGCGAGGCGACCGAGACCTGGCACGTACGGCTCGCGCCGACCGCCTCGCGCGGACGCTGGAACGGCGTCGAGCCGTTCGCCCCCGTGACCGCAGGTCCTGACGGCGAGCCGCACAGGGGTCCGGTGGCGGTGCTGACCCGGGCGTCGATCCGGCCGTCGCGGCTGGCGGCGTTCTACCGGTCCACACCCGCCGTCGACCGGTCGCTGCGGGCCCAGGAGGGCTGCCTCGCCTCCGTCGGGCTGGGGGAGTGGCCGGTGGCCAGGCAGGCCACCTTCTCCCTGTGGCGCGACGCCGCCGCCGTACGCGCGTTCGCCTACGCCGGGCGGGCGCACCGCGAGGTCGTCGAACGGGTTCGCGCCCACGACTGGTACTCCGAGGAGCTGTTCGCGCGGTTCATCCCCTGTGCGAGCGCAGGCACCTGGGACGGCGCCGACCCCCTGGCCGATCTCCTGGCCGACCCCCTGGCCGATCCCTGAGCGGCGGTCCGGCGGGGCGCCAGGACGTCCCCGCGAGACGGACCGTGAGGCAGCACGTGAGGCGGACCGTGTGCCGGACCGTGTGCCGGAGCCGGGCCCGGCCGTGCGGGAGGTCACCGCCCGGGGCGGATGGCGAGCCGGTCGCCGAGGCGGGCCACGACCTCGCCCTCGGCCAGGTCGCGCGCCACCACGCAGGCCCTGGCGATGGTCGCGGCCCGGGAGGAGCCGTGCGCCACGACGACGGTGCGGGTGAGCCCGAGCAGGGCCGCGCCGCCGTGCGTCTCGGGGGCATAGCGCCGCGCCACCAGGCCGAGCTCGGCGGACCCGGCCACGCCCTCCGCCGCCGCGAGGGCGACCGTGGCGCGCACGGTCCCCTCCACGTTCTTCAGCACGATGTTGCCGGTGAAGCCGTCGGTGACGACCACGTCGACGGCCCCGGTGAGCACGTCGCCGCCCTCGACGTTGCCGTGGAAACGCAGCGGCATGCCCCGCAGCAGGGTCTCGGCCCGGCGGGTCAGCCGGTTGCCCTTGCCGGGCTCCGCGCCGATCGACAGCAGCCCGACGCGGGGGTCGGCCACGCCCAGCACGAGCTGCGCGTACGACGCCCCGAGCAGCGCGAACTGGGCGATCATCTCGGGCGTCGGGTCCACGGTCGCGCCGGCGTCGACCAGCACCGTGGCGCCGCCCGCCGTCGTCGGCAGCGCCACGGCCAGCGCGGGGCGCAGCACGGCGGGCGCGGTGCCGAGCCGGTCGACCGCACAGGTGACCACGGCTCCCGTCGAGCCCGCCGACACGAAGGCCGCAGCCGCTCCGTCCCGCACGAGATCGAAGCCGACGGCCAGGCTGGAGCAGACCATGCGCACCGCGCCCGCGCCCCGCTCGGTCATCGGGACGACGTCGGCGGCGTGCTCGATGTCGATCTCACCCGCCGCCCCGCACCGGGCCAGTTCCTCCTGCACGACCCCGGTCCGACCGACGAGGACGACCGGCACGCCGTGCTCCCGCCGCGCCGCGACCGCCCCCCGCACGATCTCGGCGGGCCCGTGGTCCCCGCCCATGGCGTCCACCACGACCGGCCGCGACGTCACGTCCGGTTCGCGGGCGGGAATCCTCGGCCCCGGGACCGGACCGGCGCCCGCCGCGGGGTGGAGATCGGCGGCGTCCTGTCCGGGATCCACGTCAGGCCACCTCCCCGCGGCGCTCGGCCTGCGCGGCGGCCCGCGCGACGAGCAGGTGCCGGGCGAAGATCGTGATCCTGCGCCGCCGGGCGACCCTGGCCCGCCTCGCCAGCACGTCGTGCCCGGCCGCCTCGACCTCGTCCAGGATGCCGCCGTACAGCTCGTACGCGGCCCTGATGCACGGCCGCGACGACGGCGCGAGCAGCTCGATCCCCTCGCGGGCCCGCCGGTAGTGGTCGCGGGCGCGGTCGCACTCGTAGGCCACCAGCTCCCGCACCGCCGAAGTGGCGTACGGCGCGGCCAGGTCGGCCTCGGTCACGCCGAACTTGTCGAGGTCCGACAGCGGCAGGTAGATGCGGCCCCGCGCCAGGTCCTCGCGGACGTCGCGGATGAAGTTCGTGAGCTGGAAGGCCAGCCCGAGCTGGCGGGCGGGCTCGCGGGCCCGCGCCTCCTCGCCCGGCAGGGCCTCCAGCACCGGCAGCATCATCGTCCCGATGACCGCGGCCGACCCCTCCATGTAGCCCAGCAGGTCGTCGTAGGTCGCGTACCGGTCCACGGTGAGGTCGGCGCGCATGGACGTGAGGAACGCCCGCACGTCGGCCTGGTCGATCCCGAACGCCCGCACCGTGTGCGTGAACGCGGGGAGCACGGGATCGTGGACGCGGTCGCCGTCCAGCGCGGCGGCAAGCCGGGAGGACAGGCGTTCCAGCGCCGCGGCCCTGTCGCCGGTCAGCGCGAGTGAGTCGACGATCTCGTCGGCGTAGCGGGCGAAGCCGTACAGCGCGTGGACGTGCGGCCGTTTCCAGGCGGGCAGCAGGCGGGTGGCCAGGTAGTACGAGCGGCCGTAGCTTGCGTGCAGCCTGCGGCACCGCTCGTAGCCGGCCGTCAGCGTCGCGGCCGGCGCCGGGGACGGCGTGCTCAGCGTGCTCATGGGGCGCTCTCCAGGATGCGTTCGGCGGCCAGGCGGCCGGAGATCAGGACGGGCGGCACCCCGACCCCGGGAGCCGTGTACATGCCGGCGAAGTGGAGGCCGGGGACGCGCCGGGCCGCGCCGGACGGGCGGAACCACGCGGTCTGGGTGAACCGGGCGTCGAGTGCGAAGGGCGTGCCGGCCGAGTGGCCGCGCCGCCGCCAGGCCGGGGGATCGAACACCAGCCGGGGAGTGCCGGACAGATCGCCGTATCCGAGATCGGCGAGCCGGCTCAGCATGCGGTCCACGAGCCGGGGGGTGAGGGTGGTCCAGTCGGCGCCGCCCCGCGTGTTCGCGGTGGGTTCCAGCACGCTGAGCACGGCCTGCCCATGGTCGTGAGGCCCGTGGTCGTCACGCCCGTGGTCGTGAGGCCCGTGGTTGTGAGGCCCGTGGTCGTGAGGCCCGTGGTTGTGAGGCCCGTGGTTGTGAGGACAGGTCACCAGCAGGCTCGGGTCCGGCTGCGGCCTGCCCGCCTCCAGCGCCGCGAACGTCGTCTCCCACTCCCGCCCGAAGTGCAGCGTGTGATGGGCCTGGCCGTCCGGGCGCCGGTCGAGCGCGAAGTGCGCCACCAGGCAGGAGGGGGAGAAACGGGGCCGGCGCAGCCGCCAATCGGCCGCCTCCTCCGGGAGCAGGCCGTCGCCGCCCCGCCGGCCGTGCGCGCGGACCAGGTCGCAGGCGATCACGGCGTGCCGGGCGGCGAGCCGTTCGCCGGTGTCGAGGCGGACCGCGACGACCCCCGCGCCGTCGGTCTCGATCCGCGTGGCCCGCACGCCGTAGCGGAAGACCGCCCCGGCCTTCTCCGCGGCGGCGGCCATGGCCCGTGGGACGGCGTGCATGCCGCCCTCCCGGGGGAAGTAGACCCCGCCGACCGTGTCCATGTGGGCGATCACCGCGTACACGCCGAGGGCGCGGCGCGGTGACAGACCGACGTACAGCGCCTGGAAGGTGTGCGCCCTGATCAGCCGCTCGTCGGTGAGGTGACGCCGCACGAGCCCGTCGAGCCGGCGGAAGCCGCCGAGCGCGGCCAGTCGCGCCAGCGCGTACGGCCGGGCCAGGGTGCGCAGCCGGGTCATGTCCCGGTCGATGAACGCGCTCCACTCGGCCTCGAACATCTCTCCCAGCAGGTGCCGGAACCGCAGGTAGCGCCGGGCCTCTTCGGGCCCGCACAGTGCCCGCACCTGCTCGGCCATCGCGTCGGCCCCCGCCACCACGTCGAGCCGCGATCCGTCGTGGAAGGTCAGCCGGTAGTACGGGTCGAGCCGGCGCAGCGGCAGCCAGCGCTCCATGTCCTGCCCGGCGGCGGCGAAGGTGTCGGCCAGCACCCCCGGCATGGTCAGCACCGAGGGACCGGTGTCGAAGCGGTGTGAGCCCAGGGTCGCCGTGCCGCAGCAGCCGCCCGGCACGTCGGCGGCCTCCACGACCGTCACCTCGCGGCCCGCCCCGGCCAGGCGCATCGCGGCGGACAGGCCGCCAAGCCCGGCGCCGATCACCACCACCGGCCCGCCCGCGGTCATCAGCCCGCCCTGCCGGCAGCGGGATCGGCGGAGTCCGGCGAAGCCGCCGAACTGGGCGGGGAAGCGGGGCCGGGCGAGGAAGCGGAGTGGGACGAGGAAGTGGAGTGGGGCGAGGAAGCGGGGTGGGGCAGGGTGAGGCGGCGGGCGAGGCCGAGCAGGGCCGCCCGGGCGTCGGCGGGAATGTCCGCCCCGGACAGCGCCTCGCCCGCGCACTCGGTCAGGCCGCGGATGCGCCGCTCGACCTCCTCCAGCGCGCCGGTCGCGACGATCACGTCGCGGGCCGCGGCCAGCCGGTCCGGCCGCGCCTCGCCCGTCCCCGGCAGCGCGTCCAGCAGCGCCGCTCCCGGGCCGTCCGCCCGCTCGCGCGCCAGCGTCAGCAGGTAGGTCCGCTTGCCCTGGAGCAGGTCGGCCCCGGCGGGTTTGCCGGTCCGCGCCGGGTCGCCGAAGACGCCGAGGACGTCGTCGCGGAGCTGGAACGCCTCGCCCAGCGGGAGCGCGTACGCGCTGAGGACCCGGCGCAGCCCGGGCTCGCCTCCGGCGATGGCATGGCCGAGATGCAGTGGCCGCTCCACCGTGTATTTGCCCGATTTGTACGTCGAGATCAGCGACGCCTCCCGGCGGTCGCCGCCGCCCCGCGCGGCGCAGGTCAGGTCGAGGTACTGCCCGGCGACCAGCTCCACGCGCAGCTGGGTGAAGACCTCCAGGGCGTCGGCCAGCCTGCGGCGGTCGGCCAGCAGCGCGGAATCGGCCCAGGTGAAGGCGAGCACGCCGAGCAGGATGGCGGCCGACTCCCCGAACCGCCGCGACGACCCGGCCCAGCCGAGCTCCCGGTGACGCTCGGCGAGCGCCAGGTGGGCGGTCGTCCGGCCGCGCCGGAGGGGCGACTCGTCCATCACGTCGTCGAGGATCAGCGCGCACGCGTGGAGGAGCTCTATCGAGCAGCCGGCCGCCAGCACGGCCCCGAGGTCGTCGGGCGAGCCGCCGGACGCCCGGTGACCCCAGTAGACGAACGCCGGCCGCAGCCGCCTGCCGCCGCGCGCGACGAAGTCGGCGAGGTGCCGCCGCAGCACCTCCCGGTCGTCGGCGCCCAGGAAGGACAACCGGCCCAGCTCGCGCCGGAGCAGCTCGTGCAGGGCGTGGTCGAACAGGCTGGAAAGGCGACGATCGAACGGCTCCCGCGTGTCGTCCCGAACGCTGCCGGTCTCGCGGGTCAACGTCAGCATGCGCACTGCTCCTTCGAACGTTACGGTGATCGGCGACGTCGTCAGTAGAGTTTTCGCGCCCGCCCGCTCCTGCGGTTGCATCCGTGCCGGGCTCCGGTGCCGAAACAAGGTCAGGGGCGGCACGGGCGCCGCGGGCGGGGCGGCGGCGACGACCGGACGGACACGGGGTGAGCACGTGACGCGCGACGGCGGGCCGGGGGCCGGTGAGAACGCGGCCGCCGGGGAGGAGCCGGGCTACGGCATCGGGGCCGTCTCCCGGCGGCTCGGCGTGCCCGCCTCCACGCTGCGCACCTGGAACCTCAGGTACGGCATCGGCCCGAGCAGGCGCAGCCCCGGCGGGCACCGCCGCTACGACGACGCGGACCTGCGCCGCCTGGAGGAGATGAACCGGCTGATCCGGACCGGGATGCCGCCGGCCGACGCCGCCAGGCAGGCGCTGCGGCCGAGGCCCGCCTCCGGGGAGCGGCCGGCGCACGCGGCAGGGGAGGGGGCCGCCGCCCCGCCCGAGCCGGCCGGGCGGCCCGAGTCGTCCGGGTGGCCGCAGTCCCACGGGCCGTTCGACTCTCCAAGGCCGTTCGACTCTCCAAGGCCGTTCGATCGTCCCGGGTCGCCGGAGGGCACGGCGCCGCCGGCCCTCACCGTGCGGGCGGCCGGGGAGCCCGGACTGCCGTCGGCGGTCATGCTGGCCCGTGCGGCGTCGGCGCTGGACGTCGCGACCGTGAGCGCGGGACTGGACGCGGCGCTGGCCGGGCACGGCGTGGTGTGGACCTGGGAGCGGCTCGTGCTGCCGGTGTTCGCCGCCATCACGCGCAGGCAGCGGGACACCGGGGCCGGGATCGACGTCGAGCACCTGTTCTCAGACCGGCTCCAGGCCGCACTGGCGCGGTTCGCGGCACGTGCGCCCTCGCCCGTGCATCCCCGTCCCGTCCTGCTGGCCGGCGCGGAGGAGGAGCAGCACACGCTGCCGATCCACGCGCTGGCCGCCGCGCTCGGCACGCTCGGGGTGGACACCCGCGTGCTCGGGGCGCGCACGCCGTACACCGCCCTGGCGGACGCGATGCGCCGCCTCGGCCCCGCGGCGGTGTTCGTGTGGTCGCAGACCCGGGAGACGGGCGATCCGGCCCCGCTGGTGGGTCTGCCGGGGCTGCGCCCCGCCTGCCGTGTCGTGGCCGGCGGTCCCGGATGGCGGGACGACCTGCCTACGCAGGTCACGCGGGTGAACACGTTTCGTGACGCCATCTCGGCGGTAATGACCACTCTGCGGTGATTCTGCCTCTTTGATGCATTTTTGAGCCAGTGTTCGGCCCCCATGGTTGCCCGCTTCGAACGCGGGCAGCTATGAATAGGTTTTGAATAAGTTTCAGCCAAGGGGGCCCGATGGAGGAGACCCTGGAGTTCCGCCTCGCGGCGGGGGACACCGGAGCGCTCGGGGAGTGCTACCGGGTGCACTCGCCGGCCGTGCGGTCCTATCTGTACAAACTCGTGCCGCCCCAGGACGTGGAGGACGTCCTGCAGGTCGTCTTCACCGAGGTGTGGCGCTTCCGGCACCGCTTCGACCCGGCTCGCAGCCTGTCGGCCTGGCTGTTCGGCATCGCCCGCAATCGGGCGGTGGACCACCTGCGGGCGCGTACGCCGGCGACGGTGCCGCTGGAGGCGGTCCCCGACCCGGCGGGACACGACGGGCGGGTGGACGGCGACGAGCTCGCCGACCGCGACCGGATCCGCCGCGCGCTGAATTCGCTGCCGCAGGTGCAGCGGCAGGCGATCGAGCTGGCCTACTACGGAGACCTGACCCAGCGGGAGATCGCCGAGCACCTGCGGGTCCCGCTCGGCACGATCAAGGCCCGTACGGCGCGCGGCCTGCACCGCCTGTCCACCCTGCTGCGGCCGGCGGCCTGATCATGGAGCCTGTGGAGATCAGGCCCAGGGTCGCCGTGTCGAGCTGCCTGCTCGGCGCGCCCGTGCGGTTCAACGGCGGCCACAGCCGTGACCGGTTTCTCTCCGAGGAGCTCGCGGAGCACGTGGAATGGGTCCCGGTCTGCCCGGAGATCGAGATCGGTCTCGGCGCCCCGCGCGAGACGCTCCGCCTGGAGCGCTCCCCGGACGGACCCCGGCTCGTCACCCGCCGGACGCGCGAGGACCTGACCGCCCCGAT
This sequence comes from Microbispora rosea, assembly GCF_900156315.1. GTDB lineage: Bacteria > Actinomycetota > Actinomycetes > Streptosporangiales > Streptosporangiaceae > Microbispora > Microbispora rosea. The sequence continues at coordinate 64,450 of NZ_FTNI01000003.1, read as the reverse complement.
GACGGCCCTCGCCGCCGGACGTGCGGCCGGTCTGGCGGACGTGGACGGGTACGTGTTCAAGTCGAGGAGCCCGAGCTGCGGGCTGCACGGCATCCCCGTGTACGCGGAGTCCGGCGCGGCCGCCGACCGGCGGGGGAAGGGTGTCTTCGCCGCCGCGGTCACCGCCGCCCGCCCGGAGCTGGCGGTCGAGGACGAGGGCCGGCTGCACGACGCCGTGCTGCGTGAGGCGTTCGTCGAGCGGATCTTCGCTTCGGCCCGCCTGCGAGCCCTGCTGTCCGGCGACTGGCGCCCACGCGACCTGGTCGCCTTCCACGCCCGGCACAAGATGCAGCTCCTCGCTCACGCGCCTGCGGCCTACCGGGAGATCGGGCGGCTCGTGGCCGCGGCGGGCGAGCGCCCACGGGAGTCGCTGGCCTGCGAGTACGGCCTGGCCTTCCGGGCGGCGCTCGCCGCCAAGACCACGGTCGGGCGTCACGTCAACGTCCTGCACCACTGCCTCGGCATGATCGGCCGCGAGCTCGACCCGGTCCGCCGGGCCGACCTGGCCGAAGTGATCGCGTCATACCGGGCCCGCAGGGTCGCCCTCGCGGTGCCGCTCGCTCTGCTCAGGCACCACGCGAAGGGCGCGGGGGCGCAGTACGTCCCGGCGGAGTACGTCCGCGACCAGACCTACCTGTCCCCGTATCCCGACGCGCTGCGCCTGCGTAACCACGTTCCCGCATGAGTGCGGACGAGGGGGAAGAAAGAGGACGCATGAGACGCACATCGAAGAAGACATTGGTGCGGACGGCCCTCGCGGTGACCGCGACCGCCGTGGTCGGCGGCCTGTCCACCGACGCCCGCTCCGGCTGGTACGCCCGCCTGCGCAAGCCCTCCTGGCAGCCGCCGCCGCAGGCGTTCGGCCTGGTCTGGACGCCGTTGTACGCGACGATCGCCTATGCCTCCGCCCGGGCGCTGTCGCACGGGGACGACGGCTCCCGGCCGGCCCTGCGGCGGGCGCTCGCCGCGAACCTGGCGCTCAACGCGGCCTGGCCGCCGCTGTTCTTCAAGGCCCGCAGCCCCCGGCTCGCGCTCGCGGAGATCCTCGCGCTCAACGTGTCGAACGCGCTGCTGACCCGCCGGCTCCTGCGTGAGGACCGCACCGCCGGGCTTCTGCTGCTGCCGTACGCCGGGTGGACGGTCTTCGCGACCGCGCTCAACGCCGCCATCGCCCGGCACAACCCGTAAGCGCGGCGCAACCCGAAGGTCTGAGGACCGGGAGGCGCTCATGTACGTCATCACGGTCAGACGCGGAGCAGGTCGGTCGAGACCGTCCAGAGGCGCTTGGCGGCAGTGGGGTCGAGCGCCCATTCCTTGACGCCGTGCGGGTGCTGCGCGAGGTCGGCGTCGTCCGGCACGGTGTAAGCCTCTTGTGAATCGTCGAGGTAGTGGCCTCCGGAGTGAGCGAACTCCGGCGCGACGGCCGCGACGATGCTGGTGGCGGCTCCCTGCTCGACCGTTTTGTAGGTGAAGATTCCGGCGGCCTCGGCCGCGTCGAGCGATGCCTTCTGCTGCGCTGTGAAGTTGCGCTGCAGTCCCGTCGCGACACCGCCGGGGTTCACCGCATTGGCGATGATGCCGTCGGAGGCCCAGAGGCTAGTCGCCTCGACGGCGAAGAGGGAGTTCGCCGTCTTCGACTGGGCGTAGGCGATCTGCGGGTCGTAGCTGCGACGCTCGAAGTGGAGGTCGTCGAAGTCGATGCCGGAACGCATGTGCGCGGTCGAACTTACCGAGACGATCCGTGCTCCGTCACGGTCGGCCGCTCCCAGGGCCAGGGCGTCGTGCAGGCCGGTGGCCAGGGCGAAGTGGCCGAGATGGTTCGTCGCGAACTGCAGCTCCCAGCCCTCACGCGTACGTTCGAGGCCACCGGTGACCACGCCCGCGTTGTTGATCAGCAGGTGGAGTGGACCGTTCCATGCGTCGATGAATCGCGTGACGGTGCTTCTGTCGGCGAGGTCGAGCCGGGCGACTCGGGGCCGGATCTCTCCGGTCGACTTCGCGATCGTCTCGGCGACGGCGTCACCCGCGGTCGTGTTCCGGACGGCGAGCGTTACCTCCGCTCCGGCAGAGGTCAGCGCACGAGCGGTCTCGGCGCCGATTCCGGACGAACCTCCGGTCACGATCGCGCGGACGCCGGTGAGGTCGACGCCTCGCAGCACCTCGTCCGCGGTGCTGGAGGAGGTGAAGGGCGTGGAGATGAGTTTGCGCGGGGTCATGGCGGCGACTATACACAATAGACTTGTTTTGTATAGTTCGCCGTTCGCTCGTATGCTCGTTTCATGAGCAGTCCCGAGGTCGGTCACCCGCCGTCGACAGTCGCCGATACCGATCGTCGGATCACGGTTCTGGACTCCGCGATGGTCACGTTCGCGCGATTCGGTTACCGGAAGACCTCGATGGAGGAGGTCGCGCGGGCGGCGCGCATCTCGCGGCCCGGGCTCTATTTCCTCTTCTCCTCGAAGGAGACTCTGTTCCGTGCGGCGGTCGCCCAGGCCTTGAACCGCGATATCACAGCGGTCGAACACGTCCTGGCCGACACCGGCCGACCCCTTTCGGAGCGTCTCCTCGAAGCGTTCGATCAGTGGGCAGGCCGCTACATCGGCCCGCTGACGAGCGATGTCGCGATGGTCATCGAGGGCAATCCCGACCTCCTCGGAGGGATCATCGAGGCTCCGCGTCGACGTTTCGAGGAACTGATCACAGACGCGGTCGCCACCATGTCGGGACGCGAGGCGGCCCCCCTTGTCGCGCAGACGATGATCAGCGCGTCGATCGGCCTCAAGCATCAGGTCGCATCGCGGGAGGTCTACCTCGAACGACTGGAGGTCGCCATCGATCTCCTGCTGCGCTGAACAGGCTTGACCATGTAGCGCCGCGAGACCGGCCGCCCCGTACGGCTGCGGCCGGATCTACTGGGCGGCGGCGTCGAGCGCGCGGGAACGCTCGGCCTCCTCGGCCCTCTGGTACTCGAAGGCGGAGAGGATCGTGCCGAGGATCTCGCCGAACTGCCGCGCCTGACGGGGGGTGAGGGGGTCGAACAGCACCCGGCGGACCTCCTCGACGTGGCCCGGCGCCGCCTCCACGAGAGCGGCGAAGCCCTCGTCGGTGAGCTCGGCGACGGTCGTGCGCCGGTCCTCCGGTTGCTTCAGCCGCCGCACCCAGCCCTTCTCCTCCAGCCGGGAGACGGCGTGCGACAGGCGGCTGACCGAATACTGGAGGAGGGCGGACAGCTTCGTCATCGTCATGGTCCGCCCGGGCGACTCGGAGAGGACCACGAGGATCATGTAGTAGGTGTGCGGCATGCCCGAGTCGCGCTGCAACTGCCGTTCGAGGGCCTCCTGAAGGAGCAGGCTCGTCCGCAGGTAGGCGCGCCAGGTGCGCTGCTCCTCCTCGTCGAGCCATCGGGTGCCGGACATGCGGCCAAGACTACCGGTCGGTCGGCACCCTGATTTGCGGGCGAAAGACCCTGGTTCGGCCGCCACCGCTGGGAAAGTGTCAGGGGCATGGACGCATACGGGAACATCGACGCCTACTGGCGGGCCGCGAACTATCTGTCCGTCGGCCAGATCTACCTGATGGACAACCCGCTGCTGACCGAGCCGCTCAGACCCGAGCACATCAAACCGCGGCTGCTCGGCCACTGGGGCACGACGCCCGGCATCAACTTCTGCTTCGCGCACCTCAACCGGATCATCCGCGAGCGCGGCCAGGACATGATCTACATCGCCGGCCCCGGTCACGGCGGCCCGGCGGCGGTCGCCCACGCGTGGCTCGAAGGCACCTACACCGAGCGCTACCCCCACGTCACCCGGGACGCCGAGGGCATGCGCAGGCTCTTCCGTCAGTTCTCCTTCCCCGGTGGCATCCCCAGCCACGTCGCCCCCGAGACTCCGGGCTCCATCCACGAGGGTGGCGAGCTCGGTTACGCCCTCTCCCACGCGTACGGCGCGGCCTTCGACAACCCCGGCCTGGCGGTGGCCTGCATCGTCGGCGACGGCGAGGCCGAGACCGGCCCGCTCGCCACCGGCTGGCATTCCAACAAGTTCCTCAACCGGGACACCGACGGGGTGGTCCTGCCGATCCTGCACCTGAACGGCTACAAGATCGCCAACCCCACCGTGCTGGCCAGGATCCCGGAGGACGAGCTGGTCAAGCTCTTCGAGGGGTACGGCTACCGCCCGCACATCGTCTCCGGCCAGGAACCGGCGGAGATGCACGAGCTCATGGCCGCGACCCTCGACACCGTCTTCGACGAGCTGGCCGACCGAGGCCCGCTGCCGATGATCATCCTGCGTACGCCGAAGGGCTGGACCGGGCCGCGCGAGGTCGACGGGCTCCCGGTCGAGGGCACCTGGCGCGCCCACCAGGTGCCGCTGACCGACGTGCGGGACCGGCCCGATCGGCTGGAGTACCTGGAGGAGTGGATGCGCTCCTACCGGCCGGAGGAGCTGTTCGACGCCGACGGCCGGCCGGTCGAGACGATCACGCGGACGGTCCCGGACGGGCCGTTGCGGATGAGCGCCAGCCCGCACGCCAACGGCGGGGAACTGCTGCGCCCGCTGGTGCTGCCCGACTTCCGCGACTACGCGGTCGAGGTCAAGACCCCGGCCACGGCCTCCAGCGAGCCGACCCGCGTCCTCGGGGCGTTCCTGCGCGACGTCATCGCGGCCAACCCCGAGAACTTCCGGCTGCTCGGCCCGGACGAGACCGCCTCCAACCGCCTGTCGGCCGTCTTCGAGGCGACCGGCAAGGAGTGGGAGGCCGCCCTGCTGCCGACCGACGAGAACCTCGGCCCCCGGGGCAGGGTCATGGAGGTGCTCAGTGAGCACCAGTGCCAGGGCTGGCTGGAGGGCTACCTGCTGACCGGCCGCCACGGGCTGTTCAACTGCTACGAGGCGTTCATCCACATCGTGGACGCGATGTTCAACCAGCACGCCAAATGGCTGGAGTCCTCCCGCAAGATCCCCTGGCGCCGGCCGGTCGCCTCGCTGAACTACCTGCTGTCGTCGCACGTCTGGCGCCAGGACCACAACGGCTTCAGCCACCAGGACCCCGGCTTCCTCGACGTCGTCGTCAACAAGAAGGCCGAGGTCGTCCGCGTCTACCTGCCGCCGGACGCCAACACCCTGCTGTCGGTCGCCGACCACTGCCTGCGCTCGCGCGACTATGTCAACGTCGTCGTGGCGGGCAAGCAGCCCGTGCTCGACCTGATGAGCATGGACGAGGCCGTCGTCCACTGCACCCGCGGGCTGGGCATCCTCGACTGGGCCTCCACCGATGAGGGCACCGACCCCGACGTCGTGCTCGCCTGCGCCGGCGACGTGCCCACGCTGGAGACCCTGGCCGCCGCCGCGCTGCTCCGCGAGCACCTGCCCGAGCTGCGGATCCGGGTGATCAATGTGGTCGACCTGATGCGGTTGCAGCCGGCCTCCGAGCACCCGCACGGCCTGCGCGACGCCGAGTTCGACGCGCTGTTCACCACGGACAAGCCGATCATCTTCAACTTCCACGGCTACCCGTGGCTGATCCACCGCCTGACCTACCGCCGCACCGGGCACGACAACCTGCACGTGCGCGGCTACAAGGAGGAGGGCACCACGACCACGCCGTTCGACATGGCGATGCTCAACGACATCGACCGCTTCCATCTGGTGATGGACGTGATCGACCGGGTGCCCGGCCTCGGCAGCAGGGCGGCCCACCTGCGCCAGCGCATGGCCGACGCCCGGCTGCGCGCCCGCGCCCACACCCGCGAGTTCGGCGAGGACCCCGCCGAGATCCGCGACTGGACGTGGCCGTACTGAACCCCCGGCGCCACCGGCTGCGGGGGCGGATTTCGGCGGCGGGCGCGGCGCATGCCCGCCATTCGGGGGCGGCGGCACCGGTAGCATCGGATGCGACCGGAGCCGCCGCCTCGCGTGCGCGCGGCCACCGAGATCCATGCGCCGAACCTGTCCTAAGGAGCCACCGTGTCCGCCGCCTTTGAGATACGCATCACCCTCGCCGGAGCCGAGCGCGTGGTGGCGGCGGGTACGACGGCCGGGGAGGCGCTCGGCGCCGACGGCAGGTCGGTGATCGCCGCCCGGATCAACGGCGAGCTGCGCGACCTGGCGGCCGAGGTCGCCGAGGGCGACGTGGTCGAGCCGGTCGCGATCGACAGCCCCGACGGGCGGGCCATCCTGCGCCACTCCACAGCGCACGTCATGGCCCAGGCCGTCCAGGAGATCTTCCCCGAGGCGAAGCTCGGCATCGGCCCGCCGGTCGAGAACGGCTTCTACTACGACTTCGACGTCCGCGAGCCGTTCACCCCGGACGACCTCAAGCGCATCGAGAAGCGCATGCGCGAGATCGTCAAGCAGGGGCAGACCTTCCGGCGCCGCCCGGTCGGCGACGACGAGGCCGCCGAGGAGCTCGCCGCCGAGCCGTACAAGCTGGAGCTGATCGGGCTCAAGGGCGGCGCGGCCGAGGCGGCCGACGGCGCGAACGTCGAGGTCGGCGGCGGCCAGCTCACCATCTACGACAACCTCGACCCCAAGTCGGGCGAGCTGTGCTGGAAGGACCTGTGCCGGGGGCCCCACCTGCCGAGCACCCGGGTCATCCCGGCCTTCAAGCTCATGCGGTCCGGCGGCGCCTACTGGCGGGGCAGCGAGAAGAACCCGCAGCTCCAGCGCATCTACGGCACGGCGTGGGAGTCCCGCGAGAAGCAGGACGAGTACCTCCACCTGCTGGAGGAGGCGGAGAAGCGCGACCACCGCAAGCTGGGCGCCGAGCTCGACCTGTTCTCGTTCCCCGACGAGCTGGGCTCCGGACTGCCGGTGTTCCACCCCAAGGGCGGCGTGATCCGCCGGGTGATGGAGGACTACTCCCGCCGCCGGCACGAGGAGGCGGGTTACTCCTTCGTCAACACCCCGCACATCACGAAGGACAACCTGTACAAGATCTCCGGCCACCTCGACTGGTACGCCGACGGCATGTTCCCTCCCATGGAGCTGGAGGGCGCGCGCTACTACCTCAAGCCGATGAACTGCCCGATGCACAACCTGATCTTCAGGGCGCGCGGGCGGTCCTACCGTGAGCTGCCGCTGCGGCTGTTCGAGTTCGGCACGGTCTACCGCTACGAGAAGTCGGGCGTCGTGCACGGCCTCACCCGCGTACGCGGCCTGACCCAGGACGACGCGCACATCTACTGCACCCGCGAGCAGATGCGCGACGAGCTCACCTCGCTGCTGCGGTTCGTGCTCGACCTGCTGCGCGACTACGGCCTGGAGGACTTCTACCTGGAGCTGTCCACCAAGGACCCGGAGAAGTTCGTCGGCTCCGACGAGACCTGGGAGGAGGCCACCCAGACGCTGCGGGAGGTGGCCGAGTCCGAGAAGTTGGAGCTGGTCCTCGACCCGGGCGGCGCGGCCTTCTACGGGCCCAAGATCTCGGTGCAGGCCCGGGACGCCATCGGCCGGTCCTGGCAGATGTCGACCATCCAGCTCGACTTCAACCTGCCCGAGCGCTTCGGCCTGGAGTACCAGGCTCCCGACGGCACCCGGCAGCGGCCCGTGATGATCCACCGCGCGCTGTTCGGCTCGATCGAGCGCTTCTTCGGCGTGCTGGTCGAGCACTACGCGGGCGCGTTCCCCGCGTGGCTCGCCCCGGTGCAGGTCGTCGGCATTCCGATCGCCGACGCCCACGCGCCCTACCTGCAGGACGTCGCCAAGCGGCTGCGTGAGCACGGCATCAGGGTCGAGGTCGACGAGAGCGACGACCGCATGCAGAAGAAGATCCGCAACGCCCAGAAGGCGAAGGTGCCGTACATGCTCCTCGCGGGCGACGACGACATCGCGGCCGGCGCGGTCTCCTTCCGCTACCGCAACGGCGAGCAGAAGAACGGCGTGCCGATCGACCAGGCGATCGACGAGATCGTCGACGCCATCCGCCGCCGCGTCCAGGTCTGACCGCTCACCACGTCGAACGCGGGTGCCCGCCACGGGCTCCCGCGTTCACGCTTCTCCGGCGCGTGAGGGGAGGTCAGGGGTCTCCCGCGCGTAGGGGGCGGTCAAGGGCAGCCCTCCGGCGCGGGCCGGCTCAGGACGTCGGGGTGGCCTCGGCGGGGGAGTCCTGACCGGGAAGGCGGACGTCGTCGACGGTCACGTTGACCTCGACCACGCGCATGCCGAGCATCCGGCTCACCGACCGGGCGACGTTGACCTTGACCTCGGTGGCGACGTCCATCACCACGTGGCCGTACACGATGACGAGGGTCACGTCGATCGAGACCTGCTGGTCCTGGATGCTGGCCTGCACACCCTGCGTCGCCCGCTTGGCGCCCACGCCGATGCGGTCGCGTACGGATTCGAAGGCGCGTTCGAGGTCGCCGCCCAGGTCGGCGACGCCGGGAATCTCCAGGGCGGCCAGCGCGGCGACCTTCTCCACGACCTCGTCGGCGACCTTGATCCGGCCCTTGAGCACGTCGACAGCCGGTGCCACGGGCCTCGGCGCCGGCGCGGGGAGCTCCGGCTCCGAACGATCGGCCGCCTCCACGTCCACCGGGTCGCCGAGGCTAACCTCGGCGTACGCGTCGGTCTGCTCTTCCACTCGCTCCTCGACGGCGGCGGCCTCGCTCATGTGACGACTCCTCGGGGGGGGGGGGGGTGGGCGTCCGGCAGGTGCATTCTGCCCCATGATCGAGCAGGCCGTCCGGCGTCCGCGCATATCGGCCGGCGCCGGTCGTGGCGCCGGTCGTGGCGTCGGCGCAACCCGGCCGGTGAGAGGAGATCCGCGAGGTCATATGCTGCTGCCGGTGTTGTTTTCGCGCCGGTGCCGACCTCGCGCTGCTGCGCGGTGCCGAGCTCGCGCCGGTGCGCTGGTGATGTCGCGCCGGTGCGCGTGCCGCCGGGGCGGAGGCGGCAGCACCTGGGACAACGGGAGCGGAGGAGATCGCGGACGTGGACTCAGAGCCGATCGAGCAGGCGGGCGCCGGGGTTCCCGACAGCTTCCAGCGCCTGTGGACCCCGCACCGGATGGCCTACATCAAGGGCGAGAACAAGCCCAGCGGCTCCGGCGCGGATGACGGCTGCCCGTTCTGCGAGATTCCCGGGCTCTCCGACGAGGACGGGCTGATCGTGGCCCGGGGGTTGGCCGTGTTCGTCGTGCTCAACCTCTACCCGTACAACTCGGGGCACCTGATGGTCTGCCCCTACCGGCACGTGTCCGACTACGCCGACCTCGACGGGCCCGAGACGGCGGAGCTGGCCGAGTTCACCAAGCGCGCGACGCAGGCGCTGCGCAAGGCGAGCGGGGCGCAGGGCTTCAACGTCGGCATGAACCTGGGCGGAGTGGCGGGCGCGGGCATCGCCGCCCACCTCCACCAGCACGTCGTGCCCCGGTGGGGCGGCGACACCAACTTCATGCCGGTGGTCGGACGCACCAAGGTGCTGCCGCAGCTGCTGCGCGACACGCGTGACCTGCTCGCCGACGCCTGGCCTGCCGCCTCCTGACCGCTTCCCGGCCGAGAGCCGGACGCCCGGACGGTGTCAGGCCGTCGCGGGGCTCGGAGGCGTGCCGGGGTATCCGGCGGCCGGGACCGGCTCGCCGTGCTGCAGGGCGCGGATCCCGGCGCTGAGGACGAGCGGCACGGCCAGGGCCAGCGCCATGGACAGCACCGCGGCTCCCGAGTCGTTGACGAGCATGCCGACCAGGCCGCTCACGAGCGCGCCGAGCAGGCCCGCCCTGAGCATGGGCGCCCGTTCGAACGCGATCGGCAGGACGCCGGCGCTCGCCGCGCCCGGCCGCAGCAGCGCGAAGACGAGGAACGCGAACGCGGCGAGCACCACGGGCATCAGGTTCGGGCTGAGCAGCGTGGAGAGCATCGCGCCGAGCTTGCGGGAGATCACCGGCAGGAACGTGCCGTCGGCCACCTGCCCCACGAAGCGGCCCAGGTGCGTCTGGCTGGCCGGGGGACGCAGGTAGTCGAGGTAGGCGATCGCCATCACCAGAACGCCGCCCGCGGCGCAGAACGCGCCAAGCTTGACGATCGACACCCGCCTGCCCGCCACGATCAGCGCGGTGACCGCGATGCCCGGGACGAAGGCGATGACGCCGCCGAAGTCGCTGCCCACGCCCGGCCAGCCGTCGAGCAGCATGGCGAAGGCCCCGAGCGCGGCGACCAAGGCCACCGCGAGGGCCTTGCGGCCCGCTCTGACCAGCCGGTCGGCGGCGGCCGTGGTGACGAGCAGCACGGCCGTGGCGAGCAACGCGAAGGGGATGTTCCCCAGGCCGTAGTAGCGGGCGCCGACCACGCCCGTGTAGCCCATCAGGCTGTTGAGCTGCAGGGGCGTTCCGGTCAGCAGGTCGCCGAGCAGCACGGCCGCGGTCACCGCCGCGATCACGGTCAGCGGCCCGAGCACGCCCCGCCGCCACGGCCCCGCGAGGGCCGCCACGGTCAGCGCCACGGCGATCGCCGCGATCGAGACGAAGAGCGTGACCGCGGGCTGTGCCGCACGGGCCCACGGGGTGAGGTTGACGAGGTAGGTCGAGACGGGGATCGAGGCGAGCGCCACGGCGGCGGCCCGAACGGCGGGCAGCCCGTCGCGGCGGCGCAGCAGCAGGAACGCGGTGATGTAGAAGACCACCTGGAGCACGGCGAGCGTGGTGAAGAAGACGCCGGTCGCGTCGCGGATCGTCTGCCCGGCGACGTCGGCGGTGCGCAGGGCCTCGACGCGTTCGTTCAGGTTCCCGCCCGTCGGGTGGGTGTCGACCGGCACGCCGACGACGGCCGGGGGAGCGGCCACCCCGGTCCTGGCCAGGATCGTGGCGGTGAGATCCGGAACGATGACCATGTCGTCCCGATGGGTGGACCGGGCGCCGAGCGTCCCGGCCGCACCGGTGCCAGGATCGCTGCCAGTCCCGCTGCCAGGGCCACTGCCTGGACCGCGCAGCATGGCGGTCCTGAGGTGGGGGACGGAACCGTGGTCGGACAGCCCGGCGACCAGCACCGTCGCCGATCCGAGCCGCGGCAGGAACGACCCGAGCTTCGCGTCGGCCGCCCGGGCCGCGGCTCGCCGCGCGCCCGCGGACAGGAGCTCGGGCACCTCGCTCAGCCCGTCGCCGGAGACGTAGGGCGCGACGAGGTCGGGGATCTCCACGGCGACCACGTCGCCGCGCGACCACTGCGTGACCTCGGCGGGGGAGGGGGCGTAGAGGTCCACCCGGCCCTCGCGGTCGGCCAGCGCGAGCGCCGCTCCGGGGCCGACGGCCATCGTCGTCCGACCGGCCGCGTGCAGGGCCTGCCCCAGCGTGCCCGCGTCGTCCTGCTCCCGCACCTCCCAGAGCCAGGAGAACTCGGGGACGACCGCCCCCTCGCCGTCGGCCTCGGGGGTGGGAGCCATGCCGCACGCTCCCCCCACCGCCGACCGCACCCCGGCCGAGACCGTGAGCCAGGCGTCGTACGGGCAGGTGTCCTTGCGTACGGCCCGCACCGACAGGGAACCGAGGGCGGACTCGCCGGCGAGCCTCCAGAGGTTCGGGGTGTCGGCCGGGGTGATGTCGCTCCACATCAGGCCGGGGATCCCGACGAGCACGATCCGTTCACCGGCCGCCGTCGCCGCCCCGGTCGCGAGCCCGGCGGCCGCGGCCGCCGAGGGAGCGGAGGCCACGACCGACACGCCGAACGCGACGGCGACGACCGCGCGCTTCACCCAGGTGCCTCTCACCGGCGACCCCCAGTCTCCGTATGCGCACTCTCCGTACGCGGAGTCCCCATACGTGATCTTGTAAAAACTCGCGACCACGCTATCGGACCCGCCGACGGCCGCGCAGCAATCCGCGGCGACCTGTTTTCCCGGAGGACGGGCTTCCGGCCGGGGTCAGGCGGCCCGGGTGGCCGGGCTCTCGTTGCCGAGGCGGTCGACGGCGGTGACGTAGTAGGCGCCGGGGGCCCCGGCGGCGTACGACGGGGCCTGGGACGCCGGCACGACGGCCACCAGGTTGCGCGCGTCCGCCGTGGCGCACGAGGCGTCCTTGCCCGTCACACGGTAGATCCCGTAGGACTGGGCGCCCGGCTGGGCCTGCCACCTCAGCGTCCCGCCGGCCGCCTTCACCCCGCGCGGGGCCGCGGGCGCGGACCCCTGCCTGAGCACCGGCGGCAGCGCCGGGCGGGCGTAGTGGCTCTTCACGATCCGGTCGAGCACGCCCAGCGGGTTCTTCACCAGTTGCGCGGCGCTGAAGTAGACGTCGCCCGCGATCTCCGGATATTTGCGATTCAGCGTGAGGTGGGCGGGCAGCTCGCCCGCCTTGGTCCACGCCGGGGTGTCGGCGGTGCCCACCCGATAGAGCGCCTGCCCGATGTAGAGGCCGACGTCGGTGCCCTTCACCGCGTCGGCCCACCACTTGGCGAGCACGGAGTAGTCGGCCGCGGCGAACCCGCGGGGCCAGTAGAGCTGGGGCATCACGTAGTCGACCGAGCCCGCCTTGATCCACGCCTTGGCGTCCGCGTAGATCGAGTCGTAGGCCGACATGCCCTTGGTGGCCGAGCCCGCCGGGTCCTCGGCCTTGTTGCGCCAGATGCCGAACGGGCTGATCCCGAAGGCGGCGTACGGCTTGGCCGTGTGCACCGCCCGCGAGACCTGGGCGACCAGCTGGTTCACGTTGCGCCGCCGCCAGTCGGCCAGCGTCAGGCCCTTGCCGTACTTCTTGTACGCGGCCTGGTCGGCGAACCGCGTGCCCTGGCCCGGATAGGGATAGAAGTAGTCGTCGAAGTGGACGCCGTCGACGTCGTAGCGCTTGACGACGTCCGTCACGACCTTGGTCACCCAGTCGCGCACCTGGGGCAGGCCCGGGTTGTAGTAGAGCTTGCCCTCGTGCTTGACGGTCCAGTCGGGATGCAGACGCGCCGGGTGCCCGTCGGGCAGCTTCGAGGAGGCCGAGTCGGCCGCCCGGTAGGGGTTGAACCACGCGTGGAACTGCAGGCCGCGCTTGTGGGCCTCGTCCACCAGGAACGGCAGCGGGTCCCAGCCCGGGTCCCTGCCCGCCGTGCCGGTGAGCCACTGGGACCACGGCTCCAGCGGCGAGCGGTAGACCGCGTCCGAGGCGGGCCGCACCTGGAAGAACACCGCGTTCAGGCGCCGCTTGACCGCGTTGTCGAGGATTTTCAGATATTCGGCCTTCTGCCGGTCCGGTGACAGTCCCGGCTTCGACGGCCAGTCGAGATTGTGCACGGTGGCGATCCAGACGCCGCGAAGCTGGCGCTTGGGGTAATTCACGCTGGTGGCACAGGTGTCCGCCGCCGTGAGCGTCTCCGCCTCGACCTGCTGCCGCGTCGCCTTCGGCACCGCCGTACGGCCGTCCTTCCCGGCGCCGACCTTCTCGGCCTGGGCGCCGGGGCCGAACGTGTAGGCGGCTCCGACGGCGGCGGCGGCGATGACGGCGGTCGCGATCAACGGGCGGACGACCTGTCTCCGCTCGGTCACGTGGCTACCCCTCTGATTTGCCAGTAAGTCCGGCCATAAGTCTTACATCGGCAAAAGAGCGGTTTAGCCAGAAAAACGAAATGAATTTGTGATACAGACGTGACGCGGGGCACCTTCTGGGGCTCCCCTTACCCGGGAGATGTGAAACCCGGCGTCGACGACGGCATGGGTGAGCTGCGAAAACCCCGGCGGCCGGGAGGCGGGCCGCCGGGGCTGCGAATCGCTTCGCTACTCGCCCGCCGCGGCCACCTTGTCGGCCAGGTGGGCGGGCAGCGGCTCGTACCGAAGGAAGGAGCGGCTGAACGTGCCCGCCCCGTGGGACAGCGAGCGCAGGTCGATCGCGTACCGTGTGATCTCCAGTTGCGGCACCTCGGCGCGCACCAGCGTGCGGCCCGTGCCGACCGGCTCGGTGCCGAGCACCCTGCCGCGGCGGGAGGACAGGTCGGACATCACGGCTCCGACGTAGTCGTCGGACACGAGCACCGACACCTCGTCCACCGGTTCGAGCAGGTGCGTCGCCACCTTGGACGCGGCCTCCTTGAGCGCGAGCTGCCCGGCGATCTGGAAGGCCATGTCGGAGGAGTCGACCGAGTGGGCCTTGCCGTCGTAGAGCGTGACGCGCACGTCGACCATCGGATAGCCGGCGACGACCCCGCGCTCCATCTGCGCCCGCACGCCCTTCTCCACCGACGGGATGAACTGCCGCGGCACCACGCCGCCCACGATCTTGTCGACGAACTCGAACCCGCCGCCCGACGGCAGCGGCTCGACCTCGATGTGGCAGATCGCGTACTGGCCGTGCCCGCCGGTCTGCTTGACGTTGCGCCCCAAGCCCTGCGCCTTGCCGGCGAACGTCTCCCGCAGCGGCACGCGCAGGTCGATCTTCTCGACCTCGACTCCGTGCCGCTTGGCCAGGCGGTCGAGCAGGACGTCGGAGTGCGCCTCGCCCATGCACCACAGCACGAGCTGGCGGGTCTCGGCGTTGTTCTCCAGCCGCAGGGTCGGGTCCTCCGCCACCAGGCGGCCCAGGGCCTGGCTGAGCTTGTCCTCGTCGGCCTTCGACTTGGCCCTGATGGCGACCGGCAGCAGTGGTTCCGGCATGGTCCACGCCTCGACCAGCAGCGGGTCGTCCTTGTCCGAGAGCGTGTCGCCCGTCTCGGTCCGCGACAGCTTGGCGACCGCGCAGATGTCCCCGGCGACGCACTTGCCCACGGTCCGCTGCGATTTGCCGAGCGGCGACGACAGCGCGCCCACCCGCTCGTCGACGTCGTGGTCCTCGTGCCCCCGTTCCGCCAGGCCGTGACCGGAGACGTGCACCATCATGTCCGGTCGCAGCGTGCCGGAGAAGACCCGGACCAGGCTGATCCGTCCCACGTACGGGTCGCTCGTGGTCTTCACGACCTCGGCCACGAGCGGGCCGTCCGGGTCGGCGGTGATCTCCCTGCACGGCTTGCCGTCGATCCCGGTGATCTTCGGCAGCGGGTGCTCCAGGGGCGAGGGGAAGCCCTGCGTGACGATCTCCAGCAGCTCCAGCATGCCGACGCCGGGCGCCGTGGCGAGGACCGGGTAGAAGCCGGCCCGCGCGACCGCCTTCTCCAGGTCGTCGATGAGCACCTTGGTGTCGATCGTCTCGCCGGAGAGGTAGCGGTCCATCAGGGACTCGTCCTCGCTCTCCTGGATGATCCCCTCGATGAGGTCGCCGCGATACTGCTCGATGAGCGCGAGCTGGTCGGCGTCGGGCTCCCGCTCGGTCCTGCGCCCGCCGCCGTAGTCGAACAGCCGGTGCGACAGCAGGCCGAGCAGCCCGGTGCCGTCCACCGGCAGGTAGAGCGGCGCCACGCCGTCGCCGAACGCGTCCTGGCAGGTGGCGAGGACCTCGTCGAAGTTGGCGCGCTGATGGTCGATCTTGGTGATGACCACGGCGCGGGGCATCCCGACGAGCGCGCACTCCTCCCAGAGCATGCGGGTGAGCCCGTCCACGCCCTCCGCCGCCGAGACGACGAACAGCGCCGCGTCGGCCGCGCGCAGCCCGGCCCTCAGATCGCCGACGAAGTCGGCGTACCCCGGGGTGTCCAAGAAGTTGATTTTGATGCCGTTGTGGACCACGGGGGCGACCGACAGGTTGACGGAACGCTGCTGGCGCACCTCCACCTCGTCGAAGTCGCTGACCGTGGTGCCGTCCTCGACCCGGCCGGGACGCTGGATGGTGCCCGTCTCCGCGAGCAGCGCCTCGACCAGCGTCGTCTTCCCGGCCCCGGAATGGCCGACCAGCACGACATTGCGCACCATGTCCGGCCGATCGGCCGCGGGTGCCCTGCCCGCGGCCCCTGTTGTCGCGCCGGTTGATCTTTCGGCCACATCGCCTCCCGAATCTCTGAGCGGTCGGGATGGGCACGTGGCACGCACCCCGCGCCGGCCGCTCGTGCCGTCGCTGTCCGCGCCCGGGGGCCTCGCCCTCTCACGACCGTGCGGCGGCTGACACGGCGGTTCACCTCCGTGACATCTCCGCGCGGCCCTGCGGGCGCGTGCTCTTCACCCTTTACCCATGTGGCGCATATCACAAGACTTTTCGGCGGAATGTGCTTGCGAGGTGCGGCGGCGCTGGATGGCCTACGATCGGACGGCGATGTTGAACATCCTGCGCCCCGCCGTCACCCGAGTCATGACCCCGCTGGGGCGAGCCCTCGCCCGCTGGGGGATCTCGCCCGATGTGATCACCGCGATCGGCACACTCGGAGTGGTGGCCTCCGCTCTCGTCTTCTACCCGCTCGGGCATCTGTTCGCGGGAACGCTCGTCATCACGTTCTTCGTGCTCGCCGACCTCCTGGACGGCGTGCTGGCCCGGATGACGGGCAAGGGGAGCACGTGGGGCGCCTTCCTGGACTCCACGCTCGACCGTCTCAGCGACGCCTCGATCTTCTCGGGGCTGATCCTCTACTTCGTCCTCAAGGACGACCCCGAGATCGTCCTCGCGATCGTCGCGCTCTTCTGCCTCGTCGCGGGAGCATTGGTCTCCTACGCCAAGGCCAGAGCCGAGGGCCTCGGCATGACCGCGAACGTCGGCATCGCCGAACGGGGGGAGCGTCTCGTGGTCGTGCTCGTGGCGGCCGGACTGTCCGGCCTCGGCGTGCCGTACGTCCTGGCGGCCGGGCTCTGGCTGCTCGCCGCCGCCAGCGCCGTCACGGTGGTGCAGCGGATGGTGCACGTCTACAGACAGGCGGTGGTCAGATGAAGGACACGGACGGCCCATCCCCGGGGCGGTCCGCGCGGTCCGCGCGACCCGCGCGACCCGGCGCGGCGCCGCTCGCCGACCGGCTGGTCGCGGCGGCCTACACCGTCGGCTGGGCCGTGGTCCGGTACGTGCCGGAACGGGTGGCCGCGTGGTTCTTCCGGGTCCTCGCCGACTGGCTGTGGCGCAGGCGTGGCAAGTCCGTGCGCCGCCTGGAGGCCAACCTGGCCCGCGTCGTCGGCGGCGACCCCGGCGACCCCGCCGTGCGCGAGCTGAGCCGGGCCGGCATGCGCTCCTACTTCCGCTACTGGATGGAGTCGTTCCGCTTCACCGCCTACACCCGCGAGCGCGTCCTCGACGGCACCCGGGCCACCGGCGGCGAGCACATCTTCGACAACCTCGCCCGAGGCAGGGGAGTGGTGGTCGCGCTGCCCCACATGGGCAACTACGACCTCGCCGGCGCCTGGCTGGTGCACATGGGCCACCCCTTCACCACCGTCCAGGAACGGCTGAAGCCCGAGTCGCTGTTCGAGCGCTTCGTCGCCTACCGCGGGCGGCTCGGCATGGAGGTGCTGCCGCTGACCGCCAAGGGCGGCGGCAGCGCGATGGCGTTCGGCACGCTCGCCAAGCGGCTGCGCGCGGGCAGGCCCGTCTGCCTGCCCGCCGAGCGCGACCTGACCGCCTCCGGCGTCGAGGTCGAGTTCTTCGGAGCCAGAACGCGCATGGTCGCCGGGCCCGCGCTGCTGGCGATCCAGACGGGAGCCGCGCTGCTGCCCGCCGTGCTCTGGTTCGAGGGGAACGGCTGGGGCATCCGCATCCACGAGGAGATCCCCGTGCCGCCCGAGGGGACCAGGCAGGAGAAGGTCGTGGTGATGACCCAGGCCCTGGCGGCGGTGTTCGAGAAGGGCATCGCCGAGCACCCGGAGGACTGGCACATGCTCCAGCGCCTGTGGCTCGACGACCTCGAGCCCCGCCCGGGGGCCGGGTCGTGAACGTCGGCATCGTCTGCCCGTACACCTGGGAGGTCCCCGGGGGCGTGCAGGCGCACATCAGGGACCTCGCCGAGGCGCTCATCGACGACGGGCACAAGGTGTCGGTCATCGCCCCCGCGGCCGACGACGCCGAACTGCCGGCGTACGTGACACCGGCGGGGCGCGCCGTGCCCGTGCCGTACAACGGGTCGGTCGCCCGGCTGGCGTTCGGGTTCCTGTCGGCCAACCGGGTGCGCAAGTGGATCAGGGAGGGCGGGTTCGACGTGCTGCACGTGCACGAGCCCGCCGTGCCGTCCCTCGGCGTGCTCGCCTGCTGGGTCGCCCGGGGGCCCATCGTGGCGACGTTCCACGCCTCCTATGAGCGGTCGCGGGCCATGTCGGTGGCCGCGCCGATGCTGCAGAGCGCGCTGGAGAAGATCACGGGCAGGATCGCGGTCTCCGACGCCGCCCGCAAGACGCTGGTGGAGCACCTCGGCGGCGACGCGGTGCTGATCCCCAACGGCGTGACGGTGCGCAGGTACGCCGAGGGGGAGCCGCTGCCGGGCTGGGGCCCCGACGGCAACGTGATCGGCTTCCTCGGGCGGATGGACGAGCCACGCAAGGGCCTGGCCGTGCTGCTGGAGGCCTTCGCCCTGCTGGCCCCCGAGCGGCCCGCGCTGCGCCTGCTGATCGCCGGGCCGGGCGACCCCGACGACGTGCTCGGGCGGGTGCCCAAGCAATATCGGGACAGGGTCGGGCTGCTCGGCATGGTCAGCGAGGCCGACAAGGTGCGCGCCTACCACTCCGTGGACGTCTTCTGCGCGCCCAACCTGGGCGGGGAGAGCTTCGGCATCGTGCTCACCGAGGCCATGTCGGCCGGGGCGCCGATCCTCGCCAGCGACATCCCCGCCTTCCGGCGCGTGCTGGGCGACGGGCAGGCGGGGGCGCTGTTCGCCACCGGGGACCCCGCCGCCCTGGCCGGGGAGGCCGCCCGGCTGCTCGACGACGCCGAGCGCCGCGCCAAGCTCTCCGACGAGGCTCGCCAGGCGGTGTGGAAGTACGACTGGTCGACGGTCGCGCGGGAGGTCGTGCGCGTCTACGAGACGGTCGCCCACGCCAGCGCGGGCGTGGTTGAGGACGCGCTGCCATGACGATCCGCAGCGATCGGGTCGCGTACGAGGAGGTGCCGGCGTGACCACGACCCTGATCCTCGTGGCGGCCGTGATCGTCGTGCTGTTCGCCGTCTACGTCTCCTGGCGGGCGGGGCGGCTCGACCGTCTCCATATCCGTCTGGAGACCGCCCAGGCCGCGCTCGACGCCGCGCTGCTGCGCCGCGCCGCGGTCTGCCTGGAGCTCGCCGGCTCGCGCATCCTCGACCCCGCCACCTCACTGGTGCTCGCCGCGGCCGCGCACGAGGCCCGTACGGCGGGGCCGGACGAGCGTGAGCACGCCGAGAGCGACCTGTCGAGGACGCTGCGGGCGGTGGTCGACCAGGAGCGGTTCCGGGAGAAGCTGGCCGAGCACCCCGCGGGGGCGGCCCTGCTGGAGGAACTGGACACGGCGGTCGCCAAGGTCGTCTACTCGCGCCGGTTCTACAACAACGCCGCCGGCGTCACCCGTACGGCGCAGCGGCGCTGGCTGGCCCGGTCGCTGCACCTGGCCGGGCACACCGATCCGCCCCGGTTCTTCGATATCGACGACGAACCGCCCGAATCACTCGCTACTGGATAGTCACTTTTTGTCGGGCATTTCGGGTCGATCCCGGTAAGCTCATGCCGTTTCATTGCCATGCTGGTCAACGGGTCCGCGTGGGCCAGGTCCGTCGTGCCTGGTGCCGGGGGCTTTCCATCGGGAGGAGCGGATACGGTGCGGGCAGGGATCGGCTTCACGCTGGCCATGGCGGTCGTCCTGGCCGGAACCGCGTGCTCGGGCGACGACAAGCCCACCGCCCAGTCCGAGGGAGCGAGCGTCGTGGCGTCCCCGTCGCCGACACCGCCTCCCGAGCATCCGTTCACCGGCCGCCCCGTCGCCGCCCGCAAGCCGGTCCTCGCCGTGAAGATCGAGAACACCCACGCGGGCAAGCCGCAGATGGGCCTGCGCAGTGCCGACATCGTCTTCGTGGAGCAGGTCGAGGGCGGGCTCACCCGGCTCATGGCGATCTTCTCCTCGAAGCTGCCCGCCCAGGTGGGACCGGTCCGCAGCGCCCGCATCTCCGACCTGCACATCCTCCCGATGTTCGGCAAGCCCGCCCTGGCCTACTCGGGCGTGCAGACGAAGATGATCCCCTATGTCCAGAAGGCTTCGCTGTTCGACGTGTCCGACAGCCGGGTCCCCGGCGCGTACACGCGCGCGGCCGGCCGGGTCGCGCCGTACAACCTGGTCGGCGCTCCCAGGAAGCTGCTCGCCGCGGCCCCGAAGGCGAGCAGGGCGGACGACATCGGGTTCGTCTTCTCCGACGAGCCGCCGGCCGGGGGCACGCCGCAGAAGAGCGTCAGCGTCCGCTATCCCGCGGCCCGCTTCACCTTCACCTGGTCGGCGGCGCAGAAGCGCTGGCTGGTGACGCAGGACGGCGAGAAGGACATGGCGGCCGAGGGCGGCCAGCAGGGCGCGCCCACGATCGTCGTCCAGTGGGTGAAGACCGACCGCTCGGAGTTCCACGACTTCACCGGCAGCTACACCCCGCTCGTGCACACGGTGGGCAAGGGCACCGGCGTCGTGCTCAGGGACGGCCAGGCCTACCGGGTGAAGTGGTCGCGCGCCTCGGAGAAGGAGGGCACCACCTACACCATGGCCGACGGCACGCCCATGCCGTTCGCCCGCGGTCAGGTCTGGGTCGTGCTCGCCTCGCGCAAGCCCGTCGCGCCGTGATGGACAAAAAGCGTGATCGACTCTGACGAACGGGTGCGTCGGGTGCGGGATCGGCCACCGCCTACCATGGAGAGGAATCCGTAGGCCCGCCGTCGTGAGGTAGCACCGTGTCCAGCAGCGTCCCCGAAGTCAACGAGACCACCGCCGTCGGCACCGCCCGCGTGAAGCGCGGCATGGCCGAGATGCTCAAGGGCGGTGTCATCATGGACGTCGTCACCCCGGAGCAGGCCAAGATCGCCGAGGATGCCGGAGCCGTCGCCGTGATGGCGCTGGAGCGCGTCCCCGCCGACATCCGCGCTCAGGGCGGCGTGTCCCGGATGAGCGACCCCGACATGATCGAGGGCATCATCAGCGCCGTCTCCATCCCGGTGATGGCCAAGGCCAGGATCGGCCACTTCGTCGAGGCCCAGGTGCTCCAGGCGCTCGGGGTCGACTACATCGACGAGTCCGAGGTCCTCACCCCGGCCGACTTCGCCAACCACATCGACAAGTGGCAGTTCACCGTCCCCTTCGTGTGCGGGGCCACCAACCTCGGCGAGGCGCTGCGCCGCATCACCGAGGGCGCCGCGATGATCCGCTCCAAGGGCGAGGCCGGGACCGGCGACGTCTCCAACGCCACCACCCACATGCGCAAGATCCGCGGCGAGATCAAGCGCCTCACCTCGCTGCCCGAGGACGAGCTGTTCGTCGCCGCCAAGGAGCTGCAGGCGCCGTACGAGCTGGTGGCCGAGATCGCCAAGACCGGCAAGCTGCCGGTGGTGCTGTTCACCGCGGGCGGCATCGCCACCCCGGCCGACGCCGCGATGATGATGCAGCTCGGCGCCGAGGGCGTGTTCGTCGGCTCGGGCATCTTCAAGTCCGGCGACCCCGCCAAGCGCGCCGCCGCCATCGTCAAGGCCACCACGTTCTACGACGACCCCGACGTGATCGCCAAGGTCTCGCGCGGCCTGGGCGAGGCGATGGTCGGCATCAACGTCGACGACATCCCCGTGCCGCACCGCCTCGCCGAGCGCGGCTGGTAGACGCCGGGAAAGCCAGGACGCGGACGCCCGGCTGGGGCCATCCCAGCCGGGCGTTCTCGCTGTTCGCGGGGCGGAACGTCCGCGTCGCCCCCCGGCGGCGACGTACGCGACCACGAGGGGCCGCGGGCGTGCCGAGGCGTGATCGGCCGGCAGGTCTTCTTCGCCCAAAGGCCGAGGAGGCGCCGGTGCGGCGACGACGCGGCGCGGCGAAGAGCGCCGGCCAGGGCGTGCGGGCGGCGTCCCCTTTCCGGGGCGCCGCCCGCTTCGTCTGCCCCGGCCCGGCCACCGTTATCGTGGCCTGCTATGACGACCGACGACACGGCACGGCTCGCCGAGAACCTGTCACGTGAGCTGCGCCACCTCGTGATGCTGCTGCGCCGGACGACGGCGGGGCAGCCGGTCACCGCCCAGCAATACTCCGTGCTCGGCTCCCTGGAGGACGGCGCGCGCCGGATGACCGACCTGGCCGAGGAGCACGGCGTGCAGCTTCCGACGATGAGCGTGCAGGTCAACCGCCTCGAGGAGGCCGGTCTCGTCGCGCGGGGCACCGACGCCTCCGACGCGCGGGTGCGCACCGTCGAGCTGACCGTCGAGGGCCGCGACCGCCTCCGGGCCGTACGGCGGGCCAGGATCGCCTACCTGTCCGGACGGCTGAGCGGGCTGACCGCCGAGGAGCGCGCGGCCATCGCCCGCGCCCTTCCCGCCCTCGCCAAGCTGGGTCGTGCCTGACCTATCGTTTTGGGCCCGCAAGACCGTGGCCATACCCTGAACAGGTCACCACAGGAAGGGAAATCGTGACGTCCGCACCCAAGATCGGCGTGCTCGCCCTGCAGGGCGACGTGCGCGAGCACATCCGCGCTCTGGAGGAGTCGGGCGCGACCGCCGTGCCGGTGCGCAGGCAGGAGGAGCTCGCCGCGGTGGACGCGCTGGTCGTCCCCGGCGGGGAGTCGACCACGATGTGGAAGCTCGCCACCACCTTCGAGCTGCTCGAACCGCTGCGGATGCGCATCAAGGAGGGCATGCCCGCCTACGGCTCGTGCGCCGGAATGATCATGCTGGCCGACCGGATCGAGGGCGGCATCGAGGGCCAGGAGACACTGGGCGGCATCGACATTGTGGTCCGCCGCAACGCCTTCGGCCGCCAGGTCGACTCGTTCGAGGCCGATCTCGACTTCGCGGGGCGCGGGACGATCAGGGCCGTGTTCATCCGCGCGCCCTGGGTCGAATCCGTGGGGCCCGACGTGGAGGTGCTGGGCCGCACCGAAGCTGGGGATAGGATCGTCGCGGTCCGACAGGGACCGTTGCTCGCGACGTCCTTCCATCCGGAGCTGACCGGCGACGCGCGGGTGCACTCGTATTTTGTCGAAATGGTGAGGGAGCTCTAGGCGATGTCCGGCCACTCCAAATGGGCGACGACGAAGCACAAGAAGGCGGCGCTGGACTCCAAGCGCGGCAAGCTTTTCGCCAAGCTCATCAAGAACATCGAGGTCGCGGCCAGGACCGGCGGGCCCGACCCGGACGGCAACCCCACGCTGTTCGACGCCATCACCAAGGCCAGGAAGAACTCGGTCCCGATCGACAACATCGAGCGGGCCCGCAAGCGCGGCGGCGGCCTCGAGGCCGGCGGCGCCGACTGGCAGACGATCATGTACGAGGGCTACGCCCCCGGCGGCGTCGCGGTCCTCATCGAGTGCCTCACCGACAACCGCAACCGCGCGGCGTCCGAGGTGCGCGTGGCGCTGACCCGCAACGGCGGCTCGCTCGCCGACCCCGGCTCGGTGTCGTACATGTTCAACCGCAAGGGCGTCGTGATCGTCCCCAAGGGGTCGCTGACGGAGGACGACGTGCTCATGGCCGTCCTCGACGCGGGGGCCGAGGAGGTCAACGACCTCGGCGAGAACTTCGAGGTGGTCTGTGAGGCCTCCGACCTGATCCCCGTGCGCAAGGCGCTGCAGGACGCCGGCATCGACTACGAGTCGGCCGAGATGAGCTTCGTTCCCACGCTCAACGTCCCCCTCGAGGAGGACGGCGCCCGCAAGATCTTCAAGCTCATCGACGCGCTGGAGGACAGCGACGACGTGCAGAACGTCTGGGCGAACTTCGACGTGAGCGACGAGGTCATGGAGAAGATCGAGGCCTGACGCCGGAGCCGGGCGCGGGCCCTTGCCGCCGGATCGGCACAGGGCCCTTGCCCTAATCGACGCAGGGCCCTTGCCCTCATCGACGCAGAGCCCCGGCCGCATTGAGGCAGCGCCTTGCCTCCGTTGACGCAGGGCCTCGGCCGGAGGGCGGCGCGGGGGCGGAAAACCGGTGGCAGCGGCGACCGGAGCCCGCATAGCCTGGCCGGTTGTGGAAATTCGTCATATCACGAGCGAGGACCTGGACGCCGTCCTCGACAACCGAAGGCGCGCCTTCGGCCCGCTGTCCGGCGGCGGCGCGGAGACCTGGCGCAAGCTCGTCTCCCCGATGCTGCCCGAGGGCCGCTATCTGGGCGCCTTCGACGGCCCGCGGCTCGTCGGCACGGCCAGGATCAACCCGTACGTCCAGTGGTGGCACGGCCGCCCCCTGTCCATGGGCGGTGTGGCGGGTGTGACGGTGGCGCCGGAGGACCGTGGCAGGGGCGTGGGCCGGGCGCTCACGCACGCGGCCATCGAGCGCTGCGCGGAGCTCGGTCACGCGGTCTCCGCGCTCTACCCGGCCACCACGCCGGTGTACCGGAGCGCGGGTTACGAGCACGCCGGCGTGCTCCAGCGGATCACCGTGCCCGCCGAGGCGCTGCGTACGCTGGGCGGCCCCGGCGGCGCGGCGGGCGGGGTCAAGCTCCGCCGGATGGGCCCCGCCGACGCGGCCGAGCTCGTCGCCCTGATCGGCAGGGTGCACGCCGCCGCCCGCGCGAGCGGGCCGCTGTGCTTCGACGAGCGGACCTGGCGGCTGTGGCTGGAGGACGACGACGACTTCTGCTACCTGGCCGAGGACGGGTTCGTCGTCTACCGCTGGAGCGACGGGGACATCGAGGTCGACAACCTGCTGGCGGGGTCGGAGGCGACGGCCAGGGCCCTGTGGTCGATGGTCGGCAGCGCGTCGACCGTCGCGAAGTCGGTGAAGGCCTTCGTGGACCCGGCCGACCCGATGCTCTGGATGCTCCGGGAGCGGTCGAAGGACGAGGTCAGCCAGACCCGGTGGATGTTCCGGCTGATCGATCTGCCCGCCGCGGTCGAGGGGCGCGGCTTCCCCGCCGGAGTTCGCGTCGAGACCCCCCTTGAGGTGACCGACTCCCCACGCCCGGGCAACGCGGGCGCGTGGCTGCTGCGGGTGGACGGCGGCGCCGGCTCCGTGACGCGGCGGGAGGCGGCGCGCGGTGAGAGCGCGGACGGGGACGCGACGCGGCTCACGATCGGCGGGATGTCGGCGCTGTTCGGCGGCGTGCCCACGGCCACCCTCCGCCGCGCCGGCCTCCTGAGCGGCGGCTCTGCCGACGCCGACGACGCGCTGGACGCCGCGTTCGGCTGCGCCGCGTACATGATCGACTACTTCTGACGCGCCCGCGCGGCCGCTGATCGCGATAGAGTGACCGACCGAACAGATGTTCGGCGCAGCGGTGGCCGCGCCGCCGGGATCAGGGAGGCGTGCCGGTGCGGATGCCCCAACTGCGGGTGATGGGCGTGGACCCGGGGCTGACGCGGTGCGGTCTCGGCGCCGTGGAGGGCCGTCCGGGCGCCCCGCTGAGCCTGCTGTCGGTCGGGGTGGTCCGCACCCCGCCCGACGACGACATCGGGTCCCGGCTGGTCGTCATCGAGGCGGAGATCGAGCGCTGGCTCGACGAGATCAAGCCCGACGCGGTCGCCGTCGAGCGGGTCTTCGCCCAGCACAACGTCCGTACGGTCATGGGGACGGCCCAGGCCTCGGCCGTCGCGATCGTCTGCGCGGCGCGGCGGGGGCTGCCGGTCGCGCTGCACACGCCCAGCGAGGTCAAGGCCGCGATCACCGGCAACGGCAACGCCGACAAGAAGCAGGTCGGCACGATGGTCACCCGGCTGCTGCGGCTCGACGCCATGCCCAAGCCGGCGGACGCGGCCGACGCGCTCGCCCTGGCCATCTGCCACGTCTGGCGGGGCGGCGTGCAGCACCGGCTGGCCGACGCCCTGGCCAGGGCCCGTTCCGGGGGTGCGGGCCCCGCGGCCTCTGGTAGGACTGGGAGACCCGGCGACGTCGCGGCCGGGCGTCCGGACCGGGGAGGGAGCACGCGGTGATCGCATCCGTTGCGGGGCAGGTGGCGGCGATCGGAGCCGACAGCGCCGTGGTCGAGGTGGGCGGCGTCGGGATGCTCGTCCACTGCGCCCCGGGCACCCTGGCCGGGCTGCGCATCGGCGAACCCGCCCGGCTGTCCACCTCGCTCGTCGTCCGCGAGGACTCGCTCACGCTGTACGGCTTCGCCTCCGACGACGAGCGGACGGTCTTCGAGCTGCTCCAGACGGCCAGCGGGGTCGGGCCGCGCCTGGCCCTGGCCATGCTCGCGGTCCACGCGCCCAACGCGCTGCGGGTCGCGGTGGCGAGCGCCGACATCAAGGCCCTGACGATGGTGCCCGGCATCGGCCAGAAGGGCGCCCAGCGCATCGTGCTCGAACTCAAGGACAAGCTCGGCACCCCGGCGGCGGCCGTCGACGCCGCGATCAACGGCGCGGCGGCGGCGCCCGTCTGGCGCGACCAGGTCCACTCGGGGCTCGTCGGGCTCGGCTACTCGTCCAGGGACGCCGACGAGGCGGTCGCGACGGTCACCGCGGAGGCCGAGGCGGAGCTCGCGGCCGGCCGCACCCCGCAGGTGGCGGCGCTGCTCAAGTCCGCCCTGCGCGCGCTGAGCGTGCGGTGACCTCGTGACGGGCCGCGCCTCGCCCGCCGTGCGGGGCGCGCGTCGGGCGAGGCGTTCGTTGAAAGTTTCACCGGGAATCGGACGGGTCCCGGCAGGCCGAGCGGATGGTGTCGAGTGAGCTTCGAGCGGGATCTCGTGTCGCCGGAACCGGAGGGCGACGAGCGGGCGATCGAGGCCGCGCTGCGCCCCCGGCGCCTGGACGAGTTCATCGGGCAGGGCCGGGTGCGCGAGCAGCTGTCGCTGGTGCTGGAGAGCGCCCTGCGCCGCAACCGCCCGCCCGACCACGTCCTCATGAGCGGCGGCCCCGGGCTCGGCAAGACGACGCTTGCCATGATCATCGCCTCCGAGCTCGGTGCGCCACTGCGGATGACCTCGGGCCCGGCGCTTGAGCGCGCGGGCGACCTCGCCGCGATCCTGTCCACGCTGACCGAGGGCGAGGTCCTGTTCATCGACGAGATCCACCGCATGGCCCGTCCCGCGGAGGAGATGCTCTACCTCGCGATGGAGGACTTCCGGGTCGACATCGTCGTCGGCAAGGGCCCGGGCGCCACCTCGATCCCTCTCGACATCGCTCCGTTCACGCTGGTCGGGGCCACGACCAGGGCGGGGCTGCTGCCGGCGCCGCTGCGCGACAGGTTCGGCTTCACCGCCCACATGGACTTCTACGAGGTGGCCGAGCTGGAGCGGGTGCTGCGGCGCTCCGCGAAGCTGCTGTCGGTCGAACTGCCGGACGAGGGCGCCTACGAGATCGCCCGCCGTTCACGCGGCACGCCCCGCATCGCCAACCGCCTGCTGCGGCGGGTGCGCGACTTCGCCGAGGTCCGCGCGGAGGGCGTGATCACCCGGGAGGTAGCGGCGGCGGCGCTCAACCTCTACGAGGTCGACGCCGAGGGGCTGGACCGGCTCGACCGGGCCGTGCTCGACGCGCTGCTGCGCAAGTTCGGCGGCGGTCCGGTGGGCCTGTCGACGCTCGCGGTGGCGGTGGGGGAGGAGCCGGAGACCGTCGAGGTCGTGGCCGAGCCCTTCCTGGTGCGGCAGGGGCTGCTGGCCCGCACCCCGAGGGGCCGCGTCGCCACCGCCACCGCCTGGGCGCATCTCGGACTGACTCCGCCTCCCGACGCGGTCGGCTCGGCGGCGGCGCCCACGCTCTTCGACGACGCCTGAACGCCGGCGCCGGGGCCGAAGCGGAAACTGGGGCAAAGAGGTAACAGACCGATTGCGAAGCCCATGAAACGGGAACTTTCCTGCCCGCCGAGCCGTGGGTTCGTTGCCGGGCTTCTGCGGGCTCGCATACACTGCGTGGCTTGACTGGCCGCACACGATAGAAGTCGCGGTGGCCCGCGTGTGAAGCGCACAAGACCTCCGGCGTCAGGCCGGTTCATCACGTTACGAAAGGGTGGCCCCCGTGGGTAACAACCCGCTTGGGACGTTCCTGCCACTGATCTTGTTGGTAGTGGTGTTCTACTTCCTCCTGATCCGCCCGCAGCGCAAGCGGCAGCAGGAGCAGATCCAGATGCAGAACTCCCTCGCCCCAGGCGCCCGGGTCATGACCACGACAGGGCTTTTCGCGACGGTCGTCGCGCTGCAGGACGACGACGTCGTGCTGGAGGTGGCCCCCGGTGTCGAGACCCGCTGGGCCAAGGCGGCGATCGGCCGGGTGGTCACCCCTGTGGACGAGGTGACGGGCGGGGAGGCCGAGGAGACCGTGGCCGACGGTCCCGACACGGGGAACGGTGACGACACGAGCACCAAGCAGTCCTGAGTAGGCTGATCACAACTTTTCGACGAAAGAACTGACCTCCAGTGGCCCCACCGACCAGTAGCCAGAGCAAGCCTGGACGCACACTCCTGCTGCTCCTTGCGCTCATTCTCGTCATGGGCGCGACGGTCGCCCTCCAGAAGGCGTTCGTCCCCAAGTTCGGCCTCGACCTCGCGGGCGGCACGACCGTGACGCTCTCGCCGGTCATGGCGAACGGGAAGACGCCGTCGCAGGAGAGCCTCGACCGAGCCGTGACGATCATCCGGCAGCGCGTCAACGGCACCGGCATCTCCGACGCCCAGGTCGCGAAGTCGAACGACAACATCGTGATCCAGATTCCGGGCGCGGGCCGGGACGAGGCGCTCCGGCTGGTGTCGACCACCGCCGAACTGCGCATGCGGCAGGTGCTCGCGGTGGCCGCCGCCACGAACCAGCCGGCTCAGGTGCCCACGGCGGCCCCGACGCCCAGCGGCTCGGCCGCGGCGACACCCGCCACCACTCCGGGCACGTCCGCGCCGGCCGGCGAGAGTGCGGCCCCCAACGGCAACGCGACTCCCGCGGGACGCGCCCTGTCGAAGGCGCTGACCGCGCCGTCGCCGGAGCCGACCACCTCGGAGAGGGCCGGGAACCACCGCAAGGCGGGGGCGGGAGCCGCCCGTGCCAACCGGGCGAAGGCGTCGCCCTCGGCGGCCGCTCCCAGTCCCACGCCGACGGCCGCTCCGCAGGACACTGGCGACCCACTGGCAGGTCAGGACACCAGCGGCATCGACCCGGCGCTGCTCACCGAGTTCCGCAAGATCGACTGCACCGCGAAGAACCGCGGCCAGGGCGCCATCGACGACCCGAACAAGCAGATCGTCGCCTGCAGCGACGACGGCTCGGCCCGCTACATCCTCGACAAGGCCGCGGTGCAGGGCACCGAGATCAGCGGGGCGCAGTCGGGCACCGACCCCACCACCGGTGAGTGGATCGTCCAGGTCGACTTCAAGTCGAAGGGCGCCACCCAGTTCGCCGACATCACCCGGCGCATCACGAGCCTGCCGGCCCCGCGCAACCAGCTCGCCAACGTGCTGGACGGCGTCGTCATCGTCGCTCCGACGATCGAGGAGGCCATCCCCGGCGGCAGTGCCCGCATCTCCGGCAGCTTCACGCAGACGACCGCCACCGAGCTGGCCGACCAGCTCAAGTACGGCGCGCTGCCCCTGAAGTTCCAGCAGAGCTCGGTCGTGTCGGTCTCCTCGACCCTCGGCCAGGACCAGCTCAAGGGCGGCCTCATCGCCGGCGCGCTCGGCCTGATCGTCGTCATGATCTACCTGCTGCTCTACTACCGCGGCCTCGGGCTCATCGGCATCGCGAGCCTGTGCGTGGCCACCGTGTTCACGTACCTGACGGTGGACGTGCTGAGCCACAACGCCGGCTTCCGGCTCTCGCTGCCGCACATCATCGGTCTGGTGGTCTCGATCGGCATCACCGCGGACTCGTTCATCGTCTACTTCGAACGGATCCGCGACGAGATCAAGGAGGGCCACCGCACGCTGCGCTCGGCGGTCGAGGTGGCATGGCGGCGCGCCCGGAGGACCATCATGGTCGCCGACGCCGTCATGTTCATCGCCGCGGTGGTGCTCTTCTTCCTCGCGGTCGGCGACGTGGCCGGCTTCGCGTTCGCGATGGGCCTGACGACGCTCATCGACATCGTGGTGGTGTTCCTGTTCACCAAGCCGCTGATGTCCCTCGTGGCGCGGTTGCGGTTCTTCTCCAAGGGCCACAAGCTGTCCGGACTCGACGCGGAGCGCATGGGTCGCACCAGCCCCGCCGATCAGACCCTGCAGGAGGCGTGATGCCGGGATTGATCAGCCGCCTCTACCGCGGCGACATCAACATCGACTTCGTCGGCAAGCGCAAGATCTGGTACGGCCTGTCGGTGTTCCTGCTGGCCGTCTCCATCCTCGGCCTGGCGCTGAACGGCCTGAACCTGGGCGTGGAGTTCCGCGGCGGCTCGGTGTTCGACTTCACGCGCACGCCCGGCTCCAGCATCGAGCAGGTCCGCGAGACGGTCGCGGACGCCGGAGTCCACCAGGTGATCGTGCAGCAGGCCGGTCCGAACTGGCGCGTCACCACCGAGAGCCTCGGCAGCGGCGAGGTGACCAAGGTCCAGAGCACGATCGCCCAGAAGTACGGCATCGAGGAGGACCAGGTCAGCTCGCAGGTCATCGGCGCGACCTGGGGTGGCGAGGTCTCGCAGAAGGCCTGGATCGGCCTCGCGGTCTTCATGATCGCGATCATGCTGTACCTGTCGGTGGCCTTCGAGTGGCGGATGGCCCTCGCGGCGATCGTCGCCCTCGTCCACGACCTCGTGATCACCGCGGGCGTCTACGCCTGGTCGGGCTTCGAGGTCACCCCGGCGACCATGCTCGGCTTCCTCACGATCCTCGGTTACTCGTTGTACGACGCCGTCGTCGTCTTCGACATGATCAAGGAGGTCACGGGCAAGCTCGGCACGAGCGCGAAGATGACCTACACGCAGGCCGCCAACAACGCGCTCAGCCACACGCTGATCCGGTCGCTGAACACCTCGCTGGTGGCGATCCTGCCGGTGGCGGCGATCCTGTTCATCGGCACCACGCTGCTCGGCGCCGGCACGCTGAAGGACCTGTCGCTGGCCCTGTTCGTCGGCATGATCGTCGGCACCTACTCGTCCCTGTGCGTGGCGACGCCGATCCTGGTCACGCTGAAGGAGCGGGAGCCCAAGTGGCAGGCGCTGGCCCAGCGGGTGCACGCCAAGCAGGTCTCGGCGGCCAAGACCGCCACGAAGGAGCCGGTCCCGGCCGGCTCGCAGAAGGTCACCGCCACGGAGAAGCGCAAGAAGCGCTGATCCCGGCTCGTCGCAGGCGCCCTCGGAACCCGTCGGTTCCGGGGGCGCCTTCGCGTACCTCTGGTCCCGTTAGGCTTGGGCGTCGTGACTGACTGGACGGCTCTCATCAGGGATGTCCCGGACTACCCCAAGCCCGGCATCCTCTTCAAGGACATCACGCCGCTGCTGGCGGACCACGCGGCCTTCACGCAGGTCGTGGACGAGCTCGGGGACGGCTTGGCCTTCGACAAGGTGGTGGGCATCGAGGCGCGGGGCTTCATCCTCGCCGCGCCGGTGGCCTACCGCAGTGGAGCGGGGTTCGTACCGGTGCGTAAAAAGGGCAAATTGCCCGCCGGCACGTACGAGGCGTCCTACGACCTGGAGTACGGCTCCGCGACGATCGAGGTGCACGCCGACGCCTTCGACCCCGGCGACCGGGTTCTGATCGTGGACGACGTCCTCGCCACGGGCGGCACGGCCAGGGCGGCCGTGGAGCTGGTCAGAAGGACGGGCGCGGAGGTCGTGGCCGTGTCCTTCCTGATGGAGCTGTCCTTCCTGTCCGGCCGCGAGCGGCTGCCGGGCCTGGACGTCCGCGCCCTGCTCACCGTCTGAGCCCGACGGGCCGGTCGGGGGGCACTCGGCCGAGAGTGCTGTGGCAGCACGGATACACTGTGGACTCTGGACTCGACGTGAGGAGTCTGTGTGCCCCGTGATGTGGTCGTGCCCGACAGCGCGCGGGTCGATCGCGGAGTGATCTCCCGCGACGCCCCCGAGCCCGTCGCAGACGTGCCCCCCGACGCGGCACGCGACCCCGCGGCGGTCCCGGAGGACAAGCCGGCGTCGCCGGCCACGCGACGGAGGCTCGCCCGTTTCGGGGGGCAGTGGGGTGCTATGAATCCGGTGTTGGAACCGCTCTTCAAGACGGTCCGTGCCACCCATCCCAAAGCAGACCTGCGGCTGATCGAGCGGGCGTACGACGTCGCCGCGTATCACCACCGCGATCAGAAGCGCAAGAGCGGCGACCCGTACATCACCCACCCGCTCGCGGTCGCGACGATCCTGGCGGAGCTGGGCACGGACGACGAGACGCTGTGCGCCGCCCTGCTGCACGACACGGTGGAGGACACCGCCTACAGCCTCGACGAGTTACGAGCCGACTTCGGCGACAACATCGCGTTGCTCGTCGACGGCGTGACCAAGCTCGACAAGGTGAAGTTCGGCGACGCGGCGCAGGCCGAGACCGTGCGCAAGATGGTGGTCGCGATGTCGCGCGACATCCGCGTGCTGGTCATCAAGCTGGCCGACCGGCTGCACAACATGCGGACCATGCGCTACATGCCCGAGCACAAGCGTCAGCAGAAGTCCCGCGAGACGCTGGAGATCTTCGCGCCGCTGGCCCACCGGCTCGGCATGAACACCATCAAGTGGGAGCTGGAGGACCTCGCGTTCGCCATGCTCTACCCGAAGCGGTACGACGAGATCGCCCGGATGGTGTCGGAGCGCGCGCCGCGCCGCGACCTGTTCCTGCACGAGGTCATCGAGAAGGTCTCCGCCGACCTGCGCGAGGCGAAGATCAAGGCGACCGTGCGCGGGCGGCCCAAGCACTACTACTCGATCTACCAGAAGATGATCGCCAAGGGCGTGGCCTTCGACGACATCTACGACCTGGTGGGCATCCGCGTACTGGTCGACACGGTCCGCGACTGCTACGCCGCGCTCGGAACGATCCACGCACAGTGGAAGCCGGTGCCGGGGCGGTTCAAGGACTACATCGCCATGCCCAAGTTCAACATGTACCAGTCGCTGCACACGACGGTCATGGGACCCGAGGGCAAGGCCATCGAGCTGCAGATCCGCACGCGGGCCATGCACAACCGCGCCGAGTACGGCGTGGCCGCGCACTGGAAGTACAAGGAGGAGATGGTCGGGGCCGGGCCCGGCAAGGTCAAGCAGGTCAACGACATGGCCTGGCTGCGCCAGCTGCTCGACTGGCAGAAGGAGACCTCCGACCCGGGGGAGTTCCTGGAGTCGCTGCGCTTCGACCTGTCGGTCTCGGAGGTGTTCGTCTTCACCCCGCGCGGCCAGGTGATCGCCCTGCCCGAGGGCGCCACCCCGGTCGACTTCGCGTACGCCGTGCACACCGAGGTCGGCCACCGATGTATCGGCGCGCGGGTCAACGGCAGGCTGGTCCCGCTGGAATCCCGCCTCGGCAACGGCGACACCGTGGAGATCTTCACGTCGAAGTCGCCGGACGCGGGACCGTCGAGGGACTGGCTGAAGTTCGTCAAGAGCGGCCGGGCCCGCAACAAGATCCGCCAGTGGTTCACCAAGGAGCGCCGCGAGACCGCCATCGAGGCGGGCAAGGAGGCGATCGGGCGGGCCATGCGCAAGCAGGGCCTGCCGCTGCAGCGGCTGATGTCCGGCGAGGCGCTGCTGGCTCTGGCCAGGGACCTGCGGTACGCCGACGTGTCCGCCCTCTACGCGGCGGTCGGCGAGGGGCACCTGACCGCACAGTCGGTCGTGGACAAGCTCGTACAGGCCCTGGGCGGCGTCGAGGGGGCCGAGGAGGACATCGCCGAGGCCCAGGTCCCCACGCGGCTCAAGGGCCGTCTCAGGGCCAACTCGAACGCCGGCGTGATGGTCGCGGGCGACCCGGACGTGTGGGTCCGCCTGTCGCGCTGCTGCACCCCGGTGCCGGGGGACGAGATCGTCGGGTTCGTCACGCGGGGGCACGGCGTCTCCGTGCACCGCACCAACTGCCCCAACGTGGAGCAGCTCAACGCCCACCCCGACCGGCTGGTGGAGGTCGCCTGGTCGCCCGGGGACGACTCGGTCTTCCTCGTCGCCATCCAGGTGGAGGCCCTCGACCGGCCCCGCCTGCTGTCGGACGTCACGCGGACCCTGTCCGACCAGCACGTGAACATCCTGTCGGCGTCGGTGACGACCAGCCGCGACCGGGTGGCGATCAGCAAGTTCACCTTCGAGATGGGCGATCCCAAGCACCTCGGCCACGTGCTCAAGGCGGTGCGCAACGTCGGGGGCGTCTACGACGTCTACCGCATCACCAGCTGACCCCCTCCACGGACGTGATCTTGTAGTTTGTCGCAGGGGTAGCGCGCGACGTGCGCGGACGCACTTCGTGATCTTGCACTGAACGTGTTCACAGCATGAACGAGCTGCGGACACGCTGTGCGTGATCGTGTAATCGACGGGCGTGCAGCCGCGCGTCCCGACCTCGATGCATGATCACGAAGGCTGTTCGCCCAGGTCGGGGCCGAGTGAGCCGAATCCCTGCAGGATCACGGAATGCGTCCGCCCACCTCGGCCCCCGGCGTGCGACAAACTCCAAGATCACGCCGAGGGGGAGAGGGGTGGAAGGGGGGTTAGGAGAACTCGGCGAGCGTGCGCTCCGCCTCCTGGAGCCAGGAGCGGCGGGCGGCAAGCGCCTCCTCCGCCTCCTTGACGTCCTTGTCCCGGCCGGCCGCCTGGGCCTTGCCCAGCCGCGTCTCCAGCTGGTCGATGGACCTGCGGAGCTGGTTGACCGTGTCCTGGGCGCGGGCCCTGGCCTCGGGGTTGGAGCGCTTCCACTCGTTGTCCTCGGCCCTGCGGACCGCGTCGTCGACCTTGCGCAGCCCGCCCTCCAGACGGTCACGCTGGTCGCGCGGCACCGGGCCCGCGGCCTCCCAGCGCTCCAGGATGCCCCGCAGCGCCGCACGCGCGCCACGCGCGTCGGTGACCGGCAGCAGCTTCTCGGCCTCGGCCAGCAGCGCCTCCTTCACCTCCGCGTTGGCCGCGAAGGAGGCGTCCCGCTCCGCGAACACCGCCGAGCGGGCCTGGAAGAACTGGTCCTGGGCGCCCTTGAAGCGTGCCCACAGCTCGTCCTCGACCTCGCGGGAGGCACGCCCGGCGGCCTTCCACTCGCGCATCAGCTCGCGGTAGGCCGCCGCGGTGGCGTTCCAGTCCGTCGAGTCCGCCAGCGCCTCCGCCTCGCTCACGATGCGCAACTTGGTGCCGCGCACCGCGTCGCGCTGCTGGTCGAGCGAGGAGAAGTACGCCTTGCGCCGCTTGGCGAAGGCCGTACGCGCCGTGGACAGCCTCTTCCACAGCGTCGCCTCGGTGGCCCGGTCGACCCGCTCGGCGGCCTTCCACTCCTCGACGAGCTGCCGCAGCCGCTCGCCGCCGGACTTCCAGTGCGTCGTCTCCTCGGCGATGCGCTCGGCCTCGGCGACGATGCGCTCCTTCACCTCGCGGGCGTGCGCCCGGGCCTGGTCGCGCGCCGCCCGCAGCTCCTCGCGGCGCTTGCCGACCAGCTCGGTGAGCGCCGACAGCCGGTCCTGCAGCGAGCCGAGGTCGCCGACCGCGTGCGCCTCGGTCACCGACTCCCGCAGCTTGGCGATGCTCGCCTCGGCCTGAGCCGGAGCGAGATCGGTGCCGCGCACCCGCTGCTCCAGGAGCTGCACCTGGCCCGCCAGCTCGTCGAACTTCCGGCGGTAGTAGGCCAGCGCCTCCTCCGGCTCACCGGCCTGCCAGGACCCGACGGCCCGTTCTCCCTCAGCCGTACGCACGTAGACGGTGCCGTCCTCGTCTACCCGGCCCCACGGGTCGGTGCTCACCGTGTCCTCCCGCACTTGAATCAGCCTCCAGGGCTCGATGTGCCCTTGGTTGTATTACGTCAGCTCTTGCTGGTGATTGTCACGTCTTTGATGACCACGGGCTGCTTCGGAGCACCAGTGCCGTCCCCGCCGGCGCTGGCGATGACGCCCTTCTTGGCGACCTTGTCCACGATTTCGAGTCCTTTGGTCACCGTACCGAAAGGCGTGTAGTCGGGCGTCAGCCCGGTGTCCCCGAACACGATGAAGAACTGGCTTCCGTTGGTGTTCGGACCGCTGTTCGCCATCGCGAGCACGCCCCGCGTGTACTTCGCGCCCGCCAGGTTCTCGTTCGCGAAGCGATAGCCGGGGCCGCCCTGGCCGTCGGTCGGGTTCTTGCCGTCGGCCTTGGCCAGCGGGTCGCCGCACTGCAGGATCGGGAAGTCCGTGCCCATCCGGTGGCACTTCGTTTCGTCGAAGTAATCCTTGGACGCCAGGAACTTGAACGAGTTGACCGTGCAGGGCGCCTTCTCGCTGTCCAGCCTCGCGACGATGTCGCCGAGGTTGGTCTTGATGGTCATGGTCGCCGGGGCGGTGCTCACCTTCTCCGGCGGCATGCCGACGTTCTTGACCTGGCCGCTGCCCTCGTCGGCGACATAGCCGCAGGTGCCCTTGGCCGGGTCGTACGGCTTGGGGTCGTTCGCGAGCGGCTGGCTGCTCGCCGACGCCGACGCCGACGCCGACGCGGACGCCTTGGCGTCGCCGTCGTCGCTGCCGAGAAGGGTCGTCGCCGCGACCACTCCGCCGATCACCACCACCACGGCCGCGGTGGTGCCTATGATCGCGGTGCGCCGTGACTTCTGCTCCCGCTCCGTGCGCGCCCGCAGCTGCCGTTCGTAGTGTTCCCGGGCCAGCTGCTTCTGCCGGTCCTTGCCGGTGACCACTTCGACCTCCCGACTCGTCCTGTTTCCCATGGTCGTACGCCCGGACGCGGTCACGCCGGTGCGTACCCGCCACACCCGGGAGGTGCTCCGGGAACGGCGGCCTGTTCTATAGCATCCGGCTCGACTGCTCCAAGAATGACTATTGAGGTGGGCGAATCGTATCGGCTGACGGGTATTGGTTCGCAGCCTGCCGACCCGCACCGGTACCCTTCGGTTACATTCGCTCGCGCAATCCTTGATTGATCCGTAGAGACGCAGAGGCCGCTTCCGTGCTCGTCGCCGGGTTTCCCGCAGGGTCGTTCCAGACCAACTGTTACATCGTCGCTCCCGCAGCAGGCGAGGAGTGCGTGGTCATCGACCCAGGTCAGGATGCCGTGGAGGATCTCGACGCGCTGTTGCGCGAGCACCGGCTGAAGCCGGTCGCGGTGCTGCTCACCCACGGTCACATCGATCACGTGTGGTCGGTGGCCCCGGTGTGCGGCGCCCGCGACGTGCCCGCGTGGATCCACCCGGAGGACCGCGATCTGCTGTCGGACCCGGCGAAGGGATTCCCGCCGCAGGCGGGCGAGGTGTTCGGCGGTCTGAAACTTTCCGAGCCCGACGACGTGCGGGAGCTGGCCGACGGGGCCGTGCTGTCGCTGGCCGGGCTCGAGCTCACGGTCGAGCACAGGCCAGGCCATACCAGGGGGTCGGTGACATTCCGGACACCCGTCGAGGACTCCCAGGTCCTGTTCGCGGGCGATCTGCTGTTCGCCGGCTCCATCGGCCGTACCGACCTGCCCGGCGGCGACTACGCCGCCATCCTGCGCAGCCTCGCCAAGACGCTGACGCTGCCGGACGAGACCACGGTCCTGCCCGGCCACGGACCTCAGACGACCATCGGCCGCGAGCGCGCGACCAACCCCTTCCTCAGGGACGTCGCGCCGCACGCAGGCCCGACCAGGGGATTGTGATGACCTTTCAGGCGCCCAAGGGCACCTTCGACTGGATGCCGCCGCGTTCGGAGTGGGCTCTCGCCGTACGGGACGCCCTGGCCGAGCCGGCCCGCCGCGCCGGCTACGGCTACATCGAGACACCGGCCTTCGAGGACACGGCGCTGTTCTCGCGCGGGGTCGGCGAGTCGACCGACATCGTGACCAAGGAGATGTACACGTTCACGAGCCGGGGCGGCCAGTCGCTGACGCTGCGCCCCGAGGGCACCGCGAGCGTGATGCGGGCCGTGCTCGAACACGGCCTGTACGGCGGCCCGCTGCCGATCAAGCTCTGGTACTCGGGCAGCTACTTCCGCTACGAGCGCGCCCAGGCGGGGCGCTACCGCCACTTCTCGCAGGTGGGGGCGGAGGCCCTGGGGGCCGAGGACCCAGCGCTGGACGCCGAGCTGATCGTGCTGGCGATGGACGGCTACGCCTCGCTGGGCCTGCGCGGTGTGCGGCTGCTGCTGAACTCGCTCGGCTGCAAGGAGTGCCGCCCGGCCTACCGCGCCGCGCTGCAGGACTTCCTGCGCGGCCTGGACCTCGACGAGCCCACCCGCAACCGGATCGAGATCAACCCGCTGCGCGTGCTCGACGACAAGCGTCCCGAGGTGCGCGCGCAGCTGGAGAACGCGCCGCTCGTCACCGATCACCTGTGCGGGGCCTGCAAGGCCTACCACGAGGAGGTCAGGGGCCTGCTGACGGCCGCCGGCGTGGCGTACGAGGACGACCCCCGGCTCGTGCGCGGCCTGGACTACTACACGCGCACGACCTTCGAGTTCCTGCACGACGGCCTGGGCGCCCAGTCGGCGGTCGGCGGGGGAGGACGTTACGACGGGCTGAGCGAGCAGATCGGCGGCCCGGCGCTGCCCAGCGTGGGCTGGGCCCTCGGGGTGGACCGCACGGTGCTCGCGATGGAGGCCGAGGGCCTGCTGGCCGAGCGGCCCCGCGGCGTCGAGGTGTTCGCGGTGCCGCTCGGCGAGGACGCCAGGCGGCGCGTGTTCCCGCTCGTGAGCGAGCTGCGCAGGGCCGGCCTCGCCGTCGACATGGCCTTCGGCGGCCGTGGCGTCAAGGGCGCGATGAAGGCCGCCGACCGCAGCGGCGCGCGGTACGCGCTCATCCTCGGCGACCGAGATATCGAGGCGGGCGCCGTGCAAGTGAAGGACCTGACCACAGCCGACCAGACCGCGGTTCCGCTCGCGGAGGTCGTCCAGTTCTTGAAGGGGAAACTCTCGTGATCCGCACCCACGAGGCAGGCACGCTCCGCAAGGAGCACGCGGGCCAGAAGGTGACGCTGGCCGGATGGGTGGCGCGCCGGCGCGACCACGGCGGCGTGGTCTTCATCGACCTGCGCGACGCCTCCGGCTCGGCCCAGGTGGTCTTCCGCGAGGAGGACCACGCCCACGACCTGCGCTCGGAGTACTGCGTCAAGGTCACAGGCGAGGTACGCCAGCGTCCGGCCGGCAACGAGAACCTCGATCTGCCCACGGGTGAGATCGAGGTCGTCGCCTCCGAGGTGGAGGTGCTGAGCGAGTCGGCGCCGCTGCCGTTCCCGATCGAGGGCAGCTCGGGCGTGTCGGAGGAGGCGCGGCTGAAGTACCGCTACCTCGACATCCGCCGTCAGAAGATCGCCGACGCGCTGCGGATCCGCTCCCAGGCGACCTACCTCGCCAACGAGGTCATGCGCGAGCGCGGGTTCGTCTACGTCGAGACCCCGAGCCTGACCCGCTCGACGCCCGAGGGCGCCCGCGACTTCCTGGTGCCCGTGCGGCTTCAGCCGGGCAACTGGTACGCCCTGCCGCAGTCGCCGCAGCTGTTCAAGCAGCTCCTCATGGTCTCCGGCCTGGAGCGCTACTACCAGCTCGCCCGCTGCTTCCGCGACGAGGACCTGCGGGCCGACCGGCAGCCCGAGTTCACCCAGATCGACATCGAGATGTCGTTCGTCGACCAGGACGACGTGATCGAGCTGGGCGAGGCGCTCATCGGTCGGATCTGGAAGGAGACGATCGGCTACGAGCTGCCCACGCCGCTGCCGCGGATGACGTACGCCGAGGCGATGGCGCGGTACGGCTCGGACAAGCCCGACCTGCGCTTCGGCGTCGAGCTGACCGACCTCACGGACTACTTCTCCGGCACCTCGTTCCGCGTCTTCCAGGCGCCGTACGTGGGCGCGGTCGTGATGCCCGGCGGCGCCTCGCAGACCCGCAAGGAGCTCGACGCCTGGCAGGACTGGGCCAAGTCGCGCGGCGCGCGCGGCCTGGCGTACGTGCTGGTCCAGGAGGACGGCACGCTGGGCGGCCCGGTGGCCAAGAACCTGTCGGAGACCGAGCTCGCCGGCCTCGCCGGGAAGACCGGCGCCAAGCCCGGCGACGCGATCTTCTTCGCGGCCGGCGCGCCGGCGGCCTCCCGCGACCTGCTCGGCGCGGCCCGCCTGGAGATCGGCCGCCGCTGCGACCTGATCGACGAGTCCCAGTGGTCGTTCCTGTGGATCGTCGACGCGCCGATGTTCGAGCCTGTGTCTGACGAGAATGGCGGCGAGGGCGGCTGGACCCCGGTCCACCACCCGTTCACCTCCCCGAAGCCGGAGTGGGCCGACAACTTCCAGGACAACCCGGGCGAGGCCCTGGCCTACGCGTACGACATGGTCTGCAACGGCATGGAGATCGGCGGCGGCTCGATCCGTATCCACCGCGCCGAGATGCAGCAGCGCGTGTTCGACGTGCTCGGCATCTCCAAGGAGGAGGCCGAGAGCAAGTTCGGCTGGCTGCTGGAGGCGTTCAAGTACGGCCCGCCGCCGCACGGAGGCATCGCCTACGGCTGGGACCGCGTCTGCATGCTGCTGGCCGGCGGCGAGTCGATCCGGGACGTGATCGCGTTCCCGAAGACGGCGTCCGGCTACGACCCGCTGAGCGGGGCGCCCACCCCGATCAGCCCGGACCAGCGCAAGGAGGCCGGCGTGGACGCCACGCCCAAGGCCGAGAAGGGCGAGTCCGACAAGGGCGAGTCCGCGCCCGCGCAGTAGAACGGCGGTAGAACGCGAGACGGCCCCCGCGACACCGGTCGCGGGGGCCGTCCTGTGTCCGGGACCGGTCAGACGATGGCCACGTCCTTGATGACGACCTTCTTCTTCGGCGCGTTGGAGCCCTCGCCCCGCACGTCGGCGGTGGGGTCGCCGTTGAAGGGGATGATGCCGCCCCTGGCGATCTTGTCGATGACGTCCATGCCCCGGGTGACGACACCGATC
This sequence comes from Microbispora rosea, assembly GCF_900156315.1. GTDB lineage: Bacteria > Actinomycetota > Actinomycetes > Streptosporangiales > Streptosporangiaceae > Microbispora > Microbispora rosea. The sequence continues at coordinate 23,639 of NZ_FTNI01000003.1, read as the reverse complement.
ATCGTGAAGGCCGCGCCCATGGCGGTCAGCTGGGTGTTCTCGTCCGTGAACGAGATGAAGAACTGGCTGCCGTTGGAGTTGGCGTCCTCCGTGGCCTGCGCCAGCCCGACCGTGCCGCGGGCGAGCGGCAGCCCGCCGAGGTTCTCGTCGTTGAACAGGTATCCCGGGCCGCCCGCGCCGTCGTTCTTGTTCTTTCCGTCGCCCTTGGCCAGCGGGTCGCCGCACTGCAGCATGCCGAGGCCGACGGTCTCCACCGTCGCGAGGCGGTGGCAGACGGTGTTGTCGAAGAAGTTCTTCTTGGCCAGGAACGCGAAGGAGTTCACCGCGCACGGCACGTCCTTCGTGGCCAGGTCGATGACGATCCGGCCCTGGTTCGTGGTGATGACCATCTTCTTGGCCGCGATGACCCCCCTGCTCAGCTTGCTGGGGGGGAAGCCCACGAACTTCGACGGGGCGCCCGTGTCGTCCTTGCGGTACTCGCAGGTGACCTGACGCAGGCTGGTGGGCGCGGCCGACGGCGTCGGCTGCGTCAGCTCGGTGTGCGTCACCTGGGGGCCCGTGGAATCGGAGGACGACGGTGAGGCCGATGGGGTGGCCTTCGCTGTGTTGTCGGCCGAGCCGTCACTGCAGGCCACCAGGCTGCCCGCCAGCGCGAGAAGCCCCAGCCCGGCGCCGAGGGTGCCACGCAGGCGGCGACGGGGGGTGGTCGCGCGCCCGGTCGTGCTCACGCGCGAAGCCGGTTGCTTCTGCCGATCAGTGTCGGTCACCGCTATGCCTTCCCTTTCCCCTTTTGTTACGACGAGCCGCCACTCTATCCGTGATCCCGTCGGCTTCGTGTAAAACGGACGTCCCAGGGGTATCACGACGGTTTGCGCTCATCTTGCTCTCAGATCTGCCTGGGAACCTCCTGCCGAGCGAATCCGTAGACCGGGGGACAACCCGCGATCCGTGCCCCGGCCGCCGTCTCCAGGAGCGATGCACGATGTTCGACCAGGTCCTCGGGCTTCCGGCCCATGCTCTCATCGTCCACGCGGCAGTGATCTTCGTGCCGCTGCTCGCGGCGCTGTCGATCGCGTACGCCGCGCTGCCCCGCCTGCGGCACAAGCTCGACTGGGCCCTGGTGGCGACCGCCGTGGTGGCACTCGGCGCGGCGTTCGCGGCCAAGGAGAGCGGGGAGGCGCTGGAGGCCCGGATGTTCCAGGGCCGGCCCTCCCCGGCGATCGAGGTCCACAGCGGGTTCGCGGACGTTCTCGTGCCGGTGACCGCGCTGCTGACCGTCGCGTCGCTGCTGATGGTGTGGCTCACCCGGGCCCGCCGCGCCCCCGAGGGCGGCCGCTCGCGGGCCGTCGCCCTGGTGGTGTCGGCCGTCGCCGTGATCCTCGCCGTGGTCGTCGGCTACTACGTCGTGCGGACTGGGCACACGGGTGCGACGGCCGTGTGGGGCGCCTGACGGTAGTGTCGGCGATGTGGAGAGCCTGTTCGATTCGGCCGCCGAGGAGGCGCATCGGGGCCAGGAGCCGCTGGCCGTGCGGATGCGGCCGCGCTCGCTGGAGGAGGTGATCGGCCAGCGGCACCTGCTGGGGCCCGGCACGCCGCTGCGCCGGCTGGTGGAGAGCGACGCCCCGATGTCGCTGTTCCTGTGGGGACCCCCGGGCACCGGCAAGACCACGCTGGCGTACGTCGTGGCGGGCGCGACCAAGCGGAGGTTCGTGGAGATCTCGGCCGTCTCCGCCGGGGTCAAGGACGTGCGCGCCGCCATCGACCAGGCCCGCCGCGAGCTCGGCATGACCGGCAGGCAGACCGTGCTGTTCGTGGACGAGGTCCATCGGTTCAACAAGGCGCAGCAGGACGCGCTGCTGCCGGCGGTGGAGAACCGCTGGGTCACCTTCATCGGCGCGACCACCGAGAACCCGTTCTTCTCCGTCATCTCGCCGCTGCTGTCCCGGTCGCTGCTGCTCACCCTCGAACCGCTGGCGGAGGACGACGTCCGCGGCGTCCTGGAGCGCGCGGTGGCCGACCCACGCGGCCTCGGCGGGCGCGTCACGCTGCACCCCGACGCCCTCGACCAGCTCGTACGGCTGGCCGGCGGCGACGCCCGGCGCTCGCTCACCTACCTGGAAGCCGCCGCGATGCTGGCCGACGAGGTCACCGCGGAGGTGACGGTCGAGGTCGTGGAGAAGGCCGTCGACAAGGCGGCCGTGCGCTACGACCGCCAAGGCGACCAGCACTACGACGTGGTCAGCGCGTTCATCAAGAGCATGCGGGGCTCGGACGCCGACGCGGCGCTGCACTACCTCGCCCGCATGGTGGAGGCGGGGGAGGACCCGAGGTTCATCGCCCGCCGGATCGTGATCTTCGCCAGCGAGGACGTGGGCATGGCCGATCCCACGTGCCTGCAGGTCGCGGTGGCCGCCGCCCAGGCCGTGGAGTTCATCGGCCTGCCCGAGGGCAGGATCAACCTCGCGCAGGCGGTCGTCCACTGCGCGCTGGCGCCCAAGTCGAACGCGGTCGTGAAGGCGATCGGAGCGGCCTCCGACGACGTGCGGCGCGGAATGGTGGGCCGCATCCCCGACCACCTGCGCGACGCCCACTACCCGGGGGCGAAGAAGCTCGGTCACGGCAAGGGCTACCAGTACCCGCACGACTTCGAGCACGGCCTCGTCCGCCAGGACTACGCGCCGGAGGAGCTGCGGGAGCGCCGCTACTACGAGCCGACCACCCACGGCGCGGAGGCGCGGTTCGCCGAGCGCTGGGCGAAGATCCGGAGCTTCCTGCGCGGCGGCTGAGCACCGCCGCCGTGCGGTCCGCCGCGTGTGACGCGGACCGGCACGGTGTGTGATGCGGAGCGGCCAGGGTGTGTGATGCGGAGCAGCCTGGGTGTGTGGTGCGGAACGGCGGGCAGGTCGTTCGCGATAAGGTCTTGCCATTCCAGCTCCGTTGATCTAGGGAGATCGGCACATGCTTACCGCGGGAGAGCTGGCGGGCCTCGTGGTCGCCATTTTCTGGGTGATCCTGGTCTGCTTCATGGTCGTCGTGCTGGTCAGGCTGGCCAGACTGCTGACCGAGACCCGCAAGTCGGTGGCCGAGCTGAGCGACCGGATCGCCCCGCTCCTCGACGACATGAGCCAGACCGTCTCCGAGGCCAACCGGCGGCTGGCGGCGGCCGAGGAGATCACGGACAACATGCGTGACGTCAGCGGCAACATGGTCAAGATCACTGGGGTGGCGTCCACGCTGTTCGCCGGTCCGGTGCTCAAGATCTCCGCCTTCAGGGACGGCGTCCGCCTGGCGCTGGCCCGGCGCGCCGCCCGCGGCGTTCCGGCTCGGCGTGCCGCCCACGGCGGCCCCCGTACCGGCCCCCGCACCGGCCCGAGGACCGCGGACAGGATCAGCGAGCGGCACGCGGCCGAGCGCGCCGTGGAGCGCCGGGCCATCGGGAGGGGACGCGGATGATCCGGCGGCTCTTCTACATGTCCCTGGGCGTGTTCCTCGCGGTCTGGACCATGCGTAAGCTTCAGTCGTTGCGGCCCGACCACGTGGCCAGGCGCACCGCCGACCGCGCGGTGAGCCTCACGGATCAGCTCAGGGACTTCGCCGGCGAGGTGCGCCGGCTGTCGGCGAGCAGGGAAACCGAGTTGCGCGCCGAGTTCGGGCTCGAGACGGTTGATGGAAGCACCACAAGCAAGAACTCAATCTACGACGTAAAGGACGGCCGCTGAAATGGAGTCGGCAGAGATCGCGCGCCGCTTCCTGCGCTTCTTCGAGGAGCGCGGGCACACAGTCGTGCCCTCGGCCAGCCTGGTCGCCGAGGACCCGACACTGCTTCTCGTGAACGCGGGGATGGTCCCGTTCAAGCCCTACTTCCTGGCGCAGCAGACGCCGCCGTACCGGCGGGCGACCAGCGCGCAGAAGGTCATGCGCACCCTCGACATCGACGAGGTCGGCAAGACCACCCGCCACGCCAGCTTCTTCCAGATGCTCGGCAACTTCTCCTTCGGCGACTACTTCAAGGAGCAGGCGATCCCGTTCGCCTGGGAACTGCTGACGCGGCCCGAGTCCGACGGCGGCTTCGGCTTCCCGGAGGAGCGCCTGTGGGCGACCGTCTACCTGGACGACGACGAGGCCCAGGACATCTGGCACCGCAAGGTGGGCCTGCCGCTCGACCGCATCCAGCGCCGTGACCTGGCCGACAACTACTGGCACATGGGCGTCCCCGGGCCGGGTGGCCCCTGCTCGGAGATCTACTACGACCGCGGCCCCGAGTACGGCCGCGAGGGCGGGCCGATCGCCGACGAGAACCGCTACCTCGAGGTGTGGAACCTCGTCTTCATGCAGTTCCAGCTCAGCGCGGTCCGCAGCAAGATCGACTTCGACGTGGCGGGCGAGCTGCCGGCCAAGAACATCGACACCGGCATGGGCCTGGAGCGCATGGCGGCCATCCTGCAGGGCGTCGACAACATCTACGAGATCGACACCACGTACAAGATCCTCGACACGGCGGCCGATCTGACCCGGTCGCGCTACGGGCGCGACAAGCGCGCCGACGTGTCGCTGCGGGTGATCGCCGACCACATGCGGGCGGGCGTCATGCTCGTCGGCGACGGCGTGCTGCCGTCCAACGAGGGCCGGGGCTACGTGCTGCGCCGCATGCTGCGCCGCGCGATCCGCAACCTCCGCCTGCTCGGCGCGGGCGAGGAGCGGCACATGCACCCGCTCACCGCCGTCACCATCGACGTGATGGGCGAGCAGTACCCCGAGCTCAAGGCCGACGCGGCCAACATCCACACGGTCATCGACGCCGAGGAGGCGTCGTTCCTCGGCACGCTGCGCACCGGTACGGCGATCTTCGACGTCGCGGTGGAGGAGACCAAGCGCAAGGGCGCCTCGACGCTCGGCGGCGACCAGGCGTTCCAGCTCCACGACACCTACGGCTTCCCGATCGACCTCACCCTGGAGATGGCGGCCGAGCAGGGCCTCCAGGTGGACGAGGAGGGCTTCCGCCGGCTCATGAAGGAGCAGCGGGACCGCGCCAAGGCGGACGCCGCGGCGAAGAAGACCGGCAACGCCGACATCTCGGTGTTCACCGGCATCCTGGAGAAGTCCGGGAAGGTCGACTTCCTCGGCTACGACCACACCACCGCCGAGGCCAACGTCATCGGCCTGCTCGTCGACGGCGCGTCGGTTCCGGCGGCGGGCGCGGGGACCACGCTGGAGGTCGTGCTCGACCGCACCCCGTTCTACGCGGAGGGCGGTGGTCAGCTCTCCGACCAGGGCCTGATCCGCACGGGCGGCGCGGAGATCGAGATCGTGGACGTCCAGTCCCCGGTGTCCGGCCTCGTCGTGCACCGCGGCAAGGTGCGCACCGGCGAGGTGCGGGTCGGCGACCAGGCGCAGGCCGACATCGACCTGGAGCGGCGCCGCGCGATCTCCCGCAGCCACACCGCGACCCACCTGGTCCACCGGGGGTTCCGCAACGCGCTCGGCGAGTCGGCGGCCCAGGCGGGCTCGGAGAACTCCCCGGGCCGCTTCCGCTTCGACTTCACCGCGGCCGGGGCCGTCTCCCCGTCGATGCTGCGCGACGTCGAGGACGAGGTGAACGCCGTCCTGATCAACGACCTCAAGGTCAACGCGTTCTACACCAGCCAGGCGCAGGCCCGCGCGATGGGCGCGCTCGCGCTGTTCGGCGAGAAGTACGGCGACGAGGTCCGGGTCGTCGAGGTCGGCGACTACTCCCGCGAGCTGTGCGGCGGCACGCACGTGGCCAGCTCCGGCCAGCTCGGTCTCGTGAAGGTGCTGGGCGAGTCGTCCATCGGCGCGGGAGTGCGCCGCGTGGAGGCGCTCGTCGGCATCGACGCGTTCCGGTTCCTGGCCCGCGAGAGCGTGCTGGTCGCCCAGCTCAGCGAGCAGCTCAAGACGCGCCGCGAGGAGCTGCCCGAGCGCATCGAGGGCATCGTCACCCGGCTGCGTACGGCGGAGAAGGAGCTGGACAAGCTCCGCTCGGCGCAGGTGCTCGCGGTGGCCGGCGAGCTCGCCGCGCAGGCCCGCGACATGCAGGGCGTCTCCGTGGTGACGCACCGCGCGCCTGATGGCACCACCGCCGACGACCTGCGTAAACTCGCCCTCGATGTGCGCGGCAGGTTCCCTGGCGACCGCGCCGCGGTCGTCGTCGTCTCCGGCGTCCCCTCCGACCGGCCGGTCGTCGTCGCCGCGGTCAACGAGGCGGGACGCGAGCGGGGCCTGAAGGCGGGCCGGCTTGTCGGCGTCGCCGCCAAGGCACTCGGGGGTGGCGGTGGCGGCAAGGACGACGTGGCCCAGGGCGGCGGCACGCGGCCCGAGGCGATCGGCGACGCGCTTCGCGCGGTCGAGGAGGCAATCTCCTCCGCGGTGGCGTGAGCGGCCGATGAGGCACGGCGTCAGGATCGGGGTCGACGTCGGCTCCGTCCGCATCGGCGTGGCCCGCAGCGACCCGTCGGGTCTGCTGGCCACGCCGGTGGAGACCGTACGGCGCGGCCGGGGCGACCTGGCGAGGATCGCGGAGATCACGGCCGAGCACGAGGCGATCGAGATCGTGGTCGGGCTGCCCACGTCGCTGTCGGGGAAGGAGAGCCACGCCGCCGGGGCGGCGCGCGAGTTCGCCGCGCGGCTGGCCCCGCGGGTGGCTCCGGTCCCGATCCGGCTGGTGGACGAGCGGCTCACCACGGTCAGCGCCCAGCAGGGCCTGCGTTCCAGCGGTGTGAAGGCCCGCAACCAGCGTGACGTGATCGATCAGGCGGCGGCCGTCGTGCTGCTGCAGGCCGCGCTCGACGGCGAGCGGGCCACCGGCAATCCCCCCGGCAGACCTCTCGAACCACCGCGGCCCGGCGCCGGGCCCGGTGAGGAAGCGAGCGGCGGGACCGGACGGTGAGGCGGACCGCGGCCGCCGTGGCCGGGGGACTCGCCCTGGTCGCGGTGGCGGTGGCGTACGGCGTGCACCAGGTGGTCGGGCAGCCCGACGAGGCCCCCGACTTCTCCGGCGGCGGCTCGGGGACGGTCACGATCGAGATCACGCCGGGGGCGAGCGCCGCCGAGATCGGCAAGACGCTGGAGCGGGCCGGCGTGGTGGCCAGCGCCCAGTCGTTCGTGGAGCAGGTGATCACGCGCTCCAAGGAGAGCGGCCTGCACCCGGGCCGTTACACGCTGCGGCGGCGCATGGCCGCCGCGAGCGCCCTCGACCTGCTGCTCGCGCCCGCGAGCAGGGTCGTGCGCACGGTCACCGTGCCCGAGGGGCTGCGTACGAGCGAGGTGCTGCGCATCCTCGCGGACCGGACCGGCATTCCCGCAAAGGACTTCGCCACCGCCGTCGCCGAGCCCCGGCGCCTGCGCCTGCCCGCGTACGCCGAGGGGACGGCCGAGGGGTTCCTGTTCCCCGCGACGTACGAGATCGAGCCGGGGATGACCGCCGTCGATCTGCTCAGGAAGATGACGGCCCGGTTCCGCGTCGCCGCCGCGAAGGTGAAGCTGGAGGACCTGGCGCCGCGGATGCGGCTCACGCCCAGGCAGGCGGTGACGGTCGCCAGCATCGTGCAGGCCGAGGGCGGTGTCCCGGCCGACTACCCCAAGATCGCCAGAGTGGTGTACAACCGTCTCGCGCGCGGCGCGAAGCTGGAGATGGACAGCACCATCAACTACGCGCTGAACCGCCACACCCTCAAGGTCAGCAACGAGGACACGCGGGTCGACTCGCCGTACAACACCTACGCGCGCCCCGGGCTGCCGCCCGGGCCCATCGGCAATCCGGGGGAGAGCGCGCTCACGGCCGCCCTCCACCCCGCCGAGGGCACGTGGTACTGGTTCGTCACCACAGATCCTCGTCGTAAAATCACCAAATTCACAGACAAAGAGGCGGAGTTCAGGAAATATCGGGAGGAGCTGAACAGGTATCTCGGGACGAACTGATCGTCTCCTGAGGCATCCGCGCGGCGCCGCCCCCGCGGATTCCGGAGCACGCTCGGTGCGTCCGTACGGCCCCGCCGCCCCCGGGCGGGGCTCCATATATCGGGAACGCCCCCCGCGGAACCCCCTGTCCCGAACCCCCTCGGTTTGGCACACCCGCTTGACGGGAGGCCTCTCGTACCGAGAGATTGGCCAGCGCACTATGAATGATCTGGACATGGACTTCCTGCTCGGCGCCGAGGACGACGACGGTTCTCCCCGGCGCCGGTCCTCTGGCAGCCGGACCCAGCAGCGGCGCAGCCGCAGACGCCGCAAGAGACAGCGGCGCAAGGGCAGGGTCGCCACGCTGTTCGCCGTCGTGATCATCGTCGCGGTCCTCGGAGGCCTCGGCTACTTCGGATTCACCTGGGCGCGCAGCGTGATGATCCCCAAGGACTTCACCGGGGAGGGGCGCGGAGAGGTCGTCGTCGAGATCGAGGAGGGCGCGAGCGCCACCGACGTCGCCCAGATGCTGGAAGACGAGGGCGTCGTGGCCAGCGCGCGGGCGTTCGTCAACGCCATCGGCGCGGCCGGAAAGAGCTCCTCGCTCCAGCCGGGCCAGTACGAGATGCGCAAGGGCATGTCCGCCGCGTCGGCCCTGGCCCTGCTCGACCCCAAGAACCGGGTGCTCAACCGGCTGACCATCCGCGAGGGGTTGCGGCTCAGCAAGATCTACGAGGAGCTGTCCACCGCCACGGGCAAGCCGGTCGAGGACTTCAAGAAGGCCGCTCGTGCCGACATCGGGCTTCCCTCGTACGCCAAGGGCCGTCTGGAGGGCTTCGCGTTCCCGGCGACGTACGAGATCAGCAGCAAGCTCACCCCGCAGCAGATCCTCACCAAGATGGTCGACCGGTTCAACCAGACCGCGGACCGGGTCGACCTGGAGGGCCAGGCGAAGCAGCTCGGCTTCAGCGCCAAGCAGATCGTCACCATCGCCAGCATCGTGCAGGCGGAGTCGGGCAGCGCCGAGGACATGCCGAAGGTCGCCCGGGTCATCTACAACCGGCTGACCTCCAACCCGCAGATGAAGCTGGGCATGGACAGCACGGTCATGTACGGCCTGAACAAGTACGGCATCGCGGCCTCGCACGCCGACCTGGAGAGCACCTCGCGCTACAACACGTACAAGTACTTCGGCCTGCCGCCCGGTCCGATCAGCAACCCCGGCGACCACGCGATCGAGGCCGCGCTGCACCCGGCGGACGGCAACTGGCTGTACTTCGTGACGGTCGACCCCAAGCGGGGCATCACCAAGTTCACCGACAAGGAGTCGGAGTTCTGGAAGCTCCGCGACGAGTTCAACAGGAACAACAAATGACCGTGACCGGCCAGGGGACCGGTCGTCGCGCCGCCGTGCTGGGCTCCCCGATCGCGCACTCGCTCTCCCCGGTCCTGCACCGGGCGGCGTACGCGGCGATGGGACTGCACGACTGGCGGTACGACGCGATCGAGTGCGCCGAGGACGGGCTGGCCGATCTGATCGGCGGGCTCGGTCCGGAATGGGCGGGGCTGTCGCTCACGATGCCGCTCAAGCGCGCCGTGCTGCCGTTGCTCGACGTCGTCTCCGACCTCGCGCTGGCGGTCGGCGGCGCCAACACGGTGGTGTTCCGCGACGGCGCGCGGTACGGCGAGAACACCGACGTGTACGGCATCGTCCGGGCGCTCGCGGAGGCGGGCGTGCCCGCGCCGGCCTCCGCGGTCGTCCTCGGCGGCGGCGCCACCGCCGCCTCGGCCGTCGCCGCTCTGCGAGAGATGGGCCTCGCGGAGGTCACGCTGGTCGTGCGCGATCCGAGCCGGGCGGGAGAGACCCTGAGAGTCGCCGAGCGCCTCGGCGCGACCGTGACCCTGCGCTCCTTCGGCGACTTCGATCCCGAGGCCGACCTGGTGGTCTCCACGCTGCCGTCCGGCGCGGCCGACGCGCTGGCCGAGCGGGTCGCGGCCCGTCTGTCCGAGAAGGCGGCGCTGTTCGACGTCGTCTACGCGCCCTGGCCGACGCCGCTGGCGACTGCGGCGGGGAGGCGGGGGCGCACCGTGATCGGCGGCCTGCCGATGCTGCTGCACCAGGCCGTGCGGCAGGTCGAGCTGATGACCGGCCGCACGGACGTGCCGGTGGAGGCCATGCGTGCCGCCGGCGAGGCCGAGATCGCCCGGCGCGCCGCCTCCTGAGCGGCCCCCTGGGGCTCCCGTGGCACCCCCACGGGAGCCCCAGGAATACATCGGAGGGCCTTCCGGTTTGTGGTAGCGTAGGAACTCGATCGGTCCGGCATGAGCTGGACGCGCAAGCGGAGGTCCTCCTCCCACCTGCTCCGCCGAAAGGCGGGCGGGTTAAGGATCACACCGGAGTTTTCGGCAGGAGAGCTCAGTGACCCCGCATGCGTGACGTGCGGGGTTTTGTTTTTCGCCCGCACGGTCGAGACAAGCGGAAGTCTTTTGGAGGTCCCATCAGCACCGAGCCCCGCATCAACGACCGTATTCGCGTGCCCGAGGTGCGCCTCGTCGGCCCGAACGGCGAACAGGTCGGCATCGTCTCCATCGGCGATGCACTGAAGCTGGCGCAGGAGAGCGATCTCGACCTGGTGGAGGTCGCGGCGACGGCCCGCCCGCCCGTCTGCAAGCTCATGGACTACGGCAAGTTCAAGTACGAGTCGGCCATGAAGGCACGCGAGGCCCGCCGCAACCAGGCGCACACGATCATCAAGGAGATCAAGCTCCGGCCGAAGATCGACCCGCACGACTACGAGACCAAGAAGGGTCACGTCGTGCGCTTCCTGAAGGCCGGAGACAAGGTCAAGGTCACGATCATGTTCCGGGGCCGCGAGCAGTCCCGGCCCGAGCTGGGCTTCCGGCTCCTGCAGCGCCTCGCCGAGGACGTCACCGACCTGGGGTTCGTCGAGTCGCAGCCGAAGCAGGACGGTCGCAACATGATCATGGTGATCGGGCCGCACAAGAAGAAGGCCGAGGCGAAGGCCGAGAAGGCCGCCGCCAAGGCCCGCGGCACCGGCGAGCAAGAGGCGGAGCCCCTCGAGGAGCAGGCCGCACAGCCGCAGTGACGCCCGCCTGCACCACCCGGCGGGACACCGCAGACGTACACGGAAACCGAGACCGGGGCGGTCTCGCGGAGTAAGGCAGGCCGCCGGCCCGGGCTACGAGCCTGGGCCGTCGGCACGGACGAAAGAGGAGAGACGGCTGAGATGCCGAAGATGAAGACGCACAGCGGTGCGAAGAAGCGGTTCCGGCTCACCGGATCCGGCAAGGTTGTCCGCCGCCGCGCCAACCGGCAGCACCTGTTCGAGCACAAGCCGTCCACTCGCACGCGCCGTCTCGAGGGTGTCGTCGTCATGTCCGACGCCGACACCAAGAAGATCAAGAAGCTGCTCGCGAAGTAACGACCCGGGGAGATAGAACAACATGGCACGCGTGAAGCGGGCGCTCAACGCCAAGAAGAAGCGCCGGGTCGTCCTCGAGCGGGCAAGTGGTTACCGCGGGCAGCGGTCGCGGCTCTACCGCAAGGCCAAGGAGCAGATGCTCCACTCGATGACCTATGCGTACCGGGACCGCAAGGACAAGAAGGGCACGTTCCGCCGGCTGTGGATCCAGCGGATCAACGCCGCCGCCCGCGCGAACGGCATCACCTACAACCGGTTCATCCAGGGCCTGCGCCTGGCCGGCATCGAGGTGGACCGCAAGATCCTCGCGGACCTCGCGGTGAACGACGCGCAGACCTTCGCCACGCTGGTCGAGTCCGCCAGGAAGGCGCTCCCGTCCGACGTGAACGCGCCGGTCGCCTGACACCTGCGCACAGACGAGGGCCCGCCGCCTGCGGCGGGCCCTCATTCACGTCAAGGGGGGACAAGCGGGCATGGCGGAGCTCACCAACATCAAGTCGCCGCGCGTCAAGGCGGCCCGCAGGCTGACCAAGCGGGCTTTCCGGGACCGCGACCGGGCGTTCCTGGCGGAAGGGCCGCAGGCGGTCCGCGAGGCCCTCGCGCTCAAGGACGTCACGGTCGAACTGTTCACGACGGTCGAGGCGGAGACGCGGCACGCCGACATCGTGGCCGCCGCCCTCGCGGCGGGCGTCCCGGTCCACCGCGCGAGCGGCGAGGTCATGTCGGAGCTGACCCAGACGGTCACCCCACAGGGCCTGCTCGCCGTGTGCCGGTTCGTGCACGTACCGCTGGCCGAGGCGGTGCCGCGGGGGGCCCGCCTGGTGGCGATCCTCGCCCACGTGCGCGATCCCGGCAACGCCGGGACGGTCCTGCGCACCGCCGACGCCGCGGGCGCCGACTCGGTGGTGTTCACCGACGCGTCGGTGGACCCGTACAACGGCAAGTGCGTGCGGGCCAGCGCGGGCAGCCTGTTCCACCTGCCTGTCGTGACCGGCACTTCCGTGGCGGACGCCGTACGGCACGCGCGGGAGGCGGGGCTGCGCGTGTTCGCGGCCGACGGCGCGGGCACCCGGACGCTCGACGAGGTCGCCCTGGACGCGCCCGCCGCCTGGCTGTTCGGCAACGAGGCGTGGGGACTGCCACCCGAGCTCCTCGCGCTGGCCGACGAGGTGGTGCGCGTCCCGATCTACGGCCGGGCGGAAAGCCTGAATCTCGCCACCGCCGCCGCGGTCTGCCTGTACGCCTCCGCGCGCGCTCAGCGGCAGACCTTACATTCCGTGGAAGATCCCACTACCCCGGCGCTCTGAGGCTGCTGCCGAGCCCGGGAAACCCGCTATTGTCGGCGAAGGAGTCGCGCAGGACGTCGGCGGCGCGCGCAGTTCCGGAGCTCGAGGAGGCGGTCTCGTGCGAGGTGACGACACCCCCGGCGGCGCCCTTGAGGGGGACGCCGGAGGGCGGGCGCACATCGACGTCGACGACCTTCCCGACGGCCTCGTCGCCACCGACGCCGACGGCCTGATCCTGATGGTCAACCGGGCCGCCGAGCGCCTGACCGGGGTGGCCCGCGAGGCGGCGGTGGGCAGGCCCATCGGCGACGTGCTGCCGATGCGCGACCAGGACGGCCGCGACTGGTGGAAGTGGCTCGACCCGCAGGGCGGGTTGTCCACCCGCAGCCGCCAGCCGGAACGGCCGCTGCACCTGCCCGGACGCCAGGAGATGCTGGTCGCCGCGCGTTTCGTCCGCACGCCGCCGCGCGGCGGCCGCGTTGAGCGCGTCGTGATCACGCTGCGCGACGCCTCGGCGCGCGCTCGGATCGAGCGCAGCCGCGCCGACCTGGTCTCGACCGTGGCCCACGAGCTGCGCTCGCCGCTGACCAGCGTCAAGGGGTTCACCGCGACGCTGCTGGCCAAGTGGGACCGCTTCACCGACGCCCAGAAGCGCGTCATGCTGGAGACGGTCAACGCGGACGCCGACCGGGTGACGCGGCTGATCACCGAGCTGCTCGACGTCTCGCGCATCGAGTCCGGCAGGCTGGAGATCCACCGCCAGATCGTGGACGTGCCGGCCCGGGCCCGCAGGATCATCGCCGGCAGGGTGGCGGCGGGGGAGCCGGAGGACCGTTTCCGGCTGGAGGTCCTCGGCGAACTGCCGGAGATGTGGCTCGATCAGGACAAGATTGACCAGGTTCTCGCGAACCTGGTGGAAAACGCGGTGCGCCACGGACGCGGTACGGTGACCATAGTGGTGGAGCCGGTCGAATGGGGAGTGGCGGTGTCGGTGCGGGACCAGGGTGAGGGCGTGGCCCCCGAGCTGGTCGGCCGCGTCTTCCGCCAGTTCTGGCGGGGCAACGGCCGCCGCCGAGGAGGGACCGGCCTCGGTCTGTTCATCGTCAAGGGCCTCGTCGAGGCCCACGGCGGCACCATCAGCGTGCAGCGCGCGCCCGGCGGCGGCGCGGAGTTCCGATTTACCTTGCCCACCGGCACCCCTGATTTCGCCTGAGCCTTTTCCACAGGCCGATCGCGCGGAGGACGGCCCGGTGGGCTGATCGGACTAAACTGACCACGCTGAGCGCAGGGCGCTCGCAGCCCCTGGATACGGAGCTCTCTCTTGTCGAACACCTATGACCCGGTCGAGGTGACGCCGCTGCACGCCGACGAGGTCGTGCAGGCGCAGGCCGACGCCCTCGCCGCCATCGCCGCGGCGCGCGACCTCGACGATCTGAAGCAGGCCAGGCTCGCCCACGCGGGCGACCGCTCGCCGATCGCACTGGCTAACCGTGAGATCGGCGCACTGCCGCCGGCGGCCCGCGCCGAGGCGGGCAAGCGGATCGGCGCCGCGCGCAAGGCCATCGGTGAGGCGCTCGCCGCCCGCCAGGCCGAGCTGGAGGCCGAGCGGGACGCGCGGGTCCTCATCGAGGAGACCGTCGACGTCACGCTGCCCTGGGACCGCGCGCCGCGAGGCGCCCGGCACCCGCTGACCACCTTGCAGGAGCGCATCGCCGACGCGTTCGTGGCGATGGGTTACGAGATGGCGGAGGGCCCCGAGCTCGAAGGCGAGTGGTTCAACTTCGACGCGCTGAACATCGCCCCCGATCATCCGGCCCGGTCCGACCACGACACGTTCTTCGTGGAGAGCGTCGATTCGGGGAAGGTGCTGCGCACCCAGACCTCGCCGGTGCAGATCAGGGCCCTGCTGTCGCGCCCGCTGCCCGTCTACGTGGTGTCGCCGGGCAAGACCTTCCGCACCGACGAGCTGGACGCCACGCACACGCCGGTCTTCCACCAGGTCGAGGGCCTGGCGATCGACAAGGGGCTGACGATGGCCCACCTCAAGGGCACGCTCGACCGGTTCGCGGAGGTGATGTTCGGCGCCGGGATCACCACCCGGTTCCGGCCGCACTACTTCCCGTTCACCGAGCCGTCGGCCGAGCTCGACCTGCGCTGCTTCGTCTGCCGCGGCTCCTCGGCGGTGCCGGGCAACCCGCCCTGCCGCACCTGCAAGTCGGAGGGCTGGATCGAGTGGGGCGGCTGCGGCATGGTCAACCCGCGCGTGCTGCTGGCCTGCGGCGTCGACCCCGCCGTCTACTCGGGATTCGCCTTCGGCATGGGCGTGGAGCGGACGCTGATGTTCCGCCACAACGCCGAGGACATGCGTGACATGGTCGAGGGCGACATCCGGTTCACCCTGCCGTTCGGGATGGAGGTCTGATGAAGGTCCCGCTTTCATGGCTGCGGGAGTACGTCGATCTCCCCGCGGTCACCGCCCAGGAGGTGGCCGACCGGCTCACCGCCGCCGGCCTCAAGCTGGAGGCCATCCACTCGCACGGCCACGAGATCAAGAACGTCGTGGTCGGCCGGGTCCTCGAGATCGAGGAGCTGACCGGGTTCAAGAAGCCCATCCGGCACTGCAAGGTCGAGGTGGGGGAGGCGACGCCGCGTGAGATCGTCTGCGGCGCGACGAACTTCTCCGTGGGCGCCGTGGTCCCGGTCGCGCTGCCCGGCGCGGTGCTTCCCGGCGGTTTCGAGATCGGCTCCCGCAAGACCTACGGGCGCCTGTCCGACGGCATGATCTGCTCGGAGGCCGAGCTCGGCATCGCCGAGTCGTCTCCGGGCATCCTGCTGCTGCCGCAGGGCACCCCGATCGGCGCCGACGTGGTCGAGCTGCTCGGCCTGCGTGACGACGTGCTCGAACTGGAGGTCGCCACCGACCGCGGATACGCCCTGTCGATCCGCGGCGTCGCCCGCGAGGCGGCCATCGCGTTCGGCGTGCCGTTCCGCGACCCGGCCGCGACCGAGGCGGAGTCCGGCGGCGGCGAGTCGTGGCCCGCGTCGATCGCCGACCCCTCCGCCTGCGACCGCTTCGTGCTGCGCTCGGTCACCGGGTTCGACCCGGCCGCGGAGTCCCCGCTGTGGATGCGGGTGCGGCTGGACCGCGCCGGCATGCGTTCGGTCTCGCTGGCCGTCGACATCACCAACTACGTGATGCTGGAGCTCGGCCAGCCCCTGCACGCCTTCGACCGGTCGCGCCTGTCCGGCCCGATCGTCGTACGGCGGGCCAGGCCGGGGGAGACCCTGGAGACGCTCGACCACGTGGTGCGGACGCTCCACGACGAGGACATCCTCATCACCGACGACTCGGGCCCGATCTCGATGGCCGGCACGATGGGCGGCCTGCACACGGAGATCTCCGAGGTCTCGACCGACATCGTCATCGAGGCGGCGCACTTCTCCGCCACCGGCATCGCCCGCGAGTCGCGGCGGCACAACCTTGTGAGCGAGGCGTCCAAGCGCTTCGAGCGCGGCGTCGACCGCGAGCTGCCGCTGGCCGCGTCGTGGCGTGCCGTCCAGCTCCTCGTCGAGCTGGGCGGGGCCGTCGCCGGCCCCGGAGTGACCCACACCCAGGTGGAGGTTTCGCCGGTGCGGATCACCATCCCGGCCGACCACCCCAGCCGTGTGGCGGGCGTGACGTACGAGCGGGAGACCGTGATCCGCAGGCTGGAGCAGATCGGCTGCACGGTGACGGAGGGCGCCACCCCCGCAGCCTCGGCCGGGCACGGCGTCGCGGCCACCGGGGTGCTCGCCTCCGGCGACCTCGCCGACCGGCTGACCGCCCACGGCGACGACCTGATCACGGTCACACCGCCGACGTGGCGCCCCGACCTGACCGACCCGAACGACCTCGCGGAGGAGGTCATCCGGCTGGAGGGGTACGACCGCATCCCGTCGGTCCTGCCGCCCGCCCCGGCCGGGGGCGGGCTGACCGAGGCGCAGCGGATGCGCCGCCGAGTGGGCCGCGCCCTGGCCCACGCGGGATACGTGGAGGTGCTCGCCTACCCGTTCATGGGGCCGCGCGACCTCGACAACCTGCTGCTGCCCGAGCAGGACCCCCGCAGGCGGGCGACCCGGCTGGTCAACCCGCTCAGCGAGGACGAGCCGTACATGCGGACCACGCTGCTGCCGGGCCTGCTGAAGACCCTGGTGCGCAACGTGGGCCGCGGCCACGCCGACGTGGCGCTGTTCGAGTCCGGGCTGGTCTACCGGCCCGAGCCGCAGGCCCCTGCGACGGCTCCGGTCCTCCCGGTCGACCGCAGGCCCACGGAGGAGGAGCTGGCGGCGATCGAGGCGGCGCTGCCGAGGCAGCCGCTCCGGGTGGCCGTGGTGCTGGCGGGAGAGTTCGAGCGCTCCGGCTGGTGGGGCGAGGGCCGGCAGGCGTCCTGGGCCGACGCGGTCGAGGCGGCTCGCACGGTCGCGCGCGCGGCGGGCGTGGAGCTCGGCGTCCGGGCCGATCAGCACGAGCCGTGGCATCCCGGGCGATGCGCCGCGCTGACCGTCACCGACGCCGAGACCGGTGAGACGGTGCTTGCCGGTCACGCCGGCGAGCTGCACCCCCGGGTCGTCGAGGCCTACGGGCTGCCGCCGCGCACCTGCGCGATGGAGCTGGAGCTGTCGCTGCTCAGCCCTGACGGGCCGGTGCAGACGCCCGCCGTGTCCGCCTACCCGGTGGCCACGCAGGACGTCGCGCTGACCGTCGCCGTCTCCACCCCGGTCGCCGAGGTCGAGGCCGCCCTCCGGGCGGGGGCGGGCGAGCTGCTGGAATCGATCAGGCTGTTCGACGTCTACACGGGCCCGCAGGTGGGCGAGGGCAACAAGTCCCTGGCCTACACGCTGCGGTTCCGGGCGCCCGACCGCACGCTCACGGCGGAGGAGACCACGGCGGCGCGCGACGCCGCCGTCGCCCTCGCCGCCGAGCGCACCGGAGCCCAGCTCCGCGGCGCCTGAGCGATGATCACCTGGGCATGATCGCCTGAGCGGGTGCCGGCCGGTGTGAAGCCACGCCGTGCGGATGCACCGGGCCGGCACCCGCGGTCGTCTCTCCCGGAGGAGCGTTGCGTCACCTGCTGGTGTTCCCCGAGCGGGACAGCGCGGAGGAGTCCGCCGAGACCGTCGCCGAGCTGTTCCCGGCACTCGGCGTTCCCGGCGTCCTCCGTGAGTTGCTCGCGGGCGAGGACGACGCCGAGGACGCCCAGTGGGTGGTCGTCGTGGACGACCCGCACGGCGCCCTCGGCCCGGACGACCTCGCCCGGCTCGACGCCCTCGCCGAGGAGGGCGAGGGCTGGCGCGAGCCGGGCTGACCGCCGTCCTACCTGCCGTACACCTCGAAGGAGTACAGCGAGTAGCCGTAGCCGGTGCCGCGTTTTACGCCCTGCATCCGCACGTACCGCGCGCCGGTCGGCGCGAACGTGACGTTGTCCACGCCGCCGTCGCCTGTGGTCGTCTGCGCGACGGTGGTCCACGTGGCGCCGTCCGGCGAGGTCTGGATCCGGTACGACGAGCCGTAGGCCGTCTCCCAGCGCAGGATCACCCGTCCCACGGTCTTCGCCGAGCCTAGATCGACCTGGACGTACTGGTTGTCGCTCCACCCGCTCGCCCACCGGCTGGCCGGGTCCCCGTCGACGGCCTTGGCGGGGGTGTAGGAGCCCTGTGTGCTCGACGCGCTCGCCGTACGGCCAAGGGCGAGGTCGGTCACGTCGTCGCCTCGGTGGGCCGGGAACGAGACCACCTGCTGGTAGGTCGGCCGGTTCTGCCAGGAGATCAGCGAGTGCTTGACGCCGCCGAGCGGCGACTGCCGGACGGCGTCGGCGCACCACTGGTCGCCCGCCGAGCAGGAGTCGTCACCCGGGTAGGTCGTCGCCGCCGGTTCGGCGAGCGCAGCCGACAGGCTGTCCAGCAGGACCGTACGGCAGGCCGCCACGGTCGCCCCGCAGTACTTCGCCGGCAGGGGAGCGGCCACCGGGTCGCCCAGCACGGCCCGGATGTCCTTGTCCACGTAGCCCCACCAGCCGTACTGGAACGACGACCCCTTGTGGGCCTGCGCCTCGTTGGCCGAGCCGGGCAGCGAGGAGACGTCGCCCTGCTGGTGCCCGGACGGCGACTCGTTGATCTGCAACGCGTTGACCAGCGACTGGTAGAGCCCGTCGCCCAGTCCGGGCCGGAACTGCGCCCGCACCAGCTTCGGCCACCAGGCGTCGAAGATCCGGATGGCGTCAGCATGGGCGTAGGTCTTGCTGCCCTTGGCGGTTTCCTCCCGCCTGGCGCCGGCGGCGGCCCAGGCCGACAGCTTGGAGACGGCCGAGGCCAGGGCGGGGTCGGACACGGACGCGCTGTCGATCACGCGCAGCAGCTTGGGGAGCACCTTCCACCCGCGCAGGTCGGTCGTCGCCGCCGCTGCCATGATCTTCACGACCCCGGCGCGGTCGAGGGTGCCCGAGGACAGGGCCGCCTTGACCGGCGCGTCGAGCAGGTCGGCCCGGTGGACCGCCCCGAAGCTGAAGTTGCCGTCGGACGCGCCGAAGTCCTTGGCCTGCTTGTTGTTCCAGCTCACGAAGTAGTCCTGGTTGACCGCCTGCGGGTGCGTCGAAGGCGGAACGTAGGACGCCGTGTTGGCCGCGGGGTCGAAGCCGCTCCACTCGTGCGCGGCGTCGCCCGTCATGGGCAGGTTCGGGTCGGACACCGCCGACCGCACGGGGACGTTGCCGGACATGAAGTACGCCGCGTCGGTGGAGTTCACGTAGAACCAGTTGAACGCGAAGCCGATGGTGGAGGCCGAGTCACGGAAGGCCGCCGCCGAGCCCATCTCCGCCGGGTCGTTGAACATCTGGAAGCCGATCGCGGAGTCCGCCTCGTGCTGGTAGGTCGAGCGCAGCGTGGTGAAGGCCGTCGGCACGCCGCCGACCGTGCCCCGCCAGGTGACCAGGCCATACTTGGTGCGCTCGACGACCAGGTCGTACGACCCGGCCGCGGTGGAGTCGGCCGTGCTGGGCTTCCAGGAGTTGGTCTTCTTCAGCGTCTCCATCGGCGTGCAGACGCCGTGGTAGAGGTAGTGGTCGCCGGCGACCGTGGGCGTGCCGCCGTTCGGGTCGCAGAGCGTCACTGCGTAGGTGTCGGTGATGTCCTCGGCCGCGGAGGTGGCGCTCCAGGCGTAGTCGGTGCCGCGTCCGAGCAGCACGTAGAGGTTGAGCCCGGCGAAGGCCGCGCCGCGTGCCCGGACACCGGGCCCGGACAGCTCTTCCAGCATGAGCAGTTGCGGCGCGAAGTAGCCGGTCTGCGGGCCGAACACGGCGATCGGGTGGCCGCCGGTCGCCTTGGCGGCCGAGACCACGATGGCGTTGGACATGTCCGGCTTGGAGCTGTCCACGGTGAGCCCGGTCAGCGCGCTCGTGACCTGCGTGGTGGCGGACCTCGCGGTGCCGGTCTCGTTGGCCGTGATGTCGACCGGCGCGGTCGTGCCCGCGTCGGGCAGCACCACTCCGGTCGCGCCGGCCGGGGCCGTCCCGAAGGGGAAGCTCTGGTCGCTGTGCAGGGTCAGCACGGTCTCCGGGTCGTTCTGCGAGCGCAACGACGCCCACGCCTGGTCGCCCGCGGCTGTGCCGTACCTCGCCCGCGCGGCCACGCGTACGAGGGCGGACTGCATCTCGGCGCCGCCCCCACCGCCGAAAAGGCCGCCGATCACGCCGGAGATCGCGATCAGGTCGGTCATCCGGAAGTCCTCAGGGCCGCCCTTGTTCGTGATCGCGTCGAGATGGCCGGTGAGCACGTACTCACCCGGGCAGTTGCGGCCGGCCATGCAGTGGTCGATGTACGCGTTGATGCCGGCGACGTAGTTCTGCACGTCCGCATAGAGCTGGGCGCCCCGGGTCCCGGCCGTCTTCAACCGGTCGATCTGGGCCTGGAGGTCGGCCTCGGTGTAGGGGGAGTTGCGCCAGACGCTCTGCTCCAGCTCCCTGTTGCCCGCGGCGCCGCCGGCGAACGGCGTCAGCTCGCCGCGGCCGACGTGGCGCATGAGGTCCATCAGCCACAGCCGGTCCTGCGCGCCGGCATAACCCGCGCCGAACATGGTGCCCTCGCGGGTGGTGCCGGTGACGTGCGGGACGCCGGTCGCCTTGTCGCGGACGATGGTGACGTCCGAGCGCGGGCTCACCGTGCTCTCGACCTGGTTCGCCGGCACGCCGAACGCGCTGTCGTTGAAGAACGCGGAGATCTGCTCGTCGGTCAGGCCGGTGTAGCCCGAGAGCAGGTCGGCGTACTTGCCGAGCTGGTCCTTACTGTGGGCCGGATACGTGCCGAGGGCCTGGTTGCCCAGGATGTCGACGAGTGTGGCGTTGCCGTTCTGGCCGGGCGGCAGGATGTCGGCGCACTGGCCGAGGCAGTAGTCGTCGGACGGGTAGTAGGGGGCCGCGGCGGCCGGCGCCGCCGGCAGGCCGACGGCGACGAGGGCCAGCGCGGCGGCAGCGGTGATCGCCCGTCGAAGGCGCGCGTGCATGGGGGAACTTCCCTTCGCGATGTCGGGGGGTGAAGGGACCGAGGGCGGTGCTGTTCACGCGCGCGAACGTGAGCGAGGCTCGACTCTGGACGATACGCGCGGGTAACCAGAGGATCAATGCCCATTTCACGGTGATCGCCTCCGCGCGCCTGACCGCCACCGGTGTGCCGGGTGCCGGGAGAGCGGGGAGGGTGGCTGCTTCCCGAGTTCGGCGCGCGCCATTCCCGCCGTGTCTTCTCGGTGAGATCTAGAGAAAAGATGGATTTCCTCAATGGTGCAGATCACATTGGTTGCGATGGACGTCGATGATCTCGTGCCGGTAAATTCCGATTGGTTGCATGGACACCGTTCCCGCACCCCGAGAATGGTGACGACCGCGACGACACCATGGTCTCCGGGGCCACCAGCGGCGCGGCCGGCGCGGACACCAAACGCCGGGATGTGTCGGCGGTACGGCGGGACGCCTGCATGACGGCCTACGGCCCGAGGCTCGACGACAGCCGGCTCGACCTGATGGGGAAGACACACGCGATGTTGATGAGCCGCCTTCTCCCCGTCGTCGCGGCCGCCTTCACGCTTGTGGCCGTACTCGCGGCCTGCACGCAACGAGAGGGGGCGCGGTCAGCATCATGCGGTCCAACGACGGCGCCCCCTCCGTCACCTGGTGCGACGACTCCCCGCCCCGCCAGATCACGGTTTTCATCGAGGAGAGAGAGTCGGAGAAGCCGGTGGCGAAGTTCACCACCGCGAAAGGCCGCGACCATTTCACGTGGCTGGATCCGAAGTCGCCGGGATCGGACTGGATCCTGCTTTCCGGTGACGCCCTGCTGGTGCCCGGCGTCACCTACCGCCTCATGGCGTGGCCTGATGCGGGCAAGGACATGTCCTACGGTCAGGTGTCTTTCACGCTGGCGGATTTCGACGACCTGAAGCCGGGCCAGATCGCCGGCGGGTATCCGGGGGAGAGCTTCACGAGGAGCGGATTCATTAGATACGCGCAGGACGTCTGCCGCTGAACATTCGTCACCGTCCCCCGGTCGTGCTGACGTTTTCGAGGCCGGAGAGCGCCCGGCCCGTCGTGGGCGGAGTTCAGAGAGCGTCGATCTCGGTGAGGTCGATGTCCACGTCGAAGGGCACCGCCAGCTTGAGCCGGTCGTGGTGGATCCCGGTCAGCGCGTATGCCGTGGTGGCCGGGTCGAGTTCGTACACGTAGACCGTGGGCCGCCCCGCCTGGTTCTCAATGCGCCAGAAGTGCGCGATCCCCGCCTCGGCGTAGAGCTGCGGCTTGCGCTTGCGATCCCGCTCCTCCGAGTCCGGCGAGACGACCTCGATGACCAGAAGCACGTCACTCGCCTCGTAGGCCGTCTGTTCCGGTGCCTGGTCCGCCTCGGCGCGGATGACGCAGACATCCGGTTCCGGCCGTTGGCGTGGGCCAAGTATCACGCTCATCTCGCGGCGTGCGCGCAGCCCCCGGGGCAGATGACGCCGCAGTCCCGCTGTGAGGAGATCGACAGCTCGCGTGTGAAAGGAGGCTTGGGGGCTCACGAAGACCAAGCTTCCATCAATCAACTCTGTGTGCGCAGGAAGTTGCGGCATGTGATCGAGGTCGGCCGCCTTGAAACCTTCCGCCGGAGGAAAGATCCAGCTCGGGAGACCGTGCGTGTCACTCAATGGCGCTTCGCTCCATGCCTCTGCCGTCATGCGCTCACCGTAGCAACGCGTGAGCGCCTCGCGATGTGTTTCCCCGGCTGGCGGGGTGCGCGAACACTCGTACGTTCGCAATAGGACGAGCGGACGACAAGGGGTGCGGCGCTCCGGGAGAGCGCCGCACCGTTCCCGGCGGTCGGCCCACGCGGCGGGAGACCGACGGCCAGGTTCATACGATCAAGGGGTGGCCGGGTCGTGGCCCGCGGTGCGCCGGGGGTGTTCCGCACGTGTTCCGCACTACGGGCCACAGGTCGGGCTATCTGTTCCAGGTCCACTTCTGGTTGGCGCCGCCGTGGCAGGCGTACAGCTGGATCTGGGTGCCGTTGCCGGTGCCCTGCCCGACCGCGTCCAGGCACAGCCCGGACTGGACGCCCTGGATGCTGCCGTCGGAGTTGACGCGCCACTTCTGGTTGTCGCCGCCCCAGCAGCTGTAGATCTGCACCTTGGCGCCGTTGCCGGTGCCGGCCGCGTCCAGGCACTTGTTGCCGTACACGCGGATCTCACCGGCAGAGGTGGAGCTCCAGGTCTGGTTGGTCTGGCCGTTGCAGTCGTACAGCTGCACCTGGGTGCCGTCGGAGGTGCTCGCGTTCGGCACGTCCACGCAGCGGCCTGAGGCGACACCCCTGATCGACCCGCTGCCACCACCGGAGGTGGGGGTCGCGCTGGGCGACTGGGGGTTTGTGGGGGATGGGGAGGTGGGTCCGCTGCCGTCGGGGGCGATGGCGCGTCCGGTGGTGGGGGAGATCATGCCGGCGC
>NZ_FTNI01000016.1 GCF_900156315.1 Microbispora rosea | reverse complement strand
CGGATCAGGTGGATGTGGCTGAAGGCTTGGGGGAAGTTGCCGAGTTGGCGGTCTGTTGTGGGGTCGTATTCCTCGGCGAGGAGGCCGACGTCGTTGGTGAGGGCGATGAGGTGTTGGAAGAGTTCGACGGCGTCGTTGTGGCGGCCGATCATTGCGCGGGCTTCGGCGAGCCAGAAGCTGCAGGCGAGGAAGGCGCCTTCGCGGCCGGGGAGGCCGTCGACGGGGTTGTCTTCGGCGAGGGGGTAGCGCAGGACGAAGCCGTCGGTCATGAGTTCGCGTTCGATGGCTTCGACGGTGCCGATGACGCGGGGGTCGTCGGGGGGGAGGAAGCCGACGATGGGGATCTGGAGGAGTGCGGCGTCCAGTTCGCGGGAGCCGTAGGACTGGGTGAAGGTGTTGCGTACGGGGTCGTAGCCCTTGTCGCAGACTTCGGCGTGGATGCGGTCGCGCAGGGCGGCCCACCGGTCGAACGGGCCGGTGCGGCCCAGCTCGGCCGCGCGGGTCATACGGTCGAAGGCGAGCCACGCCATGACCTTGGAATGGACGAAGTGGCGGCGGGGGCCGCGCACCTCCCACAGTCCCTCGTCCGGCCGGTCCCAGTTGTGCTCCAGGAAGACCGCCCCTTTCAGCAGCAGCGACCAGGTGTAGTCGTCGGGCGCCATGCCCTGCTTGCGTGCCCGGTAGAGGGCGTTGACCACCTGGCCGTAGACGTCGAGCTGGAACTGGCCGGCGGCCCCGTTGCCGATGCGCACCGGCCGTGAGCCCTCGTAGCCCGGCAGCCAGTCGAGCGTCATCTCCGGCAGGCGGCGTTCACCGGCCACGCCGTACATGATCTGGTGGTCCTCGGGGCGGCCGGCGATGGCGCGCAGCAGCCACACGCGCCAGGCGTCCGCCTCCTCGATGTATCCACATCGTAGGAGCGCGTCGAGTGCCATCGCCGCGTCGCGCAGCCAGCAGTAGCGGTAGTCCCAGTTGCGCACCCCGCCCAGGTGCTCGGGCAGCGACGTGGTCGGGGCGGCCACGATGCCGCCGGTCGGGCTGTAGGTGAGCGCCTTGAGGGTGATGAGCGAGCGGACCACGGCGTCGCGCCAGGGACCCCGGTAGCCGCAACGGGAGACCCAGTCCCGCCACACGGCGACGGTGAGGCCGAGCTCGCGCAGGGGGTCGATGCGCTCCGGCTGGGGCCGGTGGGAGGGGTGCCAGGTGAAGACGAACGGCACCCGCTCGCCGGCGGCGACCGTGAACGTCGCCTCGTGCCGGTAGTCGCCGCCCCGCAGGCAGATCGGGGAGTGCACCCAGACCGAGTCCGGGCCGCCGATGGCGTGCAGGTGACCGCCGATCCGGCGGGCCCACGGCACGATGCGGCCGTAGTCGAAGCGGATGCGGATCTCGGTCGTCATCTCCACCGTGCCGGACAGGCCCTCCACGATCCGCACGAGGTCGGGATTGCCGGAGCGGGGCGGCATGAAGTCGACGACCCTGGCCGTCCCGGTGGAGGTCTCCCAGTCGGTCGCGAGCACGAGCGTGTCCTCGACGTAGGCCCGCCGGGCGGCCCGGTCGTGCCCCGCGGCGGCGAGCCGCCAGAAGCCGTTGTGCTCGTCGCCGAGCAGCCGGGCGAAGCAGGAGGGAGAGTCGAACCTCGGCAGGCACAGCCAGTCGACCGACCCGTCCATGCCGACGAGGGCGGCCGAATGCGTGTCCCCGATCATGGCGTAGTCCTCGATCCGCATGCGCTCGCCTCCCCGCGCTCGGGTCCCCCTCAGCGCCGGGCGTGGGCCTCCCCTCGGCAGCGGTCCCACGCCGGCCTGCTTGGTCGGGCGCATCCGCGCCTGCCGCGGTCCGGGCCCCGGCCGTGTAATCACGACGGCTTCGTACCCGGTGGCCGGGCGGTGTCCCCGGCGGGAGCCCACAGCTTCATGAAGACCTGCGTCACCGGGCCGATCGTCACCGCGAACACCACCGTGCCGATCCCGACGGTGCCGCCGAGCAGCCAGCCCGCGGCGAGCACGCCGATCTCGACGACCGTGCGGGCCAGCCGGATCGACAGGCCGAGCCGGTTGAGACCTGTCATCAGGCCGTCGCGCGGCCCCGGGCCGAAGCCCGCGTGGATGTAGAGCCCCGAGGCGGCGGCGATGGCGACGATGCCGCCCAGCAGGAAGGCCCACTGGACCGGCCAGGCCGAGGGCGCGGGCACCAGTGCCATCACCCCGTCGGCGCTGGTGCCGACCACCAGGACGTTGCTGATCGTGCCGAGGCCGGGGCGTTGCCGCAGGGGAATCCACAGCAGCAGCACCAGCGCGCCCACCAGGTTGATGCACAGGCCGATCGACCACCCGGTGCGCACCGACATGCCCTGGTGGAAGACCTCCCAGGGGTCGAGGCCCAGCCCGGACCTGACGAGCAGGGCGATCCCGGCGCCGTACAGCGCCAGGCCGGTGTAGAGGCGGATGAGCCGCAGCGGGAGCGAACGAGGGCGGGGGAGGGACAGTTCGGTCATAGTCGGCCCATCGTGCAAGCCGGAGGGGTTGCGAGAAAAGAGCCAATCAGAGAAATTGGCCTGCATGGATCGGCATCTCAGTGCTGCCCAGCTCGCCCGGCTCGTCCGGGGCGGAGGAGAAGACGTGGCTGACGGCACGGCGAAGGGCACGGCGAAGGGCGCGGGGGACAGGGCGGAGGCCCGGCCCTACTACCGGGCGCTCGCGGAAGCCGTACGCGGCCTGGTCCTCGACGGGAGGCTCGCCGTGGGGGTGCGCCTGCCGGCCGAGCGGCACCTGGCCGAGGCCCTCGGCGTGAGCCGCACCACCGTGACCGCCGCGTACGACCGGCTGCGTGAGCAGGGCTACCTGGAGAGCAGGCAGGGATCGGGCAGCCGCGCGGCCCTGCCCGACGCGGGCGCGCTCGGGACCGACAACCCGTGGCTGGCGTCCGACGACGACGGGCTGCTGCCGCTGCACGCGGCGGCGCCCCCGGCGACCGCCCTGCTCGGCGAGGCCATCGAGGAGGCGGGCCGGGCCTACCACCGGTACGCGCTGGGCATGGGCTACCACCCGGCCGGGCTCGCGCCGCTGCGCGAGGCGATCGCCCGCAGGTACGGCGAGCGGGGGCTGCCCACCCGGCCCGAGCAGATCCTCGTCACGGCCGGGGCCCAGCAGGCCGTCCACCTGCTGATGTCGGCGTTCGCCGGGCGGGGCGACCCGGTGCTGGTCGAGTCGCCGACCTACCCGCACGCGATCGACGCGGCCCGGATGCGGGGGGCCCGCCTGGTGCCGGTCGGCGTGCAGGAGGACGGCTGGCACCTCGACCTGGTGAGCTGCGCGATGCGCCAGTCGGCGGCCCGCCTGGCCTACGTCATCCCCGACTTCCAGAACCCGACGGGACACCTGATGGCCGACGCCGGCCGCGCCGCACTGGTGGAGGCGGCCCGCCGGTACGGCGTCACGCTGATCGCCGACGAGAGCTGGGCGGAGATCGTGCTGGACGAGACGGCGTGTGCGGCGCCGCTGGCCGCGTTCGACACCGACGGCCGGGTGATCAGCGTGGGCTCGGCCTCGAAGCTGTGGTGGGGCGGCCTGCGGGTCGGCTGGATCCGGGCGAGCGCCGCGACCGTCCGCCGCCTGGCCGTGCTGCGGGCCGCCGTGGACATCGCGGGCGCGGTCTTCGAGCAGCTGGTCGTCGCGTGCCTGTTCGAGCGGGTCGAGGAGGCGCGCGCCGAGCGCCGCCGTGCGCTCGGCGCGTCGTGTGCGGCGCTCGCCGCGGTGCTGCGGGAGGAGCTGCCCGGCTGGGCGTTCACGCCGCCGCGCGGCGGCGGCTCGCTGTGGGTGCGGCTCGACGGGCCGGTGGCGAGCTCGGTCGCCGAGGCCGCCGCCGCCCGCGGCGTGCGGCTGGCGCCGGGCCCGTGGTTCGGCGTGGACGGCACGCTGGAGCGCTACCTGCGGCTGCCGTTCACCCAGCCGCCGGCGGTGATGGAGGAGGCGGTGCGCCGCATCGCCCGCGACCCCGCCGGTTATCGCCCGCGCGAGCCGCTCACGCCGACCCTGTGAGCGGCGTTTCCGGCCCTGCCTCTGCCCGGCCCCGCTGTGCTCAGCCGGCCGCGGGCACGGACGGCACGTGGTGCTCGGCCATCATCATGCGGAGCCTGCGGACGAACAGCAGCATGAGCAGGCCCGCCGCGATCGCGGCGAGCGCGAGCGCGAGGTAGTACACGGGCATCGGCACGACCGTGGTCAGCCGGTAGGCCTGGCCGCCGACGGAGTCGCCGAGGGCCATGGAGAGAAACCACAGGCCCATGAGCTGGTTCTCGAACGCCCGGGGGGCGAGCTTGTTGGTAACCGACAGCCCGGCCGGGCTGAGGAACAGCTCGCCGACGGTCTGGATGAGGTAGACCGACAGCAGCCACATGACCGAGACCTTCACCCCGCCGGAGGCGATGCCGGCCGCGACCGACATGACGACGAAGCTCAGCCCGACGAGCACCAGGCCGACCGCGAACTTGAGCGGGGTGCTGATCCTGGTGCCCGCCTTGAGGAACATCTCCGCGAAGAGGGGCGCGACGAGGATGATCGCGAGCGAGTTGACGTTGCCCACCCAGCCCGGCGGGATCGTGAAGCCGAGCACGTCCAGATTCGTGTCGTTCTTCGCGAACAGCAGCAGGGCACTGCCGGCCTGGTCGTAGACGAGCCAGAAGATCGCGGCGGCCAGGAACAGCCACACGTACGCGTACAGGCCCTTGCGCTCCTCCGCGGTGACCTCGCGCGAGGAGAACAGGAAGGCGAAGTACGCGACCGGCACGGAGGCCGTCACGACCGTGAGCACGAGGGCGAACCGGTCCACGGTGAGCGTGCCGCTGAGCGCCCACAGGGCGAGCGCGCCCGCGCCGGCGGCGAGCGAGACGCCCGCGACGGCCTTGAAGCGCCGCTGTTCGTCCGGTGTCAAGCGGTGGTCCGGCTCCTCGCCGGCGCCGTGGAGCGTGGCCCGGCCCCGCACGTACTGCGCCAGGCCGAAGGCCATGCCGAGCGCCGCCGCGCCGAAGGCGAGGTGCCAGCGGCCGCCCGTCTGCAGCCAGGGCACGACCATGATGCCGAGGAAGGCGCCCAGGTTGATGCCCATGTAGAAGATCGTGTAGCCGGAGTCGCGCCGGGCGTCGTCCTCGTTCCGGTACAGCTCGCCCACCAGTGCCGACATGTTCGGCTTGAGCAGCCCGCTGCCCAGCGCGATCAGCACGAGGCCGAGCCAGACGAACCCGCCGCCCACGGGCATCGCCATGCTGACGTGGCCGCCCATGATGACCAGGGCGCCGCACAGCACGGTCCTGCGCGCCCCGAGCAGCCGGTCGGCGAGCCAGCCGCCCGCGATGGCGAGCAGGTAGACCGAGGCGATGTAGACGCCGTAGATGCCGACCGCGGTCGTCTCCGGCAGGCCCATGCCGCCGCGCGTGACGGGCGCGGTCAGGAACAGGACGAGGATGGCGCGCATGCCGTAGTAGCTGAAGCGCTCCCACATCTCCGTGCCGAACAGCGTGGCCAGCCCCCGCGGATGGCCGAAGAACGTCCGCTCGGCCGTCGGCGGACCCGATCTTCCGGATGCCATGCGATCCCCCCGATCACGCATCGTCCCGTGTACCTTACCTGCCTTTATGTCTTGTTTGTCCGATTATGAGGGCCGCCTATAGCACAGGGCGCCGTGCTTCTCGTCGCCGGGGTCTTGTCCCCGATGATCCTGTGTGGTGCGATGCATGCCACGCGTGCGGAATACCCCTTGGGAGGCGCGATGACCGGCGTGATCGAGGAGCGGGCCGCGATCGAACAGGAGATCGCGGGCCGGACGGTGTGCGAGCAGCTCAGGTGGGCCGCGCAGGAGCATCCGGACTCGCCTGCCTACTCCGATCCCGCCGGCGACGGCTGGACGACCCTGACCTACGCCGAGGCGCGCGGGAGGGTGCTGCAGATCGCCGCGGGCTACGCCGCGCTGGGCCTGCGGCCGGGCGACGCCGTCGCGCTGATGCTGGTCAACCGCAGCGAGCACGTGCTGGCCGACCTCGGGGCCGTCCACGCTGGCGGCGTCCCCTGCTCGATCTACGCGACCTTCGCCCCCGAGCAGGTGGCGTACGTCGCCCGCGACGTCGGGGCGCGGATCGCGGTGCTCGGCGGCCCGGCCGACCTGGCCCGCTGGGAGCCGGTCCTCGGCGAGCTGCCCGCGCTCACGAGGATCGTCATGCTGGAGGGCGCGCCCGAGGGCGACGAGCGCTTCCTGAGCTGGGAGGCGTTCCTGAAGCTCGGCGCCGACGCACTGGCCGCCGACCCGGCCGCGGTGGACGCGCGCTGGCGCGCGGTGACCCCGGAGGACACGCTGGCCGTCCTCTACACCTCGGGGACGACGGGCAACCCCAAGGGCGTCCCGCTGACGCACGCCAACGTGCTGTTCGAGATCGTCACGACCCAGCGGATGATCGAACTGCCCACGCACGGCACGCAGATCTCCTACCTCACCTACGCCCACATCGCCGAGCGGGTGCTGAGTCTCTACCTGCCGCTGGTCAAGGTCAACCACGTCTACTTCTGCACGGACATGGCGAACCTCGGCGCCACGCTCGGCCAGGTGCGTCCCGTGCTCTTCTTCGGCGTCCCCCGCGTCTGGGAGAAGATGATGGCCAGGCTGCAGGCCCTGCTGGCCACCCAGCCGCCCGAGCAGCAGGAGAACGTGCGGGCGGCGATGGCCGCCGGGCTCGCGTACGTCGAGGGGCAGCAGCACGGGCACACGGTCACGCCCGAGGTGCGGGAGGCGTACGAGCGGGCCGACGCCGCGCTGCTGTCGGTCGTCCGCTCCCTGATCGGGCTCGACCAGGCCCGCTGGTGCGCGACCGCCGCCGCGCCGATGCCGGTCGAGGTGCAGCGGTTCTTCGCCGGCCTCGGCCTGAAGGTCATCGACGTGTACGGCATGACCGAGACGACCGGCGCCTTCACCGTCAACTCGCCGGAGGTCTTCAGGCTCGGCACGGTGGGCCGGGCCGAGCCGGGCGTCGAGGTGCGGATCGCCGAGGACGGCGAGATCCTCACCCGCAGCCCGCTCAACACCCGGGGCTACCTCGGCCTGCCCGAGGCGACCGCCGAGCTCCTCGACGACGACGGCTGGCTGCACACCGGCGACGTGGGGTCGATCGACGAGGACGGCTTCGTCCGCATCGTCGACCGCAAGAAGGAGCTGTTCATCACCTCCGGCGGGGAGAACGTCTCCCCGGCCGCCATCGAGGGCCACCTGAAGGAGCACCCGCTCATCGGCCAGGCTCTCGCGTACGGGGACCGCCGGCCCTATCCGGTGGCGATCCTCACCCTGGACGGCGAGGTGGCCCCCGAGTGGGCGAGGGCGCGCGGCATCGCCTTCGGCTCCCTGTCCGACCTGGCCGCGCACCCCGACGTGCTGAAGGAGGTCGAGGCGGCGGTCGAGGCCGCCAACCGCAAGCTCGCCCGGGTGCAGCAGGTCAAGCGGTGGCGGCTGCTGCCCGTCGAGTGGACGGCCGAGACCGCGGAGCTCACCCCCAGCCTGAAGCTCAAGCGCCGGGTCGTCCACGCCCGGTACGCCGAGGTCATCGAGGAGCTGTACACGACCGGCTGATCACGAGGCGAGTGCTCGCAGCGCCGGATTCCCCCGCGCCGAATCCCCCCCGCGCCGAATCCCCCCGCGGCGAATCCCCCCGCGGCGAAGCCTCGCCGGGCCGAATTTTTACCGGCCCGGGAGTGTGTCGGGGGCGGGACGGCCCGCGGGCGTGCGTACGGTCACGGGGCATGATGAGACCTCTGCTCGCGACGCTGGTCCTCGCGACGGCGACGACCGCGACAACGGCGGCGGCCGCGCCGGCCCCCGCCTCCGGAGACCTGGCCATCCGCTCGGTCGTGGTGCGCCCGTCCGAGCCCGTGGTCGGCCCGAGCGGGTCGGTGCGGCTGGTCGTCGACGTGGTGGCACGCGGCGCGGACCGCGTCTCCGTCGTCCTGGAACCCGGCCGCGCCCCCGCGGAAGACGACGAGCCCGGCGAGGAGCCCGGGCCGGACGTCACCCCCTCGCCGCCGTCCGGCGACGCCGTTCCGGTGCCGTCCGTCTCCCCGGACCCGGCGGTCCCCCCGGGCGCCACCGTGCCGGCCACCGTGCCCGGCACCGTCCCTGCCGCCGTGCCTGCCGCCGTGCCCCTGCCGGGCCTGGGCGGGCTGGCGTCCGCCGTGGTGCCCGGCGTGACGGGCGCGTCACGCGACGGCAGGCCGGCCCGGCGGATCTCGTCCGGGGAGTGGGAGACCTGGCGGTTCCTTCCGGACAAGGCGCTGTCGCGGTGGTATCCGAGCGGCCCCTGGACGGTCGTCGCGACCGCGGTGACCGGGCGGGGCGAGCGGGTTGTCGCCCACGCGGGCTTCAACCTGCGCCGGGAGACCGAGATCGAGGGGCTCAAGGTGGCCCGCGAGGGTAACGGCGTGCGCGTCACCGGGACGCTGATGCGGGTCGACCCGGTCGGGAAGGTCGACTACCGGCCCTTCGCCGGGCAGCGGGTCAGGATCCGTTTCCGCCCCGAGGGGTCGTCCCGCTGGAAGACCGTCGGGGAGGCGGTCACCCGCAGGGACGGCTGGTTCACCGCCCGGGTCCGTGCGGACGGCGAGGGCGCCTGGCGTGCCGAGTACGCGGGCACCTCCCGGTACGCCGCCGATGCCAGTCCGCAACGCGAGGCGTGAACAGCCCCTATTACCACAAAAGGGATAAACGGACAAATAGGGCGTTACTCTTTTGTTATGTCTTTCCTGAACCTGTGAGGCAACTTTTCTCCTGCTTGTGACGTCTATGACGTTGGCGTACCCCAAACCGGGGGTGCGTTCCTGAACGGGGAGAGGAATAACCCTCATGGTGAAACGAGCTGCTACCACCCTGGTAGCGGTCGCCATGGGCGCCACGGCGCTCGCGACTGCGCCCGCGTACGCGGACACTGTCGCGCCTACGCCGTCGCCCACGCCGAGCCCCACCGCTGGGGACACCTTCCGCAAGCCGCACAAGCCTGACTTCCACAAGCCTGACTTCCACAAGCCGTACAAGGCCGACCCCCGCATCATCTCGGTCGACGTCGATCCCAACGTCGTCGTGGTGAGCAAGGGCCGGTCCGCCCGGGTCACCGCCCGGGTGACGACCAAGGACGTCCAGAGCGTGGACATCGACCTGTGGGGTCCGCAGGGTCACGGCGACCACGGCGGCGACCACTGGTTCGGCAAGCAGAAGAGCGGTCACAACGACGGTCCGAAGTTCGACAGCGCCTCGCGCTCGTGGAGCTTCGACTGGAGCGACCGCGCCGGCACCTACAAGGTGCACGTCGAGGCCATCGGGCTCGACGGCAAGAAGTACACCACCGACCGCAGCTTCACGGTGAAGCGCAACGAGTGGCACGCGCCGCGCCCGACGGGTCCCAAGGCGACCCGCATCGCCGGCTTCGACGCCACGCCCGAGCCGGTCCGCAAGGGCCGCTCGCTGACCCTCAAGGGCTCGCTGCAGGTCGCGCAGTGCTGGGGTGACTGGTACTACGACGGGTGGAACGACTTCTCCGGTCGTCACGGCGGCGACCGCTTCTGCTCCGACAGCCACAACTACTGGAACAACTGGCACTGGCTGGGCTCGCAGAACGTGAAGGTCTACTTCCAGTCCTCGGGCTCCCACAAGTGGCAGTACGTCAGCACCGTCAAGACCGCCGGCGACGGCGACTTCGCCACCAAGGTCCGGGCCTTCCGCTCCGGCACCTGGGCGGTGCGGTTCGACGGCAACCGCGGGCTCAAGGGTTCCCAGGCGACCGACTACGTGAAGGTCTGGCACTAGAAGACCCGACCGCGACGCCCGGCTCCCGTGAAGGGGGCCGGGCGTCGGCTTTTCTGTGACGCGCTTCCTGATTAAAGGTGACAGTTGGGGTAGAGAGGTCCCGGCATGCGCGCGGAACCCTCATAGTGAGTGAAACGCCGCGGTCACCAACGGCGAGCACCCGCTCGCACCGCGTGTAGGGGGGTCTAATTTGATCCGACTGATGCTCGCCGAGGACATGCACCTCATCCGCAAGGCGCTGGTCGCCCTCCTGTCGAGCGAGGACGACCTCGAGGTGGTGGCCGAGGCGGACAAAGGCGAGGACATCGTCCGGCTCGGCTGCCTGAGGCGCCCCGACGTCGCCGTGCTCGACATCGGGATGCCCGGCGTCGACGGCATCACCGCGGCGGCCGAGCTGCACCGCCGGCTGCCCTCCTGCAGGACCGTCGTCCTCACCGGGCTCGGGACGCCCATGGCGCTGCGCAAGGCGCTGGACGCCAACGTGCGCGGCTTCGTCGTGAAGGACGCCTCGCCTGGCCACCTCGTGGACTGCATCCGCCGCGTGTCGAAGGGGGAACGGGTCATCGACCCCGAGCTCGCGGTGGCCGCGCTCGACGCCGACAGCAACCCGCTGACCGCCCGCGAGCTCGACGTCCTGGAGACCGCGGCCGGCGGCGCCACCGTCGGCGAGATCGCCGACCGCCTGTCGCTGTCGAGGGGAACGGTCCGCAACTATCTGTCCCGCATCCTCACCAAAGTCGGCGCCCGCTCACGCGTCGAGGCGATCCAGATCGCCTCCGAGTGCGGCTGGCTGTGGCCCGCGGCCGGCCGCGACCTCGGCATCCTGCGCTACCGCCCCCGCCGGTAGCCTCCCCGGGCCCTCCCAGTGGCCCACCAGGTCGGCGTACAGCGGTGAGGAGGCCACCATCTCCTCGTGCGTGCCGAGCAGGACGCGAGTGCCGTCCATGACCAGCACCCGCCGGGCCCGCAGGGCCGAGGAGATCCGGTGCGCCACGACGATCATCGTGCCCCCGCGCGCCGCGAAGGCCGCCTCCGCCCGTGCCTCCGCCGCGGGGTCGAGATGGCAGGTCGCCTCGTCCAGCACGATCAGCCGGGCGGGGGACAGGTAGGTCCTGGCCAGCGCGACGAGCTGCCGCTCACCCGCGGACAGCTCGGCCGAATCGAGCGGGCCGCCCGCGGTGCGCCGCGCGAGCTCCGTCAGCCCGAACGCCGCCACGGCCTCGTCCACCCGCTCGGGAGGCGTCCCCGGCGCGAGGTACGTCAGGTTCTCCGCCAGGGTGCCGGGGAAGACGTACGCCTCCTGGGGGATCAGCGCGCGGGCGGCCGGGCGGACCCGCGCGGCCGGGACGCCGCCGACGAGGACCTCGCCGTCATCCGGGGTCAGCAGGCCGGCGACGAGCGCGGCCAGCGTGGACTTGCCGATCCCGCTCGGGCCGACGACCGCCAGGTGGTCGCCCTCGGGCACGTCGAGGTCCAGGCCGTCGATCACCGGCTCAGGGGCCTTGTGCCCTGCGGCGCCGTAGGCGAAGCGCACTCCGCGCAGCTCCAGCCGGACCCCGCCGGGCTCCCTGTCGCCGTGCGGCACGGGCGGGCCGGGCGCGTGCAGGATGCGCTCCAGCGTGACGGCCAGCCGGACGCCGCTGACGCCGAGGCCCTGGACCAGGCCGCCGAGCGCGGGGGAGAGCGACTGCATCACGTAGGTCAGCGAGCCGAGGATCACCCCGCCGGTGACCCCCTGGCGCACCAGCCAGGGCGCGCCGGCCAGCAGGAGCACCACCGGCAGCCACGCTCCCACCGCCAGCGACAGCGTGCGCGACGCCGTCACCCGGGCCAGCGCCCGCGCCGCCCTCGCCTGCCGGGAGACCTCCCGCCCGACGCTCGCCGCGACCCGGGCCTCACCGCCGCACGCGGTCACGTCCCGCAGGCCGCCCGCCATCGCGGCCACCGCGGTCGCCGTGCGCTCGTCGGCGACGATGAACTCGCGCTGACGCCGGGCCAGGGCGGGCAGGGAGACGAGGAACAGACCGAGCCCCAGGGCCACCGGCGCCAGCACGAGCGGGACGACCTCCGGGGCCAGGGTCGTCAGCCCCACCGCCACGCCGGCCACCGTGAACACGAAGGTCCTGACCACCGTGATGATCGCGCCGAAGGCGTCCCTGGCCAGCTCGACCTGATGGTTCATCCGGGCGACCGCCGCGCTGTCGCCGCCCCGCCCGGCGCGCAGCGCCCCGGTCACCACACGCTCGAGCAGGTCGTCGCGGAACGGCTCGACGATCCCCGCGATGAGCAGCAGCACCTGCCGGGCGGCCACCGCGGCCACCCCCCACGCGGCGGCCAGCACGCCCAGCCACATCAGGCCGGCGCCGGGCCGCCCCGCGGCGAAGCCGTCGTCCACGGCCCGCGCGATCGCGTACCCGCCGGTCAGCGCGGGCAGGGCCTCCGCCACCGACCAGCAGGCCAGCCACAGCAGCCGGGAGGGTTCGCGCCGCAGCGCCCCCACGACCAGCCGCCCGACGGTCGCTCCCGGTCGCCCTCCCTCGGGTGCGCGGCGCTTCACGAGGCCTCCTCGGCGCGGAACACCGCGCGGTAGCCGGGGTCGTGCCACAGCCGCTCGTGCGTGCCGGCCGCGCGGACCCGCCCGTTCTCCAGCCACACGACCTGGTCGGCCTGCGCCGCCGTCGTCACGCGATGGGCCACCACCAGCCGGGTGCGGTCGGACAGGCTTCCGGTGAGCGCCCGCCCGACCTGCCGCTCGGTCACCGTGTCCAGGCTCGACATGGCGTCGTCCAGGATCAGCAGCCGACCGGCCTGGGCGAACGCGCGGGCCAGGCCGATCCGCTGGGTCTCGCCCCCGGACATCGGCGCCTCGCCGACCGGGGTGTCGTACCCGAGCGGCAGCCGCCGGATGAAGGCGTCGGCGCGGGCGGCGCCCGCGGCCGCCCGCGCCGCGTTCTCGTTACGCTCCCCGGCGTCGTCCGCCGGGCCGAGGCCGAAGGCGACGGCCTCGCCCAGCGTCTCGCCGAACAGCGCGGGCCGCTCGAACGCGTATCCGACGGCGCGGCGCAGCGGCTCCCGCCCGATCTCACGCAGGGGCACGCCGTCCAGCAGGACAGCGCCGCGTTCGGGATCGACGAGCCGTCCGGCGACGGCGGCCAGCGACGACTTGCCCGAGCCCGAGCGGCCCACCACGGCCGTGCACGTGCCGCCGGGCACCACCAGGGTGACGCCGCTCAGCAGCCGCACGCCGTCGGCCCGCACGGTCACGTCACGCAGTTCCAGGGTGCCCGGGCCCGGCGGCAGCGGCCGGTCCCCGTACGCCGGGGGCGGCACGGCGAACAGCTGCTCCAGCCGCTGGGCGGCCGACCGGGCGCGGGCGATGCGCGCCGCGTACCCGAGCGCCGACCCCAGTCCCGCCCCGAGCACGACGTAGCGCGCGGCGGCGAGCAGTTCCCCGACGGTGAGGCCGCCGGCCGACAGACGCAGCCCGCCGACGGCGAGCACGGCGATCTCCAGAAGCGGGACGACGACGGCGGCCTGGACGCCGGCCCGCGCCTGCAGGCGCCACAGCGCCAGGCCGTGGGCGCGCAGGCGGGGGAGCGGGGCGAGCACGCGCGCCGCCTCCCGGTCCTCGGTTCCCGCCGCGGTGATGGTGCGGGCGCCGGCGAGCGCGCCCACCAGCATGCCCGCGATCTCCCCCTGGGCCTGCTGGTAGCCGCCGGAGGCCGCCGTGGTCCTGCGCATGAACGCGCGCAGCACGGCCACGATCAGGAGCAGACCGGCCACCAGCGTGACCGCGAGCCACGGGTCGATCAACGCGAGGGCGACGACGCTGCCGGCCGCCGGAACGACCAGCGTGGCGGCGGTGACGACGGCCTCGGGGGTCCGCCCGGCCTCCTCCACGTTCACCCCGGCGCGGGTGACGATCTCACCCGGCGTGAAGTGACGGGTCATGCCGGCCCCGACGGACAGGGTGTGGGCCACCACCCGGGAGCGCAGCCACTGGGCCGCCCGCGCCCCGCTCACCCCGGACGCGAGCACGCCCAGCGCGTCGCACGCGACGACCAGCGCGACCAGCAGGGCGGCGGTCGCGAGCGGGCCGGTGAGCCCGAACCCGGCCTCGGCCCCCGCTCCATCCCGCGCCCGGATCCGCACCACGGCGTCGACGGCGCGGCCGAGCGCCGCCGGGAGCAGCAGGTCGGCCGCGGCGCCCAGCAGCGCCGTCGCCGCGAGCACCGCGAGCCACGGGCCGCCGCGCCGTACGGCCCGCGCGATCAGCAGGTCCGCCGGTCGTGAGCTCACCGGATCCTCCAGAGGTGAAAGGCCGGACAGGACAGACGGGGACGGCTCCCGCGGCCGGCCAGGGCCGGAAACGCGGAAGCCTGGGCGGCCGCGACGACCGCCCAGGACTCCCTCAGCGTGCTATCAGCCGCAGATCAGGCTGAGGCTGCTGTTCTCGTGCGGGGTGCAGGCCAGGAGGCTCAGGTTGCTGCCGCCGCCACCGCCGCCGCCGTGGCCGCCGGGAACCTCGAGGTTCTGCAGGTCGAGAAGCGCCATCTGGATCATCTCCTTGTATGGGTTCCATCAGCCGGGGATGAGGCTGAAGATCATGTTCACGGGAGGGTCTCAGCCGCAGATGATGCTGAGGCTGCTGTTCTCGTGCGGGGTGCACCCGAGCAGGCTCAGGTTGCTGCCGCCGCCACCGCCACCGCCGTGGCCGCCGGGGGCCTCGAGGGTCTGCAGGTCGAGGAGCGCCATTGTGCGTTCACCTCCTTCCGGGGCTGGTCGGGACGTTCGACCCGGCGGCGGTGCGCAGGGGCCCCTGCGCCTCGGACCGTCCGGGGGGCTCGAGGAACGGGAGACTGACCGGCTCGTCGTGCAGCGCGGCGCCGAGCGCGAGCAGCACGCCGGCGCTCCCTGTGGCGAGATCCATGGACAGCCGGAGCAACTGGGCTCCGGGGAAGGCCAGCCCGCCCTGATGGGGAAGCTCGTGCCAGGCCAGCCGGGCGATCTGCGCCGCGGCGGCCTCGGGGTCGGGGTGCGAGCCGGACGACAGGCAGGCGATCATGCCGGCCCGGCCCGCGAACAGCCCCGACTGGACGTAGTAGTGCAGCGTCGTGACCGGCCGGATGGCGGCCAGCGACTCGGCGAAGGTCTCGTCGTGCCGGTGGGTCAGGTAGCGGTCCAGCACCAGGCCGATGCCGGCCGACCCCTCGTCGAGGTAGGGGTTGGTCCGCCAGCCCTGCTGCACCTGGAGCTGGCCGTCCTCGCGGCCGACGCACCGGCGCAGGTCCTGCCGCAGCGCGATGGCCGCGAGGTCGAGCAGGCCGGGGTCGCCGGTGCGCTCGTAGGCGTGCAGGAACATCAGGGCGGGTCCCGAGGAGCCGTACATCAGCCCCGCGTGCGGATGCCTCCCGCCGCTGATCTCGGGCACGTCGTCCGGGCCGCCGAGCCGGTCGGCCACCAGCGCCACGACGCGCGCGGCCCGCTCGCGGAACTCCGGCTCGCCGGTCACGTCGTGCAGGTGCATCATTGCGAGGGCGATGCCGGGCAGGCCGCGGTAGAGGCTCAGGTCCAGCCCCTCCGGGAGCTCCCGGCCGCAGCGCCGCGCCACGTCGAGCGCCTCCTCGCGGCGGCCGAGCGCATCCAGCGCGTAGGCCACCCCGTGCAGCCCGTTGTAGAAACCGGGCCCGATGCCGGGTCTGGCGGCCTGCCTGATCAGCCACTCCTCGTGCTCGGGGACGCGCCCCGCCCCGGTCACCGCCAGCGCGTACAGGACGCCCGCCGCGCCGTTGGCGAGGTTCACCCCGCCGCCGGGCTCGAACTGGACGATGTCGCCGGGGAACAGCCTGTCCTCGCGGTCCGGCGTCGCCGAGGCGAGGATCGCCTTCGCCAGCGCCTCCCGGAGGGCGGGCCAGCCCTGGGTGAGCCGGCCCGGCCGGGGGAGCCGGCTCGGCTCCGGCGCGGGCGGGTCCTGCCCCAGGATCGTCCGTACGGCTCCCTGGATCAGCGCCGGCGGCACCGGGAACGTCTCGATGATCAGCCGGCCGAGCT
The DNA here is from genome assembly GCF_900156315.1 of Microbispora rosea. Lineage (GTDB taxonomy): Bacteria > Actinomycetota > Actinomycetes > Streptosporangiales > Streptosporangiaceae > Microbispora > Microbispora rosea. Next base: position 187,574 of record NZ_FTNI01000016.1, on the reverse strand, counting down.
GGGCGGCCTTGGGCCGGTGGAGCTGCAGCAGCATGGTGGTCATCGGGGCGAACACGCCCAGGTGCAGGCAGGCCAGCGCGTACTCGTCGGCCTCGACGCCGGCCAGCTCGCGCGGCGGCACGAAGCCGGGATTGGCGAGCGTGGGCCGCCTGCGCTCCTCGACCGGGGAGGAGACCTCGAAGTCGATCAGGACCACTCGGTCGCCGTCCACGCCGCCTTCCACCAGGATGTTGAAGGGGTGCAGGTCGCCGAACACCACGCCGCGCTCGTGCAGCGCCGAGACCGCGGCCCGCACCTTGGTGAGCATCCCGATGGCCCACTCGGCGTAGTCCGCGTCCAGCTCGGGGGTGCGGTCGGCCCGAGTGAGGGGGTGCTTCTGGGCGATGAGCTGGCTGAGCGAGGTGCCGTCGACGTACTCCTGCACCAGGAAGTGGTGCTCGCCGACCGTGAAGTAGTCGCGCAGCGTCGGCACGACGTCGAGACCGGCCAGACGCTCCATGATCGCGGCCTCGTGCCGCAGGCGGGTGACGGCGTCGCGTCCCTCGACGTCGAGCCCGGCGTGCGGGCGGGCCTCCTTGAGCACCACCTTCTCGCCGGTGCGACTGTCGCGCCCCAGGTAGACGCCGCCGCCGTTGGAGAAGTGCAGGACGCCCTCCACCGCGTACGGCACGCCTTCGAGCGTCACCGCGTTGCGCGCGGCCAAGTGGGGTTCGAGGAACGCCGGCAGGGTCACCCAGGAGGGCAGGGCGAACGCGGGACCGCGCACGTCGGGGACGAGCTCGCCGGCGGCGTTCTCGATCGCCAGCACCCGCTCGCCGTTGTCGTCGAGGCAGTGGCGCTCGGCGAATCCGCCGTAGCGGACGAACAGGGGGCCTTCGCCGTAACGCAGGTCGCTGAGGATGTACGGCCCGTCGACGCCGTCGAGGATCTCGGCGAGCTCCTTGAGCGTCAGCTCAAGCTGGGCCTCGTCGACGGGATAGATGGTGACCAGCTTGCCGCTCGACCCGCGGAAGGCGTACTTGGAGTTCTGCATCGTCATCACACGCCGGCCGCGCAGGAACTTGAAGGCCAGCCCGCGGTGCACGCAGTAGTCCCAGGCCGCCGCGATCACCCGCTCCGCCTCCGGCACGGAGGAGGAGATGTGGATCTTCCAGCCCTGCGTGGGCAGGGCCGCGCCGGCCGGCGCGTAGTGCAGCCAGGTCTCGCTCTCGGCGTGCGCCCACCCGTCGGGAGTGGGCCGGGCGGCGATGGCGAAGTCGGGGTGCTCCGCGCGCTTGGTGTCGAGCGTGTCGTAGAACAAGGGATCTGCGAGGCAGTAAATCTCGTACTTACTAATCACCAGATGTCCCCTCAGGCCGGTCACATCAAAGAATTCCGGAAATAAAGAGAAGGGCCAAGTTACGCCCGTCAACTGCGCTATGTGAAATCTGCACGTAACGAACCGTGACGCAGTCATGGGTCGGCGATGATGCTTTTCACGGCGGTCATCGGGAGGACGAACGGACTATTCGGTCAAGGGGCTGGTCAAACGCGCGACGCCGCCGCGGCGGGCCGCGTACGGGTGAGGGGGCCGGGGTCCGGGCAGTGCCCGACGCGCATGCGCGCGGCCTGCGGGCGCGCACAGAGGTATGAGGCCCGCGATGTGAGGCCGCTGGCTGAGACCCGTGGATGGCGTCCTGGAAGCCGGGCCGCCCAGCCGGTGAACGGGGCCGGTGAACGGGGCCGGTGAGCGGGGACGGCGTTTAGCGGCGGTCCCCGCTCCTGCGGGGGATCTCGGCGATGAGGCGGAACCAGCCGTCCGGGTCGAGGACCGTTCCCACGACGCCGTCGAGCGCCGCCGCCCTGGTGCGGAGGTTGTCCAGTCCGCTGCCGTCGCCGGGCGGTGTGGAGGGGTCGACGCCGTCGTTGGCGACGGTGAGCGTCGCCATGCCGCCCCGCACGACGATCTCGATCGTGCACAGGGTCGCCCTGCTGTGCCGCAGGACGTTGGTCACCGCCTCCCGCACCATGATCGCGAACACGGCGCTCACCTCGTCGCCCGGCTCCGCCTCGGTGACATCGACCTTGCAGTCGGTGCCGTACGCCCGGAGCACGGCGCGCGCGTTGGCCAGTTCCGAGGTGAGCGAGACGTCACGGAAGGAGCGGGTCACGTTGCGGATGTCGGCGGACGCCTGGCGGATCGACTGCACCACGTCGGCCAGGGCCGGTCGCAGGGGGCTGTCGTCGTCCGCGAGCCGGTAGGCGAGCTCGCTGCGCAGGGTGGCCAGCCACAGGCGGCTGCTCACGAGGTCGTGCACGTCGCGGCCGAACTGCTCGCGCGCTTCGGCCGCCGCCTGCCGCGCGGCCTCGGCCTGCATGGCGCGCAGCCGGCGCAGGCGCGTCGCGAGGACGGCCAGCGCGGCGATCGGGAGCGTACCGAGCAGGGCTAGCAGGGTGAGCAGGACGATGTGCGGCACGTGGGGCAAGTGACGACCCTCCAGTCATCCTTGCCGTAACATCGGCCTCGCCATTCGGTACACACACCAGATCTTTGCATACCGGTCACGAAATATGGCTACTTTGTCATTCTCGAAGTAGGTTCTATTACTGCCGCGTATAGGAGTCTCCGAGGCGTCCTAAAAACGGGCATTCATGAATTGTGAATCCGGCTGTAACAATTCAGGGGTGCTGTACCGGTTTCGCACGGAAGGCGCGGGATCGCGGAAGTCACGGGGTCGCAGGAGGCGCCGCGCTCAGGCGAGCGACCGCACCGCCGCCCCGAACACCGCGGGCAGGCGCCGCGCGGCGGGCACGATCATCCGGGCGGCGGGAGGATGCCGCCTGGCCCCCACCAGCGCGGCCGTCAGCAGGCGGGACCGCCACGACAGGCGCCGCCAGGCGGTCTCGTACTCCTCGGGGCGGCCCGCCCGCAGGCACGCGACCAGGGCGCGGGCCGACAGCAGCGCGAGCGAGATCCCCTCGCCGGTGAGCGCGTCGACATAGCCGGCGGCGTCGCCGACGAGCAGCACCCGTCCGGCCACTCGCCGCCGCACCCGCTGGCGCAGCGGCCCGGCCCCGCGCACGGGGGTGGCGGGAGGGCCGTCCAGCCGGGCGAGCAGGTCGGGGAACCGCGCCAGGTGCTCGTCGTAGGTCCGCCGCTCGCTGCTCAGCACGGCCACGCCGATCAGGTCGTCGCCCACCGGCGTGACGTACGCCTCGCCGCCGGCCGCCCAGTGCACCTCCACGAAGTCCGTCCACGGCTCGACCCGGTAGTGGCGGCGCTGGCCGTACCTGCGGGGGCCGCAGGAAGGCAGGTCGAGCCCGAGCCGCGCCCTGATCGGCGAGTGCAGCCCGTCGGCCGCGACCAGCCACCGCGCGCCCAGTTCGCGGCCACTCCGTTCCAGGCCCCGGGACTCCGGGCCACGCCCTTTCCGGCCGCGCGTCCCCGGCCCGCGCAGCTCCGGATCACTCAGTTCCGGGTCACTCAGCTCCGGGTCGCACAGCTCCGGGCCGCCCGTCACGCGGGCGCGCACGCCCTCACCGGTGGTGTGCACCGCGTCCACCCGGCCAGGCACCACGCGGACGCCGAGGTCCCGGGCGCGGTGGGCGAGCGCGGTGTGCAGGGCCGTGCGGCGCACGCCCAGCCCGGGACCGTCCCGGAACTCCGCCTGCACCCGGTGCGGCCCGTCGACATAGCGGATGCCGCGGAACGGCCTGCCGTCCGGCACCGCCACCCCGAGATCCGCCAGCGCGGCTGCGCCGGTGGGCATCAGGCCCTCCCCGCACGCCTTGTCGACCGGGCCGGTCCGCGGCTCGACCACGACCGTCTCCATTCCGGCCAGCGCCGCGTTGATGGCCGTCGCCAGCCCGGCGGGCCCGCCGCCGGCGACCAGCAGGTCGATCACGCCGCGGTCTCCGCCCCCGCGCCGGGCGCGGCCGAGCCGGTGGCCGCGGTGGCGAGGGCGGCGTTCTCACAGCGCAGGCGTACGGCCATGAGCGGCACGTTGAGGAGGGTGAAGACCAGCGCGGTCAGCCAGGCGGAGTGCACGAGCGGCAGCGCCGCGCCCTCCACCGCCACCGCGACGTAGTTGGGGTGGCGCAGCCACCCGAACCGGTACGGCCCGCGCCGCACGAGCGGGAGACCGGGCACGACGATGACCTGGGTGTTCCACTGGGGGCCGAGCGTGGTGACGCACCACCACCGCAGTCCCTGCGCGGCCAGGACCAGCCCGAGCATCGGCCAGCCCAGGCCGGGGACGAACGGCCGGTCCGCCAGCCACACCTCCAGCAGGCATCCGGCCAGCAGGCCGGTGTGCAGGGCGACCATCCAGGGATAGTGGCCCCTGCCGTACATCACGCCGCCCCTGCCGAGGCTCCAGCGGGCGTTGCGGCGCGCGACGACCAGCTCGGCGAGGCGCTCCGCCGCGACGAGCGCGATGAGCAGCACATACCAGGGCGACACGGGCGACACGGCTCCTCCCTACCAGCGCAGCAGGACGAGTTCGGAGCAGAACCCCGGGCCCATCGCCAGCAGCAGGCCCGGCGTGCCCGGCGGCGGGGGCCGCAGGGCGAGGGTGTCGCGCAGCACGTGCAGCACGGAGGCCGACGACAGGTTTCCGTTGGCGGCGAGGGAACGCCAGGTGAGGTCGAGCGCGCCGTCAGGGAGCGCGAGCGTCTCCGCGACGGCCTCCAGGACCTTGGGGCCGCCGGAGTGGCAGACCCAGGCGGTGACGTCGTCCGCGGCCAGGCCGTGGTCGCCGAGGAACCCCTGCACGTCGTCGCCCAGATAGGCGCGGACCATCTCGGGCACCCCGGCGTCCAGCACGATCCGGAAGCCGCTGTCGCGGACGTCCCAGCCCATCACGCGTTCGGATCCGGGGTACAGGCGGCTGCGCGTCCCCACCACCGCGGGCCCCGCCGCGTTCGCCCGTGGCGGCTCCCGTTCGTCCCCGTACGCGACCACGGCGGCGGCGCCGTCCCCGAACAGGGCGCCCGCCACGAGGTTGGCCGTGGAGGTGTCGTCGCGCTGCAACGTGAGGGAGCACAGCTCGACCGAGAGCAGCACCGCGACGTGGCCGGGCCAGCCGCGCAGGTAGTCGTGCAGCCGGGCGATCCCCGCCGCTCCCGCCACGCACCCGAGGCCGAACACCGGCACCCGCTTCACGTCCGGGCGGAACCCGATCCGGTTGGCTAATCGGGCGTCCAGCGACGGCGCGGCGACCCCGGTCACCGAGGTGCACATGATCATGTCGACGTCCGCAGGGGTGAGGCCGGCCGCGTCCAAAGCCCCCGTGACGGCCTGCGCGCCCAGGTCGAGCGCGGCCTCGATGAACAGGTCGTTGGCCGCGCCGAAGCCGTCGAGTTTGCCGTACTGGTCGAGCGGCAGCACCAGGTTGCGGTGCTCCACCCGGGCGCCGGCGTGCAGCCGGTCGAGAAGCCGGCGATCGGCGCCCGGCGGGAGGCAGACCCGCGCCAGCGCGTCCGCGATCTCCGCCTGCGAGTGGCGATGCGGGGGAACGACACCATGGACGGCCGCGATCCGCGTCATCTCACATCCTTGTGCAGGCGAAAACCCTGATAAATCCCTCCTGCCCGTTAACGGGCCGCTGCATGCCTTCAGGGGTGGATCGTGATCTGTTTCAGAGATGCCGGGTTACGCTCGCAATCGTGACGGGTTCACCGGAACTGCCCGACGACGCGGCGGCCGACGGCGGCGCGGGTGCCGCCGTGCCGGTTCGGGGCGCGCGTCGCGCGGGCTCCGCCCCGGCGGACGTCGCGGGCATCTCAAGCGAGGCGGCGGCCGGGGTGGCCGGGGCGGCGCGTACGGCGGCCGGGCTGGCCCGGGCATGTCACCCGGGCCCGGCGGCGGCGGTGACGACCCTGGTCACGGTGCTCGTGGCGGTCGCCGGGTGGGGCCCGGCGGGGACGGCGCTGACGGCTCTCGCCGTGCTGACCGGCCAGCTGTCCGTGGGCTGGTGCAACGACGCCGTGGACGCCGCCAGGGACGCCGCCGCCGGCCGGACGTCCAAGCCGATCGTGGCGGGCCTGGTGTCCGCGCGTACGGTGCGCGTCGCGGCGTTCGCCGCGCTGGCGGCCTGCGTGCCGCTCTCGCTGGCCTGCGGCGTGGTGGCGGGGGCGACGCACGTGGTCGCCGTCGCCGCGGCCTGGGTCTACAACCTGTGGCTCAAGGGCACGGCGGCCTCGTGGGCGCCGTACGCGGCCGGGTTCGGCGCGGTGCCGGTGTTCGTGGCGGCCGGAACGCCGCGCCACGGCCTCCCGGTCTCACCGCCGGCCTGGTGGGCCGTGCTCGCCGCGGCGCTGCTCGGCTGCGCGGCGCACCTCGCGAACGTGCTGCCCGACATCGAGACCGACGTCGCGACGGGAGTGCGGGGCTGGCCGCAGCGTCTCGGCCCCGCCCGGGTGCGGGTTCTCCTGCCGCTGCCGGTGCTGGCCGCGTCGGCGCTGCTGGTGGTCGCGCCTCCGGGACCGGCGGGTCCGGTCCGATGGTTCGCGCTCGCCGGAGTGGCCGCGTGCGCCGCGGCCGGCCTGCTGCTCGCCCGGCGCGTGCCCGTGGCGCCCTTCGCCGCCGCGATCGGCGCCGCGGGGATCGACGTCTTGCTGCTGGCCGCCACGCCGGGCGTCGTCACCGGAGGCTGAGGCCGGCGGGCGCCCGCGGGGATCACCTGCGGGGGAGGAACAGTCCCAGCGCCACGGCCGCGATCGGCACCACGCAGAGGACGGTGAAGACGCCCTGCGGGCCGTACGCCTCGGCCGTGACGCCGAACACCGGCGCGGCGAGCCCGCCGACGCTCACGGCGAGCCCGAGCGTGACGCCGGCCGCGGTGCCCGGCCGGTTCGGCAGGTAGTCCTGGCCCAGCTTCACCAGCACGGCGAACGGGATGTTGATCGCGATGCCCGCGAGCACGGCGAACAGCAGCGGCAGGGAGGGCCCCGGGAGCAGGCGCAGCCCGGCGAGCGCGGGTATGGCGAGCAGACCGCCGATCTGCACGGTCCGCACGAGTCCGATCCGGTCGGCGAGGCGCCCTCCGATCAGGGTGCCCGCGACCCCGCCGACAAGGAAGCAGGCCAGGGCCGCGCCCGCGAGGCCGCGCCCGGCCTCCAGATGCCTGATCCAGAACAGCTCGATGAAGGTGAGCACGCCGAAGAACGTCACCGACCTGACGACCTCGATGCCGGTCAGGACCATGAACGGCGCCCACCTGTCGGTGCCCGCGCGCGTGCCCGCCACGGCGGCCCCGGCCGAGGGCCGGTTCCTGAGCAGCGCGAACGCGACGAGCAGGGCCGGCGGGATGAACAGGACCGTGGCGCCGACGCCCATCGCGATGAGGGCGGGCGTGGCCAGCACCGGCGCGAGGAAGAAGCCGACGCTCCCGCCCGCCGCGAAGACGCTCATGGCCGTGGCGCTGTCTCCCGCCGTCTCCCTGGCCCCCTTGCCCGCCGCCGGATGGAACATGGCCACGCCGAGCCCGGACAACAGGACGAGGGCCCAGACCGCGGGGTACGGCTCCACCAGCCCGGACAGGCCGAGGCCGAGCCCGGCCAGCGCGACACCGGCGGCGGCCATCCAGCCCAGGCGGAAACGGTCGACCGCCAGGCCGATGAACGGCTGCGGAATCGAACTGCCCAGGGCCGCGGCCAGCGTCAGCCCGGAGGCCGCCACGTAGCCGTAGTGCCGGTCGAGCACGAAATAGGGCACGCAGGCCGGCACCAGTCCCTGGTAGAGGTCGTCGACGGCGTGCGCGGCCGCCCACAGCCACATGCGCCGCCACGCGGACGTCGCCCGCGCCGCCGGAGCCTGAACGGATGTCTGTGTCACTGATCGTCTCCTTGAGAGGCTCCGTCGAGCATCCAGGACGACCCCGTCGGCGAACTAGCGATACTCTGCCGAGTCATGTCGGCAACCCGCCAACCCGTGCGCCAACCCGCCCCCCAACCCGCCCGCCAACCCGCGCGCCATCCCGCCGGCGGCGGCGCGTCCCGCGTGCCGCTGGCCCACCGCGAGCGCATCGACTGGCACGACCACGCCTCGCACCAGCTCATCCACCCGCACCGCGGGGTGCTGCGGATCTCGACCCCGATCGGCGACTGGGTGGTGCCGCCGCACCGGGGCGTGTGGATACCGGCAGGGGTCGCGCACGCGCACGAGGCGTACGGGCCGACCGAGATGCGGGCGCTGGTCTTCGACCCGTGGGTCAACCCGCTGCGGCTGGACCGGCCCACGGTCCTGGCGATCACGCCGCTGCTGCGGGAGGTGGTGGTCGCCCTGACCGGCGACGACGAGCCGACCGCGAGCCGGCGGGCCAACCTGGAACGCGTGCTGCTCGACCAGCTCCGCGAGGTCGAGGCGCTGCCGCTGTGCCTGCCGACGCCGTCCGACCCCCGGCTGCGCGACGTGGCCGCGATCCTCGAGGCGGATCCGGCGGACGGCCGGACGCTCGCCGAGCTGGGCGCAGTGGTGGGCGCCTCCGAGCGCACGCTCAGCAGGCTGTTCCGCGCGGAGACCGGCATGAGCTTCCCGCAGTGGCGCACCCAGCTGCGGCTGCACCGCGCGCTCATCCTGCTGGCCGGCGGCCGGTCGGTGACCTCGACGGCCGCCGCCTGCGGCTACAGCGGCCCCAGCGCGTTCATCCAGTCGTTCAAGCACGCCTTCGGCACGACCCCGCACGCGTACGTGCGCGGGTGAGGCGGCCGGCTACGGCCGGGTGAGCACCACGTAGCCGGCCTCCCGGAACACCACCCGGTAGCCCCGCGCCCGCAGGGCCTCGACCCGTGCGACCTGCGCGCGGAGCGAGCCGAAGGGGAACGTCCTGGCCCCCACGTCGGCGGCGACCCACGGCGCCCCGCGCGGCGTGCGGTCCCACAGCAGGGTCCGCGTACGCGGCGACAGGGCCGGGGCGAGGGACCCGGCCGCCTCGACCAGCACGCCGTCGGGCACGGCCGCGACGGCGCGTCCGGCCGCGCGGGTCCGGGCGGTCTCGGCGTAGAAGGAGGGGGTGAACAGCGCGCCGAACGAGAAGAACGGCACGAGCGCGACCGAGGTGGCGAGCACGAGCACCGCCCATGCCCGCACGAGCCTTCCGGCCCGTTCCGGGAAACGGGCGGCCACCCGCAGCGCCCCGTCGATCCCGGCGGCGAAGACGATTGCGACGACGAAGGCCGTGTAGTGGTATCGCGGCGTCCACCAGTTGGGGTAGGTGCTGGCGAGCAGCCGTTCCAGCAGCGGCGGCAGCAGGGCCAGGCCCAGCGGGGACAGCACGGCGGTGAACAGCACGGGAGCGAGCGTCAGCACGAGCGTGCGCAGCTTCAGCGGCGGATCGGCGAGCAGCGCGACGACGTCGCCGGGCCGCGTGACCGCGTGCACCGCGGCACGGCGCAGATCCGGGCCGAGTGTCCAGTACGCCCAGTAGTAGCCGGCCCTGCCGCCGAAGTGCGGGATGAGGACCCGCGTCGCCACCAGCGTCGCGGCGAGGCCGACGGCGACGAGCAGCGCGCCCAGCCACCGGTCGCGGGGGCGGGACAGGAGGAACAGCCCGAACCCCGCGAGCAGCAGGCCCATGTCCTCCTTCACCAGCAGGAGTGCCAGCCCCGCGAGGACCGCGGCCCCCCTGCACCCGGCCTGGTGACGCTCCAGCATGGCCGCCGTGAGCAGCGGCGCGAACGCCACCTCGTGGAAGTCGAAGGCCACGGCCTCGGTGATCGGCCACGACATGGCGTAGGCGACCGCGACCGGATAGGCGACGCGCCGCCCCGCCGAAACCGTAACCGCCGAGGAGGCGCGGAAGGCGTACGTCCACACCAGCGGGATCGACAGCGCAAGCAGCACGGCCTGCGCGACGAGCAGGGTCGCCGGCCCGTCGTGGATCCAGTAGAGCGGCGCCAGCAGCGCGAGCGCAGGAGACCAATGGTCGCCGAGCACGCAGAACCCCGGCCCGAAGCCGTTGTGCACGCCCTTCAGCATCGAGACCGGTGCCTGGAGACGCGCGTACGACCGGATCGCCTGGTCGAAGATCACCAGGTCGTACGCGCCCGCCCGGAACCGCGCCAGCGTCACGCACGAGTAGAACGCGTAGAGCGCCGCCGCCACGACGGTGAGGGTTGCGACGCGGACGAGGTCCCTGCGAGGCAGCCTCCCGGTGACGAGGCTCCCGGTGACGAGGTTCGGGGTGACGAGGTTCGGTGTGACGAGGTTCGCGGTGAGGCCGTTCCCGTCGACGGGGTCGCCGCGCCGCGCCCGCCACCGTCGTGCGACCGTCCGTGCGGCCGCGCGCGCGATCCCCGCCATCCGTCCCGTTCGCTTCCGCCTGCTCCCTGCGGCAGCCTATCCGTGCAGGTACGGCGCGGCCGGGAACCGGCGTGTGACCGGCGGACGTGCCGTCCCGGGACGGCCGGCACGGCGAGCCTTGCCCTGGTTCAGCCCAGGACCGAGAACCAGCGGCCGGCCTCAGTCCACACCTCCGCAGGGCGGAAGCCGGTGCGCGCGGCGAGCGGCCCGATGTCGGACACGCTGACCCGCGCCCAGGCGAACCAGCCGGTGACCCTGCCCTCCCTGCGCAGCCGCACCCGTTCCGCACGGGTCGCGGCGCCGGGCGGATCGAGCTCGGCGACGACCTCGCCGCCGGGACGCAGCAGCTCGCGGACCCGGCGCAGCAGTGCGTCGGGGTCGCCGCCGATGCCGATGTTGCCGTCGGCGAGCAGCACCGTGCCCCAGCGGCCGGCGCCGGGCACGTGCCCGAACACGTCACGGCAGAGGGCGCGCCCCCCGGCCAGGCGGGTGAGGCGGACGGCCCGGGGGGTGACGTCGATGCCGAGCGCTCGCACCCCGCGCCTGGTCAGCGCCACGGTCAGCCGCCCCGGTCCCGAGCCCACGTCGAGTGTGGGGTCGGCGCAGCGGGCGAGCATGGCCTCGTCCCCCTCGGCGTCGTGGAGCCAGCGCCACGCCTCCAGCGGCCACGTGCCGCCGTCGGCCGACTCGACCTCGACCCGCGCGCCGTCCAGCGACTCGGCGTAGAGGGGCCCGATCACGCCGGGACGTCCGCGCCGAGGGCCGCCAGCGTCGCCGCGAACCGCGAGGAGGGGATTCGCGCGGCCACCGCGCGCGCGTCCGCGGCGGTGTCCACGTCGGTCAGCTCGGGCAGCAGGGCGGCCCGCACGCCCGCGGCACGGATCCGCTCCATCAGCAGCGCCCCCGTGTCAGGCCGGGACATCGGCAGCCCGGCCAGCAGGGCGGGGTCGGGCGTGCGCTGCCCGAGCAGCCAGAACCCGCCGTCGGCGGCCGGGCCGACCACGACCTCGTGCCCGTCCAGCAGCCGTCCCGCCTCGGCCAGCAGTGCGGGGGTGACCTGAGGGGTGTCCATGCCGATCAGCACGACCGGGACCGGAAGGGCCGTCCACGCGTCGGCGAAGGCGGCGGCCAGCCGTGCGGCCAGGTCGTCCCCCCGCTGGGCGACCACGTCGTACCCCGCGGGCAGCCAGGGCCCCGGCTCGCCGAGCAGGGCCAGCACCCGCCGCGCGGCCGGGGCGGCGGCGACGGCCGACAGCGTGTCGCGCAGCGCCGACTCCGCGAGCGCGGCGGCCTCCCGCGCGGTGAAGGCCGGCGTGAGCCGGGTCTTCACGGTTCCCGGCACGGGCGCCTTGGCGATGACGACGAGCTGCGCCGCGGTCCCGCTCGTGGCCGGCGTCACGCCGCCCGCCACATGTCGCGCACCGTACGCACGGTGCCGCGGACGGTCCCCGTCACCTTCGAGTGGCCCACCCGCGGCAGGTAGTCGACGTCGACCTCGCCGATGCGCCAGCCCGCCTCGCTCGCCCGCAGCACCATCTCCAGCGGGTAGCCGAACCGCCGGTCCCGCAGGCCCAGGGCCAGCAGGGCCGTACGGCGGGCCGCGCGCATCGGGCCGAGGTCGTGCAGCGGCGCGCCGGTGCGGCGGCGCAGCCGCCAGGCGAGCACCCGGTTGCCCAGCCGGGCGTGCGCGGGCCACGCTGACGCGGTGACGGGCCTGCGCCGGCCCAGGACCAGGTCGGCGGCGCCGCTCACCACCCCCTCCGCGACGTACGGGATCTGCCGCGGGTCCAGGGACGCGTCGGCGTCCATGAAACACACGACGGGGGCGGTCGCGGCCTCCAGGCCCGCGTGGCACGCGGCGCCGAAGCCCGGCCTGGGCTCGCTCACCACGAGCGCGCCGTGCCGGGCGGCGACCTCGGCCGACCCGTCGGTGGATCCGTTGTCCACCACGATGGCGCGGCAGCCGTCCGGCATGCGGCCGAGCACCCAGGGCAGCGCCGCCGCCTCGTCGAGGCAGGGAAGCACCACATCGATCTGCATGTCGCAGAAGTTAGAGCCGCGGGGGCCGCCGAGTTCTTACGAAGTGACTACGGGGCGCCCGGAGGGCGTGGACGGCTTCACCGGCCCGCCTACGGTGGCGGTCGTGAGAGCACGGCAGGGGGCGTCGGCGGCAAGTCAGGGAGCGCCTGCGGCACGGCAGGGGGCGTCGGCGGCAAGTCAGGGGGCACCTGCGGCACGGCAGGGGGCGTCGGCGGCAGAGCGGGGAGCGCCTGCGGCGCGGCGACGGGCACTCACGGCACGGCAGCGGGCGCTGGCCGGATGGGCTGTCCTGGTGGCGGGCGCGTTCGCGGTGGGCGGCCTGCTGCACGCCCGCGGGGTGCTGCGCATCGACCACCTCCCGCCGCTGCACGCGCTGGCGCGCCTGCCCACGCCCGCGCTGCTTCCGGCCGTGGCCTTCGCCGCGGTCGCGGTCCCCGTGCTGCCCCGGCTGACGGCGCATCTGCCGATGCGCGCGGCGCTGGCGGCGGCCTTCGCCGCGTCGCTCGCGTGGACGGTCCTGCTGGCGATGTCGGGGGAGGGGCTGGCGTGGCCGTTCACCCACCCGCAGGAATACCTGGCCGGGCTCGGGGCCGTGGGCGACGACCCCCTCGGCTGGCTCGCCGGGTTCACCCGGGACCTGCCGGCCTATCCCACGCACGTGCGCGGCCATCCGCCGCTGCCGGTGCTGGTGCTGTGGGCGCTGGCGGCCGCCGGGCTGCCCGGGCCGTTCTGGGCCGCCGTCCTCGTGGTCGTGACGGGGTGCTCGGCCACGGCCGCGATCGGCCTGACCGTGTGGCGCGTCGCGGGGGAGGACGCGGCCCGGCGCGTGCTGCCCTACCTCGCCCTGTGCCCGGCGGCGGTGTGGATCGCTACGACCATGGACGCGTTCTTCGCGGGCGTGGGGGCGTGGGGGACGGCGCTGCTGGTGCTCGGCGCGCGGAGCCGGGCGGGCCGGGTGACGCTCGGCCTCGGCGCGGGTGTGGCACTGGGCGCGCTGCCCTACCTCAGCTACGGCCTGGTGCCCTACCTGCTCGTCCCGCTCGTCGCGGCGGTCGCCGTGGGAGTGCCGCGGGCGACCGTGGCCGCCTGCCTGACCGGGATGGCCGCGGTGAGCGCCCTGTTCGCCGCCGGAGGGTTCTGGTGGCCGGCCGGTGTGCTCGCCACCCACGCCGAGTGGGCGGCCGACCCCGGCGCGGCCCGGCCGTACCTGTACTTCCTGGTCGCCAACCTGGCCGTGCTCGCCCTGGTGACGGGCCCGGCCGCCGCCGCCGGGCTCGTGGCGCCGGGACGGGCCCGCGACCGGATACTGCCGCTGGCGGCCGGGGTCGCGGTGCTCGCCCTCGACGTCAGCGGCGTCACCAGGGGCGAGGTGGAGCGGATCTGGCTGCCGTTCGCCCTGTGGGTCGCGGCGGCGGCCGGGCGTGCGGGGGCCGGGGGTACGGGAGCCGGGCGTGAGGGAGACCGCCGCCTGCTCGCCGCGCAGGCGGTGCTCGGCCTGCTGCTGCAGGGGTTCGTGAGATCTCCCTGGTGATTCAGCCGGCCGTCGCCAGCGGGGCGTGGGCGAACTCCCGCATGCCGTCGGCGAAGCGGATCCGCGCCCGGAAACCCAGGTCGGCCGCGGCGCGGTCCGGGGAGGCCACGATGTGCCGGACGTCGCCCAGCCGGTAGCGGCCGGTGACCTCGGGGGCCGGTCCGCCCCGCGCCGCGCTGAGCGCGTCCGCCAGGTCGCCGATCGAGTGGGGCTCGCCGCTGGCCACGTTGTACGCGCGGAGCCGGCCGGGCGGGGCGGACTCCAGCGCGCCGAGCGCCGCGAGGTTGGCCGCCGCGACGTCGCCGACGTGGACGAAGTCCCTGCGCTGGCCGCCGTCCTCGAACACCAGCGGCGCCCGCCCGGCCTCCAGCGCGGACCGGAAGATCGCGGCCACCCCCGAATAGGGGGTGTCGCGCGGCATCCCCGGCCCGTACACGTTGTGGTACCTCAGGGCGACCGCAACGCCGCCGGTTTCGCGGGCCCAGTTGGCGGCCAGGTGCTCCTGGGCGAGCTTGCTCGTGGCGTACGCGTTGCGCGGATCGGGCGGGACGTCCTCGTCCACGGTCCCCGGCGCCAACGGGCGCCCGCAGCGCGGGCACACCGGCTCGAACCGCCCGGCGGCCAGGTCCTCCTCGGCCCTGGGGCCGGGGCGCCGGCGGCCGTGTTCCGCGCAGTCGTAGACGCCCTCGCCGTAGATCACCATGGACGACGCCAGGACCAGCCGGGAGACCCCGTGCCGCGCCATCGCGGCGAGCAGCACCGCGGTCCCGAGCCCGTTGACCGACACGTACTCCGGCAGGTCGGACACGTCGACGCCGAGGCCGACCTTGGCCGCCTGGTGCACGACGGCGTCGGCGCCGTCGAGCGCGCGGGCGACGGCGTCCTCGTCCCGCACGTCACCCTGCGTGACGTCCTCGCCGCCGCGCAGGTCGAAGCCCCGCACCTCGTGCCCGGCGTCGCGCAGCAGGGAGGCGACGCCGCTCCCGATGAAACCGGCCGCGCCGGTGACCACGATCTTCATCCCGCCACGCTAGCGACGGCCCGCCACGCTGAAAGTTTCAAGTTCCTTACGGGTCGACCGGCACGGATGCGAGCGGGCTTTGACGGGCCCGCCCCGGCGATCGATGATCCGGGCGATGTCGTCGGCGGATCGTCCCGGAGAGGTGGCTCGTGTCCAGACTGTCGTGGCCGGCCGCGTGGACCGCGGCGGGCGCCGTGGCCGCCGCGCTGCTGGCGGCCAACATCGCCGCGCCACCCGTCCTCGCGACGAGTGTGACGACGGCGTACGCCGCTTCCGCGGCCTCGGGCGAACCCACGCCGCAGCCGACGGCGAGCGGCCCGGCGGGGACGGACACCACACCGCCCACGACCCCCGGTGAGGTGCGGGCCTGCCCGCCGCCGCTGCCCACGGGAGGCACGCCCCAGGGTGTGGTCGGCCTGTGCTGGACGGCGTCCGCAGACGACGTCGGCGTCACCGGCTACGAGGTCTACCGCCTCACCGCGGACGGCTTCGTCAGGGCGGCCGCCCCCACGAGCACGATGACCGTCGTCTCCGGCCTGACCATCGGCCGGACCTACACGTTCTACATCGTGGCCAAGGACGCCGCGGGCAACACCAGCAGGCCCACCGCGCCGTTCAGCACCTCGGCGGTCACCGGCATGTCCGTGTCGCCGAGCCCCGGCACGGGCGACACGACGCCGCCGACCAGGCCGACCGGGATGCAGGCCAACTGCCTGCCCGACTTCAAGGGGACGTCGTTCTGCTGGACCCCGTCGACCGACGACGTCGGGGTGACGGGCTACGACGTCTACCGGCGCACCGACACGGCCTGGATCCCGGTGGGCACACCCATCGGCACGTACTTCACCGAGGGCAACCTCGTCACCGGCCAGTCGTACGTCTACTTCATGGTGGCGCAGGACGCCGCGGGCAACCTCAGCCTGCCGTCCGACCTGGTGACGGCCACGGCGTCGGGCGGCTACCCCACCTACACGCCGCCCCCGGTCAGCTGCAAGATCGAGTACACCGCGTGGTCGTGGAGCGGCGGCTTCTCCGCCAACGTGAAGATCATCAATTTGGGTCAGACGCCGATGAACAACTGGACGCTGCGCTTCGTCCTCCCCGACGCGGGACAGAAGGTCGCCAGCGGCTGGTCGGCCACTTGGTCGCAGTCCGGCAAGGACGTCACCGCCGCGGCCATGCCGTGGAACTCGGTGATCCAGGGCGGCGCGTCGGTGCAGATCGGCTTCAACGGCACACTCACGGGCGCCAATCCCGATCCCACCGGCTTCACGCTGAACGGCGGCACCTGCATCAGGGGCTGACCTCCGACGCCCGTCCGGCCCCGGCCGGACGGGCGTCCGTCCGCCGTTTCCGGCGGACGGACGCGGGCAGTCAGGACATATGCCGCTGCTCGACACCACGCTGCTCCTGCTGCTCGAGGGCTATGCCTGGCTGCCGGCCCGCTGGCGGGAGACCCAGGGGGAGATGGTCCACACCCGGCTGATGGGCCAGCACGCCGTCGTGCTGCGCGGGCCGGACGCCGTCCGCTTCTTCTACGACGACGACCACGTCCAGCGGGCTCCCGCGCTGCCCGAGCCGATCAAGAGCACGCTGTTCGGCCACGGCGCGGTGCACACGCTCGACCAGGCCGCGCACCGGGCGCGCAAGGGCATGTTCATGTCCCTGATGACACCGGAAAGCGTCGCCGCCCTGGTCGGTGAGACCACCGCGGCCTGGGACGCGGCGGTGGCGACGTGGCCGGACAGGGGCCACGTCGTGCTCTTCGACGAGGCCGCACGCGTCATCACCCGGGGGGCGTGCCGGTGGGCGGGCATCCCGCTCACCGAGGAGGAGACCGGGCCCCTCGCCGCCGACCTCGTCGCGATGGTCGACGGCTTCGGGTCGCCGGGCCCGCGGCACTGGCGGGCCCGCGCCGCCCGCAGGCGCCGCGAGGCGTGGCTGGCGGGACTGGTCGAGGACGTGCGGCGCGGGGCCCTGCGGGCGCCGGACTCCTCGGCGCTCGCCGTGGCCGCCCGCCACCGGGAACCCGACGGGGAACCGCTCGCCCCCCGGATCGCCGCGGTCGAACTGCTCAACCTCGTGCGTCCCACCGTCGCCGTGAGCTGGTTCGTCACGTTTGCCGCGCACGCGCTGCACTGCTGGCCGGTCACCCGCGTCCGCCTGGCCGAGGACGCCGACGGCGCGTACGCCGAGGCGTTCGCGCATGAGGTGCGGCGCTTCTACCCCTTCGCGCCGTTCGTGGCGGGCAAGGCCGTCAAGGACCTCACCTGGAAGGGCGAGCAGATCCTGGCCGACTGGCTCGTGCTGCTCGACGTCTGGGGCCAGAACCACGACCCGGCGCTCTGGCCGAACCCCTGCGCGTTCGACCCACGCCGCTTCATCGGACGCGAGATCGGCCCGTACGACCTGATCCCGCAGGGCGGGGGCGACCCGGCGACCGGTCACCGGTGCCCGGGCGAGCCGGTCGCCGTGGGCCTGCTGGAGGCCCTCGCGCCGCGGCTGGCCCGGCTGGACTACACCGTGCCGGAGCAGGACCTCACCATCTCGCCCTACCGGATCCCGGCCCGGGTGGCGAGCGGCTTCGTCCTGCTGCCGGCCGGGGCGGCCGCGCCCCCCGAGACGGCGGGGGCGAAACGACCGCGCCCGGCGGTTCACCCCTTGTAGTTGAAGACCTGGCGCAGCGTGTGCCGGACCTCCACGAGGTCCTTCTGGTCCGCCATCACCTGGTCGATCGGCTTGTACGCCTCGGGGTGCTCGTCGACCAGGGCGGCGGCCCGGTCGGAGTTCCAGGTCCGGCCGCGCATCGCCTCCCTGAGCGAGGCCGGCGACAGCTCGCGCTTCGCCCGGCTCCTCGACATCCTGCGCCCCGCGCCGTGCGAGCAGGAGTTGTACGACAGCGGGTTGCCCCGCCCGCGGACGATGTAGGAGCGGGTGCCCATCGAGCCCGGGATCACGCCCTCGTCCCCGGTGTCCGCCTTGATCGCGCCCTTGCGGGTGATCCACAGCTCCTTGCCCTGATGGGTCTCCAACTGCGTGAAGTTGTGGTGGCAGTTGATCGTCCGGACCCGGGCGCCGGCGCCGGCCACGCGGAACAGCGCGTCGCCCAGCACCTTGTCCATCCGCGCCCGCGAGGCCATCGCGTAGCGCTGCGCCCACAGCATGTCCTCGATGTACGCCGTGAACTCCGCGGTGCCCTGGGTGAAGTAGGCGAGGTCGTAGTCCTCCATCCCGATTCCCAGGCTCCGCATGAGCCGCTTCGCGCCGTTGATGTGCGCGGTGGCGAGCTGGTTGCCGATCCCGCGCGAGCCGGAGTGCAGCACGGTCCACACCCGGTCGCGCTCGTCGAGGCAGACCTCCACGAAGTGGTTGCCCGAGCCGAGGGTCCCGAACTGGCAGGCGACGGTGTTCTCCTGCTTGGGCGTCAGGCCGGTGTGCGGCCGGCCCAGGTCGCCGAGCGCGCGGTCCACCGCGCGGTCGTCGTGCCCCTTGCCCACGCCCGCCGGGATGCGCCGCTCCACCAGCCGCATCAGCGGGTCGAGCGAGTCGGGCAGGTCGGCGGCCGTGAGCGTGGTCTCGGTCGCGACCATGCCGCAGCCGATGTCCACGCCGACGGCGGACGGGATGATCGCGCCCTCCGTCGGGATGACGGAGCCGACCGTCGCGCCGATGCCGACGTGCGCGTCCGGCATGAGCGCGACGTGACCTGGCACGAACGGCAGGCGCGCCGCCCGGGCGGCCTGGTCGATCGTCCCGTCGTCGATCTCGCTCGCCCAGGACAGCAGCTTCGGGGCGATGTGCTTCGGCATGGTGGAAACTCCTCCTTCGTCGAGATCCACTGTGCCGGGCGCCAGGCTGGAATCCCAACCGAATATCGCGGCGGAAAGTCGTTTGCCGCCCTACCCGCCCGTCGCCCATCATGCCGGGATGAGCGACGAATCCCAGGACCTCGGTGGTCCGGACGAGGGGGAGCGTCGTCGCCTCGGTGACGACGGCCCGCCCCCGCCCGCCGGCGGCGTACGACTGCCGTGGACCGCGGTGCCCGCGCACCTGCGGCTGGCCGTCGAACGGCACCTCGGGGACCGCGTGACCGAGGCCGTCACCCAGCCCGGCGGATTCTCCCCGGGCGTGGCGGCCCGCCTGCGGCTCGCGGGCGGGGGCAGGGCCTTCGTCAAGGCGGTCGGGCCCGAGCCGAACCCGATCAGCCCCGGCATCCACCGGGCGGAGGCCCAGGTGGCCGCCGCGCTGCCGGCCACGGCGCCCGCGCCCCGGCTGCTCGCGTCCTTCGACGAGGACGGCTGGGTGGTCCTGCTGTTCGAGGACGTCGAGGGCCGCACGCCGGCCCAGCCCTGGACGGCGGCGGAACTCGACCTCGTGCTCGGCGCGATGACCGAGCTGGCCGAGTCGCTCACCCCCGCTCCCGTGGCGGTGCCGCCGGCCGGTGAGCGGTTCGCGGAGGAATTCCAGGGATGGCGGCGCCTGGCCGCCGGCCCGGACGGCCTCGGCTTGGGCGGCCTCGGCGGGGACGGGCCCGATGCCGCGTGGGCACGGCGGCACCTGGACCGGCTGGCGGAGCTGGAGGCGGCCTGGGACCGGGCGGTGGAGGGCGACACGCTGGCCCACGCCGACCTCCGGGCCGACAACCTGCTGCTCACCGCGGACGGTCGCGTCTACGTGGTGGACTGGCCCTGGGCGTGCCTGGCGGCTCCGTGGTTCGACCTGCTCGGGATGCTCCCGAGCGTGGTCATGCAGGGCGGGCCGCGGCCCGCCGAGGTCTTCGACCGCCATCCCGTCGCGGCGAAGGCGGACCCCGATGCGGTCACCGCGGTCCTGGCCGCGGTGACCGGCTTCTTCCTGCAGCGGGGAAGCCTTCCCGCGCCGCCGGGCCTGCCCACGCTCCGCGCGTTCCAGCTCGCGCAGGGCCGGGCGGCGCTGGCCTGGCTGCGGCGACGGACCGGCTGGAGATGACCCCCGCGGCCGTGCCGTGAGCGGACCTCGCCGGCACGTGACCCTGGATGGGGAACCGGCGAGCACGCGTGGAACCCTGGGCGAGGGCGGCGGAAGTCATGACAAGTGAGGCGGCTCACCGGAGCCCGGCCCCCGCTCCGCCGGTTTCGCGCGTGCGAGAGGAGAGCGGGAATGAACTCCGCCTCGGCCGCTGTGGGCGGTGCGGCCACCTTCGTCTGGCTCGGGATGGTGCTGGCGATCTCCTTCCTTGAGGCGCCGCTGAAGTTCCGTGCACCGGGGGTGACGATTCCAATCGGGCTCGGCATCGGCCGGCTCGTCTTCCGGGCGCTCAACGCCGTCGAGGCCGTGCTGGCGGTCGTCGTGATCGTGGTGGTCGCCACCGGATCGCCCGGCACCGCCGCGGTCGCGCTCACGGCGGTCGCCGCGGTCGTCCTGGTGATCCAGATCGCGGTCGTACGCCCGCCGCTCAACCGCAGGTCGGACCGCGTCCTGTCCGGTGAGGACCCGGCACGGCACAGGTCGAGGGCGCACCTCTACTACGTCGCGCTGGAGATCGTGAAGGTCCTGTCGCTGCTCGCCCTGGGCTGCGTCCTCCAGGCCGCTTAGCGGCTTCTTCCGCCCGCGGCCGCGGCCCGCGCTCAGGGGCGTTTGACGACGGTGAGCAGGACCGCGCTGTCCTCCACGGCGTCGAGCGCGTGCCGTTCGTCCGGGATGGTCAGCAGGTCGCCGGAGCGCCCTTCCCAGGAGGCGTCGCCGCTGCTCAGCCGTACATGACCGTGCAGCACCAGAAGGGTCGCCTCACCCGGGCTCTCGTGCTCGGCGAGGTCGGTCCCGGCCATGAGGGCGAGCAGCGTCTGGCGCAGCGCCTGCGCGTGGCCGCCGTGCACGGTGTCGGCCGCGCGCCCGCTGGAGGCGGTGGCGGCGCGTTCGAGTAGTTCCCTGGCACGCGTGTCGAGAGAGATCGGCTCCATGCCCATCAGTCTGCCCCGCGCCGCGCCCGTCGTCCGGGAAGGGCGATGGCCGCGCCGGAGACGGATGCGTTCCGTCCGGAGTGGGGGAATCACGCAGGGACGACCGAGGTTGTGGTCATCGTGACGGCAGGGCTTAGGCTTGAGGCTCTCTGGGGTTGGAGGTCCTCTCGTGCTGGTTGACTCGTTCGGCCGGGTCGCGACCGATTTGAGGGTGTCGCTGACCGACCGGTGCAACCTGCGGTGCGCGTACTGCATGCCGCCCGAGGGCCTCGACTGGCTGCCCAAGCCCGAGCTGCTCACCGGCGAGGAGATCGTCCGCCTGGTGACGATCGGCGTGGAGCGGCTCGGCATCAGGGAGGTCCGCTTCACCGGTGGCGAGCCGCTGCTGCGGCGGGAGCTCCCCGAGATCGTGGCCGCGACCGCCGCGCTGCGCCCGCGTCCCCAGGTGTCGCTGACGACCAACGGCATCGGCCTGACCCGCCTCGCGGAGCCGCTCGCGCGGGCCGGTCTCGACCGGGTCAACGTCTCGCTGGACACGCTGGACCGCGACGTGTTCGTCCGGCTGGCGCACCGCGACCGGCTCCGCGACGTGCTGGACGGGCTCGCCGCGGCCAGCGCGGCGGGCCTCACGCCGGTCAAGGTCAACGCGGTGCTGATGCGCGGCGTCAACGAGCACGAGGCCGCGCCGCTGCTGCGTTACTGCCTCGACCAGGGATACGAGCTGCGCTTCATCGAGCAGATGCCGCTCGACGCCCAGCACGGCTGGCGCCGCGACGACATGATCACGGCCGACGAGATCCTCGGCCTGCTGAAGGACTCCTTCGACCTGACCGAGGACGACCCGCGCGAGCGGGGCAGCGCACCCGCCGAGCTCTTCCTGGTGGACGGCGGCCCGCACCGGGTGGGCGTGATCGGCTCGGTCACCCGGCCGTTCTGCGGCGCCTGCGACCGCGTCCGGATCACCGCCGACGGCCAGGTCCGCAACTGCCTGTTCGCCACAGAGGAGTCCGACCTGCGTACGGCGCTGCGCTCGGGCGCCACGGACGAGGAGCTGGCGGCGCGATGGCTCGCGGCGGTGCGGGGGAAGAAGGCCGGGCACGGCATCGACGACCCCGCATTCCTCCAGCCGGCCCGCCCGATGTCGGCCATCGGCGGCTGACGGAGCCACCGGAGAGCCCGAGAGAGTCCGAGAGAGCCGCGAGAGGGAGTCCAGGGAGCACCCGTGCGTCCCCGTTCCGAAGCCGGCGCCGGTGAGGCGGCCTGCCCGCCGCCGTACGACGCCGTGATCCTGGCGGGCGGCCGGGCCGAGCGGCTCGGCGGGGCGGACAAGCCGGGTGCGCTCGTCGGCGGGCTGCCCCTCGTCGAGCGGGTGGCGGCGGCGGTCGGCGACGCCCGCGCGGTGGTCGTGGTGGGCCCGCCCAGGGACATGCCGGGCGTGCTGTTCACCCGTGAGGACCCGCCGGGCGGCGGGCCGGTGCCGGCGCTGCGCGCCGGGCTCGCCGAGGTGACGTCCCCGCTGGTCGTCCTGCTCGCGGCCGACCTGCCGTTCGTCGTCGCCGGTCACGTCAGGGCGCTCCTGGCGGCCGTGCCCGAGGACGGCGCGGGGGCGGTGCTCGTGGACGACGAGGGCCGTGAGCAGTGGCTCACCGGTGCGTGGCGTACGGCCGCTCTGAAGGACGCGCTCGGCGCGTACGAGGGGCGGTCGCTGCGCGGGCTGCTCGGCCCGCTGGGGCCGGTGCCCGTACGCCCGCCGGTGGCGCCCGGGGAGACCCCACCGTGGTTCGATTGCGACACCGTCGACGATCTCCGCGCGGCCCGCGAGCGGGCCGGAGGGCGCGGGTGAAGGGAGAGCGCGTGAACGTGCTGGAGGAATGGACGGCCCTGGTCTGCCGCGAGCTGGGCATCGATCCCGCCCGGGTGGACAGGACCGCGGTGCTCGACCTGACCAGGGATGTGGCGCACGGAGTGGCGCGGCCCGCCGCCCCGCTGACCGCCTACCTGATGGGGCTGGCGCAGGGGGCCGGCACCGCGCCGCCGGATGTGGTGGAGCGGCTGTCCCGGATGGCGAAGGACTGGGCGGGGGCGGACACGGAGGCGGACACGGGGGCGAACGCGGGGGCGAACGCGGGGGCGAACGCGGAGACGCGGGCGGCTGCTGACACGTCCGAGTCCTGACACCGGCTTCCACGGCCCCGGCGCGCCGCATGGAGGGGAAGGGCGGGCGCCGGGGGCCGTTCGGCGGAAGGGCCGTCCCCACCGGGGACGACCTCGACGGCCGGTCCGTGAGGCCCGTGTGAACTCTGTGGAAAAAGGGCGACGCCGGGTGGTTACGGGGGCAAACCACCCGGCGCCGCTTCATCGGCGTTCCGACGGGGGCCCGGAACGCCGGCACCAGCGCTCCGACGGGGGACCAGAGCGCTTGGCTAAACTGTACACCTCCAACCCATGGGTTGCGTCAAGACTTTGTCACGACCCGATCTCGCGTCGATGGCGTGGTATCTCGTTTTGGTTAGACGAGGTCAAGTCAGGGGGCGGAGGAGGCTCGTGACCTCTCTGATTGGCCCCGATAACGGCAAGGTATGGCAAAAGAACGGCCCCACCGACGAACAGGGCCTTGACGGGCCACGGGGCCGGCACCGCCACCGCCAGAATGAGGCACACGAGCCGGATGCCCATCTTGATGAGGTAGCTGATCTCCCGCTTGCGCACGTCGTCGGTCAGCGACGGCTGAGCGTCCGTCACCTGGTGAACGACCGGGCGGTCTTTTCGCAACCTGCGCCATGGATTCACGATTTCCACGGTAGACCCCGAGGGAGGCGGGGGTGACGCCCGCACGGCGATACGATCACGCGAGAGACGCGCAGGCAGGAGGACGTGATGTCGGACCGGACCTATCGGGTGACCGAGATAGTGGGCACCTCGGCGGAGAGCGTCGACCAGGCGATCCGCAACGGCGTCAGGCGGGCCGCCCAGACGCTGCGGCATCTCGACTGGTTCGAGGTGACCGAGGTGCGCGGGCACATCGAGGACGGCGAGGTGGCCCACTTCCAGGTCGGCATGAAAGTCGGCTTCCGCCTCGAGGACGCCGAATAGGACCGGTGTTCGCGAGTGCTCGGCGCCCGCGACGGCCGGTGCCGGACCGCGGCTGGAACCCGCGCGTGGTGACCGTTTCCTAGCTGGCCTGGCTGACCGTCGACATGTTGAAGTCGGGCACCCGGACCGGCGGCATGACGGCGCGGGTGAACCAGTCGTTCCACTCGCGCGGGAGCGTCTGCTCGCTCGGGCCCACCTCGCTGAGGCGGCCGAGCAGGTCGACCGGCGACTCGTTGAACCGGAAGTTGTTGACCTCGCCCACGACCTCGCCGTTCTCGACCAGGTAGACGCCGTCCCTGGTCAGGCCGGTCAGGAGCAGCGACTGCGGGTCGACCTCGCGGATGTACCACAGGCAGGTCAGCAGCAGACCACGCTCGGTCGAGGCGATCATCTCCTCCAGCGAGCGGCCGCCCTCCGGTCCTGTCATGATCAGGTTGTCGATCTGCGGGGTGGTGGCGAGCCCGGTCAGCTCGGCGGAGTGCCTGGTCTGCACGAGGTTGGCCAGCGTGCCGTCGCTGATCCACTCGGTGTGGTCCAGCGGCAGGCCGTTGTCGAAGACCGACTGCTCCCGGCTGGAGGCGTGCGCGACGACGAACGGCGTGCACTCGACGCCGGCCCGCGCCGGTTCGCTGCGGAGGGAGATCGGCAGCGTCGAGAGCCGCTCGCCCACACGGGTGCCGCCGCCGGGCCGGGAGAACACCGTGCGGCCGTCGGCGGCGTCCCGCGCGCCGGCCGACCAGTACAGGTAGATCATCAGGTCGGAGACCGCCGTCGGCGGCAGGAGCGTCTCGTAGCGGCCCGGCTCCAGGCTGATCCGCCGCTTGGCCCAGTCGAGCCGCCGGGTGAGCGTATCGTCCAGGGCGGCCACGTCCACGTCGGTGAAGTCACGGGTGGCCACGCCCGTCCACGCCGAGCGCGTCATGTCCGTGGACTTGGCGTTGAGTTCGAGCCGACCGGTCGGCTGGTCGTGACGCAGCCGCAGGCCGGTGGACGAGCCGACGAACGTCGAGGTCATGCTGTGCTCGGCGAAGCCGTACAGCCTGCGTCCCGAGGCGTCGGCGGCGGCGAACGCCTCGCCGAGCGCGGGCGCGAACCCCCCGAACACGTCGATGGAGGTCGGCTCCACCGGGCGTTCCCAGCCCTCCCCGGCGGCGCCCTCCACCAGGGGCCGGGCGTCCTCCGACGGCCGGGCCTCCCGCGCGGCGCGGTCCGCCGCGGCCACCACGTCGGCCAGCTGGCCGGCCCGTACGGCGGAGCGCGAGACGACCCCCACCCCGGCGCCCACGACGGAGATCACCGTGAGCCGGGAGGAGCGCGCGACCCCGTTGGTCGTCAGCGTGTTGCCGGCGAAGCGCAGATTGGCGGTCGAGCCCTCGTCCACGATGACGACGCAGCCGTCGGCCTCGCTCAGCGCGAGCGCCCGCTCCACCGTCTCCTGCGGTGTGGTCACCCGGTCGCTCACTTGCTGCCACCCTCCTGGACGGTGTTGAGGATCCGTACGCCGCGGAACAGGGCCGCCGGAGCGCCGTGACTGACCGGCGCGACCTGGCCCGGCTGGCCCTTGCCGCAGTTGAAGGCGCCGCCGAGCACGTAGGTCTCCGGGCCGCCGACGGCCTCCATGGAGCGCCAGAAGTCCGTCGTGGTCGCCTGGTAGGCCACGTCGCGCAGCTGCCCGGCCAGGCGGCCGTTCTCGATCTTGTAAAACCTCTGCGCCGTGAACTGGAAGTTGTATCGCTGCATGTCGATCGACCAGCTCTTGTCGCCGACGACGTAGATCCCGCGCCCGACCCGGGAGATCAGCTCGTCGGTGGAGGGGCCGCCGGCGGCGGGCTGGAGCGACACGTTGGCCATCCGCTGGATCGGCACGTGGCCGGGGGAGTCGGCGAACGCGCAGCCGTTCGACCGCCCGAGGCCCTTCAGCAGCGCCATCCGCCGGTCGAGCTGGTAGCCGGCCAGCGTGCCCTCGCGGACGATGTCGAACGACTGGCCGGCCACGCCCTCGTCGTCCCAGCCGACGGTGGCCAGGCCGTGCTCGACCGTGCGGTCGCCGGTCACGTTCATCACGGGCGAGCCGTAGTGCAGGCTGCCGAGCTGGTCGAAGGTGGCGAAGGAGGTGCCGGCGTAGGCCGCCTCGTAGCCGAGCGCCCGGTCCAGCTCGGTCGCGTGGCCGATCGACTCGTGGATCGTCAGCCACAGGTTCGACGGGTCGACCACCAGGTCGTACGGCCCGGCCTCGACCGAGGGCGCCTTGAGCTTCTCGTCGAGCAGGTCGGGGATCTCGGCCAGCTCGGCGGGGAAGTCCCAGCCGGTGCCCGTCAGGTACTCGTACCCCCGGCCGACCGGCGGGGCCAGCGTGCGCATGTCGTCGAACCGGTCGCCGTCGGCCCGCATCGCGGTCAGAACGGGGTGCAGCCGCACACGCTGCTGCGTGGTGACCGTGCCCGCCGTGTCGGCGTAGAACTTCTGCTCCTTGACCTGCATGAGCGAGGCAGAGACGTGGTCGACCCTGCCGAGCAGGCCGGACGACCACTCCGCGAGCAGCGCCGCCTTGTCCGGCAGCGGCACGTCGAACGGGTCGACCTCGTAGGCCGACACCCAGGTCACGTCGTCGTACACCGGCTCGGGGGCGAGCTCCACCGGCTCGCGGTTGATGGGCGCGCTGACCGCCGCCACCCGCACGGCCTCCTCGGCCGCCAGGACCGCCGCCTCCGGGGTCAGCTCGATCCCGGACGCGAAGCCCCAGGTGCCGTCCTTGATCACCCGTACGGCGAAGCCGAGGTCGTCGGCGTCCGAGGACCCCTCGAGCCGGGCGTCGAACAGGCGCAGCGTCTCGGCGCGCACACGTTCGAGCCGGAACGAGGCGTGCTCGGCTCCCAGGTCACGGGCGCGCTGCAGGGCCGCGTCCGCCAGCCGCCGCAGCGGCAGGGCGAGGAAGTCGGGGTCGATCTGGCGCATGTCCACGATCCTAACCCTGTGATCTTGTGCCCTGCGGACAAGTGGACTACCCCCAAGTAGCCGATACGGTCGGTCGCATGGTTCGCTCTGTTCTCGTCACCGGCGGAAATCGCGGCATCGGCCTCGCGATCGCCCGCGAGCTCGCCGCCGCGGGAGACGCCGTCGCCGTCACCTACCGTTCCGGCGAGCCCCCGGAGGGGCTGTTCGGAGTTCGCTGCGACGTGACGAGCTCCGCCGACGTCGACGCCGCCTTCGAGAAGGCCGAGGCCGAGCACGGCCCGGTCGAGGTCGTCGTCGCCAACGCGGGGATCACCAAGGACACGCTGCTGCCGATGATGAAGGAGGAGACCTTCACCGACGTCATCGACACGAACCTGACCGGCGCCTACCGCGTCGCCAAGCGGGCCGTGCGGCCCATGCTGCGCCTGCGGCGCGGGAGGATCATCCTGATCTCCTCCGTCGTCGGCCTGTCCGGTTCGGCCGGTCAGACCAACTACGCCGCCTCCAAGGCCGGCCTGGTCGGCTTCGGCCGGTCGCTGGCCCGCGAGCTCGGCTCGCGCGGCATCACGGTCAACGTGGTCGCGCCGGGGTTCGTGGAGACCGACATGACCGCGGTGCTCGACGAGGCGCAGCAGGAGCAGATCCGCAAGAGCATCCCGCTCGGGCGGCAGGCGCAGACCGAGGAGATCGCCCGGGTCGTCAGGTTCCTGGCGAGCGACGACGCCTCTTACATCACCGGGGCGGTCATCCCCGTCGACGGCGGCCTCGGCATGGGCCACTGAGCCGGACACCCGACTGACTGGAGCTGGACATGGGTTTGCTGGACGGGAAGCGACTGCTGGTCACCGGCGTCCTCACCGACGCGTCGATCGCCTTCAACGTGGCGAAGCTGGCCCAGGAGGAGGGCGCCCAGGTCGTGCTGACCGGCTTCGGCCGCCTCAGCCTGGTCGAGCGCATCGCCAAGCGGCTGCCCGAGCCGCCGCCGGTGATCGAGCTGGACGTCCAGAACAACGAGCACCTCGACACGCTCGCCGACCGCGTCGGCGCGCACATCGACGGGCTGGACGGGATCGTCCACTCGATCGGGTTCGCCCCGCAGTCCTGCCTGGGCGGCAACTTCCTCAACACCTCCTGGGAGGACGTCGCCACGGCGGTCCACGTCTCGACGTACTCGTTCAAGTCGCTCGCCGTCGCGTGCCTGCCGCTGATGAAGGAAGGCGGCTCGATCGTCGGCCTGGACTTCGACGCGACCAAGGCGTGGCCGGTCTACGACTGGATGGGCGTGGCCAAGGCCGGGCTGGAGTCGTGCTCGCGCTACCTCGCCCGCGACCTGGGCGCGCACGGCATCCGGGTCAACCTCGTCGCCGCCGGCCCGCTGCGCACGATGGCGGCCAAGAGCATCCCCGGGTTCAAGGAGTTCGAGGACTCCTGGCCGGAGCGCGCGCCGCTCGGCTGGGATCTGGCCGACACCGGCCCCGCCGCGAAGGCGTGCGTCGCGCTGCTGTCCGACTGGTTCCCCGCCACCACCGGTGAGATCGTCCACGTCGACGGCGGCGTGCACGCGATGGGCGCCTGACGACACCCTGCTCACGACATCCCGCCTCCCGCATCAGGCGGGCTCACGGGCCGCGGCCGGCGAATCTTGCCGCGGCCCGTCGCTGCGCTTAGCATCTGGGCGTGTCTGCCGCTCGCGGTTCTCCGCAGTCGGCATGAGCCGTCAGGCACGAGCGTGATGCCCGGGCTTCCCCGTCCCCGTGCGCCTTGGACGGCGTCGCCCGCGGCGACGTGGCCGTCGAACTCGTGTGGGGACCATGGGACGACCAGAGCGCGACCTCAGCCCGGAGGAAGGGCCTGTGCAGGCGTTCGCCGTCGCGCTGCGGCGGCTGCGCGAGGATGCCGGGTCGCCCACCTACCGGGCCCTCTCGGAGAGGGCGCACTACTCGGCCACGGTGCTGTCGCGGGCCGCGGGCGGCCGCGTCTTCCCGAGCCTGGAGGTCACCCTCGCCTTCGTACGGGCCTGCGGAGGCGACGAGGACGCGTGGGCGCGGCGCTGGCATCGGGTCAGCGAGGAGATCTCGGGGCGAGCGGAGGAACCGCCGGTACCCGCCGAAGACGGCGGCGGGCGCGCTGGCGGCCCTGATGCAGGGCCGGACGCCGGGCCTGAGGCGGGGGCGGGGGCTGGGCGCGGCAGCCTCGCGGGCTGGGTGCGGCGGCGCGGGCGCCTGCTCGTGGCCGTGGTCGTCGTCGTGGTCGCCGGCGGAGTGGCGCTGGGCGCCGCCGCGCGCGGCGTGGGGCTCGCGCCCGGCTGGACCTCGCGTAACCAGCACGTCATCGACCGGGCGGGGGATGGGAGCCGGGCCGAGGACATGGACGGCGACGATCCCCGGGCCCGGGGGTGCGGGCGCGACCTCGAGATGATCGACACGCTCGACGCCGTCCCGCTGAACCTGCCCGACGGCACCCGCTTCGGGACGCTGCGGCTGCGGCGCAGTCCCGACTGCGACACGGCCTGGGCCTCGGCGTACTTCGACAATCCCCGCCTCTACACGGTGTGGCTCGCCGCGCATCGTCCGGCGGACAACGCCCAGGTGCGTTCCCAATGGCAGAACAACACGCCGCCGGGCGCCTACGGGGACATGCTCTCCCTCGCGCGCGGATGCGTCTGGGTGGAGGGCTGGGTGGTCGCAGGGCAGAGGGAAGGACCCCACGCGAGAACCCGCTGCGCCCGCTGACCCCGCACGTTCCGCTCACCAGGTCGCCGCGCGCTGGTCCCGCGGCCTCCCGTCCACCGTCCCCGCGCCCGCTCCCCCCCCGCACCGGGCGGGGCGCGGCCGCGGGACCGCCGGCCCGCGGCGGGCTCAGCCTCGGGCCCAGGCGGAGGCGATGTCCGGCGAGGTGCCGCAGCACAGCGCGTACGCCGTCGCCTCCACGTCCTTCGCGTAGAGCTGGTCGGAGTACGCGGTGCCACCGCGCGTCGCGTAGGTCTCGGTGCAGTCGCCGGAGCCCTCGCCCCGGCACACGAGAACCCGCACGGGCGCGCTGCGCCCCTTGTCGAGCGTGACCCGCGACCAGTTGGTCCCGCACCGAGGGGAGTACCGCAACTCGACGGTGGCGCCGGCGGGCCGCGTGGCCCGTCCGCGGCTGTCGTGATACCAGAGCGGCGAACTCACCACGGTGTACGCCCCGTCGGCGCAGCGGCTCCCGATCGGGTCGGTCCCGTCACACGTCTGCGCGCTCTTCCTCCCCCGGTCGCACAGCGTGTCGGAGACGCGGGGCGGGAGCTTGGCGGTCCCGCCGCGCGGAATGTCGTCGGGCCGCACCGCGCCGGTCCGGCCCGACGCCGACCTGGACGCCGATCCGGACACCGACCCCGATCCGGACGCCGACCCCGATCCGGACGCCGACCCCGACCCCAGCCCCGGCCCGTCTCCCGATCCAGCGGCCGCGCCGGTCGCCGTCGTCGTCAGCACGACGGCCGCCGCCGCCAGGGCGGCAAGCGCCCTGAGGGCGATGCTCCATCTCATCCCGAGCTGCTCCTTCCGTGGCCCCGGGCACCTGTCGGTGCCACCACGGCATGGATAACCCGGCCCGAAGTTGATGCGCGATCGTCCGGCCAGGGTTCGCATCAACCCATCAAATCGGCACGGCGCAGATCGGGCCGGTGCCCCAACGTCGCCCTCAGGCGAGCCGGTGGCGCCCGGCCTTCCCCGGCAGCCGCAGGCCGCCCTCGAAGGGGATCGACTCGTTCGGCTCCTGCTGCCCCGCGCGGGCCCGCCGAGCCGAGACCACGCGGGTGGCGAGCAGCGCCGAGAGCAGCAGGACCGCGGTGAGCGCCGTTCCCGCCGCGTCATACGACCTATGGGCCCGCGTGCGCGCGCCCGTGGGGTCGCCGTGCAGCTCCGGCAGCTCGGGCATCTTCTGCCCGGGCCAGAGGAGGGGGATCACGCCGTCCTCGTCCGGGTCCACCTTCGCCGCGCGGCCCGTCTCCAGCGCGTCGTCGCGCGCCGCGACCAGACGCGGCCGGTAGGGCTCGGGAGAAAGGGTTCCCTCGGGCGTCATGGAGGCCTTGGGCCGTGTCGTCTTCTTGCCGGCCGTCCCCGTCTGCCCGGCGCTCCTCGCGCCCTCGTCGCTCTCGTGGGACGCGCAGCCCTCGCCCGCGACCAGGGGCAGGCAGGTGTCCTCGACCGCGCGGGTCAGCCCGTCGGTGAGCTTCTGGATGCTCGGGGCAGGGCTGTGCGTGGCTCCGGATCCGCCGCCCGTCAGCGCTCCCGCCGCTCCGTCCACTGCTTCCGCCGCGCCGCTCACCGCTTCCTTCACGCCGCTCACCGCGCCCGTCGCTCCGCCCGCGGTGTCCGCCGATCCCGCCGCTCCGGACGAGGTGTCCGTCGCACCGGTGAGCGTCCGGCCGGCCGTGTCGACCGCCTTTCCGACGTCGTTCACCGCCGTGCCCGCGGCTTCGGTGGTCGTCTTCAGGGTGTCGTCCACGGTCTTCGTGACCGGCGCCGTCAGGCCACCGGTGGCCTTGTCCGCGACGTCGGTGACGCCGTCGGCCAGTCCGCCCACGCCGTTCACCAGGGAGCAGACGCCGCCGGTGATGCCCGAGACCAAGCCGCCGTCTCCTGTGCAGTCGAACGCCTGTGCCGGGGATGCGGCGAGAGGGAGGCCTCCGGCCAGGGTGATCGCGAGAGCCCCGGCGGAGATCGCGGAGGCCTTGCCTACGATCCCCATGTGTCCCCTTCCGCAGTGCTCTGGTCCATCCCCCGACATACCCGCCACTCTTCGCCCGAGCGCGGGGTTATGCAGTAGAAAGTTGCAGTTCGGTATCGATGTGTGATACGTGAGGACGATTCTCGTTCGCCTCGCACGCTCGGCGCGGCGGTCAGGGGTCGGAGACGTCGTCCAGGGCCTCGCGGATCTCCCAGGGCAGGGTGAGCTTCTCGGCCTGCAACACGCCGAGCAACTGCGCGTGGGTGCGTGCGCCGACGATCGCCGACGACACGCCCGGGCGGTCGCGCACCCAGGCGAGCGCCACGGCGAGCGGTGACGCGCCGAGCCCCTCGGCCGCCGTGGTCACCGACTCCACGATGCTGCGGCACCGTTCGTCGAGGTACGGCCGGACGAACTCGGCGAAGTGCGGAGTGGCGGCGCGGGAGTCGGCGGGGATGCCGGTGCGGTACTTCCCGGTCAGCACGCCGCGTCCCAGCGGCGACCAGGCGAGGACCCCGGCGCCCACGTGCCCGGCGGCCGGCAGCAGTTCCTCCTCGGCGTCCCTGGCCAGCAGGGAGTACTCCACCTGCGCCGCGACGATCGGGGCCCGGGAGGCGCCGCACCGCTGCCAGGTGGCGGCGGCCGCGAGCTGCCAGCCGGTGTAGTTGCACACGCCCGCGTAGGCCGTACGCCCGGTGGAGACGGCGTAGTCGACGGCTGCGAGCGTCTCCTCCAGCGGCACTCGGGGGTCGAACGCGTGGAGCTGCCACAGGTCGACCTCCTCCAGGCCGAGCCGGGCGAGGGAGGCGTCGAGCGCGCGGATGAGGTGACGGCGGGAGGCGTCGCGCTCGCCGCCGTGGGTGAGCACGGCCTTGGTGGCGATGACCAGCTCAGAGCGCGGCACCACGTCGCGGATGAGCCGGCCGATCAGGCGCTCGGCGTCGCCGCCGCCGTACACGTCGGCGGTGTCGATCAGCGTGCCGCCGGCCTCGGCGAAGGCGGTGAGTTGCGCCGTCGCCTCCTCGGCGGAGGTGTCGCGGGCCCAGGTCATCGTGCCGAGCCCGATCCTGGACACCGACAGACCGCTGCGCCCGACTAGTCGCTGGTCCATGGTGCGGACAGACTAGCCGATAGGCTGTCCGCACCATGGACGTACTACAGGCGATCGTGCTCGGGCTCGTGCAGGGCCTCACCGAGTTCCTGCCCATCTCCAGCTCGGCCCACCTGCTGATCGTGCCCAAGCTGGCCGGATGGGGCGACCCCGGTGCGCCGTTCACCGCGGTGATCCAGCTCGGCACCATGCTCGCGGTGCTCATCTACTTCTGGCGCGACATCGTCCGGATCACCTGGGCCTGGCTGCGCAGCCTCTGGACGCCGGAGCTGCGCGGCGACCTCGACGCGCGCATGGGGTGGTACATCGGCCTGGGCACGATCCCGATCGGCGTCGCCGGCCTGCTGTTCAAGGACGCGATCGAGGGCCCGGCCCGCAACCTGTGGTTGAACGCGGTCATGCTCATCGTCTTCGGCCTGCTGCTGCTCGTGGCCGATCAGATGGGCCGCAAGAAGAAGGAGGTCGCCGACCTCAACATGCGCGACGGCCTGATCGTCGGCGCCTGGCAGATGCTGCCGCTGATCCCCGGCGCCTCCCGCTCGGGCTCGACGATGACCGGCGCGATGTTCCTCGGCTACACGCGCGAGGCGGCCGCCCGCTACTCCTTCCTGCTGTCGATCCCGGCGGTGATCCTCTCGGGGCTGTTCGAGCTGCGGCACGTCGGCGACGGCGGCGGCCCCCCGGTCGTGCCGACCCTGATCGCGACCGTCGTGTCGTTCGTCGTCGGGTACGCCTCGATCGCCTGGCTGCTGCGCTACGTGGCGCGCCACTCGACCATCGTCTTCGTCGTCTACCGCGTCTTCGCCGGAACGTTCCTCCTCACCCTGCTGGCCCTCGGAGTGGTGCAGTCATGACGACCGTCCTCCTCGTACGGCACGGCCTCACCGCGATGACCGGCCCCGTGCTGGCCGGCTGGACCCCCGGGGTCCACCTCGACGAGCGCGGCCGGGAGCAGGCGCGCGCCGTGGCGGAACGGCTCGCGCCCCTGGAGCTGGACGCCATCGTGTCCAGCCCGCTGGACCGGTGCCTGGAGACCGCCGCCGCCATCGCGCAGGGCCGCCCCGTCTCGGTGCAGACCGACGACAGGTTCGGCGAGTGCGGCTACGGCGACTGGACGGGCAGGCCGCTGAAGGAGCTCGCCGAGGAGCCGCTGTGGCGGGTGGTGCAGGCCCATCCCAGCGCGGCGGTCTTCCCCGGCGGCGAGGCCCTGGCGGAGGTGCAGAACCGGGCCGTGCGGGCCGTACGCGACTGGAACGAGCGGCTCGGCGAGAAGGCCACCTATCTGGTCTGCAGCCACGGGGACGTGATCAAGGCGATCGTGGCCGACGCGATGGGCCTCCACCTGGACCAGTTCCAGCGGATCACGGCCGACCCCGCGTCCGTCACGGTGATCCGCTACACCCCCCTGCGTCCCTTCCTGCTCAGGGCCAACGACGTGGGCGGGGGAGTGGCCAACCTGGTGCCCCCGCCGGAGGTGTCGGAGGACGAAGACGGGGGAGAAACCATCACCGGAAGCGATGCCGCCGTCGGCGGCGGACCCGGGACCACATAAGGTCGGGCTATGCCGGTCTTCGACTACGATCCGCCTGACAGGTTCGTGGCCGGTGCCGTGGGGCAACCGGGCGCGCGAGCCTTCTTCCTGCAGGCCCGAGGTCAGGGCAGGATCACCACGGTGGCGCTTGAGAAGTTCCAGGTCGCCGTGCTGGCCGACCGCCTCGACGAGCTCCTCGACGAGGTGCTGCGGCGCAGCGGCGGGCGCGCGCCGGTCCCGGCCATGGCCCCCACGGAGCTGGCCGACCAGGGCCCGCTCGACCTGCCGATCGACGAGGACTTCCGCGTGGGCACGATGGCGCTGGCCTGGGATCCCGAGACCGCGCAGGTGATCATCGAGGCGCAGGAGGCCACCGAGGGCGACGACGAGGAGGACGAGGAGCCGCCGCTGGACGACCGGCCCGAGCCCGCCGTCCTCAGGGTGCGGATCAGCGCCGCCGCCGCCCGCGCGTTCAGCCGCCGGGCGCTGGAGGTGGTCGCCGCGGGCCGCCCGCCGTGCCCGCTGTGCGGCCGGCCCCTCGACCCCGAGGGCCACATCTGCGTCCGCCTCAACGGCCACCACCCCGGAGGACTGTCGGCATGAGGCGCGGCATGTGGCGCGGAGTGTGGCGCGGTGTGAACGGGTGGCGGGGCGTCCTCGCGCCGCGCGGGCGAGGAACCGGATGACGGCCGAGGGCGAGGCGAGCATCAACGACGTGGACGGGCCGGGGCTGGACGACGCGGCGGCCATGAGCCTGCTGCGGGAGGGCACCTTAGAAGTGGCGGGACGACTCGTCGAGGCCACGAACATGACGCTCTACTGCTCCATCAGGAACGGCGAGCACGCGGCGGCGTGCGTGTACAAGCCGGTGCGCGGGGAGCGTCCCCTGTGGGACTTCCCCGACGGCACGCTGGCGGCCCGTGAGGTGGCCGCCTACGAGGTGGCGGCCGCCACCGGATGGCGCATCGTCCCGCCGACCGTCTATCGGGACGGTCCCTTCGGCCCCGGGATGGTGCAGCTGTGGATCGACGCCGATCCCGAGACCGACTTGATGGCCCTGATGCGCAGCCGCAACCCCGCCCTGCGCCGCATGGCCGTGTTCGACGCCGTGGTGAACAACGCCGACCGCAAGGGCGGCCATCTGCTACCGCTGCCCGACGGGCACGTGTACGGGGTCGACCACGGGGTCTGCTTCGCGGTGGAGGACAAGCTGCGCACCGTGCTGTGGCAGTGGCGCGGCAAGACGCTCCCGCGTGAGGCGGTCAACGTGCTGGTGCGGCTGGAGCGCGAGATCGAGCGGGGGCGCCTCGGCCGGCGCCTGCGCGAGCTGTTGACCCAGGCCGAGGTGGAGGCCACGTGGGAGCGGGTCAAGAGGCTGCTGGCCACGGGGGTCCACCCGCACCCGTCCGAGGACTGGCCGGCGATTCCGTGGCCCCCGATTTGATCTACCGAGACAGGCTTGCGCAAAACGTGCGAATTGTGCACTCTGCAGGGGTCTCTACCGTTTTTGGAGGGAACACGCATTGTGTACGGTCATCGTGAGCGTCGAGCCGGAGGCCGGCACGCCTGTGCTCCTGGCGGGAGTGCGTGACGAGTTCGTCACGCGGCCGTGGATGTCGCCGGACCGGCACTGGCCCGCGTACTCCGAGCTGATCGGAGGCCGCGATCTCGAGGCGGGCGGCACCTGGCTGGCCGCCGACCCCGCCGGGCGGCGCGTGGCCGCGCTGCTCAACGGCGACGGCGTCGCGGCCCCGGCGGCCAGGCGCCACTCGCGCGGCGAGCTGCCGCTCCTCGCCGCCGCGGCGGGAGAGTTTCCGGCGCTCGATTTGTCGTGGTATGACCCTTTTCATCTCGTCCTCGGCGGGCTCGACGGCGTACGGCTGTGGAGCTGGGACGGCAGGTCCCTGACCGAGGAGAAGCTGCCCGAGGGCGTGCACGTGATCGTGAACACGGGCTGGGACCGCGACGAGAGTCAGCCGCGCACCGCCTGGTTCCGGCCCCGCTTCGCCAGGGCCGCCCGGCCCGGGTGGACCACGGGGGGCTCGCCCGAGCGGTTCTGGGGGGAGTGGCTCGATCCCGCCTCGGGCGCCGGGGTGCCCTGGGACGACCCCCGCGCGCTGATCATGCGGCGGCGGCTGCCGGACGGGCGGGTCTTCGCCAGCCTCTCGGTCACGCTGGTCGCCGTCGCGGAGCAGGGGCTGCGCTACGACTTCTGCCCCCAGCCGGACGACCCCGCCACCTGGCACGAGATCGACACCTCGTGGGGCGCACCGGCTGACCGGGTCCGCCGGCGGCGCGGATAGGCTTCACACCATGCGATCGTGGTCTGCTCCGAATGTCCCCAGGCTGCCCGGTTCGGGCCTCATGCTCCGTCTGTACGACACCGCCGCCCGCGAGGTGCGGGAGACGGCCCCCTCCGGCGAGGCCCGGCTCTACGTCTGCGGCATCACGCCGTACGACGCCACCCATCTCGGCCACGCCAACACCTACCTCGCCTTCGACCTGGTCAACCGGGTGTGGCGGGACGCCGGCCACGACGTGCACTACACCCAGAACGCCACCGACGTGGACGACCCCCTGCTGGAGCGGGCCGAGGCGACCGGGACCGACTGGCGCTCCCTGGGCGAGCGCGAGATCGAGCTGTTCCGCTCCGACATGGAGGCGCTGCGCATCCTGCCGCCCCGGGAGTACGTCGGAGTCACCGAGACCGTCGGGGAGATCGCCGAACTGATCACCGGGCTGGCCGAGCGCGGCGCCACGTACGAGATCGACGGGGACGTCTACTTCTCGGTCGCGTCCGCGCCCAAGTTCGGCGCGGTCTCGGGCTACTCCGAGGAGACCATGCTGGAGCTGTTCGGCGAGCGCGGGGGCGACCCCGGCAGGGAGGGCAAGCGCCATCCGCTCGACTGGCTGCTGTGGCGGGCGGAACGGCCTGGAGAGCCGTCCTGGGAGTCGCCGTTCGGCCGAGGCAGGCCCGGCTGGCACATCGAGTGCACCGCCATCGCCCTGCGCAACCTGGGCAGCGGCTTCGACGTCGCCGGCGGAGGCTCGGACCTGATCTTCCCCCACCACGAGATGGGCGCCTGCGAGGGCCACGTGGCCACCGGCGAGTGGCCGTTCGCGCGGGCGTACGTCCACGCGGGCATGGTCGGCCTGGACGGCGAGAAGATGTCGAAGTCCAGGGGCAACCTCGTGTTCGTCTCCAGGCTGCGGCAGACCGCCGACCCCATGGCCATCCGGCTGGCCCTGCTGGCGCACCACTACCGCGCGGACTGGGAGTGGACATCGGACCAGCTCGCCGCGGCCGAGGAGCGGCTGGCGCGGTGGCGGGCCGCGGTGGCCCGCACGGCGGGCCCCGCGGGCGCCGAGGTGCTGGCGGCGGTGCGCGAGCGCCTCGCCGACGATCTCGACGCCCCGGGCGCGCTCGCGGCGATCGACGCCTGGGCGGCGGAGGAGGGCGACGACGCCTCCGCTCCGGCGCTGGTGCGCGACGTCGCCGACGCGCTCCTCGGTGTCGCCCTCTGAGCCGCGCCCTCTGAGCCGCGCTCACTTCACCGCGTTTCACCGAACCGCGTTTCACCCAACCGAACGGCGCCCTGCCAACGGCGTCCTCGGATCCGGGATCCCCGGAGGTCCTTACGGTGCGGGGACCAGATCGCCGGCGGCGTCCGCTCGGTCGACGAAGAGCCGGCCGGTGCGCTCGCCGGCGGCGAGGGCGGAGCCGGCGAAGTTCGCGTCGACCGCGCGGCGCTCCGCGGCGCTCGGGTTGGCGTTTGTGCAGCTCACCGGGGCGCTGTGACCGGACATCAGGTCGGTGCACAGGCCGGTGCGCCGGTCGGGCAGGCCGAGGATGTGGCCGATCTCATGGGTGGCGATACGCAACGGGTAGTAACCCTCGGCGGTCGCCTCCCTGCCCATCCAGATGGTGCCCCGGCCCAGCCGGGTGACGCTCGTGCGGGGCCAGCCGTTGTCGGCGAGCACCACGAAGTCGGCGGGCGTGCCCGCGACCAGCCGGACGTTGGCGACATCGGCGTTCCAGACCTGTGCGGCCTGGTCCATCACCGCCCGGAACTCGGCGGCGCGGCTCGCGTCGTACCGCAGCACGCGCACGGCGCTCGCCGCCGATCCGCCGGCCGGTGCGGCCGCCCCGGCCGGCGACGCGGTGAACAGCACGGCCAGTCCCAGGAGCAGGGCCGAGACGGCCCGGAGGAACCGTGCCGTGTGCATCGGGGACACTCGCATGGGGGACATTCGCATCGGGGTCTCCTCGGTCGGGGACGACCACCGCGAGGCGCACCGGTGATCGGGGGGACTCGGGTGAGGCACCCGCCAACGTACGCCGGGCGGGTGCGGCGGGGGACAGGCCAGTTTTCCCCTACTTCCGTGATATAGCAGGCGTCGCTATCCGATCGGCACCCGTGGCGCCAGCCAGGGGAACACGACGTACCACAGCGCGGCCACGGCGCCGCCGGTCAGCAGCAGCACGACGGCCAGCCGGAGCGCGGTGCCGCCGGGCAGCCGCCGCCAGAGGAATCTGTACACGCCGGATCTCCCTCGGTCAGTCCTGGCGTTCCTCGCGGCGCACGAGCACGCTCTGGACGATCAGGCGCTGCGCCGCGGAGAACTTGGGGTGGCAGGTAGTCATCGTCATGACCGCGGTCGTGGGCCGCCGACCGGGATGACCGGGGACGGGATCGACGACGTCGACCTCGCCGGGGTCGACGACCTCCTTGCGCGTCACCTCGTAGGTGTAGCGGGCGTCCCGCGCGTCCACCACGATGTCGTCGCCGCGCCGCAGCTGGTCGATCCGGTTGAACGGCGCGGCGTAGGTGGTGCGGTGGCCCGAGAGCACGAAGTTGCCCAGCTGGCCGGGCAGCGCCGTCCCCGGGTAGTGGCCGGGGCCCTTGCGCAGCTCCGCCGGGCCGACGCCCTCGACGACGGCGAACCGGTAGTGCGCGCCCAGCCGCGGGATGTGCAGCAGCGCCAGCGCGTCGCCGAGCCGTACCGGACCCGTGGCTGAGCCCGGGTGCCCGTCGTGCCTGGCGAAGACCTCGCCGAGCCGTCGCTGCAGGACCTCCTGCTCCCGCTCGGTCTCCGCGCCGGTGCCCCACAGCAGGTACGCGTAGAAGAGCAGCAGGACCAGCCCGACCGGCAGGCACAGCTCGCCGATGACCCGCGTGACCGCTCTTACGGCTCCGTCCTCTGCTCCGCGCACGGATCGAGTATCGCCTCGTGACATCTCCAAGCGGCGACCGCACCGAGGGCGTTGGTGAATTCTTTGGCTCACCGGACTCCGGGGCGTGAGCGTGGTGCGTGTCCCGCCCCGCAATCGCGGGCGCAGGCCCGTACGGTTGGCTCATAAGCCCGATCACCTGCGGCGACGTGGCAGCGGTCAACGAAGCGAAAACCTGGACGATCCTTCGGTAAGCACCGTGTGCCGCTATGGGGCGGCTCTTGGCCAGGCGCATATAACAGTCGAGCAGCGAAATATCGCTGGCAATCCGGGCAAACGCTCAAGGAATTGAGCGGCCGTTATCGGGAGTCCAAAGTGGCGCGAAAAAATACAGTACCTATTCTTCTGGCCGTGACGGTCGCGGGCGGCCTGACGCTCGGCGGTGCCGGGGTGGCCGCCGCACAGACCTATGCGGCGGCACCTAAGGTCGCCATGTACCCGAAGCCGTACCCGCCCAGGCCCTTCGAGCCGTACGCGTTGGTGTTCCTGAACTCGGTCTCCGATGACCCCTTCGCTGCCCTGGCCGGTCTCGCCAGGGAGGGCAAGCTGGTCGGTGGCGGCCTTCGGGACGCGGACGGCAGGGGCACGGACGGTCGCGGCACGAACGGTCAGGATGCGGACGGCAAGGGTGACCGCGGCGCGGACGGCGTCGACAAGGTCGTCGAGCCGGTCGTGGCCGACGTGGCCCCGGTCGAACAGGTGCAGGTCGCGGAGCCGGAGACGGTGAGCACCAACAACTGCCCCAACGGCAACTGCAACAACAACGGGCCGATGTGGTGGGGCAACCAACCGGGGTGGACCAACACCGGGCCCGGCGCCTGGACCCGCAACGACACGCAGAACGACAACGGCGGGGCCCAGCCCGTGATCGGTCCGGGCAGTGCGGGCGGCAACGACGGGGTCCTCCCGGTCCAGAACGCCGTGCAGAGCGCCAACAGGTCGCCGGAGGACGTCGCCGAGGCCCCCGCCGAGGACCTCTCCGAGGAGGAGCCGGAGGAGGAGCCCGAGGAGAGCACGGAGGACGAGTCCTACGACGAGGACATGCCCATGGGCATGGAATCCGGGGACATGGGCGGCGGCGGCCCCGCGCCGGTTGCGGCCGGCGCAGGCCCCCAGCTGCCGTTCACGGGCGCGCCGATGGGAGTCGCCGCCGCGGGCGCGGGCCTTCTGGCCGTCGCGCTCGGCTGCACCCTGCTGTCCGCACGGCGCCGTCGGTCCACCGACGCCAAGTAGACAGGTGTCGAGCGGACCCGTGCCGACGAAGAGGAAGCGCAGGCTGGTCGTCGTCGGCCTGCCGTCGCTGGCCCTCGGCCTCGTGCTGGCCGGGGGCTGGTCCGCGCATCTCGGGCTGAGCGTGCGTGACCACCTGGAGGCGGCGCGGGACGCTCTGCTCAGGCTGCGCACCGCCCGCCTCGGGTCGCCGGGCGATTCGCTGGGCAGGACGCTCGCGGACGCCCGGTGGCACGCGGCGGAGGCGCGACGGCTGACAAGCGGCCCCGACTGGGCCCTGCTCACGCACCTGCCGCTGCTGGGGGACGCGGCGACGACGGTCCGCGGCCTGTCGGGAGCGGCCGCGGAGTTCACCGACGTGCTGGCCGGGGTCCAGCGGGTGGCCGCCCCGCTCATGACGGGGGGCGGCGCTCTCGCCGGGGGCGACCAGAACCGGATGCTCGAGGCTCTCGACGCGTTGGCGCCGGTCCTCGACCGCGCCGCCGTGCGCATCGCGGCGGCGCGGTCACAGGTGGTGCGCACTCCCGCCCGGACCGGCCTGGATGCCGTGGACCGGGCGCGCGACACGATGGTGCGGGAGACCGGAAGGATCCAGGGCTGGACGGGCGCGGCGGCGAACATCGCGGCGCTCGCGCCGCCCATGCTGGGCCGCGACGGCCCACGGCGGTACTTCCTGGCGTTCCAGACCAACGCCGAGGCACGCGGGACGGGCGGCCTGGTCGGCGCGTACGGCATCCTCACCGCCGACCGCGGCAGGCTCGCGATCGCGCGGTTGTCGGCCAACAACGGTCTCGCGAACAGTGCGAAGCCCGTGGCCGACTACGGGCCGCGCTTCCTGGCGCGCTACGGGCCGGGCGCGACCAGCGTGCTGTCGGTGTCCAACCTGTCGCCGCACTTCCCGTACGCCGCGAGCACCTGGGCGGGACTGTGGCAGCGGCAGACGGGCCGGCCGGTGGACGGCGCCATCGCCACCGATCCGATCGGTCTTGCCCGCATGCTGGAGATCATCGGGCCGGTCCGGCTGCCGGGAGGCGAGACCGTCACCGCCGGCAACGTCGTCGACCTCACCGAGCGGGTGGCGTACGAGCGCTATCCCGACCCGGTTGAGCGCAAGAAGTACCTGATCAGGATCGCCGCCGCCGTGAGTGATGCGCTGGTCGGATCGAATCCACAGCCGGCCCGGCTGCTGCCGGTCCTGTCCGGGCTGGCGGCCGACCGCAGGGTCCAGATCTGGACCCGCAGGGAGGACGAGGAGCGGCGGCTCGCGGCGACCCCGCTCGGCGGTGTGCTGCCCGAGCGGCCGGGGCCGTACGCGGCGCTCGTCGTCAACAACTCGGCCGGGACCAAGCTCGACTACTACCTGGGCCGGTCGCTCACCTATGAGCTGGGGCCCTGCCGCCCCGACGGGATGCGCCAGACGACCGTGCGGATCGGGCTCGCAAACGACGTGCCGCGCGGGCACCTGCCCGGCTACGTCACCGACCGGCTCGACTCCCCGCGACGGTCCCACGTCCCCGGGTCGAACCTGCTGTGGGTGTCGCTGTACGGCGCCGTCGGTGCGGAGGCGACCGGCATGCGGGTGGACGGCCGCCCCTCCGGGTTCTACACCGAGTACGAGCGGTCGCATCCGATCTTCTCGTCGGTGCTGGAGTTCGCCCCCCGGCAGACGAGGACGGTGGAGCTCGACCTGCTGGAGC
The DNA here is from genome assembly GCF_900156315.1 of Microbispora rosea. Lineage (GTDB taxonomy): Bacteria > Actinomycetota > Actinomycetes > Streptosporangiales > Streptosporangiaceae > Microbispora > Microbispora rosea. The sequence continues at coordinate 145,204 of NZ_FTNI01000016.1, read as the reverse complement.
CCTACTCCGCGGCGCCGCCGGTGGTCCCGGTGCAGCCGCTCGTCCGCGCGCAGGACACCGTGATCCGGCGGAACGACGAAGGCTGCCCTACGGGGTGACGAGGCGCGGGCGGCGGCCCGCGCCTTCCGCCGCGGACCGGTGACGGGGCGGGAGACCGATGACCGGCACAGAGACCGCCGCGGAGAGCGACGCCGGGGCCGGAGATCGTAAAGAGCGGCGTGCCGTCCGCGGACGCCTGCCCGTCGCGTCCTAGCGTCCCGCTTCATGGAGCGTACGCGTGACTGTGACCGTGCCCCGGACCCTGCCCCGGACCCTGCCCCGGACCCTGCCCCGGACCCTGCCCCGGACCCTGCCCCGGACCCTGCCCCGGACCGCGCCCGGGACCGTTCTGCCGCTCATGACCCTGCCGGCTCCGGTTCCGGGGCCGGCTTTCGCATCCTGTTCGTGTGCACGGGGAACATCTGCAGGTCGGCCATGGCCGAGCGGCTCACCCTGGCCGCGCTCGGGCCGGGATCGCCCATTCACGTGGGCAGCGCGGGGACCCGGGCGCGGCCGGGACTTCCGATGGCCGAGCGGGCGAGCGGAGTGCTGCTGCGGCTCGGCGGAGATCCCGGGGGCTTCGCCTCACGGCCTCTGACCGCAGAGGAGGTGGCCCGCGCCGATCTCGTGCTGGCGGCCTCCGCCGAGCACCGCGCCGAGGCGGTGGCCCTGCATCCCGTCGCCGCCCCGCGCGCGTTCACCATCGTCGAGTTCGGCGCGCTGGCCCGCGCCGTCCCCGCCGGGCGGGTGCTGGGCCACGAGGACTCCGTGCGTCGGGCGCGGGCCCTGCGGGAGGAGGCCGCCGCGCTGCGCGGGCTCGTCCGGGTGGAGCGGCCCGACATCGACGACCCCTACGGAGGCCCGCGCAGGGCCTACCGGGAGGCGGCCCGCCGCATCGCGGACGCGCTCGCCGTCCCGCTCCGCCTGCTGACACGCACATGACGCGCGGGCCCGCCCGACGCCGCCCGTCGCGGGCGCACGAATGCGTGGGGCCGCGTCGTGTGACGCGGCCCCACGCATGTGGTTCTTCCGCTAGACCGGCATGGGCGTCTGCGGCTGCGGCGTCCGCGACGAGGTCTCCTGCTCCACCGGGTCCGCCTCGTATCCGTACCCGTAGCCGTAGTAGGAGCCGTGCTTTGCCGGCACGAAGTTCAGCACGGTGCCGACGAGGCGGGCGTTGATCGACGACAGCAGCTCACCGGCCCGGAGCACCTGCTCGTTCCTGGTCTTGCCGTGCCGCACGACGAGCAGCGCGCCGTCGCAGATCGCGCCGAGAGCGGCGGCGTCGGTGACGGGCAGCAACGGAGGCGCATCGACGATCACCATGTCGTACTCCTCGGTGAGCTGGGCGAGCACCGAGCGCATGACCCGCGAGCCGAGCAGCTCGCTGGGGTTCGGCGGGATCCGGCCGCTGGGCAGCACGGAAAGGCCCGGCTGTCCCCACGTCTGGATGACCTCGTGCAGCCGCGCCCGTTCGATGAGCACGTCGGTGAGCCCGGTGCCGCCCTCGATGCCGAGGTAGCGGGGGACGCTGGGACGCCGCAGGTCGGCGTCGACCAGGACCACCCGCCAGCCCGCCTGAGCCATGGTGATCGCCAGGTTGACGGACGTGGACGACTTGCCCTCGCCCGGCAGGCAACTGGTCACGACGAGCGACTTGGGCTGCCTGTCCACTCCGATGAACTGGAGGTTCGTCCGCAGCGACCGGAACGCCTCCGCCCGCACCGACCGGCCCTGGTCCCGCAGGACCAGCGGATGCCGCCGAGCGTCCCGCTCATAACCGATGAGCCCGAGGACCGAGCTCTTCGCTACCTGCCGCAGCGTCTCCGCCGTCTTGATCGTGGTGTCGAGACGGTCGCGCAGCACCAGGCCCGTGACCGCGGCGAACAGCGCGATGAGCACGCCGAGCGCCATGTTCGTCAGGGGCTGCGGGGCGACCGGATCCTCGGGAACCTCGGCGTCGTCGACCACCGTGACCCGGATCGTGGGCGGGCTCTTCGGCGTGGGCCTCTCGATCTGGTCGATCAGCCGGGCGAACGCGGCGCCCAGCGCGTTCGCCCGTGCGGCCGCCCGCGTCGGGACGCTGTCGGCGACCGTGGCCCGCAGCAGGGTGGTCTCGGGGATGGCATTCGCCGTGATCCTGGCCTGCACGTCGGCGACGTCCTCCCCGCCGGCGATCCGGCCGACCACCTGGCGGCTGGTCAGCAGGGCGGCGTACGACTGCACCCGCTGCTGGGACAGCGCGCCCGCCTGGAGCGCGGTCGAAAGACCACCGTCCCCGGCGTCGGCGGACACCAGCATCGTGATAGACGCGAGGTACCTGGGCGCCGTGTTGACGGTCACGACGTGGGCGGTTCCCACTCCCGCCAGCACGGACAGCAGCAGGAGCGGCCAGTATCTGCGCATCAGCCGCGCGTAACGGAGCAGTTCCATGGGTGTCAGCCCCTTACAGGAATAGAGGTCTGGGGACGGGTCGGCGCGTAGACCGGAACGCGCTGCGGCAGCACGACGGCGACGCAGGCGGCGGCGACGCCGCCGATCGCCGCGGCGGCCGGCGCGATCCAGCCCAGAGTCATCGCCAGGTCGGTCAGGCCGGCGGCGGCCGCCACCGCGGCGAGCACGAGGGCGGTGAGCCGCTTGCCGAGACCGAGCCGGTGCAACCGATGGGAGAGATGATCGGAGCCGCCCTGCAGCAGCGGCCGGCGCGCCCTGCGCCTCGACACCAGCACGATCCCGGTGTCGACGGTCGCGACGAAGGTCGGCAGGAGCAGGCCCGCGACCGCCGTTCCGGTCCCGGTGCCGGTGATCACCAGTGCCGCCGAGGACGCCAGCACGAACCCGATGAACAGCGAACCGGCGTCCCCCATGAAGATCCGCGCCGGCGCCCAGTTGTACAGCAGGAACCCCAGAGCGGCGGGGGACAGGGCGGCCAGGAGCAGGCCGATCTCGGGACGTCCGGACACGAAGGCGGCGGCGGCCAGGAGCGCGGTGCTGACCACGGTGACGGCGCCCAGCGCGCCGTCCATGTTGTCGAGCAGGTTATAGGAGTTGGTCACCACGACGATCCACAGCACGGTGATCGGCACGTCCGGCCACGCCCCGGTCACCGGCGCCACGACCCCGCTCATCACGGCCACCCCGGCCGCCAGCGCCTGTACGGCCAGCCGGGTCGGCGGGGGGAGCGGGGCGACGTCGTCGATCAGTCCGAGCAGGGCCATGGCCACGGCGCCGACGAGAATGCCGGCGATCCGATGGCCGGCCGCGCCGACGAGTGTCACCAGCGGCACGACGGCGCCCAGCATGATGGCGATTCCGCCCAGATAGGGCGTGGGCCGCTGGTGCGACTTGTGCCCACCGGGCCGGTCCGTGAGCCGCCAGCGCAGTGCGAGGCGCCGCATCACGGGGGTCACCGCCGCGCTGCCGGTGAAGGCGCTGATCGCGGTGACCAGGGCGGTGCCGCCGTTCACCGGCCCGGGGCCGCGAGCTCGGCGCGGGCGTCGGCGATGGTCTCCACCAGGATGTCGTCCAGCGACAGGGCCGGCGTCCACCCGGTCAGCGCGCGCAGCCTGCCGGTGTCGGGGACCCGGCGCGTCATGTCCTCGAAACCGGTTCCGTACGCCTCGGCATACGGAACGAGATCGACACCGGACGTGCTCGCGGTGAGCTCGACGATCAGCTTGGCCAGCTCCAGGATGCTCACCTCGTCGCTGGATCCGACGTTGAACGTCCCCCCGACCGCGCGGTCGTCGTCGAGCAGCAGGAGGAGGGCCCGCACGACGTCGCGCACGTGCGCGAAGCAGCGGGTCTGCGTGCCGTCGCCGTGCACGGTGAGCGGCACGCCCGTCAGCGCCTGCCGGACGAGCCGGGGGATGACCATGCCGTACGCCGGGCTCTGCCGCGGCCCCACCGTGTTGAACAGCCGGACGACGACCGTCGGCAGGCCGCGCTCACCGTGGTAGGCGTTGGCCAGGATCTCCTCCACCGCCTTGGCCGTGCTGTAGGCCCAGCGGACGACGTCCGGGCTGCCCAGGATCCGGTCGGACCACTCGGGGAGCGGGCCGGCCGAGTTCTTCCCGTAGATCTCGCTCGTGCTGGTCACCAGGATCTTCCGCCGGTAGCGGTGCGCCGCCTCGACGACGATCTCCGAACCGCGGATGTTGGTGGTGAGCGAGCGCAACGGCTGCTCGACGATCAGCTTCACCCCCACGGCGGCGGCAAGGTGGACCACCACGTCGCACTCGTGCACGAGCTCGTCCACCACGAGTTCGTCCAGGACCGAGCCCTGGACCACGCGCAGCCGCGGGTCACCCGCGTGGTGCGCGAGATTGGCCGGGCGGCCGGTCGACATGTTGTCCAGGACGACGACCGAGTCGCCGCGAGCGAGCAGGGCATCGGTCAGGTGGGATCCGACGAAGCCGCTCCCGCCCGTGATCAGATAGGTGTTCCCGCTTGACGTGGTCAAGGCCTTCTCCCAGCAAGTGGAGGTTGACAGGATCGCAATAGGACTTCGTGCGCAAAGGTGATATGTCAGGCGCCCCGGAGGCCGGTCGTCTTCTCGAACCAGGTCACGGTGAGGCGCAGGCCCTCCTCCAGCGGCACCGGCCGGACGCCGGGGAACCGGTCGAGCAGCAGGCGGGCCGACGCCTGCGACTCGCGGATGTCGCCCGCGCGGGGCGGCAGGAACTCCGCCTCGACCGGCCGGCCGAGCACGGCGGCCAGGGCGTCCTTGAGGTCGAGCAGGGACACGCGGGTGCCGAACGCCAGGTTGAGAGGCGTGTCCCCGGTGACCCCGCGGACGGCGGCGTCGGCGATGACGTCCACCACCGAGCCCACGTAGGTGAAGTCACGCGCCTGCCGCCCGTCGCCGTGGATCGGGACCGGCCGCCCCGCCAGCGCGGCGCTGACGAACGCCGGGATCACCGCGGCGTACGCGTGCCCGGCCGGCTGTAGCGGGCCGTACACGTTGAAGAAGCGGAACGGCAGCACCGGCAGGCCGTAGCTGGCGGCGTACGCCAGCGCGTACGCCTCGGTGGCCAGCTTGCTCGCGCCGTACGGGCTCAGCGGCCGGGTCGGCAGGTCCTCGTGCTTGCACGTCTCGTCGCTGTCGCCGTACACCGAGGAGGACGATGCCAGGATGACGTGCGGGCGGGTGGCCCGGCACGCCTCCAGGACGTGCAGCGTCCCCGTCGCGTTGACGGCGTGTGAGGCGAGCGGGTCCTTCACCGACCGGGGCACCGAGGGCCGCGCGGCGAGGTGGATCACGTGTGTCGCGCCGGGCACGAGCTCGGCCAGCAGGTCGCGGTCGAGGATGCTGCCGACCACGAGGTCGGCCCCGACGTCGGAAAGGTTGGCCGCGGTCCCGCTGCTCAGGTCGTCCAGAACGGTGACGCTCTCGACCTCGGGCCGGGTGGTCAGCGTCCGGCAGAGGTTGGCGCCGATGAACCCGGCGCCTCCGGTCACGAGGACTCTCATGCGATGCTCCTTGGGAACGACGGGCTGGACGCGGCGTACAGCGACCGGTAGAGCTCCTCGGTGTCGGCCACCAGGCGCTCGACCGCGAAGGAATCCGTCGTCCAGCGGCGGGCGGACTCGCCCATGCGGCAGGCGAGCACCGGGTCGGTCAGCAGCCGGAAGACGTGCCCGGCCAGCTCACCCGCATCCGGGGCGGCCAGCAGGCCGGTGACCCCGTGCCGGACGACCTCCTCGACGCTGCCCACGCGGGTGGCGACGACGGGAGTGCCCGCCATGCCGGCCTCGATCAACGTCAGCGGCGTGCCCTCGTTGTCCGAGGTGAGCAGCACGACGTCGGCCGCCGCGTAGACGGCCTCGACGTCCGCCCGCCACCCCAGCAGGTGGAAGGCGCCCGGCGCGGCGGCCGCGGCCCGCTCCACCTCGTCCGTGAGCTCACCGCCGCCGCACACGACGAACCGGCAGGCGGGCAGGCGGGAGAGCACGGCCCGCGCCACCGCGAGGAACCGGTCGGGCCGCTTCACCCCCGTCAGCCGGCCGACGAAGGCGACGACCGGCGCGTCCGGGGGAAGGCCCAGCTCCGCGCGGGCGGCCTCACGGCCGGGCACCCGGCCCAGCCGTACGCCCGGCGGGATCACGACGTACTGCCCGGGACGGCCGATCCCGGCCGCGAGCAGGTCGTCGCGCACGTTGGCGCCCACCGTCACCAGCCGGTCGGTCATGGCGGCCAGCCGCCGCTCCGCCCACACGTAGACGCGGCGCTTGGCCGGCGAGAAGTAACCGTCCAGCAGATGGCCGTGGAAGACGTGCACCCGAGCAGAACCGACCCGGGCGAGGTGGGCGGCCACCCGGCCGAGCGCGCCCGCCTTGGCCGTACGGGTGTGCACGATGTGCGGCCGGAAGGCGCGCATCTCGGCGGCCAGTCGCAGCAGCGCGCGGCAGTCGTCGCCCGGCCGGATCGAGCGGCCGAGGCCGGGGACGCGGTGCACCCGGGCCGCCGCCTCCCTGAGGCGGTCGCCCTCGGTCTCCTCGACCTGCCCGGTGTAGAGGCGGTGATCGAACTCCTCGGTGTTCAGCCGTTCGCACAGCCCCAGGATCTGGGTCGCCGGGCCGCCGATGTTCATGCGCGCGATGATTTCCATGACCCGAATTCGGCCGTCTGGTCTCACCACGGGCTCTTCGGTGATGAGCCTGTTCACGTCGGAGAAGCTAGCCCGCGATTTGAGCTTTTCGCCGACACCGTCACGGCGGCGGCGAAGCCTTTCCGCATTCCCTACCGAGGCATGATTCAGGCCGATCGGCGCGGGCCGGACGGAAAGGTAAAGCAATGGCGGGAAGCGGAATGCCGCCGATCGCGCGGTCTCCACGGCCTTTCCGCCTGGGGAGGGGCGTTCCCCGCGGACAAAGGAGTGGCAATGACTCCGCCGGGGGCAGGCGTCGTGCCCCGGGCGGACCTTCGGCGGTCGCGAGGCTTGCCGCATGGCCGAAACAGCACTCACCCCACAGCGATCGGTCGAGGGGCGCAGTCCTCACGGCCGGCCCGGCCGATCCGCCCCGGCTCTTCTCCTGAGATGGCTGCCGGCGGTGTCGGTGACCGCGTTCACCGCGGGCGTGGCGTTGTTCTACGGAGTCTCCGTCAGGGATCTCGGCCTCTTCGCGGTATACCTCGCCGTCTGCGTGGCGCTGCCGGGGACGCTTCTGGTGCGGGCCCTCTACCGGGGCCGCCGCACGCTGGCCGAGGAGATCGCGCTGGGCGTGGCGCTGGGCTATGCCGTCGAGGTCGTCGTCTACGCCGCCGCCCGGGCCGCCGGGGCGCCGCTGCTCGTGCTGGCGTGGCCGGTCGCCACGTTCGCGGCCGTCGCCGTGATCCCCCGGCTGCGCGGAAGCGGATCGAGGGCGCTCCGCACGCCGGCGCCGGTGTGGTGGTCGTGGGCGCTGGCGCTGACCGTCGCGAGCCTGGTCGCCTGGAGCGCGGTGACCTTCTTCCGGCACACCGCCCTGACCTGGCCGGGGATGGCCTCGGTCAACGTCGACCTGCCGTACCACCTGGCGCTCATCGGGGAGCTGAAACATCACGTGCCGCCCGCGACCCCGATGGTCGCGGGGGAGCCGCTGCTCTACCACTGGTTCGTGTACGCGCACTACGCGGCGGCGAGCTGGATCACCGGCGTCGAGCCGCTGGTGCTGCTGTTCCGGCTCGGCATGCTGCCCGTGCTGGCCGCGCTCGTCGTCCTGCTGGGGATGGTCGCCAGGCGCGGCGCGGGCTCGCGTGCAGGCGCGCTGGCCGCCGTCGCGGGCACGTTCTACGTCGTGGCGCCGAGCCTGTACCTCGGCCCGAGCACGGGAGTGTTCACCTGGAAGGCCGAGTCGTGGACGAGCCCGTCCCAGACGTTCGGGGCGCTGCTGTTCGCGCCCGTCGTCCTGCTCGTGGCCGACCTCCTGGAAGGCCGCGGCGGTGCGGGCCGATGGACCATGCTCGGCGTCCTCCTCGTCGGGGTGATGGGCGCCAAGGCCACCCAGTTGCCGCTGCTCGCCGCCGGCCTGGCGACGGCCGGCGCGGTCGGGGCGGTGAGGCGCCGCCGGGTCTCCCCGGCGCTGCTCGTCGTGGCGGCGATGACCGGGGTGTGCCTGCTCTTCGCGCAGTTCGTGCTGTTCGGCGGCGCGCGCAACGGAATAGTCCTGGATCCCCTCTCGCTGGTACGCGTCACCTGGGGCGAGCTGACCGGCCGGGGCGACGCGCGTCCGGGGACCGCCTCGCTGCTCGGGGTCGCCGCCCTGTACGCGGTGTGCTGGGCGCTGATCTGGTTCGGCGTCCTCGGGCTGTTCGCGGGCCGGCCGGGGACGCGGACGCCGCCGGGGGTGCTCCTCATGCTCGGCATGGGCGGATCCGGCCTCGGCGCGGTGCTCCTGCTCGGGCACTGTCAGATGAGCCAGATCTACTTCCTGGCCGGGTCCTATCCCTACCTGATGGTCGTCGCGGCACGCGGGCTGTCCGCGGCCCGGGCCCGGGCACGCCTGCCGTACCGCACCGCGGGTGTGGCGGTCGCGGCCGGGGTGCTGATCGAGGTCCTGGTGCGGTGGCTGTGCGGCGTCCGGGTTCCCCTGGAGCCCGGGCGGCCCGAGGCGCTCCTCTACCTGCCCTACGGCGTGCTGGCCCTGGTCGTGGCCCTGGTCGTCGGCGTCCTGGCGCTCAGGGGATGGCGGGGCGTGCGCCTGTGGGCGTGCACGGTGTTCCTCGTCGGCGCCCTCGGCCTGCCCGCCGCGTGGGTCACCAGGGCGCTCCCGAACGGCGGCGCCGTTCCAGGCGGCGCGGGGGAGGACGCTGCCGAGGCCGGGGTGTCCGGGGCGACGGTCCCGGAGGGGACGGTGGCGGCGGCCAGGTGGCTGCGGGCCCATTCGAGCCCCGACGACCTCGTCGCGACCGACGCCCACTGCCGATGGGGCCATGAGAGCCCGTGCGACAGCCGGCATTTCTGGCTGGCGGCGCTGGCCGAACGGCGCGTGCTGGTCGAGGGCTGGACGTACACCTCGGCGAACATGGCGCGCTGGCGCCCCGGTGTGCGGGTGCAGGACATCCCGTTCCGGGACCAGCGGCTGCTGCGGGACAACGACGCCGCGGTCCGCGACCCCGCCTCTCCGGCGGGCCGGCTGCTGCGCGACAGGTACGGCGTGCGGTGGCTGGTGTCCGAGCGGCGGCCGGGGGATCCGGGGGCGCCGGCCGGCGCGACGCCGGCGTACCGCTCCGGTGATTACGCGGTCTACCGGCTCCGGTGAATTTTTCTTCCGCTCCGTTTTCCGAGATATTCCGATGGCGCTCCCGATGACGAATGAACGGCGCTCGTATCCTTCGGTTATGAATATTCGCGTCGTCGCCAGGAATGCCGCCCGTCCCGCTTATCTCCCCGTGATGACGCGGAAAATCTGGTCGCGGCTGAGCCATGGGCACGACCGGGAGCGGAACGCCGCCCGTGCCTGGGCGGCGAAACACGCGCAGGACATGGACACGTGGGGGAACGCCGTCGACCCGGTCCTGTGGCGGGAGGGCAAGGAGTTCGCCGAGTCCCTCGCGGACCTCGCCCGGCCGCGTATGGAGGCGCTCGCCGCCGCGGGGGTGGACCTGGGCGGGGCCGGCGGCCTGGAACTGCTTTATCTGCTGACCAGGGTCGTCAGGCCCGCGCTCGCCCTGGAGACGGGAGTGGCGGCCGGTTGGTCCACCGCGGCGATGCTCGCCGCGATGCGGGTCAACGGGACCGGACGGTTGATGTCCAGCGATTTCCCGTTCTTCCGGATCGCCAATCCGGAGCGCTATATCGGATATGTCGTGCCGAACGACCTGAAAGGCCGGTGGTCGCTGCGGATAAAGGGCGACCGCCGCAATCTCGAGGAATTCCTGTCCCCGGACACGATGGTCGACCTCGTCCACTACGACTCGGACAAGACCAGAGACGGGCGGGAGTTCTTCCTCCGGCGGGTGCGGCCCCATCTGACCGGCAGGCACGTCATGGTCGTGGACGACATCCAGGACAACCTGGTCTTCCGGGAGTACGCGGAGCGGCAGCCGCTCTTCCGCGTCTTCGCCTACGAGGGCAAGTACATCGGCGTCACGGGCTCGGGGCTGCGGGCCGTCGAGCGCCGCTAGCACCCCGATGGAACGCCTTTCGAGGGGATCGAGCGCGATGCGCGGTGTCCATGTCTGTGAAGTGATCAAGACGCTCGACGTCGGCGGGGCCGAGGTGCTCCTCGTCGAACGGCTGCTGGCCACGTCGCGTCCGGCGAACCGCTACACGGTGGTGTGCCTGAGCGCGTCCACCGGCGAACTGACCGGGCGGCTCAGGTCGGCGGGGATCGAGGTCGTCGACCTCACCGCCTGCCCGCGGCCGCTGCGGCTCGCGCGCCTGCTCCGCGAGGTCAGGCGCCTGCGGCCGGACGTCGTCAACCTGCATTCGCCGCTGCCCGGGGCGCTGCTGCGGCCGGTCTCCCGGCTGTGGCGGCCCCGGCCGGTCCTGGTCTCGACGGTGCACAACGTGCGCTACCGGCCGGTGACCATGCTGCTCGACCGGCTGACCGGGTGGCTGGACAGCCGGACCGTGGCGGTCTCGCCCCAGGTCGCCCGGGCGCGCACCGGCAGGCGCGGGCGCGCCCCGGACACCTGCGTGCACGGGGTGCGCGTGGCGGAGCAGCGGCACCGGGCCACGCTGGCCGCGGGCACCCGGCGGGAGTGGGGCGTCCCCGACGACGCCTTCCTCATCGTGAACGTCGCGAACTTCCGGCCGCAGAAGAACCACGGGCTGCTGATCGACGCCGCCGCCAGGGTCGTGGCGGCCGATCCGCGCGCCGTGTTCCTGCTCGCCGGGTCCGGCCCGGAACTGGAGCCGACAGGCCGTCGCATCGCCGCGCTCGGACTCGACGACGCCGTCCGGATCGCCGGCCACGTGCCCGACGCGGGAGAGCTGATCGCCGCCGCCGACCTGCTCGTCCTCAGCTCCTCCTGGGAGGGGCTGCCGGTCGTCGTCATGGAGGCGCTGGCAGCCGGGGTTCCCGTGGTCTCCACGGCGGTCGGGGGTGTGCCCGACCTGATCGAGACGGGACGCAACGGCATCCTCACCCCGCCGGGGAGCGCGGACGCGCTCGCCGAGGGCATCCTGCAGGCGATGCGTCCCGGCACGCTGGCCAGGCTCCGGGCGGGAGCGGGGGAGAGCGCCGACCTGGTGGACATCGGGCGGGCCGCGGAGTGGTTCGAAGCGCTGTACGCCGAGGCGTGCGCCGGAAACTCCAGGTGATCCCAGGTGGAGTACATCGTCGTCATCGTCGTCGCGGTGCTGCTGGTCGTGATGGCGCACACGACTCTGGCCCCGCCGGTGGCGCGGCGCGCACTGCCCGTGCTGCTGGCCGCCTTCGCGCTCCGGCTGGTCGTCCACGTCCTCATCCTGCGGTCCAACAGCCTCGGGTACGGCGGTGACAACCTCTCGTACGAGGCCAGGGCGCTCGGGATCGTCGAGCTGTGGCGGCACAGTGGAGTGCACTTCGTCACGTCCGACGAGCTCGGCTCCGTCTACGGGGTGGCGGTGCCGTGTCACGTCTTCGCCCTCGTCATGTACCTGTGCGGGGGGCCGGCCCCGCTCGCCTGCACCGCCGTGGTGGCACTGATCGCCTGCGCCGTGTGCGTCGTCCTCTACCGGTTCGCCCGGGTCGTCGGCGCCGACGAGCGTGCGGCGTTCCGGCTGCTGGTCATCACGGCGTTCCTGCCCGGCTTCCTGCTGCACACCTCCGACACCTTCAAGGACGGCTTCAACGCGTTCCTCGTGGTGGCCTGCCTGGGCCTCGGCGCGTCGAACATGCAACGCTTCGACCCGCGCAAGGTGATCGCCCTGCTGCCCCTGCTGTGGGCGCTGTGGAACGTGCGGCCGTACATGGTGTTCATGTGCGCCCTGCCGCTGCTGGTCGGCGTCGCCCGGATCAGGCGCGCGCTGTCCGGCCGCGGGCTGGTCGCCTTCGCCGTGCTGCTGATCCCTGTCCTCCTGCTCCTGCAGGGCGTCGACCGGGGCGTCGACCCGGGTGCCGACCAGAGCGGGCCGTTCGGCGCGGTGCAGGAACAACTCGACCGCGGGCAGTCGGAGCACACCCGGCTCGCGAACGCGGAGGGCGGCTCGGGCGTCGTCTTCGACGACGAGGGCAGCGCCTGGAACGCCCTGGGACCGAAGCTCGTCTACACGCTGCTGTCCCCCTTCCCGTGGATGAGCGGGAGCCTGGCGCTCCAGCTAGGGAAGGTAGACACGCTCCTGTGGTACTGGCTGCTGTGCTGCGCCGTGCTCGGGGCGCGCCGGCTCTGGCGGCACGACCGGCGGATGCTCCTGATCATCCTGCTGTTCGTCATCCCCGGCTCCGTCGCGTACGCCACGACCATGTCGAACATCGGCCTCATCTTCCGGCAGCGCATGCCGATCGTGATGATCGCGAGCCTGCTGGCCGCGGTCGCGTGGACCAGGACGCCGCAGGACGGCAGGTCCGCCGACCCCGACCCCGCCGACTCACTCGTACACAGAACCTGAGGTCCCTCGTATGGCAATCGCGGACGAAGGCACGGATGAGTGCAAGGTGCGGCGCGTCGTGCTCCTCATCGGGCATCTGGGCCTCGGGGGCGCGCAGCGGCAACTGTGCCTGCTCGCCGAGCGGCTGCGCGACCGGGGCGTCGAGGTCCACGTGTTCGTCCTGTCCAGGGGCGGCCCGCACGAGGACGACCTGCGCGCGGCCGGGATCCCGGTGCACCGGCTCGGCTTCTCCCGGGGCGTCGTGTCGCCGGCGCGCAACCTGCGGGCGTTCGCCCGGCTGGTGCGGCTGCTGCGCCGCCTGCGGCCCGAGATCGTGCACGGCTTCCTCTACGAGAGCTACCTGCTGGGCACGCCCGCCGCGCGGCTGGCCGGGGTCCCGGTGGTCGTCACCGCCCGGCGCACGCAGGGCTACCTGAGGCCGAAGGCGCCCTGGACGGCGGCGTTCGAGCACCTGGTGAACCTGATGACCGACCACGTCGTGGCCAACTCGGTGGCCATCGCGCAGGGCACGCGCGAGGTCGAGGGCGTGCCCGCCGGCAAGGTGAGCGTGATCTACAACGGGCTCGCGCCGTCGGCCTTCGACCGGGCCGAGCCCGAGCCGGTCGGCAGCGCGCTGCCGGTGGTCGCGTGCGTGGCCAGGCTGAGCGACAACAAGGGGCAGCGGTTCCTCGTCGAGGCGGCGGCGCTGCTCGCCCGGCGGCGCCGGCCCTGCACGTTCGTGCTCGTCGGGGACGGGCCCGAGCGCGGAAGGCTGGAGCGGCAGGCCGAGGAGGCCGGGGTCGACGTGCGGTTCCTCGGCTTCCGCCAGGAGAACGCGGGACTGCTGGCCCGCGCCGACGTGGTGGCGCTCCCGTCGACGGAGGAGGGCCTGAGCAACGCGGTCATGGAGGCGATGGCGGCGGGCCGCCCGGTCGTGGCCACGGCCGTGGGCGGCACGCCGGAACTCCTGGAGGACCGTGGCGTCCTGGTGCCCCCCGCGGCGCCGGAGGCGCTGGCCGACGGCATCGCCCGGCTGCTCGACGACCGAGCGCTCGCCGCGTCGATGGGCGCGGCCGCGCGGGCGTGGGCGTGGAAGAACCTCGACATGGAGGCCGTCACCGAGGAGCACCTCGGCATGTACCAGCGGCTGCTCGCGGCTCGCCGCGGGAGGTAGACCGGATGAGGACGGGCGTCAGGACTCTCCTGCAGACCATGGCCAGCCAGGCGATCCCGCTGGTCCTGGCCGCGGTGGCGGGCGTGTTCCTCGCCCGCTGCCTGCAGCCGGAGGGGCGCGGAGTCTACGCGACGATCACCACCACGGCCGGGATCGCGACCGTGCTGGGCCACCTGTCGGTCGGAAGGTCGCAGATCGCGCTGTGGCCGGTCCTGGAGCGCCACCGGCCCCTGGTCGGCAACGCCGCGGTCCTCGGGCTGCTCCTCGGCGCCGCCTCCGCCCTGCTGACGCTGGGTGCGGTGAGCGCCCTGGCCCTGACCGCCGCCACCCACCTGGTGGTCGTGGCGCTGCTCGCCGTTCCGTTCGGCGTCGCGGCGGTCAACCTCAGGGGGATCGCGCTGCTGGAGTCCCGGGTCGGGCTGGCCAACCGGTCGGTCGTGCTGTCCGCCGTGGTGCTGTACGTCCCGATCCTGCTGCTCGCCGTGGCCGGCGGACTCACGCTCACCGCGGTGGTCGCCTGCTGGGCCGTCTCCACGCTCATGCCGTTCGTGTTGTTCGCCCGTCCACTCGGGCTGCCCGTACGCGGGGAGGCGGCCCTCGCCCGCAGGCAACTCGCGCTGTCGGGCCGGTATCACCTCGGGGCGGTGGCGTTCCATCTCCTGCTGACCGTGGACGTCCTGCTGCTGACCGCCTGGGCGGCGCCGGCCGAGGTCGGCCTCTACACGGTGGCGACGTCGTTCCTGTCGCTGTCCAGGGTGCCCACCGACGCGCTGGCGCAGATCGTGCTGTCCCGCCAGGCGGTCAGGGACGAGTCCGACGCCCGCGCGGTCACGGCGCGCGCCATCCGGCTCAACCTGATGCTTGCGTCGGCCGCCGTCGGCGTGCTCGCGTGCGCCGCGCCGCTGCTGATCCCGAGACTGTACGGCGCGGCCTTCACGGGCAGCGTGCTCCCGCTGCTCGCGCTCGCGCCGGGGACCGTCGCGTGGTCCCTGCTGCGGCCGGTCGAGCAGTACCTGGTGCGGCTGGGCCGCCCGATGACGATGACCGGCGTCGCCGCCGGGGCCCTCGCCTCGAACGTCGCGCTGAACGCCGTGCTCATCCCGATGTGGGGACCGGCCGGGGCGGCGCTGGCCTCCACGGTGAGCTACGGGGCCATGGCCGTGGCGGAGGTCGGGTGGTTCGCCCGGGTGGCCGGGCTGGGCGCCCGTGACCTGCTGCCCGGCGCCCGCGACGTCCGATGGGCGGCCGCCGCTGTGTTGCGGGGGCGCAGCGCCCCGCACGCCTCGCGCGGGGCGGACAGATCGATCTCGGGGAGGATGACGTGAGGATTCTGCACATCGGATATCGGCTGCCCCCGGACCCCGGAGGAAAGGAGCGCTACATCGCGCGGCTGGCGCGCGAGCAGGTGCTGCGCGGGCACGAGGTGCTGGTCGCCCGGCGGCGCGGCGACGTCCCGCCGGGTGCGGAGGCCGTGACGCTGACGCCGACCCGCCTCGGCCGCGTCGCCGCCCGCAGGTCCGACCCGGTCGCGTTCGCCCTGGAGTGCGCGGCAGCGCTCCCCGGCCTGGGGACGGTGGACGTCGTCAACCTGCACGGCGACCACCGCGAGGCGCTCTTCCTGGGCCCGGCCGCCCGGCGGCTGCGCGTCCCGCTGCTGCTCACCGTTCACGGCGCGCTCGCGATGGGGCAGCGCGCGGTGATGCCGTGGGCCTTCCGCCACGTCGCCGGGTTCGTCGCCATCGGCGCCCGGCCGACGGCCGATCTGTGCAGGGCCGGTGTCCATGCCGAGGCGATCCGCACGATGTCGAGCGGCCTCGACCTGCCCCGCCTGGAGGCGATCGGGGCGCGGACGGTCGTGGAACCCGGACTGATCGTCAGCGTGGGCAGCCTCGTGCCGGTGAAGAACCACGCCCTGACGATCGAGGCGTTCCACCGGCTGCGGGCCGTACGCCCGGGGGTGCGCCTCGTCATCGCGGGGGAGGGACCGGAGCGGGCCCGGCTCGAACGGCTCGCCGGGGAGGGCGTGGAGTTCGCCGGGCAGCTGTCCGGCGACGACGTCCACGCGCTGGTCAGCCGGGCGGAGGTCTTCGTGCTCGCCTCGCGCAGGCTCACGTCCATCGGTGAGGGGATCCCGACGGCCGCCCTGGAGGCCCTCGCCCTGGGCACGGCGGTCGTCGTGTCCTCCGACGCCACCCTCGGCCCGGTGATAGCCGATCGGGACGCCTACCGGGTGTTCCGCAGCGGGTCGGCCGAGGACCTGGTGGCGCACCTGAAGTTGGTGCTCGACACCGCCGCCGCCCGCGTCCGGATGGTGGAGCGCGGTCGGCGGGCGGTCTCGGATCTCGACTGGCCGCGCACGGCCGCCGTCATCGACGACTGGTACGAGGCGGCCCGCGCCGGTGAACCGGCGCGCCGCTCCCGGCCCTGCCGCGAGACCGCGCGCGGCTGATCGCGCGCGGTCGGCCTCTCACGACCGGGAGCCCGGCCGCCCGTCGCCGGGATGCCGTGCAAGCCCGCCGCCGGGATGCCGCGCGTGCCCGCGGCCTCCCGGATGGAACGCCCCGGACCGCGGGGGCCGTGCCAGGTAGGAGAACCTTTCCAGCATCGGCGCCCTCGCGGCGTCGCGCTGCGCCCGGCCGGTCCCTCGGACGAGCGGGGCCGGCGCGTACGGCGCCGCGGGCCGTCGCCCCGGAAGCGAGTGCGGCACCGGGTTCCCGTACGCCCGGTCGGCTCCGTAGCGCAACGCCCGCCGGGCGGCCTGCGCAGCCTGCGCCTGGGCGGGGTCGAACAGCACGTCCACCCAGTAGTTGGAGGCGCGATAGGTGGCGGTCGGGAACGTGTTCGTCCCGGCGTAGGTGTAGACGCCGTTGCCGCCGGACGCGGCGTCGGCCAGAGCGGTGAGCGGGCCGCGGCTGTACTGCGTGGTGAAGTAGAACCGGTCCAGCGCGTAGAACCCGGTCGGCGTGAAGTACGACGCGATGTACGTGGTGCCCGGCGTGATGTTCACGGGTGTGGAGAAGAGCGCCTGCTGCCAGCCGGACGGCGTCTCGTTGGTGAACGTGACGTTCGCCAGCAACTGCCCGTCGGTCGTCCACAGGCTGCCGACGTGGACACCCGTGTTCTGGGTGCTCTTGTAGAACCGGATCCCCCGGATGGCGCCCGACACGGAGGACTGGAACTTGACCCCCAGCGTGACCGCCTTGTTGTCGGGCTGGGCGACGACGTCCGGTGTCGCCGACTCGTCCCACAGCGTGGTCGCCTGCGAGTAGACCACGTCGACCCAGGCGTTGCTGGCCCGGTAGGTGCTGGTCGGGAACGTGCTCGTCTTGCTGTAGGTGTAGAGCCCGTTGCCGCCGTCCGCGCCGTCCGCCAGTCCGGTGATGAGGCCGTTGGAGTACTGCGTGACGAAGTAGTCCCGGTTGACCGAGTAGAACCCGGTGTTGGTGTGGTAGGAGGCGACGTAAGTGACGTCGTTGTTCACCGGCACGGGGGTCGAGAAGTTCACCTGCTGCCAGCCGGTCGCCGTCTCACTCGTGAACGTCGCCTGGGCCAGCAACTGCCCGGTGTTGGTCCACAGGCTGCCGACGTGCGTCCCGGTGTTCAGCGGGCCCTTGTAGAACCGGATCCCGGAGATGTAGCCGGGGCTGCGGACCCGGAATCGCACACCGACCTCGATGGCCTTGTTGTCGTCCTTGGTGACGTTGGCGGGCACGGTGTCGGGCGACCAGATGGAGCACGGGCAGCCCGCGTTGACGGTGACGGGCCTGCTGGCCGGGGTCCGCTGGATGTTGCCGATGTCGTCGACGGCCCGGGACATGATCGTGACCGGGCCCTGGCCGCTCGTCGTCGTCCAGGCGTACGTCCAGGCCGTCCGGCCGGTCGCCCGCTGCCACGTGGTGCCGCCGTCGACCGACACCTCGACCCCCGCCACGACGCCGCCCCCGGTGTCGGCGGCGGTTCCGGCGACCGTCACGGTGGTGCCGCCGGGCACCGAGGCGCCGCTCGACGGGGTGGTGATCGTCGAGGTCGGGGGAGCGGTGTCGGTCGACGGCGTGGCCGGGACCAGACCTGCCTGCAGGGTGGCCGGCTGGGTCCGCATGTCGGCGAGGAGGTTGACGGTGGCCTGCTGCATCCGGATGTCCGTCGGCGTGCCCGGCCGGTCGTGGACCGCGTCCAGCCCCCACGACCACTGGATGGTCCC
The DNA here is from genome assembly GCF_900156315.1 of Microbispora rosea. Taxonomy (GTDB): domain Bacteria; phylum Actinomycetota; class Actinomycetes; order Streptosporangiales; family Streptosporangiaceae; genus Microbispora; species Microbispora rosea. The sequence goes on along the minus strand of NZ_FTNI01000016.1, from coordinate 127,293 downwards.
CGCGCCGAAGATGTACGCGCCGCTCGGGTCGCGGTAGAGGACGAGGCTGTGGGTGGCGATTCCGGCGCCGTACGTCGCGCCGAAGTCGAGCAGGAACTTGGTGGTGGTGGCCACGGTGGTCTTGGAGAACAGGACCAGCCCCGCCGGAGCGAAAGCGTTGTCCGGCGCCGCATCCCATTCGTAGCCCAGCGTCCCGTTCGGGAAGGTGGCGACCTGCCCGGGCTGCAGGTTCGCGATCGAGGTGTTGCGCCACAGGCGCATCGGGGCGTACTCCGCCGGAACGGTGATCGCGTTGTTGACGTTGCCGTTGATCATGAAGAGCGTCCCGGTCATGGCGTTCTCCGGATAGCCGCCGTTGGGCGGCTGGGCGAAACGCGGATCCCGCCAGGTCCCGGTCCAGGATTGACTCGGATCGATCTTCATGTTGGCGACGGTCTCCTTGTAGCAGACCATCGTCCGGTTCGGGGTCGCCGAGGGGTCGATGCTGCTCTCCCACCTCGTCTTCCAGAACATCTCGTTGCCGGTGAAGAAGGCGATGTTGACGCCCTTGTTCTTGGCGTTGATGACGTTGTCGCGCATCTCCTGCGACCAGTACTCGGCATGCCCGGAGGAGAAGAACACCTTGTGGTTCAGCAGCTGGGAGCCGCTGGTCACCATGTCGACGCTGCTGGTGTAGCTCACGTCGTAGCTGTTGGACTCCAGCCACCTGATCATGGGGTATTCGGCGTTGAAGAAATAGGTCTCCGGCCATCCGGCGCGGGTGATGACCGGACGGTTGTAGCTGACCTTGAAAGCGCGGCCCACGGGCAGGCCCTTGTACAGGCTGTTGCCGCCGTAGGTGTTGTACGCCTGCCAGGTCGCGTCGGAGGTCTGCACGAGGATGTCGGAATTACGTGCGTCGTTCCTGACGACGAAGATGTTCTGGCTGACTCCGCTGGTGCCGTCGGTGCGGGTGAAGTTCGCGAGGTAGACGCCGGAGACCGCGTCGGCCGGCACGGCCCAGGAGGCCGAGACACTCCAGTTGCCGCAGTCGACCAGGCCCGTCGTCGTGTTGCTCAGGCAGGCCGGCTGCGCCTGCGGCAGCGGGACCGAGGGGTTGACGGTGGCGATCTTCCGCGCCCCGAGACCGCTGTAGTAACCGACCCGGTAGATGTCGATCCGGTAGGAGGTGATCGAGGGGGCGTTCACCTTGAACTGCTGGGTCTGTCCCGCGTTGACGCTCATCTGGGTGGCGTAGCCGGTGATCGTCGGGCTGCCCGCGCCGGGCACGTCCCACTCGGAGGGCGGACTTCCCGGCAGGCTGTTCTCGACGCAGATGATCGATCCCGGCGGGCAGGTCTGACGGGACGCCCGGCCCCGTCCCCTCCGGAGGTGCCCCCAGCCGCCGAGGCGCGCGGCCTGCGCGTCCGTCGTGGGGCTCGCCTGGACCGCGTCGGCCGTCTGCACGGATCCGGGCGGCTCGGGCGCCGCGGGTCCGGCGGGGCCGCCGGGCGTGCCGGGTGCCGTGGGGGTCGCCGGGACTCGGGGGGCTTCGGGCGCGGGGGCGCCTGTGGAGGCACCGGGGGAAACCTTGGCGTTCGGCGTGGGCGTGCCCTGCGGCGAGCCGGAGGGGGGCGTGCCTACGATCTTCACGTCGCCCTGGCCCAGGTCTGTGGCGGAGTCTCCGGCGGAGACCGGAGCCCAGGCTGTGGCGAGCAGGACGGCCGCGGCCGTCATAACAGTGCCGAAGATACGCGCGGTGCGGGGAAATCCTGTTTTCCGGGCAGCGCCCACTGTTTTCCATTCGCCTGGCATGTACAACCTCTGGTTCGCGCGACGGAACGCCTTAAGCTGAGGACGGCTAGCGAAGGATAGCGGTGACCGAATATCGCCCGGCGACATGCGCGGAAGCGGAGAGTTCCCTGCAGGGCGGATATCGTTTCGCATTTCGCGCGCCCCGTTGGCGCTGCCGGCGCGGGACCGGGTAAACCGCCGTCAAAGAGCAGGACGAGGGATGCGCGTGGAACCGGCGCGTCCCGGCTGTCCGGCGGCCGGAACACTCATGTGGCGGCTTTCCCCCGGGAAAAGAATTCGCCGGGAATTCGGGCCGGCCCGCGATAGGGCATCAGAAGCTGGATTTCTCGCTGGAAGGACGGGTTCGGGTGAATCCTCGGGAAAGTGGGGCGACGTCGCGGTCGCCCGGCGGGGCGGGCGCACTGCGGCGTACCGTCGCCGCGGTGGTCGCCGGGGTGGTCGCCGGCGGAGTCATGGCGCTGTCCGCTCCGGCCGGCGCGGGCGTCACGGCGAGCGGGAAAGCGTCCGTATTCTTCGGCCACGGCCCACGAGGGCCGAAGGCGGATACGGAATGCGGTCCCAGGCCCGGGCGTGCGCACGGTTCGGCCACCCGCGGCGCGAAGAAGGCGAAGAAGCGGCAGTGCGCGCCGCGGGGCGTCCGCACGACGGACGGCCGGGGCGCACGGGGAGGGGGCACCACCACGTTCGCCGCGCCGCCCTGGCCGTGGGACGACGAGGCCGGAGAAGGCGCCGCCGCCGCGCCGCCGTCCGGGCCGACGAATGCGGTGGGGGCCGCCGCGCCGGTCCGGCCGGCACCCGCGGCAGCCGTACCCGTGTGGGACGACGACGGCGGGCCCCGCGACTCGGGCGGTGCCGCATGGCCTTTCATGACCATGCCGCCCTGGCTGTCCGGAGCGGGTGGCCCCACCGGTCCGTTCGTCCCGATCGGCTCGTCCGGCGAGCGGGGAGTCACGGGCCCGGCCGGACCCGTGGGGGAGACCGGCGAGCGGGGGCCGCAGGGGCCACCCGGGCCGGAAGGGCCCAGGGGTCCTGAAGGTCCGGAAGGAAAGGCCGGACCCGCAGGGCCCGCAGGACCGGAAGGACCCGAGGGAGAGGCCGGACCGGAAGGACCAGCCGGGCCCGCGGGCCCGGCGGGACCTCAGGGCCCGGCCGGACCGGCGGGGCAGGCAGGGCCTCCCGGCCCGGCGGGGCCCGCCGGTCCCACGACGAGCGTGGACTCGAGCTCGTTCGTCGGCAATCCCGGATCGCTCCTGACGTTCCTCGGCCGCGTCCCCGGTGACGGCAGGACGCTGGTCAGGGATCCCCGCACGAACACCTGGTACGACCTGTCCCACGTCGCGGGCTACCCCGCCGGCGTGCTGGCCGCCTCGGTGGACGCCGAGCTCGCGGGCACGGGCAACGACCTGTACGTGACCGTGGCCACCGCCGATCAGGTGGCGCAGACCCGGTGCACGGTCTTCCCTGCCCCGGGCACCGGCGGTGTCCCCGCCTGGCCGGGCAACTGCCGTCCGTTCACCGTCCTGTCCTGACCCTTCGGGGCCGGGTGGCGCTCCCGCCCGGCCCCGAACGGTGGTCGGAAACGTCCGGAGAAAAAGAGGCCGTGCGCTTATCTGGAAATGCGATGAAAGGGAAGCCGGACGCAGCGAAAAGAGCGGATCGTATGGAAGCTCCGCGAACCCTGGAGTACTATCCAACCCAAGCGGTAACTTCGTAGATCTTTTCTGTCCGCGTATAGATCCTGTTTATCGGCGCGGCAATCACCTATTCCGTGGTGGCCTTCCTCGCGTCATCGTTTGCGCATCGCATCTGCCGGCTCCACCAGCCGGTTCGCATAGAAAGTCCCATCGCGACGTGCGCTTATGTGGCATTTGCCCGGATTATGCGAGAAAGGTCAGGAAATGAATGCAAATGAGATGAAACGCGGGCGTGAGCCCGCCCTGCGGAAGGCGGCCGGCGGACGCCGCCTCGGCTTCGGCGCAACCGTCCGGCGCCGCCTCTCTGCCACGCTCACGGCTCTGCTGACGGTCATCGCGCTGGGAGTCGCGATCCCCGGCGGTGCGAGCGCCGCCCCGTCCCTGACGATCGGCGACGGCGACACGTACGCGGTGCTGGCGGGGACGTCGGTGACGAACACCAACCTCACCTCGATCACCGGAGACCTCGGGGTGAGCCCGGGGACCACGGTGACCGGCTTCCCGCCGGGCACCGTCAGCGGCTCCATCCGGACCGGCGCCGCCGCCGCGGGCGCGAAGGCCGACGTGGTCGGCGCGTACAACGCCATCGCCGCCATGTCCTCGACCGCCACGATCCCCACCGCCCTCGGCGGGACGACCAGGACTCCCGGCGTCTACGACTCCAGCGGCGGCCCCTTCACGATCAACGGTACGCTCACGCTCGACGCGCAGGCCGACCCCGACGCCCTCTTCGTCTTCCGGGGCTCCACCCTCACCGCCGGCGGCGTGAGTAACATCGCCCTGATCAACGGCGCCCAAGAGGACAACGTGTACTGGGAGCTCACGGGCACCGTGTCGCTGGGCACGTTCTGCACCTTCCGCGGCAACGTGCTCGCCTCCGGCGCGGTGTCGGTGAGCTCGGGCGCCGCGGTGTACGGACGGCTGTTCTCGCTGAACAACACGATCGGCCTGCAGGGCACCACGAGCCTCCCGGCCACCCGCGTGACGGTGCCGAACAACCCGCCCACGACCACGACCCTGACCTCCTCGCTCAACCCGTCCGACACGGGGGACGCGGTGACCTTCACGGCCAACGTCCAGGCGCAGTCGGGGTCGATCGTCCCCGCGGGCTACGTGGCGTTCAAGGACGGGACGACGGTCATCGGCACGGACTACCACGACGACGGGCATCCCGCCAGGCTCACCACGTCGAGCCTCGCCGCAGGGCAGCACCGGATCACCGCCGTCTACCTCGGCGGCGACACCTTCGACGGAGAGCAGGTCATCCACTTCGCCCCGAGCACCTCGCCGGAGCTGGTGCAGAGCGTGTCGAGCGTCAGCCTGTGGAGCGACAGCGCGACCCCCGACCAGGCGTCACGCAACGACCCGCAGGCCGTGGTGCTCGGCGTGAAGTTCCAGCCGGCGGTGGACGGCGTGATCACGGGCGTCCGGTTCTACAAGGGCCCGCAGAACACCGGGACACACACCGGCAGCTTATGGACGGCCGACGGCCAGAAGCTCGCCACCGTGACCTTCACGAACGAGACCGCGACCGGCTGGCAGCGAATGGACTTCCCCAACCCTGTGGCCATCAGCTCCGGCACCACGTACATCGCGTCGTACCACACCACGTCCGGCTTCTACGCGATGGACCGGCCGTACTTCACCACGCAGTACACCAACGGGCCCCTGACCGCGCCCGCCGACGGCGCGTCGGGCGGCAACGGGGTGTACGCCTACAGCGCCACCGACACCTTCCCGAACAGCAGCTACCGGGCGTCGAACTACTGGGTCGACGTGATGTTCACTCCCTCGCAGACGCTCTGGGACAACACCGACGTCCCCGCTGTCGTCAACCAGCCCGACGACCAGGACGCGGTGCTCGGCGTGAAGTTCACCTCCGCGACCGGCGGCCTGGTCACCGGCGTCCGGTTCTACAAGGGCCCGCAGAACACCGGGACCCACATCGGCAGCCTGTGGACGTCAGGCGGCACGCAGCTGGCGACCGCGACCTTCACGAACGAGACCGCGAGCGGGTGGCAGCAGGTCGACTTCCCCGACCCGGTCCCCATCACCGCGGGCACCACCTACGTCGTCTCGTACCACACCTTTGGGCGCTACTCGGTGACCAGGCCGTACTTCACCTCGCCGCGCAGCAACGGGCCCCTGACCGCGCCCGCCGACGGCGCGTCGGGCGGCAACGGGGTGTACGCCTACAGCGCCACCGACACCTTCCCGTCCAGCACCTTCCGATCGTCGAACTACTGGGTCGACGTCGTGTTCCAGCAGGGCTGAACGAAACGGCCGGCGCCGGGCAAAGAACGGGCAACGAAACGCCCCTGCCCGGTGTCCGGCCGCGTCCCTGCCGGTTCCCTCACCCAATGCTTACGCGCGGGCAGGCCGCCGCGACCCGCCGATCGACCCGCCCGGGCCGATCACGCGGCAAGGCCGGATCCCCGAGAAGGAGGAGTCCTCTCATGGCGGCAGTCGCCGGTCACCGCCGGTTTCTCCCACGCGGCGCCACCGCGTTGTGGGTGTACGCGGCACTGGCCGCGGCCCTGGTCGCGGGCGTGCTCGTCGTGATGGACGGCCGTGCGAGCGCGGATCAGCCCCCGGTGGACCTCGGCGCCGCCGAGCACACGGCGGTGCTGGCGGCGGGCACGGTCATCAGCACGAACGCGACTCTGATCACCGGGGACGTCGACGTGAGCCCGGGCACCGCCGTCACCGGTTTCCCGCCCGGCGTGGTCGAGGGGGAGATCCACGCCGGTGACGCCGAGGCGGCGCAGGTGATGGCCGACGCGACCGCCGCCTACGACGACATCGCGGATCGGGGCCCCGCCGTCACCGTGCCCGGCGAGCTCGGTGGAACCCGCAGGACTCCCGGCGTCTACGACTCGTCGGACGGGACGTTCCGCATCGACGGAACGCTCACCGTCGACGCCGGGGGCAACCCGGACGCGGTCTTCATCTTCCGCGCGAGCACGCTGACCACGGCCAGGGTCAGCAACGTCATGCTCGTGGGCGGGGCACAGGCGGACAACATCTACTGGCAGGCCACCGAGGGTGCCGCCCTCGGGACGTACTCCACCTTCCGCGGCACCGTCCTGGCCCGCGGCTCGATCAAGGTCGCGGAAGGCGCGGTCGTCAACGGGCGGACCCTTCTGCTCGACAACACCGTCACGATCGAGGGCACCACCGAGACGGACAACGGGATCGACCGTGCGAACACGGTCGACGCGATCGTCCCGCCGCCGACCCGCGTCACGCTGCCGTTCGACCCCGGGACCACGACCGAGCTGACCTCCTCGCCGAACCCCTCCCGGGCGAAGTTCCCGGTCACGTTCACCGCGCGGGTGCGTCCCCGCAGCGGCACGCTGGTGCCCGCCGGGAGGGTGCTCTTCAAGGACAACGGCGTCGTCATCGGCTCGGGGATGCAGACCGGCGCCGACACGCCCGCCACGTTCACGACCTCGGCGCTGTCGGTGGGGGAGCACCACATCACCGCCGTCTACCTCGGCGGCCTCACGGCGCAGGCCGAGGCGTGGGTGCGCTTCGCGCCCAGCACCTCGAACGAAGTGGTGCAGGTCGTCACCGCGAGATAGCCCGGCCGGCCCCGTTCCCCGCCGCCGCCGTAAGGCTTGCGCCATGATTCGCCAACCGCGCGCGGCGGCGGCGGGGCGGGGGAGCGGGGCCGTTGTTCACTACGGCGGTGAGCACCACCAGCCTGAAGGCTGTCCCCTTCAACCGGACCCACGTCGCGGACAACGAGCTCGCCTACCTCTCCGAGGCGGTACGCCAAGGGTTCACCTGCGGGGACGGGCCGTTCACCGAGCGGGCCGGCCGGCTCCTGTGCGAGCTGACCGGCGCCGGCCGCGCCCTGCTGACGACCTCCTGCACGCACGCCCTGGAGATGTCGGCGATCCTGCTGGACCTGCGGCCCGGCGACGAGGTCCTCATGCCGTCGTTCACGTTCGTGTCGACCGCCAACGCCTACGCCCTGCGCGGAGCCGTGCCGGTGTTCGTGGACTGCAGGCCCGACACCCTGAACATCGACGAACGCCTGATCGAGGCCGCGATCACCGAGCGGACCAGGGCCGTGGTGGTCGTCCACTACGCCGGGGTGGGCTGCGAGATGGACGCGATCGGCGCGGTGGCGCGCCGTCACGGCCTGGCCCTGATCGAGGACAACGCGCACGGGCTGGGCGGGTCCTACCGGGGCCGGCCCCTCGGGTCGTTCGGGCTCATGGCGACGCAGAGCTTCCACGCGACGAAGAACGTGCAGTGCGGGGAGGGGGGCGCCCTGCTCGTCAACGACGCCGCCCTCGCCACACGGGCCGAGATCATCCGGGAGAAGGGCACCGACCGCAGCCGGTTCTTCCGGGGACAGGTCGACAAGTACCAGTGGGTCGACGTCGGGTCGAGCTATCTGCCCTCGGACGTCCTCGCCGCCATGCTGACCGCCCAGCTGGAGTCGTTCGACACGATCCAGCGGCTGCGCCAGGCGGTCTGGCGCGGCTACCACGAGGGCCTGGCGGACTGGGCGGCCGAGAACGGGGTGGCACAGCCGTCGGTCGCCAGCGACCGCGCGCATCCGGCGCACCTCTACCACCTGCTCCTGCCCGACCTGCGCAACCGGCAGGCGTTCATCGCCCATCTCGCGGCGCACGGCGTGCAGGCGGCGTTCCACTACCAGCCGCTGCACAACTCCCCGGCCGGTGTGCGGCACAGCAGGACCGCCCCCGGCGGCTGCCCGGTCACCGAGAGCGTCGCGGACCGGCTCGTACGGCTGCCGCTCTTCGCGGGTCTCGGCGAGGCCGGCGCGGCCCGGGTCGTCGACGCGGTGCGCGGCTACGAGGTGCGCTGACGTGAGAAGGAACGCGGCCGGGTTGGCGACGGGGCCGGCACCGGCACCCGCTCGACGTCCAGGCCCGGGTCACGATCGCCGCCCGCGCGCGGTGCGCCGTCGCCTCGCGTGGCGGGTCCTGTCCGCGGCGCTCGACCGGCGGCGCGTGCTCTACCTGGGCGGCGGCACCATCTCGGCCCTGGTGTACTACGCGATCCTCGGCGTGCAACTGGCCGCGCTCGGGCATCGGGTCCCTTACCTCATCCTGCTCGTGACCAGCCAGTTCGCCGCCTCGGTCGTCGTCTACCCGTGGTATCGGCTGATGGTCTTCCGCGTGTCCGGATCGTCCTGGCTGCTGGGCAGCCTGCGGTTCTACGCCGTCGGGCTGGGCTTCCTGGCGGCGTCGGTCACGGGCGTTCCGCTCCTGGTTGAGCTCGCCGGGATTCCGATCATGGTGGCGCAGGCGCTGGTCATCGTCGTGAACGTGCCGCTGACCTACCTCGTGCACAGACTCTGGACGTTTCCGGCCCGACGTAAGAACTGATCATTAGGAAAGGCTGCCCATGGAGGCCACTGACATCCGCCGTACCGTCGAGCTGGAGGACCGGCACTGGTGGTACCGGGAGCGGCGCGCCATGCTCGCCCGGGAGCTGCGGCGGCTCGGTCCGCCCGGCACGGCACTCGACATCGGCGCCGCGGGCGGCGGCAACACCCGGGTGCTGGTCGAGCACGGGTGGGACGCGCTGGCGGCCGACTACTCCGAGACCGCGGTCGAGCTGGCCCTCCGGCGAGGGCTGCGGGCGATCCACGCCGACGCGTGCGACCTGCCGTTGCCCGGCGAGTCCTTCGACCTCGTGCTCGCGTTCGACGTGCTCGAGCACATCGAGGACGACCGCACGGCCGCCCGCGAGCTGGTGCGGGTGCTGCGGCCGGGGGGCCGGGCGCTGATCACGGTCCCGTGCGACATGGCGCTGTGGTCGGCGCACGACGTGGCGTCCTTCCACTTCCGCAGGTACGCCCGGGAGGAACTGTCCGCGCTGCTGCGCGGGGCCGGGCTGGTCGTCGACCGCATGTGGAGCTGGAACGTGCTGATGCGGCCGGTCGTGGCCTGGCGCAGGAAGCGCACCAGAGGCTCCGACGTCACCGACGTGCCGCTGCTGGTCAACCTGGGACTGGGCGCCGTGGTCGCGGCCGAGCGATATCTGCCCGTCAAGTCGTTTCCGGGGGTCACCCTGGTAGTGCGGGCGCACCGTCCTTCCTGACGGAGGTTCGCAGGACGCCGGAAATGCGATTTCGCGATTTCCGCGTTTCCGACCGGCGAGCGGGACACCCGCAAAAGAATGTCAAGGAATCCGCCCGGAACGAGGTCGCGGGCGAATTCGCGGTGCCGCCGCCGCCAGAATCGCACGCATGGCTGACACCTCGCCTCGGGAAATCCCTGCGACGGGCCCGTCCCGATCGGATGAGAAAGCGCTGTTCGATTCGGTCGCGAGGAGCGCGACCGGAGGAAGCGCGCGGACCCGGAGCCCGGTGAAATCCCGGCAGGAATCGACGATCGGCGCGGCGACGAACGGCGCGCCGGCGAACGGCGCACCGGCACGGCGAATGCTGGTGAGATGGGCGCCGGCCGTCGTGGTGCTCGCGCTGACGGCGGCCGCGCTGAGCCGCTACGGCGTCCGCGTCTCGGACATGGCCCGTTTCTGCGGCTACGTCGTCGCCTGCCTCGCGGTCCCGGGAACGCTGCTGGTCCGCGCCCTCTATCGGGGTGACCGCTCCCGGGGCGAGGAACTCGCGCTCGGGCTGGCCCTCGGATACGCGCTGGAGGTGTTCGCCTACGTCGCGGCCCGGGCCGTGGGGGCGCCGCTGCTCGTCCTCTCCTGGCCGGTCGCGACGTACGCCGCCTTCCTCCTCGTGCCCCGCCTGCGGCGGCACTGGAGAAGCGCCCCCGCAACGGCCCGGTCGCCGATCTGGTGGTCGTGGTCGCTGGCCCTCGTCGTCGCCTACCTGGTGGTCTGGAGCGCGGTCAACTTCTTCCGTACACAGGCCCTCACCTGGCCGGCGCTCGGGGCGTCGTACCCCGACATGCCCCTGCACCTGGCGTTCATCGGCGAGCTGCGGCACCACGTGCCCCCGACGATGCCGATCGTCGCCGGGGAGCCCCTGCCGTACCACTGGTTCGTCTACGCCCACTACGCGGCGGCGAGCTGGGTGACCGGCGTCGAGCCGCTGGTGCTGCTGTTCCGCCTCGGCATGCTGCCGATGATCGCGGCGCTCGTGGTCCTGCTGGGCATGGCCGCCCGGCGCGTCATCGGGTCGCGGGCCGGAGCCCTGACCGCCCTGGCCGCCGTCTTCCTCGTCGCGGCGCCGAACCTCTACATCGGCCCGGCCGGCGGGGCGCTGGTCTGGAAACCGGTCCAATCCTGGTCGAGCCCCACCCAGACCTTCGGCGCGCTGCTGTTCGTCCCGGTCTTCCTCCTGCTGAGCGATCTGCTGGAGAACCGGCGGCTGCCGGAGAACGGGCGGCGGAACCCGCGTGAATGGCTCCTGCTGGGGGTCTTCCTGGCGGCCGTCATGGGGGCCAAGGCGACGTACCTGCCCCTGCTCACGGCGGGCCTCGCGGCGGTGGCCGTCGCCGGGTCGGTGCGGCGCCGTCGCCCGCACGGCCCCGCCCTTGTCGCACTGGGCATGAGTGCGGCCTGCCTGCTCTACGCCCAGTTCGTCCTGTACGGCGGGGTGCGCGGCGGGACGACGGCCGCCCCGCTGTCCCTGATGCGCGTGACGTGGGGCGGCGTGGTCGGCGACGGAAGGCCGCTCGGGGGGCCGCTGACGACGGTGCTCGGGCTCACCCTCCTGTGCGTCCTGTCCGGGGCCGTCGCCTGGTGCGGGACGCTCGGCCTGCTCAGCAGGCCCCGGGCGCTCGCCAGACCCGCCGTCGTGCTGACCCTCGGCATGAGCCTGGCCGGGCTGGCCGTGGCGCTCTGCTTCGGGCATCCCGGCCTGTCGGAGATCTACTTCCTCCAGGCGCCCTATCCCTATCTGGCGATCGTCTCGGTCTACGGACTCGTCACCGCCGTACGCAGGTCGGGGACGTCGCCGCTGCCCATCGTGTGCGCCGCCGGCGCCGGGGCCGTCGCCGCCTACTGCATCCGGATCCTGTGCGACGTGCGGGTCCCGCTGCCCGACGGTGAGCCGCTCCGCGTGCTCGCCCTGCCGTACGCCGCCCTGCTGGTCTTCGTGGCGCTGACGGCTGTCGCGCTGGCCGCCGCGCGGCGCGGCGCGCTGCGCTCGTTCGCCCTCACGCTCGTGGTGACCTCGGCGTTCGCCACGCCGGCCGCCTGGTTCACCCGGGTCCTTCCGGTGACGTACAAGACCCCGGTGAACGCGGCGGAGGATGCCGACCGCGCGGCACGGGCCCAGGCGATGCCGCAGGGCATCGTCACCGCCGCGCGCTGGCTGCGCGACCATTCCCGCCCCGGCGACGTCGTCGCGACGAACCTGCACTGCCGTCTCGGCGTCGACGGCCCCTGCGACAGCCGCGCGGCCTGGGTGTCGGCGCTGGCCGAGCGGCGGGTGCTCGTCGAGGGGTGGGCGTACGCGACGGCGAGCCTGGACCGGTGGAGTCCGGGCCAGGTGCTCTGGTATCTGCCGTTCTGGGACCGCGAGCGGCTCCGGGAGAACGAGGCGGTGTTCGCCGCGCCTTCGGCGCAGGCGGCCCGGTCGCTCCGGGACCGTTACGGGGTGCGCTGGCTGTTCGTGGACGAGCGTTTGAGGGTCCCCGGCGCGAGGCTCGGAGACGCCGCCGCCCCGCGGTTCCGCTCCGGGGACTTCACCGTCTACGAGGTCGCCGGCCCGCCGGCGCGGCGCTGAGCATTCCTGAGAAGCTGGGCGCTCTTGAGATATCCGGCGGCGGCCGGCCCGGTGTTGAAGATCAGGTCGAGCACGCTGACGTGGTGGTCGAACGGCGGGTGCGCCTGCGGATACTCCGGATAGCCGGAGTAGTCGAACCACCGGACCCCGATCCCGGCCCGGTCGAAGAGGCTCTCGTCGAGGTAGGCGCGGGCGGCCGGCCCGGTGAGGTATTCGTCGGCGCCCGCCTTGCGGCACAGGTCCACGAGGCGCTCGGTCTTGGTGCCCGCCGCGCCGTAGTCCTCGGCGCGGCTCAGGGCCGCCGGGATGCCGAGCAGGTCCAGCAGCCCCTGGAGGAAGTGCCGGTTGATGTCCGACAGCCGGTCGGCGCGGCAGTCGAGGTAGAGCCGTTCGACCGCCGGCGCGACCTCCTCGAAGCAGGGGGCCTTGCGGTAGGTCTGCGCGAGCAGGAGCCAGTGTGCGCGGGGCCACTCCATGTCGCTCGCGACCACCTCGTTGATCAGGCGGGTACGCGGGCCCCGCCGTACGGGGACCGACAGCCACTTCGGGCCGGCCGCCGTCTTGATCAGGTTGCGGTTGCGCCAGTCCCTGTCGGTGTACTGCACGTCGTCGAACAGGATGAACTCGTCGACGTGCGCGATCAGGTCGAAGTACCCCTTCCAGGGGATGTAGTTCGACTGCACGATGGCGACCCGCTTCACGCGCTCCACCCCTCCGGCCCGCCCGTCACCGTCATCGGCTGCGCCGCACCGCTCTCCACCCGGGTGCGGACGATGTAGGTGGGTCGTCCCATCCTCTCGACGTGGATCCTGCCGAGGTACTCCCCGATGATGCCCAGCGCGATCATCTGGGCGGACGCGAACAACGCGATCATCGACGCGGTCGAGGTGAAGCCCTTGACCGTGCTGTCGCCCGACCAGTACGTCCACAGGAAGACCGTCAGCAGGACGATGCCGAGCGCCCCGGTCAGCAGGCCGAAATAGGTCACCAGGCGTAGCGGGAGCGTGCTGTATCCGACGAACACGCCGATGGCGTGGCGGACGAGCATCGCGGGCGTGTAGTTGGAGCGGCCGACGAGCCGGCTCTGCATCCGCACCTCCACGGTGCCGACCCGGGTGGTCGCCCAGGAGAAGGCGATGTCGATCTGCGTGTGCGGACCTCCGACGCCGTCCAGCGACTCCCGCAGGAAACTCCGGAAGGCGCGGAACGCGGAGATGTCCGCGCCGTTTTCCGCGCCGAACCGCCCGGAAAGACCAGTCTTCAGCGATTTGGAGGCGATATCGCGGATTCGCCCGTGCGTTCCGCCGCTCGGGACTCCGTACACGATGTCGAGGTCGGGCCGCAGGCCCGCCAGGAGCCGGGGAATCTCCTCCGGAGGATGCTGCAGGTCGTCGTCCATCGTCACCATGACCTCGTAGCGCGCGCATCGAATGCCCGCGACCAGGGCGTTGTGCTGCCCGTAGTTTCGAGCCAGCAGCACGGCGCGGACGCTGTCGTGCCGCTCGACCAGGCTCTGGGCCACCTCCCACGTGTCGTCAGGCGAGCCGTCCACGACGAGCACGACCTCGAAGAGGTCCGCGGCGGTGGGCAGAACGGCGAGAAGGCGTTCTACCAGGGCCGGCAGCGTCCGGGCGGATCGGTAACAGGGGATCACAACGGAGACGTTGGTCATGGCGTCATTCTGATGAGCGGTTGTCGGCCTCCTCGTGCCGCACATCCGAATTTGCGGGATATTGAGAAACCCGATCCGCACCTTTCACGCTCGTTCGCAATGTGGCCCGCCGGGCGCGGCCTGGTCCGCGCATAGCATTGGCGACTGGCGGTCGGCCGAACGGGATTTCCCGTGGCCTCGCCCGGGAGAAAAGCGCGGGACGATTCCGTTCCTTCTGCGCGGCTCCCGCATGCCCGATGAGGGGAGATCATGGACGTCACATTGAGGCCGGTCCGCGATGCGGACCTCGACGTTTTCGAAGCGGAACGGGCGACGCCCGAGGCGCGGGGCGAATTCCAGTGGTACGGATATCGCCACTCCGGCGCGCTGCGCCGCCAGTTCGCGGACAACGGCCTGCTCGGCGACGACTACGGGCGGCTGGCCATCGACTCCGGCGGGGACACCGCCGGATGGGTGGCCTGGTGGAAGACGGCCTGGGGACCCGAGGCGACGTGCTGGTGCTGGGCGATCGGAATCTGCGTCTTCACGGGCTTCCGCAACCGCGGCGTCGGCACCGAGGCGCAGCGCCTGCTGGCGGACTACCTGTTCGCCCACACCCGCGCCGAGCGCCTCCAGTGCTTCACCGACGTGGCCAACATCGGCGAGCAGCGCGCGGTGGAGAAGATCGGGTTCGTGCGTGAGGGAGTCCTGCGGCGGGCCCAGTGGCGCGACGGCGGCTGGCACGACCAGGTCCTCTACTCGCTGCTCCGCGGTGAGTCGCGATGAGCCGCCCACCGGATATCGGGGAAGGACGCGAACAGCGGTGAAGGCACTCGTCCTGGCGGGGGGAAAGGGCACGCGGCTGCGCCCGCTGACCCACACCTCGGCCAAGCAACTCGTCCCCGTCGCCAACAAGCCGGTGCTCTTCTACGGGCTGGAGGCGATCAGGGACGCCGGCATCACCGACGTGGGGATCATCATCGGCGACACGGGCCGGGAGGTCCGCGAGGCCGTCGGCGACGGCTCGGCGTTCGGGCTCGACGTCACCTACATCCCCCAGGAGGAGCCGCTCGGGCTGGCGCACTGCGTTCTCGTCGCGCGGGAGTTCCTGGCCGGTGACCCGTTCGTCATGTACCTGGGCGACAACTTCCTGGTCGGCGGCATCCGCGGCCTCGTCGACGCCTTTCGCGCGGAGGAGTGCGACGCCCGCATCCTGCTCACCCGGGTGGCCGAGCCGCAGTTCTACGGCGTGGCCGAGCTCGGCCCGGACGGGGAGATCGTCGCGCTGGAGGAGAAGCCCGAGTATCCGCGCAGCG
The DNA here is from genome assembly GCF_900156315.1 of Microbispora rosea. GTDB lineage: Bacteria > Actinomycetota > Actinomycetes > Streptosporangiales > Streptosporangiaceae > Microbispora > Microbispora rosea. The sequence goes on along the minus strand of NZ_FTNI01000016.1, from coordinate 112,146 downwards.
ACCTGGCGATCGTCGGGGTCTACACGTTCTCGCCCGCGATCCACGAGGCCGTGCGCGCGATCAGGCCGTCCGCGCGGGGCGAGCTGGAGATCACCGACGCGATCAAGTGGCTCATCGACAGCGGACACCGCGTGCGGTCGCACTTCGTCACCGGCTACTGGCGCGACACCGGCCGGCTGCAGGACATGCTGGAGTGCAACCGCATCGTGCTGGAGGCGGTCGAGCCCGACGTCGCGGGGACCGTGGACGGACTGTCGGAGGTGAGCGGGCGCGTGGTCATCGCCCCCGGCGCCGTCGTGGAGGGCTCGGTCATCCGCGGCCCGGTGGTGATCGGCGCCGACACCAAGATCATTGGCTCGTACGTCGGGCCGTACACCTCGATCGGCGAGGGCTGCGTGATCGAGGACGCCGAGGTGGACTACAGCATCGTGCTCGCCGACTCGGCCATCCGGGGTGTGCGCGGCATGACCCACTCGCTGATCGGCCGCAACGCGGAGGTCACGAAGGCGACCGGGGTGCCCAACGCCTATCAGCTCATGATCGGAGACCACAGCAAGGTGCAGGTGCGCGCGTGAAGATGCTCGTCGCCGGCGCGGCCGGCTTCATCGGCTCCCACTACGTCCGCTCGCTGCTGTCGGGCGCCTATCCCGGGTACGAGGACGCCCGGGTCACGGTGCTGGACACGCTCACCTACGCCGGCAACCCGGCCAACCTCGCCCCTGTGGAGAACAGCCCCGCCTTCACGTTCGCGTACGGCGACGTGTGCGACGCGGAGCTGCTGAGCGAGCTGGTGCCCGGGCACGACGTGGTCGTGAACTTCGCCGCCGAGACGCACGTCGACCGGTCGATCACCGGCGCGGGCGACTTCGTGACGACCAACGTGCTGGGCACGCAGCGGCTGCTGCAGGCCGCCCTGGAGGCGGACGTCCGCACGTTCGTCCAGGTGTCCACCGACGAGGTGTACGGCTCGATCGACACGGGGACCTGGACGGAGGCGGAGCCGCTGCTGCCGAACTCGCCCTACTCGGCGGCCAAGGCCGGGGCCGACCTGCTCTGCCGCGCCTACCACCGCACGTACGGACTGGACGTCCGGGTGACCCGGTGCTCCAACAACTACGGGCCGTACCAGTACCCGGAGAAGGTCGTCCCGCTGTTCGTCACGAACCTGATCGACGGGCGGCCCGTGCCCCTCTACGGCGACGGCCGCAACATGCGGGAGTGGCTGCACGTGGACGACCACTGCCGGGGCATCCAGCTCGTGCTGGACAAGGGGGAGCCCGGCGAGGTCTACAACATCGGCGGCGGGGTCGAGCTGAGCAACATCGACCTCACCCGCCGCATCCTGGACGCCTTCGGCGTGGGATGGGAGATGGTCGAGCAGGTGCCCGACAGGCCCGGGCACGACCGGCGCTACGCGCTGGACAGCGGCAAGATCAGGGCGATCGGCTACAAGCCCCGGGTGGACTTCGACGAGGGGCTCGCGGACGTCGTGCGCTGGTATCGGGACCACCAGGACTGGTGGCGCCCGCTTCTGAACCGCCGCGGCTGAGACCGCCTGTTGTGACAGACAAGGGACGGGGGTCCTTGATGGAGAAACTGGTCGTGGTCGGGCAGGGGTACGTCGGCCTGCCGCTGGCCGTCCGCGCGGTGCACGCCGGATTCGACGTGGTGGGCATCGAGGTGGACGAGTGGCGGGTCAAGCGGCTCAACGCCGCGCAGTCGTACGTCGAGGACGTCGGCGACGACGCGCTCGCCGCCGCGCACGCGACGGGCCGCTACCGGGCCAGCGCGGACTACGCCGACGCCGAGGGCTTCGACGTCTGCGTGATCACCGTGCCGACGCCGCTTACCGACGGCGTGCCCGACCTCAGCCACATCGCGGCGTCCGGCCGGTCGCTCGCCCCGCGCCTGCGGCCGGGCGCGACCGTGGTGCTGGAGTCGACCACCTATCCGGGGACGACGGAGGAGTACCTGCGCCCGATTCTGGAGGAGGGATCGGGCCTGCGCGCCCCGGGTGACTTCCACCTCGGCTACAGCCCCGAGCGGATCGACCCCGGCAACGCGCGGTGGCGCCTGGAGAACACGCCGAAGGTCGTGTCCGGTCTCGACGACGCCGCCCTCGCGCGGGTCCGCGCCTTCTACGAGGCCGTCGTCGAGCGGGTCGTCCCCGTGTCCTCGCCGCAGGTGGCCGAGTTGTGCAAGCTCCTGGAGAACACCTTCAGGCACGTCAACATCGCCCTGGTCAACGAGCTTTCGATCTTCGCCGGGCAGCTCGGAATCGACGTCTGGGAGGCCATCGACGCCGCGTCGACCAAGCCGTTCGGCTACATGCGCTTCACTCCCGGGCCCGGCGTCGGCGGTCACTGCCTGCCGATCGACCCGTCGTACCTGTCCTGGAAGGTCAAGCGCAGCCTGGGGCACAACTTCCGGTTCGTGGAGCTGGCCAACGACGTCAACGACCACATGCCCGCGCACGTCGTCGACCGGCTGGTGCTGGCACTGAACGACCGGCGCAAGGCTCTGAACGGCAGCCGGGTGCTCCTGCTCGGCCTGTCGTACAAGAAGAACACCGGTGACTGCCGCGAGTCCCCGGCGATCGAGGTGGCCAGGCACCTGCGCAAGCTGGGCGCGGACGTGCACGCGGCCGACCCGCACGTCGACCTCGCCCTCGTGCCCGAGGGGGTTGCGATCGCCGAGGCGTCGCCGTGGGAGATCGCGGCGGCCGACGCCGTCGTTGTCCTCACCGACCACGACTGCTTCGACTACGCCCTCGTCCAGCGCGAGAGCGCCTTCGTGTTCGACACGCGCAATCGCTGCCGGGGGCCGAACGTCGAGCGGATCTGACGAAAAGCGCCAGTCAGCCGCGAAAGCGCCACTCGGGCGGTTCCCTTTCTGAGGGGACCGCCCGTGGCCGTCTCAGCGGGACAGGTCGTGCGGGCCCACGGCGGGACCGTGCTCCAGCGGCAGGTCGCCGATGAGCACGGGCCTCTGTTCCGGATCGCCGGGCAGCGCGAGCCGCGGGGGCGGGGGCTCGTCCCGCCCGGCCCCGTGCCCGCCCAGGCGGCGCGCGACGTCGTCCCGCAACCGGGGCAGGTACGCGTAGAGGCGGTCGCCCGGGCAGGCGGTCCTGTTGAGGTCGCGGTGGCCGATGATGGCCTCGTGCGGGTCGAGCGCGTAGACGTCGCACAGCCAGGCCAGCAGGGCGGTGAGCGCGGACAGCTGGCGGTCCGGGGGCAGGGAGGAGGTGTAGGTCCCCTCGGTCTCGATGCCCAGCGTGTGGTCGTTGTGGTCGGCCGCCTGCGCGCCCATCACGTGCTTGCCCGACTCGACGGCCGGCAGCGAGCGGTTGCGGCCCTCCATGACGTATCCGCCCCGGCTGACGGTGAATTGCTCGCCGATGTCCTCCCAGCCGTTGTGCTTCATGTGGTAGCGCTGGATCGTCCGGGACAGCCGGAAGGCGGCGTCGAGGTCGGTCGGGCCCGTGTTCGCCGTCGCCGTGTGGTGGACGACGAGCCGGTCGGGCGCGTGGTCGAGCACCTCGGCCTTGCTCCTGGGCGGATCGGCCTTCCAGTCCGACCGGGTGTACACGCGCGGCTGCCTCGGGCGGTTCCCGGCAAAGACGGGCGTGGCCGCCGCGACGAGCCCGCTCTGCACCGTCAGCATCGCCGCCGGCAGGCACGCCGACCAGCGGACCCCCGTCGAAAGAAACGCGCGGCGCGAGACCGCTGACATCCGTCCTCCCCGAGTGCGCGGGGCCCTCGGGGGCCCTCGTCCGGCGGGAGGCGGCATCGATATCCCCCCTCCCCGCCGCGGATATTCCTGCGAGCGAAAACCGGTCACATGTCAACCGAAATGTCTGCGCCATGCCGCAGTGGAAAATGCCGTAGTCCGGTCACGGAATGGCACTACCGCGATCGCGGGAATTTCCTGAAATACCCCGCGTACGGGTCGCGGCCGGCGTGCTGACCATGAGTGATGGCGGCGGGCCGGGCAGGGGTCACGCGGACGAAACAGGGGCTACACGAGAGGCGGGCCCGTGTTAACCCGATGTTGCGTCCGTTATGCCTGTGGATTGCATGTTTCGCGGGTGCGGCACATGTAACGGCCGCACGGTCACGCATGGTCAAAGTGCGTAACGCGCTCTTCCTAGCTTCGGTTACCGGCCCCAGCCGATAAGGACGCAGGAGGAGCGATGACGGCGACGCAGGCGGCGCGCACGGCCCCGGAAGAACCCAGGAAGGGCCGCTGGATCGGTGACTGGCGACCGGACGATCCCGCGTTCTGGGAGAGCACCGGCAAGAAGGTGGCCCGGCGGAACCTGGTGTTCTCGATCCTGGCCGAGCATCTGGGCTTCACACTGTGGACCGTCTGGAGCATCGTCGCGGTCAAGCTCGGCGCCTACAAGTTCTCCACCGACCAGCTCTTCTGGATCGTCTCGCTGCCCAACCTCGTGGGCTCGACGCTGCGCATCCCCTACACCTTCGCGCCCGCGCGGTTCGGCGGCCGGAACTGGACGGTGGTCAGCGCGACGCTGCTGCTGGTGCCCGCCGTCCTGCTCGCGGTGGCGGTGAACGACCCGGGCACGCCCTACTGGGCCTTCCTGGTGATCGCGGCGACGGCCGGGCTCGGCGGCGGCAACTTCGCCTCCAGCATGGCCAACATCACCTACTTCTACCCGCAGAACAGGCAGGGCGCCGCCCTCGGCCTGAACGCCGCCGGCGGCAACATCGGCGTCAGCTCCGTGCAGTTGCTGATGCCGCTGGTCATCGCGGGGTTCGGGCTGGCCGCAGCCGGGTTGTTCTGGGTGCCCTTCGTCCTGGCGGCCGCCGCCGGGGCGTACTTCTGCATGGACAACCTCACCTCGGCCAAGGCGGAGCCGAGGGAGATGGCCAAGGCCGCCGGCCGGGCGCAGACGTGGATCATGTCGGTCCTCTACATCGGCACGTTCGGCTCGTTCATCGGCTACTCGACCGCGTTCCCGCTGCTCATCAAGTCGCAGTTCCCCGAGCAGGCCGCGCTGACCTCGCTCGCGTTCCTCGGCCCGCTGGTCGGCTCGCTCATCCGGCCGGTCGGCGGCTGGCTGTCGGACCGCCTCGGCGGCGCCTCGGTGACGTTCTGGAACTTCGGCGCGATGACCGTCTCGGTCCTGCTCGTCTGGCAGGCCATGTCGGCGCACAGCTTCCCGCTGTTCTTCGCGGCCTTCATGCTGCTGATCGGCACCGCGGGCGTCGGCAACGGCTCCACCTACCGGATGATCCCGGCGATCTTCCGGGCCAAGGCGGTGGCCGGCGTCGAGCCCGGCACCCCCGCGTACGAGGAGGCGCTGGCGACCGGCAAGCGTGACGCCTCGGCGGCCATCGGGTTCATCTCCGCGGTGGGCGCCTTCGGCGGATTCTTCATCAACCGCGGGTTCGGCAGCTCCATCTCCGCGACCGGCGGCGCGGGGGCGGCGCTGGCGGCCTTCGCCGCCTTCTACGTCGTCTGCTTCGCGCTCACCTGGTTCTGCTACATGCGCACACTCGGAGCGAAGTCGGCGCCGAGCCTGGCGGCCGCCCGGGTCTGAGACGCGGCCTTTCCCGGCCTCTCGCGGGCGCCCGCGCGGCGCCCGCCTTTTCCGGGCTCATGCCTCACAAGCGGCGACAGCACAAGTGAGCTTTCGAGACGACGGGGTCTCTCACACGCCGCGCTCGCCGAAGTTAGCGCGGTTGGCGCCTTGTAGCACAGCGGTAACAGAAGGGACCCAGCGGTGAAACCGCCTGTCAGCACCATCGGATCCATGCCGATCTCACTGCACGCTCCCGGTCCTGTGATGTCACAGGCCACCGCGGGCACGACCGTGGGCTCGGCCACCCACTGCCCGTACTGCGCGCTCCAGTGCGGCATGTACGTGGCGAAGGGTGAGATCACCCCGCGGGAGGACATCCCGGCCAACGCCGGCGGCCTGTGCCAGAAGGGCTGGACGGCGGCGGAACTGCTCACCTCGCCGGAACGGCTTACCACCCCGCTGCTGCACGGCAGCCCGGTGAGCTGGGACGAGGCGCTCGACTACGTCGCCGCCCGGATCGAGGCCATCAGGGCCGCGCACGGGCCGGACGCCGTGGCGGTGTTCGGCGGCGGCGGGCTGACCAACGAGAAGGCCTACCAGCTCGGCAAGTTCGCCAGGGTCGCGCTGCGCACCAGCCAGATCGACTACAACGGCAGGTTCTGCATGTCCTCGGCGGCGGCCGCGGTCAACCGGGCCTTCGGCATGGACCGGGGGCTGCCGTTCCCCATCACCGACATCGCCCGCGCGGACGCCGTCCTGTTCGCCGGGGGCAACGTCGCCGAGACCATGCCCCCGTTCGTACGCCACCTGAGCGCCATGCGGTCCGGGGGCGGCCGGCTCGTCGTCGTCGACCCGCGCGTCACCCAGACCGCCAAGACGGCCGACCTGCACCTGCAGGTCACCCCGGGCACCGACCTCGCGCTCGCACTCGGTCTGCTGCACATCGCGATCGCCGACGGCTACGCCGACCTGGACTACCTGGCCGCCCGCACGACCGGCTTCGAGGAGGTGCGCACCTCCGTGTCGGCCTGGTGGCCCGAGCGGGTGGAGCGCGTCACCGGCGTCCCGGTCGCGCAGATGCGCGAGGCCGTACGGATCCTCGGCGAGGCGGAGCGCGCGATGGTGCTGACCGGCCGGGGCGCCGAGCAGCACGCCAAGGGCACCGACACGGTCACGGCGTTCGTCAACCTGGCGCTCACCCTCGGGCTGCCCGGCCGTGAGGGCTCCGGCTACGGCTGCGTGACGGGCCAGGGCAACGGCCAGGGCGGCAGGGAGCACGGCCAGAAGGCCGACCAGCTCCCCGGCTACCGCAAGATCGACGACCCGGCGGCGCGGGCGCACGTCGCGGCCGTCTGGGGGATCGACCCCGCCGACCTGCCCGGTCCCGGCCGGTCGGCGTACGAGCTGCTGGACGCCCTCGGAACGCCGGGGGGACCGAGGGCGCTGCTGCTGTTCGGCTCCAACCCCGTCGTCTCCGCGCCGCGCGCCGGGCACGTCGCCCGGCGGCTGGACGCGCTCGACCTCCTCGTGGTCTCCGACTTCGTGCTGTCGGAGACGGCGGCCATGGCAGACGTCGTGCTGCCCACGACCCAGTGGGCCGAGGAGGCGGGCACGATGACCAACCTGGAGGGCCGGGTCCTGCTGCGCCGCCAGGCCGCCGCGCCCCCGCCGGACGCACGCAGCGACCTGGAGATCCTGCGGGGCCTCGCCGAGCGGCTCGGCTGCGGCGAGAAGTTCCCCGCCGACCCGCGCACCGTCTTCGACGAGCTGCGCCGGGCCTCCGCCGGGGGCGTCGCCGACTACTCCGGCATCACCTACGAGCGGATCGCGGCCGAGACCGGCGTGTTCTGGCCGTGTCCCGAGACGGCGGACGACCCGCACCCCGGAACCCCGCGGCCCTTCCTCGACCGCTTCGCGACGCCGGACGGCCGGGCCCGCCTGGTGCCGGTGGAGCACCGCCCGCCCGCCGAGGACGTCGACGAGGAGTTCCCGCTCTACCTGACGTCGGGGCGGGTGCTCGCCCACTACCAGTCGGGGGCGCAGACGCGCCGCATCCGCCCGCTCACGAAGGCGTCGCCCGAGGTGTTCGTGGAGCTGCACCCGGACCTCGCCGAGCGGCTGGGCGTCGCAACCGGCGACCGCGTCCGGGTGCGCAGCCGCCGGGGCGCCGCCGAGGGCGTGGCCCGCGTGAACGCCTCGATCCGTCCCGACACGCTGTTCATGCCGTTCCACTGGGAGGGAGTCAACCTGCTCACCAACCCGGCGCTCGACCCGACGTCGCGGATGCCGGAGTTCAAGGTCTGCGCCGCCGCCATCGAGCGGTGCGCCGAAGACGGGGAGCGTGTCGCGTGAGGCTTGTCGTGGTGGGGAACGGGATGGCGGGCTCGCGCCTGGTGAGCGAGGTCCGCGCCCGGGACAAGGACATGAAGATCACGGTGTTCGGCGCCGAGACGTGGCAGCCGTACAACCGGGTCCTGCTGTCGAACGTGGTGGCCGGCACGTCGAGCCCGGACCAGGTCCGGCTGCTGGACTCCCGCTGGTACGCCGACCACGGCGTGACCGCCCGCATCGGCGTCGCGGTCACCGCCATCGACAGGGACTGCCAGACGGTGGTCGCCGCCGACGGGACGCGCGAGCCGTACGACGTGCTCGTGCTCGCCACCGGCAGCGAGCCGGTCGTCCCGCCGATCCCCGGCGTGGAGCGGGCGACGGCGTTCCGCACGCTGGACGACTGCGAGCGGATCAGGGAGGCCGCCGTGAGCGCGCGCAGCGCGGTCGTGGTCGGCGGCGGGCTGCTCGGCATCGAGGCCGCGCGGGGCCTGGCCGGGCGGGGCGTCCCGGTGACGCTGCTGCACCTGGCCGGACACCTGATGGAGCGCCAGCTCGACGAGGAGGCCGGGCTCATCCTCCGCGAGACGCTCGGCGCGCTCGGCGTCACCATCCGCACGGGCGTCACCGTGAGCGCGATCCGCGAGCGGCACGTGGAACTGTCCGGCGGGGAGCTCGCGGGCGGCGAGCTGATCGACGCCGACCTGGTCGTGCTGGCCTGCGGCGTACGCCCGGTCGTCGGGCTCGCCCGCGACGCGGGGCTGGAGGTCGAGCGCGGCGTCGTCGTGGACGACGAGCTGCGCACCGACGACCCGTCGATCTTCGCGATCGGGGAGTGCGCCCAGCACGCGGGCCTGGTCTACGGGCTGGTCGCCCCCGGGTGGGAACAGGCGTCGGTCGTGGCCGACCTCGTCACCGGCGCCGACAAGGGCGCGCGCTACCGGGGCTCGCGGCTGGTCACCCGGCTGAAGGCCAGGAGCGTGGAGCTCGCGGCGATGGGGGAGACCCAGCTGACGGAGGACGAGGCGGAGATCGTCCGCTTCTCCCACCGGCACAAGGGCACCTATCGCAAACTCGTCATCCGCGAAGGCCGGCTCGTCGGCGCGATCCTGCTGGGCGAGACCTCCGCGGTGGGCACGCTGACCCAGCTCTTCGACCGGGGAGGTCCCCTGCCCGGCGACCGCACCGGGCTGCTGTTCCCCGATCTCGCGGGCGTGGGCGGCGCGGCGGTGGCCGACAGCCCCACCCGGATGCCGGACTCGGCCCGGGTCTGCCAGTGCAACAACGTGACGAAGGGTCAGATCAGAGCGTGCTGGGAGTCCGGCGCGCGGAACGTGGAGGCCGTGGCCGCCGCGACGAGGGCCACCACCGGCTGCGGCAGCTGCCGCGACGCGGTCGAGGGCATCGTCGGCTGGCTGTGTGAGCAGGAAGGCGTGAGCGCATGAAGGACCGTGAGCGCATGGAGGACCGTAAGGGCATGAGACTCGTCGTCGTAGGACACGGCCCGACGGCGCACCGCCTGATCGAGACGCTCTCCGGCCGGGGCTTCGGCGGGACGGTCACCGTTTTCGGCGAGGAGCCCCGCCCGGCCTACGACCGGGTGGCGCTCACCTCCTACCTCAGCGGCAGGAGCGTCGAGGACCTCACCTATCCGGTGCCGGACGGCGTCACGCTCAGGACCGGCGTCCGGGTCACCGCGATCGACCGCGCGAACCGGATCGTCACCACCGACGCCGGCGACAGCGAGCCGTACGACGTGCTGGTGCTGGCCACCGGGTCGGCGCCGTTCGTGCCGCCGGTGCCGGGCCGGGACCTGCCGGGCTGCTTCGTGTACCGGACGATCGACGACCTGGACGCCATCAGGGACGCGTCGCGGGACGCTCGCGCGGGCGTGGTCATCGGCGGCGGCCTGCTCGGCCTGGAGGCGGCCGACGCCCTGCGGGGGCTCGGCCTCGACACCCACGTCATCGAGATGAGCGGCTGGCTCATGCCGCGCCAGGTGGACGAGGGCGGCGGCTCGGTGCTGCGCGGGCACATCGAGGGGCTCGGGCTGACGATCCACACGGGTGCGGGCGTGCGGTCGATCGAGGCCGGCCAGGACGGCCGGGTCACGGCGCTCGTGAAACCCGACGGCGAGGCGATCGAGGCGCAGATCGTGGTCTTCTCGGCCGGCATCCGGCCGCGCGACGAGCTCGCCCGCGACTGCGGCCTGGAGGTCGGCGAGCGCGGCGGCATCGTGGTCGACGAGGGCATGCGCACCTCCGACGAGCACATCTACGCGATCGGCGAGTGCGCGCTCGCCGGGGGCATGGTCTACGGCCTCGTCGGGCCCTGCAACACCCAGGCGGAGGTGGCCGCCGAACGGATCCTCGACGGGCAGGCCGCCTTCACCGGCGCCGACATGTCCACCAAGCTCAAGCTGCTCGGCGTGGAGGTGGCCCAGTTCGGCGCCATGTCGGGCGCGCTCGACGTCACCTACATGGACCCCGTCGGCGGCGTCTACAAGCGGCTGTTCATCAGCGACGACGCCAAGACCCTGCTCGGCGGCATCTGCGTCGGCGACGCCGCGCCGTACAACGCGCTGCGGCCGTTCGTCGGCAAGCCGCTGCCCAGCGCGCCGAGCGACCTGCTGTTCGCCGGCGCGGGCAAGGCGTCGATCGACCTGCCCGACGACGCGCAGGTCTGCTCCTGCAACAACGTCACCAAGGGAAAGATCTGCGCGGCCATCGCCGACAAGGGCCTGACCGACGTGCAGGGCGTCAAGGACTGCACCCGGGCCGGCACCACCTGCGGAAGCTGCGTGCCGATGCTCAAGCAGATCCTGGTGAAGTCGGGCGTCGACGTCGGCAAGGCGCTGTGCGAGCACTTCACGCACAGCAGGGCCGAGCTGTTCGACATCGTCAACGTCCGGGGGATCACCACGTTCTCCCAGCTCATCGCCGAGCACGGAACCGGCCGCGGCTGCGACATCTGCAAGCCGGCGGTCGCCTCGATCCTCGCCTCTCTCGGCCGCGGCCACATCCTCGACGGCGAGCAGGCCGCGCTGCAGGACACCAACGACCAGTTCCTGGCCAACATCCAGAAGAACGGCACCTACTCGGTCGTCCCCCGCATTCCGGGCGGGGAGATCACCCCGGACAAGCTCATCGTCATCGGCGAGGTGGCCCGCGACTTCGGGCTCTACACGAAGATCACTGGAGCGCAGCGCATCGACCTGCTCGGGGCCCGGGTCGAGCAGCTGCCCTCCATCTGGCGCCGCCTCGTCGATGCCGGCTTCGAGTCCGGCCACGCGTACGGCAAGGCGCTGCGGACGGTGAAGTCGTGCGTCGGGTCCACCTGGTGCCGCTACGGCGTGCAGGACTCGGTGGGCCTGGCCATCGCCCTGGAGTTGCGCTACCGGGGGCTGCGCTCGCCGCACAAGCTGAAGTCGGCCGTCTCCGGCTGCGCCAGGGAGTGCGCCGAGGCCAGGTCGAAGGACTTCGGCGTCATCGCGACCGAGCAGGGCTGGAACCTCTACGTGGGCGGCAACGGCGGCTTCAAGCCCCGTCACGCCGACCTGCTCGCGTCCGACCTGTCCACCGACGACCTGGTCAGGACGATCGACAGGTTCCTGATGTTCTACATCAGGACCGCCGACCGGCTCCAGCGCACCGCCGCCTGGCTGGAGAACCTGGACGGCGGGCTCGACTACCTCCGTGAGGTGATCATGGAGGACTCGCTCGGCATCTGCGCCGAACTCGACGCGCAGATGGAACGGCATGTGTCCACATACGCCGACGAGTGGCGCGCCACCATCGAGGATCCCGACAAACTGCGCCGCTTCGTCAGCTTCGTCAACGCCCCCGGCGTTCCCGACCCCTCGATCTCCTTCGAGACCGAGCGCGACCAGATCAAACCGGTGCTGATTCCACTGGAGGTGACCCGCAGATGACCATCCTCGACGAGATGCCGGCCCTTGCCGGCCACTGGACCCCGGTCTGCACCTACACCGACCTGCTGCCCGAGCGGGGTGCGGCGGTGCTCGTCGGCGACCGCCAGGTGGCGGTCTTCCGCACCTTCGACGGCGCGCTGTACGCCCTGGACAACCTCGACCCGTTCAGCGGGGCGTACGTGATGTCCAGGGGCATCGTCGGCACCAGGAACGGCGAGCCGACCGTGGCCTCGCCCATGCACAAGCAGGTGTTCTCGCTGGCGACCGGCGTGTGCGCGGACGACACCGGCGTAGCCCTGCCGACCTATCCCGTTCGGGTCACCGACGGAACCGTGGAGGTGAGCGTGGTATGACCGCGCTGGTGGACGAGACCCCGATGAGCCTGGAGACGGCGCCGGACGCGCTGGCCGGGTTCACGATCGGGGTGACGGCGACCCGCCGCAGCGAGGAGTTGGCCGCGCTCCTCGAACGGCGGGGCGCCCGGGTCGTGCGGGCGCCCGCGATCCGCATCGTGCCGCTCGCGGAGGACGCCGGGCTGCTCGCCGCGACCCGGGCCTGTCTGGAGGCGCCCGTCGACGACGTGGTCATCACCACGGGGGTGGGGTTCCGCGGGTGGATGGCGGCGGCGGAGGGCTGGGGCCTGTCCGCCGACCTGAACGCGCACCTGGGCGGCGCGCGGCTGCTCGCCCGCGGCCCCAAGGCGCGCGGGGCCGTCCGCGCGGCCGGCCTGGTGGACTTCTGGACGCCGGCCACGGAGTCGTGCGAGGAGGTCAAGGAGTACCTGCTCGCGCAGGACCTGCACGGCCGCCGCATCGCCGTGCAGCTGCACGGCGAGCCGCTGGACAGCTTCGTCGCGTCGCTGCGGGAGGCGGGCGCGGAGGTGATCGAGGTGCCGGTCTACCGGTGGCTGCCCTACCGCGACACCTCGCCGCTGCGCCGCCTGATCAGCCAGGCGATCACCGGCTCGGTGGACGCGGTGGCCTTCACCAGCGCGCCCGCCGTGCTGGCCATGCTGGGCGCCGCCCGCGCCGACGGGCTGGAGGACGCGCTGCTCGCCGCGTTCGGCAGCCGCGTGGTGGCGGCCTGCGTCGGCCCGGTCACGGCCGGGCCGCTGACCCAGCGCGGCGTGCGGGCCGTCCAGCCCGAGCGGGCCCGCCTCGGCGCGCTCGCCCGGACCCTCGCCCGCCACCTGCCGGAAAGCGGCGTCACGCGGCTCGTCGCGGGCGGGCACGAGCTGGAGATCCGCGGTCACGCCGTGGTGGTCGACGGCGAGCTCAAGCCTCTGCCGCCCGCCCCGATGGCCGTGCTGAAGCGGCTCGCCGAGCGCCCCGGGCACGTCGTGAACCGGGCCGACCTGCGGGTCGTGCTGCCCGGCGGCCCCTCCCGCGACTCGGCCGAGCACGCGGTGGAGATGGCGATCACCCGGCTGCGCCGGGCGCTCGGTCCCTCGGGCATCGTCGAGACCGTCGTCAAGCGCGGCTACCGCCTCGCCTGCGGCAGGGACGAGCGATGACCCCGACCCTGGTGATGGCGGCGCACGGGGCACGCAGCGGCCACTGGGAGTCGGTCATGGACTCCCTGGCGGCCCGCGTGCGCCGCGCCAGGCCCGGCGCGCCGGTCGAGCTGGGGTTCCTGGAGATCAGCGCGCCGCTGCTGTCCGACGTGCTGTCGCAGGTGGCCGGGCCGGTCGTGGTGGTCCCGATGCTGCTCGCCGGGGGATACCACGCGCACATCGACCTGCCGGCCGTCGTCGCCCGCACCCGGCCCGACGCGCTCGTCGCCGGGCAGCTCGGGCCGCACCGGCTGCTGACCTCGGTGCTGGCGCGCCGCCTGGCCGCGGCCGGCCTGCGGCCCTGCGACGCCGTGATCCTGGGCGCGGCCGGCTCGTCCGACCCCGCCGCCCTCGACGACGTCCGCGCCGCCGCCCGGCTGCTGTCCGTACGGCTCTCGCGTCCCGTCACGGCCGCGTTCGCCTCGGCCGGGACGCCCACGCTCGCCCAGGCGCTCGAGCGCACCAGGGCCGGCCTCGCCCCGCGCGTCGCCGTCGCCTCCTACCTGCTCGCGCCCGGGTTCTTCCACGACCGGCTGGTGAGCAGCGGCGCGGACCTGGTCAGCCCGCCCCTCGGCGTGGACGACGACCTGGCCGCCCTCGTCTGGGCCCGCTTCGACGAGGCCCTCGCCCGGCGCCGCCCGGCCGTCGCGCCCGCCGCACCCGTCGCGCCCGCCCGCGCGCCGTTCGCCACCGGCACACCGGCCTGAGCGGACCACGTCCGCTCCTTCTGAACGCCGGATCAGGCCGCGTGGTCGCGGAGGTACTGGGCGAACGCCTCCCTGGCCAGTTGCGACACGGTCTTGCCCTCCCGTTCCGCGAGTGCCCTGGCGGCCGCTTTCTCCTCCGGAGTCAGGCGGAACGTCACCTGCGGCGAGCGCCTGCCCGGTGCCGTGAGAGAGGGGCGGCCGACCGTCCGGCGCACATGCTCGACCGCGGCCTCGACGTAGGCCTCGTCGATCCGATTCCCCCGCCTGTCGTAGAGCTCCTCCGTGCCCAAGTCGACGTCCGACTCGTCGTCCACGGCGAGCTCGACGTCCTCCGGGGGCCAGGGGCCGGTGTACTCGGTCATGGCTCGTTCCTCCTGAACGCGGTCGGCATCGCGTGGATCACCAGCAGGTACTTCTCGGTCAGAACGGCGATCACCTCGAGCTCCAGCCCGCGATCATCCACGCCGAGCCAGTGCCACTGCTCGTCCAGACCAGGACCGGGTGGCGGCACTATCCGGGGCGGCTGGCCCCGGATAACGGCAAGGACCCGCGCTGTTCCGATGCGATGCTTCCGCGCTGACTGCGTGAACCTGATTCTACGCACGAAGAGGAATTGTGCCATGCACAATCCATCGACGTTCACTCGATGTGATTAATCTTTGACTCTCGGTTTGCGGTGTGTTCCGGTAGGGACATCTGGCGTGGACGACGACCTGGCCGCCCTCGTCTGGGCCCGCTTCGACGAGGCCCTCGCCCGGCGCCGCCCGGCCGTCGCGCCCGCCCGCGCGCCGTTCGCCACCGGCACTCCGGCCTGAGCGGACCGCGTCCGCTCCTTTTTCTTTTTCGCCGCGCCGGTCCGTTCACGGACCGGCGCGCACGCGTTTTCCGGCTCCGCCGATCGCGGAAATCTCCCATGTGGGCTCGGAGAATTCGGTACGACGCCTGTCCGGTCGGGGTCGGCGGCCCGCTGATTACCGGTCGAAGGCCGAGCGGGTAGGGGTTGACCTGTGGTTCCAGGGCCCTCACGCTTACCCAATAACCGAGGAAAAAGGGTCCGTAATTCACTCTCCCGGAAATGGTCGTAGGGGATCTCCAGGCCAGTGGCAGTCTGCCATTCCATGAATCCGGGGTTTCATTAATGGTTCATTCGCCGAGGTGAATGTGAGGAGGCGAAGATGCCTCATGCCGATTTCAGGTCTTCTCCGCCGCCCCCGGGAAGCGAACGGCCGGAGAGACTGCTGCGCCTCCTGGCCGAGGACCTGCGGACGATCGTCGAGCGGGACCCGTCCGTACGCGACCGGAAGGAGGCGTTGCTGCACCCGGTGCTCCCGGCGCTGTGGCTGCACCGGGTCGCCCATCGGCTGCACCGGCGCGGCCGCCGAGTGCCGGCCCGGCTGCTGATGCTCCTCGCACGGTGCGTCACCGGAGTGGAGATCCACCCGGGTGCGGCGCTGGGGCGCAGGGTCTTCGTCGACCACGGCGCGGCCGTGGTGATCGGGGAGACCGCGGTCGTGGGCGACGACGTGACCATCTACCACCAGGTGACCCTGGGCGCGGTCGGCTGGTGGCGCGACAACCTGCGCGCGGCCGGGGAACGGCGGCACCCGGTGATCGGCGCCCGTGTGGTGCTGGGCGCCGGCGCGACCGTTCTCGGCCCGGTCCGGGTGGGCGACGACGCCGTCATCGGGGCGCGGGCGCTGGTCCTCGGCGACGTGCCCGCCGGCGCGCGCGCCCTCGCCCCCGCCGGGACCGTGTCACCGCCTTCCGGCGGCACATCGCCCCGTACGACCAGAGCCGACCTGTCCCGACCCCCCGACGAAAGGAATGGATCGATGAATCCGGACAGCACGGTCCTGATAGTCGGCGCCACCGACGAAACCGTGCGCAAGGCCAAGGAGCTGGGGCTGACCGTCCTGCTGCTCCAGCACCCCACCAAGGTCAGCCCCGAACAGGAGGAGCTCGCCGACGTCCTGCGCGTCCTGGACTACACCGACTGGGCGGCCGTCGAGCCCGTCGCCAGGGAACTGTGGCGGGAGCCGGGGTTCCGCGTCGCGCTGTCCATCACCGAGCCCGGGCTGGAGAACGCGGGACGGGTCAACGACCTGTTCGGCCTGGGCGGCACCGGCTACGAGGTAACGCGGCTGTTCCGCGACAAACTGGCCATGCGCCGCCACCTGGCCGGCCTCGATCCGTCCACGGTGACCGCCGCGCCGCTCCTGCGGCGCGAGGACCTGGACGCCTTCGGCGCCGCCCACGGCTATCCGTTCATCGTCAAGCCGACCGACGCGACCGCGAGCATCGGGGTCTTCCGGATCGGGGGACCGCAGGACGCCGAGCAGGTCTGGGCGACGGTGGAAGGGCTGCGCGGCACCCGGACCGACCGGGTCTCGACCATGTACCTCCTGCGCGACTTCCTCATGGAGGAGTACGTGGAGGGGCCGGAGTTCAGCGTCGAGGCGTTCAGCTTCGCGGGCCGCCACGTCGTCGTGGCGATCACCGAGAAGTTCGTGCACGCCGACCGGTTCGCCGAGCTCGGCCACGCGGTGCCCGCCCGGCTGGACGAGCCGGTGCGGGAGCGGATCGGCGCGAGCGTGCGCCGCTTCCTCGACCTGATCGGCCTCAGGGACGGGGTCACGCACACCGAGCTGCGGCTCGGCCCGCACGGCCCCGCGATCATCGAGAGCCACAACCGCGTCGCCGGCGACATGATCCCGGAGCTCGTGCGCGGCGCGTACGGCATCGACCTGGTCGAGTACGCCCTGGGCTGGCCGTTCCGGCTGGTCCCCGAGCTGCCGGACCGGCCGGAGGCGCACGCGGGGGCCAGCGTGCGCTCCCTGGTGAGCGAGCCGGGACGGGTCGAGTCGGTGGAGGGTGTCGCCGACGCAGCGGCGCGGGACGGCGTGCTCGACGTGCGCGTCACGGCCAAGCCCGGCGACACCGTTCACGCGTTGCGCGACAACTGGGACCGGCTCGGCCTGGTCGCGGTGACCGGCCCCGACACGGACGCGGCGATCCGCCGCGGCGGGGAGGTCATCGGCGACGCGATCCGGATCAGGGTCGTGGGCGAGGACGGGCGGACCTGGCTCGCGCACGCGGCCGAGGCCCGTTCCCTGGCGGAGGTGCCGGCATGAACGAGCGAAGCGAGCGAATGAACAAGCACAGTGACTCGCTCATGCGACCCCGAGCCGTCAGGCGAGGGGGTGACATGAGCGTCGTCATTGTGCACCGCAATCCGCTGGAGCCGTTCCCGTACGACCGCTGGCTGCGCGACCACGAGGGCCCGGTGGTCGTCCTCGCCGCCCGCGACAGGTTCGAGCCGTTCGGCGAGCGGATCCCCGAGGGGAACCTCGGCTACACACATCTGGAGCTCTTCGACCACGACGACGAGGTGCCCGGGCGGGTCGCGCGCCTCGTCGCCGAGTACGGCGCCACGCACCTGATCGGGGAGCACGAGGCCGACGTGCTGCGCGTGGCCGCCCTGCGCGAGGAGCTCGGGCTGCCCGGAGCACGGGCCGCCGACGTGCTGCCGTTCCGGGACAAGGCCCTGATGAAGGAGCACGCGGCGCGGGCGGGCGTGGAGGTCGCGCCGCACACGGTGCCGCGGACCGCCGCGGACGTGCTGGCCTTCGCCGGCGTCCACGGCTTCCCCCTGGTGGTCAAGAACAGGGCCGGCTTCAACTCCATCGGCCTGCGCATCCTGCGCGACAGCGACGCGCTCACGGCCTTTCTCTCCGAGGCGTACGGCTCGAAGCCGGACGAGCAGCGCGACGAGCAGCGGGACGACCTGCTGCTGGAGGCGTACGTGCCCGGCCGCATGTGCCACGTCGACGGGCTGGTGGTGGACGGCGAGGTCGTGCTGGCCTGGCCCTCGCAGTACCAGTACGAGCTGGCGTCGTTCGGCACCGACCCCGGCTCCCGGGTCGACCTGGCGCTCGACCCCGGCGACCCGCTCACCGGCCGCCTGCTGGAGCTGACCGGGCGGACGCTGGCGGCGCTGCGGCTGCCCGGCGGGCGGCTGCGCGACCACGCCTTCCACGCGGAGATCTTCCACACGCCCGACGACCGGCTCGTGCTGTGCGAGATCGCCTGCCGGTCCGGCGGCGGGAAGATCCGCGAGGTCTTCCACACCCTGTTCGGCGTCAACCTCGCCGAGTGCTCCATCCGGGCCCAGCTCGGCCTTCCGCTGCCCGACGTGGCGCGGGCCGTACGACCAGGGCGGCGGCCGGAGCCGGCGCGGATGGCCGGTCAGGTGCTGATGATGAAGCGGCCCGGGCTCATCCACGCGCTGCCCGGCGTGCCGGAGGAGCCGTGGGTGGAGCACTTCTGGCTCTACGCGGAGACCGGCCAGGTGGTCCCGCCCGCGTCGGGCTCGGCCGACTTCCTGACCGTGGCCATCGCCTCGGCCCCCACCCGGGCGGAGTGCGAGCGCAGGCTGCGCTCGCTCGGCGCGCGGCTGGAGGAGCAGGTGAGGATCGGGGCGGTGCCGTCATGATCCGCCCGTCGACGCGGGTGCGCTACATGGCCGGGATGGTGGTCGACGCCACCGGCAGCGGCATGTACCTGCCCCTGTCCCTGCTGTTCTTCCACCACGTCACCGGGCTGCCGATCGAACGAGTCGGCGTGATCATGACCGGGGCCGCGCTGTTCAGCCTGGTCGCCAACCCGATCGCGGGCGTGCTCGTCGACCGCTTCGGCGCGCGGGCCGTCGTCGTGGGCGGCTACCTGGTGCGCGCCGTGGGGTTCGCCGCCTACCCGCTGGTGGACTCGCCGCTGACGATGTTCCTCGCGGTGGCGCTGGTGGCGCTCGGCGACGGCTCCTACCCGCCGTCGATCCAGTCGTTCGTCGCCGCGATCGCGCAGGGCGCGGACCGCGACAGGCTCCTCGCCGCGCAGCGCAGCCTGCGCAACGCCGGCCTCGGCGCGGGCGGCCTCATCGCGGGCGCCGCGCTCGGCCTGGGCAGCGACGCCGCCTACCGGGTGATCGTCCTCGTCAGCGCCGCCGCGTTCGCCGGCGCCGCGCTGATCCTCCGTACGATCCCCGTCCCCGGCGGCCCGGTTCCCGGTGCGCGGATCGGTACGGCCCCGAGGGCGGCGGGCCGGCGGAGCGGGGGATACCGGCTCGTCCTGCGCGACCGGACGTTCCTCGCGCTGACCCTGCAGAACGTGCCGACCGCCTTCGGCTACATGGTGCTGTCGGTGGCGCTGCCCGTCTACGTCACCCAGGAGCTGGACGTCCCCGCGTCGCTGGTCGGCGTGCTGTACGCGGTCAACACCGTCGGCATCGCGCTGCTGCAGATCCCGGTGACGCGGCGGCTGATCCGGTATCGGCGCACCCGCACGGTCGCGGCGGGCGCCGCCACGTTCGCGGCGTCGTTCGCGGCGTTCGCCCTGCTGGCGGGGGTTCCCGTACGGCCGGTCGCCCTGGCCGGGGTCTTCGCCGCGACGGCGCTGTTCACCCTGGGGGAGATGCTGCACGGCGCGCCGCTGTCGGCGCTCGTGTCGAGCGCGGCCCCCGAGGAGACCCGCGGCAGGTACATGGCGGTCTACCAGTTCTCCTGGGCGATCCCGATCACGCTGGCTCCGGCCGTGCTGACCGCGCTGCTGAGCCTGTCGCCGGTCTCCATGTGGCTGCTGCTCGCGGGAGGCGTCTCCTGCTCGGCCCTCACCATGCTCCGCCTGGAGCCTCGGCTGCCCGCCCGGGCCGTCCACGCGCGGATCCCCGAAGACCCCGAAGAGACAGATACGGAAGACCGTCGCGCCGCGACGGCGACACAGAAGGCTGGTGTGGAGTGATGGGCAGATCGAGTTGGCACGTTCTGCAGGGAGAGGACCCGGCGTACGCGCTGCCGGAGGCCGCGGGCCAGTGCGGCTGGGTCAGCCAGCTGAGGCCCCTGATCGTGGAGATGACCGAGCCGGGAGACGTCGTGCTCGACCCGTTCGCCGGCTGGGGGACCACGCTGGTGGCGTGCGCGGTCGAGTCCCGGAAGGGGATCGGCCTGGAGGTCTCGCCGGAGCGTGCGGAGCAGGCGCGAAAGCGCCTGGAGGCGTACCCCGGCCAGACGATGCTGTGCGCCGACGCCCGCACGCCGCCGCTGCCGCCGGAGTCGGTGGACTTCGTCCTGGCCGACCTGCCCTATTTCGGCACCAACCTCGACACCCACTCCACGGTGGAGGGTCAGTTCTACGCGCTGCGGGACTACGACGATTACCTGAGCGCGATCGACGAGGCCTTCGCCGCGGTGACGAAGGTGATGCGGCCCGGCGCGCGGGCGGTGCTCGCCGTGCAGAACCGCCGCCTGGCGGGCAGGTTCGTGCCGCTGGCCTGGGACGTCGCCCGGGTGCTCGGCAGGCATCTGACGCTCGGCGACGAGCGGATCCACTGCTACGACCGGCCGGTGAGCGACGACGACCCGATGGTGACCAACCGCTCGCACGAATACCTGCTGGTGGCCGCGAAGGAGCAGGCATGATCCCGCTGATCGGCGGCGACGTCGCGACCAGGATCGACGACCTCATCGGCGGCACGCCCCTGATCCGTCTCGCCCTCGACGGCCTGCCCCCGGACGCCACCGTGCTCGCCAAGCTGGAGGCGGCCAACCCGCTGTCGAGCATCAAGGACCGGGTGGCGCTGCGCATGATCCAGGAGGCCGAGGCGTCCGGGGCGCTGACCCCCGGCGCGACCGTGATCGAGTCCACCTCGGGCAACACCGGAATCGCCCTGGCGGCGCTCGCGGTGAGCCGGGGACACCCGTGCGTCGTCGTGATGCCGGACAACGCGTCGCGGGAGCGCACGCTGGTGCTGCGCATGCTGGGCGCCCGGGTCGAGTTCACCGACCACGTCCTCGGCTTCCAGGGATGCGTGGACCGGGCGAGGGAGCTGCACGCCGCCGTCCCCGGGTCCTGGTACGCCCGCCAGCACGAGAACCCCGCCAACGTCATGGCCCACTACACGACCACGGGACCGGAGATCTGGGCCGCCACCGGCGGTCGGATCGACGTGCTGGTGTGCGGGGTCGGGACCGGCGGAACGCTCACCGGAACGGCCCGCTACCTGCGCGAGCGCAACCCCGCGCTGCGCGTCGTCGCGGTGGAGCCGGAGGGCTCCCCGCTGCTGTCGGGAGGCGCGCCGGGGCCCCACCGGATCCCCGGCCTCAACGGCGGCTTCATCAGCCCCGTCACCGACGTCACGCTGATCGACGACGTGATCACCGTGCCGGACGGCGAGGCGGCCGCCATGACCCGGCGCATCGCGGCCACCACCGGGCTGCTGGTCGGGGTCTCCTCCGGCGCGGCGGCGTACGGCTGCGCCGAGCTCGCCCGCCGCCGGGACCTGTCGGGGCGGACGATCGTGACGATCTTCCCGGACACCGGTGAGCGCTACCTCAGCTGGTGGCCGGCCTGACCGTTCCCACCGCTCCGGCTGCGCCTGCTGCCTCAGGGGTCAGCGGTCGGTGCCGCGGTCGCGGCGGCGCAGGTAGCGCTCGAACTCCGCCGCGATGGCGTCGCCGCTGGCCTCGGGCAGCTCGGCCGCGTCCTTGCGCTCCTCCAGCTCCCGCACGTATTCGGCCACCTCGCTGTCCTGGGCCGCCAGCTCGTCCACGCCGTGCTCCCAGGCCCGCGCCTCCTCGGCCAGGTCGCCGTACGGCATCGGGATGTCGAGCATGTCCTCGATGCGGCGCAGCAGCGCCAGGGTGGCCTTGGGGTTGGGCGGCTGGGCGACGTAGTGCGGGACCGACGCCCACAGGGACACCGTCTGAAGCCCGGCGGTGCCGAGGGTGTGCTGCAGCACGCCCACGATGCCCGTCGGGCCCTCGTACTTGGTCAGCTCGAGGTTGAGCGCGCGGGCCATGCCGGGGTCGCTGACCGAGCCGGTGATCGGCACCGGCCGGGTGTGCGGCGAGTCGTTGAGCAGCGCGCCGAGCAGGATGGCCAGCTCGATGCCGAGGTCGTGGCAGAGCCCCACGATCTCGGCGCAGAACGACCGCCACCGCATGTTGGGCTCGATGCCGCGCAGCAGCACCACATCGCGCTTGGCGCCCGGCGGGCGGGCCAGCAGCAGCCTGGTGGTCGGCCACACGACGGAGCGGGTCACGCCGTCGCCGAGCTCGACCACCGGCCGGGTCACCTGGAAGTCGTAGTAGTCCTCGGGGTCCAGCTCGACGAGCGGGGTGGCCTTCCACTCGGACTCGAGGTGCGCGAGCACGCCGCTGGACGCCTCGCCGGCGTCGTTCCATCCCTCGAACGCGGCGATCAGCACCGGGTCGACGAGCTCGGGGAGCCCTTCGAACTCGATCACGCGCCGCCTCCTCACTGGCCTTGTGCAGTATGGCTCAGTCCAAGACTATTCGGTGAGGGGCCCCGTACGTCACCTCCGGCGGGCACCGGCCCGTCGCGCTGGCCCGCCTCCGGCGCCATCCGGGCGGGCGCCGGCCCGCCGTCCCCTCACACACCCGGTATTCCCGTTTCGCGCGCGCGGACGATATTCCATCCGGCGGGGGCCGATAGGCTTGCCTTCATGACCAGCAGACCGTCGTTCCGAGAAGTGCTGTCCGAGCGAGTTCTTGTCGCCGACGGAGCGATGGGGACGATGCTGCAGTCCTACGACCCCACCCTTGACGACTTCCAGGGCCACGAGGGCTGCAACGACGTGCTCAACGTGAGCCGTCCCGACATCGTGCGGGCCGTGCACGACGCGTACCTGGAGGTGGGCGTCGACTGCGTCGAGACCAACACCTTCAACGCCAACCGTGCGGCTCTGGGCGAATACGGCATCGCGGACCGCATCTTCGAGCTCTCCGAGGCCGGCGCGCGGCTGGCCAGGGAGCGCGCCGACCACTGGTCCACGCCGGACAGGCCCCGCTTCGTCCTCGGTTCGATGGGCCCCGGCACGAAGCTCCCCACGCTCGGCCACCTGCCGTACGAGACGCTGCGCGACGCCTACCGCGACAACGCCGCCGGCCTGATCGCCGGCGGGGCGGACGCCTTGATCATCGAGACCTGCCAGGACCTGCTGCAGGTGCGGGCGGCGGTCGTCGGCGCCAAGCGGGCGGTCGAGGCCGCCGGGCGGGACGTGCCGATCATCACGCAGGTCACCATCGAGACCAACGGCGCGATGCTGCTCGGCTCGGAGATCGGCGCCGCGCTGACCGCGATCGAGCCGCTCGGCGTCGACCTGATCGGTCTCAACTGCGCCACCGGCCCGACCGAGATGAGCGAGCACCTGCGCTATCTGGCCAGGCACTCCCGGATCCCGATCTCCTGCATGCCGAACGCCGGCCTGCCGCAGCTCACGTCCGACGGCGCGTACTACCCGCTGAGCCCGGGCGAGCTGGCGGACGCGCACGAGGCGTTCACCCGCGACTACGGGCTCGCGCTGATCGGCGGCTGCTGCGGCACCACTCCCGAGCACCTGCGCCAGGTGGTCGAGCGGGTGGGCGGCCGCGCCCGCGGCGAGCGGCGGCCCCGTCCCGAGGCGGGGGCCGCGTCGCTCTACCAGCACGTGCCGTTCCGGCAGGACACCTCCTACCTCGCCATCGGCGAGCGGACCAACGCCAACGGATCCAAGGCGTTCCGCGAGGCGATGCTGGTCGGCGACTACGAGGAGTGCGTGGAGATCGCCAGGGCGCAGGCCCGTGACGGCGCGCACATGCTCGACCTGTGCGTCGACTACGTCGGCCGCGACGGGGTCGCCGACATGAAGGAGCTGGCGTTCCGGTTCGCGACCGCCTCGACGCTGCCGATCGTGATCGACTCCACCGAGCCCGCCGTGCTGGAGGCGGGGCTGGAGATGCTCGGCGGCCGGGCCGTGGTCAACTCGGTGAACTACGAGGACGGCGACGGCCCGGACTCGCGCTACCAGAAGATCATGCGCCTGGTGAAGGAGCACGGCGCGGCCGTGGTCGCGCTGACCATCGACGAGGAGGGCCAGGCCCGCACCGCCGAGGCGAAGGTGCGGATCGCCACCCGCCTCGTCGAGGACCTGGTGAACGGCTGGGGCATGCGGGTCGAGGACATCATCGTCGACTGCCTGACGTTCCCGATCGCCACCGGCCAGGAGGAGACCCGGCGCGACGGCCTGGAGACGATCGAGGCGATCCGCGAGCTCAAGCGCCGCTACCCGGGCGTGCAGACCACGCTGGGCCTCTCCAACGTGTCGTTCGGCCTCAACCCGGCGGCCCGCATGGTGCTGAACAGCGTCTTCCTCAACGAGTGCGTCAACGCGGGGCTCGACTCGGCGATCGTGCACGCCTCCAAGATCCTGCCGATGAACCGGATCCCGGACGAGCAGCGGCAGGTCGCGCTCGACCTCGTGTACGACCGCAGGCGCGAGGGCTACGACCCGCTGCAGCGGTTCATGGAGCTGTTCGAGGGCGTGGACGCGGCGTCCATGAAGGCCGGCAAGGCGGCCGAGCTGGCCGGGCTGCCGCTGTGGGAGCGGCTCAAGCGGCGCATCATCGACGGCGAGCGCAAGGGCCTGGAGGCCGACCTCGACGAGGCCCTGGCCCAGCGGCCGGCCCTGGAGATCATCAACGACGTGCTGCTCGACGGCATGAAGGTCGTCGGCGACCTGTTCGGCTCCGGCGAGATGCAGCTGCCCTTCGTGCTGCAGTCGGCCGAGGTGATGAAGACGGCCGTGGCCTACCTCGAACCGCACATGGAGAAGGTCGAGGGCAGCACCAAGGGCCGCATCGTGCTGGCCACGGTCAAGGGCGACGTCCACGACATCGGCAAGAACCTGGTGGACATCATCCTGTCCAACAACGGCTACGACGTGGTGAACCTCGGCATCAAGCAGCCGGTGTCGGCGATCCTGGAGGCCGCCGAGGAGCACCGCGCCGACGTGATCGGCATGTCCGGGCTCCTGGTCAAGTCCACGGTGGTCATGAAGGAGAACCTCGAGGAGCTGAACTCCCGGGGGATCGCGGACAGGTTCCCGGTGCTGCTCGGCGGCGCCGCCCTGACCAGGGCGTACGTCGAGCAGGACCTGGCCGACCTCTACCGAGGTGAGGTCCGCTACGCGCGTGACGCGTTCGAGGGCCTGCGGCTCATGGACGCATTCATGGCGGTGAAGCGCGGCGAGGACGGCGCGACGCTGCCGCCGCTGCGCGCGCGGCGGGTGAAGACCGGCGCGGTGCTGAAGCGGACCGCCGAGGAGGACCTGCCGGCCCGCTCCGACGTCGCGGCCGACATTCCGGTGCCCACCGCGCCGTTCTTCGGCGACCGGATCGTGAAGGGCATCCCGCTGGCCGACTACGCCGCCTTCCTCGACGAGCGGGCGACGTTCATGGGCCAGTGGGGCCTCAAGGCCGCCCGGGGCGGCGAGGGCCCGTCGTACGAGGAACTGGTCGAGACCGAGGGCAGGCCCCGGCTGCGGATGTGGCTGGAGCGGCTGCAGACGGAGAACCTGCTGGAGGCGGCGGTCGCCTACGGCTACTTCCGCTGTGTCAGCGAGGGCGACAACCTGATCATCCTGGACGACGACGGGAAGGAGCGGACCCGCTTCACCTTCCCGCGGCAGCGGCGCGACCGGCACCTGTGCCTGGCCGACTTCTTCCGCTCCCGCGAGTCCGGGGAGACCGACGTCGTCGCCTTCCAGGTGGTCACGATGGGCAACCGGATCAGCGAGGCCACGGCCGAGCTGTTCGCCAAGGACGCCTACCGCGAATACCTGGAGCTCCACGGCCTGTCGGTGCAGCTCACCGAGGCGCTGGCCGAATACTGGCACGCGCGGGTGCGGTCGGAGCTGGGCATCGGCGGCGACGAGTCGCTGGACGACATGCTCAAGGTCAACATCACCGGTTGCCGCTACTCCTTCGGGTACCCGGCCTGCCCCAACCTGGAGGACCAGGTGCAGGTCATGGAGCTGCTCGACCCCGCGCGCATCGGCGTGACGCTGTCGGAGGAGTTCCAGCTCCACCCCGAGCAGGCCACCTCCGCGCTGGTCGTCCACCACCCCGAGGCGAAGTACTTCAACGTCTGACCGGCCGCACCGGCGTTCACGGGCGCCCCTTACCATGTTGGTCCCCCCTCATCGGGGGTCTCGCCGGGGGAAGGGGCCACGTGGACGCCGTGCTGTTCGACATGGACGGATTGCTCGTCGACACCGAAGGGGTGTGGTTCGAGGTCGAGACCGAGGTGGTCACCCGCCTCGGCGGAGACTGGGGCCCGGAGCACCAGGAGCAGCTCGTGGGTGGGTCCTGGGACCGCACCGTCGCGTACATGCTGGAGCTGACGCAGGCCGACGCCGACCCCGCGCTCGTGGGGGAGTGGCTGATCGACGGCATGGAGAGCCGGCTGACGCGAGGCGTCGAGCCCATGCCGGGGGCCCTCGACCTGCTGCGGGGGCTCGGCGACCAGGGGGTGCGCACCGCGCTGGTCACCTCGTCGCTGCGAATCATCGCCGACGCCGTGCTCAAGGCCGTCGGCCGGGAGCACTTCGAGGTCGTCGTGACGGCCGACGACGTCACGTGCACCAAGCCGCACCCGGAGCCGTACCTGACCGCGGCCGGCCTGCTGTCGGTGGACCCGGAGCGGTGCGTCGCGCTGGAGGACTCGCCGAACGGCGTCGCCTCCGCCACCGCCGCCGGGTGCCGGGTCGTCGCCGTGCCGGGCGTCCTGCCCATCGCTCAGGCGCCGGGGCGGGTCGTGATGCCCTCGCTGCTCGACGTGGACGTGGACTTCCTGCGCTCGCTCGTCCGGTAGCGCGGGCCCCCGCGCCGTCGCCTCCCGGGTGCCAGGATGGGAGGGACGCCGTGGACGAAGGGGACCCGCCATGACATACAACGACATCGCTTGGCTGCCGCTGTGTGCCGGCCTCACCGCGGTGGGGATCGGGCTCGGCTACCTGGCCTTTCGCCGCAGGGGGGTGACCGCCGGCCTGCGGGCCACCGCCTGGTCCCTGCTGCCGCTGGCCGCCTACCTCACCGGCGCGCTGCAGACGCTCTGGAACATCGGCGCGGCGGTGGTGGGCTTCGTGACCGGCCTGGTCCTGTCGCCCGCGGTGTGGGCCGGGGTGGTCCTCGCCGGGTTGTCGGCGCTGCTGTTCGTCGTCTCCGGCACGCTGCGCGGCCGCGCCCTGTCCCGGGCCCGTACGGCGGGTCCGGAGCAGGGGGGCGCCGCCGCGGCCCCTGAGCGCTCTGGCGCGCCCAGAACGGCCACGCCTAAAACGGGACAGACCGGGAAGACGGCACCACGGCAGGTGGAACAGCCCGCAGCAGATGATTTCTCGGACATCGAGGACATTCTCAAGCGCCGGGGGATCAGCTGAACATCCCACATCGTGGGACCAAGTTACCGGCCAGTGCAATGTTACAGTTCCACGACATAATCGAAACGGGATGCGGACAAACCCTTCAAGATCAACACGAATGAGTTTCGCGTGAATCACAGTTGAGCCACAGCGGGCCTCTGGGGACTGGTCAGCCCAGCTCAGACCATAGATTCTGCGTCCGGGGGTCGCACACCACGCGACCCCTTCGGACAATGTCGTCTGGGATCCAGGGGGCCTGCACCAAATGGCCGTGCGAGGCAAGGTCGTGAGCGGCCGTCGCTTTTCCGTCGCCGGATCGATCCCGGGCTACCCCGAGCGTGTCACCGCGGATGCGGTCCGTTCGGGCAGGGCGAAGGAGGATCGATGACCGCGCCGATGGACGTCACCGGTGGGGACACAGAGGCCACGCCGGAGGCCGTCGTCGATGCGTCGGGCGACAAGGCGATCCAGGGGAGGTCCCTCGGTCAGATCGCCTGGATGCGGCTCAAGCGCGACAAGGTCGCCCTCGCCGGTGGTCTGATCGTCATCTTCCTGATCCTGGTCGCGGTCTTCGCGCCGGTGATCGTCGGGCTGCTCGGGCAGGACCCGACGCAGTTCAACTCCGACCTCATCGACTCCTCCACGATGGTGCCCAAGACGGGCACCGGCATCAGCGCCGACCACCTGTTCGGCATCGAGCCGGTGAACGGCCGTGACATCTTCAGCCGGGTCGTGTACGGCGCGCGCATCTCGCTGCTCATCGCCTTCCTGGCCACGCTGCTCTCGGTGGTCATCGGCACCCTGCTCGGGGTCACCGCGGGCTTCTTCGGCGGCCTGGTCGACTCGATCATCAGCAAGACCATGGACGTCTTCCTGGCCTTCCCGCTCCTGGTCTTCGCGATCGCGCTGGCGGGCATCGTCCCCGACTCGGCGTTCGGCCTGACCGGCGACACGCTGCGCGTCTCGCTGCTGGTGTTCATCATCGGCTTCTTCAACTGGCCGTACATCGGGCGGATCGTCCGGGGGCAGACCCTGTCGCTGCGCGAGCGGGAGTTCGTGGACGCGGCGCGGAGCCTCGGGGCGCGCGGGCCGTACATCATCTTCCGTGAGCTGCTGCCGAACCTGATCGCGCCCATCCTCGTCTACGCGACGCTGCTGATCCCCACGAACGTGCTGTTCGAGGCGGCGCTGTCGTTCCTCGGCGTCGGCGTGCGCCCGCCCACCCCCACCTGGGGCGGCATGCTGGCGGACGCGGTGCGGTTCTACACGATCCCGCACTTCATGTTCTTCCCCGGCATGGCGATCTTCATCACGGTCCTGGCGTTCAACCTGTTCGGCGACGGCCTGCGGGACGCTCTCGACCCGAAGGCCCGCTGAGCCCTCCCTTCTCGTAAAGTCCCCGGCTCCTATCACCAAGGGGTTTGCAATGCTAAGAAGAAGACTGGGTGTGGCGGCCATCGGCGCCGTGCTCGCCCTTGCCGTGGCCGCCTGCGGCGGCGGTTCGGGCAGCAGCTCGCCGTCGTCCTCCGGCGACGCCGCGGGCGGCGGCGCCGCCGCGACCGGCGAGTTCAACGCCGCCCTCACGGGGGTCGTGAACCCGTCCGACAAGAAGGGCGGCATCCTCAAGTTCGCCAACGGCGGTGACTGGGACTCCCTCGACCCGGGCGACACCTACTACGGCTACTCCTGGAACTTCATCCGCCTGTACGGCCGGTCGCTGCTGATGTTCAAGTCCGCCGTGGGCAAGGAGGGCAACCAGCTCACCCCCGACCTCGCCGAGGACATGGGCACGCCCAGCGACGATGCCAAGACCTGGACGTACAAGCTCAAGAAGGGCATCAAGTTCGAGGACGGCACCCCGGTCACGTCCAAGGACGTGAAGTACGCCGTGGAGCGGTCGTTCGACAAGGAGGTGTTCCCGGACGGGTACACCTACTTCAACGACTTCCTCGACTGGCCGAAGGGCTACAAGGGCGCCTACAAGTCCAAGGACGTCAACACCGACAGCGCGATCGAGACGCCCGACGACTCCACGATCGTCTTCCACCTCAAGCAGCCGCTGAGCAACTTCGACTACTTCGCCCAGCTTCCCGCCACGATCCCGGTCCCCAAGGACAAGGACACCGGCGCGAAGTACAAGGAACACGTCATCGCCACCGGGCCGTACAAGTTCGAGAAGAACGAGATCGGCAAGGGCTTCACGCTGGTCCGCAACGAGCAGTGGGACCCGGCGACCGACCCGAACCGTAAGGCGCTGCCGGACGGCTACGAGGTCTCCACCAACGTCAACGCCGACGACATCGACAACCGGATCCTCGCCGGCGACCTCGACATCGACGTCGCGGGCATCGGCATCCAGTCGGCGGCCCTCGGCCGGGTCCTGCCCGACCCCGCCCTGAAGGCGAACTCCGACAACCCGACCAGCACGCGCCTCTGGTACACGTCGATCAACGGCAACGTCCCGCCGCTCGACAACATCGACTGCCGCAAGGCCGTCCAGTACGCCACGGACAAGGTGTCCCTCCAGACCGCCTGGGGCGGCGAGTTCTCCGGCGGCCAGATCGCGACCAGCCTGCTGCCGCCGGCGATCCCCGGCCACGAGGACTTCAACCTCTACCCGCCGGGCGCCGACAACAAGGGCGACCTGACCAAGGCCAAGGAGGCGCTGACCGCCTGCGGCCAGCCCAACGGCTTCGAGACCAACATCTCCTACCGCGCCGAGCGGCCCAAGGAGAAGGCGGCCGCCGAGGCGCTGCAGCAGTCCCTCGGCCGGGTCGGCATCAAGCTCACGCTCAAGCCGTTCCCGCAGGCCGACTACTTCGCGCTGTACGCCGGCAAGCCGGGCTACGCCAAGGACAACAAGATCGGTCTGGCCATGAACGGCTGGCAGTCCGACTGGCCCGACGGCTTCGGCTTCCTGCAGCAGATCGTCGACAGCCGCGTCATCCGTGACACCGGTGGCTCCTCCAACATCAGCGTCCGCGACCCCGAGGTCGACAAGCTGATCGACCAGGCGATGAAGGAGACCGACACCAACGCCCGCAACGCGATCTGGACCCAGATCGACAAGAAGGTCATGGAGGACTCCTTCATCCTGCCGAACGTGTGGACGAAGACCCTGCTCGTGCGCAGCAAGAACGCCACGAACATCTTCGTCAACGACGCGTACGGCATGTACGACTACCTCGGCATGGGCGTCAAGTAAGCGTCCGCCGAGACCAGACAGATCCGATAGACGCGTGAACGCGGCAAGGGGGCCGGTCCCACAGGGCCGGCCCCCGGAGCCGGGGGGACTGTGGTCACATACATCATCCGGCGGCTGATCTGGGCGGTGGTGATGCTCACCATCGTGAGCATCATCACGTTCGCCATCTTCTTCCTGGTGCCCCGCCTGGCGGGCGCCACCTCGGAGAGCCTGGCCGCGCGCTACGTTGGGCGCACCGCCTCGGCGGAACAGGTCAAGATCGCTGCCGACAAGCTCGGCTTCAACGATCCGCTGATCGTGCAGTACGGGCGGTTCGCCAAGGGCATCGTCGCCGGCGCCGACTACGACTACGGCCCCGGCGTGGAGCGCTGCCCGGCGCCCTGCTTCGGCTACTCGTTCCTCACCCGGCTCCCCGTCTGGCCCGACCTGCTGGACCGGCTGCCCGTGACGCTCTCGCTGGCCATCGGGGCCGCCGTCATCTGGGTGTTAGCCGGTGTGGCGACCGGCGTGCTGTCCGCGCTGAGACGCGGCAGCCTGTTCGACCGCGCCGCGATGGGCGTCGCCCTGGCCGGCGTGTCACTGCCGATCTTCTTCACCGGCATCGTCTCGCTGGTCATCTTCAGCTACGGTCATCCATTCCGGATCACCGCCCCGGGCGGCAGCTTCACGCCGTTCGAGGAGAATCCGGCGATGTGGGCCTACAACCTGATCCTGCCGTGGATCACGCTGGCCTTCCTGTACGCCGCCGGGTACGCGCGGCTCACCCGGGCGGGCATGCTGGAGACGATGAGTGAGGACTACATCCGCACCGCACGGGCCAAGGGCCTGAACGAGCGGAGGGTCGTGGTCAAACACGGCCTGCGCGGCGCGCTCACTCCGATCCTCACGATCTTCGGCCTCGACCTCGGCCTGCTGCTCGGCGGCGCCGTGCTCACCGAGAGCACCTACTCGCTGCCCGGCATGGGCAAGTACGCGATCGACGCGATCACGAACCAGGACCTGCCCAAGGTCATGGGCGTGACGCTCGTCGCCGCCTTCTTCGTGGTCTTCGCGAACCTGATCGTCGACCTCCTGTACGCCGTCGTGGACCCGAGGGTGAGGCTGGGATGAGCTTCCTGGAACTGAAGGACCTGCGGATCCACTTCCCGACCGACGACGGCCTGGTCAAGTCCGTCGACGGGCTGTCGTTCACCCTGGAGCGGGGCAAGACGCTCGGCATCGTCGGCGAGTCCGGCTCCGGCAAGAGCGTGACCAGCCTCGGCATCCTCGGCCTGCACAAGGGCGGGCGCGCCCGCATCTCGGGCGAGATCTGGCTGGACGGCGAGGAGCTCGTCGGCGCCAGCCAGGAGCACGTGCGGGCGCTGCGCGGCAAGAAGATGGCGATGATCTTCCAGGACCCGCTGTCGGCGATGCACCCGTTCTACACGGTCGGCGACCAGATCATCGAGGCCTACCGCATCCACAACGACGTCAGCAAGAAGGTCGCGCGCAAGCACGCGATCGACATGCTCGGCCGGGTGGGCATCCCGCAGCCGGAGCGCCGCGTGGACAGCTACCCCCACGAGTTCTCCGGGGGCATGCGGCAGCGCGCCATGATCGCCATGGCGCTGAGCTGCGACCCCGAGCTGCTGATCGCCGACGAGCCGACGACCGCGCTCGACGTGACCGTGCAGGCGCAGATCCTCGATCTGATGCGCGACCTGCAGCGCGACTTCAACGCCGCGCTGATCATCATCACGCACGACCTCGGCGTCGTCGCCGAGCTGTCCGACGACATCCTCGTGATGTACGGCGGCAAGTGCGTCGAGTACGGCACCTCCGACGACATCTTCGAGCGGCCCGAGCACCCCTACACGTGGGGCCTTCTCGGCTCGATGCCGCGGCTGGACCGCGAGCCGACCGAGCGGCTGATGCCGATCAAGGGCTCGCCGCCCTCACTGATCAACGTGCCGTCCGGCTGCGCCTTCCACCCGCGCTGCGTGTTCGAGGAGCGTACGGGCGGGCGGGCCAAGGCGGAGGTGCCGGAGTTGCTGGAGACCGAGGGCGGCCACCTCGTGCGCTGCCACCTGCCGCGCGAGCGGCGGCGCGCCATCTGGGAGAACGAGATCAAGCCGAACCTGGAGGCTTCGTGAACGAGGAGCCCTTGCTGTCCGTACAGGGGCTGGAGAAGCACTTCCCGGTCACGAAGGGCCTGCTCAAGCGGCAGGTCGGCGCGGTCAGGGCCGTCGACGGCATCAGCTTCGACGTGAAGAAGGGTGAGACCCTCGGCCTGGTCGGCGAGTCGGGATGCGGCAAGAGCACCAGCGGACGCCTCATCACGCGTCTGATCGAGCCGACCGCCGGCAAGATCGTCTTTGAGGGCGCCGACATCACCCACATGTCCCAGGGCCGGCTGCGCCCGCTGCGCAGGGACGTGCAGATGATCTTCCAGGACCCCTACAGCTCGCTCAACCCCCGGCACACGGTCGGCGCCATCGTGGGCGCGCCGTTCCGGATCCAGGGCATCAAGACCGAGCAGGGCACCAGGAAGGCGGTCCAGGAGATCCTCGAACTGGTCGGCCTCAACCCCGAGCACTACAACCGCTATCCGCACGAGTTCTCCGGCGGTCAGCGGCAGCGCATCGGCATCGCCAGGACGCTCGCGCTCAAGCCCAAGCTGATCATCGCGGACGAGCCGGTGTCCGCGCTCGACGTGTCGATCCAGGCCCAGGTCGTCAACCTGCTGGAGGACCTGCAGAAGGAGCTCGACCTCACCTACGTGGTGATCGCGCACGACCTGTCGGTGGTGCGGCACATCAGCGACCGCGTCGCGGTGATGTACCTCGGCAAGATCGTCGAGATCGCCGACCGCAAGGGCCTGTACGAGTCGCCCATGCACCCGTACACCAACGCGCTGCTGTCCGCGGTCCCGATCCCGGACCCGAAGCGGCGCACGGAACGGGAGCGGATCCGGCTGCAGGGCGACGTGCCCTCACCGCTCAACCCGCCGCCCGCCTGCCGGTTCCACACCCGCTGCTGGAAGGCGCAGGAGATCTGCAAGCAGGTCGAGCCGCCGCTGGTGACGCTCGCCCCCAACCACGAGGTGGCCTGCCACTTCCCCGAGAACGCCCCTTCCGGCGACACGGCCGCGGCGCCCGCGCAGACGGCCGCCGCGCCTTCGGACTGAGTCCCTCCACGCCGTCCTTCCACGCCGTCCTTCCACGCCGGGTCTTTTCCGCCGGTACGGCCCCCGCCGTCTTCCCCCCAGACGGTCCGCGGGAGCCGTACCGGCGGGGCGTGTTCCGCCACCTCGGTCACGCCCCTGTCACGACGCTATCGGGGCGCGTCCCCGCCCGGCATCGGCCTTCCGTACGGCTCTCGCCCACGACCACGGGAGGACCCGGCCCGCCTCGCTCCTCCCGTGGTCGTAGGAGTGTCTGACAAATGCTGCCCGTCGCGAACGTGGATCCAGGTGGATGCATCGCAAGGCGGAGGAGGAGCCGATAACAGCGTTATCGGCGACGACGCAGCGAGGGGCCGCCTGGACCGCGCGCAGCAGGGCCATGATTTGTCAGCCACGACCTTGGCCGGTGGTCAGGAGAGGGCGCCGGGAACGATCAGTCCGGTCTCGTACGCGAGCACGACCGCCTGGACCCGGTCGCGCAGCCCCAGCTTGGTCAGCACGTTGCCCACATGGGTCTTGACGGTCGTCTCGCTGACCACGAGCTGGGCGGCGATCTCGGCGTTCGACATGCCCTTCGCGATCAGGCGCAGCACCTCGAGCTCGCGTTCGGTGAGCCGGTCGACCCGCGCGGGGGTGGCCTGCTGGCGGGCGGAGGGCAGCCGGGTGGCGAACTTGTCCAGCAGCCGCCGGGTGACGCTCGGCGCCACGATCGCGTCGCCGGCCGCCACCACGCGGATCGCCTGGACCAGCTCGTCGGGCGGCACGTCCTTGAGCAGGAACCCGCTCGCGCCCGCGCGCAGCGCCTCCACGATGTACTCGTCCAGGTCGAACGTGGTCAGCACGAGCACCTTCGGCACGTGGGCGCTCGGCGGGGCCTCCCGCACAATGCGGCGGGTCGCCTCGATGCCGTCGGTGCCGGGCATGCGGACGTCCATGAGCACCACGTCGGGCAGCAGGGCCCGGGACTGCTCCATGGCCACCGCGCCGTCGCCCGCCTCGCCCACGACGGTGACGTCCGGCTCCGCCTCCAGGATGAACCGGAACCCGGTGCGCAGCAGCGGCTGGTCGTCGACCAGCAACACCCGGATCGTCATGATGCGTCCGTCCTGGGATGGGCGGCGGGTCGCCGGGCGGAGGGGGACACCCTGATCGTCATGGTCTGTCCTCGGAGGGGCTCTACGTGAGGGGGCTGTGGCTGAGGGGGCTGTCACTCAATGGGAACTGGGCGCGGACCTCGAACCCGCCCCCGGTGCGGGGACCGATCCGCAGGACTCCACCATAGAGCGCCACACGCTCGCGGATGCCGACGAGCCCGTGCCCCTTGCCTCCGATCCGCGCCGACTCCGCCGCCGCGCCGCGCCCGTCGTCCTCCACGTGGATGCTCAGCTCGTTCGGCTCGTGCCGTACGGTCACCCAGGCGCGGGCGGCGGGCCCGGCGTGCCGCAGGCTGTTGGTCAGCGCCTCCTGCACGAGCCGGTAGGCGGCCAGATCCACCCCGGGCGGCAGGCCGCGCCGCTCGCCCTCGATCCACAGCTGGGTCCGCAGCCCCGCCTCGCGCATCTGCTCCACCAGCGCGGGCAGGTCGTGCATGCCCGGCTGCGGGCCGCGCTCGGCCGGGCCGTCGGTGCGCAGCACGCCGACGATGCTGCGCATCTCCGCCATCGCCGTACGGCCCATCTCCTCGATGGCGGACAGGGCGTCCCGCGCCACGTCGGGCTTGGTGTCGAGCATCTTGCGGGCGGCGGCGGCCTGGACCGTCATCACGCTGACGTGGTGGGCCACGACGTCGTGCAGTTCCCTCGCGATGCGGGAGCGTTCCTCGGCCCTGGCGGCCCTGGTGTCGGCCTCCCGCGCCCGCTCCAGCCGGTCGGCCCGCTGCACAAGTTCGGCCAGGTAGGCGCGG
This sequence comes from Microbispora rosea, assembly GCF_900156315.1. Taxonomy (GTDB): domain Bacteria; phylum Actinomycetota; class Actinomycetes; order Streptosporangiales; family Streptosporangiaceae; genus Microbispora; species Microbispora rosea. The sequence continues at coordinate 76,563 of NZ_FTNI01000016.1, read as the reverse complement.
CGCAGCCGCAGCGCCCGGCCGCACACCCAGCACAGCAGCAGGACGGCGGTGACGACGACGTGGTCGGTCCAGGACGGGCTGATGACCCCGGAGACGGCGCTGGCCAGGTAGGAGGCGAAGGAGACGACGAGGGCGGCCAGACTCAGCGCCAGCCCCCGGCAGGCGGCCACCGAATAGAGCAGGACGAGCCCGCCGAACTCGCTCAGGCCGGGGTCGTAGTGGAGCGTGTCGAGCATCGCCTGCGGGACGCAGGTGGCCACCAGCAGCACGAAGGGCCGGTTACGTCGCAGGGCCACGGGCAGCGTGCAGGCCGCCGCCAGGATCAGGTTCAGCGCGTCCGCCGGGCGCGGCGCCGCGGACCGCAGCCAACCGGCCCCCTCCCCGGGGCCGGCCGAGACGATCCACCACAGGGACGCGGTCGTCAGCACCACCGCGAGGACCGAGTCGTAGATCAGGGGATGAGCCCGAAGCCAGGACCGCGTACTGCCGGGGGTGGTGCGCACGTACCAAATCTAGGCGTTCGCCGTCCGCGGCCACCCTGCCCGGGAGGGATATCCCCCTCCTCCTCACGGAGGAGCCCGGCAGGAGCCCGGCAGGAGCCCGGCAGGCGTCAGAGCTCGTCGCTGGCCGACCTTCTGCTCACGCGGGCCGACAGCCCGGGCTCGCGGTCGGGCACGGGCGGCGGGGTGCCGCCGAACTCCGGGCACAGCGCCTGGTGGTCGCACCAGTCGCACAGCCGCGAGCGGCGGGCGCGCCACTCACGGGTGCGCACCGCACGCTCGATGGCCGCCCAGAGGGCCTCGACCTTGCGCTCGGTCGCCCGCAGGTCGGCCTCGTCGGGGACGTAACGGATGATCTCGCCGTTGCCCAGGTACATCAGCTGGAGCATCCGGGGGACCTGGCCGCTGCGCCGCCACAGCGCCAGCGCGTAGAACTTCATCTGGAACAGCGCCTTGGCCTCCCAGTCGCGCCCCGGCGCCGTGCCCGTCTTGTAGTCCACGACCCGCACCTCGCCGGTCGGGGCCACGTCGAGTCTGTCGATGTAGCCGCGCAGCAGCAGGCCGCTGTCGAGCACGACCTCGACGTACATCTCGCGCTCGGCGGGCTCCAGCCGCTGGGGGTCCTCCAGCGTGAAGTAACGCTCGACCATGCCGCGGGCCTGCGTCAGCCAGGCGTCCCGCTCCGCGTCGTCCTCGAACAGCCCCGCGTAGTCGGGCTCCTCGCTGAGCAGCCGCCGCCACTGGGGCTCCAGCAGGTCCTGGGCGGCGGCGACCGTCCGCGCCTCCGCGGGCAGGTCGTAGAGCCGTTCCAGCACGGCGTGAACGAGCGTGCCCCGGACCGCGGCGGCCGAGGGCCGCTCGGGGAGCTGGTCGATCACCCTGAACCGGTAGAGCAGGGGGCAGGTCATGAAGTCACCGGCCCGGGAGGGGGAAAGCGCCCCGATGACGGCGCGCTCTTCGGCGAGGGTCATGCCCGAACTGTAGGACACCGGGCCGACAGAACGCTCCCGCCCCGCCCCGCAAGGTCCACACGGGGCAGATCTCACGGTGCGCGACGGGCGGGCGAGCTCATAGGCTGATCTCACGCTCCGGCACGTAGCATCGAGGGGCGCGGGAGGGGAAGGCGGCCATATGAGCACACCTGTCAAGGAGTCCACCGGACTGCGGATGGGACGGCCCTTCGGCATCCCCGTCTACGTGTCGCCCACCTGGCTCATCGTGGCGGCGTTCATCACCTACAGCTTCCAGCCGCTCTTCGCCGCCAGTCTCCCCGGATACGGGCTCGTCGGCAGTTCCGTGGTGGCGCTGCTCTTCGCCGTCCTGCTCTACGCCTCGGTCCTGCTCCATGAACTGGCGCACTGCGTCGTCGCCAAGTACTACGGCCTGCCGGTGCGCAGGATCACCCTCTACATGCTGGGCGGCGTCTCCGAGATCGAACGCGAGCCCGAGACAGCGGGCCGGGAGTTCAACGTCGCGCTCGCCGGGCCGCTGCTCTCGCTGGGCCTCGCGACGATCGGTTACCTGGTGTCCGCAGTCGCGTTCGTGACCGGTCCCGTCGACCCGCTGTCGATGTTCATGCGGCCGCCCGACGGGCTCGTGCCGGTGCTGATCTGGCAGCTTTGGTCGTCCAACCTCATCGTGGGGATCTTCAATCTCCTCCCCGGCCTGCCGCTCGACGGCGGCCGGATGCTGCGGGCCGCCGTGTGGAAGATCAGGCGCGACGCGGGCACCGGCACGCTGGCCGCCGCGTGGGTCGGCCGCGGCGTCGCGATCGCGGTGGTCGTGGTGCCGCTGCTGATGAACCTGATGGCCGGGCAGGAGCCCGGCATCGGGAGCATGCTCTGGACGGTGGTGCTGGCGTCGTTCATCTGGCTCGGGGCCTCCCAGTCGCTACGGGTGGCCCGCGTACGGGCCCGGCTGCCGCAGCTACGGGCCCGTACGTTGGCCCGCAGGGCGATCCCGGTCACCGCCGAGGTGCCGCTGTCCGAGGGCCTGCGCCGGGCGCGGGAGGCCGGGGCGGGGGCCATGGTGGTGGTCGACCACGACGGGCGGCCGGTCGGCATCGTCAACGAGGCGGCGGTCAACGCCACTCCCGAGCAGCGCAGGCCGTGGGTGAACGTCGGCGCGCTGTCCCGCGCCCTGGAACCCTCGCTCGTGCTCGGCGTCGACCTGGAGGGGGAGTCCCTGCTGGACGCCATGCGGGAGACCCCCGCGCCGGAATACCTGCTCGTCGAGCGTGGCGGCGAGATCTACGGCGTGCTCGCGACGGCCGACGTCAACCGCATGTTCAGCGGTGTGTGAGACGGTGTGTGAGCCGCCCGCGGAACGGCCCGGCCCGCCGGGGCGTCCCGCGCGCTCGCGCGGCGGGCTCCCGGAGACGGGGGTGCCGCTCGGGGCCGGGGCCGGCCGCCGTCCGGGCGCCCGTCGCATGCTCCCGCAGGCCGGTTCACCGTTCTTTTTTGCTACTTTCTGGGGGGATCGATCCGGCACACGGCGTGCCGGCGATGGTGCCGGTCATCCGGTGGCGTTTCCGGAGGGAGAACTTCTGTGACGGAACAGGGCGTGGGGCTGGTCCGCCCGCTGCCGGGGGAGGGCGTGGTCGCCCATCTGAACGGGTTGCTGCTCGTGTGCGCCACCGGCGGCGACCAGCCGGTAGAGGACCTGCTGTCGGCGCTGAACGAGACCGCCACGACGGGCGGGGACGGCCGGGCGCTGGCCCGGCGGGTGGCCCAGGTCCTCGCGCGCGCCATGGACAGGTCGATCGGCGGGGAGCCGGTGGCCTGCGCGGTCGCCGGGCCCGCAGGGGGCGGGGCGGCCGTGCTGGTCAGCGGGGCCGCGTACGCGACCGTGTCCGGCGGTCCCGACGGTGAGGTCCGACTCGCCGGGCACGACGCGCTGACCTGGACCGATCGTCTCGTCAACGGCCCGGTGTCCCGGGTCGAGCTGCGCCTGCCGGGAGCGGGCCCGTCGAGCCCGTACGCCAGGCTGGACGGCGGTGTGGTCACCGGGGCCGGCCTGGAGTGCGACTTCACCCGGCACGGCGATCTCGCCTTCCCGCCGCTGCCCCCGCGCCCGCCCCAGCCGCAGCAGCAGGGCGTGCAGCCCCCGCCCATCGGCGCTCCTGAGCCGATCGCCCCGCGCGGGCCCGTGGTGCCGTCGACCGTGCCGCCGCCGCCCGTGTCGCCGTTCGCCGGTCCGCTGTCCGGCGGCGGACCGTCGGGGGAGCAGGCGCCGCCGCCCGTCCAGCCGTCGTCGCACGTCTCCCAGCCGCTGCCGTCCCCCCTCCCCGACCCGGGTCCCGCGCACCACTCGGGTCCGCAGCCGCTGCCCCCGCTGCCCGAGCCCGCCGAGGACCGGGGCGGGCCGCACGACCTGAACCCGCCGCACGACCTCAGCCCGCAGCACGATCTCAACCCCCCGTACGACCTCAGCCCCCCGTACGACCTGGGGGCGCCGCATGACCTCGGCGGGCCGGACGGCCCGCCGAGCGGACCGTTCGAGCCGGTGCCGCACGCGCTCGCGGACGAGGAGCCGGGCGAGGCGACCCAGCTGGACGCGGCGCCCGAGCTGGAGCAGCGGCCGATGGTCTACGGGGTCGACTGCAAGAACGACCACTTCAACGACCCGCGCGCGCCCTACTGCGCGGTCTGCGGCATCCCGATCGACCAGCGGGCCGTGGTGCCGTACAAGGGTCCCCGGCCGCTGCTCGGCGTGCTGCTGCTCGACGACGGCATGGCGCTGCCGCTGGAGGCCGACTACCTGCTGGGCCGCGACCCCGAGCGCGCGCCCGAGGTCCAGTCGGGCGAGGCCAGGCCGGCCAGGGTCACCAGCCCGGACGGCTCGGTGTCGCGCCGCCACCTGCGGGTCTTCCTGGAGAACTGGGACGTCAACCTGCTCGATCTGGGCTCGGTGAACGGCACCCAGATCCAGCCGCCCGGCGACCCCAACTTCTACGACATCCCGCCGAACGAGCCGGTGCCGATCCTGCCCGGCACCACCGTCCGGGTCGGCGTCTCGCGCACGATGCGGTACGAGCCCCACCGCAACGCCTGACGATCTCCGAGGCCGCCGGGACCACGCCGCTCCCGGCGGCCGGATCAGGCGCGCAGCCGGTCGATCTCGCCGAGGATCAGCCGTTCCAGCCGCTCGCCGGTGACGTGCCCGGGATACAGCAGCCGGTGCACGCTCAGCCCGTCCACGAGCGCCAGCAGCCGCTCCGCCACGTCCTCCAGGTCCTCGTCCGTACGGATCTCACCGGCCTCGGCGGCGGACCTGAGCAGGCTCGTCATCACATAGCGGAGCTCGGCGGCCTCGCGCCGCTGGACCTCCAGCAGCGCGGGGCTGGTCAGGCTGCGCCCCCAGAAGCCCACCTCCAGCCCGGTCTCCCCGGCCCGCTCGTCGTCGAGCGGCACGTTGTCGAGCAGCAGCTCACGCAGCGCCGCCAGGCCGGTGCGGCCCGACAGCTTCTCCCGCAGCCGGTCGGCGATCCGCCGATGGGACGCCTCCAGGGCAGACAGCAGGATCTCGTCCTTGTCGGCGAAGTAGTGCGTGAGCACCCCGTTGGAGTAGCCGGCCTCCTTGGCGATGGCCCGCGTCGTCGCGGCGTCGATGCCCTCGCGCAGGATGATCCGGCGTGCCGCCGCGACGACCTCGCCCCTGCGCTCCTCGTGATTGACGATCTTCGGCATGGCCCACCACCTCGGTTGACATTTTAGTCGGGCGCCCGTCTATTATCCGCTCATGACGGTAGTGACGGTCGGCGTGCATATCGTCGACGTCCTGGCCCGCCCGGTCGAGTCCATCCCGGCCGGTCAGGACACCCACCTGCTTGAGCAGATCCGCATCACCGCGGCCGGCGCCGCCGCCGGCACGGCCGTGACCCTCGCCAAGATCGGCGTGCCGGTCGCCTCGATGGGCGCCGTCGGCGACGACGAGCTCGGCGACTTCCTCCTGATGATCATGGAGCGGCGCGGCGTCGACGTGAGCGGCGTGGTGCGCAGGCCGGGGGAGCAGACGGCCGCCTCCATCCTGCCCATCCGCCCCGACGGCGGACGGCCATCGTTCCACGTGCCGGGGGCGAACCTGGGCCTGGCGACCACCGACCTCGACGCGGACCGCCTCACCGGCGCGAAGGTGGTGCACCTCGGCGGCATGGACGTCACCTGGGGCCTGCACGACCCTGCCTTCTTCGCGCTGCTCGACAAGGCCCGCGAGGGCGGCACGACCGTCACGCTCGACCTGCTGTCGAACATGCCCGACCTCATGCCCGGCGTCCGCGCGTTCCTGCCCCACGTCGACTACCTCCTGCCGAACGAGGAGCAGGCGCTCATGCTCAGCGGGGCGGCGACGCCGGAGGAGGCCGCGGCCGCGCTGCTCGCCGAGGGGCCGAAGGGCGTGATCGTCACCCTGGGGGCCGACGGCAGCCTCGTGGCCACCGCCGCCGGAGTCACCCGCGTGCCCGCCCTGGACGTGCCGGTGGTCGACACCACGGGCTGCGGCGACGCGTACTGCGCCGGATTCGCCGCGGGACTGCTGCACGGCCGGGACGTCCTCGGCGCCGCACGCCTCGGCACGGCCGTCGCCGCGCGGGTCGCGGGCGGGCTCGGCTCCGACGCCGGACTGGCCGGCTTCGTCCCCGGCGACGCCGGCCAGGACGCCTGACCTCCGGCTCCACCACCTCCCGACCTCCCCGATTCCCCGATCCCAGGAGTGCCGCCCATGTCCCTCGACGCCTCCCTGCGGGCCCGTGCCGCGAAGGTCATCCCTGGTGGCATGTACGGCCACCTCAACGCGGCCCTGCACGGGGACCGCTACCCCCAGTTCTTCGTCCGGGCCGAGGGCGCCCGGCAGTGGGACGCCGACGGCCGTGAGTACGTCGACCTGATGTGCAGCTGGGGGCCGATGATCGTCGGCCACCGCAACCCGCGGGTGGAGGCCGCCGCGGCCGCGCAGCAGGCGGAAGGGGACTGCCTGAACGGCCCCGGCCCGGTCATGGTGGAGCTCGCCGAACTGCTGGTGGACCTCATCCCCTCCGCCGACTGGGCCATGTTCTCCAAGAACGGCACCGACGCCACCACCCAGGCCCTGATGGTGGCCAGGGCGGCGACGGGCAGGACCAAGGCGCTGGTCGCCCACGGCGCCTACCACGGCGCCGACCCCTGGTGCACGCCCGGCCTGTCCGGGGTCACCCCCAACCAGCGGGCGGACACGATCGAGTTCACCTACAACGACCTCGCGAGCGCCGAGGCCGCCGCCGCCCAGGCGGACGGCGACGTCGCCGCCATCCTCGTCACCCCGTTCAAGCACGACTCGTTCGAGGACCAGGAGGACGCCGACGCGGAGTTCGCCCGGGGCGTGCGGGCGCTGGCCGACCGGATCGGGGCGGCGCTGGTCATCGACGACGTACGCGCCGGGTGGCGGCTGGACCTGCGCGGCTCGTGGGAGCCGCTCGGCGTGCGCCCCGACCTGACGGCCTGGAGCAAGGCGATGGCCAACGGCTTCCCCATCGCGGCGCTGACCGGGACCGACGCGCTGCGCGGTGCGGCCCAGACGCTGTACTCGACCGGCTCCTTCTGGTTCTCCGCCGCGGCCATGGCCGCCGCCAAGGCGACGATCGAGATCCTGCGCGAGACCGACGGCGTCGCGCTCATGCACCGGGCCGGGACCCGGCTGCGCGAGGGCCTCGCCGCCCAGGCGCAGGCGCACGGCTTCGTCGTCCGCCAGACCGGGCCGGTGCAGGTGCCGTGGCTGTCCTTCGAGGGCGACGCCACCCTGGAGAAGGGCATCGCCTGGGCCGGGGCCTGCCTGGAGGAGGGGGTCTACCTCCACCCCTGGCACAACTGGTTCCTGTCGGCCGCGCACACCGACGAGGAGATCGACCGGGCCCTGCAGGGCACCGACGCCGCCTTCGCCAAGTTGAGGGCCGCGTACGGAGCCGACTGAGGGAGCGGCCTTCACCGGCGTGGCCGGGACGCCCTGCGGGCGTGCCGCGCCGCGGACGGCCCGCGCTCGGGTGCCGGGTTCCGGGCGGCGCCCGAGCGCGGCAGGTCCGCCCCGGTCAGGGGCGTGTCCGCGCCCACTGGATGTCGTCCAGCCGGGTGCCTCCGGGGCCGGGCAGCAGCCCCTTGACGAGGTGCTCCCGGACGAAGCCCGCCCGTTCGAGCACGCGGTGGGAGGCCGTGTTGCCGGGGTTGGTCCCGGCGACGATCCGGCGCAGGGGCGTGTTCGCGAACGCCCACTCGACCAGCAGGTCCACCGCCCGTGTGACCAGGCCCCTGCCGCGGAACTCCGGACGGAGACAGTAGCCGAGCATCGCCTGGCCGAGCGGCGGGACGACGCCGGTGAGCTGGATGTCCCCGGCGAACTCGCCGGTCGCCGCGTCCCTGATGGCGATGTCCGCCCGCTGGCCGGTCAGCCACCGGTGGCCGGCGTGCCGGCAGACGACCTCGCAGTCCGCGAACTCCGGCTGCACCGGCGGGACGTGCGAGTCCATCACGTCGGGGACGGACGCCAGCGCGAAATAGTCGGCGGCGTCGGCCGCGGTCAGCGGCGTGAGCCGGACGACGCCGTCGGTGAGCGAGCCGTCCGGGAACCCCCCGGGGAAGAACGGCAGGAAGGGCGGGATCGGATCGCCGGGGTCGGTGCTCAGCCGCCCGAACAGGGCGACGTCGGCGGAGGCACCGCCCCGGGGAACGCCGGCCCCGCGCTGCACGCCCTCGGGGGCGAAGCCGCACCGCAAGGCGACCTGCTGGCTCGGGACGTTCTCCACGTCGGCGTGCAGCCCGATCCGCGGGACGCCCCGGGCGAAGGCATGCTCGGCGAGCGTACGCACGGCGGCCGTGACGACGCCGCGCCCGCGGGCCCACGGCGCGAGCCAGTAACCCACCTCCGTCGCGCCGAACCGGTCCGGCGGCTTGAGCCCGGCGGTGCCGAGCACCTCGTCCGTGGCGGCGTCGGCGATGAGGTAGTCGGCGCCCCCGTTCTCCCAGGTGGCGGGCACGGTCTTCGTGATCCACGCCAGCGCGTCGTCCCTCGTGTACGGCGAGGGAACGAAGGGGATGAACTTCGCGATCTCGGGGTCGGAGCAGGCTCGGGCGATCTGGTCGGCGTCCCCCTCGACCGGCAGGCGCAGGACGGCCGGCCCGGTAGGGATCGCCTTTTGGGGCAACATGTCCCATTGTTACCAGCAGCGACACCGAACCGGCCAGGTGTTTTCCCGCCCCCCGCCGCGTTGCCGCCCCGCCCGTGAAGCACCACTCTGGACACCGCTCCATCGGGCGAATCTCGTCGGTCGCGGCACCTCGTGCCCCTCCCTCCGATCTTCGCCCCGTCGCGTCGCCCAGAGCGGCACCTCGCTGCGTTGTCGTCGTCGCCCATAGCTCCGCTATGGCCTCCTCCTCCGCCTTGCGATGCACCACTCTGGACACCGCTCCGTCGGGCGAATCTCGTCGGTCGCGGCACTAGCCTTTTCCGCATGGGTTTTCGCAGGCACGGCCCGTTCCAGGCCGGAGATCAGGTCCAGCTCACCGACCCCAAGAACAAGCGGCACACGGTGACGCTGAAAGAGGGCGGCGTCTTCCACACGCACAAGGGGTCGATCCCGCACGACGACCTGATCGGACAGCCCGAGGGGTCCGTGGTGCGGTCCTCCGGCGGCACGGCCTACCTGGCGTTCCGGCACCTGCTCGCCGACTACGCGGTGTCGATGCCGCGCGGCGCCGCGGTGGTCTACCCGAAGGACGCGGCCCAGATCGTCGCCATGGCCGACATCTTCCCGGGCGCCCGGGTGGTCGAGGCCGGCGTGGGGTCCGGCGCGCTCACCTGCTTCCTGCTGCGCGCCGTCGGCGCGGAGGGGAAGGTCACCTCCTATGAGCGGCGCGCGGACTTCGCCGAGGTGGCCACCAAGAACGTGGAGAAGTTCTTCGGGGGCCCGATGGAGCAGTGGCGTCTCGTGGTCGGCGACTTCGTCGACGCGCTGGATGAGGCGGACGTGGACCGCGTCGTCCTCGACATGCTCGCGCCTTGGGAGTGCGTTGACGCGGCGGCGAAGTCCCTTACCCCTGGGGGAGTTATCTGCTGCTACGTTGCGACAACGACCCAGATGTCCAGAACGGTGGAAACCCTGCGGGAGCACGGGAGTTTCACCGAGCCTCACGCGTGGGAGACCCTGGTTCGCGACTGGCATGTCGAAGGTCTCGCCGTACGGCCCGACCACCGGATGGTCGGCCACACGGGATTTCTCGTCACCGCCCGTCGCATGGCGGACGGCGTCACGCCCCCGCCGCGGCGCAGGCGTCCCGCCAAGGGGGCGTACGGAGAGGGGATCGAACAAGTGTGACGATTCAGCCACAACCCGGCAAAGCCACGTGACACGGGAACATTTGGGTGTGTTCCTAATGGTGAACCGAACAATCGGTCCATAAGGTATCAAACGCCGAACACCCAACGTAACTACACGAACACTGCCCGGCCAGGTTACGTACAGCGCCAAGATAGGTAGGGTCTTGAGTAGTCGTTCTCGACGGGGAAGGAGGTGACGGGGCGTGGCAGCTCGCGACGACGCTGAGGCTCGAGCCGCGCAGCGCGAACGGGAGGTCGCGGATCTCACAACACAGGTCTCCTTCCTGCAAGAGGAGATCACCGCGTTGCGCCGGAAACTGGCCGAGTCTCCCCGGCAGGCCAGGGTCATCGAGGAGCGTCTCCACGAGGCGCAGGCACAGGTGGCCGCCCTCACTAGCCAGAACGAGCGTTTGGTCTCCACCCTCAAGGAGGCCCGCGACCAGATCGTCGCCCTCAAGGAGGAGGTCGACCGGCTGGCGCAGCCACCGTCCGGATTCGGTGTTTTCCTCGAGGCCAGGGATGACGGCACGATCGAGGTGTTCACGGGCGGGCGCAAGCTCCGTGTGAACGTGAGTCCGGCGATCGACGTCGACTCGCTCAAGCGTGGCCAGGAGGTCATGCTGAACGAGGCGCTCAACGTCGTCGAGGCCCTCGGCTACGAGGACGTCGGCGAGATCGTGATGCTCAAGGAGTTGCTGGAGAGCGGCGACCGCGCGCTCGTCATCTCGCACGCCGACGAGGAGCGGGTCGTCAAGCTCGCCCACTCGCTGCTCGACCAGCCGCTGCGGGCCGGCGACAGCCTCCTGCTCGAACCCCGTTCCAACTACGTCTACGAGCGCATCCCCAAGTCGGAGGTGGAGGAGCTCGTCCTCGAAGAGGTCCCCGACATCTCCTACGAGGAGATCGGCGGCCTCGGCCGGCAGATCGAGCAGATCAGGGACGCCATCGAGCTGCCCTACCTGCACGCCGACCTGTTCCGCGAGCACAAGCTCCGGCCGCCGAAGGGCGTGCTGCTGTACGGCCCGCCCGGCTGCGGCAAGACGCTCATCGCCAAGGCGGTGGCCAACTCCCTGGCCAAGCAGGTCGCGGAGAAGACCGGCCAGTCCGGCAAGAGCTTCTTCCTCAACATCAAGGGCCCCGAGCTTCTCAACAAGTACGTCGGCGAGACCGAGCGGCACATCCGCCTGGTCTTCCAGCGGGCGCGTGAGAAGGCCTCCGAGGGCACCCCGGTGATCGTGTTCTTCGACGAGATGGACTCGATCTTCCGCACCCGCGGCTCCGGTGTGTCCTCCGACGTCGAGAACACCATCGTTCCCCAGCTCCTCTCGGAGATCGACGGTGTCGAGGGCCTGGAGAACGTCATCGTCATCGGCGCCTCCAACCGCGAGGACATGATCGACCCGGCGATCCTGCGGCCCGGCCGCCTGGACGTCAAGATCAAGATCGAGCGGCCCGACGCCGAGGCGGCGAAGGACATCTTCTCGAAGTACCTCGTCAGCGAACTGCCGCTGCACCCCGACGACCTGACCGAGCACGGCACCAGCCGCGAGGGCACGATCGCCGCGATGATCCAGCGGGTCGTCGAGCGGATGTACGCCGAGAGCGAGGAGAACCGCTTCCTCGAGGTGACCTACGCCAACGGCGACAAGGAAGTCCTCTACTTCAAGGACTTCAACTCCGGCGCCATGATCCAGAACATCGTGGACCGGGGCAAGAAGATGGCCATCAAGGAGTTCCTCGACACCGGGCAGAAGGGCCTGCGGATCTCGCACCTGCTGGCCGCCTGCGTGGACGAGTTCTCCGAGAACGAGGACCTGCCCAACACCACCAACCCCGACGACTGGGCCCGCATCTCCGGCAAGAAGGGCGAGCGGATCGTCTACATCCGCACCCTCGTGCAGGGCAAGCAGGGCACCGAGGCCGGGCGGTCGATCGACACGGTCGCCAACACCGGTCAGTACCTGTAACACCCCCGGCTCCGGCCGGACCGGTGCCGTCGAGGAGCGGCGCGACCCCGGGTCGCGCCGCTCCTCCGCATTTCCGGGCCCTTCCGGCGTCGGGACGCGGACAGGACGGCAGCAGACGGGGCAGAAGTGGCCTTTGATAACGATCGCGATCCGAGGGAACCGAAACCCCGAGTGATCACGTCAAAGAGGGCATGATCTTCCTTGGCTCGCACGGTTGACCGCTGTGGGACAGCCTGTGAGACAGCCCGTAAGACGGCCCGTGCGACAGCCCGATCCGGTCTCGGCCGCGTCGGGCGCGGTCCCGGCCCGGGGCGCCGCCGCGGCCGCCAAGGGCCGCCGCCTGGTCGAGCTCGACGTCCTGCGTTTCGTGGCCGCGTTCGCCGTCATGTGCTTCCACTTCATGGCGGCCAGCAAATCGCTGTGGGACGAGTACCCGACCAAGCTGTTCGAGCCGGTCGCCCGCCTGACCACGCTGGGCATCCTCGGCGTGGAGCTGTTCTTCCTCATCAGCGGGTTCGTCATCCTGATGAGCGTCTGGGGGCACACGGTCGGCGAGTTCGCCGTCTCCCGGGTGTCGCGGCTGTATCCCGCGTACTGGTTCGCCGTGCTCGTGATCTTCATCATGTACCGCTTCAGCGGGGTCGCCGGGTTCGACCCCAAGCTCGAAGACGGCGAGTATCTGCTCAACCTGACCATGATGCAGGGGGCGTTCGGCGTGGGCCACGCCGGCGGCGTCTTCTGGTCCCTCTGGGTGGAGCTGCGGTTCTACGTCCTCCTGGCGCTGTTCTCCCTCGTCGGGATCACGCTGCGGCGCTGCCTGGTGTTCCTGGCGGCCTGGTGCGGCCTGGCGCTGCTGGCCGAGCTCACCCAGAACGAGACGCTCGTCTTCGTCTTCATGCCGCGGCAGGCGCCGTACTTCATCGCGGGCATGGCCTTCTTCCTGATCCACCGCTTCGGCGCGCGTTCCGGTGCCTTCGTCCCGTGGCTGCTGGTCGCCGCCGGCTACGGGATGTCCCTGTACGCCGCCATGGAGCGCGTGGGGGAGCGGGTGCGCCTGGTCGGGATCAAGCACTACCCGGCGCCCCCGGAGGCCGTCGTCGTCGCGATCACGGTCGTCTACCTCCTGATGGCCGCGGTCGCCCTCGGCTGGCTGCGGTGGGTGCGCTGGCGTCGCCTCGTGACCCTCGGGGCCCTCACGTATCCCCTCTATCTCCTGCACCAGACGGTCTCGGCCGTCGTGATCCCCGCGTACCGGGGCGCGGTGGACCCGTGGCTGCTGGTCGCGATGACGATGGCGATCTCGATCGGGCTCGCCTACCTGATCTACCGTATGGTCGACAAGCCCGGTCAGCGCTGGCTTCGTGCCAGGCTGGGGGCCCTGCTCGACCGCTTCCGGCGGTCCCGCCCCCGGGGCCGAGGGGGTACCTCCCGGACTGCGACGACCATTCCGGCGCAAAGTCCCGAGGCATCTGTGCCGTAACTGTTCGGTAGCAGGGCATAGAGAAAGGGCTAGGCTCGGATATGACTACGACGGCCTGAAGCAGGCGGGGTGCGAATGACGGTTCGGCGGGTGATGGGCATCGAGACCGAGTACGGCATCGCCGTGCCCGGTCAACCGGGAGCAAACGCGATGGTGACCTCCTCACAGGTCGTCAACGCGTACCTGGCGGCGTCGGCCGCCCGGGCTCGCCGGGCCCGGTGGGACTTCGAGGAGGAGAACCCGCTCCGCGATGCCCGAGGATTCGACCTGGCCCGTGAGGTGGCCGACCAGAGTCAGCTCACCGACGAGGATCTCGGGCTCGCGAACGTGATCCTCACCAACGGCGCGCGCCTCTACGTGGACCATGCGCACCCGGAGTACTCCACGCCCGAGTGCACCAACCCCCGGGCCGCGGTGATCTGGGACAAGGCGGGCGAGCGGGTGATGTACGACGCCGCGGTGCGCGCGTCGTCCGTGCCCGGCAACGCCCCCATCCAGCTCTACAAGAACAACACCGACGCCAAGGGCGCGTCGTACGGCTGCCACGAGAACTACCTCATGCGCCGCGCGACGCCGTTCGCCGACATCGTCAGGCACCTCACGCCGTTCTTCGTGTCGCGGCAGGTCGTCTGCGGCGCGGGCAAGGTCGGAATCGGCCAGGACTCGCGTACCGAAGGCTTCCAGATCAGCCAGCGGGCCGACTTCTTCGAGGTCGAGGTCGGGCTGGAGACCACGCTCAAGCGGCCGATCATCAACACCCGGGACGAGCCGCACGCCGACCCGGAGAAGTACCGGCGGCTGCACGTGATCATCGGCGACGCCAACATGTCGGAAATTTCGACTTATTTGAAGCTGGGCACGACGGCGCTGGTGCTGGCGATGATCGAGGAGGGGTTCCTCACCATCGACCTGACCCCCGAGTCGCCGGTCGCGGCGCTGCGCGCGGTCTCCCACGACCCGACCTGCAAGTACGAGATCGCGTTGCGCAACGGCCGGAAGATGACCGCCGTGCAACTGCAGATGGAATACCTGGAGCAGGCCCGCAAGTACGTCGAGGACCGGTTCGGCGCGGGCGTGGACGACCTCACCAAGGACGTGCTCAACCGCTGGGAGTCGGTGCTCACCCGGCTCGCCGAGGACCCGATGCAGCTGTCCCGGGAGCTCGACTGGGTCGCCAAGCTGGAGATCCTGGAGGGCTACCGCACCCGCGACAACCTGCCGTGGTCGCACCCGCGGCTGCAACTGGTCGACCTGCAGTACTCCGACATCCGGCCCGACCGCGGCCTGTACAACCGGCTGGTCGCCAGAGGCCGTATGCACCGCCTGGTGACCGACGAGGACATCGACCGGGCGGTCGAGCTGCCGCCCACCGACACCCGGGCCTACTTCCGCGGCCGGTGCCTGCGGCAGTACAGCGAGTCGGTCGCCGCCGCCTCCTGGGACTCGGTCATCTTCGACATCCCGGGCCGCGAGTCGCTCCAGCGCGTGCCGACCCTGGAGCCGCTGCGCGGCACCAAGGCGCACGTGGGCGACCTGCTCGACCGGTGCCGTACGGCCGCCGACCTCGTCGCCGCCCTCACCGGCGAGGGCTGACCGGGACCGGCCCCGCCCGGCGCCCCCGGTCAATGGTCGTGCCGGGTGATCCGGGGGACCGGCACCCCGCCGGAGCAGCGCACCTCCACCTCGAGCCTGTCCTCGTCCGACTCGAACTTCACCCGGGCCCGGTCGTCCGGCCCCGGGTCGACGTCGTCCACCTCGAAGCCCTGCGCCGGCGTCCACGACTGGAGCCGGACCAGCCCGCCGTCGCATCGGGCGATCACGGTGCCCGCGCTCGTGGAGACGAGCCTGCGCCCGGTCGCGGGCGCGTCGCCCGGCGTTCCCCCGCCGGACGAGTCCACCGGGGCCGGGCCGGTGGTCGCGGCGGCGGGGGAGGGCGGGGCCGCGGTGTCCCGGGCGAGCGCGAGACGGACCTCCTCGGCCGTCATCGGCCGCTCCGCCGGGCCCGTGAGCGGCCGGCCGAGCAGGCCGAGCACGGCGACGCCCGTGCCGGTGGCGAGGGCGGCGGCCAACAGCCACCCGGCGACGGCGAGGAGGAGGCGGCTGTTCACGCCGCCACTCTCCCACTCCGAACGCTAAGGGAGGGCTAAGGCCCGGATAACGGGCTTATGCCGCTTCCGCCGGACGGCTACCGTAGCGCTCAAATGCCTAGCGTGCTGCTCATCGAAGACGACGCCCCCATCCGCACCTCCCTCACCCGGAGCCTGCGGGATCGCGGGCATGCCGTCTCCTCCGTCTCCACCGCCCTCGACGGCCTGCGGTCGGTCGTGGAGGACCGCCCCGACCTGATCGTGCTCGACCTCGGCCTGCCCGACATGGACGGCGCCGACCTGCTGCGCATGCTCCGCGCGGTGAGTCGCGTCCCGGTCATCGTCGCCACCGCCAGGGACGGGGAGGCCGACATGGTCCGCCTGCTCGACGCCGGCGCCGACGACTACGTGGTCAAGCCCTACAGCGCCGCGCAGCTCGACGCGCGCATCCGCGCCGTGCTGCGCCGGGTCGACACCGGGCGCGCGGACACCTCCCTGACGGTGGGGACGCTGCGCGTGGACCCGGGCGCCAGGGAGGCGACGCTCGACGGCGCGGCGCTGGACCTGACGCCGCGGGAGTTCGACCTGCTGCACTATCTGGCGGCACGAGCCGGGCAGGTCGTTACCAAACGCGAGCTGCTCACCGAGGTCTGGCGCATCCCTTATGGGGGCACCGACAAGACGGTCGACGTCCACCTGTCCTGGCTGCGCCGCAAGCTCGGCGAGACCGCCCAGCGGCCGCGCTATCTCCAGACGGTCCGCGGGGTGGGCGTGCGCCTGACCGTGCCGCCCTCGCCCGCGGAATGAGCCGATGAGGCGCTGGCTGGCGGCCCTCGTCGCGGCGACCACGTCGCTGGTCCTGGTGTCACTTCTGGTGCCGCTGGCGTTGCTGGTCCGGTCGGTGGCGCACAGCGAGGCCGTCGCCGCCGCGACCCGGGCCGCCGAGTCCGTCGCCGTGGCCGTGGGCGCGGTGGACGAGGAGACGCTGCGGCTGACCGCCGAGCAGGCGGGCGCGTCGAGCGGGCACCCCGTCACGGTCTTCCTCGCGGACGGCCGCGTGCTCGGGGCCGTGGCGGCCCGCTCCCGCGCCGTCGACCTCGCCGCGCGCGGCCGGAGCCTGACCGCGGCCGTGCCGGGCGGCAGGGAGATCCTGGTGGCGGTGCAGGGGGCGCCGGGCGGCACCGCCGTCGTGCGCGCCTTCCTCGCCGACGCCGACCTCGACCGCGGCGTCCACCGGACGTGGCTCGCGCTGCTGATCCTCGGAGTCGCCCTGGTCGGGCTGGGCATCCTGGTCGCCGACCGCCTCGCACGCGCGGTCGTGCGGCCCACCACGGCGCTCGCCCAGGTCTCCCACCGTCTCGCGAAGGGCGACCTGACCGCCAGGGCGACCCCGCAGGGCCCGCCAGAGGTCCGTACGGCCGGCCTGGCCCTCAACCACCTCGCGGGACGCATCTCCGGCCTGCTCGCCGAGGAGCGCGAGACGGTGGCGGACGTCTCCCACCGGCTCCGCACTCCTCTGACCGGCCTGCGGCTGGAAGCGGAGTCGCTGGCGGATCCCGGCGAGGCGGCCAGAATGGAGGCCCGCGTGGACGCGCTGGAGCGAGCGGTCACCGCCGTCATCAACGACGTGCGGCGGCGGTCGCGGGAACGGGCCTCCTGCGACGCCGTCGCGGTGGTGCGCGACAGGGTGGAGTTCTGGTCGGTGCTGGCAGAGGACCAGTCCAGGACCTTCTCCCTCGACCTCGCACCCGGCCCACTGCCGGTCGCGGCCGCGGCCGAGGACCTGGCCGACTGCGTCGACGCCCTCCTCGGCAACGTCTTCGCTCACACCCCCGACGGGACGTCCTTCCGCGTGCTCCTGGCCCCCGGGCCGGATGACGCGGTGGCCCTGACGGTCTCGGACGCCGGGCCCGGCTTCGGCCCCGGCGACCTGCCGCGACGCGGGGAGAGCCGCGCGGGCTCGACGGGGCTCGGGCTGGACATCGCCCGGCGCGTGGCCGAGGACTCGGGCGGCTCCCTGACCGTCGGCCGATCAAACCCCGGCGGCGCCGAGGTGCGCCTGCTCCTGGGCTCGATCCGCGACGGGCAGGGGGAATCCATGCTTTAGGGATCGCTTAGCGCGGCCCTATCATGATCGCTGCGAACCTCGACGCATGAGACACACAACGAAGATCGCTCTCGCCGCCGCCGTCACCGTCACCGCGCTGGCCGCCGGCGGAACCGCCGTCGCCGCCGCGCCCGCCTCCCACTCCTCGACCACCTCGGCTGCCGTCTCCCAGGCCGCGGTCACCCGGAGCCAGGCGGTCGCGATCGCGAAGAAGCGGGTGCCCGGCGCGCGGGTGACCGAGATCGAACGCGAGTGGGAGCACGGCCACCGCACCTGGAAGGTCGAGCTGCGCAAGGGCCACATGGAGTACAAGGTCTACGTCGCGATCGCGACCGGACGGATCGTCAAGTTCCGCGCCGAGCACGACGACTGACCGCAGGATGGCAGGGACGGGCGGCTTCTCCCACGGACGCGGGGAGCCGCCCGGCCCGGGGCTACGGGAGGTGCGGGGGCCGGGGCCGGTGCGGCCCCGTCGTGAGGGAGGGCCAGTAGGGATTGCCCCGGCGACGCGACTCCACGTCGAAGAAGCGCCCGGTCGTGAGCTCCCCCGGCGCCGCGAGTTCCCGGGATGCCGTGAGTTCCCGGGGCGCTGTGAATTCCCGGGGCGCGAGGGGCCACCCGTGGCCGGCGGATCGGCCGAGGGGATGCGCCCCGCTCGGTTTGGGCGCCGCGCCGGCCGCGGCATTCGGCACGGCATTCGACGCGGCGGCCGGTGCGCCGCGGCTCGGCAGCTCGCCGGCCGTCCGGCCCGGCGTCGCCGCCGGGATGCCCTGCCGTCGCAACACGTCCACGAGCACGTGCATCGCCTGGTCGACGGTGAGCCGTTCTTCCGGGTCGTGCCGCAGCAGGCCTTCGATCAGCGGCCGCAGGAGGCCCGCCCGGCGCGGCGGCTCCGGCTCGCGGCCCAGCAGCGCCGGGGCCGGCAGCCGCTCCGTGGCCGGATACGGAGGCCGCCCCTCCACTCCGCAGTACAGCGTGGCGCCGAACGACCACAGGTCGGCGGCAGGTGCCAGGCCCTTCCCGCGCAGCCGCTCGGGGGCGAGATAGGCGCCGGACCGCCCCACGGGCACGGTCGTCGACCCGGCGGGATCCCGGTCGAACGCGGCGATGCCGAAGTCGGTCAGCACCACCCGGTCCTCGGTCAGCATGACGTTGGCGGGCCGGATGTCCCCGTGGACGACGCCCATCGAGTGCGCGTGCCGTACGCCCGACAGGAGCTGGAAGCCCACCCAGGCGGCCCAGTGCACCGGCAGGCGGCCGAGGTGGCTGACGGTGTCGCCCATGGTGAGGCCCTGCAGGAGCTCTGTCACGATCCAGAGCCGGCCCTTGTCCTCCAGCAGGTCGTGCACGGTGACGACGGCCGGATGGCTGAGCCGCGCCGCCGAGCGGGCCTCCCGCAGCGCCTGCCGGCGGGCGGCCTGCAGATCGGCCACGTCCACCCGGTACGGCGGCTGGACTTCCTTGATCGCGACATCGCGCTTGAGGCGGAGATCGTGCGCCTGCCACATGATCCCGCCGCCGTCACGCCGGAAGGGCGTCAGCAGCTTGTAGCGATCCGCCAGCAGTTGCCGTGCGTGCGATGCCATCGACCACCCGTGCGCTAGGTCGTGCCGTGATCCCTCAATTGTCGTCCCGGACACGGTAGCGCTGCGCCGAAAGGCGGCCACGCGGAGTGTGAGGTCGATAACGATCCGGTCTAACGATGGCGGTTCCCGCGGGCGGGTATGCCGGTAACAGGGCCGGACCCCGCGCGTTTGCCTTCCCGGCGCTCACCGGGTTGTCTGGCCACAGTGGCCGGGCCGAAGATCGCACGCTCTTTCGCGCGCATTGTCGGTCGGTTCGGGGAAGATATGGGGAGAGGCGTCCCCCCGAGCAGCGGAGGTGTCAGGGATGGCGACCAAGGAGACCGGCGGCCAGAAGCAGACCGGGCGGCAGGAGCAGGAAGTCGAAGAGGTCGAGGCGCAGGCGTCCCCGGACGTCCAGGAGCGTCACGAGAAGCTGACCGACGACGTGGACGCGATCCTGGACGAGATCGACGAGGTCCTCGAGGAGAACGCGGAGGAGTTCGTCCGTTCCTACGTGCAGAAGGGCGGGCAGTAGCCCCGGCGAGAGGCGTCCGGGCCGGTGGCGGCCGCGCCGGGGGACCGTCTCCCGGCAGGCCCGCCGTCGGGCCCGGAGACTCCCGTCGAGCGCGCCCTCGGCGGTCCCGGCGGCAGGCGATGACGCGCGGGCGTCAGGCTTCGCCGAGATGAACGGTCGCGATCGCGAAGGGCGTCAGCGGGACGCGCACCGTCCGCCATGACCCCGGGTACGCCGCGGGTCCCCGCCCGTCCGCCCCGTCATCGGGAAACACCTCGTCGCGGGACACCTCCAGAGGGCTCAGGGGAGAGCCCAGCACGCCGGCCGTCCAGGCCGCGGTGAAATCTCCCCGGACGACCGCCTCGGTGGCCGCGGGATGCTCGGCCACCAGGCGGACCTCCAGCCGTCCGCCCCGCTCGCGTAGAGCGGCCATCATGACGCCGTCCCCGCTGATCGCGACGCGACCCCCTCCGCCCGGGCCGTCCCCGTCCGCATCCCCCGCCCCGTCCCCTGCCCTGGCGGCGCCGGTGCCCGGCACGGCGAGCAGGTCGTGGCGGAACTCCTCGGCGAGCCTCGGCAGCCCGGCCTCGTGCCACTCTCCCGCGTACGGCAGGACGGCGAAGCGCACGGTCAGCGGCCCTTGGCACTGGGCGGCCGGGGTGGGCACCTCGGGCCCGGCGGGCTCGTCGCGGTAGGGGTTGCGGTTCCTCGACAGGTAGCCGACGGACCGCACGAGCGTCAGCGCCAGCTCGGTCCCGTCCCCGCTGATCTCGTCTCCGTTGATCTCGTCCCTGACGATCTCGTACTCGGTGACGTGGTCGAGCAGCACGGCCAGGCCGCCGGCGGCGGCGAAGGACTCGGCGGGAAAGGTCGGAATCGGCCGCTCGCCGCCCCCGTCTCCACCCCCGTCTCCACCCTCGGCCGCCAGGCCGCGCCGCACCACGGCGAACTGTCCCTCGGCGTACGACCCGGCCGCCGCGCGGGGCAGCGGCGCGTGCCAGCGGACGCGGTGGTCGCGGCAGCGCACGTCCATGGTGATCTCGCACCGCGCGAACGGCTCGCCCGCCCTGAGCTCCACCCGGGTCGTGACGGCCGTCGGCACGATCTCGGCGTCGGTCTCGTCGCCGGCGTCGCCGCCGAGGCCGGCCGGCCAGTCGTACACCCGCGTGATCTCGTACGCGCCGGTCAGCGGGCCCGCGCAGATCTCCTCGACGACGACGTGGGAGGGCCGGTCGGCAAGCCGGTCGTCGGGCGGCGGCGCGTAGTTGTAGGTGTCGCCGGCGTCCCCGCCGTGGGCGATCCGCCCGACGCCGTGGACCTCGGTCCCGTCCGCGCCGTGCAGCGAGAGCGTCCCGTCGCCGGCCACCCGCACCCGCAGCAGGCCGTTGTCCAGCACCGGCTCGAACCCGTACGCGTCGGTCCTCAGGGCGTTCGCGACGGGTGCGGGCAGGCGAGGCTCGGGCGGACGGGCCGTGAGGACGGCACGGCCGAGCGGCGGCACGGTGACCAGCGCGGCCACGGTGACCACGGGCTCGGCCACCGTGCGGACGACCCACGGCCCCGGACCGGCCTCCACGACGGCCCTGCGCAGGTCCTCGTAGGCGTACGCGCCGGAGGCGTGCCTGCTCACGGTCACGGTGAACACGCCGTCCCCGGCGTGCCAGGAGACGATCTCGTGGCCGTACAGCTCCCGCTCGTGGACGCGCCCGAGGAGCCGGGAGAGGTCGTCCATGACGGTCTCGTCGAGCAGTGTGGCGGCGTGTTCGAGCCGCTGCGCGGGGACGGACCGGCCCGAGGCGTCAACCAGGGACGCGCGGTCCTCCGGCAGGTCCGCGAGCACCAGGCCGGTCCGCTCGAACGGGGACGGGTTGACGGCCACGAGCGAGCCCTTGGGTGCGGCCTCGGAGAGGGACGCCGCGACCAGGTCCACGACCGCCTGGGCCGTCTGCCCGGCCTCGGCGATCCTGGCGGCAACCTGCTGGGCGGTCTCGTCCGAGCCGCAGCCGGTGACGGAGTCGTGCCCGCTGCAGGCGATCACCGAGCGCCAGGCCATGTCGATGAGGCGTTCGCAGGCGGAGTCGCCGGCGAGCCACAGCGCCGACAGCGGTTCCGCGTAGCGGGTGAGGACCCGCTCGGCCCGCGCCATGGCCTGCTTGAGCGGCACCCGGGCCGAGATCACGCCGGGCAGGATGCTGGCCCGCGCGTGCGAGCGCAGCTCGCCCACGACCCGCGGCACCTGCTCGCCGGCCGCGCCGCCACTCTCGCCGGTCACGGCCTCGGCGAGGGTGGCTACGCGGAGCCCGGACGCGGTGATCTCGCGGGCCGGCGCCGAGTGGTCCGCGCCGTACATCGCCAGCAGGGTGCCACCGGCCGCCCAGCCCTCCGCCGTGGAGACGAAGGCCGTCACCCGGTCGGGCATCTCCTCGGCCGGGCCGGTGAACAGGCCGAAGGCGTTGCCGTACCCGCCGGGCAGATACCTGGTCCTGATCGTGGTGCCGTCGGCGCCGATCCAGTCGAACGCGTCGCGGTCCACGTGCGCGGGCACCCCGCGCCACAGGCACGCCCGGCGCAGCCCCGCCAGCGCCAGCATCTGCGGCATCTGGGCGCAGTGGCCGAACTGGTCGGGCAGATAACCGACGGGCATGGCGCCGCCGAGCGCGGCGGCGCCCCGCATGCCGTACTCCAGGTTGCGCAGCAGCGTCTCCCCGGCGCACAGGAACTCGTCGGCGAGGATCAGCCAGGGCCCCACGGCCAGTCGCCCCTCGGCGACGAAGCGGGCGACGTCGCCGCGCCGCGCGGGCCGGATCTCCAGGTAGTCCTCGACCGCCGCGAGCTGGCCGTCCATCGTGAAGCGGTAGGCGGGGTCGGCGGCCATGGCGTCCAGGACCTCATCGAGCATCCGCACCAGCCCGGCCCGGAACCGCTGGAAGGGCAGATACCACTCCCGGTCCCAGTGGGTGTGCGGGACCACCACGATCCTGTCGCTATCGGCTGAGGCTCTCCTCGGCGTGACCGCTGGCTCCACTCCCGCCCTCCTCGGCGTCGCTGCCGCCGGCCCCGGCGGTCGCCTCCCGCGGGGCGCCGGTGACCTCCCGGGCGCACTCCCCGCCGATGGGGATGCCCGCCCACCGCGCGTACCTGTGCACGATCCGCTGCGCCGTGACGATATCCTCCAGAGCCCCGTCGAGTCCGGTGAGTGGCGGTTCCTCCTGGGTGACGAAGCGGTGGAAGGCACGCAGCTGGCGCTCGAACGCCTCGGCGACGTCCTCGCTGACGACCGTCCGCTCGGTGGTGCCGACGCGGCAGGTGGCCGTCAGCCGGGTGGGCGCGTTCAGCAGATAGGGAGAGGGGAACCGCAGCTCCAGCGAGCCGTGCTCGTGGTGCAGCGTCATGACCTCGTGGTAGGCCGGATAACTCGTCAGATAGTGCCACCGGATGCCGTACCTGCCGGAGCACTCGCCTCCGAGCGTCCCGCTCACCTCCAGGGACGGCGGGAACGCCTCCACCGGCCACACGGCCACGTGGTCCACCGTGTCGGGTGAGCCGGTGAACAGGCGCATCAGCGACAGCTCGTGGCACACGCTGCTCAGCAGCACCTCGGCGTACAGCCGCCGCAGCCGCTCCGACGACGTGCCGAGCGCGGCGCCGAGGGCCCGCTCGTCGGCCTCCGCGTAGGGCGCCACCCGCTCGGGCGCGGGCCGGCCTGGCCGCGCCCGGGCGAACAGCAGCTGCGACTCCTCCGACGGGTGCAGCACGGTGGTGTCGAGGTGGCGGACGACCTGCGGCCCGCCGGCCTCGTGCAGCGCCTCCAGCAGCCGCTGGGAGGCCGGGTCGTACTGCTTCATGTAGCCGGCCATCAGCCGTTCGCCGGAAAAGCCGCTCAGCTCGGCGCGGCTGTAGGCGACGGGCTTCTCGCACAGCACCCACAGCCCGCGTTCGAGGGCGGCCCGCAGCAGAGGCCCGTGGGACCCGGGCGTGAGGACGATCAGCGCGTCGAACCCGCCCCTGTCGAGCATCGTCAGCGGGTCGTCGTACGCGGGGACGCCCGCCTCCCGGCCGACGGTCTCGGCGTGCCCGCGGTCGAGGTCGCACACGGCCGCGACCCGGAACAGGTCGCGCCGCCGTGCCAGCAGGGGCAGGTAGACGACCTGCGCGGCGACGCCCAGCCCGGCGATCCCCACCTTCACCGTCTCCACGTCCTCACCTTCCTCCGCTCGGCGGCCTGCCCTGCACCTCCCCATCGGCGGCGGAACGCAACCCCGGTCGTCACGTGCAGACGGCGACCACCTCGTTGGCGGGCGTCTCCAGCCGGTGCACCCCGGGACCCGCGGGCAGGAGGACGCGGTCCCCCCTGACCACCCGCCGCGTCTGCGGGCCCCACAGCACCAGACCGTCGGCGTCCACGGCGAGGAACTCGTCCTCCAGCCGCAGCAGCAGCGGGGCGCCGGGGGAGGCCGACACCGCCGTCCGGCCCTCCGCCACGGCCCGTACGACCGCTCCGGCCGCCTCGGGTCCGCGGCCGTCGCCCTCGGCGAGCACCCACGTGGTCGGCGCGCCGGGCGGGTGACCCTCCTCGGGCCGGTGGTAGTCGCCGCCGCCCACCACCACGAGGCCGCCGGCCGGGTCTCCGGCCGAATCGCGCGTCCAGGCCTGCCCCCAGGCCAGCGGCGCGCCCCAGCTGCGGTCCCACCAGCTCCAGTGCCACAGCTCGACCACCCGCGGCCGGTCGGCCATCGGGTGCCGCCAGGCGCAGTCGGTCGCCACCGGATGGTTGACCGACAGCACCCCGCCCCGGTCGCGTACGGCCTTCGCCCACTCGTCGGGGGGCTGCCGGAAGTCGATCCAGCCGATGTCCCCGAGAGCGCCGGCGTGCCCGAGATCGGTGGTCACCTCCTGCCCCGGCACGAGCACGAGACCGGCCAGCGCCGAGGCCGCCGCCAGCTCCGCGTGGTGGCTGACGGTGTTGTGGTCGGTCACCGCGAGGAAGTCCAGCCCGGCCGCGGCCGCCACGCAGGCCAGCTCGTAGACGCTCAGCGTGCCGTCCGAGTGGTCGGTGTGCGCGTGCAGGTCCCCGGCGAGCCAGCGGTATCCCGGCGGCGACGGCAGGCGGCGCCGTACGGCGGCGGGCTCGGGCGGGACGGGCCCGGGCACACGGGAGAAGCGGGTGCGGCGCCGGCGCGGCCGGGCGGGCGGCCGCACGTGCCTGATCACCCGGATCTCGTACGGCAGGCCGCCGAGGGGCACCCGGTGCAGCCCGACGAGCACCCGCCACACCCCCGGCTCGATCTCGCCCGGCAGGTAGCCGGGGGTGGCCCAGGAGGGGGTGATCGTGTATTCGGAGCGTGCGCCGCCCGACCAGCCGCGAAACCCGGCGGGCCCGGCGCAGCCGAGGTCGAGCACGCCGGCCGACCGGTCGTAGGACAGGCGCACCGTGAGGGCGGCCGTGCCGGGCCGCACCTCCACCGGCACCTCCGCCACCGGCCCGGCCAGCCGGTCGTCCAGCGTCCACGTCCCGGTGATCGCGGCCCTGGTCGTCACGCGCCACCCACCCGCCGGCCCCGCGAGCCGAGGTTCTTCATCACCGCCACCTTCCCTCCGGACGCCCCCTTCTTCCCCGGAGATCGACACTCGCATGGGATTACCGGCACGTAAAGAAGCGGTCCGGTGAACGAGCAACGGCCGTGAGTCCGGCCTCTTGCGGGATGTCTGGTTCGCGCTGAGCTGATCGGGAAGAGTGCAACCAGTGCTGAGACCTGAGTATGGTCGGGCGTAACAACGCACGCTTGGAGGGAGTCGCGTGGCATCTCAGCCAGCCTGGATGAACAGCCTCTTCACATACACGGGATCGTCGTCGTTCTCGGAGTTCCTCGGCGCGTACGCGCCGAACCTGCTGCCCGCCCGCAACGAGTCGCTGGCGGCGCCGGTGGTCGACGAGATCCCGCACGCGACCACCATCGTCGCGGCGACCTGCGCCGGCGGCGTGGTGATGGCGGGCGACAGGCGTGCGACCTCCGGGAACATCATCTCGCAGCGGGACATCGAGAAGGTGTTCCGCACCGACGAATACTCCTGCATGGGCATCGCCGGCACCGCGAGCACCGGCCTTGAGCTGGCCCGGCTCTACCGGGTCGAGCTGGAGCACTACGAGAAGACCGAAGGCCGCTCGCTGTCGACCGAGGGCAAGGCGCACCGCCTGGCCACCATGATCCGCGGGAACCTGCCCATGGCCATGCAGGGCCTCGTGGTCGTGCCGCTCTTCGCGGCCTACGACCCGGCCGGCGACGTCGGGCGGATCTTCAGCTACGACGTGGGCGGCGGGCCGTACGAGCAGAGGGAGTTCCACTCGATCGGCTCGGGTTCGATCTTCGCCAGGGGGTCGCTCAAGAAGCTCTACCGGGAGAACGCCAGCCCGCAGGACACGGTCCTGGCCTGCCTGCACGCCCTGTACGACGCCGCGGACGACGACTCGGCGACCGGCGGCCCCGACGTGATGCGGAAGATCTGGCCGGTCGTGTCCGTCATCACCGCGGACGGCTTCCGCCGCCTCCCGGACGACGAGGTCGCCGAGTTCGTGGAGTCCATGCTGGAGAGGCGGATGACCGCCCCCGAAGGCCCGATCGCGCCGCTGCGCTAACCCAAGAGAGGATCACCCCCGGTGTCCATCCCCTTCGGAGGATATGCCTCGCCCGAGCAGATCATGCGGGACAGGGCGGAGTATGCCCGCAAGGGCATCGCTCGCGGTCGCAGCGTGGTCGTGATGCAGTACGCCGACGGCATCCTGTTCGTGGCGCCCAACCCGTCCAAGGCGCTGCACAAGATCAGTGAGATCTACGACCGCATCGGCTTCGCCGCGGTGGGGCGCTACAACGAGTTCGAGTCGCTCCGCCTGGCCGGCATCCGCTACGCGGACATCAACGGCTACACGTTCAACCGCAACGACGTCACCGGCCGCGGCCTGGCGAACCTGTACGCCCAGCAGCTCGGCATGATCTTCACCGAGTCGATCAAGTCGTTCGAGGTGGAGATCGTCGTCGCAGAGGTCGGCGAGGCGGCCGAGGACGACCAGATCTACCGGATCACCTTCGACGGCTCCGTCTTCGACGAGCAGGGCATGGCCGTGATCGGCGGCCAGGCCGACGCCGTCGGGGGACGCCTGAAGGAGCGCTACGTCGACGGACTGCCGCTGCCGCAGGCCCTCGACGCCGCGCTGACCGCCCTGACCGAGCCGGGCGGCGAGCGTCCCCCGGTCACCCAGATCGAGGTCGCCGTCCTCGACCGGGGCAGGGAGCACCGCAAGTTCCTGCGCCTGACCGGGCCCCGCCTGGAGAAGCTCCTGGAGGCCGCCAAGGAGAGCCAGGAGGGCGCGCGGCAGCCCGTCGCCGAGCAGGCCCAGGAGGAGCAGGCGTCGGCCGAGCAGGCTCCCGACACCGCCCCGCCGATCGCCCCTGAGGGCGACATCGACACGGGCTCCGGCGAGTAGCCCCGTCCTTCCGCCGTACGGCCGGGCGCCGCGTCCTCACCAGGGGGCGCGGCGCCACCGTGTCATGGGGGCGGCTCGGGCGTTTCGGCTCGGTCGACCTCCGATTTCGCTAGTCTCATGCCGTTATGACGACTTTTGATCTCTTTCGGCGAGCGGGCGTTCCGGCCGTCGCCGTCACCCTCCTGTCGCTGACCGCGTGCTCCGGAGCCTCCGGCACGGCGGCCTCGCCCACCGTGACCGCAACCGTGACGGTGACGGCCCCGGCGTCGCCCGCGGAGCCGTCCGCCGACCCGGCCGCCTCCGACGCTCCGGCGGCGGACACGCCCACCGACTCGGGCACGACCGCCCCGACGGCGAAGCCGGGCAAGGCCGGGCCGCCGATCATGGACAAGACGCCGGCCCCCTTCGGCGGGACCCTCCAGTCGGACCCCGGGCACGACTTCACCAAGGGGCTCAGCCCCAGCAGCGACGGTGTCGTACGCGGCCAGCTGGTGGCCATGCACGACGAGAACGTGGCGGAGTACCGGCCCATCAAGTTCGTCAAGGAATACGGCGGCAGCACCAGCGGCCACTTCGAGGGGCCGCCGGAGGGGGACGTGACGGCCTTCGCCGCGCCGATCGCCGGCGACGTCGTGTTCCTCAGCGCGGTCGGCTGCGACGGCAAGGACCAGACCATCGACGGCGACTACCTCGGCTCCCAGCGCTGCTCCCGGGACAAGCTGGTCCTGCGGGCGGACGCGGGCGACCTGCGGGCGCTCATCACCGTCAAGGGCGGGCAGATCGTCAAGGTGACGGAGATCTACGCCGCCTGAGCCCTTCTTCTCGCATTCCACCGCCTGATCACTGTTCGGCCGCCGGTTTATGGGAATAGTGTGAGGTGATGGATCGACGCATATTCGGGCTGGAGAACGAGTACGGCGTCACCTGCACGTTCCGCGGGCAGCGGAGGCTGTCACCGGACGAGGTGGCGCGGTACCTGTTCCGGCGAGTGGTGTCCTGGGGCCGATCGAGCAACGTATTCCTGCGCAACGGCGCACGTCTCTACCTGGACGTGGGCAGCCATCCCGAGTACGCCACCCCTGAATGCGACAACGTCGTGGAGCTGGTCACCCACGACAAGGCGGGGGAGCGAATCCTGGAGGGACTCCTCGTGGACGCCGAGAAGCGGCTCCGCGAGGAGGGCATCGCGGGAGACATCTACCTGTTCAAGAACAACACCGACTCGGCCGGCAACTCCTACGGCTGCCACGAGAACTACCTCGTGGGTCGGCACGGGGAGTTCGGGCGGCTGGCCGACGTCCTGATCCCTTACCTGGTGACGCGGCAGATCATCTGCGGCGCGGGCAAGGTGCTGCAGACCCCGCGCGGAGCCGTCTACTGCGTCTCCCAGCGGGCCGAGCACATCTGGGAGGGCGTCTCCTCGGCGACCACCCGGTCCCGGCCGATCATCAACACCCGTGACGAGCCGCACGCGGACGCCGAGCGGTTCCGCCGGCTGCACGTCATCGTGGGCGACTCGAACATGAGCGAGACCACGATGCTGCTCAAGGTCGGCGCCACCGACCTGGTGCTGCGCATGATCGAGGCCGGGGTGGTGATGCGCGACCTGTCCCTGGAGAACCCGATCAGGGCGATCCGGGAGGTGTCCCACGACATGACGGGCCGGCGGAGGGTGCGCCTGGCCAACGGCCGCGAGGCCTCGTCGCTGGAGATCCAGCAGGAGTACCTGACAAAGGCGCAGGACTTCGTCGACAGGCGTGGCGGGGACGCCATCGCCAAGCGGGTGCTGGAGCTGTGGGAGCGCACGCTCCGGGCGGTCGACACGGGCGACCTCGACCTGGTCTCCCGGGAGATCGACTGGGTCACCAAGTACCAGATGATTGAACGTTACAGGCAGAAGTACGACCTGCCGCTGTCGTCGCCGCGCGTCGCGCAGCTCGACCTGGCCTACCACGACGTGCACCGCAAGCGCGGGCTGTTCTACCTCCTGCAGAAGCGGGGGGCCGTCGAGAGAGTGGCCGACGACGTCCGCATCTTCGAGGCGAAGTCGGTTCCGCCGCAGACCACACGGGCCAAGCTGCGCGGGGAGTTCATCCGCAAGGCCCAGGAGAAGCGGCGCGACTTCACGGTTGACTGGGTCCACCTGAAGCTCAACGACCAGGCCCAGCGGACGGTGCTGTGCAAGGATCCGTTCCGCAGCGTGGACGAGAGAGTCGAGAAGCTCATCGCGGGCATGTGATCTCTTACACCGCTCTGACGGCGGGTTCGGGTAGCCTAGCCCGGACCCGCTGTCTGTTTGAGGATTCCCATATGCGCCGTCGTACGGCACTCGTCGCCGCCCTGCCCTTGTTGCTCGCCGCCGCCTGCGGAACCGCGCAGAAGAGCGCGTCCAGCGCGAGCCCCACCTCCAGTGGCCAGGCCGCCGCCTCGGCCATCAAGGTGACGGGAGAGGCCGGCAAGAAGCCCACCCTGACCTTCCCGGCGGGCAAGCCGTCGCTCACGTCGGCCTCTGTCAAGGTCATCGAGGGTCAGGGCACCCCGGCCAAGGACGGCGACGTCCTCACCGCCAACGTCACCGTCTACAACTGGGACGGCAAGGAGAACAAGGCGGCCGGGTCCGACTACGACCAGGGCAAGTCGGAGTTCGTCTCGGTCAGCCCGCAGCTGCCCAAGGCGCTGCACGAGGCGCTGGTCGGCGCCAAGCCGGGCGGCCGGGTCATGGCCGTCGTCGCGAAGGACAGCCTGAGCGCGGAGCAGGTCGACCAGGCCAAGCAGCAGGGTCAGGACTTCAACACCACGTCCCAGGTGCTGGTCATCGACGTGATGGGGGCCGCGCTGAAGTCCGTCCAGGGCACCGCCGTCGACCCCGGCGTCGCCGGCGTGAAGGTCGAGAACGCCGCGGGCGACAAGGCCCCGACGCTGACCACCAAGACCAGCGAGAAGGCGCCCAAGAAGCTGGTCGTCAAGACCGTGATCAAGGGTGGCGGCCCGGAGGTGAAGGCCGATCAGACGGTCCTCGCCCACTACGTCGGCAAGATCTGGGGCACCGACAAGCAGTTCGACTCCAGCTGGGAGCGGGGCCAGCCCGCGACGTTCGCCCTCGACCAGGTCGTCAAGGGCTGGGCGCAGGGCCTGACCGGCGTCCCGGTCGGCAGCCGCGTCCTGATCACGATCCCGCCGGACCTCGGCTACGGCAAGGAGGGCAACGCGCAGGGCGGCATCAAGGGCACCGACACGCTCGTCTTCGTCGTGGACGTCCTCGGCGCGGCCTGACAGCCACGTACGACAGGGGCCCCTCTCACCGGTCCGGTGAGAGGGGCCCTTCGCGTATGGGCGTCAGCCGGGGATCCGGTAGCTGTCGCCGTAGACCTTCCAGCGCAGCGGCGGGTCGAGGTCGAGGTCGCCGTTCTTGAGGAACACCCGCTGGGCGGTGTCGACCCGGCTGGTGTCGCTGTGCGCCTCCTCGGTCTTCATCGCGGCCTTACGGGCGTCGAGGAACGCGTTGAGGTAGACGACCTCGTCGCCGCCCTGCGCCGGGGTCCTCGCCTTCTTCATGGCCGTCTTCCGGATGCCGCCGAAGCTGACCGGGTCGCTGCCGGGGCCGTGCATCACCATGGCGTCGTAGTAGACGAACTGTCCGAGCGCGCGCAGGCCGTCGGCCTTGGCCTGGGCCACGGCGGGATCGAAGTAGACCCGGTCGCGCTCGTCGTTCTGCGCCTGCCGGAACACGGGGTCCGCGGCGGCGGCGCGCCAGTCCTTGGGGAAGTTCGGGTCAAGCCCCCGGTGCGAGTCGGTGCCGTTCACCTTCCGCAGCGCGGGCAGGTACTTCGCCAGCACGTTGCCGGGCCTGCGCGCGGTGTAGAGCTCGACCAGGTCGAGCATGTCGCCGGTCCCCGAGCAGAAGCCGATGATCCCGGCGGTGTAGCCGCGCCCGTCGTCGATGTCCTCGATGTACTTGTACTGGGCCTTCCAGTCGAGTGAGGAGTTCTCCGCGCTGGAGACCAGCTCCATCGCGATCTCCTTCTTCTCCGGGTCCGTGAGGTCGGCGGGCACCGCCTCGACCGCCACCTTCACGGTCTCCCCGGCGGCGGCCGGGCCGCCGGTGCCGGCTACCGCCGCGTTCGCGGGGAGTACGGCGTTCGCGGGGAGTACGGCCGCGGCGGCCACGAGCAGCAGAGCCGCGCGCCCGGGAATGCGCGGGGGAGTGCGCCTGGTCAGCGGGTCTTTCACGTGCGTCGCTCCGTTCTCCGCCCGCGGCCGTGCGTCGTGGCGGGAAGGGGGCGCGGGCGGGGGTGAGCCCTCGTGAGGGGAATTAGTTAGGAAGGTTTCCTAAGAAAAGCAGTGCCGCACGGCGGTGTCAACGGTCCCGGCGGCGGCACGACCTAGACTCCGGCTGTGACGAGCGACGACCTGGAGTCGATGAGCGTGCTCGGCGATCCCGTACGGCGGGCGCTGTACGGGTACGTGGCCGAGCAGGGGCGGGATGTGGGTCGCAACGAGGCGGCCGAGGCGACCGGCGTCCAGCGCACGCTGGCGGCCCACCACCTGGACAAGCTGGTCGAGGCGGGCCTGCTGGAGTCGGGGTTCAAGCGGCTGAGCGGCAAGGCCGGCCCCGGTGGCGGCCGCCCTGCGAAGGTCTACCGGCGGGCGCGCGAGGAGCGGACCGTGAGCCTGCCGCCCCGCGACTACCGCACGCTCGCGCTCGTGCTGGCGGAGACCGTCGACCTGCTGGGCGGAGAGGAGAAGGCCGAGGAGGCCGCCCGGCGGACCGGAGAGCGTCTGGCCGCCGGCGAGTCCGCCGGCCTCGTGGAGGTGCTGCGCGGGCGCGGCTACGAGCCGTACGAGGGGGGCGGACGGGTGCGGTTGCGCAACTGTCCCTTCCACGTGCTGGCCGAAAGCCACCCGCTGCTCGTGTGCTCGATGAACCTCGCGCTCTGCCAGGGGATGCTGGCCGGTCTGGGCGAGACCGGGGTCGTCGCGACGCTCGATCCGAGACCGGGAGAGTGCTGTGTGGCCTTCACGTCCGCCGGGACGTCTTCTAAAAACAACGTAGATTGACATAGAATCGCGGCATGCATCTCGCCCAGCTCAACGTCGCCCATCTCAGGGAACCCCTCGACTCGCCCGCGCTGACCGGCTTCCTCGACGCCCTGGCGCCGATCTACCAGGTGTCGGACGCCGCGCCCGGTTTCGTCTGGCGCATGAAGGAGGGCGATGAGCCCACGGACCTGATCCAGCACGACTACGGACCGATGCTGGTCGTGAACCTCTCGGTCTGGGAGTCCCGTGAGACGTTGTGGAACTTCGTCTACCGCACCGCTCACCTGGAGGTGATGCGGCGCCGCCGCGAGTGGTTCCATCGGATCGCCGAGCCGTACACGGTGATGTGGTGGGTGCCCGAGGGCCATCTGCCGCCGCTCGACGAGGCCGTGGCGCGCCTGGACCTGCTCCGGGCGCAGGGGCCGGGCCCGGAGGCGTTCACGTTCAAGGACTTCTACGAGAGCAGCGACGCCGCGTGCCTCCCGGCGGCGGCGGAGGTCACGAAGTAGGCCAGGTCCTCCTCCAGGCCGCGGCCCATGGTGGACAGCCGCACGGGTGACGCCTTCAGCGCCTCGTGCAGGCCGTCCACCGGCACGGTGACGATCTCGTGGCGCGTGGCCAGGGCCGCAGCCTGCTCGCGCACCGTCGCGCCGAACTCACCGGGCAGATCCGGCACGACCACCTGGGCCGGGGCCAGCGCGACCCGGCCGTACGCCGTGAGCGAGTGGTGCGAGACCCCGACGTGCCGCTCGCGTCGGTCGCCCTCGCTGACCCGCAGTGCGGCGACGGGCCGTCCGGCCAGCACGGCGGCGGCGTTCACGGCCTCGCCCGCGGCCACGCCGGAAAATCCCCAGCGGGTGCCGGTGCCAAGGTTGCCCGGTCCCTGGGCGACGACGGCGACGTCGGCCCCGAGCACGTGGCGGGCGGCCAGCAGGCCGGTGTGGAGCGTGACCGCCTCGACGTCCCCGCCGAAGGACTGGCCGGTCGTCACCACCCCGCACAGCCAGTCGCGCTCGCGCAGCGTCGCGCACGACATCGAGAACCACGCCGGCAGCGCCCCGCCGTCCTGCATCACGTACGCCACCCTGATCCCGGGGGAGTCCGCGTAGAGGCCGCACAGGATCGCGGGCAGGGCGGAGTGCAGGTCGGCGACCACCACGGGCATCCCGTCGACCGAGTCGGCCTCCCGCAGCGCCTCGTGATGCGGGGACCCCTGCTCGTCCGCGCCGAGCACGGTGGCCTGCAACGGGGTGTAGCGTGCTTTCACCAGGTGGCCCGGGCCTGAAGGATCTTGGGGCAAACGGTCGGGGACGGCCACCACCATGGCGTACCCTCCCGTACCGAGACCCATGGCGAGGGCGGTCGTGTTGAGCAGCACGGTGTCGCCCACTTCAGGGCGTCCCACCAGCGGGGGATAGGCGAGCGCCCGGCACTCGCCCTCGGCGACGGCGACGTCGAGTTCCACCGCCCCCGGCCACTCGCGCCGGACCCGCACCACTTCGCCCTTGCGCCATCTGATCACGCCGAAAAGGGTAGCGTTCTCCATCGGAAGGGAGGCCCGATGTCGCGGCGGAAGACCGAGCGGCTGCTCAATCTGGTGATCTGCCTGCTCGCGACGCGGCGGCCGTTGAGCGCGGAGCAGATCCGGCAGGCCGTCCCCGGCTACGACCCGGACAACGACGAGGCCTTCCAGCGCATGTTCGAGCGCGACAAGAACGAGCTGCGCGAGATCGGCATCCCCATCGAGGTCCACAAGGACCCCTGGGAGGACGACCCCGGCTACCGGATCGTGCGCGAGGCGTACGAGCTGCCCGAGATCACGCTGGAGCCCGACGAGGCCGCCGTCATCGGCCTGGCCGCGCAGGTGTGGCAGCGGGCGAGCCTCGCCGAGGCGGCCAGCGGGGCGCTGCTGAAGCTGACCGCGGGCGGCGTGCACGCCGACCTCGCCGAAAGCCCGCTGGAGCTGCGGGTGGACACCCGCGACCCCGCGTTCCCGGCGCTGTGGGAGGCCGTGCGGGACCGGCGAGCGGTCGCCTTCGACTACCGGTCGGCCGGCAGCGAGTCGGTGCTGCGGCGGACGGTCGAGCCGTGGGGGGTCGTCAGCAGGCGCGGCCGGTGGTACCTGGTCGGGCACGACCGCGACCGCGACGCCGCCCGGGTGTTCCGGCTGAGCCGGATCACCGGGGCCGTGTCCACGCTCGGGCGGCCGGGTGCGTTCACCGTCCCTGAGGGGCTGGACCTGCGGGCCATGGTGGGCTACCAGGAGCTGCCGAACGAGCGGGTCGCCCTGGTGCGCGTGCGCAAGGGCACCTGCCTCGGCCTGCGGCACGCCGCCCAGGCCGTGCGCACCGGGCCGGAGGAGTGGGACGAGGCCGAGGTGACCTTCGCCGACGCGGAGCGGCTCGCCGGGTGGCTGGCCAGCCTCGGCCCGGACGCCGTCGTGCTGGACCCGCCGGACGCGCGTGAGGCCGTGATCCGCCGTCTGAAGGGGGCGTTGCAGTGAGCTCGGACCGGCTGCCGCGGCTGCTCGCGCTCGTGCCGTACCTGATGTCGCACCCGGGCGCGCAGGTGCCCGAGGTGGCGCGGTTGTTCGGCCTGTCGGAGAAGCAGCTCGTCGACGATCTCCAGCTCGTCTGGATGTGCGGCCTGCCCGGGCACACGCCGGGCGACCTGATCGACGTCTCGTGGGACGGCGGCGAGATCCTCATCGACAACGCCGAGGCGATCGCCCGGCCCCTCAAGCTCGGCCTGGACGAGGCGAGCGCGCTGCTCGTCGCGCTGCGCATGCTCGACGAGCTGCCCGAGTTCCAGGGCCGCGACGTGCTCGGCCGGGTCATCGCCAAGCTGGAGCAGGCGGCGGGCGAGGGCGCGGCCACGGTGAGCAGCCAGGTCCAGGTGGAGATCGGCGCGGCCCCGGACGCCCACGCCGTCATCACCGACGCGGCTCGCAGGGGCCGCAGGCTGTCGCTGCGCTACTACGTGCCAGGGCGCGACGAGATCACCCCCAGGGAGGTCGATCCGCTGCGGGTCGTGCTCGTGGACGGTCGGCACTACCTGGAGGGCTGGTGCTACCGCGCCGAGGCGATGCGCATGTTCCGCCTCGACCGGATCATCGAGGTCGAGGTCCTCGACGTTCCGGCCGATCCGCCGGCCGAGGCGGAGCCCATGGACGTCGCCAAGGGCGTCTTCCGGCCGTCGGACAGCGACGAGCTGGTGGAGCTGGAGCTGACCCCGGCGGGCCGCTGGGTGGCGGAGTACTACCCCTGCGAGGAGGTCGCCGAGCTCGGTGAGGGGCGCCTGCGCGTCTCCCTGCGGGCCCGCGACCAGTCCTGGCTGGTGCGGCTCGCGCTCCGCCTGGGCGACAGCGGCCGGGTGCTGTCGCCGGCGTCCCTCGCCGAGCGGGTCACGGCCACCGCCAAGCAGGCGCTGGCCAACTACGAGACCGTGTGACCGGGGCGGGTGACATGACCTTGATCTTCGCCCTGGCCGCGGTCACCGTGGCGGGGCTCGCCGTCCTCGTCTGGCCGGCCGTCCGGGTGCTCGCCGCGGCGCGGGACCTGCACGCGGAAGTCAAGCGGGCCAAGGGGCGGCTCGGCGTGCCCGAATAGAGGACTTTGCCCACGATTGATGTGATTTTGAGGCCCGAGGACAGGTGAACTTTGGCCTGTGGGGCGCGTACGATCGGGGGGTAGTACCCACGGCCCTCGCGGTAAGGACACGACATGCCCAACCTCGGACCCATGGAATGGATTCTGATCCTCCTGGTTCTGATCCTTCTCTTCGGCGCCAAGAAGCTCCCGGACACCGCGAAGGCCCTGGGGCAGTCGCTGCGCATGTTCAAGAAGGAAACCAGCAAGATGAGCGAGGAGGACGAGGCGCGGCAGACGGTCAAGGCGCAGGCCGAGCCCGTCGCTCCGCCGGCGGCGCAGATCCCGCCCACCACCCCGTCCGTCGAGGAGCGGCTGCGTCTCCTGGAGGAGGAGAACCGGAAGCTGCGTGAGAGCCAGCAGCCCGTGAGCTCGCAGAACGAGCAGCGCTCCAACTAGGTGCCGCATCCCCACTGATCTCAGGACGAGCTAGATGGCCCTGCTGAAACGGTCGACTCCCGCCGCCGCGGCGGAGGACGGGCGGATGACTCTCATGGAGCACATCCGCGAGCTGCGCAACCGGCTGATCAAGGCCATCCTGGCGGTGGTCGTCGGAACCGCCGTCGGGTTCATCTACTTCGAGCCCATCTGGAACTTCCTCAAGCAGCCGTACTGCCGGCTGCCGCAGTCCCACCAGCTCAACGGCGACAAGTGCACGCTGGTGGTGAACGGGGTATTCGACTCGTTCTTCGTCAACCTCAAGGTCGCCGTGATCTTCGGTGTGGTGGTCTCGGCGGTGTTCTGGATCTACCAGCTCTGGGCGTTCGTGACTCCCGGGCTGTACCAGAACGAGCGCCGCTACACCATGGCGTTCCTCGGGCTCTCGGTCCCGCTGTTCACCGCGGGCTCGGCCCTCGCCTACGTCACGATGGACAAGGGCCTGTCGCTGCTGCTGAGCTTCGCCCCCGAGGGCACGCTGACGCTGGTGAGCATCAACGAGTACCTCAGCTTCGCGCTCGCGATGCTGATCATCTTCGGCGTTTCCTTCCTGATGCCGTTGCTGCTGGTGTTCCTCAACGTGCTCGGGGTGCTCCGCTTCAAGACCGTGTCCAAGCACACCCGCATGGTCGTGTTCCTGATGTTCGTCTTCGCGGCCGTCGCGACGCCGAGCCAGGACCCCGTCACCATGCTGGCCCTGGCGCTTCCGATGGTCGCGCTGTTCTTCGTCGCCATGGCGTTCATGTACTTCCATGACAAGAAGCGCGACATCGCCGACGCGGAGCACGCGCGGGCCATCGAGGAGGAGCTCGACGGGCCGTCCGCCCCCGAGGGCGCGGCGGACTCGGCCGACGTGAGGGACTGACCGAACATCCCTCTGGTGTCACCTGGTGGGCGGCGGTAGGTTCCCCCTGTGGCCGATGAGATCGTCGTCCTGGTGAACCCCGCCGCCCGCGGAGGCCGGACGCTGCGCCTGCTCGACCCGGTGCTCCGGCGGTTGCGGGCAGGTGGCCGCCCGGTCTCGGTGATCGTCGGGACCTCGGCGGAGGACGCCCTGGGCCGCGCCCGCGAGGCCGTCGCCGCAGGGCCGGCCGCGCTCGTCGCCTTCGGCGGCGACGGCCTGGTCCACCTGGCCGTGCAGGCCGTCGCCGGGACGGCCGTGCCGCTCGGGATCGTGCCCGCCGGGACCGGCAACGACATCGCCGACGCGCTCGGCATCCCACGCAAGGATCCGCTCGCCGCCGCGGACATCGTGACCGCGGGCGGCTGCCGGATGATCGACGCCGCCAGACTGGGCACGGGCGGTGACGAGCCGGATGAATGGTTCGCCGGCGTCCTCGCCTGCGGGTTCGACTCCCGCGTCAACGAGCGGGCCAACGCCATGACCCGGCCGCCCGGTATGGCGAAGTACCTGGTCGCGCTCGTGCGCGAGTTGCGGTCGTTCACCCCGATCGCGTTCCGGATCACCCTCGACGGCGAGGCCGCCGAGCACGAGGCGATGCTCGTGGCGGTGGCCAACACCCGGTCGTACGGCGCCGGGATGCGGGTCTGCCCGGACGCCCGGCCCGACGACGGCCTGCTCGACGTGCTCGTGGTCGGGGCGCTGTCCACGGGCGAGTTCCTGCGCATCTTCCCCCACGTCTACCGGGGCGGCCACACCGGGCACCCCGCCGTGACCCTGCGGCGGGCCCGGCGCGTCGAGATCGAGGCTCTGGACGGGGACGTCGTCGCGTACGCCGACGGCGAGCGGGCCGGTCCGGCCCCGCTGACCTGCGCCGTCGAGCCGGGAGTGTTACGCGTCCTGGTCCCGGGATCTACGGCGTAAAGACGTTCGCTCAGAAGGAACACCGATCACGGACGCCCGGAATCCCGTTATCGGTAGGGTTGACGGTATGAGTACGCCAGCGGAACGCTATGCCGCCTTCCGTGAGGGGCAGTCCGGCGCCGGACCCGCTCTCGCCTCGTTCCGCGAACTATACGACTTCGAGCTCGACGAGTTCCAGATCGACGCCTGTCAGGCGCTGGAGGCCGGGGACGGCGTGCTGGTGGCCGCGCCGACGGGGTCGGGCAAGACGGTGGTGGGGGAGTTCGCCGTCCACCTGGCGCTGGAACAGGGCCGCAAATGCTTCTACACGACGCCGATCAAGGCGTTGTCCAACCAGAAGTACAACGACCTGGCCCGGCGCTACGGCGCGGGCAAGGTCGGCCTGCTGACCGGCGACAACAGCGTCAACGGCGAGGCCCCGATCGTGGTCATGACCACCGAGGTCCTGCGCAACATGCTGTACGCGGGATCGAACACGCTGACCGGCCTCGCGTACGTGGTGATGGACGAGGTCCACTACCTGGCCGACCGGTTCCGGGGCGCGGTCTGGGAAGAGGTCATCATCCACCTGCCGGAGTCGGTGCGGGTGGTGGCGCTGTCGGCCACGGTCAGCAACGCCGAGGAGTTCGGCGAGTGGCTGGGCGAGGTGCGCGGCGACACCACGGTCATCGTGGACGAGCACCGGCCGGTCCCGCTGTGGCAGCACATGCTGGTCGGCAACAAGATGTTCGACCTGTTCGTCGACGAGGGCGACGGCACCCTGCGGGTCAACCCGTCGCTCATGCGGATCTCCCGCGACGAGATGCGGCTGGCCCAGGCCAGGGGCAGGCGGGGCTACTCGCGGCCCGGCCGGGGCACGACCCCGAGCCGGTCGGACGTGATCGAGAAGCTCGACGCCGAGGGCCTGCTGCCGGCGATCACCTTCATCTTCTCCAGAAACGGCTGCGACGCCGCCGTCATGCAGTGCCTCTACTCGGGGCTGCGCCTCACCACGGAGGCCGAAAGCCACGAGATCCGCCAGATCGTGGACGAGCGCACCGCGCACCTGCCCGACGAGGACCTCGCGGTGCTCGGCTACCTGGAGTGGCGCGACTGCCTGGAGCGCGGCCTGGCCGCCCACCACGCGGGCATGCTCCCCGCGTTCAAGGAGGTCGTGGAGGAGCTGTTCACCAAGGGACTGGTGAAGGCGGTCTTCGCGACCGAGACGCTGGCGCTCGGCATCAACATGCCGGCCAGGTCCGTGGTGATCGAGAAGCTCGACAAGTGGAACGGCGAGACCCACGCCGACCTGACCCCGGGGGAGTACACCCAGCTCACCGGGCGGGCCGGGCGGCGCGGCATCGACATCGAGGGCCACGCCGTCGTGGTCTGGCAGCCGGGGATGGACCCGCTCGCCGTCGCAGGTCTCGCCGGCACCCGCACCTATCCGCTGCGCTCCAGCTTCAAGCCGTCGTACAACATGGCGGTCAACCTCGTCGGGCAGGTCGGCAGGGAGCGGGCGCGGACCCTGCTGGAGGACTCCTTCGCCCAGTTCCAGGCCGACCGGGCCGTGGTCGGGCTGGCCCGTCAGCTCCGCAAGGCGGAGCAGGCTCTTGAGGGCTACGCCGAGGCCATGACCTGCCACCTCGGCGACTTCGAGGAGTACGCCGCGATGCGCAGGCGGCTATCGGACCGCGAGGCCGAGCTGTCGCGCCAGCGGGGGGCGGCCCGCCGCGCCCAGGCCGTGCAGTCGCTGGAGGTGCTCAAGCCCGGCGACGTGATCCGGGTGCCCGGCGGGCGCCGCGCGGGCATCGCGGTCGTGCTCGACCCCGGTGTGAACGGCCGGGGGCACGACGGTCCCTCGCCGCTCGTGCTGACGATCGGCAAGCAGGTCAAGCGCCTGTCGGCGTCGGACTTCCCGGTGCCGGTCGAGCCGGTCGACAAGATCAGGATCCCGAAGGGCTTCAATCCGCGCTCGCCGAAGGAGCGGGCCAACCTCGTCTCGACCGTGCACGCGAAGCTGGGCGACCGCGACCTCGGCAAGCCGCCGCGGGCGCGCGACCACGCCCAGGAGGACGAGGAGGTCACGCGCCTGCGGCGGGAGCTGCGCCAGCACCCCTGCCACGGCTGCGACGAGCGCGAGGACCACGCACGCTGGGCCGAGCGCTACCACAAGCTGCTCAGGGAGACCGATGGGCTGCGCCGCCGGGTCGAGGGGCGCTCCCACGTCATCGCCCGGACCTTCGACCGGGTCTGCGGCGTGCTCGACCAGCTCGGCTACCTGAACGGCGAGACCGTCACGGAGCAGGGTCGCCGGCTCGCCTCGCTCTACACCGAGCTGGACCTGCTCACGGCCGAGTGCCTGCGGGCGGGCGTGTGGAACCGCCTCGACCCCGCCGAGCTGGCCGCGTGCGTGTCGTCGCTGGTGTACGAGTCGCGGCAGGCCGACGACGTCCGCAGCCCGAAGATCCCGGCCGGGGCCACGCGCGACGCCCTCGGGGAGATGGTGCGGCTGTGGGGCGAGCTGGAGGGCATCGAGGAGGACCACGGCCTGTCGTTCGTCCGCGAGCCCGACGTGGGCTTCGCCTGGGCGGCCTTCCGCTGGGCCAAGGGCCACAGCCTCGACGCCGTGCTGACCGACTGCGATCTCGCGGCGGGCGACTTCGTCCGCTGGGTCAAGCAGCTGCTCGACCTGCTCGGCCAGCTCAGGGACGCCGCGCCCAAGGGGAGCAAGGTCGCCGAGAACGCCCTCAAAGCCATCGACGCCATGCGCCGCGGGGTCGTCGCCTACTCCTCCGTCAACTGATCCCGGAAGCGTCCGGCGCTGGGAAAGGGACCATCGTGAGCGAGATCCTGGACGACCGTGACCGCCGTCTCGGCGGATTCGACCCCGCTCCTTCGCCGAGCCCGTCTCCGACTGGCCGGCGGACGTCCTGTACGAGCAGTACTCCGACGGCGTCAAACCGCTGGAGCGGCTCGCCTTCGACGTCGACATCCCCGTGATCGGAGTGCTGAACGGGCCGGGACCGCGCCAGGAGCTGGCCCTGATGTGCGACATCACCCTGTGCGCCGACGACACCCTGATCGGCGACGGCAACTTCGCCGCGGGATCGGTCCCGGGCGACGGCATGCACCTCGTCCTGCGGGAGCTGCTCGGCGCCAAGCGGGCCGCCTATCTGGCGTACACGGGAGAGCGGATCGACGCCGAGACGGCGCTGCGGTGGGGGCTGGTCAACGAAGTGCTGCCGCGCGACCGGCTCATGGCCCGTGCCTGGGAGATCGCGGCGGCCGTCGCCGCGACGCCCAGGGCCGCCCGGCGGCTCACCCGGGCGGTCGTCCGGCGGTCGTGGCAGCGGCGGATCGTCGAGGACCTGCGGGAGGCGTACGCCCACCAGTTGCTGGCCGCGGCGGGCCGCTGAGCGCGGCCGGTGCGGCCTTGCTCGCCGCTGCTGGACAGGTCACACGGCGGTGAAGCGGACCTCGCGGGTGGCGGGGTCGGCGCGCGTGAGCCGTACGGGGACGCGCTCGCCGAGCGGCAGGCGGTCGCCGTCGCAGCGGGCGATGACGGCGGGCTCGGTGACCTGCACCTGCCCGCCCGGCTTTCCGTCGGCGACGTCGACGACGACCGCCTCGAAGACCTCGCCGATCCTGGGCTGCAGCACGGTCGCCTCGACCAGGTCCACGCAGGCACGCTCCACCGTGCCGGCCCGCCTGCCGCCCGCGGCCATCTGCTCCGGCAGGCCGGGTAGCGCCGCCGCGACCTCCTCGGCGACCTGGCGGCCCGCGGCCACGGCCAAGCAGACCTCGGTGCCGAACCGGTCGACCAGCCGCCGCAGCGGCGCGGTGACGTGCGCGTACGGCGCCCCCAGGGCGGCGTGCAGCGCCTGGCCGGGCGGCGTGCCGTCGAACGCGACGTAGGCCGCGCCGCGCAGCAGCACCGTCGACTCGTGCAGGAAGGCGGCATGGCCGGGGATCTTCGGGTCGAGCCCGTGCACGACCTCGGCGTACGACGTGCCGTCGGGCCAGGGCACGCCGAGCGCGGCGGCGACCCTGCGGACCTTGCCGACGTCCTGCGGGCCCGCCTCGGGCAGGGTCCGGAGCACGCCGACGCCGGCGTCCAGCATCATCCGGGCGGCCGCCATACCGGTGAGCAGCGAGATCTGGGCGTTCCACGCCTCAGTGGGGTGGTTGGTGCGGAACTCCACCCGGTAGCCGCCGTCTCCGTCGGGGACCACCTGCTGCTCGGGGGTCGGCAGCGACAGCCCGCCCCTGGCCCGCTCCCGTTCCAGCCGCAGCGGCCCGACCTCGGCGAGCAGCGCGAGCGTCCCCTCCGCACGGCCGGTGTCCACGGCGGCCTGGACCGTCTCGTAGTCGAGCCGTTCCCGGCTGCGCACCAGCGCGCGGCGCAGGTCCGCCGCCTCGATCTCTCCGTCGGACCCGAGGTCGAGCCGCCACAGGGCCGCCGGGCGGGTCTGCCCGGGCAGCAGGCTGGCCGCGCCCTCCGACAGGACGGGCGGGTGCAGCGGCACCCGTCCGTCGGCCATGTAGACGGTCTCGGCGCGGACCCGCGCCTCGGCGTCGATCGCACCGCCGGGCCGGACGAACGCCGCGACGTCGGCGATCGCGTACCACACGCGGTAGCCCGTCCCGCGCCGCTCGATGCACAACGCCTGGTCGAGGTCCATCGAGCCGGGCGGGTCGATGGTTACCAGCGGCAGGTCGGTCCGGTCCTCCCGCGGTACGGCGGGGGCCGCCGCGGCCCGCTCGGCCTCCTCCCGTACGGGGGCGGGGAAGCCGTCCGGCAGGTCGAACTCGCTGCGGATCCGAGCGAACCCTGCTTCTACTGCAGGGCGGAGCCCGTCCGCGGTGTCGTGGAGGTGGATCGTCGTGCGCGGCACGCGATCAACCTACCCGAGTGTGGACATTCCGGGCTGTAAACGGCCTTACCGGGTCAGTGTGGCGAGGAGGCGGTTGAGCGGGCTGTCCAGGCCGTACTTCTCCGACAGCGCGACCAGCCGCTCGGGGTCGCGCGGCGCGGCGGGCAGGGTGATGTCGGCGTCCGGGACCGGGACGTCGT
This sequence comes from Microbispora rosea, assembly GCF_900156315.1. Taxonomy (GTDB): domain Bacteria; phylum Actinomycetota; class Actinomycetes; order Streptosporangiales; family Streptosporangiaceae; genus Microbispora; species Microbispora rosea. The sequence continues at coordinate 33,518 of NZ_FTNI01000016.1, read as the reverse complement.
GGGCCACCCGGACCACGGCGGGGGCGACCTCCAGGTAGTCGCGGGCGGCGGCGAGCTTGTTGCGCGCGCCCGCGGGGAAGCCGTCGGCGCCGCCGTCGTCCAGCGCGGCGAGCAGCGCGGTCAGCGACCCGAAGCGCGTGATGAGGGCCGCCGCCGTCTTCTCGCCGATGCCGGCGACACCGGGCAGGCCGTCGCTCGGGTCGCCGCGCAGCGTCGCGAAGTCGGCGTACGCCCGGCCGGGGATGCCGTACTTCTCCCGGACGAACGCCTCGTCGATGATCTGGAGGTTGCGGATTCCCCTTACTGTGTAAAGGGCGCGGCAGGGCTTCTCGTCGTCGACGAGCTGGAACAGGTCGCGGTCGCCGGTGACGATGTCCACGGCTGAGGTCGCGGCGGTCGCATATGTGCCGATCACGTCGTCGGCCTCGTATCCGGCGACGCCGACGCGGGCGATGCCGAGCGCGTCCAGCACCTCCTCGATGACCGGGACCTGCGGGGCCAGCGTGTCCGGCACCTCCTCCTCGTCGCCGCTCGCCACCCGGTGCGCCTTGTACGACGGGATCGCCGCCACCCGGAACGCCGGCCGCCAGTCGGCGTCCATGCACGCCACGATCTGGGCGGGGGAGTGCCGGCGGACCAGGGTGGCGATCATGTCGAGGAGCCCGCGCACCGCGTTGACCGGCATGCCGTCCGGCGAGGTCACCGAATCCGGGATTCCGTAGAAGGCGCGGAAGTACAGCGACGGGGTGTCGAGAAGCATCAGCACCCTGCCATTGTCACGCCTGTCAGGGGCGCAGGGGACCCTCTTCGGTGACCGCCACGGCCAGCAGGCAGGTGTCGTCCTCGGGGTTGGGGCCGCCGATCGCCTCGAGCAGGCGGTCGAGGCCCGCGTCGAGGCCTGTGCTGAGGCCTGTGTCGAGGTCTGTGCCGAGCCCGGTCGCCGCGGCCGCCTCCAGGATGAGGGACACCCCGGCGCCGATGTCGCGCGAGCGGCGCTCGACCAGGCCGTCGGTGAACATCAGCAGCAGGTCGCCGGGCTCGAGGCGGACGTCGGCCACCCCGTACGGCAGGCTCGACGTCGCCCCGAGCACGACTCCCCGCGGCGCCCCGAGCTGGCGCGCGCCCCCGCGACGCACCAGGATCGGAGCGGGGTGACCCGCCTGTGCCCACGTGAAAAGGCGGGTCGCCGGATCGAAGTGGCCGCACACGGCGGTCGCGGTGGTGTCGTCCAACCGGGTGAGGACCAGGGTGTTCAGCCACGTCAGCAGCCTGCCGGGACAGGCCCCCGTCATGCTCAGGCCCAGCAGCGCGTGACGCAGCTGGGCCATCTCGGCGATCGCGGGCAGGCCGTGTCCTGACACGTCGCCCACCGCGAGGAACATGCGTCCGTCGGGCAGCGACGCGGCGTCGTACCAGTCCCCGCCGAGGCTCGACGCCCGGCCCGCCGGGACGTACCGGACCGCGATCCGGGCGTAGGGCAGGTCGATCGACGCGCCGGGCTCGGGCAGGATCGCCTCCCGCAGCGCCAGGGTGACGCGGCGCTCCTCGGCGGCGCGTTCCCGGCGCTCCGCCCACCGTCCGGCGAGGTCCTGGACCGTGCCGATGTCCTGGACCATGAGGGGGACGGCGACGGAAGTCGTGTCCGGGTCGCGGTCGTCCGCGGGGGGAAGGGCGGGCTTCGTGCCGCCCACTACGCCGACCATTTGTCTCGCTCTCGATGCCGCTCTTGCACTGCCGTACGGACGTTCCGTGATCGCCCTGACGCGGAGCGTAGCAGTCCTGCATTACCCAGGGGTTGGTTTTCTTCTATGGCGTGGAATAAGCCAGAGCCCCGCGAAGCTCGCCCGCGTGGCGGCTGTGGTATGCGCACCTGAGTACGTCGTCAGGGCCCGCGCTGGTTAGATTAGGTCGCGTGACAACGATGTCCCCGGAGTCCTCCGACCTGTATCCCACGACCCGTCCGGCCGCAGTGAGCGAGGCCGTCGACCGCGCCGGCCTGGACGCCCTGCTGCTGACTCCAGGCCCCGATCTTCGCTATGTGACCGGATACGACGCGCTGCCGCTGGAACGGCTGACCTGCCTCGTCGTGCCGGCGTCCGGCGAGCCGTTCCTGATGGTGCCGCGCCTGGAGCTGCCGGCCGCCGAGCACTCGCCCGCCTCCCGGCTCGGCGTCGAGTTCGTCGCATGGGACGAGACCGACGACCCGTACGCCGAGGTGGCCCGCCGCCTTGGCCCGGTCGCCAGAGTCGGGCTCGCCGACCGCATGTGGGCGCTGCAGTCGCTGCGGTTCCGCGCGGTCATGCCCGAGGCCGAGCAGGTGCTGGCCGGGAGCGTCCTGCGCGAGCTGCGCATGCGCAAGTCGCCCGCGGAGAAGGCGGCGCTCGCGGAGGCAGGGGCGGCCATCGACGCCGTGCACAACCTGGTGCCCCAGTTGCTGAAGGCCGGTCGCACCGAGCGCGAGGTCGGCAAGGACATCGCGGAGGCGATCATCGACGCGGGACACGCCCGGGTCGACTTCGTCATCGTGGGCTCGGGCCCGAACGGCGCCAGCCCGCACTCCGAGCTGACCGACCGCGTCATCCGGCCCGGCGAGCCCGTCGTCGTCGACATCGGCGGCGTCATGCCGAGCGGTTACTGCTCCGACTCCACGCGCACCTACTGCGTGGGCGAGCCCCCGGCCGACTTCACGGCCTACTACGAGGTGCTCAAGCGCGCCCAGGAGGCCGCCTGCGCCCACGTCAGGCCCGGCGTGAGCTGCGAGTCGGTGGACGCCGCCGCCCGCGAGGTGATCGCGGAGGCGGGGTACGGCGAGTACTTCATCCACCGCACCGGGCACGGCATCGGCCTGGAGACGCACGAGGAGCCGTACATCGTCGCGGGCAACACCGAGGAGATGCGGCCGGGGTTCGCGTTCTCCGTCGAGCCGGGCATCTACCTGCCCGGACGGCACGGCGCCCGGATCGAGGACATCGTCGTCTGCGGCGAGGCCGCAGGAGAGCGGGTGAACAACACGACCAGGGACCTGGTCGTCGTGGACTGATGCCCACGGCCGTGCTCTGCGCCGCTCTGGCAGAGTGATGATCACGACTGCCGGATCGGAGGACGCATGACGCACGAGGGCATCGACGGGGGCATGGACGAGGGCATGGACGACCCCCGCGCCCAGGCCGAGGGCGAGGTCAGCATGGCGCGGCTTGCCCTGGCCGACGGGGAGACCGGGCAGGCCGCCGCGCACGTCGCGGCGGCGCTGGCCCACGACCCCGCCCTGCCCGAGGCCCACGAGATGCTGGCGCGGCTGCTGGCCGGGCCGGGCGGCGGTCCGGACCTGTTTCCCCTGGACGAGCCGGTCTTCCTCGGCACCGCGCTGGCCCGCGCCCACGCGCTGGCCGCGCGGGGCGAGCACGTGCCCGCGCTGCGCCTGCTGATCTCGGTGCAGCGGCACGAGCCGGTAGGACGCTGGGCGCACGTGCCCTGGGTGCTCGACCCCGAGCTGCCCGGGCGGATCCCGCCCGGCGAGCTGTGCTCGCTCGTCTCGCTGCTGGCCTCCGGGCTGCCCGGCGCCGTGCCGGAGGACGGCCGCGAGGCGCTGGTGCCGTACGTCGCCCTGGTGCGGGGCGGCCTGCGCGCCCACCCGGACGACGCGTCGCTGCTCTGGCTGGCCTCGCTCCTCCTGCGCCGGGTGGGGGAGGCCGAGGAGGCGGCGGAGCTGGCCGCCCGCTCCTACGCGCTGGCGCCGTCCTTCCAGGCCGCCCTGGCCGAGGGATACGCGTGCCGCGACCTGCAGCGGTGGCCCGAGGCCGAGCGCGCCATGGTGCGGGCGCTTGAGCACGACCCCGCCAACCTCGCGTTGTACACCGACATCGGCGAGATGCTGCACAGCAGCGGCCGCCCGGAGGAGGGCCTGGAGTGGGTGGAGCGCGCGCTGCGGCGTGAGCCCCGGCACCCGAACGCCTATCCGACCGCCTGCGGGATGCGCTTCGAGCGCGACGGGGACGTCCGGCACCTGGTCGAGCTGGCCGACCACCTGCGCGACGACCCCGGCAACGAGCACGGCGACGCGGTGCTCGGCGACCACTGCGCGCTGCGCCTCTGGCTGGGACGCGTCCCGGGCCCGACGGAATCGGTGATCGACGTGCTCTACCAGGTGGTGGAGCAGGAGGACGTCCCGGCCGGTGGCGAGCTCACGGTCTCCGCCCCCGAGCCGCCCAGCGCGCTGCTCGCCTTCTCCCTGGTCGTGCCCGGCTTCGCGGTGACCGTCGCCGACGCGCCGGAACCGGACGCGCGGCTGACCGTGCCTGAGGTGTACGGCCACGGCCCGGTGCGGAGCGTGGCCAGGCGCGTGTGGAGGTACGAGGGCGTGACGGCCGCGCCCGCCGTGCCGCCGCCGTCCCGGGAGGCACTGGAGGCCGTCGCCGCCGTCGCGACGCTGCGCTGGCCGCACCTGCCGGCCGCCTACGACCACGCCGTACGCCTGTCGGGCCTGTCCCTCGGCGACCTGCTCGGCGTGCTCGCCCACCCGCCGCTGTCGCCGTACGGCGAGCCGGTGGCCGTGCCGCTGTGGATCAGGCAGGTCCAGGCGTGGGCCTGCCTGGGCATCGCCCATCACCGGGCCGGCCAGGCGTGGGCGGAGTCCGAGCGCAGGAGCGTGCTGACCGACCTGGCGTACGGGCCCGAGGACTGGGTGACCGAGGCGGCCCTGCTGGCGATGATCGCCACGGCCTGGGTGGACCCGGACGCGCGCGACGACGTGGCCGAGCTGGTGGCCTGGCGCTACCTGGCCGCCGTGGAGGCGTCGAGGACGCGGCCCGTGACGATCCTCGGCTCGCTGGCCGCCCTCGTGCTGGCGACCCCCGGCATGCACCCCGACGTACGGGCGCTGGCCGCGGACACGTGATCGGGGAATTGTCGGCGGGGTCTGGTAGGACGGACCCGCCGACTCCCCCCGACGAGAAAGTCCGCCCATGATCCCGTACGACACCTACTTCGGCTACAAGCACCGCTACGCCGAGACCTACGCCGGGCTGCCGGTGGTCGAGATCGCTCCGGAGGAGCAGGAGATCCCCGACCCGGCTTCGGCGGCGGTGCGGATCAGCTCGGGGTGGGGCGAGAACTACCCCATCGCCGACGCGTTCGACGTGTTGCTGAGGCGGGCGGACACGGCCAGGGTTCCGGCACTCGTGATCGGCGGGTGGGAGGACTGCTACGGCACGTCGTCGGAGCAGGTCGTCGGCCTGCTCGCGGACAACGCCGCCCGGTTTCCCGGGCTCCGTTCGCTCTTCGTCGGCGCGATCAGCAGCGACGAGGCGGAGATCTCCTGGATCCAGCAGTCGGACGTGACACCGCTGCTTGAGGCGTTTCCCCGGCTGGAGCGGCTGGAGGTACGCGGCGGCACGGGACTGGAGCTCAGGCCCGTCAGGCACGAGTCGCTGCGGATGCTGCGGTTCGAGACCGGCGGGCTGCCCGCCGAGGTGGTGCGTGCGATTGGTGCCTGCGACCTGCCCGCCCTGGAGCACCTGGACCTGTGGCTCGGGGAGGAGAACTACGGCGGCGACGCCACCGTCGCCGATCTGGCGCCGATCCTGTCCGGGGAGCGGCTGCCGGCGCTGCGCCACCTCGGCCTGCAGGACAGCGAGATCCAGGACGAGATCGCGGCGGCCGTGGCCTCCGCGCCGGTCGTCGCCCGGCTGGAGTCCCTCGCCCTGTCGATGGGCACGCTGACCGACGCCGGGGCGGAGGCGCTGCTCGGCGGGCAGCCGCTGACCCACCTGCACACGCTCGACCTGCACCACCACTTCCTCACCGACGCGATGGTCGCCCGGGTGACCGAGGCGCTGCCGGGCGTCGAGGTCGACCTCTCGAAACAGGAGGAGGCCGAGGAGGACGAGGGTGAGGTCTGGCGTTACGTGGCGGTGAGCGAGTGACGGCCGCGCCCGACCCCGGCGAGACCTTCGTCCACGAGGACCTCTACCTGTACGGCCAAGCGTGGGAGCCCGGGCAGTTCTTCGCCGGCAGGCCGGTGGTGGAGCCGGGAGAGACGGTCGCCGACCCCTCGGCGGTCGCGTGGGCTCTCACGAACGGGTTGTCCGGCAACGAGGGTGAGCCGGGACTCGAGCGGGAGCTTCGGCGCCTGGTCGACTCGGTGGGCGGCGACGCGATCGAGTCGCTCGTACTGGTCCACTATGGGCACGACGTGCCCGCGTTCCTGGCCGCCAACGCGGCGGGGTTGCCCCGTCTCCGGTCGGTCTTCCTGGGGTTCGTCAGCACGGAGCTGATGGAGATCTCCTGGATCGAGCAGGGGGACGTCACCCCGCTGCTGGAGGCGTTTCCCCATCTGGAGCGGCTGGACGTCCGCGGCTCGGACGGGCTGACCCTGCGGCCCGTACGGCACGAGCGGCTGCGCGTGCTGCGGTTCGAATGCGGCGGGCTGCCCGCCGAGGTGGTGCGTGCGGTCGGGGCCTGCGATCTGCCCGCGTTGGAGCACCTGGAGATGTGGCTCGGGGTCGAGAACTACGGTGGGAACGCCACCGTCGCCGACCTGGCGCCGATCCTGTCCGGCGAGCGGCTGCCCGCGCTGCGGCGGCTCGGCCTGTGCGACAGCCCGGCGCAGGACGCGATCGCGGCGGCCGTCGCCGCCGCCTCCGTGGTGGCCCGGCTGGAGGAGCTCAGCCTGTCGATGGGCGAGCTCACCGACGCCGGTGCGGAGGCGCTGCTCGGCGGGCAGCCGCTGACCCACCTGCGCCGGCTCGACCTCCACCACCACTACCTCAGCGGACCGATGGCGGCCCGGATCGCCGCGTCCCTGCCCGGCGTCGACGTGGACCTGTCCGAGCGGCAGCCCGACTACGAGCGCTACGTGGCGGTGAGCGAGTGACGCCGCACCTCGCTGTCGTCGGCGTGCCGGGCGACCGGCGGGTGACGATGTTCCGCGACGCCGCCGTGGCCAGGGGGCTGCCGGAGCCGCGGGTGGTCCCCTGGCGTGACGTGCTGACCGGACGCGAGATCGGCCTGCCGCCGGGGACGCTCGTGCGGATCGACTCGCCGGGCGAGGACGCGGAGACCGACGCGCTGCTGCGCGGACCGGGGGATCCGACCCGGGTCGGCGGGGGCGCGGCCTGGTACGCCGCCTTCACGGCGGGGCTGCGGAGGATCGCCGCGCTCCCCGGCGTCCGTCTGCTCGGGGACGTCGAGGAGATCGCGGTGATGTTCGACAAACGCCGCTGTCACACCCGGCTGTCCGCGGCCGGGGTGCCGGTGCCGCCCGCCTTCGAGACCGGTTCGTACGGCGAGCTGCGCGAGCGGATGGCCGAGCGGGGCTGGGCCCGCGTGTTCGTCAAGCCCGCCCACGGCTCGTCGGCCTCCGGGGTGGTCGCCTTCCAGGCCCACGCGGGCCGGGTCAAGGCGGTCACGTCGGCGGCCTGGATCGACGGCACTCTGTGCAACTCGCTGCGGGTCCGCTCGTACGAGGACGAGACCGACGTGAAGGCGCTGGTCGAGGCGCTCGCGCCCGACGGGCTGCACGTGGAGCGGTGGTTCCCGAAGGCGTCGGCGGGCGGCAGGACGTTCGACCTGCGCGTCGTGACCGTGGCCGGGAGCCCGACCCACGCGGTGATGCGCACGAGCAGGACGCCGATCACCAACCTGCACCTCGGCGGCCTGCGGGGCGACCTCGGCGTGGTCCGGGCGCGGCCCGGCCTGTGGGAGCGGGTGCTCGACGTGGCCGCCCGGACCGCCGCGTGCTTCCCAAGGAGCCTGACCGCAGGTGTCGACCTCATGGTCGGGACCGACCGGCGGTCGGTGGCCGTGGCGGAGGTCAACGCGTTCGGCGATCTCCTGCCCGGCCTGGGCGATCTGGCGGGCACGGGCCGGGACACCTACGCCGAGCAGGCCGAGGCGATCTCGGGCCGGCGATGGACATGAACGAGGTCGTGGGAACCCACGACATCCTCCTGGTCACGCTCGACACGCTCCGCTACGACGTCGCGGCCGAGCTGGCCGACGCCGGGCGGCTGCCCGGCCTGCTGCCCGGCGGCCGCAGGTGGGAGCGGCGGCACAGCCCCGGCAGCTTCACCTACGCCGCGCACGCGGCGATCTTCGCGGGGTTCCTGCCCACGCCGGTCACGCCGGGGCCGCACCCGCGCCTGTTCGCCGCCACCTTCCCCGGCAGCGAGACGACCGGGGCGGGCACCTGGGTGTTCGACGCGCCCGACCTGCCGGCCGGGCTCGCCGGCGCCGGCTACCACACGGTGTGCATCGGCGGGGTCGGGTTCTTCAACAAGCTGACCCCGCTGGGCGCGGCCCTGCCCGGGCTGTTCGCGGAGAGCCACTGGGAGCCGGAGTTCGGGGTGACCGGCCCCCACTCGCTGGAACGGCAAATCGACCGCGCCGAGGAGGCGCTGGCCCGGCGGGACCGGCCGGTATTCCTGTTCGTCAACGTGTCGGCGCTGCACCAGCCCAACCACTTCCACCTTCCCGGCGCGACCCGGGACGGCCCGGCCACCCACGCCGCGGCGCTCGAATACGTCGACCGGCACATCGGCAGGCTGTACGCGCTGATGCGCCGGCCCTGCCTCGTCATCGTCTGCTCCGATCACGGGACGGCGTACGGCGAGGACGGGCACGTCGGCCACCGGATCGGCCACGAGGTCGTCTGGACGGTGCCCTACGCCGAGTTCATCCTGGATCACCCCGACGGGGAGCACGATTGACGCCTTACGAGGGATACGTCTACGCCTACCCGCACAAGACCGCCTACCGGCCGCTCGATCCGCGCCCGGCCCTGAGCGAGGTTTGGGCGGGGGAGCAGGCGGGCGCGCTGTACGTCCACATCCCGTTCTGCGAGATGCGGTGCGGGTTCTGCAACCTGTTCACCCGCACGGGCGCTCCGGAGGGTCTCACCACGGCCTACCTGGACACCCTGGAGCGGCAGGCGCGAGCCGTACGGGCCGCCCTGGACGGGCCGAGCTTCACGACCGCGGCCTTCGGCGGCGGCACGCCCACCTACCTTGACCCCTGGGAGCTGACCCGCCTGTTCGATCTCACCGAGCGGGCGATGGGCGTCGGCCTGCGGGAGATCCCGCTGTCGGTGGAGACCTCCCCGGCCACCGCCACGCCGGACCGTCTCGCCGTGCTGGCCGAGCGGGGCGCGAGCCGGATCTCGATCGGCGTGCAGAGCTTCGTGGACGCCGAGGCCCGCGCGGCCGTACGGCCGCAGAGGCGCGCGGAGGTGGACGCCGCGCTCGACGCGATCCGGGCGTCGGGCATCGCGACCCTCAACATCGACCTGATCTACGGCATCGACGGGCAGACGCCGGAGTCGTGGCGCTACTCCCTGGACGCGGCCCTGGCGTGGCGGCCGGAGGAGCTGTACCTCTACCCGCTGTACGTCCGGCCTCTCACGGGGCTGGGCAGGCAGGACCGCGCCTGGGACGACCAGCGGATGGAGCTGTACCGCCTGGGCCGCGACCACCTGCTCGACGCGGGCTACGAACAGGTGTCCATGCGGATGTTCCGGCTGCCCGGGCCGCCCGACACGACGGCGTCCACGGATTACTGCTGCCAGACCGACGGCATGGTCGGCCTCGGCTGCGGGGCCCGGTCGTACACGAGCGCCCTGCACCACTCCTTCGAGTACGCGGTCGGAGCCCGCCACGTGCGGGCGATCATCGACGACTACGTGCGGCGCGACGACTTCGGCGTGGCCAACGTGGGGTTCGCCCTGGACGAGGAGGAGCGCAGGAGACGGCATCTCATCCAGTCGCTGCTGCGGACCGAGGGGCTGTCGCGGAATCTCTACCGGTCCAGGTTCGGCAGCGACGTGCTCGACGACTTCCCCCTGCTGGACCTCTTTCCGGACTGGCTGACGGCGGACGCGTCCGCCGTGCGCCCGACCGCCGACGGGCTCGCCCACTCCGACGCCATCGGCCCCGCGCTGTTCTCGCCCCGCGTGAGGGCCCTCATGGAGGGATACGCCGCGTGCTGAGCATCCTTTATCGGGGGCCGCTGGCGAGCTGCGACTACGACTGCGGCTACTGCCCGTTCGCCAAGCGCAGGGACGCCCCAGAACAACTGCGCGCCGACCGGGCTGCCCTGGAGCGGTTCACGGCGTGGGTGGCGGCCCAGGACGCCGAGATCTCCGTGCTGTTCACCCCGTGGGGCGAGGGACTGGTGCGGTCCTGGTATCGCGAGGCGATGGTGCGGCTGTCCTGGCTCGGCAACGTGCGCCGGGTGGCCATCCAGACGAACCTGAGCTGCCGCACCGGCTGGCTCGCGGAGGCCTCGGACCGGGCGGCGCTGTGGGTGACCTACCACCCCACCCAGGTGCCCTACGAGCGATTCCTGCCCAAGGTCCGCTCGCTGCCCGTACGGCACAGCGTCGGCATCGTCGGCGCCCCCGCGCATCTGGCGGACGCCCGCAGGCTCCGGGCGGACCTGCCGCCCGAGACCTATCTGTGGGTCAACGCGCAGGAGGGCCGGGTCTACAGCGACGCCGAGGCGGCCGAGTGGACGGCGATCGACCCGCTGTTCGGCCACAGCCGGCACGCGCACCGCAGCCTGGGCCTGCCGTGCCGTACGGGGGACAGCGTGATCTCGGTGGACGGCGACGGGACGGTCAGGCGCTGCCACTTCGTGCCCGAGGTCCTGGGCAACCTCTACGACGGCTCCTACCGGCCCGCCCTGCGGCCCCGCGCCTGCCCGCTGCCCGTCTGCGACTGCCACATCGGATACGTCCACCTGGAGCCCCTCGGCCTCTACGACGTCTTCGCGGGAGGTGTGCTGGAACGCGTCCCCGCCGCCTGGAACGCCGCCGGGGATCAGGTCTCCCGCTCGGGGCGGTAGTCCTCCTCACGTACGCCGAAGGTCCACGCCACCCCCTCGCGGGCCCTGGTCACCCACGGCGGGACCCGCAGGAAGTAGGTGCGCCGGGTGCCGTCCGGCTCCGGCGTCGAGTTGACCACCTCGACCATCACCACCGGCTCGTCGCCCGGCAGGTCGATCCGCCACAGGACGCCGGTCTCGTCGAAGTGCCGCGGCCGGGCGCCCGACTCGGCGAGGTAGCGGTCGAGGCCGAAATGCTCCAGCATGACCCGGCGTAGCTCGGCGTTCTCCTCGGCACGGATGCGCTCAGGGGTGAGCGCGGCCATGGTCGCGCCGAACCCCGCGGGGACCGGCATCCCGTGCCAGGCGTGCAGCGCGAAGCCGTCGGCGTACGACAGGGCCGGGCGCTCGGCGCCGGAGCCGAAATTCGAGTGCAGCCGTCCCGCGTCGTCCAGGTGCAGCTCCACCGGCCGGTCGGTGACGATCGCGACCCGCTCGTACGGCCACCACCAGCCCGTGTGCCGCGCGGCCCGCTTGAGACCCTCCAGCCCGTCGAAGGCCGACAGCCAGGGCGCGTCGTGCTGGCCGAGCACCGCGTCGAGGGTCGCCTGGCGCAGGACGTCGCCGCCGAGGTCGCCGATCGCCCCGCGGATCTCGGTGACCAGCCGGTCGACTCGCGGCCACAGCCGACCGCCCGTCTCCTCCCACAACCGGGCCCAGCCCGCCGGTCCGGCCTCGGCGCTCGCCTCCGCCCTGGCGCTCTCCCAGGGCACGGTGCGGACCTCGTAGCGCACCGAGGACCCGGGGTCGATGCCGTCGAGGGCCCGCAGCCGCCCGAAGCCGATCTCCTCCATCGCCGCCCGGACCTCGTCGGTGCCGAGCAGCCACACCGCCGCGATCGCCCCGGCGGCGGGGGAGGCCAGCCGTACGATCACCTCGGGCTCGCGCAGGCCCGCCTCGCGGTAGGCCAGCCGCACTCCCGCCGACGCCTCGTCGTGGTCCCCTTCGCCGGTGGCGAAGGCCACCTGCTCCCAGGCCAGCGTCTCAGCCGGCCGGCCCATCAGTCGGCCCATCAGTCGGCCACCGTCCGGAACGAGCCCGGCACGTACTCCCGCTGACGGATCACCCGGAACCAGCCCTTCGGCAGCGAGATCGGGTCGTGCTCCTCGTGGACGAGGCGTCCGCCCGCGGGCAGGTGCAGGAAACCGGGGTACAGCGTTCCCGGGCCCGGGATCGCGTGGCAGTGCCCGGTCGCCTCGCCCTCCGCCAGTACCAGCCGCCCGCGCGGGTCGCGCGGCACCGGGCGAAGCCCGCGGGGTGCCGACTCCTCCGTCACGGGCACGATCAACACGTCACCCTGTCGATACATCAGTCGACCTCCGGTCTCGGCGATGATGATCGCAAGCTAGCCAGGGCCACCGACAATTCGGTGGCTTAGGGACGAGACAGTCGCGGGCGGCGCTACCGTTGCTGGGGTGGAGGAGATCGATCGCCGAATCGTCACCCTGCTGGCGACTGACGGCCGGATGAGCTTCACCGATCTGGCCAAGGAGACCGGGCTGTCGGTCTCCGCCGTGCACCAGCGGGTACGCAGGCTGGAAAAGCGTGGTGTCATCCGCGGATACGCCGCTCTCGTGGACTACGACGAGATCGGTCTTCCGATGACCGCGTTCGTCTCGATCAAGCCGATCGACCCCTCCGCGCCGGACGACGCGCCGGAGCGGCTGAGCCATCTGACCGCCATCGAGGCGTGCCACAGCGTCGCGGGTGATGAAAGTTACATTCTCAAGGTTCGCGTCGCCTCCCCTCTGGCGCTGGAGGAGCTCCTCCAGCAGATCCGCGCCTCGGCCAACGTCAGCACGCGCACGACCGTCGTCCTCAGCACGCCGTACGACTACCGCTCCCCGGTGATCGAGAAGGAGCCGGAGGAGGACGCCGCCGAGGGCTGAGGGCCGTCTTCCTCCGGGCTGTCTTCCTCTGGGCCGTCTTCCTCTGGGAGGAAGTGCGCCCGTACCCGGGCGTACGCCTCGGGGGGCGCACCGAGGTGGTCGAGGCCGAGCAGGGCGGCGCCCATGATCGGCGGCACGCCGGCGACGACGAGCCGGGCGAGCGGCGCGCGCTCGGCGTAGCGCCGCTCGACCAGCGACGTCAGCAGGGGATGCCGGGCCGTCAGCACGCCGCCGCCGAGCACGACCTCGCAGGGCGCGGCGAGCAGGCCGAGCCGCCGCATGGCGACGACGCCGAGCAGCGCGATCTCCTCGGCCTGCCGCTCCACCAGCGACCCGGCGATCGCGTCGCCGTCGGCGGCGGCCGCGAGCAGGGGCGGCACGAGCGCGTGCAGCCGGTCGGCCGCGAGGTCGCCGAAGTGCAGCCCGACGACGGCCTCCTCGACCGTGGCGGTGCCGAAGCAGGCGCGCACGACGTCGGTCAGCGCGGTCGCCGGGCCGCGGCCGTCCTCGGCGCGCGCGGCGTGCCAGAGGGCCTCCTCGCCCAGGTGGTGGCCGCCGCCCCAGTCGCCGCTGAGGCGGCCGAGCGCGGGGAACCGGGCGACCCGCCCGGTGGGGGAGACCCCCACCGCGTTGATGCCGGCGCCGCAGACGACGGCCACGCCCCATCCGGTGGACGACCCGGCCCGCAGCAGGGCGAAGGTGTCGTTGCCCACGACCACGCTCGCGGCGTACCCGCGCGCCAGCAGCTCGGCCCGCAGCAGTTCCTCCTCGACCGGCAGGTCCGCCCCCGCGACGTACGCCGCGACGTGGTCGGCGTACGGCGGCGCGGCGGCCTCGCCGGCCTGGCCGGTCTGCCCTGCCAGTGCGCGCCGCACGGTCCGGCCGATCACGTCGACGGCGGCCTCGGCCCCGGCGCTCTGCGGCAGGAACGCGGGCCCGCGCGCGGCGGCGAGCACCGCGCCGTCCTCGCGGACGAGGGCGACGTCGGTCTTGCTGTTGCCGCCGTCCACCGCCAGCACGGTGCGAGGCGCGGTCACCGCGCCACCGACCACGGCAGGAAGACGCGGTTGGCGTCCACGAGGCGCGCGGCGAGGTCGCCGGCGAGGGACGCCTGCCCGACCAGCGGATGGGCCAGCAGGGCGTCCCTGACGCGGTCCTCGCCGCCGTCCAGGGCCGCCTCCAGGGCGAGCGACTCGTACGCCGACACGTGGGCGATCAGGCCCCGATACAGCGGCTCCACGGGATCGACGGGCAGCGGGACGGCCCCGGCGGCTCCGACGGCGGCCGGGACCTCGATCACCGCGTCGTCGTCGAGGAACGGCAGTGTGCCGTCGTTGCGGGTGTTGACGACCTGCACGTCCCCGCGGTCGCCCATGAGCGAGGCGACCAGGGCGACGGCGGCCTCCGAATAGAAGGCGCCGCCGCGCCTGTTGAGCAGGTCGGGCTTGGTGTCCACGGCCGGGTCGGCGTACATCTCCAGCAGCGCGGACTCCATCGCCGCGACCTCGGCCGCCCGCGACGGCGAGGTCCGCTGCTCGGCCACCACCCGGTCGTGCTCGTAGAAGTACCGCAGGTAGTACGACGGCACGGCGCGCAGGTGGCGGACCAGCTCCACCGGCAGGCCGACCGACTCGGCGATGTCCTCGCCGTGCCCGTCCAGCAGGCGGGGCAGCACGTCCACGCCGTCGAGCAGCACGGACCGCTCCCAGGTGAGGTGGTTGAGCCCGACGTGCCCCAGCGCGATCCGCTCGGGGGTCACGCCGAGGAGGGCGGCGAAGCGGCGCTGGAACCCGATGGCCACGTTGCACAGCCCGATGGCCCGGTGCCCGGCGTCGAGCAGCGCCCGGGTGACGATGCCGACGGGGTTGGTGAAGTCGACGATCCACGCGCCGGGGGCGTGCGCGCGCACCTTCTCGGCGATGTCGAGCACCACCGGCACGGTCCGCAGGGCCTTGGCGAGCCCCCCGGCACCGGTGGTCTCCTGGCCGACGCAGCCGCACTCCAGCGGCAGGGTCTCGTCGACGTTCCTGGCGGCCTGGCCGCCCACGCGCAACTGGAGCAGCACCGCCGCTGCCCCGGCGACGCCGTCCTCCACGCGGGTGGCGGTGGTCAGCGCGGCGGGATGCCCGGCGCGGGCGAGCATCCGCCGGGCCATCCCGGCGACCGTCGCGAGCCGGTGCTCGTCGGGGTCGACGAGCGCGATCTCCGACAGCGGCAGCTCGCCGCGCAGACGGGCGAAACCGTCGATCAGCTCCGGCGTGTACGTGGAACCGCCCCCGACAACGGCCAGCTTCATTTGACTCCCGTCAATTTGACGCCCTCGATGAAGACCTTCTGGGCGAAGAAGAACACGACGATCACCGGGGCCATGGCCAGCAGCGTGGCGGCCATCGTGAGGTTCCACTGCACCCGGTGCACCGACCGGAACGCCGCGAGCCCCAGCGACAGCGTCCAGTTGTCCAGGTCGGTCCCGGCGTACAGCAGGGGGCCGTAGTAGTCGTTCCAGCAGTAGAAGAACTGGAAGAGCGCGACGGCGGCGATGGCCGGGCGGGCCATCGGCAGGATCACCCGCACGAGCGTGCGGAACTCCCCGCAGCCGTCGACCTTCGCCGCGTCGGAGTATTCACGCGGGATCGTGACGAGGAACTGGCGCAGCAGGAAGATCGAGAACGCGTCGCCGAGCAGCATCGGCAGGATCAGCGGCCACAGCGTGCCGGTCAGGTGGAAGCGGGCCCAGATCAGGTAGATCGGCACCGCCACGACCTGCGGCGGCAGCATCATCGTGGTGATCACCAGCAGGAACGCCAGCCGCCGCCCGCGGAAGCGGAACCGCGCCAGCGCGTACGCCACGGGGATCGACGACACCAGCATGAACGCGGTGGCGAGCACCGAGTAGAGCAGCGTGTTGCGGATCCAGGTCAGCAGCGGCGCCTTCTCGAAGATCTCGGTGAAGTTGCCCCAGTCCCAGGTGTGCGGCCACAGGTCGGAGGTGAGCGCCTGGCGGTCGGTCATCACGGCCGTGAGCGCGATGAACACCAGCGGGCCGAGGAACATCAGCGCGAGCGCGATGGCCAGCGCGTGCCGGGCGACCCACAGCAGCGCGGTCCGGGTCGCGGTCCGTCTCGCTGTCGGGGTCACGACTCCTCCTCGGCGAAGCGGAACTGCCGCAGCAGGACGAGCGTGAAGACCATCGCCACCGCGAACAGCACCAGCGCGAGCACGCACGCGTAGCCCATCGCGTAGTCGCGGAAGCCCTGCTGGAACAGCCACTGGGGGAACGTCAGCGTGGACTGGTCGGGGTAGCCGGGGGTGAAGACCGACCCGGCCGAGTCGGTCGCCCCGGACGCGACCCGCGCGGCCACCTCGGCCTGCGTGAAGTACTGCAGCGTCTGGATCACCCCGGTGACCAGGGCGAACATCAGCACCGGCCGGATCACCGGCAGCGTGATCGACGTGAACTGCCGCCAGCCGTCCGCGCCGTCGATGGAGGCGGCCTCGTAGAGCTGTTTCGGCACGTCGAGCAGGGCGGCCATGAAGATGACCATCAGGTCGCCGACCGACCACAGGCCCAGCAGAGTGAGCCCCCACTTCGACCACGCCGGGTCGCCGAACCAGTCGGGAGCGGGCAGCCCGACCGCCGAGAGGAGCGCGTCCACCGGCCCCGTGCCGGGGTTGAGCAGGAACACGAACCCCAGCGTCCCGGCCACCAGCGGCACCAGGGCCGGCAGGTAGAAGATCGTGCGGTAGACCCCGGCGCCGGCCTTCAACCGGGTCACCAGCTGGGCGACGCCGAGGCCGAACAGCACCCGCAGCGGGACCATCACCACGACGAGCCACAGGGTGTTGCGGATCGCCGTCCAGGCCGCCTGGTCCTTGAGGAAGTACTCCCAGTTGAGCAGCCCGACGGGCTCCAGGGTGAACAGGTCGTACCGCTGGAAGGAGAAGTAGACCGTGGACACCAGCGGGTAGACGAAGAAGATCGCGAACCCGGCGAGCCAGGGGGACAGGTAGAGCAGGGCGCGCAGGTTTCCACGCATCGGGGGCTCAGCCGCCCGCCGTCAGCTTGAGCTTCTCGTCGATCTTCTTGTCGACCTCGGCGAGCAGCGCGTCCAGGTCGGACGCGCGGCCCGACTCCCACTTGATCTGCGCCTCCTGCAGCGTCTGCTGGTTGAAGACGGAGTTGACGTGGGCCGGCAGCGTCGTGCTGTCGGGGTTGGCGAAGACGTCGAGGAAGGTCTGGAAGTTCGGGTCCTTCTTGAGGTCGGGCGACTGGAGCGCGGGCAGCGTGCTCGGCACGTTCCTGATCGCGTTCGACAGCGTCACCAGCGTGCCGGTGTCGGTGGTGAGGTATTTCACCAGCTCCCAGGCGGCCTCCGGGTGCTTGGCGCCGCGCGGGACGCCGATGACGGTCCCGGTGATGTAGCCCGCGCCGTACCGCTGCGGCTGGTCGTCGGCCACCGGCAGCGGCGCGGTGCCGTAGTCGAGGTCGGGGGCGTCGGCGGCCAGCATGGCGGTGCGCCACTCGCCGTCGATGGCCATGGCGACCTTGCCCGTGTTGAACGGGTTCTCGGCCGACCACTCGTCGCCGAAGCTCTTGCGGAACTTCTCGAGCCTGTCGTAGCCGTACCAGTCGGTGAGGTCCTTCTGCCAGGTCATCAGCTTCTTCCACTGCGGGTCGGAGCCGATGGCCGAGGTGCCGTCGGGGTTGGTCCACTTCCCGCCGACCATCACGCCGGTGTGGATGGGGGCGTTCTCGTACATCTGGCTGGTCGGGACGAACCCGGCGACCTTGATGTCGCCCTTGTCGTTCTTGACCGTCAGCTTCTTGGCGAGGTCGGCCAGCTCGCTCATCGTCTTCGGCGGCTGGTGGCCCTGCATGAGCGTCTTGTTGTAGTAGAGGCCGTACGCGTCGGCGAGCATCGGCATCACGCAGCGCTTGCCCTGATACTGCGTGTATTCGGCGATCACCTTGGGGAACAGCGCCGCCGGATCGATGCCGCTCGCCTTCAGATACGGGTTGAGGTCCTGGAAGATCCCGGCCTTGCAGAACTCGGCGACGCTGTCGGTGGTGAACGACAGGGCCACGTCGGGCGGGTTGCCGCCGCGCACGGACTGGAGGATCTGGCTGTCCTGGACGGCCTTGGTCGGCTTGACCGTGATCCACGGGAACTTCTTCTGGAAGCCGGCGAGGGTCTCGTCGAAGGCCTTGAGCTCGTTGTCGGCGCTGAAGCCGTGCCAGAACTCGATGGTGACCGGTTCGTGGCTCGCCCCGCTCTGGGCCACCTTGGGCGGCCCGCTCTCGGTGCCGGCCGTACAGGCGGTGAGCGCGGGCAGCCCGGCGCCGACGAGAAGTGCCGTGGAGAGGAGGAGAAGGCGTTTCATGGGGGGTGCCTCCCTAGTGGGCCGAAGGGGATGTGTTCACCGGGCCGTTCACCGCGCCGTTCACCGCGCCGTTCACCGGGCCGAACAGCTCCTCGCGTACGGCGCCGAGCGCGAGGTCGAGGGCCCCGGTGAGGACCGGGTTGCCCTCGAGAGTGGACAGCAGCACACGAGGCCGGGGAATGGTGAGCGCGTGCAGCTCCCGCTCGACCACCTCCCGCAGGACCTCGCCGCCGGCGAGCAGCACGCCGCCGGACAGCACGACGATCTCGGGGTCGACCACGGCCGTGATCGCGGCCAGCCCCATCGCTAGACGGCCGGCGAGGTCGCGCAGGGCCGCGTACGCGCTCTCGCCGTCCGGGCCACCGCGTCCGGCCAGGGCGACCGCGTTGCGGACGGCGCCGCTCGGCGTGGAGCCGCGCACCCCGTGCGCCCGCAGGAGGGCGAGCACGGCCGGGCCGCCCGACAGCGCCTGGAACCCGTGGTTGGCCCGCCTGCCGACGTCCCGCGCGGTGGGGGCGCCGACCACGGGCATGTAGCCCACCTCGCCCGCGCCGCCGGTCGCCCCGCGATGGAGGCGGCCGCCGATGACGAGGGCAGCGCCGATGCCCTCGTCGGCCCACAGCAGCACGTAGTCCTGGTGGCCCCGGGCGCTGCCCCTGGACCGTTCGCCCTGGGCGACGAGGTTGACGTCGTTCTCCACGTCGATCGGCACGCCGATCCCGTCGCGGAGGGTTCCGATCAGGTCGGGGATGTGCCAGCCCGGGATGTGGGCCGCGTACCCGAGCCTGCCGGTCGAGGGGTCGACGGCGCCGCCGATGCCGACGACCACCCGGCTCAGCTCCGTCGGGTCGAGCCCGGCCGGGCCGCACGCCCCTGTGAGCGCGGCCCGGACCCGCTCCACCACGTCGCCACCGGTGCGCCCCGGAGTCGCCAGCCGGTGCTCGGCGACGACCGCTCCGGTGACGTCGGCGACCGCCACCGCGATACGTGCCGGCGTGACGTCCAGCGCCGCCACGTGCGCCGCGCGGGGGTTGATCCGGTAGAGCTCCGCCGTACGGCCCGGCAGGCCCTCCCGGATGCCGTCCAGGACGACCAGGCCGGCCTCCTGGAGCCGGGCCAGCAGCTGGGAGGCGGTCGGCTTGGACAGGCCGGTGAGCGCCCCCAGCTCGGGGCGGGTCAGCGGGCCGTGTTCGAGCAGGACCATCAGCGCGGCGCGGTCGTTGATCGCACGCAGCAGGCTCGGCGTCCCCGCGATGGGCCGGGTCATACGTTCTCCCGCGACAGAGCATGTTAGGAAAGTTTCCTAACTATGGCTGCGACCGTACGAACGGGCCGGGGCGCCGTCAAGGGCGTGATCCGCGCCGAGATCCATCTGTGACGCGCCCGTGAGCGGCCGTGCCCGATGCGGGAGAAGGGCGGGACGGCACGTAGAATCTGGCGGCCTATGCCAGAGTCTTCGACGGGCGAGCTGGCCCGGGAGCAGAAGTACGTCGCCGCGCTGTACGAGCGCCTCGACGTGCTGCGGGAGCGCACGCGCGGGCAGCTCGACGCCGTGCTGGCCCAGGGGGCCTTCGGCACCCACCAGAACCGCTCGGAGCGCGACAGCTTCGCCGTCATGTACACCCAGCGGCTGGCCCGTCTCTGGGCCGTGGAGAACGGCCTGTGCTTCGGCAGGCTCGACCACGCGGAGGGCGAGCGGCTGTACATCGGCCGCATCGGCCTGTCGGACGACGACCAGCACCGGCTGCTGATCGACTGGCGGGCCCCCGTGGCGCAGCCGTTCTACCGGGCCACCCCGGCCGCCCCGATGGGCGTCACCCGGCGGCGTCACCTGCACACGCGGGGCCGCAGGGTCACCGCGATCGACGACGACCTGCTCGACCTCGACAGCCTCACCGACGCCGACCGGGCCTCGCTCAACGGCGAGGCGGCGCTGCTGGCCGCGCTCGGCGAGAAGCGCACCGGCCGCATGCGCGACATCGTGGCCACCATCCAGGCCGAGCAGGACAAGATCATTCGAAGCGACCTGAACGGCGTGCTCGTCGTCCAGGGCGGCCCCGGCACCGGCAAGACCGTGGTGGCCCTCCACCGCGCGGCCTACCTCCTGTACACCTACCGGGAGCGCCTGGAACGCCGGGGCGTGCTGATCCTCGGGCCCAACCCGACCTTCATGCGCTACATCGAGCAGGTGCTGCCGTCCCTCGGCGAGACCGACGTGCTGCTGTCCACCGTGGGCGAGCTGTACCCGGGCGTCACCGCGACCCGCGAGGAGCGGCCCGAGGCCGCCGCGGTCAAGGGCGGGATCGCGATGGCCGACGTGATCGCCCGGGCCGTGCGGGAGCGCCAGCGGATGCCGCGCACGCCCGTGGAGATCAAGCTCGACAAGTTCACGCTGAAGCTCGACCGGCAGACGCTGGAGGCGGCCAGGTCGAAGGCCGGCCGCTCGCGCCGTCCGCACAACCAGGCGAGGTCCGTCTTCGTACGGCACCTGCTGACCGTGCTGACCCGGCAGGCCGCCCGGCAGCTCGGCCGCGGCAACCTCGACGACGCCGACTTCGCCGACCTGCGCGAGGACCTGCGCACCGAGGAGCCTGTGCGGGTGGCGCTCAACCGGCTGTGGCCCTACCTCACGCCGCAGCAGCTGCTGATCGGCCTGTTCACCGACCGCGACCGGATGGCGGCGGCCGGGCTGGGCGCGCCTGAGCGCGACCTGCTGCTGCGCGAACCGCCCAGACCGGGGGAGAAGCCGGGGGAGAACTGGTGGAGCCCGGCCGACGTGCCGCTGCTCGACGAGGCCGCAGAGCTGCTGGGGGACATCGACGAGGGGGTGCTGCGGGCGGCGCGCCGGGCCGAGCAGGAGCGCGAGGAGCGCATCGCCTACGCCCGCGAGGTGCTGGAGCTGACCGGCCTGGCCGACATCATGGACGCCGAGCGCTTCGCCGAACGGCAGCAGGCCGAGGAGACCTACCTCACCACGGCCGAGCGGGCCGCCAGGGACCGCACGTGGGCCTTCGGCCACGTGATCGTGGACGAGGCCCAGGAGCTGTCCGAGATGGCCTGGCGGATGGTCATGCGGCGCATCCCGAGCCGGTCCATGACGATCGTCGGCGACATCGCCCAGACCGGGTCGGCCGCGGGCGCGGCGAGCTGGGCCCGGGTCCTCGGCCCGTACGTCGCGGGCCGCTGGCGCGAGGAGCACCTCAGCGTCAACTACCGCACCCCCGCCGAGCTGATGGAGGTCGCCGCCCGCGTGCTCGAACTGGTCGGCCCCGACCTGAAGGCGCCGGAGTCGGTGCGGGAGACGGGCGAGCGGCCGTGGGCACTGCGGGTCGCCACCCTCGCCGAGGCGGGCCCGTTGGTGGCGGCGGAGGTCGTCGGGGAGGGCCGCCTCGTGGTCATCGCCCCGGCGGGGACGACCGAGGAGATCGGGACGATCGTACGGGCCGCCGTTCCCGGCGTCGCCACCGGGTCCGGCCCTGCCGCGCTGGACGCGCCCGTGGCGGTGCTGTCGGTGACCGAGGCCAAGGGGCTGGAGTTCGACTCGGTGATCGTGGTCGAGCCCGGCCGGATCCTGCGTGAGTCGCCGCGCGGCCCGAGCGACCTCTACGTCGCGCTGACCCGGGCCACGAGCCGCCTCGGCGTCGTCCACGTGGAGGAGCTGCCCGCGGTCCTGAACGGCCTGGAACGGCGCTGACTGGAACGCGCTGAACGTGCACCGCTCCTACCTGCGGAAATGTGGTGTTTTGGCTGATCGGGACGCGGTTGACATCTGCGCTGAGGTCGGTAGTTTGCTGCGCAGTCCAGCACGGGACTGACCGGTTGGCCGCTCTATGGCGCCGCCGACCTCTGCGTCGATGACGGAGCGTGACGCCGTCAGCACACCAGGCGCAGGGCGGCGTCCCGCCGGGGCGGGGCACCCCATCCGGCCGGGGGGTTGGACCCAGGAGGGGCCCGGGCACCCAGTAGACAACGGAGCTCCGCGCCCGCCGCCGACGGGACGGAACCGGTCCGAAGGGCCGCCCGGGCCTCCTTCCCTTCTTCGTCTCTTCATCCGCGTGATCGCCCCTGGACGCCGCCCGTAGAGTGGCGGAGACGGTTTGGCGAGCTACGCCGCCGTCTGCGACCCTGACCTGGAATGATTTTCTGCGCCAGGACCCATCGACACGCGAGGAGAGACTGTTCCGTGGCACTGAAGACGGCACAGGACGCGGCTCCGCCCGCCGCCGGGGCGCCGAAGCCGCGGGTGCCGGGCGTGCTGGTCCGCCTCGCCGCCTCCGTCGTGGGCGGCCTGGTGCTCTACCTCGCCTTCCCGCCCATCGGGTGGTGGTTCTGCGCGCCGCTGGGCGTCGCGCTGCTCGCCCTCGCGTTGCGCGGTCTGCGGCCGCGCCGGGCGGCGTGGCTGGGGTACGCCGGGGGGCTGGCGTTCCTCCTGCCGACGCTGGCCTGGGTCCGCCCGATCGGGAACGACGCCTGGCTGGCCCTGTCGGGCATCGAGAGCCTGTTCTGGGCCGCGCTGGCCGGTCTGGCCGTCCTCGTCATGCGGCTGCGCCTGTGGCCGCTCTGGGTGGCCTGCCTGTGGGTCGTGCAGGAGTGGGCCCGCGGGCTGTTCCCCGTCGGGGGCTTCCCGTGGGCGCGGCTGGCCTTCAGCCAGGGCGAGTCGCCGTACACCGGCTTCGCCGCGCTGGGCGGCGCCCCGCTTGTAAGTTTCACGGTCGCCCTCACGGGGGCCCTGCTCGCCGCCCTGGTCACACGGCGTCCGCCGAGGTTACGGGCCGACCGGGTGCTTGCCGGGACGCTCCTCGCCGCGATAGCCGTACCGGTGTTGGGGCTGGTCGTGCCCCGGCCCGGCGACGAAGGCAGGACAGTGCGGATCGGTGTCATCCAGGGCAACGTCCCTGGGCGGGGGATGTACTTCCTCGGCGACGAGCCCGCCGTCGTGCTGCGCAACCACGCGGACGAGACGCACCGGATGGCCGAGGCCGTGCGGGCCGGGAAACTCCAGCGGCCCGACATCGTGGTGTGGCCGGAGAACTCCACCGACATCGATCCCTACTCCAGCGCGTACGCCCGGCAGGTGATCGACTCCGCCGCGAAGGACATCGGCGTGCCGATCCTCGTCGGCGCGGTGGTCAAGATCGGCACCGAGAACCGGGCCACCCGCGGCGTGGTCTGGGACCCGGTCACCGGCCCCGGCGCCTACTACGACAAGCGGCGGCTGGTGCCGTTCGGCGAGTACACCCCGATGAAGGACCTGTTCCTGGCGCTGTCGTCGCGGGCGCAGCTCGTCGGCCGGCAGTCCGTCGCCGGGGACAAGCCGGGAGCGCTGCGGATGGGGCCCGTGACGATCGGCACGGTGGAGTGCTACGAGGTGGCGTTCGACAGCACCGTGCGCGACACGGTGCGGGCCGGCGGCACGCCGCTGGTCGTGCAGACCAACAACGCCAGCTACGCCCTCACCAACCTGCCGCCGCAGCAGCTCGCGATGTCGCAGCTGCGGGCGGTGGAGTTCAACCGCGCCGTGGTCACCGCGGCGACCACGGGCATCTCCGCGTACGTCGGCCCCGACGGCCGGGTCGGCTGGCGTACCGGCGAGCTGATGGCGGGGATGGACGTCCTGGACGTCCCCGTCAGGACCAAGAACACTGTGGCGGCGGAGGTAGGCGCGCTGCCAGAGTGGATCATGATACTCATGGGGGCCGGAGCGACGGTGGCGGCCATCTCTGGGCGGAGGAAGAGCTGATGGAGCGGACCCCGGGGCGGGTGCTCGTGATCGTTCCTACGTACAACGAGAGGGAGAACCTCCCGTTGATCACCCGGCGCCTGCGTGAGGCGCTGCCCGACGTGCACCTCCTCGTGGCCGACGACAACAGTCCTGACGGCACCGGCCGGATCGCCGACGAGCTGGCCGAGGCGGACGACCACATCCACGTCATGCACAGGACGAGCAAGCAGGGGCTGGGCGCCGCGTACATCGCCGGATTCCGGTGGGGCCTGGCCGAGGGCTACGACGTGCTGGTGGAGATGGACGCGGACGGCTCTCACCAGCCCGAGCAACTGCACAAGCTGCTCGACGCGGTGGCCGACGGCGCCGACCTGGCGATCGGCTCCCGGTGGGTGCCCGGCGGCAAGACCGTCAACTGGCCGTTCTCGCGCGAGCTGCTGTCGCGGGGGGCCAACACCTACGTCCGGCTGGTGCTCGGCATCCCGGTGCGCGACGCCACGGCGGGCTTCCGCGCCTACCGCGCGGCCACGCTGGAGAAGATCGGGCTGGACGACGTCGAGTCGCAGGGCTACTGCTTCCAGGTGGACCTCACGCTCCGCACCGTGCGGCAGGGCCTGCGGGTGACCGAGATGCCGATCACGTTCGTCGAGCGCACCGTGGGCAGCAGCAAGATGAGCCGGAAGATCATCTTCGAGGCCTTCTGGCGCGTGGCCATCTGGGGGGTCGCCGGCTTAGGCGAGCGGTTTCGCCCGAGGCGATAGGCACGATCCACAGGAACCCCAGCCGCCGCGGGGACGTTGACGCAGACGTACGAGTGCCGGGTGAGTGGGGCAAGACATGGTGCGGATCGGGCTGTTCCTCGCGTTCCTCGTGATTCCCGTCCTGGAGATCTGGTTCCTGATCCAGGTGGGGTCCGTGATCGGCGGCTGGGAGACGGTTGCCCTGCTCATCGCCGACAGCGTCCTCGGCGCCTGGCTGGTCCGCCGCGAAGGGCGGCGGGCATGGGCGGCGCTGCGCACGGCGATCGAGTCGGGGCGCATGCCCGACAAGGAGCTCGCCGACGGCGCGTTGATCGTCGCCGGGGGCGCTCTCCTGATGACCCCCGGCTTCCTGAGCGACGTGTTCGGCTTCTTCATGATCCTGCCGTTCACCCGGCCGATCGCCCGCCGCTGGGTGTCGTGGTTCCTCGGCCGCCGGGTGCGCTCACTCGCCGCCCGCTCGCCGTACGCGCCGCTCTTCGACGGGACCGCAGGGTTCGGCCGGGCCGGGGGCTTCGACGAGGCGGGTGGCTTCGGCGGGCCCGCCGGAGCGGGCCGGGGCCGCGTGGTGCACGGCGAGGTCGTCGACGACTGAGACGTGATTACGGCCGGAGGGGGCCGGGCATGCCGTTGCCCCGATGGCGGAGGCGCACCGGGGCAACGGGGCTGGTCGACGAACGGCTTGCCGGTTCGTCCGGGGTTCTTCCGGTTGTTCGGTTACAGGAGCGGCTCGTCCTGGTCGGGGATATCCCGGCGTCGGATGTCCCGATCACGGGCGTCCGGGTCGGCGACGAACCGGTCGCCGGCGTTCGTCATCGGATCGCCGGTGCCGAACCGTTCCTGTGACCGGGCCGCCGGGTCCTCCGTGCCGTACCGCTCGCTCGTCGTGCGCGAGGGATCGCCCGCGCCGAACAGTTCCTCGGACCGCGTCTCGGGCTCCCGCTGCGCCAGCGGCTCACCCGGGCGCGTACCGGGGATCTCGGCGTCCAGCCGGTCCCTGGAGCCGAGCGACGGGTCGTCGACGCCGTACCGCTCCCCGCCGCGGGTCACGGCGTAGTCCGCGTAGTCGCCGGGCTCGCCGGTGCCGGTCTCCAGCCGTTCGCGCTCGCGTCGCCCGGCGCTGTCGGCCCAGCCGGTGAGACTGTCGGGCCTGTTCGCGCGTTCCCAGGCGGTGTCCCAGTCCATGTCGTAGTGACGGTAGAGCTCGCGCTCCTGCTCGGCGGACAGGTGTCCGTCGGCGTCCAGGTCCACATCGGGCGCGCTCTTGACGTGCTCCTTGTCGTACGGGACCTCGACGTGGCCGGCCGTCAGGTTCGCCTCGTGCAACGGGACGAAGGTCTCCTTGGTGCGGAGAAGTCCCGTCTTGACGCACAGCCACTTCGGCCGTCCGGTCGCGTCGTCGAGAAAGACCTGCGCCACCTCGCCGATCTTGTCGCCGTTGAGGTCGTGGACCGGGTTGTCGAGCACCATGGGGATCTGCTCGTGAGTGATCACGTGCTTCTCCTTGCCTCTCGCTTGGTCGGTCCCTTACTGGGCTACCGCCGATGGGCGGACGGAAACCACTTTTTTCGCAATTCGCCTCTGCTACGTCATGACGACTGCGCCGGGGAACCCGGCATCGTCGCAGGTGAAGGCTGCCGTCACGGCGTCCTCGGCCGCTGCCGAAATCGTCTGGACTCGTACGGGGCTCCTCGGCTTGCGGCGCCGGGACGAGCACCCCGTCTTGAGAGGCCGGACCTCGGGCCGATGTCCTGGCTTACGCGTGGAAGCCGCGGATCGGGCCCAAAAGGGGGATTCACCCCGAATTGCTTTGCTGTCTGTGACTCCATCTAATTCGGCTCCGCGCTTGAGTGAGGTGGGTGGCCGCGAAAGAATTCATATAGATTTTCGAATGGGCGTGAGGAGGTGTCATGGAATCGCCGCTTGCCGATCCTGGCCACCTCAATCGTTCGAGCATTCCGGACAGCGAGAACTGGTGGGAGCGGCTGACTTCCCGATCGCCCCTCTGGTCCTCCGAAAGTGCGCTCTCAGACGGCGAGCAGGCTCGGTGGATTTTCGGCGAGCCGGGTCCGGATCCTCATATCGCGCAACGATGGAATGTCCTCCTCGGGCAAATGCGACTGCCTCCGAATTTCACTGCCCAAAACCGTGCATCCGGGACTTTGCATGCTGGTGCGTCCATCGGCGCCGAGAGTGCTGGTCCTGCAGGTGCCCCCTCTGGGGGTGCCGCCGATGCGGGTGGTCGTCCGCGTGCTCGGTCGTCGTGGGTGCTGGTGGGGTCGTTGCGTGAGTCGGCGCAGGCGTTGGCGTTGGCGCCGCTTCCCGAGGATGCGGATGTCTGCCTGGCTGAGGCGGAGGATTTGCTGTTCGCGCGGGACCGGATCACCTGCGCGCTGGCCGATCGGGTGGGGCGCGTGCATCGGGCGGGTCAGGCCAAGCAGCACGGGCATGCCTCCACCCGCAGCTGGCTGCGTACCGCCGCCGGAATGAGCGTCGGCGGTGCGGGCCGCCTGCTGACGTTGGCGGTGGAGCTGGCGCGTCTGCCCCGGGTGCGGGAGAAGTTCGCCACCGGCCAGTTGGCGGCGGGGGTGGTGGAGGCGATCTGCGCCGCCACCGCGAACCTGTCCGGCGAGCATGCCGGTGTGGCCGAGCCGATCCTGCTGGAGTTGGCGGGCAAGGCAGGCGCGGCGGAGGTGGCCAAAGCGGGCCGTTATCTGCGGGCGGTGCTGGATCCTGATGGGGAGGACCGTGATGAGCGGGCCGAGTTCGGGCGGCGGTTTCTGCGGGTGCGTCCTGGGCGGGGCGGCGGCCTGGAAGGGGAGTTCTCCCTGCCGCGTGAGGCGGCTGCCCGGCTGCGTGCCCTGCTGGACGCCTACGCCAAGCCGCGGGCGGAGGGCGATGACCGGCCGCTGAGCGTGCGCCAGGCCGATGCCTTCATCGCCCTCCTGGAGCAGAAGATCGCCACCGAGCTCCTGGTCCTGGTCAACGCCGAATCCCTCCCCACCGACCCCGCCATCGACGCCGCCGCCGGCGACACCAGTGACCCCGAACCTGCCGACTCCGACCTCGCCGCCACCGCCGAAGGCACCAACACCTCTGCCCCCGCCGCCGGCGACGCCAGCGGCTCTGCCGTGGTGAGGCCGCCACCACCGACCACCCCGCGGACCCTGACCACGTCGGAAGCGCTGACGGCCCCAGCGAGGCCGACGACGTCGTTTTTGGTGCAATGGGCGACCCCGGTGACGCGGGCGGCGCCGACGACCCGGACGACCCGGACCGCCCTGACACCGCCGAGGCCGGGGCTGAGGCAGATGCCGGTGCCGATGGAGTGGCGGACGCCGGTGCGGGGAGCGATGCCGGTGCCGATGGAGCCGCGAACGCCGGTGCCGGAAGCGCCGACCGTTCTTCCGTCGGTCCCCGCGATGAGGAGTCCCGCCAGCCAGGGCCCGACGAGCGCGGGGCGGGTGATCGCGGAACCTCTGCGCGTGGGACCGGTAGGCGCCCCTCGGGCACAGCACCTTCCTGCGCAGCACCCCCGCGCACAGCGCCTTCGGATGCAGAGCGGCCCGATCCTCCTCCCGAGGACAACTCCGCACATGACACCCACGCCGGGCATCGGCCTGCGAGGGACTGCCGGCATGCGCAGGCAACGTCTGAGGACGACAGCGACGTGCGCTGTGGCAAGTATCGCCATGACCGGGGCCGCCACGAGCCGGGCTGCGATGAGCCGGGCGGCGAGGAGTTGGGCCGGGCTCGGCAGGATGCGGCGGACGGCCAAGGCGCGTGCCGGTGCGGCAGCGCGGCGCGGTGTTCGTGTGCGACGCAGGCGCCGGGAACAGCGGGAACGCCGGGGACGGGGACGACGGGGACGGGGCAGGGAGCGTCACCGGGGACGCCGCCCGGGGCGCCGCCGGGGAGGCTACGCGGGACGGGGCCGGGGGCACTGTTCGGGACGGCACCGGGGGCGTTGCTGGGGACGGTGCCGGGGTTGTTGCTGGCGACCGGGCAGATGCTGCCCGTCACCAGCGTGCACCGCCTGGCCCGCACCTCGACTCTGGTGCGGCTGGTGATGGACGCCCAGGGACAAGTGCTCGACATGGGCCGCAAGGTCCGCCTGGCCACCCCCGCCCAACGGAGGGCGATCTTCGCCCGCTACGCCACCTGCTGGATCGACGGCTGCCCACTCCCCGCCACCATGTGCCAGATCGACCACGCCGACAACTGGAGCACCGGCGGCCTCACCGACCTGAAACTCCTCGGACCCGCCTGCCAGTTCCACAACCGCGACCGCTACCAGCACCCCCAGCGCTACACCCGCCGCAGCGTCGGCACCGACCGCTGGGCCTTCACCTACCACCGTCTCGCAGCCACACGGCTACGGAAATGACGACCGGGGCCGGGAACATGAGGCCGGGCCCGGGGATCAGGATTCCTCCCAGGGGCCGACGTCGTCATCCTTCCACTCCAGGCGGTCGACGACCCCGATCACGCCGTTGGTCCGTTCGACCATGCGTGTGAGCACCCGCGCCTGCGAGCGGCGCTCCAGACCGCCGGCGAGCGTCACGACGCCTTCCGACACCGACACCTCGACGCTCGACAGGTCGGCCCACAGGCAGTTCCCGATGACGTCCTCGCGTATCTCGTGGGCGATGTCCGCGTCCGCGCGGGCGAGGACCTTGAGCAGGTCATGACGGCTGATGATGCCCACGAGCACGCCCTCGTCGTCCACGACGGGCAGGCGCTTGACCCCGTGCTGGCTCATCTGCCGGGCCGCGCTGACCACGCTCGTGTACGGACGCGTGGTGACCGGGGGCGCGGACATGAGCTCGGCGGCGGTCACCCCACGGGCCCTCTCCTGGCTCCTGGCGGCCCTGTGCCCCACGGCCTCGCGCAGGCGGGCCCGTAGCGGCAGCCGGTAGCCCTCGCGGTAGAACTGCTCCCGGAACTCCTCCTTGCGCAGCAGATCGGCCTCGGAGACCACACCGACCACGTGGCCCTCGCCGTCGACGACGGGTGCCGCGCTGACGTCGTGCGCGATGAGGACCCCAGCCACGTCCCTGAGCGGCGTGCTGCCGTTGACGGAGGCGACCTCGCTCGTCATGACGTCCCGCACCTTCATGTGCATGATCGGCTCCTCTCCGCGCCGTATGCCATTCCCCAACTCCATCGCAGCCCTGTACGGGCCGGATGAGTAGGGACGGAGGACCCTGGCCGTGGGGCCCTTCGCCATGCCCTGTCCAGGGGGCGCGATGGGTGGCCGAAAGTCCCAGGCTGTCAGGACCTTCACCGCTGACCTCGGAAGACGCGCCGAGGCACGCTGGGCACTGAGAGATGGGAGGCGTCGTCATGACGGCGAAAGTGAAGGATGTCATGGGCAAGGTCGCGATCGCGGTGCCGATGGACGCGTCGTTCGCGGACCTGGTCGCCACCATGCAGCGGTTCAAGGTGGGCGCGGTCACGGTGATCGACGCCGACCGGCGCCCGGTCGGGGTGGTGTCGGAGGACGACATCCTGCTGAAGGAGATCGATCCGGGGGAGAGCGTGCTCGACGGTCCCCGCAGGCGCGAGGAGCACCGGAAGGCGGCGGGCACGAAAGCTGGCCAGATCATGACGCGCCCCGCGATCACGGTCACCGGCGGCACCTCCGTGCGGGACGCGGCCCGGCTGATGCATCGCAACCGCATCAAGCAGCTGCCCGTGATCGACGCCATGACCGGCCGCATCGTGGGGACGGTTCACCAGGGCGACCTGCTGCGGGTGTTCGTCCGCCCGGCGGAGGACATCCTGGCCGACATCGAGGAGGTCGCCGCCCGGCTGAACCTCGGCCCCGACGACCTTCGGATCACCGTCTCCGGCGGCGTGGTCACGATGAGCGGGCAGGTGCCCCGCAGGTCGGACATCAAGCCGCTGCTGCACGCCGTACGCCGGGTCGAGGGCGTCGTCGAGGTGGACGCCGACCTCGCCTTCCTCGTGGACGACCTGCTGATCGCCCCGCCGTTGCTGTGACCTAGCCCCAGGATTCCCAGGGGAGGAGACCGTGAACACTCGGACCGTTGAAGGGATCGTGCAGGCCGCGAGAACGGCGGTGGAGGCGGCTCTGTGGGCGCCATCGATCCACAACACCCAGCCCTGGTCGTTCGGCGTCTCGGGAGACGAGATCTGCCTGCGCGCCGACCCCGACAGGAAGCTGCGGGTCTCCGACCCCACCGGCCGGCAGATGACGATCAGTTGCGGCGCAGCGCTGTTCAACGTGCGGATGACACTGCAGGCCCTCGGTTACGAGCCCCAGGTGCGGCGCTTCCCCGACCCGGAGCGCCCGCTGCTGCTGGCCACCGTACGGGTGCGGCCGGGGCGGGAGCCCGCCGAGCACATCCGCCTGCTGCACGCGGAGATCGAGCGCCGCCGCACCCACCGGTCCGGGTTCACCGCTCTGCCGGTGCCCGACCGCCTGGTCGACGCGCTCGTGGCGGAGGCGGCGGCCGAGGACGGCCACCTGCTGCCGGTCGGGTCGGAGGCCACCGCGCGGGTGCTCGCCGCGCTCACCGGCGCGGCCCAGGACGTGCAGTCGCAGAACCGGTTGTTCGTCCTCGAACTCATGCGCTGGGCCCGGCCGCCCGGCAGCTCACGCCGCGATGGCGTGCCCGCGGCGGGCTATCCGACCGATCCCCGGCGTACGCAACCCCAGCACTTCGCGCAGCGGGACTACGCCCGGGGCCACGAGTGGGGGATGGCGCCGGACGAGCGGGTGTCCGCCTCGACGGGTCTGGTGGCGCTCCTCACCACCGCGGGGGACGGCCGGGAGGACTGGCTGCGCGCGGGCGAGGCGCTGCAGCGGATGCTGCTGCACGCGTCCGCGTACGGCCTGAGCGTCGCGTTCCATACGCAGGCGCTGGAGATGCCGGAGTTGCGGGAGTTCATCCGCAGGCACCTGTGCTCGGAAGAGGCGCCGCAGATGATCATGCGGTTGGGGTTCGTCATCGACGAGAGCGAGAGCGTCCGTCGCGCCGCCTCCGACGTGATGGACTGACTTCGCGCGCCCGGGGAAGTGAGACCTCCTGTGGCCTGACAGGAGGTGCGCCCATGAGGTCGCTCGCCCGCTGGGCCGTGTCGCGGCTACGCCGTTACCGGCCCGATCACAACCCGCTGCGCCGCCGTTCCGATCGGATCGAGGCGGCGATCGCGGCGGCGGCGCTGGCCGCCGTCCTGTTCGCTGTGTGGCCCGCGGCGCTGGCCGCTCGCACCGTGTATGACGGCGGCGTCATGGCCGAGCGGGTCGGGCCGGGGACACCGCAGCTGGTCGAGGCCACCCTGGTCGAGGCCCCTGCCGCGGAGGAGGGTTCCGCCGCACCGGCCGCCGGGCGCGGTCTGCCCGCGGCGAGCTCGGCGCGGTGGACGCTGCCGTCCGGCGAGGTCCGGGAGGGCGTGGTCCCGGCGGTGCTCCTCCTGCGGGACGGTCCGATGAAGGCGCGGGTGTGGGTGGACGCCGAGGGCAGGCCGGCCGCGCCGCCGCCGCATCGGGCCGAGACGGTGACGAGGGCGGGACTGGCCGCCGCCGGCGTCGTCGCGATCGTCACCGTTCTGGCCTGGGCCTGCTTCGCGCTCACGCGCCACTGGCTGGACCGCGGACGCTACCGCGACTGGGAGGCCGCCTGGGTGGCGGCCGACCAGAGATGGCGCCGTCACCGCATCTGAGGCCGCCGGATCAGCGTCCCGCTGTCCTGGTCACCTCATGCTCTGCGAGATGTCGCAGGAGCGGCTGCCCGGGGCGCAGTAGGCGCCCTGGCTGGTGATCTTCCCGGCGGACGTGACGCTGGTCGACTGCGGGCCGCCCAGCAGTGAGGGCGTGTAGACGCCGTTGAGGTTCTGGATGTTCCTGCCGCGGCCCGACCTGTACTGCGTGGCGCTGGTCCGCCCGCCTCGGGCCATCTGGTAACCGCGCGGGCCGGGCCTCGGTCTGGCCTTCGCTTTCGCATGCGCCGCCTTCGCATGCGCCGCCTTGGCGGCGGCCGCGGCGGCGTGCGGTTTGCGGCGCAGCGGAGCGGAGGCCGCGTCCGCCGATTCGGCGACGGCGAGACCGGCCAGCGAGACGACGAGCGCGGCCACCGCAAGCCGCCGCACCGCCGAGACGAGATCGGTTCTGAAGACGTCCGCGCAGTGCCGAGACACCTGGCAACCACCCGCCCATGCGTCAGTGGATATAAGCGACATAGGGCATATGCCCGTATCGCTGGGCCAGGGCGGCGTCCTGGGGAACTCCGGCACGGATGATTACACGAAGGATTACTCTGTCCCGGCGCGTCGTCCGGCCTTGAGGCGGGCGGCGAGCGCGGCGGCCTGGGTGCGGCGCTGCATGTCGAGCTTGCTGAGCAGGTTGGACACGTAGTTCTTGACCGTCTTCTCGGCCAGGAACATCCGCTCGCCGATCTGGCGGTTGGTCAGGCCCTCGCCGATCAGCTCCAGGATCTGCCGCTCCTGGTCCGACAGCGCGGCCAGTGGGTCCTTCTTCGCGGCCTGGTCGCGCAGCCGGTGCAGCATCGCGGCCGTGGTCTGCGGGTCGAGCAGCGACTGCCCGCCGGCCACCGTGCGCACCGCGCCCACCAGGTCAGAGCCGTGGATCTGCTTGAGCACATAACCGGCCGCCCCGGCCATGACCGCGTTGAACAACGCCTCGTCGTCGGCGTAGGAGGTCAGCATCAGGCAGGCCAGGCCGGGCACCTTCGAGCGCACCTCACGGCAGACGTCCACGCCGTTGCCGTCGGGCAGGCGCACGTCGAGCACCGCCACGTCCGGCTTCAGCGCGGGGATGCGGGCCACGGCCGACTCGGCCGTCCCCGCCTCGCCGACGATCTCGATGTCGTCCTCGGCGTCCAGCAACGCCGCCACCCCACGCCG